>NZ_CP097267.1:4123636-5414205 GCF_028473605.1 Acidovorax sp. NCPPB 3576 | reverse complement strand
TCCTTGTCCGGCATCGGCGCCCGGGTCGTTGTCGGGGCTGTGGGAAGGTTCCTCGGTCATTGATGGCGGTTTTTGTTGTGGATAGAGGAACGATTCAGGGCCGCGGATTGTACCTTTTCAAGGGGTTATCCACAACCGCCGCTGAGACCGCCCAGGCCACCCGACAGAAGCCCCGCAAATCCGCAGACCGGAGCCCGACCATTGCCACGCCCCGCCAAGCCTGCAATAATCGCCGGTTTCCCTGAATGCGTTCAGGGCAATAACGCCCGGGCCAAGCGCTTCGATGCTTATCGAGGCGCCGCATCCGGAGGGCCTGGAACCCGCATCTTGCGAGTTGCGCCCGGAACCGAACCCTCAAGGAATTGACCATGAAACGTACTTACCAGCCTTCCAAGACGCGCCGTGCGCGCACCCACGGTTTCCTCGTGCGCATGAAGACGCGCGGCGGCCGTGCCGTCATCAACGCACGCCGCGCCAAGGGCCGCAAGCGCCTGGCCGTCTAAGGCCGCCACGGCACTCGGCCCGGTTCCGGGCGGGAACCCTCCCATGCAACGGCTGAAAACCCGTCCGCAGTTCCAGGCCGCCATGGCCGGGGGAACAGTCTCCCGCACCGCACACTTCGCACTGCACCGACTGGGCCTGGCCCCTGCCGGCGCAGCGCCCGCGTTGCCTCCAGCACCTCCCACAGGGCCCGGCTCCTTGCCTGATGCGCAAGGGCCGCAGGCCCTGTTTGGCATGGCGGAGCCGCCCGGCGTCTGGCTGGGCGCCATGGTGCCCAAGCGCTGGGCCCGCCGCGCGGTCACCCGCAACACCATCAAGCGGCAGATCTACGCCGTGGCCGCCTCGTTCGAGCCCCAATTGCTGCAGGCAGCGCACGTGGTGCGTCTGCGCTCGGCGTTCGACCGCAAGCAGTTCACCAGCGCGACGTCCGAGACCCTCAAGCAGGCGGTGCGCGCCGAGTTGCTGCAGTTGTTCGGCTACGCCGTGCGGCGCAGCGGCAGCGCAGCGCAGGCCGCCGCGGCAACGACGCCGGCGGCACCCCAGCCCGCCCCGGCGCCTGTGTCATGATGCGCGCGCTGCTGATGGCGCTGGTGCGCGGCTACCGGCTGGTGCTGAGCCCCTGGCTCGGATCGGCCTGCCGCTTCGAGCCCACGTGTTCGGCCTATTCGCTGCAGGCGCTTGAGCGCCACGGCGCCGCGGCCGGAACTTATCTGACGCTGCACCGTCTGGCACGGTGCCAGCCCTGGTGCGATGGAGGGCATGATCCGGTGCCCGAAGAACTGCCCCGGGCCTTGCGGCTGTTCTCGCGCCTGTCTCCTTCCACGTCCTCCACCCCCTCCTCACCGAAGAAGTCTTCATGAACGACATTCGCCGCACCATCCTGTGGGTGATATTTGGCTTTTCCATGGTTCTGCTATGGGACAAGTGGCAAGTGCACAACGGCCACAAAGCCACCTTCTTCCCCGGTGCAACGCCTGCCGCCATGGCGCCCGCATCTTCGGCTCCCGCCGCCTCGGGCGCAGCGGGAGCCTCCACCGTGCCGGCCCCGACGACCGCAGCGGCGCCCGCGAATGCGCAGCAGGTGCCGGGCGGCGTTCCGCAGCCTGCGGCGGCGGCCCAGCGCCAGCGCGTCACCTTGACCAGCGACGTGCTGCGCCTGACCTTCGACAGCGAAGGCGGCTCGCTCACGCATGGCGAGTTGCTCAAGTATCCGGACATGGCCGACAAGTCCAAGCCGTTCATGCTGCTCGACGAAAGCGCGCAGCGCGTTTACGTGGCACAGACCGGCCTGATCGGTGGCACTTACCCCACGCACAAGACGGCGATGTCGGTGGTGGCCGGCAACCGCGACCTGCAGGACGGCCAGAACGAGATCAGCGTGCGCTTCGAATCCGCCGATCTGGGCGGCGTGAAGCTGGCCAAGACCTGGACCGTGAAGCGCGGCACATACGACGTGGCCGTGAAGCACGAGATCGTGAACACCGGCACCGCGCCCGTGTCGCCCCAGCTGTACCTGCAACTGGTGCGCGACGGCAACAAGCCGCCGGGCGAGTCGTCGTTCTATTCGACCTTCACCGGCCCCGCGGTCTATACCGAAGCCAAGAAGTACCACAAGGTCGAGTTCAAGGACATCGAGAACGGCAAGGCCGAGATCGACAAGGCCTCCACGAACGGCTACGTGGCCATGGTGCAGCATTACTTCGCCAGCGCCTGGCTGCTGGGCAACGACGTGCAGCGCGACCTGTTCGTGCGCAAGGTGGACACCAACCTGTACTCGGTCGGCATGATCACGCCGGTGGGCGAGATCGCACCGGGCCAGTCCAAGACGGTGGACGCGCGCCTGTTCGCCGGCCCGCAGGTCGAGACGATGCTGGAATCGCTCACTCCCGGCCTCGAACTGGTGAAGGACTACGGCTGGCTCACCATCCTGGCCAAGCCGCTGTACTGGCTGCTCGACCAATTGCACAAGGTGCTGAACAACTGGGGCTGGTCCATCGTCGCGCTGGTGTTCCTGCTGAAGATCGCGTTCTACTGGCTCAATGCGAAGGCGTACGCCAGCATGGCCAAGATGAAGGCCATCAACCCCAAGATCATGGAGATGCGCGAGCGCCTGAAGGACAAGCCGCAGCAGATGCAGCAGGAGATGATGCGTATCTACCGCGAGGAGAAGGTCAACCCGATGGGCGGCTGCTTCCCCATCATGGTCCAGATCCCGGTGTTCATCGCGCTCTACTGGGTGCTGCTGTCCAGCGTGGAAATGCGCAACGCGCCCTGGATCGGCTGGATCAAGGACCTGTCCTCGCCTGACCCGTTCTTCATCCTGCCGCTGCTGATGACCGCCAGCTCGCTGCTGCAGACGGCGCTGAACCCCGCACCGCCCGATCCGCTGCAGGCCAAGATGATGTGGTTCATGCCGCTGATCTTCAGCGTGATGTTCTTCTTCTTCCCGGCCGGCCTGGTGCTGTACTGGCTGACGAACAACATCCTGTCGATCGCGCAGCAGTGGATCATCAACACGCGCATGGGCGTGCCGCCGCAGTTCAATCTGCCGAAGTTCCGCTGACCCGAAACGCAGCGCCTGCGCGCTGCGTTTGCGACACATTCCACGGCCGCTGTACAGCGGCCGTTTTTCATTGGGTACGATGCTCGGCTTGCCCCCGCGGCATCTTTCATCCACTTTCGTTAACCGACGAGGAGACCTGGCCAATGAAACAGCAGCGTACGACTTTCAAATGGAGCGCACTGGGCATCGCGGTCCTGCTGGCAGCAGGATCGGTCCATGCCGCAACGATGCGGTGGGCCGGCGCCAACGACATCCTGACCGTGGACCCCCACGCCCAGAACCACCAGACGACGCATGCCTTCCTGCAGCAGGTGTACGAGAGCCTGGTGCGCTACGACCAGCAGTACCAGATCCAGCCCGCGCTCGGCACGAAGTGGACCCAGATCTCCCCCACGCAGGTGCGCTTCGAACTGCGCAAGGGCGTGAAATTCCACGACGGCGCGCCGTTCACGGCCGACGATGTGGTGTTCTCGCTCACGCGCGCCATGACGCCCCCCTCGAACATGCAGTCCGCCGTGCAGAGCCTCAAGGAAGTGAAGAAGGTGGACGACTTCACCGTGGACCTGATCTTGAAGGGCCCCAACCCCGTGCTGCTGCGCGAGCTGACCGAAGCCCGCATCATGAACAAGGCCTGGGCCGAGAAGAACAATTCGGTGAAGGCGCAGGACTATTCGGGCAAGGAAGAGAACTACGCCTCGCGCAATGCCAACGGCACCGGCCCCTTCATCATGGTGGGCTGGCAGCCCGACGTGAAGGTCACGCTCAAGAAGAATCTGAACTGGTGGGACAAGCCCACGGGCAACATCGACGAAGTCGTGTTCACCCCCATCAAGTCGGCGGCCACGCGCTCGGCGGCGCTGATTTCCGGCCAGGTCGATTTCGTCGTCGATCCACCACCGCAAGACCTGGCGCGCATGAAGTCCAGCCCCGACATCACGCTGATCGAAGGCGCCGAGAACCGCACCATCTACCTGGGCCTGGACCAGTTCCGCGACGAACTGCCAGGTGCCGGCACGCCGGGCAAGAACCCGCTCAAGGACAAGCGCGTGCGCCAGGCGCTCTACCAGGCCATCGATTCGGCCGGCATCCACAGCCGCACCATGCGCAACCTGTCGGTGCCTGCCGGCACCATGGTCGCGCCCATGGTCCACGGCTGGAGCAAGAGCCTGGACGAGCGCGCCGCCAAGTACGACGTCGAAGCCGCCAAGAAGCTGCTGGCCGACGCGGGCTACCCTCAGGGCTTCTCGCTCAAGCTCGACTGCCCCAATGACCGCTACGTGAACGACGAAGCGATCTGCCAGGCCGTCACCGCCATGTGGACGCGCATCGGCGTGAAGACCACGCTGCAGGCCGCCCCCATGGCCCAGTTCGTGAGCCGCGTGATGAACAACGACGTGAGTGCCTACCTGTTCGGCTGGGGCGTGGCGACGTTCGACTCGCTGTATTCGCTGGATTCGCTGATGGCCACCAAAGAAGGCAAGACGGCTTCGGGCACCTACAACGGTGGCCGCTTCAGCGACGCCAAGCTCGACGGCATGATCAACCAGATTAAGGTGGAGATGGATGCGCCCAAGCGCGACGCGCTGATCGCCGACGCGCTGAAGCTGGTCAAGGACGAGTACTACTACCTCCCCCTGCACCACCAGATCCGCCCCTGGGCGATGCGCAAGGGCGTGGAGACGCTGCACCGCGCGGACGACCGCCCGATGCCCAACTGGACCACGATCAAGTAAGCCCTCCGATCGGACCGAACGCAAAGCCCGCCCTGGCGGGCTTTGTCTTTTGCGGGCGCGGTATCGCGCCCGTGCAGGGGCATGCCACGCGAATGGCGCAGCTATCATGCCCCGTTCCCCACCCTTTCCCCATCGCATGCTGCCCCGCCACTCCGACCCCATCGCCGCCATCGCCACCGCACCGGGGCGCGGCGCCGTGGGCATCGTGCGGGTGTCCGGCCGGGGCCTGGGTCCGCTCACCGAGGCGCTGTGCGGGCGCGCCCTGCGACCGCGCGAGGCCACGTACCTGCCCTTTCGCGATGCGGCCGGCCAGTCCATCGACCAGGGGCTGGCGCTTTACTTTCCCTCACCCCACAGCTACACGGGCGAGGACGTGCTGGAGCTGCAGGCGCACGGCGGCCCCGTGGTGCTGCAGCTGCTGCTGGCGCGCTGCCTGGAAGCCGCCGCCCAGGCCGACGCGGCCAGCGGCCGGGCCCGCCTGCCCGGCCTGCGCCTGGCCCAGCCGGGCGAGTTCACCGAACGGGCCTTCCTCAACGACAAGATCGACCTGGCGCAGGCCGAGGCCATTGCCGACCTGATCGATGCGAGCACCGAAGCCGCGGCACGCAGCGCCAGCCGTTCCCTGGCGGGCGCGTTCTCGGACGAGATCCACCGCCTGCGCGATGCCCTCATCCACCTGCGCATGCTGGTGGAAGCCACGCTCGATTTTCCTGAAGAAGAAATCGACTTCCTGCGCAAGGCGGACGCCGGTGGGCAGCTATCGAATTTGCAGCAGACGCTGGCCACCGTCATGCAGCGCACGCGCCAGGGCGCGCTGCTGCGCGAGGGCATCAAGGTGGTGATCGCCGGGCAACCCAACGCCGGCAAGAGTTCGCTGCTGAATGCCCTGGCCGGGGCCGAGCTGGCCATCGTCACGCCCATCGCCGGCACCACGCGCGACAAGGTGCAGCAGACCATCCAGATCGAGGGCGTGCCGCTGCACGTGATCGACACGGCGGGCCTGCGCGAGAGCGACGACGAGGTGGAGAAGATCGGCATCGCGCGCGCCTGGGACGAGATCGCCGCGGCGGATGCCGTGCTTTTCCTGCACGACCTCACGCGCGCCGACGCGACCGACTACCGGGCGGCCGACGAGGGCATCGCCGGCACCATCGCCCGGACGCTGCCCGGCCATGTGCCGGTGATCGACGTGTGGAACAAAACCGATCAGGCACCGGGCCACAGCGCAGCCGCGGTGCCGGACCGGCCGGCGGTCCGCCTGTCGGCCCGCACGGGCGACGGGCTGGACGCACTGCGCCGCCTGCTGCTGGACGTGGCCGGATGGCAGTCGGCTCCCGAGGGCGTGTACATCGCGCGGGCGCGGCATGTGCAGGCCCTTCAGGCAGTGGATGGCCACCTGATGGAGGCAGCGGCACAATTGCACTCGCCGGGCCCGGCGCTCGATTTGCTGGCCGAGGAACTGAGGCTGGCGCAGCAGGCCCTCAATGCCATCACGGGGGAATTCACCTCCGACGATCTGCTGGGCGTGATCTTTTCCAGCTTCTGCATCGGCAAATGACGCACCCACGCATCCGTTGCGTTTTGTAAGGAGTGGTAAAGAGTGCTTGTGCGCTGAACGCATCGGGCTTAACTTTCGCGCCACTATGAATGCTGTGCTGTCATCCCACACCCCCAAAATGGACCTCACGGGTCTCGTGCAGGCCATCGCCCAGGCGCCAGCGGAAGACAGCATGATGAACCCGCTGACCATGGAGCAATGGGACCTGCTGTCGGGCTACCTGCTGCCCATGTCGCTCACCACCGGCCACACCCTGTTCACGCAAGGCGCCAGCGACCGCACGCTGTACTTCGTGGAAAGCGGCAGCCTCAGCGTGCATTACGAAGACGAAAAAGACCGCCTGCGCCTGGCCATCGTCGGCCCCGGCTCTGTGGTGGGCGAAAGCGCCTTCTTCTCGCACAAGCCCCGCACCGCGACCGTGCAGGCCGGTGCACCGTCCAAGCTGTGGAACCTGACGGCGCTGCGGTTTTCCGAACTCTCCAACCGCCAGCCGGCCGTGGCCCTCCATCTGGCCATGGCCATGGGCTCGGTGCTGTCCAAGCGGCTCGGCAACCGCCGCCGGCGTGTTGCTGCGACCTGACACCTGAGCCTTCCACCAGGCCTGTGCCGGGGCCGGTGGATGCGGGAACGCCATTGGCTCGCGGAGCGCGCGTTACACTCGTTTTCGAACTTTTGGCGCTATCCGAAAAAGGCACGGCATGTCACTTTTCAGTTGGTTCAACCGCAAACCCCCTGCGCCCCGGCAGCGCCCGGCGGTGGAGCCCTCCGGCCTGCTGAACGCAGATGCCACGGTGCCTCTGGTGCCCGGTCGCGGCCCCGGCAAACCCATGCCCGAACCTCCGGCCGAACACGCCGCCAACCGCAAGAACGAGCGCATGGAGCGGCGCGAACTGCTCTACACCGTGGTGCGCGATGCCATGGTCCGCGCGGGCGTGCTGTCCGCGGGCTACAAATTCAAGGTGCTGTCCCTGGACCAGCGCGGCCGCCAGTTCCTCGTGATGATGGACCTGGCCCGCGAATACGGCGGCGAGACCATCCGCCTGAGCGAGATCGAAGCGCTGATCGCACAGACCGCCAAGACCCGCTTCGACATTCTGGTGACTGCCGTGTACTGGCGCATCAACGACCACGTGGCCGTCGGCATGCCCAGCAAGGGCCTCGCGCCACACGGCGTGGCCGGCCCTTCGGTGCCGCATGTGCCAGCCGCCCCGCTGGCGCGCCCGCCAGCACCCGTGCATGCCCCCCGCCCCTGCTCCCCTGGCACCCCCGCCCATCGATCCATTGCTGGCGCCGCGCAGCGCGCCCCTGGTGCCCCCAGCGCCGCCGGCCCGCGCCCCAGCCAAAACGTTCGACCCGATCGAAGCCGACGAAGTGGCAGCGTTCAAGCGGGCGCTGGACCATGCCGCCGCGGCCAAGCCCCCTGCACCGGCACCGCGCACGGGGGTGTCCACGCGCTCAGGCCCGCTGCTGCCCTCGACCCCCACCGGCTTCGAAGACACGGAAATGCCGGGCAGCGACGCCCGCTCGCCCGACCTGAGCAACACGCAGTACGGCGATTTGCGCTGAACCACGCCGGCGGCGGCGTGGGACTCGCCCCAGTTGCCAGTCAGCCACCGCCGCGTGCCGGCCTGCAACGGATCAGTACACGTCGCGCCGGTAGCGGCCATCGGTGATCAGCGCATCGACAGCATCGGCGCCGAGCACCTCCACCAGCGCCGCGTCCACGCCGGCCGCCATGCCTTCGGCGCTGCCGCACACATAGACCACCGCGCCCTGTGCGACCCATTCGCGCAAGTCGTCCGCCGCATCGCGCAGCCGGTCCTGCACATGGCGATGGGCCTCCCCGTCGCGGGAGAAAACCCGATCCAGACGTTCGAGAAAGCCCTGGTTCTGCCAGCCACCGATTTCTTCGGCACACAGGTCGTCGTGCGCCCGCTGGCGCTCGCCGAACAGCAGCCAGTTGCGCCGATGGCCCGCCCGCACCCGGGCGCGCAGGTGGGAGCGCAGGCCCGCCAGGCCCGATCCATTGCCGATGAAGATGCAAGGTGCGTCGCCCGGGGCGGAATCGAAACGCGGATTGGCCACCAGGCGCAATGCCACCTCGGCGCCCAGCGACGCATGGGCCGTGAGCCAACCCGACGCCAGCCCCAGTCCCTGGGCATGCCGCTCCTGGCGGACCAGCAGCTGCAGCGCGCCGTCGCCGGGCAAGGAGGCCACGGAGTAGGTGCGGGGCGCCAGGGCCACCAGCGCGTCGGCACAGGCTTGCGCACCGGCAAACTCCAAGGGGGGCTGGGGCAGCACGCTCACCGCCAGGGCGTCGGCCAGCGTCGTCCTTTCGCCCTCGTGCTGCACCGGCGCGGCGCCATCGGCACCCGCAGCGTGCAACCACGCCGCCACGGCCTGCGGCGCATGGCGCGGCAGCACCTCGACCAACGCTCCCGGGTGCCAATCGGCCGGGTCGCTGTGGGTGAGCGACACCTCGAACAAGGGGTGACCCAGGCTCCCCGGGTTGAGGCATTCCCGTCGGGCCAGGCGCCAAGGCGCATAGACGGGCGATGGAGTGCCCTCTGCCAAATCCACGTTCATTGCCAGATGCTCCGCGCCCTCCAGCGCCGCCAGCGCCTCGGTCCACCGGGCCAGGGCGGCAGGATCTGCGTCGTCCACTTCGATGAGCGGAAACAGCGGCTCGGCACCCGCCCGGCGCAGCCCTTCGTCCAAGGCATGGCCGAAGCCGCAAAAGCGCGTGTAGTTGCGGTCGCCCAGCGCGAGCAGGCCGTAGCGCACACCCTTCAGCGAGTCTGCCGGCTGGTGCGCCAGCAAGCGGGCGAAGCGGCGGGCATTGTCCGGCGGCTCGCCCTCGCCAAAGCTGCTGGCCACCAGCAGCACGCGGCGGTGAGCGGTCAGCATCCCGGGCGTGAGCGCCTGCAGCGATTGCACGGCCAGCCCCAAGCCAGCGCGCTGCAATGCGGCTGCGCTCTGCAGCGCCACGCGCTCGGCCTGGCCCGCCTGGCTGGCATAGGCGACCAGCAGCGTGTCGGCGTTCTGGTCCCTGCCTGCCATCGGTGGCATGGAATGTCCGTGGGCGGCGCGGGCGGCCTCGGTGGCTCGGCGCTGGCGACGGCGGCCCAGGTAGAGCATCCAGCCGGTGATCGCGAACAGCGGCATGGCCAAGCTGGCGAACATGACCGCCAGCCGGCCGGGCAGGCCGAAATAGGTGCCCATGTGCAAGGGATAGATGGTGGCAAGGGCGCGCGCCGCAGCACCGCGCTGGGCGTGCCGATCATCCACCGGCACCTCGCCGGTCAAGGGCTCGATGGACATGCGGTTGCGTTGGCGGTCATGCGTTGCGTCCGCGGCCAGCCAGGTGAACTGCACGGCCTGCGTGGGCCGCGCCGGCAGGCGCAGGCTGGCCTGGGTCCACGGCCCCGCCCGCTGCTCGAACGTGCGCCAGGCGCGCGTGAGGTCCAGCGGCGCCGCTTCATTGGCGTCAGGCCCCGCCTTGACACCCGCGCGCGGGGCGGCGGCAGCACGCGCCGGGCGCGGCAGGCCGGCCCAGCCGTCCACCGTGTCGCGCACCGCATCGAACGCCCAATAAAGCCCGGTGGCGGTGAGCATGAGGTACACCACCAGCGCCCAGGTGCCCACCACCGAGTGCAGCGCCCACAGGAACGAGCGGCCCTTGAGTGCCGTGTCGAACGTGAGCCAGGTGCGCCAGCGCAGCGGGTGGCGGGGCCAGCGCAGGTACAGGCCCGAGAGCGACAGCGCGAGCAGGCACAGTGCCAGCACGCCTGTTGCCACGCGGCCAGGTTCGCGCGGCAGCAAAAGCCAGCGGTGCAGCGCCTCGATCCATTCGAAGGCGTCCTGCCCTTTCAGATCGGGCTGCAGTGCGCCGGTGTAGGGGTGCACATAGACGGTATCGCCCCGGCGCTCGCCGGGACGCGCCTGGAAGATCACCCGCGCCGCCGCGCCAGGCTGCGATTGCACCGTCAGCGTGCTGATGCGCGGGTGGCCGGGAACCCGCGCCACGGCATCCACGATCTGCTGCGGGGTGAGCATGGGCCCTGCGCGCGGCGTGACCTGGCGCACGCCGGGATTGAGCGCGTCCAGGATTTCCTCATGGAAGGACAGCAGCGCCCCGGACAGGCCGATGACCACGAGCACGGTGCCCGCCGTGATGCCCAGGAACCAGTGCACCTGGAACCACGCCTGCCGCAGCGAAGGCAGCGCCAGCCGGCGCCATGGAGCGCGCCGGTCCGCCGATGCCCTGCCCTGCGGCTGGCAAGCCCCGTCCGGGGCCAACGCACCAGCGCTCCGAGTCTGCGGCTGGGATGTGGCGCCGTCGCGGTTCACAGGCCCGCCCCTTTGCCAAGTCCGGCGTGCGCCAGAGCTTGGCCGGGGGAGGAAAGAGAAACAGCCCGCAAGCCGAAGCGGCGCGGGTGAAACGGGACAAGGCGGGACATAGCGGACGGAACCCAGGAAAGAAGCGAACGAGAAAAAGCCATTCCATCTGCAGCAGCGCCAACGCCCAACGCCGCGGCGGTCTCCAGCCAAACGCTGGGACGAATCCGCCGGATGAGAATGATTGCTAATTTTATCGCGCCGGTACACCCAGCGGCTGCGGCGGGCCCTATCGGCTGCCTTTCGCCCCCGCCCCGCGCTCAGTGGCCCGCGAAATCCACCAGCGTGTACAGCGGCAAGCCCGCTTCCCGCAGGCGCTGCGAACCGCCCAGCTCGGGCAGGTCCACGATGGCCGCGCCCTCGGTCACCGTCGCACCCAGGCGCTCCAGCAGATTCTTGCCCGCCATCATCGTGCCGCCCGTGGCGATCAGATCGTCGATGAGCAGCACGCGGTCGCCCGGCTTAACGGCATCGGCATGCAGCTCCACGGTGGCGCTGCCGTATTCCAGTTCGTAGGTTTCCTCGACCGTGGTGAAAGGCAGCTTGCCCTTCTTGCGGATCGGCACGAAGCCCACGTTCAGCTCGTAGGCCACGACCGCACCCAGGATGAAGCCGCGCGCATCCAGCCCGGCCACCACATCGGGCCGCAGGGCCCGGTCCATGTAGCGGTGCACGAAGGCATCGATGAGCACGCGGAACACCTTCGGGTCCTGCAGCAGCGGCGTGATGTCGCGGAACTGCACGCCCGGCGCGGGCCAGTCGGGCACCGTGCGGATGTGCTGGCGGAGGTATTCGTTGACGCTGAGGGCTTGCATGGCGCGGTGGGAAAGGCTGGAGGAAAAGACCGCCCGCGCATGGCGAGATGTGCAGCCATGCCGGAGAGGGAACAGGGAGAGGAATGCAGTGTATCGGCGTGGCGCAGGCTGGCAGCGCCTTGGGCCGTTCACGTCCGCAGCAAGGCGTCTTCCGCCAACGCCAGCGCCGTGGGATGGCCCGACAGCACCAGCGTGTCGCCTTCGGCCAGCACCGTGGCATCGTCCGGCTGCGACATGCGGCCGTCCTTGTGGCGCAGGTTCACCACCCGCACGCCCATCGCATGCAAGGCCAGCGGCCCAAGGGGCTGGCCCAGCGCCCGCACCCCGGGAGGCAGCATGATGGACGCCAGCCGCTCCTGGTCGCGCTCGGAGACCGTGTCGTCGTCCGCTCCGTGGAAGTAGCCGCGCAGCAGGTTGTAGCGGGCGTCGCGCTGATCCTGCACCAGGCGCAGCACCCGCCGCATGGGCACGCCGACCAGCGCCAGCGCATGGCTGGCCAGCATCAGCGAGCCTTCGATGGCCTCGGGCACCACCTCGGTCGCGCCAGCGGCCTGCAATTTGTCGAGGTACTGGTCGTCCTGCGTGCGCACCACCACCGGCACCTGCGGCGCGTGCTCGCGCGTGTTGGCCAGCACCTTGAGCGTGGCGGGAATGTCCAGGTACGTCACCGCCACGGCACTGGCCCGCACCAACCCGGCCGCCATCAGGGCCTGCAGCCGCGTGGCGTCGCCATACACCACCGAATCCCCGGCCGCCGCGGCCTGGCGCACCCGGTCGGGGTCCAGGTCCAGCGCCATGTAGGGAATGCCTTCGCGCTCCAGCATCCGCGCCAGGTTCTGGCCGCAACGCCCGTAGCCGCAGATCAGCACGTGCTTGCTGGTGTTGATCGACTTGCGTGCGATGGTGGTCATCTGCAGCGACTGCTGCAGCCAGTCGCTGGCCACCAGCTTCATCACGATGCGGTTGCTGTACAGGATGAGGAAGGGCGTTGCCAGCATCGACAGCACCATGGCGGCCAGGATGGGGTTCATCAGCGCGGGTTGCACCAGCCCGTGCTCCTGCGTGAGCGAAAGCAGCACGAAACCGAACTCCCCCGCCTGCGCCAGATACAGCCCCGTGCGCAGCGACACCCCCGTGGTGGCCCCCATGCCGCGCGCCAGCACCAGGATCACCCCGGCCTTGATTAGCAGGGGCACCACCAGGAGCAGCAGCACCAGCGCCCAGCGCTCCAGCAGGATGTGCCAGTCCAGCATCATCCCCACCGTGATGAAGAACAGGCCCAGCAGCACGTCATGGAAGGGCCGGATGTCCGTACCCACCTGGTGGCGGTATTCGGTTTCGGACACCAGCACGCCGGCGATGAAGGCCCCGAGCGCCAGCGACAGCCCTGCCGTTTCGGTCAGCCAGGCCAGCCCCAGCGTGATGAGCAGCAGATTCAGCATGAACAGCTCGTCGCTCTTGCGGCGCGCCACCAGCGTGAGCCACCAGCGCATCACCCGCTGGCCGCCCGCCAGCAGCACGCCCACCAGCACCGTGGCCTTGAGCAGCGCCAGGCCCAGCGCAACCAACAACTGATCCGGCCGGGAGCCGAGCGCCGGAATCAGCACCAGCAGCGGCACCACGGCCAGATCCTGGAACAGCAAAATGCCCAGCACGCGGCGGCCATGCTCGCTCTCCAGCTCCGCCCGCTCGGCCATCAGCTTGACCACGATGGCCGTGCTGCTCATCACCAGCGTGCCGGCCAGCGCCAGAGCGGTCTGCCAGCCCATGTCCCAGATGCCGCCCCAAAAGCGCGACAGCAGCAGCACGCCTGCCATCGTGGCGGCCATGGTCAGCGCCACCTGCATCAGCCCGAGGCCGAACACGAACCGGCGCATGGCGCGCAGCTTGGACAGGCTGAACTCCAGGCCGATGGCGAACATGAGGAACACCACGCCGAACTCGCCCAGGTGGCGCACGCCCTCGGAATTCTGGGCCAGCGCCAGCGCGTGGGGTCCGATCAGGATGCCCGCCGCCAGGTAGCCCAGCATGGGCGGCAACTTGAGGCTGCGGCACGCCACCACCCCCAGTACGGCGGCCAGCAGGTAGAGCAGCGTCAGGGCAAGTGAGGACATGCATGGATGCTAGCCCAGGCGCGGCGCAAGCCCATGGCCCGGCCGATAGAATCCGCGCATGCTTTCCGCCCCCGCCGCGCCTGCGCCCTTCCATGCCGACCAGGCACTGCGCCTGGCCCGCGAAACTTTCGATATCGAGGCCGCCGCCCTGACGGGGCTCTCGGCCCGCGTGGGCGCCAGCTTCGCCAGCGCCGTCGAGCGCGTGCTGGCCACCACGGGGCGCGTCGTGGTCATGGGCATGGGCAAGAGCGGCCACATCGGCCGCAAGATCGCCGCCACCCTCGCCTCCACTGGCACGCCCGCCTTCTTCGTGCACCCTGCGGAAGCCAGCCATGGCGACCTGGGCATGGTCACGCCGGGCGATCTGGTCCTGGGCATTTCCAACAGTGGCGAAAGCGCCGAACTCACCGTGCTGCTGCCTGTGCTCAAGCGACTGGGCGTGCCGCTCGTGGCCATGACCGGGGGACTTCAGTCCACCCTGGCACGCCATGCCGATCTGGTGCTGGACTGCAGCGTGGACCGCGAGGCCTGCCCACTGAATTTGGCGCCTACCGCCAGCACCACGGCGCAGCTGGCCATGGGCGACGCCCTGGCCGTCGCCTTGCTGGACGCCCGCGGGTTCCGGTCCGAAGACTTCGCACGCTCGCACCCCGGCGGGGCGCTGGGACGCAAGCTGCTCACGCACGTGAGCGACGTGATGCGCTCGGGCAATGAGATCGCGCGCGTGGCGCCCGGCGCCTCGTTCAGCGAACTCATGCGCGAGATGAGCGCCAAGCGCCTGGGCGCCTCGGCCGTGGTGGATGATGCGGGCCGCGTGCTCGGCATCTTCACCGACGGCGACCTGCGCCGGCGCATCGAAGCCGGCGCTGAATTGCGCGGCGCGACCGCCGGCGAGGTCATGCACCCGGGCCCGCGCACCATCGCCCCCGACGCACTCGCCGTGGACGCGGCCGAAATGATGGAGCGCCACGCCATCACCAGCGTGCTGGTGGCCCACCCGGACGGCATGCTCGTCGGCGTGGTGCACATCGGCGACCTGATGCGCGCGAAGGTCATCTGATGGGCAATCCACTGACCCCACAGCCCGCCGATGCGGCAGCGCCCGCCGGCCAGCCGCTGCCGCCCCTGCGGCCGGCCCTGCACTTCGATGCGCAACTGCTGCTGCGCGCGCAGGACGTGCGCGTGGCGTTTTTCGACGTGGACGGCGTGCTCACCGACGGCGGCCTGTACTTCAGCGAAGCCGGCGAGACGCTCAAGCGCTTTCACACGCTCGACGGCCACGGCATCAAATTGCTGCAAAAGGCCGGAATCACCCCCGCCGTGGTGACGGGCCGCGATGCCCCCGCGCTGCGCCTGCGCCTGAAGAACCTGGGCGTGGTGCATGCCCGCTTCGGCACCGAAGACAAGCGCCCTGCCGCCGAGGCGATCCTGGCGGAACTGGGGCTCGACTGGACGCAGGCCGCCGTGATCGGCGACGACTGGCCCGACCTGCCCCTGATGCGCCGCTGCGCCCTCGCCTGTGCGCCCTGCCATGGCCACATCGAGGCACGCGCCGTGGCCCACCACGTCACCGCCGCGGCGGGCGGGGCCGGCGCGGCGCGCGAGTTCTGCGACCTGCTGCTGGTGGCCAGCGGCCGCTACGCCGAACTGCTGGAGGCCCACGCCGCATGATCGCCACGCTGCGCCGGGGCTGGGACCGGCTGTCCATCTACCTCCCAGTGGCGCTCATGGGACTCATGGCGCTCGGCACATGGTGGCTGGTGCGCAACGCGCCCACGCCGGTCAAGCCCGTGCAGGAACGCCCGCCGACGCATGAGCCGGACTATTTCATGAAGACCTTTTCGGTCAAGAGCTTCGATGCCACGGGCCGGCTGCAAAGCGATGTCCGCGGCGACTTCGCGCGCCACTACCTGGACAACGACACACTGGAGATCGACAAGGTCCACATGCGCTCGGTCGCGCCCGACGGCCGCCTGACCATCGCCACGGCCGACCGTGCGCTCACCAATGCGGACGGCTCCGAGGTGCAGTTGTTCGGCAACGCCATCGTCACCCGCGAGCCGCTGGTGCGGCCCGGACGCGAGCCGCTGCCGCGCCTGCAGTTCCGGGGCGAGTTCCTGCACGCGTGGCTCAACGACGAACGGGTGCAATCGAACCAGCCGGTCACGCTGACGCGGGGCAAGGACCAGTTCACGGCGGACACCATGGATTACAACAACCTCAGCCAGATCATGCAGTTGCAAGGCCGCGTGAAGGGCATGCTGATGCCCCCGCCCGGCAAGTGACGACGACCCCGCAAGCGCCGACGCGGCCCAACCCTTCAGGAACCCCCATGCCTTCCAGCCCCCTGGTGTTCATCACCGGCGCATCCAGCGGCATCGGCCAGGCGCTCGCCCTGCGCTTTCACCAGGCGGGCTACCGGCTCGCGCTGGTGGCCCGCCGCACGGCAGAGATGCAATCGTGGGCCAGCGCAAGCAACATCCCGGCGGATAGCTATCAAATTTATAGCGCCGACGTGGCGCAGCCCGACAGCATCGTGGCTGCAGGCCAGGCGTGCATCGCGCGGCAGGGCGTGCCCGATGTCGTCATCGCCAACGCGGGCATCAGCGTGGGCATGGACACGGCCGCGAGGGAAGACATCGACGTGATGGCACGCACGTTCGCCACCAACAACATCGGCATGGCGGCCACGTTCCAACCGTTCGTGGACGCGATGGCGCTGCGCGGCAGCGGAGCGCTCGTGAGCATTGGCAGCGTGGCCGGCATCCGGGGCCTGCCCGGTCACGGCGCGTACTGCGGCAGCAAGGCGGCCGTCATCAGCTACTGCGAAAGCCTGCGGGGGGAACTGCGCGCTTCAGGGGTGCGGGTCGTCACGCTGTGCCCGGGGTACATCGACACCCCGCTCACCCGCCAGAACCGCTACGCCATGCCGTTTTTGATGCAGCCGGAGGATTTTGCCGACCGGGCGTTCGCCGCGATCCGCGCGGGTGCGAGCTACCGCGTCATTCCCTGGCAGATGGGCGTGGTGGCCAAGCTGCTGCGCGTATTGCCGAACGGGCTTTTCGACCGCCTGCTGGCAGGCCGCCCGCGAAAGCACCGGCAAAAGAGCGGCGCCCCACACTGACTGGGCATGGGGCCCGCCTCGGGGTTCCAGCCGGCGGCGCCCACAAAAAAGGCTCCTGAACAGGAGCCTTTTTCATTGTGCGAGAGGGGCTTTCCGGAGAGAAAGGACCCCCGCAAGGGGAGATCAGTAGCCGCCGTTGCCGCCACCACCGTAGCCGCCGCCGCCGCCACCACTTCGGCCACCGCCGCCGCCGCCATTGCGCGAGCCGGAGCCATAGGGACTGCGGAAACCGCCGTCGCCGCGGCCACCGCCGCCACCGCCATATCCACCGCCGCCGCCTTCGCCACGGCCTCCACCGCTGTAGCCACCTCCGCCGCCATCACTGCGACCGCCGCCACCACCGTAGCCGCCGCCACCACTGCGACCACCACCACCGCCGCCGCCATATCCACCACCGCCACCGCCACCACCACCGCCGTAGCCGCCGCCACCGCCGAAACCACCCCCACCGCTGCGGGGGGGACGGGGTTCCATCGGGCGCGCCTCGTTCACGACGATGCCGCGACCACCCAGGGGCTGGCCGTTCATGCCTTGGATCGCAGCTTGTGCTTCAGGGTCGCTGGCCATCTCGACGAAGCCAAAGCCCTTGGAGCGGCCCGTGTCGCGCTCCATCATGACTTTGGCGCTGGTCACGGTCCCGAATTGGCCGAAGGCCTGCTCCAGGTCACTGTCACGCACCGAGTACGGCAGATTGCCGACATACAGTTTGTTGCCCATTACGGGACTCCTCAAAAACACATTGATAAAGCGATGGAGTCCCGAAAACGCGGCCAGTGAATCAGAAAGATATCCCATGCGCGAAACTGACGGATCCCCGCAAACGTCGACGCGAAAAATTTCTCGCCGATGCATTATGGGCCATAAATTCCGCAAAAAAGCAAGGTCCCGACGCCCGCCAAATGCCCTGCGCTCAGGCATGAAAAAAGGGCCCCGAGGGACCCTTTTTGAGATGTTGCGAGCGTGAGCTTAGTAGCTGCTGCGGCCACCGCCGTAGCCACCACCGCCACCACCGCCGCCGAAACCACCGCTGCGGCCGCCACCGCCACCACCGCCGTAGCCGCCACCACCGCCGTTGCCGCCGCCGAAGCCGCCGCCACCGCTGCGGGGAGGACGGGGTTCCATCGGACGAGCTTCGTTGACCACGAGGTCACGGCCGCCGAAGTTTTGACCATGCGCGCCTTGGATGGCAGCTTGCGCTTCGGCATCGCTGCCCATTTCGACAAAGCCGAAACCCTTGGAGCGGCCGGTGTCACGTTCCATCATGACCTTGGCGCTTTGCACGGCGCCGTACTGGCTGAACGTTTGTTGCAGATCGTCGTCGCGGAAAGAATAGGGCAGGTTGCCCACGTAGAGTTTGTTGCCCATGAAGGACTCCTAAAAAACAAAGAAAACGCGATGGAGCCCGACGCAATCAACAAACCTGTGACGACTTCAAAGACGCGAAACCGACCAATCACCGCTTACTTGCGTTCCTGCTTGGCAGAAAGGCAAGGCCCATTATTAACCATCTCTTTGGGGTCTAAGCACGAAATTTGGCGTGGCCGCAACGTTTTTGTTGGGTATTTACCCGTAGATTGGAAGCGCATCGTTACAATCGCCCCCGTCTTTGGGGAGTAGCCCGCCCGGCGCACAGACCGCACGGGGGCATGCATCAACAAACTCGGGCCTTCGCAGCCTGTGGTGCATGCGGTTCATTCGAACTGGGCGAGACCATTGACTGCGCACCGATCCAAAAGGCCGGAGTCGGGGTGCAGTCAATGTTCTATGACCTGTCCGGCCGGACAACTCCTCGCCCCATGGAAGCCTTTTTCGTTTCGACCGCCATCGTCGCCCTCGCGGAGATGGGCGACAAGACCCAACTCCTGTCCCTCGTTCTCGCCGCGCGTTTCCGCAAGCCGTGGCCGATCGTGCTCGGCATTTTCGTGGCCACGCTGGCCAACCATGCCTTGGCGGGGGCCGTGGGCGCCTGGGTGACGACCGTCGTGGGGCCGCAGGTGCTGCGCTGGGGGCTCGGGCTGTCGTTCATCGCGATGGCGGTGTGGATGCTCGTCCCCGACCGGCTGGACGACGACGGATCGGACAGCGCGCCACGCTTTGGCGTGTTCGGCACCACGCTGATCGCTTTCTTCCTGGCCGAGATGGGCGACAAGACCCAGGTCGCCACGGTGATGCTGGCCGCGCGCTACAGCGCCTACGGGTGGGTGGTTGCCGGCACGACGCTGGGCATG
Source organism: Acidovorax sp. NCPPB 3576 (assembly GCF_028473605.1). Lineage (NCBI taxonomy): Bacteria > Pseudomonadati > Pseudomonadota > Betaproteobacteria > Burkholderiales > Comamonadaceae > Acidovorax > Acidovorax sp. NCPPB 3576. The sequence goes on along the minus strand of NZ_CP097267.1, from coordinate 5,395,171 downwards.
ATGCTGGCCAACGCGCCCGTGGTGTGGCTGGGCGAGCGCATCACGCGGCGGGTGCCGATCCGCGCGGTGCATGGGGTGTCGGCGGTGATTTTCCTCACGCTGGGCCTGATCGCGCTTTTCGCGCCGATGGCCTGAACGGGCGCTGGGCGGCGGGCTTTGGCTTTGGTATAGTGCCCTTCGCGCCGATTTGCATAGCTTGCGGGCGCTTTATAAATACTGCTAAAGACCCGTCCGCCAAGTGACAGACACACCGACCCGGCCTCGTTTTTAGCGACGCCGGGTTTTTTCATGTCCTTCATTGCCACGCCCCAGTCCCTGCATTTCGCCGACGCGCTGCCGCTGCAGAGCGGCGGCGCCATCCGCGACTACACCCTTGCCTTCGAGACCTACGGCACGCTCAACGCCGACCGCTCCAACGCGGTGCTGGTGTGCCATGCGCTGAACGCCTCGCACCACGTGGCGGGCGTGTACGAAGGCCAGCCCAAGAGCGAGGGCTGGTGGAACAACATGATCGGCCCCGGCAAGCCGGTGGACACGAACCGCTTCTTCGTGATCGGCATCAACAACCTGGGCTCGTGCTTCGGCTCCACCGGCCCGATGGACACGCACCCGGACACCGGCGAGGTGTACGGCGCCGACTTCCCTGTGGTCACGGTGGAAGACTGGGTGAACGCGCAGGCGCGGCTACTGGATCAGATCGGCGTGCAGCAACTGGCCGCGGTGCTGGGGGGGAGCCTGGGCGGCATGCAGGCCCTGTCGTGGGCGCTGCAGTACCCCGAGCGCGTGCGCCATGCGGTGGTGGTGGCCAGCGCCCCCAACCTCACGGCGGAGAACATTGCCTTCAACGAAGTGGCGCGCCGGGCCATCGTGACCGACCCGGACTTCCATGGCGGGCACTTCTATCGGCACGGGGCGATCCCGCAGCGCGGCCTGCGCATCGCGCGGATGATCGGCCACATCACGTACCTGTCGGACGACGTGATGAACGAGAAATTCGGCCGCCAGCTGCGCCAGACGGTGATGGAGGAGACGTTGCCGGCGGGCACCGCCGGCGGTGCGCCGGCCGCCCCGGGCACGCCCGGCGCGGGGCCGGGCTACCGCTACAGCACGCAGGACATCGAGTTCCAGATCGAGAGCTACCTGCGCTACCAGGGCGACAAGTTCAGCGAGTATTTCGACGCCAACACCTACCTGCTGATCACGCGCGCGCTCGACTACTTCGACCCGGCGCTCGCCTACGGCGGCAACCTCACGCTGGCGCTGGCGCGCGCCACGGCCAGGTTCCTGCTGGTGAGCTTCACCACCGACTGGCGCTTTTCGCCCGCGCGCAGCCGCGAGATCGTGAAGGCGCTGCTGGACAACCGCCGCGACGTGAGCTACGCCGAGATCGACGCGCCGCACGGCCACGACGCCTTCCTGCTCGACGACGCCCGCTACATGGGCGTCGTCGGCTCGTATTTCGACAGCATCGCCAAGGAGCTCGCATGACCGAGAAAGCCACCATGCATGCGATCTCCCGGCTGGTGCCGCACGGCGCGCGGGTGCTGGACCTGGGCTGCGGCGACGGCGCGATGCTGTCGTACCTGCAGCGCGAGCGCGGCTGCACGGGCTACGGCATCGAGATCGACGACGCCAACGTGCTGGCCTGCGTGCGCCGCGGGGTCAATGTGGTGCAGCTCAACCTGGAGGAGGGGCTGGCGATGTTCGGCGACAACTCGTTCGACCTGGTGCTGCAGATCGACACGCTGCAGCACCTGCGCAACACCGAGGTGATGCTGCGCGAAACGGCCCGCGTGGGCCGCGCGGGCGTGGTGGCGTTTCCCAACTTCGCGCACTGGCCCAACCGGCTGTCGGTGCTGCGCGGGCGCATGCCCGTCACGCGCCGGCTGCCCTACCAGTGGTATGACACGCCCAACATCCGCGTGGGCACGTTCAAGGATTTCGAGGTGCTGGCGCACAAGAACGCCCTGCGCGTGATCGACGCCTTCGGCCTGCAGGACGGGCGCGAGGTGCGTTTTCTGCCCAACGCCATGGCGGGCACGGCGGTGTTCCACTTCGAGCACGCCTGACAGCCGATCGCCGCCGGCCAGGGCGCTGGCGGCGGTGCGTCAGGGGCAGGGAAAGCGCAGGACACGGCGGCCTGCCGGCCTGGCCTGGGCGGGCCCCAAACCTTTCTATCTCGTTCGCTTGCATCGGGGATGCCAGCAAAAGTGTCTCAATCACTACAAGTTGCAACATCGGACGATTGCTATGATTTAAATAGCTATACACCCTAGTCCAATATGCGCTATAGCCTCTTTTGACCTGGATCAAGGCACGGCTGCCAAGCACTATACCGCCCAAAATATAGGGTTTTCCCTTACAGGAATGCCTTCATCCTGCGAAAGTTACGGTTGCTTACGATGGGTCGGCGTCTTCTGCCATTCCTTTTTTATCGCCCTCGTTCCTTCCCCACTGCGCCCGACCAAGGACCCGCCATGACCTCCCCTGTCCGAACCCGTTCGGTGGCCCGCCGCGTCACTTTGCTGGCCCTTGCCCTGGTGGCCGTCGCGCTGGTCGCGGTGAGCATCGCGATCTCGCTCATCACCACGAAGGCCGCGCGCGCGCAGATCGCCGAGGGCGTGCGCGATGCGGTCGATGCGGTGGGCCAGTCGCTCAACGCGGTGGACGAGGCCAACCGCGAGCTGGTGCGCCGATCGGCCCTGGCGTTCCAGCGCGGCTTTGATCCGAGCATGCAGCTGGACGAGGCCAGCGGCCAGTTGAGCAGCTTCGGCATCGCGGTGAACGACGACTACGGCACGGTGGACAAATTCAGCCAGGACACGGGCGGCGTGGCCACGGTGTTCGCGAGGAAGGGCGAGGACTTCATCCGCATCACCACCTCGGTCAAGAACGAAAAGGGCGAGCGCGCCCAGGGCACCCTGCTCGACCGCGCGAGCCCCGCCTACGCGCCCATGCTGGCGGGCCAGCCCTACACGGGGCGCACCATGCTGTTCGGCAAGCCCTACATGGCGCACTACGCGCCGGTGAAGAACGCGGCGGGCAAGGTGATCGCCATCCTGTTCGTGGGCAACGACCTGTCGGCCTTCCAGGAGCAGATGCAAAAGCAGGTGGCCAGCATGCAGTTCTATGAGCACGGCGGCATGTACGTGATCGACCCGCGCAAGGGCCCGCAGGATGCGGTGTTCGTCGCGCACCCCACGGCGCGCGGCAAGAAGGTGCTGGAGGCCTATCCGGGCGCGGCCGATTTCCTCGCCGCGCTGAACGCCAGCGCCGATGGCTTCGTGCCGCAGGCCGCGGCGCTGCTGCCCGCCCAGGGGGCGGACCCGTGGGCCCTGAGTACCAAGACCGCCACGGGCTGGCAGGTGGTCGCAGAGGTGTCCGACCACGAGGCGCTGACCAGCCAGCGGCGCGCGATGGGGGCGGTGTGGCTGGTGATGGCCGTTGCCCTGGCGGTGGTGGGCGCGGGCATTTTCGCCATGGTGCGCCGCGGCGTGAGCGAGCCGCTGCGCGAGCTGACCGGCGCGGTGACGCTGGTGGCGCAGGGCGACCTCACGCAGGCGTTCGAGACGCGCCGCGCCGACGAGATGGGCGCCTTGGTGCGCGAGGTGGAAGGCATGCGCCAGCGCTATCTGCAGGTGCTGCAGCAGGTGCGCACGGCGGTGGACAGCATCACCACCGCCAGCGCCGAGATCGCCACCGGCAACCAGGACCTGTCGGTGCGCACCGAGAACGCCGCCAGCAGCATCGCCCAGACGGCGCAGAGCATGGAGCAGCTGACGGGCACGGTGCGCCAGTCGGCCGATGCGGCGCGGCAGGCCAACCAGCTGGCCGGATCGGCCGCCGAGGTGGCCCAGCGCGGCGGGCGCGTGGTGGGCGAGGTGGTGTCCACCATGGCCGACATCGACGCCAGCTCGCGCAAGATCGCGGACATCATCGGCGTGATCGACGGCATCGCCTTCCAGACCAACATCCTGGCGCTCAACGCGGCCGTGGAAGCCGCCCGCGCGGGCGAGCAGGGCCGCGGCTTCGCGGTGGTGGCGAGCGAGGTGCGCAGCCTGGCCGGGCGCAGCGCCGAGGCGGCGCGCGAGATCAAGGTGCTCATCGGCAGCTCGGTGACGCGGGTGGAGGCCGGCACGCGGCTGGTGGAGGACGCCGGGCGCACCATGGGCGAGATCGTGGGCTCGGTGCAGCGGGTGGGCGACATCATCGGGGAGATCACCGCCGCCGCGTCCGAGCAGTCGGACGGCATCGTCACGGTCAACACGGCCGTCAACCAGCTGGACCAGATGACGCAGCAGAACGCAGCGCTGGTGGAGGAATCCGCCGCCGCGGCGCAAAGCCTGCGCGACCAGGCCTCGCAGCTGGCGGATGCCGTGCAGGTGTTCCGCCTGACCACGGCGCAGGCCGCGCCCGCCAAGCCGGCCGCGCCAGTCGCCCGGCCGGCACTCGCCGCGGGCTGAGCGGGCGCCACGGGCCGGGGGGCGAACGGCCCTGGCCGCAGCGAGGGCGCGGCGCCCAGGGCCATGTGCGAGCGACAGCGGATTTTTGCGGTGGTTTATGCTGCGGCCCCCAACGCCCCGGCCGGCACGCCCCACCGCATCCGACATGCCCCCTCTCGCCATCGATCTGCCCACGCTGCTGGCGATGACCGTCATCGGCTCCATCGTCATGGCCGCCTGCCTGGTGGTGGTCGGCCACGAGCGGCGCCGCGATGGCCTGGGCCTGTGGGCAGCCGCGCTGGTGCTGCAGTCGCTGGCCTATGTGCTGCTGGCCCTGCGCGGCCGCGTGCCGGACGGGCTCTCCATCGTGGTCGCCAACGGCCTGCTGTCCAGCGTGTTCGCCTGCCTGCTGGCGGCCGTGTGCCAGTTCCACCGGCGCCCGCTGCCGTGGCCCTGGCTGATCGGTCCGGTGGCGCTCACGCTGGCGCTCTTCCTGGCGTTCGTGGGGGACTACGCAATGCGCCTGGTGCTGGCGGGCGTGGTCTTTCCCGCGCAGCTGGCCCTGGTGCTGTGGACGCTGCGGCGCTTTCCATCGCCCGGGCGGGGCGCGGGCCTGGTGGCCGTGGGCCTGGTGCTGCAGATGGCGGTGCTGATGGGGCGGGCGGGCGCGGCGGCGACGGGCGCCATGCCGCTGACCGGGCTGCTGGAGGGCAACTGGCTGCAACACGCCACGTTCCTGTCCACCTTCGTGTCCGTGCAGGCCTCGTCGTTCGGCTTCATCTTCATGGCCCGCGACCGCGCCGACGACACCCACCGCCGCATGGCCGCGCGCGACCCGCTCACCGGCGTGGCCAACCGCCGCGCCACCATCGCTGCCCTGGACCGCGACATCGCCCGGGCGGTCCGCACGCGCGAGCCGCTGTCGCTCATGATGGTGGACATCGACCACTTCAAGCGCATCAACGACGGGCTGGGCCACCTCGTGGGCGACCGGGTGCTGTGCCGCGTGGTCGATGCGATGGGCGAGCGGCTGCGGGCGCAGGACATGATCGGACGCTATGGCGGAGAAGAGTTTCTCGTGCTGCTGCCCGACACGCCGCTGCACGGCGCGCGGCAGCTGGCGATCCAGCTGTGCCGCGCGGTCGAGCAGACGCACTTCGACCTGGGCGGCCACACCGTGCCGGTCACCCTGAGCATCGGCGTGTTCGGCGGGCGCATCGAAGAGGGCGACAGTTGGGACATGCTGATCGCCGCCGCCGACCGCGCGATGTACGAGGCCAAACGCAGCGGGCGCAACCGCGTTGCCGTCGCGGGCGATCTGCGCGGGGTGGTGCCCGCCTCCGCACTGCACGACAATCCGGAAACCCTTCCTCCACCGGAGCGGTGAACTGCAACGCACCGGCGCGACAGCCGGATGCCGCGGCCGGTGGCAGGATCTTTCCCTGGAACGCCCCCGAGGAACCGCCATGAACGCCCGCACCGCCCCCGACCTCCTGCAACCCGCCGAAGCCCTGGCCCACGTCAGCCGCCAATGGGACGGCGACATCCTGCGCCAGCTCACCGAATACATCGAGATCCCCGCCAAATCGCCCGGCTTCGCCCCCGACTGGGAGCAGCTCGGATACCTGGACCGCGTGCTGCGCAACGCCGCCAGCTGGGTCGAGGCCCAGAAGGTGGAGGGCCTCACGCTGGAGATCGTGCGCCTGCCCGGCCGCACGCCGGTGCTGTTCTTCGAGGTCGCCGCCACGCAGCCCCGGTCGAGCCAGACCGTGCTGATGTACGGCCACCTGGACAAGCAGCCCGAGTTCGAGGGCTGGCGCAAGGACCTGGGCCCCTGGACCCCCAAGTACGAAGACGGCAAGCTCTACGGCCGCGGCGGTGCCGACGACGGCTACGCGGTGTATGCCAGCATCGCCGCCGTGCAGGAACTCAAGCGCCAGAACGTGCCGCACCCGCGCATCGTCGGCCTGATCGAGACCTGCGAGGAAAGCGGCTCGGGCGACCTGCTGCCCTACATCGACCTGCTGCGCACGCGCATGGGTGAGGTGGCGCTGGTCATCTGCCTGGACAGCGGCGCCGGCAACTACGACCAGCTGTGGCTCACCACCAGCCTGCGCGGCATGGCCAGCGGCACGCTCAAGGTGGAGATCCTCACCGAAGGCATCCACTCGGGCGATTCGTCAGGCCTCGTGCCCTCGTCGTTCCGCATCATGCGGCAGGTGCTGGACCGGCTCGAGGACAGCGCCACCGGCCGCCTGCTGCCCGCCAGCTTCCACTGCGACGTGCCCACCGACCGCCTGGCGCAGGCCCGCGCCACCGCCGGCATCCTGGGCGAGGAGGTGTACAAGCGCTTTCCCTGGGCGCACTACGACTGCGGCGGCTCCACCACCTTCGCGCTGCCCACCACCACCGACCCGGTGCAGGCACTGCTCAAGCGCACCTGGGAGCCCACGCTCAGCGTGACCGGCGCCGAGGGCTTTCCGGCCCTGAAGGACGCGGGCAACGTGCTGCGCCCCTACACCGCCTTCAAGCTCAGCCTGCGCCTGCCGCCCCTGGTGGACGCCGTGCAGTGCGTGCAGGAGATGAAGGCGCTGCTGGAGGACAACGCGCCCTACCAGGCCAAGGTCACCTTCGAGGGCGGCGGCGCGGCCAGCGGCTGGAACGCGCCGGACACCGCGCCGTGGTTCGAGGGCGCGCTCAATGCCGCCAGCCAGGCCCACTTCGGCGCGCCGTGCGGCTACATCGGCCAGGGCGGCACGATTCCGCTCATGAACATGCTGAGCCAGGGCTTCCCGAAGGCGCAGATGATGGTCTGCGGCGTGCTGGGGCCCAAGAGCAACGCGCACGGCCCCAACGAGTTCCTGCACGTGCCCTACGCCAAGAAGCTCACCGCCGCCGTGGCGCAGGTCATCGCCAGCCTGCCGCCCGCCGGCGCGCCCGACGCGGCGCCAGCGCAGGCCATCGCGGCCTGAAACCGCTTGGAAACGGCTTGAAAAAGCCCCCGTGACCGCCGCCGCCAACCGCCCCGCGCCTGGGCGCGCGGCGCGCAGGCTGACGCTGCCCCCTTCCTCACCCCGCGGCGCATGCAGCGGCCGCCCCAACCCACACGCCCCCAGCCCCCTTCGCATGGTCGATCCCGACGCTCCGTCCACCCTCAGCCCCTTCACCGCCGCCGACGGCGAAAACCTCGCCGTGCAGGACTGGCCCCTGCCCCACGCCCACGCGCGCGCCACGGTGCTGCTGGTGCACGGCCTGGGCGAGCACGTGGGCCGCTACGACCAGCTTGCCCGGCGGCTGAACGCCTGGGGCTTCGCCGTGCGCGGCTACGACCAGTACGGCCATGGCGAGTCGGGCGGGCTGCGCGGCGCCCTCACGCCCCGCAACCGGCTGATGGTGGACCTGGCCGACATCATCGACGCGACCCGCGCCCGCATGCCGCCCGGCCAGCCGCTGGTGCTGCTGGGCCACAGCCTGGGCGGGCTGGTCGCCGCCAGCTTCGTGGCGCAGGCGCTGCGCCCCGTGGAGGCGCTGGTGCTTTCCTCCCCCGCGCTGGACCCGGGCCTGAACTGGACGCAGAGGTTCCTGGTGGCCACCCTGCCCCGCCTGCTGCCCAACCTGCGCCTGGGCACGGGGATCGACGCCGCCCACCTCTCGCACGACCCCGCCGTCGTCGCGGCCTACCGCGCCGACCCCCGGTGCCACGACCGCGTCGGCTCCGGGCTGGCGCGCTTCATCGCCTACGGCGGCCCGGCCGTCGTGGCCCATGCCGCGCAATGGCGCGTGCCCACGCTGCTGATGTGGGCGGGCGCCGACCGGCTGGTGAAACCCACCGGCAGCCGGGCCTTCGCCAACGCGGCGCCGGCGGGCGTGGTGCAGGCGCAGGAATTCGCATCGGCGTACCACGAGCTGTTCAATGAATCCCCCGAACACGCCGCGCCGGTGTTCGCCGCGCTGCGGCAGTGGCTGGATGCCCGCTGCCCTCGCCCGATGGGCACTGAGCCAAAAATGGCTCCAGCGCAATAAACACTAGGGCGTGTAGCTATTAATTCAATAGCAATCCAAGCCAAGACCCCAATGCCGCATCACCGGAAGCCGGGAGGCCCCTTATCGGCCTTGCTTTCCACCGGGTTGGCCAGCAGCCAGTTGGCCGGGTACTGGCGCATGAACTCCCGGGCCTTCTCGGGCCGTGCCGACAGCCAGGCGCCGTAGGCCCCCTCGTTGAGCAGGGCCGGCATGCGCTTTTCGCTGCCGGGCGGCTGGTAGCGGTGGAGCAGCGCATGGCTGTTGGCGTTCACGGTGAGCACGGTGTAGCTGATCAGCTCTTCGCCATCGGGGCCGGTCCAGCGGGCCCACAGCCCCGCCGCGCCCATCGGCTGGCCATCGACGCGAGCGATGCGCGTGGGCACGGCCTTGCCGCTGCGCCAGTCGTCCTCGAAAAACGCCGCCATGGGCACGATGCAGCGCTGGCCCTTGAGCCATGCCTCGCGAAACGGCGTGGCGGTGGAGACCGTCTCCGACCGCGCGTTCACCAGCTTGGGGGCGCGCAGCCGCCCGTCGGAGGCGGACTTCACCCAGTGCGGCACCAGCCCCCACTGGGCGTGCAGCAGTTCGCGGGCCAGCCGGGGCGCGGCATCGGGGGATTCGCCAGCGGTATCGGGCGCCGTGCCGGCATCGGCGCCGGGCTCTTCATGCGCATCGGGCGCCACTGGGGCATCGCCGGGCGGGGCATCGGCCTCCTGCACACCGGGCGTGCCCGGCGGCGGCGCCACGGCGCGGATGAAAAAGCCGGGCTTGCGGGGCTTCACGTAGCGTTCGCCGCGCGCCTCGGGCGGCTCCACGCCGAAGGCTTCGCGGTAGGTTTCGGGCAGGGGCAGGGTCTCGTAGCGCGTGGTCATCCGGGGATCGTACCTGCGCCCTCGCCCACCGCTTCGCACAGGGGTGCCCACACCGCCTGGTCGCGCCCCTGCGCCTTGGCCGCGTAGAGCGCGCGGTCCGCCCGCTCCAGCGTCTGCTCGATCGACTCGCCCACCACGTGCTGCGCCAGGCCGATGGACACGGTCAGGTGGATCGGCTCCGCACCCGGGTGCGCCAGCCGCAGCGCCGAGACGGTGCAGCGCACCCGCTCCAGCAGCGCGCTGGCATCGGCCGGCTGGGTGTTGCACAGCATCAGCACGAACTCCTCGCCGCCCCAGCGCGACAGCACGTCGGAGTCGCGCACGCTGGCTTTCACCGAGCGGGCGAAGGCCTGCAGCGCGCGGTCGCCCGCCGCATGGCCGTGGGTGTCGTTGATGGCCTTGAAATGGTCCAGGTCCAGTTGCACCAGCACCAGCGAATGCCCGCTGCGCGCCGTGCGGCGCTGCTCCAGCCGCATCAGCTCGACCATGTGGCGGCGGTTGAGCAGCCCGGTCAGCTCATCGTGCGTGGCCAGCTCGCGGATGTGCTCCAGCGCCTCGGCCAGTTCGTGCTTTTGCCGGCGCAGTTGCTGGCGCGTGGCCTGCACCCGCGTGGTCAGGAAGGTGCTGCCCAGCAGCACCACCAAAATCATGATCGCGTAGGCCGTCGCCATGGCCGGACCCTGGTACAGGTCGTCGCGCAGTTCCGCCAGCACGCCCCCGGCCCCGAACGCCGCCAGCGAATAGAACAGCACCCCCACCATCTGCCGCGTGGACAGCCCGAAGATGCCGAACATCAGGATCACCGCCAGGATGGGCAGCGTGACCCCCCGCGCCGGCCCCGCGATCACGAAGGCCGCCGCGTTGCAGGCCACGGCATAGAGCATCTGGAACAGCGTGAGCGACGGATCTCGAAAGCGCCGCGACACCCCGCTGCGGATCAGCGCATACACGCCGATCAGCCCCGAGACGCAAAACAGCGTCCACCCGTTGACCCACCGCACATCCGCCATGCCCGCGCGCGCCACGATGTGCATCGCCGCCACGCAGCACAGCATGAGCAGCCCCGCCAACCCCGCCATGGCGGTGCGCACGCGCAGGCGCCGCTCCGTGCCCAGCAGCCGGTCGAGCGCGCGGGACGGGGCATGGAACAGGGCGCGGTCGCGCCATCTCGCAAGCCGTGGCGGCAAGGGGTCTCCTTGGAATGGATCGCGGGCCAAGCCGGCCATCGGGCGGCCCGCAGCGGCGCCGGTCGGGCACAACGATAGTGCCTGCGGGATTCTAGGAGTCCTGTCGCCTGCGCGGCCACCCGGCATGGGAGGGTTTACACCCATCCCGCCGGCACTTACGCCGGCACCGGCTCCAGCACCGGCACGCCGCGGCGCTTGGCCACCGCGATGGGCGGGGCCCAGCGCGAGCCCTGGGGCTTCTTGCTGGTCACCAGGGTGATCTCGGCGGGCTCGAAGACTTCCAGGTTGTGGGTGATGGGCGTGGTCAGCACGTACTGCGCCTGGGTGGAGCGCAGAAAGTGGCCGACCAGCTGGATGTTGCGCACGTCCAGGTGGGCGAAGGGCTCGTCGATGAACACGAAGCCGCCCGAGCCGCTTTCCTCGTCCTTGAGCAGGCCCACCAGCAGGATGAGCGACTTGATGACCTGCTGGCCGCCCGAGGCCTCGCCGTCGTTCATGCCGATGCTGCCCTTGCCGTCGAACGCGAAGTGCACCTTGAGGCCCGCCTGCGCGAGCACGGTGTCGTCGTTCTCCAGCAGCGGCAGGTCGGCCGCCACCTCCACGCCGGCGAGGGCGCCCAGCTCCTGGATGTTCTTGCGGTAGCGGCGCACGGTGCTGCGCAGCACCTCGATGTAGCTCTCGCGCGCGTTGTGCACGGCGGTGCCGGCCTGGGCATTCTTGGCCTGGTGGTCCGACAGGCTCAAGGTCTGCTCGCGCACGGTGGTCTCCATGCGGCGGTGGCGCTCCTCGACGGTGGCGTCCTGCTCCCAGGTGTTGTGCTCCAGCTCCTGCTCCACGGCCTGCAGCCGCAGGCGGGCCTGGGTGTCGTTGACGTATTCGTCCACCAGCGCCTCGCGCGTGGCCGGGGCGATCCAGCGCGGCGGAAAGCCGTGGCGCTGGCGCTGGCTTTGCGCGGTGGTGGCCACATGGCTGCGGCGGCGGGCGGTCCATTCGTGGGCGGCGCGGTCGCTGTCGCTGCGGGCGCGCTGGAGCTGCTGCTCCAGGCGCTGGTGTTCGTCGGCGAAGGCGCGGTGGCGGTCGTGGGCACGGGTGGCCTCGGTGTCCAGGCGCTGCCAGCGCTGGGCGGCGGCGATGCGCGCCTGCTTGGCGGTGGGCAGCACCTCGCGCGCCTGGGCGAACTCGTCGCTGCGGCGCGCCAGCTCTTCGGCGGCGCTGTGGCCTTCGAGCGCGCGGCGCGTGTCGGTGATCTGGCGCTTCAAGGCCAGCACGCGGTCCAGCACGGGCGCGAGCTGCGCATCGATCTGGGCCGCGTCGCGCTCGGCGGCGTTGCGGCGGGCGTGCACGGCGGCGGCGCCGAACTGGTGCTCGCGCGGCTCCACCCACATAGACCGGGCGCCGCGCCCGTCGTGCATGTAGGCCTGCGGCGTGATCCAGGTGCCGCCCAGGCGCTTGCCCTCGCGCGGATCGGCCACGCAGCGCAGTTGCTGCATCTGCTGCACCAGCCAGCGCGGCACGGGCGCGGTGAAGCGCACATGGGACAGCAGCGTGCCGGGATCGCCCTTGAGGGCCTTCTCGCCCGGGCCGACGAGGTAGTGGCGGTAGCGCTCGCGCTCGCCGATCTCGTAGGCCTCGGCCAGGTCGGCCTCCTTGTCCAGCAGCACCACCCAGCGGTGGCCGCGCAGCACGCCTTCGATGGCGGCGCGCCATTCCTCGTCGGCCACCTCGACCACCTCGGCCACGAACTGGTGGCCGATGCCCTGGGCCACCAGGCGCTTGCGGAACTGCTGCACCTCGTGCGGCAGCGGGGGCAGGTGCTGGCCTTCCAGGGCCTTGAGGGCCTCCTGCGCGAGCTTGCGCCGCTGCTGCAGGGCGGAGCGCTCGTCCTGCGCCTGGGCCTCTTCGGCCTGCAGCCGCGCCAGGTGCGCCTGCAGTTCGTCGGCGTTGCTGCCCTTGTCCACCAGCGCCAGCAGCTCCTGTTCGCGCTTGGCGAGCTGCTCCAGCGGCGATTCGTGGCGAGTGGCGTCGTCCAGCGCGGCGCGGGCCTCGTCGCGCTCGGCCAGCAGCCGGGTGGCGTCGGACTGGGCGCGGGCGCTTTCCTCGATCAGCGTGAGCAGGCGCTTATTCTGCACCGCCTGGTCGGCCAGGGCGCTGCGGTGCTGGGTCTTTTGGCGGCGCAGTTCGCGGGCCTGTTTGGTCAAATGTTCGCGCTCGCCGTGCCAGGCCAGCACGGGCAGCACTTCGGTCGCCAGGCGCTCGCGCTCGGCGACCTTCATTTGCCAGCTCTGGTAGCTGGCCACGCGGTTTTGCAGCTCGGCCAGCTGCGCGCGGCCGTGGTCCAGCTCGCGCTCGGCCTGGGCCATTTCGCGCACGAGCTGCTGCTGGTGCTCGCGCGCCTGGTCATAGGCATCGAGCACCTGCTGGTCGCCGAACACGTCGAACACCAGGCGCAGCAGCTCGCGCGGGCTGAATTCGCACAGGCGGTCGGTCTGGCCCTGCTCCAGCGAGAGCACGCGGGCGATGGCGGGCGACAGGCCCGCCGCGCCCAGTACGCGGCCCCAGGCCTCCACGCCCATGAACCCGAGGTCCTTCTCGGGCGTGTCGCGCAGCTGTTCGATGCTGACGTCGCCGTCGAGCAGGCAGTAGCGGCGCTGCCAGTCGCCGCCGTTGCGGTCGATGCGGCAGGCCAGCGTGACCTGGTCGCTGTACAGCAGGCGCCGCGCGAACGGCCGGCTGGAGGTCTGGCGGCCCTGGGCCCGGTTGTCCACCACGGCGCGCAGCCAGGCGGTCTGCGCACCGGCATGTCGCGCATAGGTGCGGTAGTCGCGCGGGGCCGAGCAGCGCAGGCCCAGCAGGGTGCGCATGGCATCGAGCAGCGTGGTCTTGCCCGATCCGTTGGGCCCGGCGATGGTGATGATGGACGCATCGAGCGGCAGGGCCACGCGCTGGCAGTAGTCCCAGTGGACGAGTTCGAGGGTTTGCAGGTGGAACATGGGGCGCGGGGGATTCGTCGTCGGTCAGGCGGCGGGCGCCGGGGTGGGGTCCGTGGCGGGCACGGTGGCGGCGGCCTCGCTGCGCTCGCGCGCCAGCACGTCGGCCAGGGCGCCGTCGAGGATGCGCGGGGCCATCACGTCGTAGTCGAGCAGCACGTCCAGCAGCGGGCCTTCGGCGATCTCGTCCTGGCGGCGCAGGATGAAGCCGTGGCGCTCCAGCAGCTTGAGGTTGGCATCGAGCCGCATCTTCTTGCCCAGCTGGTTGCCGTAGTCCTCCAGCAGGGTCTTGTACGACAGCACGGGGCTCACCAGCCGCGCGGACGGCAGCGGCTTGGCGCCGGGGAACATGTCGTTCTGGCCCTCGTCGGCCTGCTCCACGCGGCTGGTCTGGCGCTCGCGCTTCGGTAGAACGATCAGCGCCCACAGCACCACCAGCAGCGCCTGCGCGTCGCGCGGCAGGTCCAGGTTGTTGTTGGCGTTGACGCCGGCCTCGCCCAGCACGGCCGTCTGCGCGGGCGGCAGCAGGGCCACGCTCACGTGGTCGGCGTAGATGCTGTCCATGAAGCGCAGGCCCGCCTGGGCCAGGCGCTGCTCGACCAGGGCGAAGAGTTCGGCATCGACCAGCGCGCGCTTGACGCGCGGGTGGCTGCGCGGCAGCCAGCGGCGCGTGAGGAGTTCGGCAATCAGCAGGGCGGCATCGTCCATGGGGTCTTCAAAGGGTGTCGGGGCCGGGGTTCGGCGAAGGATCGGGCGCGGTGGCGGCCTTGGCAGATGCGTCGGCCGGCACGGCGGTGGCGGGCACCATGCGGCCCTGGCTCAGCAGCTCCACCTGGGGATGGTCGATGGCCTCGGTGGCGGCCTCCCACTGCACGCGCCAGGGCAGGCGCGCCAGCGCGCCCGTGGCGCCCGGCAGCACGCCGGCCTGGGGGTCGCCCAGCAGGGGCAGCAACTGGGCCTTGTAGGCCACCTGGGCGTAGCGGGCATCGGCGGGCGTGGCGCCCAGCAGCGCGGCGGCCACGCCATGCGGCGCGGCATCGCCGGCCGCATCGATCGACCAGGCCTGCAGCAGGGCCGACAGGTCGCCCAGCTCGTGCGGCAGGGCCACGGCGGTGAGGTTGCCCGCCGGCGCCGGCTGCGCGCCGGGCAGTTCTTCGGCCGGGCCGGCGACGGGGCGGTCGCGTTCGAACTCGGCCTCGGTCACGTCCAGCAATTCATGCGGGGCCAGGGCCGACAGGCCCGCGGGCACGCCCAGGGCATCGTCCAGCAGCGCATGGGGCGAGCGCACGGTCTGCAGCCAGCGCTTGACGTCGGTGCTGGTGATGCCGGTGGTCCCCAGGGTCACGCGCTGGCGGTCCACCTGCTGCAGCGCGCGGTTGAACTGGCTGGCCATGGCCAGCAGCCGCGACTGGGCCTGCCCCAGCCCGCGCGCGGCGCGCTCCAGCGCGATGTGGCCGTGCGCGTGGCCGATGATGGCGGTGATGGCCTCGGAGGCGCGGTCGATCAGCACCGCCGCGCGGTCGTAGCGCTGGCGCGCGGCGCGCAGGCGGAATTCCGACCCGCTGGCGATGGCGTCGGCGAACTCGCCGTGCAACCGCGTGAGCTGCGCCTGCAGCAATTGCACCTGGCCCGCATCGAGCGCGCCGAGCTGGTTGGCGCCCACCACCTGGCCGAGCAGCGCAGCCAGCTCGCCGCCGTCCTCGTCCCCGCCGCCGTCGCTGGCCAGGGGCGCCAGCAGTCCGGCCACGCGCTGCGCCAGCGGCGGCAGCGCATAGGTGCGCGCGCTGTCGTCCCAGGCCAGCAGGCCCACGTCGCGAAAGCGCTTGAGCACGGTGTCCAGCGCCTCGGGGCGCAGGGCGTGGAAGATCTCGTCGATGCGCTCGCGCGCCAGCGTGGCCTCGCCCTGGCGCGCCAGCTGCAAGAAAGCCCACAGCCGCAGCTGCACCAGTGCCGCCGGGCCGTGGAACAGCCCGCTCAGCGCCTGGGTGACGGCCTGCTCGCGCGCAATGCGCCACAGCAGGGCCGAATCGCCCGCCGCATCGGCATCCCGGAAAAAGTCGAACAGCCCGCCCTCGTTCTCCGCCCCCTGGGGCCACGGCGCCTCGGCCGCCAACACAGTGCTCTCCATGCCGTCCTGTTCAGTGTTCCGTCGTCATTCGAAGGCCAGTTGCGCCAGCGCGGCGACCGAAGCGGTCTCGGCCCGCAGCACGCGCGCGCCCAGGCTGGCCGGCGCGAAGCCATGGGCCAGCGCCAGGTCTTCCTCCTGCGCGGTCAAGCCCCCTTCGGGGCCGTGCAGCACCTGCACGCGGCCGGCGCTGCCGACCGCCTCGCGCAGCGGGCGGGAGCCACCCTGCAGCGACAGCACGAGGCGCACCAGGCCGCCCTCCGCCGCGTGGGCGTCGGCCGCCTGCGCGCGCAGCCAGTCGGCCAGGGCCAGCGGGGCATGCACCTCGGGCACCCGGTTGCGCCCGCACTGCTCGCAGGCCGCCACGGCGATCGCCTGCCAGTGGGCCTGGCGCTTTTGCGCGCGCTCGCCCGACAGCTTCAGCACGCTGCGCGCAGCGGCCACGGGCTGGATGCTGGCCGCGCCCAGTTCGGCGGCTTTCTCCACGAGCCAGTCCATGCGCTCGTTGGCCGGCATGCCCACCACCAGGTGCACGGCGCGCGCGGCCTCGCGCTCCACGGGGTCGTGCGCGCCGACCTGCACATCGACATCGGAGCGGCCCATGCGGGTGATGGTGGCGGCGTATTCGCCCCCGCGCCCGTCGAACAGCGTGATCGCGTCGCCGGGCTGCAGGCGCAGCACCTGCACGTGGCGCGCGGCCGAGGGCGGCAGCGCCAGCGCGGCGCCGCCCGCCAGGGGCAAGGGGCAATGGAAACGGGGCATTTGCTACTATTTTTATAGCTACACGCCCTAGTGTTGATTGCGGCGGTAGCGGTTTTGACTCAAACTCTTCCGAAAGCGAAGCCGGTGGCGTCCTGCGTGCCTTCGATCTCGTCCACCAGCCGCAGCAGCGGCTTGAGTTCGCGGTAGCGGCTGGCTGTCGAGCGGATGTAGCCGATGAAACGCGGCGTGTCCGCCAGGTACCTGGGCTTGCCGTCGCGCAGCGTGATCCGCGCGAAGATGCCGGCCACCTTCAGGTGCCGCTGCAGGCCCATCCATTCGACCGCGCGGTAGAACTCGCCGAAGTCCGCGCCCCAGCCGCTGGCGCTCGCCGCACCGACCAATCCCGACTTTCGCGCCTTTTCCCAGTAACGCACGGTAATGTCGATGACGAAATCCTCTTCCCAGCTGATGAACGCATCGCGCAGCAGGCTGGCGATGTCGTAGGTGATGGGCCCATACACGGCGTCCTGAAAATCCAGCACGCCCAGCGGCCCGCCCGCCGGGGGCGCCATCAGGTTGCGCATCATGAAGTCGCGGTGCACGAACACGCTGGGGGCTTCCAGATTGTTGGCGACCAGCACATCGAAGGTCTTGGCGAGCACGCCCTGCTGCGCCTCGGTCAGCGCCACGCCGCGGTGGCGCGCCAGATACCAGTCGGGGAACAGGGCCAGCTCGCGCCGCAGCAGGGCCTCGTCGTAGGGCGGCAGCACGCCGGGGCGCGAGGCCTGCTGCCACTGCAGCAGCACGTCGCTGGCCTGCACGTACCAGGCGTGCGCCGCCTCGGGCGCGGCGGGGTCGAGCCGCTCGATGACGGTCTGCGCGCCCAGGTCGGACAGCAGCATGAAGCCGTGGGGTTCGTCCCAGGCCAGCACCTGGGGCACGCGCAGGCCGGCGTCGGCCATCAGGCGCTGCACGTGGGCGAAGGGGCGGCAGTCCTCCTTGTCCGGCGGGGCGTCCATCACGATGCGGGGGGTGCCGTCGGCGGCGTCGATGCGCAGGTAGCGCCGAAAGCTCGCGTCCGCCGAGGCGGGGCGCAGGCTGGCGGGCTGCAGCCCGTGCATGGCGGCCAGCGGCGCGAGCCAGGCCTCGAACGCGGTGCGGCGGGCGTCGGCGGGCCAGGCGACGGCGGGAAAGGCGGCGGCAGCAGCGGCGCCGGCCGGGGCCGGATCGGCCACGATGGGGGAAGGAGGGTGGCTCATGGATAATCCGATTTTACAAACCCGGCCTGCCCGGACCGGGTGGCCTGCGGTGCCTGCTCCGCGCCGCCGACCGGCTGATTCCATGGACATCCCTTCCTTGCCCGATCCGTTCCGACCGACGCCCCCCTTCCTGCCCGCCCGCCGCGGCGCTGCGGCCCGCCGTCCCTCGGCGCCTGCGTTCGAGCGCCGCGCGGTGGCCCGCCTGATCGCCTGGATGCTGTGCGGCGCGCCCCTGGCAGCGCTCGCCCAGTCGGAGGCCGAGCCCGGCGCACCCGCCGTGCCCGAGGCAGCGCCCGCCCTGCGCGCCAGCCCCCTGCTGCAGGAAAAGATCCCCGAGGCCGTTCGCCCGCAATTGCCGATCTTCGTGAAAGGCGATAGCGTGACCGGCCAGCCGGACATCAACGCCATCGTCGAAGGCAATGCCGAACTGCGCCGCGGCGACACCATCATCCACGCCGACCGGCTGGAATACGTGGTGCCCGACGACCTCGCCAAGGCGCGCGGCCAGGTGCGCATCAACCGCGCGGGCAACGTGTACGAGGGCTCGGAGCTGGAGCTTCGAGTGGACGCCTTCTCGGGCTACTTCGATGCGGCCAACTACCGCTTCCTGATGAACGGCGCCCACGGCGAGGCCAGCCGCGTGGACTTCATCGACCGCGACCGCTCGGTGGTTCACAACGCCACCTACACGACCTGCCAGAAGAACGACGAAGCCACCTGGCAGCCCGACTGGGTGCTGCGCGCGCGGTCGATCCGCATCGACAACGAAGAGCAGGTGGGCACGGCCGACGGCGCGGTGCTGGAGTTCAAGGGCCTGCCCATCCTGCCCATCCCGCACATCACGTTCCCGCTGTCCGACCGCCGCAAGTCGGGACTGCTGCCGCCCACCGTGGCCATCGACAACGTGAGCGGCGTCGAATACGCGCAGCCCTACTACTGGAACATCGCACCCAACCGTGACGCCACGATCACGCCCACCGTCATGTCCAAGCGCGGCGTGAACCTGGGCGGCGAATTCCGCTACCTGGAGCCCACCTACCGGGGCGAGCTGCGCGGCGACTACATGCCGGCCGACAAGCTGCGCGACCGCGACCGCTGGGGCTACGGCCTCAAGCACAGCGGCACGTTCGACACGCCGCTGGGCGGGCTGAACCTCAACATGGACGTGAGCCGGGTCAGCGACGACAACTACTGGCGCGACTTCACGCGCAACGTGACCGGCCTCACCCAGCTCACGCAGCGGCTGCTGCCCGGCGACGCCACGCTGTCCTGGGGCAGGGACGACATGTCGCTGAGCCTTCGCACCCTCAAGTGGCAAACGCTGCAGGACGTGAGCGCGCCCATCGTGCCGCCCTACGACCGCATGCCGCAACTGCGCTGGGGCTACAACCCCACCATGCTGCCCTACGGGTTCGATGCCAGCGTCGAGGCCGACTACACGAGCTTTCACGCCGACCGGGCCCTCACCGGCCAGCCCAATGCCCAGCGCAGCTATGCCATGGCGCAGATCAGCCGGCCGTTCCTCGCGCCGGCCGGCTTCATCACGCCGCGCGTGCAGCTGCACGCCACGCAATACCAGTTCGACAGCCCGCTGGCCAACGGCCAGCGCAGCGCGCAGCGCACGCTGCCCACGTTCAGCCTGGACAGCGGCCTGGTGTTCGAGCGCGATGCGCGCTACTTCGGCCGCAATTTCCTGCAGACGCTGGAGCCGCGCGCCTTCTACACCTACACGCCCTACCGCGACCAGAGCCTGCTGCCGGTGTACGACACGGCGGCGAACGACTTCAACTTCGCCACCATCTACACCGAGAACGGCTATGGCGGCAACGACCGGCTGGCCGACAACAACCTGCTCACCCTGGGCGTGACGACACGGCTGCTGGACCCGGACAACGGCGCCGAGGCCGCCCGCTTCGGCATCGCCCAGCGGGTGCGGTTTTCCGACCAGAAGGTCGTGCTGCCCGGCGAATCCGCCGTCAACGAGCGGCTGTCGGACGTACTGCTGGGCGCGGGCCTGAACTGGACGCAGCAGTGGGGCTTCGACTCCACGGTGCAATACAACCCCAAGACGGGCCGCTCGATCCGCTCCACCGTGGGCGCGCGCTACAACCCCAGCAACTACCGCGTCATCAGCGCCGCCTACCGCCTGCAGCGCGGCACCAGCGAGCAGATTGACGTCGGCTGGCAGTGGCCCATCAACGACCTGTGGGGCGACAAGGGCCAGGACCTCGGCCCGGGCCGCGGGCAGGGCGCCGGCCGCTGGTACACCGTGGGCCGCCTGAACTACAGCATGCAGGACCGCAAGCTGGTGGACACCGTGGTGGGCTTCGAATACGACAGTTGCTGCTGGGTCGGCCGCGTGGTGCTGGAACGCCTGCAAAGCAGCGTGACCACCGCCAACACCCGGCTGCTGTTCCAGATCGAGTTCGTGGGCTTTTCCCGCCTGTCCCTCGGCTCCAATCCCCTCACCAGCCTGAAGCAGAACATTCCGCGCTACCAGTACCTGCGCGAGCAGACCAGCACGCCCAGCCGCTTCACCAATTACGACTAACCCGACACCTGCCAACCCCATGAACCATCGCGCTTTCACCCTGGGCCTCGTGTGCCTGGCCACCCTGGCCTCCCTCGCGCCCGCGGGCGCCGCCGCGCAGGGGCTGCGCGCCTCGGGCGCTCCCGCCAGCACGGGCGGTACCGGGCTGTCGTCCTCGCGCGCCCTGCCGGCCGTCACGGTGCCGGACGCCCGCGGCACCACCGACCGCAGCGGCATCCGCCAGGCCGACTACATCGTGGCCGTGGTCAACACGGCGCCCATCACCAACAACGAGGTGCAGGCCCGCATCGCCCGCATCGAGCAGCAGCTGGCCACCCAGGGCGGCGAGCGCCCGCCCCGAGACGTGGTGGCGCGCGAAGTGCTCGAGCGCGTGATCAACGAGAAGATCCAGGTGCAGATGGCCAACGAGAGCGGCATCAAGGTGGACGACATCGCCGTCTCCCAGGCCGAGCAGTCGGTGGCGCGCCAGAACAACGTGAGCCTGGAGGAAATGCACCGCCGCCTCGCGATCGACGGCATCAGCAAGGACCGCTTCCGCGACGAACTGCGCAACCAACTGCTGGTGCAGCGCCTGCGCGAGCGCGACGTCGAAGCCCGCGTGCGCGTGAGCGATCTCGAAGTGGACCAATACCTGCAAGAGCAGAAGTCCGCGTCCGATCCGTCGAAGGTGGAACTGAACCTGGGCCACATCCTGGTGCTGGTGCCCGAGAACGCCAGCCCCGAGGTCGTGGAGCAGCGCCGGCTGCGCGCGCAGCAGGCGGCCGACAAGGTGCGCGCCGGCGACGATTTCGGCCAGGTGGCACGCGAGTTCTCCGACGCGGCCGAAGGCGCCACGGGCGGATTGCTGGGTCTGCGGCCGTCCGATCGCTACCCCGACCTTTTCGTGCGCTCGACCCAGCAGACGCCCGTGGGTGGCATCGTCGGCCCCGTGCGCTCGCCCGCCGGGTTCCACGTGCTGAAGGTGGTGGAGAAGACCAACGCCGCCGCCCCCACCGTGGCCGTGCAAAGCCATGCCCGGCACATCCTGCTGCGCGCCAATCCGCAGCTGACCGAGACCGCCGCCGCCGCACGGCTGGCCGACTACCGCCGCCGCATCCTGGCGGGCCAGGCGGACTTCGCCACCCTCGCACGCGAGAACTCGCAGGACGGCAGCTCCAAGCAGGGCGGCGACCTCGGCTGGGCCAGCCCGGGCCGCTACGTGCCCGAGTTCGAGGAAGCGCTCAACGCGCTCAAGCCCGGAGAGATCAGCGAGCCCATCGTCACGCGGTTCGGCGTGCATTTGATCCAGTTGCTGGAGCGCCGCGAGGCCAAGCTCACCCAGCGGGAACAACGCGACATGGTGCGCGACGTGGTGCGCGAAAAGAAGCTGGACGAGGCCTACACCACCTGGGCGCAGGAAGCCCGCGCACGCGCCTACGTGGAATACCGCGATCCGCCGCAATGACGAACCGCTTGCCCACGGCCCTTCGCCTCGCCGCGCCATGAAGCACATCCCGCGCAAACGCTTCGGCCAGCATTTCCTGTCGGACCACGGCATCATCGATGCCATCGTGCAGGCCATCGGCCCGGAACCGGGCCAGCCCATGGTGGAGATCGGGCCGGGCCTGGCCGCCCTCACGCAGCCGCTGGTGGAGCGCCTGGGGCGCCTCACCGTGATCGAACTCGACCGCGACCTGGCAGCGCGCCTGCGCCTGCACAGCCAGCTGGACGTGATCGAATCCGACGTGCTCAAAGTGGACTTCACACAGGTCGCGCAGACGCTGGGCGTGGCCAAGGTGCGGGTGGTCGGCAACCTGCCGTACAACATCTCCACGCCCATCCTGTTCCACCTGCTGGAGCAGGTCCACGTCATCGAAGACCAGCACTTCATGCTGCAAAAGGAAGTGATCGACCGCATGGTGGCGAGGCCATCGACGGGCGACTACGGGCGGCTGTCGGTCATGCTGCAGTGGCGCTATGCGATGGAAGATGTGCTGTTCGTGCCGCCGGAGAGCTTCGACCCGCCCCCGCGCGTGGACAGCGCGGTGGTGCGCATGGTGCCCCACGCCGCGCCGCCTGCCGTATCGCCGGCCCTGCTGTCGGAGCTGGTGCAGGTGGCCTTCAGCCAACGCCGCAAGCTGCTGCGGCACACGCTCGGCCGCTGGCTGGAAGCACGTGCCTTTCCTGGGACCTTCGATACCCAGCGCCGGGCCGAAGAAGTGCCGGTGCACGAATACGTGGCCTTGGCACAGTCACTGCACCCTGCCTGAGCGCAGGCGGTGCAATGCAAGGGCGGCGCATCCGGACAACGGAAGGCCGCCCTGCACTGAAAAGATTCAAGCATGGCAGGCACCGGCCTGGGGCCGCGCCCACCCTGCACACCGCCTGGGATCAGGCGGCTGCGAGCCAATAACCCGCGTTGAACGGGCTGCTCATGCGCAGCGCCAGGGGCGATACGTCGACGAGCTTGTCGGTCGGCATTTTTTCTGCGGAGGGATCGACTGCGATTTCAATGGGCTGCGCGGTGGCGGTCTCGTTAGCCTCGTTCGCCCGTTCTGCCTGGCTGGTGGATGCAGAACGGGCTACAGAAAAGAATAGAAACACCGGAACGGTATCTTTCGATCGCTCCAGTAGTCAGCCGCTTCCCGGAAGATGTCGAGCAATTGCTCGCGCGCTTCCTTGTCGAACTTCACCGTGGTCGGAATTTGCTCCAGCACCACGATGAAGCCCGGTTGCGGGCCCGATTTATGCAAAGGGTCCGTCATGCAGTCGTACAGCGCATCGAAATTCTTTCCGAAATGCGCCGGGAACATGAACTGGCCTGCGATCAGGTCCAGCACGTCCTGCTTGGTTTGTGCGTGTGCAAGGTTGGCGTACAGGAAGTGTTGGCCGAGCGCCTTGGCCGACTCTTGCAGGTCTTGCACGCGAAAAGCGCGAATAGACTGCACGATGTTGGGGCGCACGCCACGCAATGGGTTTTCCTGATCGTTACGAAGTGGCTTTTCCATCTCCGCTGCTCTTTCTTTATGTAGTCACCAATGAGGAATATCCGGAAGTTCGGTCCAGCGGCCTGCCACAAAGGCAAAGGGCCGAAAGGCGGGCAACCGATCGCGGCAATGCCGGCGAGCGCTTTTGGCGTCCAGCGTCATTCAACAATTTTTCGAAAGCTCGCGTAGTGGTCGCCGGTGTAGTAGCAGGCATCGGGCACGCGGGGCACGCCTCCGCACACGATGCGCCGGGCACCACGGTTTTTCGCACCCGGCGTTCTGACGGTGTATTCGCGGTAGTAGCCCCGTTTCTCCTGGGGCAGCAGCCGCTCGCGATTACCGAACACCGAACCATCCTTGTCGTAAGGAAAGGGTCCACCTTCGCGGATGAGTCCATAAGTCGCCCGCCCTTGCGGGGGCAACTCGGCCAGTGCGATGGTGGTCACTCCGTCGGAAGACGGGGGGTTTCGGGCCTGTCCCGTGGTCGGGACCAGAACGAACGCGGCACCCAGTACGCACGAAAGACCGATCTTGTACGCCTGGATGGCGATAGCCTTCAGCATCAACTACACCTTTCAGAAACTACGGGTTTACCCGAAATTTCGAGCCGTTAGTTTGACTTAATCGCCCCCAAAAAGCAAGCGCCTGCCCAATAAATGGGCAGGCGCTTTCAAGGTCAAACGCGTCAAAAAGTTAGCGCTCGCTACGTCATCACCGCTCTACCGGGAGGCATTCGCGTCGGCCACCGTCAATGCCGTCATGTTGACGATGCGGCGCACGGTGGCGCTGGCTGTCAGGATATGCACCGGCTCCGCCGCGCCCAGCAGCACCGGGCCGATGGCAATGCCACCGCCTGCCGCCGTCTTGAGCAGGTTGTAGGAAATATTGGCTGCATCGATGTTGGGCAAGACCAGCAGGTTGGCGCTGCCAGCAAGCGTGCTGTGGGGCATGACGGCTGCGCGCTGGGCCGCGTCGAGCGCCACATCGCCGTGCATTTCGCCGTCCACTTCGAGCCACGGCGCCTGGATGCGCAGCAGATCGAGGGTCTGGCGCATCTTGACGGCGCTCGGCTGGTTGCTGCTGCCAAAGTTGGAGTGCGACAGCAGCGCGGCCTTGGGCTTGATGCCGAAGCGCATCATCTCTTCGGCCGCCATCACGGTGATCTCGGCCAGTTGCTCGGCGGTCGGGTCGTAGTTGACGTGCGTGTCCACCAGGAAAACCTGGCGGTCGGGCAGCAGCAGGCCGTTCATGCAGGCGTAGGTGTTCACGCCCGCACGCTTGCCGATCACCTGGTCGATGTAGTTCAGGTGCAGCGCCGTGTGGCCCCAGGTGCCGACGATGAGGCCATCCACCTCGCCCTTGTGCAACAGCATGGCGCCGATCAGCGCCAGGCGGCGGCGCATCTCGATCTTGGCGATGGGCACGGTGATGCCCTTGCGCTCGGTCATGCGGTGGTAGGTCTGCCAGAAGTCGCGGTAGCGGTGGTCGTTCTCGACGTTGACCACGTCGTAGTCCACGCCTTCCTTCAGGCGCAGCCCGAACTTCTCGATGCGCTGCGCGATGATGGACGGGCGCCCGATGAGCGTGGGCCGTGCGACCTTTTCATCCACCACGATCTGCGCGGCGCGCAGCACGCGCTCTTCCTCGCCCTCGGCATAGGCCACGCGCTTCTTGGCGGCCGTCTTGGCGGCGGTGAAGATGGGCTTCATCGTGGTGCCGGAGGCATACACGAAGGTCTGCAGATGGTCGCGGTACGCGTCCATGTCGGTGATCGGGCGCAGGGCCACGCCGCTGTCGGCAGCGGCCTGGGCCACAGCCGGGGCGATCTTCATCATCAGCCGCGGATCGAACGGCTTGGGGATCAGGTATTCGGGGCCGAAGGCCAGCGGCTCGCCCACGTACGCGGCGGCCACCACCTCGCTCTGCTCGGCCTGGGCCAGCTCGGCGATGGCGTGCACGGCCGCGATTTCCATCTCCAGCGTGATCGTCGTCGCGCCGCAGTCCAGCGCGCCGCGGAAGATGTACGGGAAGCACAGGACGTTGTTGACCTGGTTCGGGTAGTCCGTGCGGCCGGTAGCCATCACGACGTCGCCGCGCACGGCGTGGGCGTCTTCGGGCGTGATCTCGGGATTGGGGTTGGCCAGCGCGAAGATGACCGGGCGCGCGGCCATCTTGGCCACCATGGCGGGCTTGAGCACGCCGCCAGCGGAGAGGCCCAGGAACACGTCGGCGCCCTCGATGACTTCGGACAGGCTGCGGGCTTCGGTCTTCTGGGCGAACAGGATCTTGTCCTCGTCCATCAGCTCGGTACGGCCCTCGTAGACCACGCCGGCCAGGTCGGTGACGAACACGTTCTCGCGCTTCAGGCCCACCTTCAGCAGCAGGTTCAGGCAGGCGAGTGCTGCGGCACCCGCGCCCGAGGTGACGAGGCGCACGGAACCGATGTCCTTGTTCACCACCTTCAGGGCGTTGAGCATGGCGGCGGCCACCGTGATGGCGGTGCCGTGCTGGTCGTCGTGGAAGACGGGGATGTTCAGCCGCTTACGCAACTCGCGCTCCACGTAGAAACACTCGGGCGCCTTGATGTCTTCCAGGTTGATGGCGCCGAATGTCGGCTCCAGCGCGGCGATGACCTCGACAAGCTTGACCGGGTCCTTCTCGTTGATCTCGATGTCGAACACGTCCACGCCGGCGAACTTCTTGAACAGGACGCCCTTGCCTTCCATGACGGGCTTGGAAGCCAGCGCGCCGATGTCGCCCAGTCCGAGAACCGCCGTGCCGTTGGTGATCACGCCCACCAGGTTGCCGCGGCTCGTGTACTTGAAGGCGGCGTTGGGGTCCTTGACGATTTCCTCGCAGGGGGCGGCGACACCAGGCGAGTAGGCCAGGGCCAGGTCGTGCTGGTTGACCATCTGCTTGGTGGCGGCGATCGCGATCTTGCCGGGCTTGGGAAACTCGTGGTACTCGAGGGCGGCACGCCGCAGCAAAGCACGTTTGTCGGGCGTCGGGTTCACCGGTGGGGTCTCGGACATCAAGGTCTCCAGCTCTGGGAAGAGTGCCAGGCCGCGCCGCCAGGGCGCTTCGGGGCGGTTGTAGGTTCTTAGGGTGTGCGATTGTAGTCAGCCCGCCATCCAAACCCT
Organism: Acidovorax sp. NCPPB 3576; assembly: GCF_028473605.1. NCBI lineage: Bacteria > Pseudomonadati > Pseudomonadota > Betaproteobacteria > Burkholderiales > Comamonadaceae > Acidovorax > Acidovorax sp. NCPPB 3576. Next base: position 5,368,917 of record NZ_CP097267.1, on the reverse strand, counting down.
GGTACGCAATTGTGCTTAATCCGGGTGAAACACCCGTGACCTGCGACGCCCCGCCGCCCGCCCTCCGGACGCAAACGCGCCGCTCAGGCCGGATCGAGCGGAAACACCGGCCGGCGCAAGTTCCTGAACGGGAACAGCGCGTAGTTGGAGCTCGTCACCCCCGTGGGGCTGTCGCATTCGACCAGCGCGTGCGACAGCGGCACGAACACGGGTCGGCAGTACATGCGCGATTTGAGCAGCACGAAGCGGTGGGCCGTGGGGTCCAGGCCCACGCAGGAGAACACGCCCAGGTCCCACGGCTCGTGCGTGCGCTCGGTCACCACGATGCGCGCCGCGCCGGTATCGAACAACACCGTGCGCCCCATGGCGCAGCGCTGGCCGGTGTAGATGGGGCCGGTCACCGTGTATTCGCCATCGCTGACGGCCACCACCGTGCCCTCGACCACCACGGGCGCCTTGGCCACGCCGAGCTGCGTGAGCGGCACCTTGTTGCCCAGCCGCACGGCGACGCGCGCGCCGACACCGGCCGCCACCAGTTCTGCGACCGCCTCGGGGTCGCACAGCGGGCCCACGGCGATGTCCTCCAGGCCGTTGGCGAGCGCCGCCTGCAGCACATCCATGGCATCGCAGGTGCCGCCGGACATGCAGTTGTCGCTGTGGTCCAGCAGCAGCACAGGGCGGTCCGCGCCCACGACCAGGGCCTGCGCGCGCTGCAGGGACTGGTCTAGCGGCTCGCTGTCGTAGACGAACTCGGCGCGCTCGCTCCAGATGGCGGAGGCGATGCGCTCGGCCGCGGCTTGGGCCGGCCCGGGATCGTCGGCATGGGCCGTGACCACCACGCTCATGCACGGCGCCTCGATGTCGGCGAGCGAAAAGCCGGCGAACACCGTCACCGCCGGAATGCCGCCGGCCTCGGCCGCGCGGGCCGCGTCCACCGCGCGCAGCATGGCGCCCTGCAGCGTGGTGCTGCGCAGCGTGTGGCCCATCATGGGAAGCGGGTGCCAGCGCACGGTGTAGCGCGCCTGGCCGTGCAGCATGGCCAGCAGCAGGCGCCCGGCGTGTTCGCCGGTTTCGTACATGTCGATGTGCGGGTAGGTCTTGAAGCCCACCATCACGTCGGCGTTGGCGACCATCTTGGGCGTGATGTTGCCGTGCAGGTCCAGCGCTACGCCGACGGGCACGCCCGGCGCAGCGGCCCGCACGCGCTCCAGCAGGTCGCCTTCGCCGTCGGGACTGTTCTCGGCCACCATGGCGCCGTGCAGGTCCAGCAAGATGGCATCGCAGCCCGGTGCGGCGTCCACGATGCAGCGGGTCAGCTCGTCGTAGGCGGCGGCATGCACCGGCCCGCTGGGGTTGGCCATGGCCGACACGGGCGTGACCAGCGTGGCGCCCAGCCCTTTGGCCAGGTCGATGAACGCCGCCATGGCCGTGCGCATGCCCTCGTTCTCCTGCAGCGCCTGCGCGCCATAGGCCGGCGAAAAGACCTCCAGCGGCGTGGGCACGGGCGAGAAGGTGTTGGTCTCGTGGTTGAGCCGCGCGATCAGGATCTTCATGCCGCCACCCCCGCGCTGCGCAGCATGGCCTGCAGCAGCACGTTGCAGCCGGCCTCCAGGTGTTCGGGCCGGGCGTCTTCGATCTCGTTGTGGCTGATGCCGTCCGCGCACGGCACGAAGACCATGGCGGTGGGCGCCAGGCGCGCCAGGTACACGGCATCGTGCCCGGCGCCGCTCACCACGTCCATGGCGGTGTATCCCAGGGCCTGGGCGTCGGCCCGCACGCCTTCGACCAGCGCCGGGGCGAAGGGCTGCGGCGGAAAGTACACGACCTGCTCCACGGCCACCGGCGTGCGGTGGGCCGCGCCGATGCGCTCGCAGGCGGCGCGCAGGGCCGCATCCATCTGCAGCAGCACCGCGTCGTCGGCGGCGCGCAGGTCCACCGTCATGCGCACGCTGCCGGGGATGACGTTGCGCGAACTGGGAAAGACTTCCAGCACGCCCACCGTGCCGCGCGCGTGCGGGGCGTGGTCGAGGGCGATGCGGTTGACCTCGGCCACCAGGCGGCTCGCCGCCAGCAGCGCGTCGCGGCGCAGCTCCATCGGCGTGGGGCCGGCGTGGGCCTCCATGCCCTGTACGGTCACGTCGTACCAGCGCTGACCCAGCGCGCCCTGCACCACGCCGATCACGCAGTCGTTGGCCTCCAGCACCGGTCCCTGCTCGATGTGCGCCTCGAAATACGCGCCCACCGCGGGCGTGGGGCCTGCCGTGCCGGCGTACCCGATCGCGGCCAGCGCCTCGGCCACGCTGGTGCCCTGCGCATCGCGCTGGGCCAGTGCATGCTCGAGCGTGAAGGCCCCGGCGAACACGCCCGAGCCCATCATCACGGGCACGAAGCGCGAGCCTTCCTCATTGGTCCACACCGCCACCTCGATCGGCGCCTCGGTGGCGATGCCGGCATCGTTGAGGCTGCGCACCACCTCCAGGCCGGCCAGCACGCCGTAGTTGCCATCGAACTTGCCGCCCGTGGGTTGCGTGTCGATGTGGCTGCCGGTCATCACCGGGGGCAGGGCATCGTTGCGGCCCGCGCGGCGCGCGAAGAGGTTGCCGATGGCGTCGATGCGCACGCTGCAGCCCGCCTGGCGCGCCCAGCGCACGAAGAGGTCGCGGCCTTCGCCGTCCAGCGCCGTGAGCGCCAGCCGGCACACGCCGCCCTTGGGGGTGGCGCCGATGCGCGCCAGGTCCATGAGCGATTGCCACAGGCGCGCGCCGTTCACGCGGGGCTGCAGGGCAGGGGAGAGGGTCTTCATGTCCACGGTGGTGATCCTGAAAGAGAAAGCAGAAGCAGAAAGCCGGTTTCGAACAAGGAGGCTCAGGCCAGGCCCACGCCCAGGTAGCGGTCCTTGGTGGCCTCGTCGGCCAGGAACGCGGCGTTGCCGGCCTCGTGCACGATGGCGCCCTGTTCGATGATGTAGTGGCGGTCGGCCAGCTGGGTGCAGACCTCCAGGTTCTGCTCCACCAGCAGGATGGCCACGCCGGCGGCCTTGATGGCTTGGAGCTGCGCCACGATCTCCTCGACGATCACGGGCGCCAGGCCCTCGACGGGCTCGTCGAGCATGAGCAGGCGCGGCGCGTTCATCAGCGCGCGGCCGATGGCCAGCATCTGCTGCTCGCCGCCCGACAGCTGCCCGCCGCCGTTGCGGCGCCGCTCTTTGAGGCGCGGAAAGATGCGGTAGATGTCGGCCAGTTGCCAGGGCGACTGCTTGCGCAGGCCCAGCAGCAGGTTCTCTTCCACCGTGAGCAGCCGGAAGATGCCCCGGTGCTCCGGCACCAGGCACACGCCGCGCTGGGCGATGCGGTGCGCGGGCAGGCCCTGCACGTCGTCGCCCATGAAGCGCACGCGCCCCTGGCTGGGCGGCACCACGCCGCAGATGGCCTTGAGCGTGGTGGTCTTGCCCGCGCCGTTGCGCCCGAGCAGCGTGACCAGTTCGCCATCGTTCACGTGCAGGTCCACGCCCTGCAGCACATGGCTCTTGCCGTAGTGGGCGTGCAGCCCTTCGATCTGCAGGATCGTCATGCCTTGCCCCCGGTGATCATGTTGCCCAGATAGGCGCTGCGCACCCGCTCGTCGCTGCGGATGGCATGCGGGTGCCCCTCGGCCAGCACGCGGCCCTGCTGCATCACGGTGACGGTGTCGGAGATGTCCATCACGATGTTCATGTTGTGCTCGATGAGCACCACGGTGTGCTCGTCCTTGAGGCCCTGGATCAGCCGCTTCATGTCGTCCAGGTCGTCGATGCCCATGCCCGAGGTGGGCTCGTCCAGGAAGATGGCTTTCGGCCCCGCAGCCAGCGCCATGCCCACCTCCAGCCGCCGCTGCTGGCCGTGCGAGAGGTTGCCGACCGGCGTGTCCGCATGGCGCTCCAGGCCCAGGCGCGCCAGCACGCTGGCCACCACGTCGGCGCGGGAGCGGGCGCCCACGGGCGCGCTCCAGCAGTTCAGGGCCTGCGTGGGCGCGGTGCCCTGCGCAGCCAGTCGCAGGTTCTCGCGCACCGGCAGGGTGAGGAACAGGCTGGTGACCTGGAACGAGCGGGCCATGCCGCGCTGCACGCGCCGGTGGTCGGGCTCGCGCGTCACGTCGTGGCCGTCGAACACGATGCGCCCGCCGCTCACGCCCTTGGTGCCGGTGAGCATGTGGAACAGCGTGGTCTTGCCCGCGCCGTTGGGGCCGATCACCGAATGCACGGTGTTCGCGCGCACCTTCAGATCCACGCCCGAGAGCGCGGCGAACTTGTCGTAGCGCTTTTCCACGCCGATGGCTTCCAGCAGGATGGGTGCGGCGGTCATGCTTTGTCTCCCGTGCCGGCGGCGGTGGCGTTCGCGCCGCCCTGAAGGCCGCGCAGGCGCCCCCATGCGGATTCCAGCAGGCCCCAAAGGCCGCGCTGCATGCCCAGGCTCACCGCCATCAGCACCACGCCCAGCAGCAGCAGCCAGCGCGGCCACAAGGTGGAGAGCCAGTCGCCCACGATGAGGTAGAAGGCCGATCCCAGCAGCGAGGCCAGCAGGTTGCCGGTGCCGCCGATCACCGTCATCACCAGGATCATCTCGCTCGTGTGGTACTCGGCACTCGCCAGCGGGGCGATGCCGGTCATCATGGCGTGCAGCGCGCCGGCCAGTCCCGTTACCGCGCCCGAGATCACGAACGCCTGCAGCTTGAGCAGCCGCAGGTTGTAGCCGATGGCGCCCGCGCGCTCCTCGTTGTCGCGCACGGCCAGCAGCGTGCGCCCGAAGATCGACGCCGACACCCTCTGCAGCAGCCAGAAGGCCAGCAAGAACACCACCGCCACGAAGCCGTAGTACTGCCAGGGCGATTGCAGCGGCCACAGCGTGAACCCGCCCACGGCCAGCGATGGGCGCGGAATGTCCATCAGGCCGTTGTCCCCGCCCGTGAGGCTGGGCAGGGAATAGGCCAGGAAATAGAACATCTGCGCGAACGCGAGCGTCAGCATCACGAAGTAGGTGCCGCGCTGGCGGATCGCGACCCAGCCCACCAGGGCCGCGCCCAGCGCGCCCGCCGCCACGGCGAGCGCCAGCGCGAGCGGCATGGGCAGCGGCCACCGAGTGAGCGTGAGGGCGATGGTGTAGCTGCCCAGCCCGAAGAAGATGCCCTGCCCGAAGGACAGCAGCCCCGTGTGGCCCAGCAGCAGGTTGCAGCCCATGGCCGCCAGGCCGTAGATCAGCACCTCGCTGGCAAGCGAGCCCGACTGCATGGTGAGCGGCATCGCCAGCACGAAGCCCAGGGCCAGCAGCAGGTGGAAGTGTTTGCGCAAGATCGTCATGGCGGTGTTCATCCTTTGCGGCCCAGCAGGCCATGCGGGCGCAGCAGCAGCACGGCCGCCATGGCGATGTAGATCATCAGGCGCGCGCCCTCGGGCCACACCGTGCTCATCACGCTCTGCACGATGCCGATCAGCAGGCCGCCGACCAGCGCCCCGCCGAAGCTGCCCATGCCGCCCACCACCACGACCACGAAGGCCACGCCCAGCGCCTCGATGCCCATGAAGGGCTCGGCGCCGCGGATCGGCGCGGCCAGCACGCCCGCGATGGCGGCGGTGGCCGCGCCCAGCGCGAACACCAGGCTGAAGATGCGGAACACGTTAATGCCGAGCAGCGACACCATCTCGGTCGATTCGCTGCCTGCGCGCACCGCGCTGCCCAGGCGCGTGCCTTCCAGCACATACCACAGGCCCACGGCCAGCACGGCGGTGAAGCCGATCACGAACAGGCGGTATTGGGGATAGACGAAGCTGCCCCACATCACCACGCCCTGCAGCAGGTCGGGCACCGCCACGCTGTCGCCCAGCGGCCCCCACTGCAGGATGACCAGCTCCTGGATCGCCAGCGCCAGGCCCACGGTGACCAGGATGTGGAACTCGTGCGGCTTGGCGTACACATGGCGCAGCACGAGCTTTTCGGTCAGCCAGCCGAGCGCGCCCACCGCGAGCGGCACCACGGCCAGCGCGAGCCAGAAGCTCAGGCCCCAGCGGGTCATCTGGAAGCAGAAATACGCGCCCAGCAGGTAGAACGCGCCATGCGCGAAGTTCACGAAGCGCAGCAGGCCGAACACGATGGACAGGCCGACGGCCAGCAGGAAATACAGCATGCCGATGCCGATCCCGTTGATGACCTGTAGCAGGTAGATGCTCATGGAGTTGGGGCAGTCAAGGCTTGAGCCCCGCGGCTGCGGGGCGGACAGGGGAGGGCAATGCGCAAATACGCAGGACCCGAGACAGGCGGGGGCGGGCGATCAGCCCAGCTTGCAACCGGTCTGCTCGAGCGGCAGGAACGACTTGCCCGAACTCACCACGTCCACGTAGTCGTCCTTGTTGGCCATCCTGGCCTTGGCCTTGCCCTTGAGCAGGTAGTAGTTCTTGAGCACCTGGTGGTCGCCCTTGCGGATCTCCTCCTCGCCCGTGAGGCCCGCGTACTTCATGCCCTCCAGCGCGGCGATCACCGCCTTCTGGTCCACCGTGCCGGCCTTGAGGATGCCGTCGATCAGCAGCTTGGTGCAGATGTACGAGCCCGCCAGGCTGTAGTTGGGGTTGGACTTGAACTTGTCGTTGCTGCGCTTGACCAGCTCCAGGTTCAGCGGGGCATCGGCGGTGTGCCAGTACTGCGCGCCGAAATACACGCCCTCGCACAGGTCCGCTCCCAGCGACTCGAACTGCTCCAGCCCCGAGGCCCAGGCAATCAGGATGGTCATGTTCTTGTGCATGCCGAAGCTCACCGCCTGGCGCAGCGCATCCGACGACTGCGAGCCGAAGTTCAGCAGAAGCAGCACGTCGGGCTTGGCGGCCATGGCGTTGGTCAGGTAGCCGCTGAACTCCTTCTCGGCCAGCGAGTGGTAGCTGTTGCCCACGTGCTCCAGGCCCTTTTCCTTGAAGACGTTCTTGGCGGCCGACAGCAGGCCGTCGCCGAACACGTACTGCGGCGTGATGGTGTACCAGCGCTTGGCTTTCGGCAGCGCCTCGGCCAGCGGGCGCACCGTCTGCTCGATGGCGCCGAAGGTCGGCACCGACCAGCGGAACGTGGCGCTGTTGCAGTCCTTGCCGGTGATCTCGTCGGCGCCGGCCGTGGTGATGAAGATGCCACCCGCCTTCTCGGCCTCCTTGCCCATGGCCAGCGATTCGGACGACAGGATGCCGCCCGCGAAGAAGCGCGTGCCCTGCTGCTGCGACGACTCCTGCACCTTGCGCACGGCCGTGGCGGGCTTGCCCTCGGTGTCCAGCACCGTGTAGGCCAGGGGGCGCTTGAGGGCCGAGCCGTATTGCTCGATGGCCAGCTTCATGCCCAGGTCGGCGAACTTTCCGTTGGCGGCGAAGGCGCCCGACATGGGCACCGGGCAGCCGAACTGGATGGCGCCGGCGGACTGCGCCCAGGCGCTGCGCGCCAGGCCCAGCGATGCGGGCAGCGCGCCCAGTGCGGAGAGTTGCAAGAGTTGACGACGGTGCATGAAGGGGCTCCTGTGGGGTTGGGTCGGCCGGCCTGCTGGCCAAGGCACGGCTTTTTGCAAAGCACGCGGCGTGCCACGTGTTTTTCCTATTTATAGTGATAAATAGAACAAATCGCGTGCACGTAAACCCTGCCCGCTCCGCCGCTGCACGGCACTGGTGCATACACTGCACCACGGGAGCGACAGCCGGGGTGCCAGGCACCGCGCTGCGCCCTTCCCCGTCTTCAACCCAGCAACGCACCCATGGCCACGAAACCGCCCGCCGGCAAGCCGATCAAGCCCCTGAAGCGCCCCGACCTGGTGGCGCAGGAGATCAAGCGGCTCATCACCGAAAAGAACCTGAGCCCGGGCGACCGCCTGCCGCGCGAGAGCGAGCTGCAGTCGCAGTTCGAAGTGAGCAAGGGCACCATCCGCGAGGCGCTCAAGTCGCTGGAGGTGCAGGGCCTGGTGACCATCTCCACCGGCCCCTCGGGCGGCGGCACCATCGCCGAGGTGTCGCTGGACCGCACGCTGCAGTTCCTGCAGAACTACCTGTTCTTCCAGGACGTGACGATCGACAACATCTACGCCGTGCGCCAGTTCCTGGAGCCCGAGCTGGCCGCCGGCGCCGTGCCCCACCTGACCGAGGCCGACTTCGAGGCGCTGGAGCACAGCATCGCCTGCTGCGACCCCAACTCCAGCAGCGAGGACCTGCTGAGCCAGCGCCGCGAGGACGTCAACTTCCACGACATCCTGGCCGCGGCCAACCCCAATCCTTTCCTGCGCTTCACCTGCGAGCTGATCAACGAGATGCTGCGCCAGCTCATCGTGTACGGCAACCGCACCCCGAAGTCGGAGCACCGTCGCTTCGGCGAGGCCAACGCCAACTTCCACCGCGAGATCGTGCAGGCGGCGCGCGCTCGGGATGCCGAGAAGGTGCGAGGGCTGATGGCCCGGCACATGCAGGATGCAGCCAGCAGCGTCAAGCGCATGAAGGGCCGCATCCAGGGGCGCCTGATCCTGGACGCCGACACGCTGCGCAGCCCCCGCTCCGCCCACGTGCGCAGCCGCTGACCGGGGCAGGCGACTCCCCAAAACCCCAGAAGTTGGTGTTGGGGCGTGTTATTTTTGAATCAATTGGTATCTTCTGGAACCTTTGACATCGATTTGCGGGCTTCCGCGGCGACACTTCGCGCCTGCAGGCCGCAAGCGACCGGGAGGGCGCGCGGCCCAGGCACTCGATACATTCCATTTCCATTCTTTTTGATGCACCCATGAACGCAGTTCTTCCGTGGGCCGGCTGGCTGGCGGCCGCCATGCTGTCCACCGCGGTCCACGCCGGGGCGAAACCGCCCATGGCGGTCGATCCCGCCCAGTGCCAGCCCCCGGACGCGGACCTGTCCCTGCCGGCGGCCTGGGAGCCCTACCGCGACGCGGTGCGCTCCTGCCCGCTGGTGCAGGGCGGCGCCGCCGGGAATGCGCCGGCCAAGGCCGCCAAGGTGCGCCTGCTGGCCGTGTTCACCGACGCCCACTACCGCGGCCTGCCGCCCGATGCGCCCTGGGAGCGCTTTCCGCTGCCCCTGCTGATGGACGACACCGGCCGCTGCGTCGGCAAATTGCCCCACCTCTTTCCCGCGGACCCGCCCGAGGAACTGGACGTGGTCCCCGGCCGCTGGCGCGACGGCGTGCCGCACGAGATCCAGCTCCAGGTGCGCTCGCCCGCCGTGGGCGGCGACTACCACCTGCCCACCCTGCGGTGGGATGCCAAGACCCGCCTGTATCGGCCGGCAGCCTCCGGGCCTGCCTCGGCCAAGCCAGCAACGCCCCCGGACCAGGACAAGACCCCATGCCCGTAGACGCCACCGCGGTCGCCAAGCTGAAGCAGGCCTGCGACCAGGCCGCCGACCTGCATCCCAACTCCTGCAGCCACGCCGTCTGGCACGTGATCAAGCAGTACCTGCCCGACCAGCCCTACATGAGCGCCAACGCGCTGATGGACCATGTGCAGGGGCAGCGCCACTGGCGCTCCGTGCCCGTCTCGCAGGTGGGCGACCTCGCACGCGGCGGCGCGGTCATCGTCGGGGGCAAGAAAGAGTCGGGCAACGGCCACGTCATCGTGGTCTATCCCGGCCCCGACAAGGCCGCCGGCGGCTATGCCTACACCCGCGGCGGCAAGACCGAAACGCTGCGCACCCGCGGCAGCTACCCGCCCGCGATGTCCACCTCGCTGGGCAACTGGGAAGGCGCCCGCAGCAAGGGCGACAAGACCATCTGGGACCCCTGGGCGAGCGACGCCAAGTTCGCGAACGTGACCTTCTGGCAGCTGGTGCAGTAAGCCCTTCGCCGCCAGCAACCCCGCCCGGCCCTTCCCCCCGATCCGTTTTTTCATTCACAGCAACAGGTGATCTTCATGGCCTCTCACAGCAAACTTCTGGGTCTTCTTTTCAGCGCCGCGCTCCTGGGCGGCTGCGCCAACACGTCCAATACCGAAGCCAAAACGGCGGCTGCGGACGCATCGGCCCAGGCGGCCGCAGCGCCTGCCCCGGCGCCTGTCGCTCCCCCGCCAGCCCCCGAACCCGAGCCGCTGCGCATTCCCGAAGACGGCACCGTGGCCGAGTTCTCGGGCCTGGAGACCGAACTGCCGGCCGACACGCCCGCGCTGCTCGATATCCTGACCGCCGACAAGGCCGGCAACCAGCGCTGGGAGATCAAGGGCTACGCCGACCGCAAGACCGCCAAGAACGCCCGCGAGGTCGCCCTGGCCCGTGCCCTGGCCGTGCGCAAGGAACTGGTGTCGCGCGGCGTGCCGGCGAAGAACCTGCGCGTGATGTTCAGCACCGACCAGGCCCGCAACGCGGTGACCGTGCTGCCGCGCTGATCGCGCGCGCTACGGCGCACACCCTTTGCCTGAGCCGGGATCGCCCGGCAGGTCGGTCACCCCGCGGCCCGGGCGCCTTGCGCGCCCCGGGCCGCTGCGGTTTTCTTCATCGGCTGCTCGGGAAGGCGAACACCGCGCCTTCGCGCACGCCGGCCGAGGGCCAGCGCTGCGTGATGGTCTTGCGCTTGGTGTAAAAGCGCACGGCGTCGGGGCCGTAGGCATGCAGGTCGCCGAACAGGCTGCGCTTCCAGCCGCCGAACGAGTGGTAGGCCACGGGCACGGGCAGCGGCACGTTCACGCCGACCATGCCGACCTGGATGTGGTCGGTGAAATAGCGGGCCGCCTCGCCGTCGCGCGTGAAGATGCAGGTGCCGTTGCCGTATTCGTGGTCGTTGATGAACTGCATGGCCTCCTGCAGCGTCTTCACGCGCACCACGCCCAGCACGGGGCCGAAGATCTCTTCCTGGTAGATCTTCATGCCGGGCTTCACGTGGTCGAACAGGCAGGCGCCCAGGAAGTAGCCCGCCTCATGGCCCGTCACCTTCATGCCACGGCCATCGACCACCAGCGTGGCGCCTTCGGCCACGCCGCTGTCCACATAGGCCAACACCCGCTCGAAGTGCGCTTGCGTGACCAGCGGGCCCATGTCGTTGCCGCCGTTGTCGGTCTGGGTGCCGGGGCCGACCTTCATCTTGGCGATCTCGGTCTTCAGGCCGGCGATGACCGCGTCGCCCACCGCATCGCCCACCGCCACCAGCAGCGGGATCGCCATGCATCGCTCGCCGCACGACCCATACGCCGCGCCCATCAGGGCGCTCACGGCGTTGTCCACGTCGGCATCGGGCATGAGCACCGCATGGTTCTTGGCACCGCCCAGGGCCTGCACGCGCTTGCCATGCTTGCAGCCTTCCGAATAGATGTATTCCGCGATCGGCGTGGAGCCGACGAAGCTCACCGCCTTCACGCGCGGGTCGCGCAGCAGCGTGTCCACCGCCGTCTTGTCGCCGTTGACCACGTTCAGCACGCCGGGCGGCAGGCCGGCTTGCAGCGCCAGCTGGGCGATGAACAGCGTGCTGCTCGGGTCGCGCTCGGACGGTTTCAGCACGAAGGTGTTGCCGCAGGCGATGGCCATGGGCCACATCCACAGCGGCACCATGGCCGGAAAGTTGAACGGCGTGATACCGGCGGTGACGCCCAGCGCCTGGAACTCGCTCCACGAGTCGATGTTCGGGCCCACGTTGCGGCTGTGCTCGCCCTTGAGCAGCTCGGGCGCGTAGCTGGCGTATTCCACGTTCTCGATGCCGCGCTGCAGCTCGCCGTGCGCATCGCTCAGTACCTTGCCGTGCTCGGCGGTGATCAGGGCGGCGATTTCATCGGCGTGCTCTTCCAGCAGCACCTTGAGCCTGGACATCACGCGGGCGCGCTTCAAAGGCGGAGTGTTGCGCCAGGCCGGAAAGGCCGCTTCGGCCGAGGCGATGGCCCGCTCCACCGTGGCCTGCGAGGCCAGCGCCACGCTGGTGGACGACTGGCCCGTGGCCGGGTTGAACACGGGCTGCGTGCGGGCGGTGTCGGCCACGATCTGGCCGTCGATCAGGTGGCCGATGGTGGCGGTGACGTTCTGGTCTTGGTGCATGGGAATGGAGTTCAGGGTAAAAAGTGCCCCCAGTGCATATTCCACTAGGGCATACAGCTACAAAATCAATAGCAAACGCTGGCAACGAGGCTCAAGCCGTCTCGGCCAGCGCATCGCCCAGGGCGCTCACCAGCCGGTCGATCTCGGCGCGCTCGCTGATGAACGGCGGCGCCAACTGGATCGTGTCGCCGCCGTAGCGCACGTAAAAGCCCTTCTTCCAGCAGTTCATGGCGATCTCGTAGGGCCGGCGGGCCGGCTCGCCCGGCAGCGGCGCGATGGTGAAGCCCGCGGCCAGGCCGTAGTTGCGGATGTCCAGCACGTGCTGCGCGCCCTGGAGGCTGTGCACCGCCTGCTCGAAGTACGGCGCCAGCGCCTTGGCGCGGCCGGGCATGTCTTCCTTCTGCAGAATGTCCAGCACCGCCAGGCCGGCCGCGCAAGCCACGGGGTGGGCCGAGTAGGTGTAGCCGTGCGGGAATTCGAGCATGTACTCGGGCCCGCCCTGCGCCATGAAAGTGTCGTAGATGTCCTTGCTGGCCACCACGCCGCCCAGCGGCTGCGCGCCGTTGGTCACCTGCTTGGCGAAGTTGAGGATGTCGGGCGTCACGCCGAAGGCTTCCGAGCCCGTCCAGGCGCCGCAGCGGCCGAAGCCGGTGATGACCTCGTCGAAGATCAGCAGGATGTTGTTCTGCGTGCAGATCTCGCGGATGCGCTCCAGATAGCCCTTGGGCGGAATCACCACGCCGGCCGAACCTGAGAACGGCTCCATGATCACCGCCGCGATGTTGGAGGCGTCGTGCAGCGCGATCACATCCAGCAGCTTGTCGGCCAGCGCCCGGCCGCCGTCCTCGGCCATGCCACGAACGAACGAGCCCATCGCCGGCTGCGTGTGCGGCAGGTGATCCGCTTCCACGCCCTGACCGAAGGTCTTGCGGTTGCCCACCATGCCGCCCACCGAGATGCCGCCGAAGTTCACGCCGTGGTAGCCCTTCTCGCGGCCGATCAGGCGCGTCTTGCTGCCCTGCCCCTTGGCGCGCCAATACGCGCGCGCCATCTTGAGCGACGTGTCGGCCGACTCCGAGCCCGAGCCGGTGAAGAACACGTAGTCGAGCCCCGCGGGCGTGAGCTCCTTGATCTTGTTGGCCAGCGCGAACGACGCCGGGTGGCCGAACTGGAAGGCCGGCGAGTAGTCGAGCGTGGCGGCCGCCTTGCCGATCGCCTCGGCAATGTCCTTGCGGCCATGGCCCAGCCCCGCGCACCACAGGCCCGAGAGGCCGTCGAAGATCTTGCGGCCTTCGGAATCGGTGTAGTAGGCCCCCTGGCCCGAGACGATCATGCGCGGCGCGGCCTTGAACTGCCGGTTGGCGGTGAAGGGCATCCAGTGCGCATCCAGCCAGGCCGCGTCCATGCGCGGCGCGGTGGCTTCGGAGGCGGAGTCGAGGACGGTGAAGCTCATGGTCGGTCCAATCACAAGAAAAAGGGGGAGGAGCGCGAGGCGCTGCGGCCAGCGCAGCGGGCAGGTGGCCCCATTGTTCCGGCGGCCGATAATCCCTCCAATGGACAAATATCAATGTTTACTTGACGATTCATGCAAGTAAAGCCACCCACCGTGCCCAGCGATTCCCTGCCCCCATCCCCTGCGTCATCCTCGCTGCCGCCCACGACCCAGGCCGCGCGCGAACGCGCCGTGCTCGGCCAGCTGAGCGACATGGACCTGCGCCTGCTGCAGGTCTTCAAGAGCGTGGTCGATTGCGGCGGCATGGCTGCGGCCGAACTGGAGCTGAACATCGGCACCAGCACGGTCAGCCGGCACGTGAAGGACCTCGAAACCCGTCTGGGCATGACCCTGTGCCGGCGAGGCCGCGCGGGCTTCGCGCTCACCCCGGAAGGCCAGCGCGTGTACGACGAAACCCTGCGCCTGCTGGCCGCCGTGCAGGGCTTTCGCGACAGCGTGGACGGCATCCACTCGCGCATGGGCGGGCAACTGGCCGTGGCCGTCTTCGACAAGACCGCCAGCAACCCGGCCGCGCGCATCGGCGAGGCCATCGCCGCCTTCACCGCCCAGGCGCCGGACGTGCACCTGCAAATGCACGTGGGCTCGATCAACGCCATCGAGCGCGGCGTGATCGACGGCACCTACCAGGTGGGCATCATTCCCGCCCACCGTGCTTCGCAAAGCCTGCTGTACACCGACCTGTTCGGCGAGACCATGCTGCTGTACTGCGGCGCGGGCCACCCGCTGTTCGGGGCAGACCACTCGGCGCTCGACTGGGACGCCGTGCGCACCCACCCGTTCGCCGGCCTGGGCTACCACTCGCCCAACATGGAACTGAGCCACCAGGCCCGCCTCACGCGAGCGGCCACGGGGTTCGACCAGGAATCCATCGCCACGCTGGTGCTCTCGGGCCGCTACCTGGGATTTTTGCCCGATCACTACGCCGAAGCCTTCGAGCGCCGCGGCCGCCTGCAGGCCGTGCGGCCCGAGGCGCTGCGCTACGACTGCCAGTTCGTGAGCCTGCTGCGGCGCTCGCCCGAGCCGCCGAGGGCGGCGCAGGCGTTTCAGCGGTGTCTGGTGGGTGCGCACGCCCGGCGTTGAGAGAGGCGGTCGTCCGGGAAGCCCCTCGCGGCATCGGCCTCGGCGTGGCTGGCCGCAGGGCCTCTCAGAATCCGGTCACGAAAGTGCCCGGTTCAGGGAGTCCACGATGCGGGACTGCTGATCGTCAGTGAGACCCACCCACAGTGGCAATCGAATCAAACGCTCCGATTGCCGTTGCGTGACCGCCAGCGGGCCATGGGACTTGCCGTACCGCAAACCTGCGGGGGCCGAGTGCAACGGCACATAGTGAAAAACCGAACTGATGCCATCCCGCTTCAACGAAGCCATGACCTCTGCACGGTTCGCATCCTCCGGCAGCAGGACGTAGTACATGTGCGCGTTGTGCTGGCACTCCGCCGGAATGATGGGCCGGCGCAGCAGGCCCTGGGCCTCCATCGGCGCGAGCAGGGCATGGTATTGATCCCATATCGCCAGGCGGCGTTCGGTAATGGCCTGCGCCTCTTCCAGTTGCGCCCATAGAAACGCGGCAATCAACTCCCCGGGGAGAAACGACGACCCGACTTCCTGCCAAGTGTATTTGTCCACCTCGCCGCGAAAGAAACGGCTGCGATCGGTGCCTTTTTCGCGAATCACTTCGGCCAGTACCGCCAAGTCGGGATCGTTCACGATCAGCGCACCGCCCTCGCCGGAAATGACGTTCTTGGTTTCATGAAAGCTGAACGCGCCCAGATCGCCAATGCTGCCCAACGCTCGGCCTTTGTAGAAAGACATGACCCCTTGGGCCGCATCCTCCACGACCTTGATTCCGTGCCGGCGTGCAATGGCCATGATGGCATCCATCTCGCACGACACCCCCGCGTAATGCACGGGAACGATCGCACGCGTGCGCGAGGTGATGGCGCTTTCGATCAGCGTTTCATCGATGTTCAGCGTGTCTTCGCGGATATCGACGAACACCGGAACCGCACCCCGCAGCACGAAGGCATTCGCCGTCGATACGAACGTGTACGAGGGCATGATCACTTCGTCCCCCGGCTGGATATGGATCAGCAGCGCGGCCATTTCCAAAGCCGCCGTGCAGGAATGCGTCAACAAAGCCTTTTTGCAACCGCATTGGTGCTCCAGCCAGCCATGGCATTTCTTGGTGAAGGTGCCATCGCCGGCCAGCGCATGCAGGCCATTGGCTTGCGCGATGTATTGCAATTCCTTGCCCGTCATGAAGGGGCGATTGAAGGGGATTTTCTCAGCGTTCAAATCGGCCTCTTTGGTCTGCATATTCATTCATTGGGCGAGGGAGCCGTTAAACGCGTGCCACGATGATGGTCCCGATCACGATGAAAGCGACGCCCAGCGATTTTTGAAAAGTAATCGGCTCGTGCAAAATCCATCCGCTCAGAACCAGCACGATGACGAAGTTCAGGCTCATGAATGGATACGCGTGGCTCAATTCCAGCTTGGAAATCGCCGCCATCCATGCCAGGGACGCCAGAAAAGCGGCAAAAAATCCAGAAAATACCCAAGGGTCGAAAATCAGGAAAACCAGGAACCTGATCTTTTCGAAGAACTCGGTAGGCATGCCGGAGATTTGATTCATCCGCCACTTCAACACCAACTGGCCATACACCGTGAAAAATATGGTGGCAGCCAGATACAGATAATGGGTCATCTTGATATTCATTGCGACTCCAGCACCGCCAGGCCCACGCCCGTCGCCCCGTAGCCATTCCCGTTGTACAGCATGAAGGTTTGGCCATCGTGCTGGAACACGTGCGGGTATTCGATCATTTCGGAATCCCAACCTGTCTCGGACACCGAAATGCCCGCGAGCGCATCGCGGCGGCTCCAATCGATGCCATTCTCGGATTCTGCATAGCCGATCCTGTAAGCCGCGCCCCGGTGGGAATACCACATGCGCCAAAGTCCACCCTCGTAAAGGACAGAGGGCCGTGAAATGGCATATTCCTGCGAATCCTCAAAATCGATGGCGACCTGGCCTGTTCGGCGCCAATCCACTCCATCGTCGGACTCGGCATATTTGATGTGATAGTGGTGCGAAGGCCGGCCGTCCCTGACCTCCCAGCCGGTGCAGGACAAATACCACATGCGCCAAACATCAGCCCCCGGAATCACGCAGCAACTGGCGCAGAAATGGGGCTCGCGCACCGTTCTGTCCACGATGGGGCCTTCGTATATTTTCTCGAAGTCGCGCGTTGGCGAACCCATTGCCAAGCCGATGGAATTTCGAAAGGGCACGGTCACGCCCAGATTCCAGCCGATGTAATACAGATAGCGCTGACCGTTCCATTCCGCCAACCAGGTGGCCATGGCACCACTGTCGTCAAAGGTGCCTAGCGCCCCAATGTCGAGAACCGGGTTTTCAGAAAGCTCCAGGATGGCTTGCGGTTTTTGGATATCGATGACCACATAGCCGGTCCGGCTCCGATTGGCTGCGTCTCTCGTACTGAAATAGATTCGGTAGAGGTCGCCCTCGATGCGCTCCGCGATGGGGACGGCGGCATGGGTCTGCATCCAGCCGAAATTCTGGTCGGGGCAAAAGACCAGCCCCCGTTTTTTCCAGGCCTTCATATCTTCTTCAAGCGATGGCTGGGCACCTTGGACCGTTCGGTCGCCGTGCCGACATACAGCCCGTCGGGTTCCGCGTCCGACAGAATGAGCGCCCCGGCACCGATCACACACCGATCGCCGATCGTGATGTGATCCCGCAGTGTGGCATTCACGCCGATGAAGCACTGCTCGCCGATGGTCACCCCGCCGGACACCACGACATGCGAGGCGATGAAGGTGTGGCTTTTGATCACGGAGTGGTGCCCGATGTGGTTCCCACTCCACAAAGTGACGTTGTTTTCGATCCTGACGAAGGGCTGGATCGTGTTGTCCTCCAGGATGAAACAGTTCTCTCCCACGCGCCCTTCATTCAAAAGACTGGCGCGGGAACTGACATAGCTTGCGATGGAATAGCCCGCAGCTTTGGCGTCCAGGTATTTCTGCTTTCGGATGGCGTTCAGCGCTGAGTAGCTCAGCGCCACGAAAAAATCGCAGGCCGTTGGAGGAAATCGGGCCATGGCCTCTTCCAGCGTGATGACGGGAAGACCGCAGAACGTGTCGCTCGTTCGATAGGCGGCATCCACGACGAAAGCCACCACGTCATAGGCGGAGTCCGACTGGAAATAGAAATGGGCAAGTTCTGCGATTTCGCCCGCACCGAAAATCAGGAGTTGCTTTTTCAAACCGATTTCCTCACCAAAATAGTGAATTCATAAAGCCCGTAGTCATGCAAAAGCGATACGTGGCGCGAGTAATGGGTCTTGCAAAAATCAAACACCCAGCAAGGGTCGGCATAATAGAGGTAATCGCGTTTCTTATCTTCGTCCGAATAAGATGTCAGGCAGTTGAACGCAAATCCCATCCGGCTGGACCGATCGAGGGCATCCAGCGTGCTTTTGAAATAGGGCACCCAGTCTTCCACGCTCACGCCCAGTTTGACATTGAAGAGACCGCTGGCCACGCTGAAATCACAGACATCCTCGGGTTGAGAGGCTTGCCTGAATTGGGCCAACGGGCGGTCCCCGTGTCGCTCTTTTGCAGCCGCCAGCATTTCGCTCGAAATATCGACGCCGAAATAATCGAACGCCTCATATTTCGCAAGCATATGATCCAGCAGGGCCGCGTAACCACAGCCGAGATCATTCAACGAAAAATGGCCAGGCCGATCGATGATGCGGCACAACTGCTCGAACCGAATATTTTGGCTTTCGGCACCATTCCAATCCACGCCCCGTGCCGTGGCACCGTGCGTCGCCAGTTTTTCGGAATAGTATTCCGCCACCTCATTCATGAAACTATTCGGACTGGCTTGCATAGATTTTCCTGATGATGGTATAGGGACGCTGCTTGCTCTCGGAATAAATCTTGGAGAGGTAAATTCCCACCACACCAATGAACGAGATGATCATTCCCCCCAGCAACCATATCGAGGCCATCACGGAGGTCCAGCCGCTCAAGGGCTTTACCAAAAAGGCCCACCGGAAAACAAGATACCCCGCATAAAACGCCGCCAAGGTGGAAATGATCAGGCCCAAATAAAAGATGCCCATCAGCGGCGCCTGGCTGAAAGAAGCAATGGAATTGGCCATGATGGCCACTTTTCGCCGCAACGTGTAGGTCGTCTCGCTGGTGCTGTGCTTTTTCACGATCCGGGCTCGCTGGTCGAACCCGGTGATGTGCCACAGGCCCGCGATGAAAATCTCCCGTTCCCTGTGGAGCACCAATGCCTCCACATACCGCCGGGTCATCAACCGGGCCGTCAGCACGTTTTGCGGCAGGGTGAGGCCTGTGAGAAGGCTGAACAGGGAATAGAACCATTGCCCCGTCCATCGTTCGAACCAACGGCCTTTTCGCTTTTCCTGCATTCCGTAGACGACGTCGCAGTCTTCAGCCGCCATCTGCTCGGCAAAGGGAAGCAAATATTCCGGATCTTCTTCCAGATCGCTGTCGATCAGAAAAACATGCTCGCCCTTGGCATGGGCCAGCCCGGTCATCATGGCCTTGTGGTGGCCGAAGTTGCGCGACAGGTCGATCACCACCACCTTGGGGTCTGATTTCGTCAGCCCGACGGCCAATGCCAGGCTTTCATCGGGTGAGCCGTCGTTCACCATGATGATTTCGTAATCGCCGCCGGCCTGTTCAATGGCCACCTGGGTGGCCCGCTGATGGAACTCCGTGATGTAGGGAGCGGACTGGTAAAGGGTCGTGACGATGGACAGCTTCATGGGGCGGACTTCTTCATGTAGTCTCGCGACCCTTTTCCGCAATTGAAGAAGAGATCGAGCACGCTGACCTCATGCACAAAATCGCCCCACAGCTGAGGGTATTGCGGATACCCTGAGTAATCGAACCAAGATACCTGGACGCCACTGGCCGAAAAAATGCTTTCATTGATATAGTCTTTCGCGGCAGGACCTGAGACATAGATGTCTCCATGGCATTGCTTGCACAAATCGACCAGGCGCTCGACTTTATCGTCTTGCAAAACATAATCCCAAGATTTGGTGATCGATGTGGCGATACCCAAATAATCACAACATGCCTCGATCAACGAACAATTCAATTCTGAAATGTTGCTTGAATGAGCGGCTTTGGCATACAGAGGCTGCAGCCACGCTGCTATTTCTTCAAAGAAAGGAGCTCGTTTGTAATTTTGCTCCAAGGCCTTCCAATGCATCGGTGCCCAGTCGGCTCCGTCGATTTGGGTGTCCCGTATTTTCTGGTGATACCGGCCTTTGACCATGACCGGAACGGTCAGCCATTGGACACCCTGAGGGGTTTTTATTTTATTGCGATTGCGCCAGTCCCTCCGGGTGTATTGCATGTCATCGTAGATAACCAGCTCATCGACCGAGGCAATGATATCGAAATACCCTTTCCAGGGAATATAGTTCGATTGCAAAATGGCGACCTTCTTCATTGCTCGCGCTTTCTATTGGATTCACATGCCTTCACGGCCTGAACAGAATCCCGTTGGGGCCGGTGAAGCCATTGCACTGTTTTTCTGACCGCGTGGACGGTGCTGCCCACCACTTGGTAATCACGCTCCAGATCGGCACCAAAGCCGTTCAGTATTTCAGGAGAAAGGGTCCCGACCCCCTTGGGCTCCGAAACCAGCCAAGCGGCCACCAGCTGATCACAGGGGACTTTCTTGAGGGCTTCCTGCACATATCCTTGGCTGCCTGGATAACCCCCCAGAGACCATGGCACGCCGATGCTGGTGGCCTGTAGTGCGAACAAGATTCCGGGTGAATTCCCGCTCAGGTCGAGCATCGGCGTGCCGGCGGAAAAACCGTGGTCCCGGGCCAACCGGTTGAACGACGTTACGTATTCGTTGTCGGCAGACGAGAGGAGCAGGGTTTTGCCAGGTCCACCGAAATCCACGCGTTCCGCGCTACTGTAAAGCGGTTGCAATTGCCGATAAGGGGACAGGAAGGCCCCCTGGACCACGCCGGCCAGTGCGATTTGAAGCAAAAGCGTGTACAGCACCAGTTTCTGGGGGAAATGCGGCGTCGAGACCAGCGGCCTCAGCGACCAGGCCGCGGCCAGCGCGACGAAGAAAACAGCGCCGTTGATCGAAACCCAGTAGCTGTTGCTCGACCCGAAAGCGTAGGCGTAGGGCAAAGCGGCGAGCAACACGCAAAGGGGAAGGGTTTGGCGAGCTCCCGAGCGCAAGGCGGAGAAAAATCCAGGCAACAGCGCACCGGCAGCCAAAGCGAACAGTACCAACGCGCGGTTTTCACCCTGGATTTTGGAGAGGGCGAAATAGCCCAGGCCAGCGACGCCCACAAGCGCCACCACCGGCAGGGCGGCGCGGCCGGTCCTCGGAAGTGCTTCCAAGGGTTTCGTGGCCCACAGGCTGGCAAAGGACAAGGCAGCACCAAGGAGCAGCGCCAGGGCGGTGGCGAGGTCCACCGACAGTCCGTCCATCCTGAAAATCTTGCCGATGCCCCCGGCATTTGCATCGAGCAATCCCGCCAGCCGCAGGCCCTCGGTATTTCGGTGGATGAATGGCAGGACGCCTCCATCCGTCACCAGCGCAGTGACCAAGGCAGCGGCGGCGGCAGTGGCGGCTGGAATCCAGGCCGATTGCCAACGAAAGTGGCCGCTGAAGACCAGATAGAGCACGACCAGCACGGCCAGCGCAGCGGCCGAAGTCGGTTTGCCCAGAAAGGCAACCCACCCGCCCAACCCGACGATCACGTAACCCAGCGCGCTCGCGCGCTCCTGTCTCGTCGCGGCCATCAGCAGCCCTGTCACGGAGATCAGCAGCCCCTGGAACGCCAATGCGTTGTAGCTGGGCGTGGGAATCCACATGCCTGCGAACACAGCGGACAGAAGCGTCAGGCAGGCGAGGCCCGACGCGACGACCAACTTGGTCGCGACGTCGATTTTTTCTGCGAATGCCTTGCCCAGCAGCGTCCAGGCGGCGGTGCCTCCGAGCAACAGCGTGAAAAGGAAATTCAGTTGCCGAAGCGTGCCGATGTTTCCGTCCGCCAGCAGGTACAGCGGATGGTAGAAAAAACCGAACTGGGAAATCGAAGCGGAATACAGGAACGGATTGGAAATCCAGTTCAAATAAAAACCTTCATCCGTGTAGTCCACGCCGTGCCGAGCATACAGAGCCACCCAGACGATGAACAAAGCGGTCAAGCAGGCAGAAAGTGCCAGCAATGGCTTTCCGGAGAGACTTTTGCCGACGCTTTGAACGGAAGCATTTTTTAAGCGAGGCATCGGTATTTCGTTTTCATATCGGGACAGGCAGACCCATGGTGCGCGAGGGGGTGCGACCGCCCTGCCGGGCAACGGGCGTTGCGCGGCGAATTATCGATGGATGCAGCCCAGGCACAGACACTTCCTGCTCGCATAGAACATCACGGCACCTGCGCGGGCGCGTTCGGGTTGCCGCCGGCCCGCGGGCCGGGGAGGTTCAACGCGGCCTTTGAAACGCCGATGGCCCGCCAATGCGGGCCATCGGGGCGGGGGCCTTCATCGCGCCCGCGAACGGTCAGGAACGTCAGTCAATCCGCCGAAGCCCCCGACTTCTTCACCAGCTCCGCCCAGCGCGGAATCTCCTTGGCCATGTGCGCCGCGAGCGCTTCCGGCGTGCTGCCCACGATGTCCATGCCCAGCTGCGTGTGCAGCTTGTCCACCACGTCGGGCTGCTTGAGCGCCTTGACGATCTCGGCGTTCAGCCGCTGCACCACGGCCTTGGGCGTGCCCTTGGGGGCGTACACGGCCTGCCAGGACGACATCTCGAAGCCGGCCACGCCCGATTCGATCATGGTGGGCAGTTCGGGCGCGAGGGCGATGCGCTGGCCGGTGGTCACGGCCAGCAGCTTCACGCGGCCGGCCTTGGCCAGGGGCAGGGCGGCGGTCATCTGGTCGAACATGAACGACACCTGGCCGGCCGCCACGTCGGTGAGGGCGGGCGGCGTGCCCTTGTACGGTACGTGGGTGAGCTTCACGCCGATCAGGTCGCCGAACATCTCGCCCGCCAAGTGGGTGGAGGTGCCGGCGCCCGACGACGCGAACATGCGCTTGGACGGGTCTTTCTTAAGCAGCTCGATCAGTTCCTTGACCGAGTTCACGCCCAGCGCGGGGTTGACGATGAGCACGTTGGGCAGCGTGGCCACCAGGGCCACGGGCTCGAAGTCCTTGACCGGGTTGTACGACAGGTTCTTGTACAGGCTGGCGTTGATGGCGTGCGTGCTGATGGTGCCGCCGAAGAGGGTGTAGCCGTCCGGCGCGGCCTTGGCCGCGTACGAGGCGCCGATGCCGCCGGCCTGGCCGGGCTTGTTGTCCACCACCACCACCGATTGCTTGAGCGCCTCGCCCAGCTTGTTGGCGAGGACGCGGCCGATGATGTCGGTGGAGCCGCCGGGCGTGAACGGCACGACGTAGGTGATGGGCTTGGCGGTGGGCCACTCCTGGGCGCCGGCGAAAAACGGTGCCAGGGCCAGGGCGGCCAGCAGGGCGGTGTGTCGGATGAATCGCATGGGGTTTGTCTCCGGGTGTCGTTGTGATGCTGCGATGCGGGAAAAGGGGAGCTGGCGAGGTTCAGATATCAGCGGCCTTTCGCGGTGCGCCATGCAGCGAAGTCGCCGTGCACGGACGGGTCGGTGGGCGGATACAGGCCGATGATCGATCGGCCTTCCAGCACCTTCTCGGTCACGAAGTCTTCGAAGGCGGTCATCTCGGTGGCCTCGGCGGCGATCTCGTCGGCCAGGTGCGCGGGGATGACGATGACGCCCTCGCCATCGCCCACCAGCACGTCGCCGGGGAACACGGCCACGTCGCCGCAGGCGATGGGCCCGTTGATGTCGATGGCCTGGTGCAGCGTGAGGTTGGTGGGCGCCGAGGGGCGCTGGTGGTAGGCCGGCATGTCGAGCGCGGCGATCTCGGGCGTGTCGCGAAAGCCGCCGTCGGTGACCAGCCCGGCCACGCCGCGCTTCATGAGGCGCGAGGCGAGGATGGAGCCGGCCGATGCGGCGCGCGCGTCCTTGCGGCTGTCGATGACCAGCACGGCGCCGGGCGGGCAGTCTTCCACGGCCTTGCGCTGCGGGTGGTCGGGGTTCTTGAACACGTCGATGGTGTTCAGGTCTTCGCGCGCCGGGATGTAGCGCAGCGTGAAGGCCTCGCCCACCATGTTGGCGCCGCCGGTGCGCAAGGGGTGTACGTTCTGCAGGAACTGGTTGCGCAGCCCCTTCTTGAAGAGGGCGGTGCACAGCGTGGCGGTGCTGACGTGGGCGAGGCGGTCGCGGGTGGCGGGGTTCAAGGGCATGTCTCCAGGGGTCAGAAGATGTCGGGCTCGGGCACGGGGGCGCCGAAGCCGGTTTCGAGGAAATCGAAGTCGCAGCCCTGGTCGGCCTGCAGGATGTGGCGGCTGAACATCCAGCCGTAGCCGCGCTGGTAGCGCGCGGGCGGCGGCGTCCAGGCAGCGCGGCGGCGGGCGAGTTCTTCGTCGCTCACCTCCATGTGGATGCGGCGCGCGGGCACGTCCACGGTGATGAGGTCGCCGGTTTTCACGAGCGCCAGCGGGCCGCCGATGTAGGCCTCGGGCGCGGCGTGCAGGATGCAGGCGCCGTAGCTGGTGCCGCTCATGCGCGCATC
This sequence comes from Acidovorax sp. NCPPB 3576, assembly GCF_028473605.1. Classification (NCBI taxonomy): domain Bacteria; kingdom Pseudomonadati; phylum Pseudomonadota; class Betaproteobacteria; order Burkholderiales; family Comamonadaceae; genus Acidovorax; species Acidovorax sp. NCPPB 3576. The sequence continues at coordinate 5,344,689 of NZ_CP097267.1, read as the reverse complement.
GGACAGGCGCAGCATGTCGCGCACGCCCTGCTTCACCAGCTTCGCGGGGATGGGCAGCATGCCCCATTCGGGCATGCCCGGGCCGCCCTGCGGGCCGGCGTTGCGCAGCACCAGGATGTGGTCGGCCGTCACGTCCAGGTCGGGGTCTTCCACCGCGGCCTTCATGCTGGGGTAGTCGTCGAACACGAGCGCCGGGCCGGTGTGCTGCTGCAGGTGCGGCGCGCAGGCGCTGGGCTTGATGACGGCCCCGTCGGGCGCGAGGTTGCCGCGCAGCACGGCGAGCGCGCCCTCGGCGTAGATGGGGTTGGACAGCGGCCGGATCACGTCGTCGTTGAACACGGCGGCGCCTTCGATGTTTTCGCCCAGCGTGCGGCCGGTGACGGTGCGCGCCCCCAGGTGCAGGTGCTGCGGCATGCGCGACATCAGGCCGGGCAGGCCGCCGGCGTAGTAGAAGTCCTCCATCAGGTAGGTGTCGCCGCTGGGCCGCACGTTGGCGATCACGGGCACGTGGCGGCTGGCGGCGTCGAAATCATCGAGCGTGACGGCGCAGTGCGCGCCCGCGCGGCGCGACATGGCCACCAGGTGGACGATGGCGTTGGTGGAGCAGCCCACGGCCATGGCGACGTTGATGCCGTTCAGGAACGATTCGCGGCTCAGCAGCTTCGCCGGGGTCTCGTCCTGCCAGACCATCTCGACGATGCGGCGGCCGCTCTCGGCGCTCATGCGCACGTGGTTGGCGTCCGGCGCGGGGATGGACGAGGCGCCCGGCAGCGTCATGCCGATGGCCTCGGCAATCGCCGTCATGGTGCTGGCCGTGCCCATGGTCATGCAGGTGCCGTGGCTGCGGGCGATGCCGCCCTCCACCCCGAGCCACTGCGTCTGCGTGATCTGGCCGGCGCGGCGTTCGTCCCACAGCTTCCACGCGTCCGATCCCGAGCCCAGCACCTGCCCGTTGTAGTTGCCGCGCAGCATGGGGCCGGCGGGCACGAAGACGCAGGGCAGGCCCATGCTGATGGCGCCCATCAGCAGGCCGGGGCCGGTTTTGTCGCAGCCGCCCATCAGCACCGCGCCATCGACCGGGTGGCTGCGCAGCAGCTCTTCGGTCTCCATGGCCAGCAGGTTGCGGTAGAGCATGGTGGTGGGCTTGACGAAGGCCTCGGCCAGCGAAATGGCGGGCAGCTCGATGGGAAAGCCGCCCGCCTGCAGCACGCCGCGCTTGACGTCTTCCACGCGCTGCTTGAAGTGGCCATGGCAGGGGTTGATGTCCGACCACGTGTTGACGATGGCGATGATGGGCTTGCCCGCCCAGTCTTCGGGCGCGTAGCCCATTTGCATGATGCGGGAGCGGTGGCCGAAGGAGCGCAGGTCGTCGGGTGCGAACCAGCGTGCGCTGCGCAGGGACTCGGGGGTGCGGCGGGTCGTCGTCATAGGCTCCATCACAGGTTTCGATGCATTAAAGCACTAATATATTAGTGCGTCAAAACAGCGCGATGCCACAATCCGCCGCTTATGAACGTGAGAGACAAAGTCCGCCTCGACCGGTCGCGCCACGCGGCGCCGCAGATCTTCGAAAAGCTGCGCGCGGCCATCGTGTCGCTGGACCTCACCCCCGGCACCGTGCTGGCCCGCGCCGAACTGGCCGAGCGCTTCGGTATCAGCCAGACGCCCGTGCGCGATGCGCTGATGCGGCTGGGCGAGGAGGGGCTGGTGGACATCTTTCCGCAGCACGCCACGGTGGTGAGCCGCATCGATGTGGCCGCCGCGCGGCAGGCGCACTACCTGCGCCGCTCGATCGAGCTGGAGGTGGTGCGCACGCTGGCGCTGCAGGGCGGCGAGGCCGTCGCCCTGCGCCTGCAAGCCCAGATCGGCGTGATGCAGGCCGCGGCCGATCCCCTGGAGCCCGAGGCGTTCTCGCAGGCCGACCTGGCGTTCCACCGCCTGATGTACGAGGCCGCCGAGGTGCCGCGCCTGTGGGAGCTGGTGCGCAGCCACTCCGGCCACGTGGACCGGCTGCGCCACCTGCACCTGCCCAGCGCGGGCAAGGCCGCGTCGGTGCTGGCCGACCACCGCCGCATCGCCGAGGCCATCGCGCGGGGGGACGCGCCCGGCGCCCAGGAGGCGCTGCGCACGCACCTGTCGGGCACGCTCAGCCAGGTGGACGAGATCTGCGCCCGCCATCCGGAATACGTGAACGCCGACTGAAGGGCGGAGCGGAGCGGACCCGGGCGGCTCGGGGCAAAAGGCGCCGGCGCCGGCCCATGGTCAGCCCCATTGGCCTCCAGCGCAATCGGTACTAGGGCATACTGCTATTGAATCAATAGCAACCGTCATCAAACGACGAACCGGATGGTCTGCGCCACCAGGCCGAAGGTGCCGGCGGCCACCTGCGCCTGGATCTCCACGGAGCGGTTCTCGGCCAGGTCGGACGCGGTGCCGCCCTCGAAGCGGGCGCTGGCGTAGTTGACCGGCACGCCGCGCACGACGATCACCGAGGCCGCCGGGATCACGCGCTGGATCGATCCCTTCACGTCGAAGCTGCGGCTGGCAGGCTGCCGGCCTCTTCCAGCGCGATCTCGCTCGCGTTGAACTGGCCGCTCACGAACACGCCCTTCACGTCCACGCGCCGGCCCAGCGCCAGGCCCGCAGGCGGGTTGGCCACCCCGCTGGCGTTCACCGGCACGCCGTTCACGCTGAAGGCCGTGTTGCTGGTAAACGCGGTGATGTAGCCCTTGAGTTCGACCGCCACGTTGTTGCCGCTGGGCAGCGTCACGCTGCTGGCGGTGGCGCGCAGGGCCGAGGCCACCCAGCGGCCGGATGCATCGGGCGCCGTCTGCAGCTCCACGCGGGCGTACTGCCCGTTGGCGATGCCGGGGGCCTGCGACGCGACGGCGCCATAGGCGATCACCGCGCCGCCGATGCGGAAGGTCTGCGCCGTGCCGTCCAGCCCGGCAACCACGCCGCGCAGCTTGTAGCGGGTGGGCACGGGCTCGTCGCGCACCACCAACGTGGCGCTGTACAGCCCGTCGGGATTGCGCAGGCCGAACACCTGCACCACCTGGCCCACCGCCAGGCTGGCCGCGCCATTGGGCAGGTTGTCGCTGTAGAGCGTGGCATCGGCCCACTGCACGCTCTGGCCCAGCACGGCGAAGGTGCGGGCGGCGGTGTCGATGGCGGTGATGGGCCCCTCGATCTCGCTGCGCAGGCTGATGGTCGAGGCCACGGAGCGGCGCAGCCCGCTGGCGTCCACCGCGATGCCCGAGCCGTTCACCTCCACCACCATGCCCAGCCGCAGGGCGGCGGTGGTGACGGCCTGGCCGGCATCGTCCAGGATGCGCGCGGCGGTGTCGTCGTAGCGCAGGTTGTTGACGATGATGGAGCCGAAGCCGCTGATGGGGCCGCTGGAGAACGACGCATCGGCCGTGCTGCCGACGCCGGAGACATCGCCACCGCCGCCGCCCCCTCCGCCGCAACCGAACAGCACCAGGGTGGCGGAAGCGGCGCCGCCGGCCAGCAGGCGGCGGCGAGCGGGGGATGACGGTTGGACGTCGGGGAGCAAGGTGGACTGCATGGAAACCTCCGAAGGCGATTGGAATGGTGGACCGGCAAGGCCGGGCGGGCGGCGGCGGGCTGCGCGGCCAGAACCGACGCCGCGCGCCACGCCAGCGCCTGGAGGCATCTTGGAATCAACGGCCAGGCCGATGATTTCAATATGTGTACTGACTTGTTCAGTTTTAAAAGGAACGCGGCCGCGCCGCCGCCCTGGCATTGGCGGGGCGCCTGTCTCGATACCGCGCCCGGCGTGCGCTGCGGCGCGCAGCCGAACGCCGAGCCGGCCGTGCGGCCAACGCCATTTCATTTCGAAACACTTGTGTACGCTTTAGCGTTTCGCGCCGCCACCGGACCCCGCGTGCCGTGGTGAAAAAACCAACGCCTCGGGCCATGCCGAAGCCAGCGCATGGGCCTGCCGATCGTTCCAGGCCCTTTGCCCGGCCAAGCTGGTCATCACGGCCGGGCTGGTCATTCCTTCACCTGCGGCGGATAATCCGGCCACTTCCTCGCCCTCCACCGGAGCACTCCCATGGCCTCTGTTTCCTCGATCGCCGCCTCCGGCCTGCGCGCCGCCCAGGTGCGCATGGATGTCTCCGCCAACAACGTCGCCAACATGAACACGCCCGGGTTCAAGCGCCAGACGGTGGACCAGGAGGCCGTGGCCTCGCAAGGCGGCGTGGCCACCACCCGCGTGGGCCGCGCGGCGCAGGAAGGCGCCTCGCTCGAGGCCGATGCGGTCGATCAGATCTCGGCCACCTATGCGTTCAAGGCCAATCTGCAGGTGTTGCGCACCGAAGACCGCATGATGGGCTCGCTGCTCGACACCCGGGCCTGAACCGCCGAACACGCCCCACACCCGTCGCTGACCGCCCCGGGCCGACGGCAGCCCGGCGGCACCCTTTCCCCTCTTTCTCAGACCATCACAGCGCGCCGGCCAGGCCGGCCAGCCGCTCGATCAGCCAGTGCTGAAACGGCCCGCCCGCCTGCCGGGGGCGCGAATCCGAGGTGGTATTCATGGCCGTGCCTCAAGCCGCCAGGGGCGCATCGCCGGCCGCTGCCGCGCGGCGGCGGGCCGCCCGCTCCCAGGCCTTTTCGTGGAAGAAGAACGCCACCGCCTGCACCGTGGGCTCCAGCAGGCTCAGCGTGATCGAGGCGACCAGGTTGCCGGTGACCGCGTAGGCCACCAGGGCCGCCACGCAGATGTGGATGAGGTAGTAGCTGCCCGTCTTCATCAGGGTGGGCAGGTTGCGGAGCGTGGCTTGGCGGATGCGGGACATGGCGGACTCCTGTGGGGCGATCTCGGATGGGGAACGAACGACTGCACGAATGCTAGTGATTCGCATTGGCGAGCGCCAATTGATCGTGTCCAACGCCGCGATAGCCAAGCCCCGGGGCGCCGCTATGATGGCCGCACTTTCCAACCCCTCCGCACACCTCGAACGGGAGCACCGCATGGCCCTCATGGACTTCATCAAGAAACAGTTCATCGACATCATCCAGTGGACCGAGGACAGCGACGGCACCCTGGCCTGGCGCTTCCCGATGCGGGACATGGAAATCCAGAACGGCGGCACGCTCGTGGTGCGCGAGTCGCAGATGGCGGTGTTCGTGAACGAAGGCCAGGTGGCCGACGTGTTCGGCCCCGGCACCTACAAGCTGACCACGCAGACGCTGCCGGTGCTCACCTACCTGAAGAACTGGGACAAGCTCTTCGAGTCCCCGTTCAAGAGCGACGTGTACTTCTTCAGCACGCGCCAGCAGGTGGACCAGAAGTGGGGCACGCCGCAGCCCATCACCATCCGCGACAAGGATTTCGGCGCCGTGCGCCTGCGCGCGTTCGGCAACTACGCCTTCCGCGTGGCCGACCCCAAGCTGTTCCACACCGAGATCTCGGGCACGCGCGCCGAGTACACCGTCTCCGAGATCGACGGCCAGCTGCGCGGCCTGGTGCTGCAGAACATCAGCAACGCCATCGCGGGCAGCGGCCTGCCGTTCCTCGACCTGGCGGCCAACCAGGTGATGTTCGCCGAGGCCCTGGCCAAGGAGCTGCAGCCCGCGTTCGCCAAGATCGGCCTGCTGCTGGAAGGCATGACGGTGCAGAACGTCTCGCTGCCCGAAGAGCTGCAGAAGGTCCTGGACCAGAAGATCGGCATGGGCATGGTCGGCAACGACATGGGCAAGTTCATGCAGTACCAGACGGCGCAGGCGATCCCGAAGTTCGCCGAAGGCTCGGGCAACGGCGGGGGCGGCATTGCCGGCGACGCCATGGGCCTGGGCGCCGGCGTGGCGCTGGGCCAGGTGCTGGCGCAGAACCTGCAGCAGGGCCTGCAGAACCCCGGCGCGGCCCAGCAGGCCGCCGCCGCCGTGGCGGCCGCGCCCGCGGCGGGCGTCAAGCCCGAGGACGTGATGGCCACGCTGGAAAAGCTGGGCGAACTCAAGGCCAAGGGCATTCTCACGCAGGAGGAGTTCGACGCCAAGAAGGCCGAACTGCTCAAGAAGCTGGTCTAGGCTTCGCTACCGATTGAATAGCATCCTGCCCAATCGTTACTAGGGCAGGAGGCCAAAAACACTCAAAAAACATGGCCGAGAGCGGCACCCAGCGTACCTACCGCGCGCCCTGCCCCGGCTGCGGCGCGCCGGTCGAATTCAAGAGCGCGCAGTCCACGCACGCCGTCTGCCCCTACTGCCAGAGCACGGTGGTGCGCAGCGGCGAGGTGCTCACGCGCGTGGGCAAGATGGCCGAGGTCTTCGACGACCACAGCCCCCTGCAGCTCATGGCAAGCGGCCGCATCGTGCTGGACGGGCAGGACCTGCCCTTCACGCTGATCGGGCGCCTGCAATACAAGGGCGACGCCGGCACCTGGACCGAGTGGAACGCCTTCCTCGAAGACGGCAGCACCGCCACGCTGGGCGAGGACAACGGCGCCTACGTGTTCACGCGGCCGGCCGCGGCGGGGCGCGAGCTGCCCGCGGCCGAGCAGTTCCGCGTCGGCATGACCACGGCGGTGGCCGGCAAACCCTACAGCGTGGCCGCCAACGTGCAGGCGCAGCTCATCTCCGCCCAGGGCGAGCTGCCCAAGCTGCCGCCGCTGGGCCAGCCGTTCAGCATGGTGGAGCTGCGCAGCGCGGACGGCGAGGTGCTGTCGATCGACTACGGCAGCACGCCCCCAAAGGTGGACCGCGGCCGGGCCGTGCAGTTGGACGATTTGAAGCTGCAGGGCCTCAAAGACGCCTCCGCCAAGGACGAAAAAGGCCGGCAGTTCAACTGCCCCAACTGCGGCGCCCCGGTGCCCGTGAAGCTGGGCAGCACCAAGAGCCTGACCTGCCCGTCGTGCCACAGCCTGATCGACCTGTCCAGCGGCCTGGGGGCCGAACTGCGCCACGCCGTGCAGGACGAGCCGGTGAGTCCGCTCATCCCGCTGGGCCAGATCGGGCAACTGGAGGGCGTGCACTGGCAGGTGGTGGGCTTTCAGCACCGCATGGGCGTGGAGCCGGGCGACGACGAGCATTTCGGCTGGGATGAATACCTGCTCTACCACCAAAAGCGCGGCTTCGCCTTCCTGGTGGACGCGACCGACGGCTGGAGCCTGGTGCGCCCCACCACGGGCGCGCCGCAGCTGACCGGCGGCGGCCAGAGCGCGACCTACCTGGGCACCACCTACCGCCTGGCCAGCCAGTACGACGCCGAGACCACCTACGTGGCCGGCGAGTTCTACTGGCCCGTGGAGCGCGGCCAGAAAAGCGCCAACCGCGACTTCGCCAGCAGCACCGGCCGCGGCCTGCTGTCGATGGAGCAGACCCCGCGCGAGATCACCTGGTCCAGCGGCAGCAAGATCGACAGCGCCGTGGTGGCGCAGGCGTTCAAGCTGGACGGGCAGAAAGACCTGTTCAAACGCGCGGACGCCGCGCCGCTGGCCAGTGCCACCAGCCTGGGCTGCATGACCATCATCGTCATCGCGGTCATCCTCATCATCATCCTGCTGCTCATGAGCAACTGCTCGGGATCGTCGGGCGGCGGCTACCGCAGCTCGGGCGGCTCCTTCGGCGGGTATTCCAGCGGAGGCGGGCACAAATGACGGAACCGCGACGCCCCTGCGCTCCCTTGTTGCAACCCCTTTTCATCTGACGGAGGTCATCATGGCTCTTGAATGGCTGCGGCCCGCCGCGTTTTTCGGCTCCATCCTGTTCGCGCTGATCGGCGTGTTCGTGTTCTGGGTGAGCTTCATCATCATCGACAAGATCACGCCCTACGACCTGTGGGCCGAGATCGTCGAGAAGCAGAACAAGGCCCTCGCCATGGTGGTGGCGGCCATGTGCCTGGGCATCAGCATCATCGTGGCGGCGGCGATCCACGGGGGGTGAGGGCGCTCCAGCAGCGCTGGTTGTCCAGGAAAACCTTTGGCTTTCGGCCGTTGAACGTCTGCCCATTCAAAACCCGCTGTTGGCTGTACAGGCGAACCATCACATGTATAAAAAGCGGCTTTTTCTATACAGATGCTGGCTAACATGTATAGGAAACCGGCTTTTCTATACATTTCAGACCAGCCTCGCCCGCCATGCCCTTCCTCCTCCCGCTCGAACAGCTGGACGCCACCCGTTTCGACACGCCCGCCATTCTCAAGAAGCTGGCCAGCAGCAGCCGCCGGTTGGCTGAACTCAAGGGTATTGCCGCGTCCATTCCCAACCAGGGCATCCTGATCAACACGCTGGGCCTGCAGGAGGCCAAAGACAGCTCGGAGATAGAGAACATCGTCACCACGCACGATGAGCTGTTCAAGGACGATGTGCTGCCCGAAGCGTTTGCCAATCCCGCGGCCAAAGAGGTGCTGCGCTACCGCCAAGCCCTGCGGGTGGGATTTGAGCAGGTACGCAGCAGTGGCCTGCTCACGGCCAACCACATCATCCAGATCCAAGGCGAGCTGGAGCGCAACAATGCGGGTTTTCGCAAGCTGCCTGGCACGGCGCTGAAAGACGGCACCGGGCAGACGGTCTATACGCCGCCGCAAGACCCCACCGAGATCGTCGCGCTGATGGGGGGGTTGGAGCGGTTTCTGAACGATCCCGACCTGTTTGCAGCCGACCCGCTGATCAAGATGGCGCTGGCGCACCACCAATTCGAAAGCATCCACCCGTTCTACGACGGCAATGGCCGCACGGGGCGCATCGTGAACGTGCTGTATCTGGTGAAGGAGGGGCTGCTCGATATTCCGGTGCTGTACCTGAGCAAGCACATCGTGCGTACCAAGGCCGACTACTACCGCTTGCTGCAGACGGTGCGAGACGACGACACCTGGGAAGATTGGGTGCTTTACATGCTGGACGCCGTGGAGCAGACCGCCGCCCAGACCCTGGTCACCATCCATGCCATCAAGACGGCACTGTTCGACTACAAACACCGCATCCGGGCGCAGCACAAGTTCTATAGCCAGGACTTGATCAACAACCTGTTCACGCACCCCTACACCAAGATCGATTTTTTGCAGCGGGATCTGCAGGTCTCTCGGCTCACCGCCACCAAATACCTGGATGCGCTGGCGGCCAGCGGCTTCGTGCAAAAGCGAAAGATCGGGCGCGGCAACTACTACGTCAACCAGGCATTGAGCACCATCTTGCTGGGCCAGCACGAGGCCCGGCCATGACCCGCCGCGAGAGCGTTCGCGCCAGCCTGCGGCTGATGGTCAAGCGCATCCTGCGCAAGTACAAATACCCGCCCGACAAAGCCGACAGCGCCGTCGAACTGGTGCTGCAGCAAGCCGAAGCGCTGGGCGAAGCATGGGAGCAGTGATGCCGGACGCTTCCTTGCCCTCCACCACAGCCACCGCCGCGCCCGCGCCGCGCCCCATCGACATCGCGCTGCTCGCCAGCGTCTTCGTGGTCGCCGCCTGCGGCCTGCTCTACGAGCTGGCGGCCGGCGCGCTCGCCTCGTACGTGCTGGGCGATTCGGTGCTGCAGTTCTCCACCATCATCGGCACCTACCTCTTCGCGATGGGCGTGGGATCGTGGCTGTCGCGCTACTTCGAGCGCCAGTTGCCCGCGCACTTCCTGCGCATCGAGCTGCTGGTGGCGCTGGTGGGCGGCGCGCTGCCGGCCACGCTGTTCCTCGCCAATGCCTATGCGCCGGGCGCGTTCCGCGTGCTGCTGTACGGCATGGTGCTGCTGGTGGGCACGCTGGTGGGGCTGGAGATTCCGCTGGTGATGCGCATCCTGAAGCGCAACGCGGTGCTGAAAGACCTGGTCTCGCAGGTGCTCACGTTCGACTATCTGGGTGCGCTGGCCGTGTCGCTGGCCTTCCCGCTGCTGCTGGTGCCGCACCTGGGGCTGATCCGCACCGGGCTGCTGTTCGGCCTGATGAACGCGGCGGTGGCGCTGTGGGCGGTCTGGCTGTTTCGCCACGAGCTGCGGCGCCTGCGGGCGCACGTGCTGGCCTGCGTGGCGGTATTCGGCGTGCTGCTGGCGGGGCTGGTGGGCGCGGAGCACATCACGCGCTTTGCCGAGGACAAGTTCTACCAGGACCGCATCGTGGTGAGCCGCGCGACGCCCTACCAGCGCATCGTGGTCACCGAGGGCAAGGCAGGGCACCGGCTGTACCTCAACGGCAACCTGCAGTTCGCCGAGCGCGACGAGTACCGCTACCACGAGGCCCTGGTGCACCCGGCGATGGCGGCGTTCGCCTCGGGCGGCGCCGGGCCGCGGCGCGTGGCGGTGCTGGGCGGCGGCGACGGCATGGCGGTGCGCGAGATCCTCAAGTACCCCTCGGTCGAATCGGTCACGCTGGTCGAGCTGGACCCGGCGATGACGCGCCTGTTCACCGACGACCCCACGCTCGCGCGGCTGAACGGCGGGGCGCTGTCCGACCCCAAGGTGCATGTCGTGAACACCGACGCGTTCCAGTGGCTGCAGCAGGGGAACGTGGGGGCGCAGGACTCCAGCGCCGCCGGGCCGCCCCAACGCGCGGAGGCCCCCTCGGGGGGCAGCGAACCACGCGCAGCGGGGAGCGTGGGAGCGCAAGACTTTTTCGACGTGATCGTGGTGGATTTTCCCGACCCGACCAACTTCGCCATCGGCAAGCTCTACACCAACAGCTTCTACGCCCTGCTGGCGCAGCGCCTGTCCGCCAGCGGCTATGCCGTGGTGCAGACCACCTCGCCGCTGGTGGCGCGCCAGAGCTTCTGGACGGTGGTGCAGACCATCGAATCGCTGGGGCTGCGCACGGCGCCGTACCACGCCCACGTGCCCAGCTTCGGGGAATGGGGCTTCGTGATCGCCAGCCGCCGTCCCTGGCACCTGCCGCAGGCGCTGCCCGAGGGGCTGCGCTTCCTGTCGGTGCCCACGCTGGCGCTGCTGTTCGACTTTCCGCGCGACATGGCGCGCGTGCCGGCCGAGGTCAACCGCCTGTCCAACCAGGTGCTGGTGCACACCTACGAACAGGAGTGGGGTAAGGTGGCGGCCCACTGACCGCGCTGGCCGCCCGGCCGCATCGCCCACCATGCAACGCCGCCAATTCCTCGCCGCCTCGGCCACCTCGGCCGCTGCTGCCGCCCTTGCCGGGTGCGGCGCACCGCCCGAACTGGAGGGCGGCTTCGCCGGAATCGACATGGCGCGCGGCCATGCGCTGCGCGACCGGCTCCAGAAGGGCGGGCCGATCGAGCCCGACATCGTCCGGCGCACCCAGGTGGTGATCGCGGGCGGGGGCGTGGCCGGCCTGGCCGCTGCGCGCTCGCTGCGGCTGGCCGGCACCGACGACTTCGTGGTGCTGGAGCTGGAAGACTCCGCCGGCGGCAACAGCCGCGCCGGCAGCGTGGCCGGCATGGCCTGCCCGCTGGGCGCGCACTACCTGCCCGTGCCGGGCGACAGCGCGCGCGAGGTGCAGGACCTGCTGGAAGAGCTGGGCCTGCGCCAGCGCGTGGCCGGGCGCTGGCGCTACGACGAGCGCCACCTGTGCCACAGCCCGCAGGAGCGCCTGTTCTTCCAGGGCCAGTGGCAGGACGGGCTGCTGCCCGTGCAGGGCGTGGGCGCCGAGACGCTGGCGCAGTACCGGCGCTTTTCCGCCCGCGTGGCCGAACTGGGCCGCGCAGCGCCCTTCACCATGCCGGCGCTCAAAGGATGGAAGCCCAATCAGCCCCTGGCGCAGATTCATCTAGGGCTTGATGCTATTACTTTCATAGCATGGCTGGAGCAGGAGGGTTTTGACGACACGCACCTGCGCTGGTACCTGGACTACTGCTGCCGCGACGACTACGGCGCCGGCACGGGGCGCGTGTCGGCCTGGGCGGGCATCCACTACTTCGCCAGCCGCCACGGCTTCCATGCCCCCGGCGATGCGGCCACCGAAGACCGCGAGGGCGTGCTCACCTGGCCCGAAGGCAACGGCTGGCTCACCCAGCGCCTGGCCGCGCCGCTGCAGGCCGGCGGGCAGCTGCGCACGGGCAGCTCGGTGCTGCGCATCGAGGAAACGCGCCAGGGCGTGGAGGTGGACGTGTTCCACCACGCCAGCGAGAGCGTGGAGCGCTGGCAGGCGCGCCGCTGCATCGTGGCGCTGCCGGTCTTCGTCGCGGCGCGCGTGGTGCGCAACCCGCCCGGCTTCCTGCAGCAGGCGGCGCAGCGCCTGTCGTGGGCGCCCTGGCTGGTGGCCAACATCCACATCGATGCCCCCCTGGCCGACCGCGAAGGCGCGGCCCCCGCCTGGGACAACGTGCTCTACGCCGACCCCACGCCCGGCGGCCTGGGCTACGTGAACGCCGGCCACCAGCGGCTGGACCCGCGCCCGGCCGCCACCGTGCTCACCTACTACCAGGCGCTGGGCGACGTGACCGATGGCCGCCGGCAGTTGGCGGAGCAACCCTGGGCGCACTGGCGCGACGCCATCCTCCAGGGGCTGGCCGCGCCGCACCCCGACTTGGCCCGGCACGCCCGGCGCATGGAGATCACGCGCTACGGCCACGCCATGTCGATCCCGGTGCCCGGCACCCAGGCGTTCCTGGGCCGGATCGCCCCCCAGCGCCCATCCAGCAAGCGCTACCAGCTATCGAATGGAGAGCGCGTGGCCGTGCCGCCCACGCCCGGCACGGCGCGGCTGGCGTTCGCGCACGCGGACTGGTCGGGCTATTCGGTGTTCGAAGAGGCGTTCACGCGCGGGCACGCGGCGGCCTTCGCCTGACCCTTTTGCGGCCGGGGGCATTACGCAACCGTTGGATTGCGCCTCGTATTTCGATATATCTTATTGAAAAAGATATATCGGAAAAACAATGAAAGATCTTGACATTTCCCAGTTGCACGGCGCCGGCCCCGGCGGGCGGCGCGGTGGCGGCGGCCGCGTGTTCGGCCACGGAGGCCTGCGCCTCGTGCTGCTGCAGCTCATCGCCGACAAGCCGCGCCACGGCTACGAGCTCATCAAGGCCATCGAAGACCGGCTGAACGGCGCCTACAGCCCCAGCCCCGGCGTGATCTACCCCACGCTCACCCTGCTGGAAGAGATGGGGCATGTCACCGTCACCGCCGATGGCGGCCGCAAGCTGCACACGCTGACCGATGCGGGGCGCGACCACCTGGCCGAGCACCGCACCGAGGTGGACGCGCTGCTGGCCCGCATGGCCAGCGGCCTGCCGATGCGCGGCGGCGGGCATGGCGAGCGCCCGGCGCCCATCGAGCGCGCCGTGCACAACCTGCGCCATGCGCTGCACCTTCGCCTGGCGCGCGAGCCGCTGGCCGAGGCGCAGATCCATGCCATCGCCGATGCGCTGGACGCCGCGGCGCGGCAGATCGAGCGCCTTTAAAACCTGTTCCCCGCCGGCCTGCAGGACGCCCCAGAGCGACCGCCCCGGCCCCCCCGTTGCCCGGAGTGCGCCCCACGACGCCCTGGCCTCCCTCCGCAACGCCGGCATCGCCCCGGCAGAAAGCCCTGAAATGACCACACCGTCCCCGTCGACCACCCTGGCCGTCCCCTCCGCCGCTGCAGCGCAGCAGCCTTCCGCCGAACTCCTGGCGGCCCGCGCGCCCCAGCGCATGCGCCACGAACTGCGCCGGCGCATCCTCACCGTGCAAAGCGCCGAGCGCGTCACGCCGCACTGCGTGCGCATCGTCCTCACCGGCCCCGACCTGGAGGGCTTCGACAGCGCGGGCTTCGACGACCACGTGAAGCTCATCCTGCCCGACCCCGCCACGGGCCGGATCGACTTTCCCGTGCCGGCGGACACCGGGGGCCTGGCGCCCGATTCGCCCCGGCCCACCATGCGCGACTACACGCCGCGCCAACACGACATTGCTGCACGCACCCTCACCATCGACTTCGCGCTGCACGACGCGGGCCCGGCCACGCAATGGGCGCTGCAGGCCGCGCCCGGGCAGACGGTGGGCGTGGGCGGCCCGCGCGGCTCCATGGTCATTCCCACCGCGTTCGACGGCTACGTGCTGATCGGCGACGACACGGCCCTGCCCGCCATCGCCCGCCGCCTCACCGAACTGCCCGCCGGCGCGCCCGTGCTGGTGCTGGCCGAGGTGGACGGCCCGGCCGACGAGCAGCCCCTGCCCACCGCCGCCGATGCCCGCATCGTCTGGGTGCATCGCCAGGGCGCCGAAGCCGGCACCGCCGAGGGCCTGCTGCAGGCTTTGCGCGCGCAGACCCTGCCCGCGGGCGACTTCCACGCCTGGGTGGCCTGCGAATCGGCCGTGGCCAAGGCCCTGCGCGCGCACCTGGTGGGCGAGCGCGGCGCCTACCCCAAGTGGGTCAAGGCCTCGGGCTACTGGCGCCGGGGCAGCGCGGCCACGCACGACACGCACGAGGACTGACCGCCAGGGATCAGCAGGCGCCGCGCGGGCCCCTCATGCGGGCCGCGCGGCCAGCCCCTGCGCCACATGGTCGATCCAGGCCCGCACGCGGGACGGCAGAAAGCGGTTGGGCGGGTACAGCAGCCAGGCCGTGCCGGAATACGCCGTGGTGTGGCGCCAGCCGGGCAGCACGCGCACCAGCGTGCCGGCCGCCAGGGCCGCCTGCGCCGTGAAGCCCGGCAGCGAGGCGATGCCCAGGCCGCCCAGGGCGGCTTCGCACCGCACCTCGCTGTGGTTGGCCACGTAGCGGCCGCGCACCTTCACCACGGCGGATTCCGCTGCGCCACCCCCGCCACCCGGCCGCTCGAAGCGCCAGTGCCGGTCGCGCTCGTCCTCGCCCAGGGGCAGGCAGTCGTGCTGCGCCAGGTCGCGCGGGTGTTCCGGCAGGCCGCGCTGCGACAGGTAGGCCGGGCTGGCGCACACCACGTGTTCCACCGGCTCCAGCGGGCGGCCCGCCAGGCCCGGGGGCGGCGCGTCGGTGATGCGCACCGCCACGTCGATGTGCTCGGTGAACAGGTCCACGGTGCGGTCGGTGATGACCAGCTGCACGTCCACCTGCGGGTGCGCGGCCAGGAACGACGGCACCAGCGGGTGCAGGCGCTGGCGCCCGTAGGCCTTGGGCGCGCTCATGCACACCAGGCCGCTGGGCACGTCGGCATGGTGGCCGGCCAGCGCCAGCACCTCGCGCGCGCACGACTCCAGCCCCTGGCAGCGCGCGAACGCCGCATGGCCCGCCTCGGTCAGGCGCAGGCGCCGGGTGGTGCGCTCCAGCAGCCGCACGCGCAGCACGCCCTCCAGGCGCGCCACCTGGCGGCTCACGGCCGACGGGGTCAGACCCAGCTCGCGCGCCGCCGCCGAAAAACTGCCCGCCGCCGCCACACGGGCGAACACCGCCATGTCGGGCAGGCAATCCAGGGCGTCATTTGTGCGCATGGGGAACCAATGTTGTTCTCTGAGCGGCCATTATCGATGGCACGGCATGAATCTACGATCGCCGCATGACCACGCTGCCCCTTGCCCGCCCCGCCACGCTGCTGCGCAGCGCCGACCTCGTCCTGCTGCTGGTGGCGGTCGTCTGGGGCACCAGCTACGGCGTGGCCAAGGGGGCGCTGGCGTTCTACCCGGTGCTGGGGTTTCTGGCCGTGCGCTTCCTGCTCACGGCGGCGCTGCTGGCCCCGGCGTGCCTGCGGGCCACGCGGGCGCAATGGCAAGGCGCCCTGCGCGCCGGCCTGCCGCTGGGCGCGCTGCTGATGGCGATCTTCGTGTGCGAGACCTATGGCGTGGCGCACACGCAGGCCAGCCAGGCGGCCTTCCTCATCAGCCTGTGCGTGGTGTTCACCCCGTTTGCCGAGTGGTGGATGCTGGGCCAGCGGCCGTCCGGCGCCGTGTTCGGCTTTGCGGCCGTTTCGCTGCTGGGCGCGGCGCTGCTGGCGGGCGGCGGCCTGCAGATGCAGTGGGGCCTGGGCGACGGACTGATGCTGGCCGCCGCCGCGCTGCGCGCCGTGACCGTGTGCGCCACCAGCCGCCTCACCCGGCGGCATGCCCAGGCGCCCATGCTGCTGCTCACCGCCGTGCAGTCCGCCATGGTGGGGCTGGGTTGCCTGCTGGTGGCCCTGTCGCTGCCGGGCGGTCTGCCCGCCCTGCCGGCCGAGGGCGCCTTCTGGGCCGCGAGCCTGTACCTTGTGCTGGGCTGCACGGTGTTCGCCTTCATCGCGCAGAACTGGGCGCTGAAACACACCGCGCCCAGCCGCGTGGGGCTGCTGATGGGCACCGAACCCGCCTGGGGCGCGCTGTTCGCAGTGCTGTGGCTGGGGGAAAGCCTGGGCCCGGTGCAATGGCTTGGCGGGGCGCTGATCGTGGGGGCGGCGTTGGGCGCGCAGCGCCGGTAATCGGTTGGCGGCGCGGATGATTCATCGGGAAAGGAAAGGCTGAACATCGATTTTCTCCGCGGTTATGCTTCGGCCGCCACGGATCAAGGGAACGCTCGCAGCCGAGCCGATGGCATCACGAATAAAAAGCGGCCGTTGGAGGGGGAGGAATAATGAAAATCGTCGATGGGATGATCCACGGCACGCGGATACTGCCTAACCGCTATCCGAATCTCGAGCATGGCGAGCTGCAGAGCGTGAACGGCATCATCCTTCACCAGACCAATAGCCGGAGCGCTTTTCCCACGCTGCTGGCCTACTACTGGCGAAGTGTCGGCGCCCACTTTCTGATCGCGCCGGGCGGCATGATCTACCAGACGGCGCGGATCGACCGGGTTTGCCATCACGTCGGGGTGATTCGATCCCTTTGTCAGGATACGGTGACGTGCTCGCCGGACACTACAAAGAAGCTGAAAGCAATTTGGGCGGGCCCTGGTACGACCGATGAAAAGAGGCTAGCGGTGCACCAACTAGAAATGAAAAAGCCTGCGGACTTGCGTTACCCCAGTAACTTGGACTCCATCGGCATCGAAGTGGTTGGCGTGTCTGAAAAGCGGGTCTACTCGCCACCGACCGCAGCGCAAAATGCGGCATCCGTCTGGCTTGTCAGTGCGCTTTTGAGCCACCTCGATTTGAAACGCACGGCCATTTATCGACACCCGGTCGTCTCTTTCAAATTGGCGACCGAAGCAGCACAAGTGGAGTATTGAAATTTCAGTGAAGAACCAAGTTTTCATTTTTGCCGCTGTGGGACTTGCCCTTGCGGTCTATGGCATGTTTTTTTACAGGCCCTGGACAACACTGAAAGCCAGCAGTATCGAGAAAGTCGTCGAACCGGATATTCCGCCCTCGTCATCGATGGCGTGTGAAGCATTCAATCTCTCGCTGGAGCAGTTCAATCAGGGGCTGAATGAGGCCACGGCCATCTGGGAAATGAATCTGCACGACTACACGTGGCTCCCTTGCTACTTCAAGGCCACCATCGACGGAAAAGAGTACTTATTACGGGCTGGCGGGCTGGCCGAGATATGGACCACGGACGGAAAATTGAAGTACTTGCACTGGACTGAAAAATAAAAGGCCCGCGGGCCTTTGGGACCCAGCGGCGCCTGCGTACACACAGCCCTCTCCGACAGCATGCGTCACTCGCCTGTCACGCAACCTATGCATCGTCCGGCTTTTGTTCCACACAAGCCGCTCGCATGTTCCCCCTCTCCCGCCTCGCTCCCTTCGCCCTTCTTGCATGCGCCGCCGCCGTGCTGCCCGCCCACGCCCAGCAGGCCTTCCCGGCCACGCGGTGCTGCCCGCCCAGACCTTCATTCCCGCGCCCAGGAATGCCCCGGCCGATCTGCAGACCAGCGGCAAGTTCACCACGCCGCAGCGCGCGGACAAGCTGGGCAGCGTGGAAGGCACCTCCGCCGGCCGGCCCACGGGCGTGTCGCTGCCCTTCCAGGGCCAGCCAGCGCAGGGCCATTCGGGCATCAAGCGCATGGCCGACGGGTCGTTCTGGATCCTGACCGACAACGGCGCGGGGGCCAAGGCCAACTCGCCGGACTTCATGCTGTACCTGAACCACTACACGGTGGACTTCCGAAGCGGCCAGTTCAAGCGCCAGAAGACGGTGTTCCTGCACGACCCGGACAAGAAGGTGCCGTTCCGCATCGCCGAAGAGGGCACGAAGGAACGCTACCTGACCGGCTCGGACTTCGACCCCGAAAGCTTCCAGTTCGCCGGCGGCGCGCTGTGGATCGGCGAGGAGTTCGGCCCCTACCTCATCAAGGCCGACCTGTCCGGCCGCGTGCTGGCCGTGTTCGAGACGCAGGTGGACGGCAAGGTCGTGCGCTCGCCCGACCACCCGGCCATCACCGCCGCGGGCGCGCCCGACGCCAAGGCGCCGGCCTTCGAGATCAAGCGCTCCAAGGGCTTCGAGGGCATGGCGTCGTCCAGGGACGGCAGCAAGCTCTACGCGCTGCTGGAAGGCCCGGTGTGGAACGAATCGGCCAAGGCCTATGAATCGGTGGAAGGCGGCAAACAATACCTGCGCGTGCTGGAGTTCGACGTGCGCGCCGAAAAGTGGACGGGCCGCCACTGGAAGTACGTGCTGGAGGCCAACCACCATGCCATCGGCGACTTCAACATGATCGACGAGAACACCGGCCTGATCATCGAGCGCGACAACGGCGAGGGCACGGCCGACAAGGCCTGTCCCGAGGGCCAGAAGCGCACGGACTGCTTCCACGACCTGGCGAAGTTCAAGCGCGTGTACAAGGTGGAGCTGACCGAAGCCAACGCGGGCGCCGAACTGCGCAAGGTGGGCTACATCGACCTGCTGAACATCCAGGACCCGCAGCGCCTGGCGAAGAAGCCTTTGAGCAACGGCGTGCTCGCCTTCCCGTTCTTCACCATCGAGAACGTGGACGTGGTGGACGCCACGCACATCGTGGTGGGCAACGACAACAACCTGCCGTTCAGCTCCAGCCGCGAGCCCAACCAGGCCGACGACAACGAGCTGGTGCTGCTGGAAGTGGGCGAGCTGCTGCGCGCGCGCTGAAACCCTGCCGGCGGCGGGCCGCGACCCGGGTGGCAAAATCGCCGCACCCTCGGGGCACCCGGTTGCGCGGCGCTGCCCCCGGCGGCCTTTTTCCACGCACCGGGAATCCACACGCATGTTCACTGGCATCGTCCAAGCCACGGCGGCCCTCGCCGCCATCCATGACCGCGAAGGCCTGCGGACCTTCATCATCGATTTTCCGCCCGGCTTCTGCCAGGACCTCGCCGTGGGCGCGAGCGTGGCGGTGGATGGCGTGTGCCTCACGGTGACCGAGCTGCTGCCGCCCAACGCGGCGGCGTTCGACGTGGTGCTGCAGAGCCTGAACGTGACCACCCTGGGCAGCTACGCCGTGGGTGACCGGGTGAACGTGGAGCGCGCGGCCAAGGACGGCGCCGAGATCGGCGGGCACCCGCTGTCGGGCCACATCGACTTCGCCACCACGCTGCAGGGCGTGCGCGAGTCGGACAACAACCGCGTGTGGCGCGTGGACATCCCGCCCGCCTTTCGCAAGTACATCTTCGCCAAGGGCTACATCGCCATCCACGGCGCGAGCCTGACGGTCTCCGAGGTGAACCGCGCCGAGGGCTGGTTCGAGGTGTGGCTGATCCCCGAGACGCGCCGCGCCACGGTGTTCGAGCACAAGCAGGCGGGCGACCGCCTCAACATCGAGATCGAGCGCAGCACGCAGGTGGTGGTGGACACCGTGCGCGAGGCGGTGCAGGAAAGCCTGGGGGCCCTGCAGCCGGTGCTGGAGGCGCTGCTGCGGGACAAGGGCTTGTCGCTCGAAGACTTCGTGCAGCCGCCCGTGCTGCCGCGCTGAACACCGATCCGGTGCTGCGCCAGGGGTCAGCGAGCCTGGCGTTCGACCCGCTTGGAACGGGTCAAAAGCGGCCATGGGTCAAAAGGGCCTCCGCTGCAATATCCACTAGGGCACATTGCTATTAATTCAATAGCACACACTCCGCAGCATCAGAGAATGATCAGCTCCCCGGAGCCCGTGTCCACCCGCGGCTCGGCCAGAACCACGCGGTTGCGGCCCGTTTCCTTGGCACGGTACATGGCCGCGTCGGCCTCCGACAGCAGCTGGTCCAGCACCAGGCCGTGGCGGCCGGAATCGGCCACGCCGAAGCTCGCCGTCACGCGCAGCGGCTCGGGCGAGGAAGGCAGCAGCAACTGCAGGCTGGCCACCACCTCGCGCAGCCGCTCGGCCAGCCGCACGCCGTGCGCCGGGTCGCAGTGGCTCAGCAGCACGACGAATTCTTCGCCACCGAAGCGGCCCACCAGATCGCCCAGCCGCAGCTCGGCCCGCAGCGCACGCGCCACCGACACCAGCGCTTGGTCGCCGACCGCATGGCCCCACTGGTCGTTGAGCAGCTTGAAACGGTCCACGTCCAGGATGACGATGACCACGCCGAAGCCGTGGCGCCGGGCCTGCGCGAGCACGCTTTCCGCCGCATCGAAGAAGGCGCGCCGGTTGGGCAGGCCGGTGAGGAAGTCGGTGTTGGATTGCTCGCGCAATTGCGCGATCAGGCTGTTGCGCTCGCGCTCCAGGGCCTCGCGCTGGCGCGTTTGCAGCTGCAGCTCGCGCGCGGCCCGAATCACCGCCGCCATCTCGTCGTTGGCCGTGGGCTGCGGCAACGGCGCGTCGAGGTCGTTGTTGGCCAGCGCCTTCAGCGCCCGGGCGGTCTGCACCAGCGGGCTGAGAACGCGGCGATGCACCATCGACAGCGCCACCAGCAGCAGTGCCAGCAGCACCACCGAGCCGGCGGCCACCAGGCCGAGCATGCGCACCGCGCGGGTGTATTCGGCGCTGGCACGCTCGCGCAGCTGGTTGAGCAGCGTGTCGCGCACGTCGAAGATGGTGTTCATGTCGGGCACATAGAGCGCGGCAAAGCCCGCGGCGTCCAGCCCGTAGCGGCCATTGCCCTCGCCCGCCGCGATCATGCGGTCGATGAGCGGGCCGGTGTCGCGAAAGTAGCGCTGCTGCACGATCTGCCACGCCTGGGCGATGGGGCGCGGCTGCTCGGGCACCGAAAGCCGCAGCTCGATCAGAAAGCGCAGTTGCGCGATGCGCCCGCGCGTTTGCTCGATGGCGCGGCGCTCTTCGGCCGTGAACGGCTGCTGGCGCGCCAGCGCCGCCGTGAAATGCGAGCCCAGCAGCCCCGCGAACTCGCGCAGCTCGGCCGTGAGGCGCGCGACCTGCACGTCATCGGCCAGGGCCGGGTAGTGCTGCCGGGCGGCATTGGCCAGGCTGCTCGTGACCGGCGCCAGCAACGGCACGATCGCCACCATGCCGTAGACGGCCGTGCGGATCGACTCGGGCGCCCGCTCCTGGCGCGGCTGGGCCACCACCTCGTCCACCGCCGCCCGGGCCGTGGCCAGCGCCATCTTGGCGGCGGCCACGCGCCGCGCGCTGTCGGTCAGCATGGGATCGCCCGAGCGCGAGGACAGCACCCCGTGCAGCGTGTCGAAGGCGCGGTCGGTGCGGGCGCGGGCCTGTGCCAGCGGCTGCTGCAGTTCAGCGGGCAGCGGCGAGGGGCCGCCCAGCGCCCCGTTGGTGGGGCCGCGCTCGCGCGACACCATCTCGGCGGCCAGCAGCCCCGCGCGCAACTGGTCGATGGCCTCCACACTGGCCGCCGACGCGCGCACCGACTGGTACTCCGTCGTGGCGATGCGGCCGACCAGCAGCATCGCGGCCAGCACCACGAGGGCCCCGAAAAGGCGGAGTAATCGGCTTAAAGACATGGTGGTCTGGCATCAGTGGGGCAGGGCAGCGGTGCGGAAATTCTCTCACCAGTGGGCGCTCGGGGCTTGCCCGGTTGCGAACGAATGGGCCAAATGCCGACGGTTTGCCTGCGTTTGGCGATGCCATCGAGCAAGAAATGCGCCTGCGCGGGGGTTTGGGGGACTGCCATAGCATGAAGGCCTTCGCTTGTGTCCCGCATTGCCCGCGCTTGCAGGCCCCTCGCAGCCCTTTTTGCGCCGCTCCGTCCGCTCCATCGCACCGCCGACTCCCATGCCTGCCCACGATCGCTCCGCCCTCCCGCCGCCTGCACCGTCTCTGCCGCGCCCGCTGGCCGTGGCCGATCTGCCCGGCCTGCTGCAGGTGCAGCGCGCCTGCTACGGCGAGGGCTTCGAGGAAAGCCACGCCGTGTTCCTGCGCCGCCTGGCCTGCCCGACGCAATGCTCGCTGGCCCTGGCGCGCGACGGCCGCCTTGTCGCCTATCTGGCGGCCTACCGCTCGGTGGGGGCCAAGGTCACGCCGCTGCACGGCGATTTCGAGCCCGCCGAAGCACCCGACACGCTGTACCTGCATGACATGGCCGTGTCGCCCGCGCTCGCGGGGCAGGGCCTCGCGCGGGTGCTGCTGCAAGCGGCCTGGGCCACGGCGCGCAGCGAAGGGCTGCGCCACAGCGCGCTGGTGTCGGTGCAGGGATCGCAGGGCTACTGGGCGCGGCATGGATATGCGCCCGCGCCGCTGCAGCATGCCGTACAGCGCCAGCGGCTGGCCACCTACGGAGAAGGCGCGGTGTATATGGTGCGGGCTTTGACGGAGGATTGAAGGCCTGCCACCGCTCGGCCGTTCACGCGGCGCCGCCGCCGCTCTCCTGCCCGGCCTGCGCCACGATCCAGTCACGAAAGCGCCGCAATTCCGGATCGATGAGCGCGGGCGCCGCGTACACCAAGTGATAGGCCAGCGGCGTGGCCAGCGCGCCGGCCTGCACGCCGATCAATGCGCGCGTGGCCAATTCACGTGCGATGAGGGCGCGGCGCACCAGCGCAAAGCCCCGCCCGGCCACAGCGGCCTCGATCGCGCCGTTGGAATCGGCGAACACCACGCCCTGATCGGTGTTTAGCCGGGGCATACGGTGGGCTTCACACCACAGGCGCCAATCGCCCCGATGCTCGTCGTGCAGCAGCCGGGGGCCATCGATGTCACGGGCCCGCGCGATGCGCCGCGGTGCGATCAGGCGTGGGCTGCACACGGGCACCAGATCGTCGGCCAGCAGCGCTTCCGCCCGCAGGCCCGGGTACTTTCCCATGCCGTGGCGCACCGCGAAATGCACGCCATCGCCGGCCAGATCGACCGTGCGGTTGGTGGTGCTCACGTGCACGTCCAGGCCCGCCGCGTGCTGCTGGAAGTCCTGCAGGCGCGGCACCAGCCACTGCACGGCGAAGCCGGGCGTGCAGCTCACCAGCACCACGCGCCGCGCGCCGGCGGCCACCCGCGAGGTGGCATGGCCGATGACCGCGAGCGCATCGCTGCAGGCCGACTGGTATTCGGCGCCCGCCCGCGTGAGTGCCAGTCCGCGCGGCAGGCGCTCGAACAGCGTGCAGCCCAGGAACTCCTCCAGCTTGCGGATCTGCTGTGACACCGCACCGGGCGTGACGTGCAGCTCGACGGCGGCACGCCGCACGCTCAGGTGGCGCGCAGTGGCTTCGAAAAATCGCACGGCGATGAGGGGAGGCAGGCGCATGACCGTTGAGCAGAAATAAACAGTCGTGCAGCATAAATGGTTTGCGAGAGCCCGCCGGATTTCGAAGAATGGGCCTCCAGCGCCGGGGCGGCCCGGGCCCGCCAGGGCCTTGCGGATGCCTTCGGTTTCGTCGTTTCGTTTTGCCGATCCGGCGGGGTCCGTGCCCCGCCGGCGCCGTCCATGACCCTTGCCAGCCTGATTCGATTGTTCGCCCTGGCCGCCCTGTGGGGCGGCAGTTTTCTGTTCATGCGCATCGCCGTGCCGGTGCTGGGCGCGGTGCCCACGGCCTTCGGACGCGTGGCGCTGGCGGCGGCCGGGCTGATGGCGTTGCTGGCGTTCGCGCGGCTGCGACCGGCCTTTCACGGCAAGCTGGGCGCGGCGCTGGTGCTGGGCGTGGTCAATTCGGGGGTGCCGTTCCTGATGTTCGCGCTCGCGGCGCGCACGCTGCCGGCGGGCTACAGCGCCATCCTGAATGCGACCACGCCGCTCATGGGCGTGCTGATCGGCGCGGCGGCCTTCGGCGAGCGGATCACCGCCGCGCGCACGTCCGGCGTGCTGCTGGGCATGGCCGGTGTGGCCGTGCTGGCGCAAACCGGGCCCGTGGCCCTGTCGCCGCAGGTGCTGGCCGGCATGGGCGCGTGCCTGGTGGCCACGGCCTGCTACGGCGCGGCAGGCTTTCTCACGCGGCGCTGGATCACCGCGCGCGGCGGGCTCGACAGCCGCCTGGTGGCGGTGGGCAGCCAGTGGGGCGCCGTGCTGGTGCTGGCACCGTTCGCGGCCTGGGAGGTGTGGCGCGAGCCCGGCCTGCCCGCCACCTGGATGGCCGCGCCGCCCGCGGTGTGGGCCGCGATGCTTGCCATGGGGCTGCTGTGCACGGCCCTGGCCTATGTGCTGTATTTCCGGCTCATCGCGGACGTGGGACCGCTCAAGGCGCTGTCGGTCACTTTTTTGGTGCCGCTGTTCGGCGTGGCCTGGGGCTGGCTGGTGCTGGGCGAGGCCGCCACGGCTGCGCATGCGGCCGGCGGCGGGCTGATCGCCGCGGCGCTGTGGCTGGTGCTGCGGCCCGCTCCGGCGGTCGCTGCGGCAGCGAAGGCGGGGCGTTGACTGGACGGGCAGGGCCCGTAGAAGAGGCGTTCAGCCCGCCCCGCTCAGCAGCCAGCGCCTCACATCCGCGACCGGCTCGGGGTGCCGCTGCTTGCGGGGGGCCACGAGGTAGTACCCCGCGCCGGTGCGCAAGGCATCGGGAAACGCCAACACCAGGCGCCCCGCGGCGAGGTCTTGCGCCACGAACTCCTGCTGGGACAGCGCAATGCCCTGCCCCATGACGGCGGCGTCGATGGCCAGCGTGGTCTGGTTGAAATGCATGGCGCGCGCTGCTGGCACCCTGGCCAGCGGCGCGCACTGCTCGAAATACACCTCCCACGGCGACTGGGCATCGTGCAAAAGCACCTGCGCTGCGCCCCCGCCGGCCTGCGCGCTTCGGTCCTGCCACAGCGGGCTGCAGACGGCCACCAGGCATTCCTCGAACAGCAGGTCGGCGGACAGCCCGGGGCCGAACGGCGGCCGGCCATAGCGCACGGCAAGATCCACCGCCTCGTTGTGGAAGTGCGCCAGGCGCTCCGTGGCGAGGATGCGCAAATCGACGCTGGGGTGCCGTCGCGTGTACCCATCCAGCCGCGGGATGAGCCACTTCGTGGCGAAGGTGGGCGTGACGCTCACCGTCAGTCGCAGGGGCTGGGGGACGAGGCTTTCCGTGGCCTCGGCCAGCAGTTCGAACGCCCGCCGCACGCCGACGATGTACCGCTGGCCGTTGGACGTCAGCGCCAAGGTGCGGGGCAGGCGCTCGAAAAGCTTCAGGCCCAGTTCCGCCTCCAGCGCGCGGATCTGCTGCGCCACCGCGCCTTGTGTCACGCCCAGTTCCAGCCCGGCCAGGCGGAAGTTCAGGTGGCGGCTGGCGGCTTCGAAGGCGCGCAGCGCATTGAGCGAGGGCATGCGCCCCAGGGGATCGGTCATGGGTGCAGATTTTCTACTGAATCGGAACAGGCCATCTGGTGCATTCCGCCGCCCTGAAATCAACCATTTGCCCAACAATTCCTGTGTGCCGACGAAGGCATGCAAGCACAGGCAAGGACAGGCAATGGCAGTAGAAAAAGTAGCCCTCGTCACCGCCGGTGGCACGGGCATGGGTGCGGCCGCAGCAAGGCGCCTAGCGGCCGATGGCTTTCACGTCGGCATTCTTTCTTCCTCCGGCAAGGGGCAGGCGCTGGCGGAGGAACTGGGGGGCGTCGGGGTCACCGGGTCCAACCAGTCGGTGGAAGACTTGGGCCGGCTGGTGGATCTGGCCCATCGCCGCTGGGGCCGCATCGACGTGCTGGTCAACAGCGCGGGGCACGGGCCGCGGGCGCCGCTGCTGGACCTGTCCGACGAGCAATGGCTCGACGGAATGAACACCTACCTGCTGAACGTGATCCGGCCCACGCGCCTGGTGGCGCCCATCATGCAAAAGCAGCGCAGCGGCGCGATCGTCAACATCTCCTCGGCCTGGGCATTGGAGCCCAGCGCATTGTTCCCGGCATCGTCCGTCATGCGCGCCGGCCTGGCCTCGTTCACCCGCATCTTCGTGGACAGCTTCTCGGGCGACAACGTGCGCATGAACAACGTGCTGCCCGGCTGGATCGACAGCCTGCCCGTGTGGGAAGAGCGCCGCGCCGCGGTGCCGCTGCAGCGCTACGGCACCACGGCGGAAGTTGCCGCGACGGTCGCCTTCCTGGCATCGGACGGGGCGGCGTACATCACGGGGCAAAACTTGCGGGTGGATGGCGGGCTGACGCGCGCGCCATGATCCGCCCCGGGGCCTTCCATGGCCGCAGCGGCGGCGATAACATGCGCGCACCGGGAACCCAGCCTCCCGTCCCTTCCGGGTAGACGGTGTCCCGTCCAAGTGCTGCAAGCTCTCATGGAAGTGGCCATGGACACCGCCTTGCCCGACGACGCCGCACCGGCACACCCCCAACCCCTCCCGCTTTCCGAGGCCCTGCTTTTCTGGCTGAAGCTCGGCTTCATCAGCTTCGGCGGGCCGGCCGGGCAGATCGCCCTCATGCATGCGGAACTGGTGGAACGCCGCCGGTGGATCTCGGAAAAGCGCTTTCTCCACGCCTTGAACTATTGCATGCTGCTGCCCGGGCCCGAGGCCCAGCAACTGGCCACCTACCTCGGCTGGCTCCTGCACCGCACCTGGGGCGGCATCCTCGCCGGCACGCTGTTCGTGCTGCCGTCCCTGTTCATCCTCATCGGCCTGTCCTGGCTCTACATGGCCCATGGGGATGTGCCGGTGATCGCGGGGGTGTTCTATGGCATCAAGCCGGCCGTGACCGCACTGGTCGTGCAGGCCGCGTATCGGGTCGGCTCAAGAACGCTGAAAAACCGCTGGCTGTGGGGCATCGCGGTGGCGGCTTTCGTTGCCATCTTCGCGCTGCAGGTGCCGTTTCCCGCCATCGTGCTGCTCGCGGCCGCGGTCGGCTTCTTGGGCGGCAAGGTGTCGCCGCAGGCCTTTTCCGGGGGCGGGGCGCATGGCAAGGCGCCCGCATCGGCTGGACAGGCGCTCATCGGCGACGACACGCCCACGCCGGCCCATGCCCTGTTTTCCTGGGCGCGGTTTTGCAAGGTGCTGCTGGTGGGCACCGGCCTGTGGCTGCTCGCGCTGGGAGGGCTTTGCGCGCTGTACGGGTGGAATGCGGTGCTGCCCCAGATGGGCTGGTTCTTCACCAAGGCCGCGCTGATGACCTTCGGCGGCGCCTACGCCGTGCTTCCCTATGTTTACCAGGGCGCCGTCGATCACCACCAATGGCTGAGCGCCGCGCAGATGATCGACGGGCTGGCATTGGGCGAGACGACGCCCGGCCCGCTCATCATGGTGGTGTCGTTCGTGGCGTTTGTCGGCGCATGGACCCACGCCATCTTCGGCCCCGAATCGCTGTTCCTGGCAGGTGCCGTGGCCGCGGCCGCCGTGACGTTCTTCACGTTCCTGCCCTCGTTCGTTTTCATCCTGCTGGGCGGGCCGTTCATCGAGTCCACCCACGGCAACCTGAAATTCACCGCGCCGCTGACCGGGATCACCGCGGCGGTGGTCGGCGTGATCGCCAACTTGGCGGTCTTCTTCGCGTATCACGTGCTGTGGCCGCAGGGCGCAGGAGGCCGCTTCGACGCGGCAGCCGCGGTCATCGGAATGCTCGCGGCGATCGCCCTGTTCAGGCTCCGATGGGGCGTGATGCCCGTGCTGGCGCTCTCGGGACTGCTCGGCGTGGTGTGCCGTATTTCGGGCATCTGAACCACAGGAAGAGGGGCGCGGGGCGAGGGCGGCCGCGGCCTGGCAAACCGCCTTCACGCCGCTCCCATCGCGCGCCTGGGAGGGTGATCGAAACCCGCCCCGGCGCGTCTGCCGGGCTCGGGAGGGCGCCCGCTACTCGGGGCTCACCATTTTGATGGCACGCGTGCCGATGGGCGCGCCCGTCACCGCATCGATCGCGACGGGCTGGATATCGGTGCCGTTCTCGGCGTCCACGAAGCGCACCAGCCGGCCTTCGCCCCGGTGCTTTCGACCCCAAGCCCCAATCATGAAAAGCACCGGCAGGTAATCGCGCCCCGCTTCGGTCAGGACGTATTCCTCGCGCGGCGGACGCTCGGAGTACTGCCGCTTTTCCAGCAGCTTTTCTTCGGTCAGGGTCGCCAGGCGCTTGGTCAGCATGGTGGGCGCGATCCCCAGGCTCTTCTTGAACTGGTCGAAGCGCGTCGATCCGGAATTGGCGTCTCTCAGGATGAGCATCGTCCAGGCATCGCCCAGGAAGTCCAGGCTGCGCGCGATGGGGCAGGTGCTTTCGGAAGATTTTTCGGTGTTCATATCGTTTCAGTATTGACTCACTATTAAATCGATACTAACATGCGGGCCATCGCCAGTCCATCCTCTCCCATGCCTAGAAGGAATCCCTGTTCAGCACCGTTTTGTATTGCACGGGTCACGCACTCGCCTTGGGGCTGGGGCTTCATCCCACCACCCGATGAATTCGCGTCCTCTGCCCATCCTTTAGTTCTGCCTATCCCTCTCAGAGAACCTCACCCATGAAAAAGACCGTCTTGATTACCGGAGCATCCTCCGGCTTCGGTTTGCTGCTCGCCAACCAGCTTCAACAGCAAGGCTTCAATGTGATCGGCACCAGCCGCGAGCCTGAAAAGCACGCGGGCAAGGTGCCTTTCAAAATGCTGCGACTGGATATCGATGATGACGAATCCATCCGGCACTTCACCGACCAGCTGTTTGCCCATACCCAGCAACTGGACGTATTGGTCAATAACGCAGGTTATATGGTCACCGGCCTGGCCGAAGAAACCTCGGTGGCCGTGGGCCGCGACCAGTTCGAAACCAACTTCTGGGGCACGGTCAAGGTCACGAACGCCTTGCTGCCCCATTTCCGCAAGCAAAAGCGGGGGCAGATCATCACGGTGAGCTCCATCGTCGGCCTGATCGGCCCACCCAACCTGTCTTATTACTCCGCATCCAAACACGCGGTGCAAGGGTTTTTCAAATCCCTGCGGTTCGAATTGGACCCGTTCAATATCAAGGTCAGCATGGTGGAGCCCGTCTGGTTCAAAACCAATCTGGCCCACAACGCCGTTGCGGCCAACACGGGTCGCATCGCTGACTACGACGCCTACCGCAAGCAGGCCGATGCAGCGACGCAAAAGGGCATCGACGAAGCCGAAGCGCCCGATGCCGTGGTGCAGACCATTACCCGGTTGATCGGGGCGAAAGAGCCCAGATTCAGCAACCCGGTGGGGAAGATGACCGCAATGATTCTGTTCCTTCAAAGCTACCTTCCGAAAATGTTCGAAGGCGCGATTTTGAAAAGCGTGAAAACCGCAGCGTGAATCTGGAAATGCCAGGATTTGGCGCACCCAACCAAAAACACACCATGAAATATTTTCTCTGCAAATTCATTCCTCCCCGCGCGGATTTTCTCCCCACGATGTCTGCCGATGAGCAGGAGGGAATGAAGCAACACGGGATGTACCTGGACCAGCTGCTCGCTCAAGGGCTGATCGTCGCCCATGGTCCCGTCATGGACCCTGCGGGGGGTTATGGCGTGTCGCTCTTTCAAATCGCCGACGACCAGGAAATCACCGCACTCACCTGCGGGGACCCGCTGATCCGACAAGGAATCGGCCACTACGAGCACCACCCCATGCTCCATTTGAAAACCCGCGATTGATGCGGTCCCCATTGCTTGCCTGATTCGGAGAACCTCCAATGCCTTATTCCCAATTGCCCGCCGTGTCTTCCATGAAGACCGCCCCGAACCCGTCGGGAGTACGCCGCGGCATGCTTCCGGCAGCCGCTGCCGTGTTCGCCCTTGCCATGTCCTTCGCGATGCCATCCCACGCACAGGACAGCGCGTCCAGGCAACAAGAGTTGTCCCGTGCCGAAGTGATCGCGGACCTCGCCCTGTGGCGCCGTTCGGGAGCCGATCGGTACGAAGAGTTGTCGCGTTCGTACGGGCTGGAGACAAAGGCCTACGAGGCGGCCTACCAGGAGTACCTGCGCCTTCGCGGCAGCGACGCGTTCCAGGCGGAAGTCCAGAAGGCCATGGACAAGAAGTGAGCCGCAGCGCCATGCCAAAGGGTGGGCGGGCATGGCAAGGGCTCTGTCCGATCACTCCCTGGCGGGAGGCACGCCTCAACCCGCCAGCCATTCCTTCGCCGGCGCCACCTGCATCTGCCTGGGGATCGCCACGCCGTTGCGGACACCCAGCACCTCGGCCATGACGCTGACGGCGATCTCCGCCGGGGTCTTGCTGCCGATGAACAGGCCGATCGGCCCCCTCAGACGCGCCAACTCGTGCGCGCCCAGATCGAAGTGCTCGGCCAGCCGCTGCCGCCGGGCCCCGTTGTTGCGCCGGCTGCCGATGGCGCCGACATAGAACGCATCGGTCTTCAATGCTTCCAGCAAGGCGAGGTCATCCAGCTTGGGGTCGTGCGTCAGCGCGATCACGGCGCTGCGCCGGTCGGGCCGAAAGGCCAGCACCACATCGTCGGGCATGCCCTCGGCCAGGGTGGCGCTGGGCACCGACCACGCACCGCGGTACTCCGCCCGCGGGTCGCACACCGTCACCGCGAAGCCGTTGAAACCGGCCATGGTGGCCAGGTATTCGGCCAGTTGCCCCGCGCCGATCAGCAGCATGCGGAACTGCGGCCCGAAGGTGTGGGCCACCGTCTGCGCATCGGCATGGAAGGCCTGCGCGCCGCTGGCCTCGGACAAGGTAACCGCCCCATCGGAGAGCCGCACGCTGCGGCGCACCAGGCAACCCTCGGCCAAGGC
Organism: Acidovorax sp. NCPPB 3576; assembly: GCF_028473605.1. NCBI lineage: Bacteria > Pseudomonadati > Pseudomonadota > Betaproteobacteria > Burkholderiales > Comamonadaceae > Acidovorax > Acidovorax sp. NCPPB 3576. The sequence continues at coordinate 5,313,990 of NZ_CP097267.1, read as the reverse complement.
ATCGACCAGGCACTCCAGGGAATCGAGGGCCGGGTCGCACTCCAGCAGCAACTCCAGCGTGCCGCCGCAGGGCAGACCGAAGCGGTGCGCTTCGTCGGCAGATATGCCGTACTTCAGCACCATCGGCGCGCCGGGGGTTGGGGGCAGTGCGTCTTCCCGGGCCGGGTCGCAGCACCGGGCGATCAGATCGTCCTCGATGCAGCCGCCACTGACGGAGCCCACGACCGCGCCGCGGTCCGACAGCGCGAGGATGGAGCCCACCGGCCGCGGTGACGAGCCCCACGTCCGCACCACGGTGACCAGCCAGCCGTGCACCCCCGCGCGGCGCCAGTCGCGCAGGGTGTGCAGCACCCGGAAATCGAGGTTGTCCACAGCCCGCAGCTCCGGTGTCAGGCGTAGGCTGGCAGATGCGGCAGCAGCTTGTCCAGGGTGATGGGATAGTCGCGCACCCGTGCCCCCGTGGCGTTGTAGATCGCGTTGGCCACCGCGGCGCCCACGCCGCACAGGCCCAGCTCGCCCACGCCCTTGGCCTTCATCGGCGAGGAGATGGGGTCGGTCTCCGGCAGGAAGATGACCTCCTGGTGCGGGATGTCGGCATGCACGGGCACCTCGTAGCCGGCCAGGTCGTGGTTGACGAAGAAGCCCCGGCGCTTGTCCACGGCCAGTTCTTCCATGAGCGCCGAGCCCACGCCCATGGTCATGGCGCCGATGACCTGGCTGCGGGCGGTCTTGGGGTTGAGGATGCGGCCCGCCGCGCACACGGCCAGCATGCGGCGCACCCGCACTTCGCCCGTGTCCACCGCCACGCCCACCTCGACGAAATGCCCGGCGAACGTGGACTGCTGGTACTGCTTGTCGAGGTCTCCGTATTCGATGGCGTCCTCGGCCACCAGGCCAGCCTCGCCCGCCACCTCGCCCAGGGGCACCGAACGCCCCGCCACGCGCACCGCGCCATCGGCGAAGACGGCATCGACCGGCTCCGCACCGAGCTTGCGGGCGATGGTTTCGCGCAGCTTCATGCAGGCGGCGTACACGCCGGCCGTCGCGTTGTTGGCACCCCACTGGCCGCCCGAGCCGGCCGAGGCCGGAAAGGCCGAATCGCCCAGGCGCACGTCCACCTGCTGGAGCGCGACGCCCATCACCTCGGCGGCCGTCTGGCCCATGATGGTGTAGCTGCCAGTGCCGATGTCGGTCATGTCGCTTTCCACGGTCACGCGCCCCGTGCGGTCCAGGCGCACGCGCGCGGCCGATTTCATCAGCAGGTTGTTGCGAAAGCCCGCGGCCACGCCCATGCCCACCAGCCAGCGGCCCTCGCGCCGCTGGCCCGGTGCCGCGCTGCGCTGGCTCCAGCCAAAGCGCTCCGCGCCCAGGCGCAGGCACTCGACCAACTGGCGCTGCGAGAACTTGCGGCCCGGCTTCTCGGGGTCGGTCTGGGTGTCGTTGAGGACGCGGAATTCGATGGGGTCGATGCCCAGCCGCTCGGCCATTTCGTCCATGGCGATCTCCAGCGCCATCAGCCCGGGCGCCTCGCCGGGCGCGCGCATGGCATTGCCCTCGGGCAGGTCCAGTTGCGAGATGCGCAGCGCCGTGTAGCGGTGGGCGCCGGCATACAGCAGCCGCGTCTGCGCAATGGCGTCCTCGGGGTCGCCGCCCGGCAGGTTGCCGGACGAGCTCTCATGCCCGATGGCGGTGATGCGCCCGTCCTGGCCCGCACCGATGCGGATGCGCTGGATGGTCGCGGGCCGGTGCGTGCCGTTGTTGGCCATGAGCGGGCGCTGCATGGCCACCTTGACCGGCCGGCCTGCGACGCGCGCGCCCAGCGCGGCCAGCACGGTGTCGGCCCGCAGGAAGAGCTTGCCGCCGAAGCCGCCGCCGATGTAGGGCGACACCAGCCGCACCTTGTCGGGCGCCAGGCCCAGCGTCTTGGCCAAGTCGCCCGCGGTCCAGGCGATCATCTGGTTGGACAGCCACACCGTGAGGTGGTCGCCCTCCCAGGCCGCCACCGAGGCGAACGGCTCCATCATGGCGTGGGTGTGGTCGGGCGTGGTGTACGTGGCATCCAGCCGCACCGGGGCCTCGGGGTAGGTGCCAGCGAAATTGCCGAACGCGCTCTCCGGCTTGGAGGACTTCGGCACGGTGGCGGAATCCCGCGCGGCCGATAGGTCGAACGCGCCGGGCGCGCTCACGTAGTCGATCTTCAGCAGGTGCGCGGCGGCCCGGGCCTGCTCGAAGGTCTCGGCCACGACCAGCGCGACGGCCTGGTGGTAGTGCTCGATGCCGCTGCCGCCCAGCAGGCGGGCGACGTTCATCTTGCCCTTGCCGAGCTTGCCGGCGTTCTGGGCATTGACGATGGCCAGAACGCCCGGCGCGGCACGCGCGGCGGACAGGTCCATCGAGGCGATCCGCCCCTTGGCGATGGACGATCCCACGATGTAGCCGTACGCCTGTCGCGCCGCGACGTCGTGCTGCTCGTAGGCGTAGCGCGCCTGTCCGCTGGTCTTGAGCGGGCCGTCGATGCGGTCCAGCGGCTGGCCGACCACCTTGAGCTGGTCGATGGCATTGTGCGAAGCGGGGGTGTCGAATTTCATGATTGGCCTTTCGCCTCGGCCAGCACGCCAGCAAGCGTGCGCTCGACCAGGGCCACCTTGAATGCGTTCTCGTGGGTGGGGCGCGCCGCGCCCAGCAGTTGCGCCGTGGCGGCCTGCGCGCCTTGCGGCAGGGCCGCGTCCGCCGACGCCATGCGCCAGGGCTTGTGCGCCACGCCGCCCAGCGCGACGCGGCCCGTGCCGTCCTTTTGCAGCACCGCCGCCACCGAGACGAGCGCGAAGGCGTACGAGGAGCGGTCGCGCACCTTGCGGTAGATGTGGGTGCCGCCCGCCGGCGCGGGCAGCGTCACGGCGGTGATGAATTCGCCGGCCTCGAGCGCGGTCTCGATGTGCGGGGTGTTTCCCGGCAGCCGGTGGAAGTCGGCGATGGGAATGCGGCGCGGCTGGCCATCGGCCCGCACCGTCTCGACCACCGCATCCAGCGCCCGCATGGCGACGGCCATGTCGCTCGGGTGCGTGGCGATGCAGGCCTCGCTCGCGCCTACCACCGCATGCTGGCGCGTGACGCCGCCGATGGCCGCGCAGCCCGCGCCCGGCTGGCGCTTGTTGCACGGCATGTTGGTGTCGTAGAAGTAGGGGCAGCGCGTGCGCTGCAGCAGGTTGCCGGCGGTGGTCGCCTTGTTGCGCAACTGGCCTGACGCACCAGCCAGCAGGGCGCGCGACAGCAGGCCGTAGTCGCGCCGCACGCCGGCATGGGCGGCCAGGTCGGTGTTGCGCACCAGCGCGCCGATCCGCAGCCCGCCCTCGGGCGTCGGCTCGATCGCGTCCAGGCCCAGGCCGTTGATGTCGATGAGGTGCGTGGGCGCCTCGATCTGCAGCTTCATCAGGTCCAGCAGGTTCGTGCCACCAGCGATGAACCGGGCCTGCGGATTGCCTGCGGCAGCCGCCGCAGCGGCCTGCACGGAGGCCGCGCGTTCGTAGGTGAATGGCTTCATGCGGCACCCCCGTTCGTTGCGGCCACTTCGGTGATCGCATCCAGGATGTTGGAATAGGCGCCGCAGCGGCAAAGGTTGCCGCTCATGCGCTCGCGGATCTCGTCGGCCGAGAGCAGGGGTTGCGCCGTGAGGTCGCCGCTAACGTGGCTGGGAATGCCGGCCTTGATCTCGTCGAGCATGCCCACGGCCGAGCAGATCTGGCCCGGCGTGCAGTAGCCGCACTGGTAGCCGTCGTGCTTGACGAAAGCCGCCTGCATCGGATGCAGCTTTTGCGGCTGGCCCAGGCCCTCGATGGTGGTGACCTGCGCGCCCTCGTGCATCACCGCCAGGGTCAGGCAGGCATTGATGCGGCGGCCATCGACGATGACCGTGCAGGCGCCGCACTGCCCGTGGTCGCACCCCTTCTTGGTGCCGGTGAGGTGAAGGTGCTCGCGCAGGGCGTCGAGCAGCGTCGTGCGGGTGTCCAGCGACAGGGTGTGCTGCTGGGCATTGATGGTCATTCGGACCGGCAGGGTCTTCTCGCCCTGGGGCGCCGCGCCGCGCGTGGGCGGCTCGGATACGGCGGGTGTGGCCGCGGTTCTTGCACCAGCGCCCGTGGCGGCCACCGCCGAAGCCGAGGCGGCCCCCACGACGAACAGGTCTCGCCGGGTCAGCGCGGGGTCTTTGAAATTTTGCATCGTGGGGTCCTTTTCAGGAGCGGACTGGCCCTCCGGTCACTTCGCCGGGGGTGCGGGGAGTGCGTGCGCGGGCGTGTCTTCGCATGCCTCGCATGGCGCATCCTGCTCAAAGGGTGATGGGTTTGTTTGGAGGCCAATGCCGCGTCTGCCTGTCAGCCACCAGGGGAGCAAGGGAGTTGTCGGACCCTCGCTTCGGTGCCTGTCTGTTTCAATACCGTGCTCATCGTCGGCCCTCCACTTCAGGAATGGAAATGCGAAACCCCGGATGCCGGAATACCCATGGACAGGATCGTCCAGGAAGAGCAAAACGGGCCCGTCACGTTGTATTAGCTCTCGCTGTCCCCGTCCTTGCATTGCCGATCGGGGCTCCGTTACACATCGCTCACCTGTCGCGCCTTCCCTACACGGCCTGACATGCCCCCTCGTCATAATGCCGCCATGCCGAACCGCTGGAAACCCAACGTCACCGTGGCCGCCGTCATCGAACAGGACGGCCGCTTCCTGCTGGTGGAAGAAGACACGGCCGACGGGCTGCGGCTGAACAACCCGGCGGGGCACCTGGATCCGGGCGAGTCGCCCATCGACGGCTGCGTGCGCGAGGTGCTGGAGGAAACCGCCTGCGACTTCACCCCCACGGCGCTGGTGGGCGTGTACCTCAACCGCTTCACGCGCACCCGCACGGGCGACGACATCACCTACCTGCGCTTTGCCTTCGCGGGCTCGGTGGGACCGGTGCATGCCTGGCGCACGCTGGACGACGGCATCGTGCGCACCGTGTGGATGACGCTCGACGAGATCCGCTGCTGCGCCGACCGACACCGCAGCCCGCTCGTGCTGCAGTGCATCGAGGACTACCTGGCCGGCAAGCGCTATCCGCTGGACTTGATCCACACCGACGCGAGCGTGCTGCAGCCCCCGCCCTGAACAAGGCTGTGCCGCAAGGCGGTGCATCAGCGTCCAATCCCCCCGCTGCCGCCGTATTCATTGCCTCCAATGCTATTTATTTAATAGCATCAAAGGCAAAACCTTGCAGCATGCCCTGCCGGCCTTGAAGCGTTCTGCCAGCATGCCCCCGGCCGCGGCGGCATAAAAAATACAATCCCGGGCATGACTGCAACTCCCAAGCACCGCATCGTCGTCGGCCTGTCCGGCGGCGTGGATTCCGCGGTCACCGCCCATTTGCTGAAAGCCATGGGCCATGAGGTCGTCGGCATCTTCATGAAGAACTGGGAAGACGACGACGACAGCGAATACTGCTCCTCCAACATCGACTTCGTGGATGCGGCCGCCGTGGCCGACGTGATCGGCATCGAGATCGAGCACGTGAACTTCGCCGCCGAGTACAAGGACCGCGTGTTCGCCGAGTTCCTGCGCGAGTACCAGGCCGGCCGCACGCCCAACCCCGACGTGCTGTGCAACGCCGAGATCAAGTTCAAGGCCTTCCTGGACCACGCCATGCGCCTGGGCGCCGAGAAGATCGCGACCGGCCATTACGCGCGGGTGCGGCAGAACGCGGCGAGCGGCCTGTTTGAACTGCTCAAGGGACTGGACCCCTCCAAGGACCAGAGCTATTTTCTGCACCGCCTGAACCAGGCCCAGCTGTCGAAGACGCTGTTTCCCGTGGGCGAACTGCACAAGACCGAGGTGCGCCGCATCGCCGAAGAGATCGGCCTGCCCAACGCCAAGAAGAAGGATTCCACCGGCATCTGCTTCATCGGCGAGCGGCCGTTCCGCGAGTTCCTGAACCGCTATATCGCCCATGCGGCGGGGCCGATCCAGGACGAGCGCGGGCGCACGCTGGGCCGCCACCAGGGACTGAGCTTCTACACGCTGGGCCAGCGCCAGGGCCTGGGGATCGGCGGCGTGAAGGAAAAGGGCGCAGGCACGAAAGCGCCGTCCGGCCAGCCGGCGCGCGGCGGCGGCGACCATGCGCCCTGGTATGTGGCACGCAAGGACCTGGACAAGAACGTGCTGCGCGTGGTGCAGGGCCATGGCCACCCCTGGCTGCAGTCGCACACGCTGCAGGCAGGCGACGCGAGTTGGGTGGCCGGCGCGCCGCCCGCCGCCGGCCTGCTGGCGGCCAAGACGCGCTACCGGCAGGCCGATGCGCCCTGCCGCATCGATCCGCAGGCGGACGGCGGCTTCGCGCTGGAATTTCCCGACGCGCAGTGGGCCGTCACCCCGGGCCAGTCCGCCGTGCTGTACGACGGCGAGGTGTGCCTCGGGGGCGGCGTGATCGCGTCGGCCACCACCGTCGCCTGACGGGCCGGCTGTACGCATGGCCCCGCCGCGCATTCCGCCGATCCAGGGCCTGCTGGCGTTCGAGGCACTGGCGCGGCTGCGCAGCGTGACGCACGCGGCCGAGGAGATGAGCGTGACGCCCAGCGCGGTGAGCCACCGCATCCGCCAGATGGAGACACTGCTGGCCGTCAAGCTCTTCGCGCGCGGCGATTTCAGCCTGACGCCCGCCGGCGCCGCCTACCTGGAGCGGGTGCGCGAGGCCATCGCTGCGCTGCAGCACGTGCCCGGCACCCTGGGCGTGGGCCAGGCCACGCGCCTGCGCCTGGGCGTGACGCCGACCTTCGCGCGCCAGATGCTGCTGCCGCGCATCGCGCAGTTTCGCCACGCCTATCCCGACATCGAGCTGCAGCTGCAAGTGTCGCTGCCGGTGCACCACATGATGGCGGAGGAGGCCGACGTGGAGGTGCGCTTTGGCACCGGCGACTTTCCCGACCGCGAATCGGTGCAGCTCTTCGCCGACCGGATCACGCCGGTGTGCAGCCCCGAATACCTGGCCGAGATCGGTCCGCTGGACGGCCTGGCGACGGAAGAGGCGGCGGCGCGCGTGCGCTTCATCCGCTGCGCGCTGGAGCCGTGGCGCACCTGGTTCAAGGCGTGCGGCATCTCCCAGCCCGAACCGGTGGTGGGCAGCCAGTTCAACGACCTGGGCATGGCCTGGGACGCGGCGGTGGCCGGCTTCGGCGTGGCGCTGCTGCGCCTGCGCGCGGGGCAGCCCTGGCTGGAGAGCGGCCAGCTCGTGCGCCTGTCGCGCGACAGCCTGCCGTCCCCGCACGACTATTTTTTGTGCTGGAAGGCCGGGGCGCTCGAGCGCTGGGAGTGCGCGGCGTTCGTCGATTGGCTGCGCCAGGCGCTGCACGACTGACCGACCGAACGGCCGGGCGGACAGCGCGCCATCCGCAGCGCGGTGGCTGACACGGAACTGACGCGGTTTGAAAAGCCTTCACGCGGCCAGCGAAGGTTTTTCACGCTGCGCCCGCCGCAAATTTCTACATTGGGCCAGCGCAGGCCCCGACAGAGGGCCGCGGCACGGGGCCCCGCGGTCCGCACACCGATAGAACACCGGAGACAAATCCATGACCTGGCAGCAAATCTACGACCCGTTCGGCAACATGATCATTTCCACCGCGCTGGCCGCGATTCCGGTGGTGGTGATGCTGGCCGCGCTGGGCTTCTTCCACATCAAGGCGCACATCGCGGCCGGGCTGGGCCTGATCGCGGCGCTGCTGGTGGCCGTCTTCGCCTACGGCATGCCGGCCGACATGGCCGGGCGGGCGGCGCTGTACGGCGGCTTCACCGGCCTGCTGCCCATCGGCTGGATCGTGCTGAACATCATCTTCCTGCACCAGCTGACCGAGCAGAACGGCAGCTTCAAGGTGCTGCAGGATTCGCTCTCGGGCATCACCGGCGACCGGCGCATCCAGTTGCTGCTGATCGCCTTCAGCTTCGGCGCGTTCTTCGAGGGCGCGGCGGGCTTCGGCACCCCGGTGGCGGTGACGGCGGCCATCCTGATCGGGCTGGGCTTCTCGCCGCTCGCGGCCTCGGGCCTGTCGCTCATCGCCAACACCGCGCCGGTGGCGTTCGGGGCGCTGGGCACGCCGGTCATCACGCTGGCCAAGGTGCACGGCTACGACCTGATGGAGGTGACGGCGATGGTCGGGCGGCAGTTGCCGTTCTTCTCGCTGCTGGTGCCGTTCTGGCTGATCTGGGCCTTCGCGGGCCGCAAGGGCATGTGGGAGATCTGGCCCGCCATCCTGGTGACGGGGGTGGCGTTCGCCGTGCCGCAGTACCTGGTGTCCAACTTCATCGGCCCTGAGCTGGTGGACATCATCGCGGCCATCGTGTCGATGGCGTCGCTGGTGGCGTTCCTGCGCGTATGGAAGCCCAAGACGGTGTGGACGTCGCCCTCGCTGCGTGGACGCGACATCAGCGCAGCGGAGGCCAAGCCGCCCCAGCCCGTCACCCAGCACAGCCGCGCCGCACTGGTGGCCGCCTGGATGCCCTGGATCATCCTGTCGGTGTTCGTGTTCATCTGGGGTCTGCCGCCGGTCAAGGCCTGGCTCAACAGCCTGTTCGCGCCCGCCTTTCCCATGGCCGGCCTGCACAACCTGATCGAGAAGGTGCCGCCCGTGGTGCCCACGCCCACCAAGGAAGGCGCGGTGTACACGCTGAACCTGCTGTCGGCCACCGGCACCGCCATCCTGCTGTCGGCGGTGGTGAGCGCGTTCTTCATGAAGTACCACCCCGTCGCCATCGCGCGCACGTTCTTCAAGACGGTGTGGCTGGTGCGCTTTTCGCTGCTGACCATCGTGCTGATGCTGGCCCTGGGCACGCTCACGCGGTATTCGGGCACCGACACCACGCTGGGGCTGGCCTTCGCCAACACGGGCGTGTTCTACCCGTTCTTCGGCACGCTGATGGGCTGGCTGGGCGTAGCGCTCACCGGCTCGGACACGGCCTCGAACGTGCTGTTCGGCGGCATGCAGAAGGTCGCGGCCGAGCAGCTGGGGCTGTCGCCCAATCTCATGGGCGCGGCCAACAGCTCGGGCGGGGTGATGGGCAAGATGATCGACGCGCAGTCGATCGTGGTGGCATCGACGGCCACCCGCTGGTTCAACCACGAGGGCGACATCCTGCGCTACGTGTTCTTCCACTCGATCGCGCTGGCCTGCCTGGTGGGGCTGTACGTGACGCTGCAGGCGTATGTGTGGCCGTTTCACCTGATGGTGGTGCACTGAGGGAGGCAGAACCTGCGGCGGCCCCGAGGGGACTTGAGGCCTTTTCGGCCGCCACCGCATATTCCACTAGGGCATATAGCTATTAATTTAATAGCAAAAGAAAAAGGGGCGCATGGGCGCCCCTTTTCTCTTGGCACGCGTGCCGCGCCGGCTCAACCGTTGCGTTTGGCGTCCGGGTCGCTCGGGCCGTTGCGGTCGGAAAGCATCTCGGCTGGCGGCTCCAGTTCGCCGCTGTCGCTGCCCTCGGCTGCCCAGGTGCCGCCATCGCGGCCGGTCTTGCCTCGGGGGTGGGCCATGTCGGTGCCGTCGTCGAAGTTCAGCGGGCCGCCGCTGCGCGGATCGTCGAACGCCTGCACCGAGATGTCCTCGATGCCGTCCGAAACATCCTGCTCGGCTTCCAGGTGGTCGTTGATGTCGTCGCCTTCCGGCATTTCCGCCGTGGGATCGTCGGTGGGGTCGATGGCGGTGTCGGGAACGATGGGGGTGCGCATGGCGGGCTCCTTGGGGCGGGTCGGTGGGGACGCGATCCGAAAAACGGTGCGCCGGATGTCCACAGCTTCGCCCCGCGCCGGGGCCAGGGCAGTGGGCCCGGCGCCTGTTACCAGGTAGGAGCGATCCCGCACGGCCCGACAACGCCCGGGCTCAGGTGGCCGGCGGCGTTCCGAACGCGTTCAGCGGAATGCGCAGGTAGGCGATGCCGTTCGCCTCGGCAGCCGGCAGTTGCCCCGCGCGCACATTGACCTGCAGGGACGGCAGCAGCAGCGCCGGTGCGCCCAACGTGGCGTCGCGCGCGCGGCGCAGGGCGACGAAATCCGCCTCGGCCACGCCGCCGCCCACGTGGATGTTGTCCTCGCGCTGCGCCTGCACCGTGGTCTCCCACTGCGGCTCGCGCCCGGCAGGCGGGTAGTCGTGGCACACGAACACGCGCGTGTTGCCCGGCAACGCCAGCAGCCGCTGGATGGAACGGTAGAGCGTGGCGGCATCGCCCCCGGGAAAGTCCGCCCGCGCCGTGCCCACGTCGGGCATGAAGAGCGTGTCGCCCACGAAGGCCGCGCCGTCCACGAGATAGGCCATGTCGGCCGGCGTGTGCCCCGGCACCCACAGGGCGATGAGCGGCGTGGCGCCCAGCAGGAGCGTCTCGCCGTCGCGCAGCAGATGGTCGAAGGGGCTGCCGTCCGCAGCGCCGGTTTCGGCAGGGAAGAGCCGGCCGAAGGCGGCCTGCACCGCGCGGATGTGCTCGCCCACCGCGATGCGGCCCCCTGCCTGCGCCTGCAGGTACGGCGCGGCCGACAGGTGGTCGGCATGCGCATGGGTCTCCAGGATCCACTGCACCGTGAGCCCCCGCTCGCGCACGCAGGCCAGCACCGCATCGGCCGAGCGGGTGGCGGTGCGGCCCGCGGCGGCATCGAAGTCGAGCACCGGGTCGATGACGGCGGCGCACCGCGTTGCCAGGTCCCACACGAGGTAGGTCACCGTGCCCGTGGCGGAGTCGAAGAACGGCTGGACGGAGGTGGTGCGGGGCATGGCGGGTGGCCTTTCAATCGATTCAGCGGTCAATAATCTTTCCACAGATATTATATTGTTTGATATATTGAATCCAACGCCGGCCTTTCGGCAGCCTTGTGACGGCTTTTGCATCGATCTTCCCATGGACTCCACCCCCATCGACCCCGAGCGCCTGCGCCAGGCCGCCAGCCAGGCAGTCTCGGCCCTGAAGGCCCTTGCCAACGAAGACCGGCTGCTGCTGCTGTGCCAGTTGTCGCAAGGCGAGCAGTGCGTGGGCGACCTGCAGGCGCGCCTGGGCATCCAGCAGCCCACGCTGTCGCAGCAGCTCGGCGTGTTGCGCACCCAAGGCATGGTGGAGACCCGGCGCGAGGGCAAGAACATCCACTACCGCGTGGCCGATGCCTCGCTGCTTGAAATCCTGGCGGTGCTGTACCGCCTTTACTGCCCCAAGGAGTGAACCGCATGGCCATCGACTGGAACGTTTTCACCCCCGGCACCGCGTTGGCGGGCGGCGCGCTCATCGGCCTGGCGGCCGGGGGATTCTTCCTGCTGGCGGGGCGCATCGCCGGCATCAGCGGCGTGGTGGGCGGCCTGCTGCGGCCCCGGCGCGGCGACCGGGCGTGGCGCCTGGCCTTCGTGGCGGGCCTGATCGCGGCGCCGCTGGCCTATGCGCTGGCCGCGCCGCTGCCGACGGTGCGCATCGACGCCGGCCCGGGCCTGCTCATCGCTGCAGGCCTGCTGGTGGGCGTGGGCACGCGCTACGGGGCAGGGTGCACCAGCGGCCACGGCGTGTGCGGGCTGTCGCGCCTGTCGGCCCGCTCGCTGGTGGCCACGCTGGTCTTCATGGCCGCCGGCATGGGCACGGTCTTCGTGCTGCGGCACCTGGCCTGACCGGAAGGAACGCACCATGACCGTTCTGATTGCATTCGCCGCGGGCCTGGTCTTCGGGCTGGGGCTGCTGGTGTCCGGCATGGCCGACCCGGCCAAGGTGCTGGGCTTCCTGGACATCGCGGGGCCCTGGGACCCGTCGCTCGCCCTGGTGATGGGCGGCGCCGTGGGCGTGGCCCTGGTGGCGTTTGCGCTCGCGCGCCGCCGGGGCACCACGCTGCGCGGCACACCGCTGCAGTGGCCCGCTGCGCACGGCATCGATGCGCGCCTGGTGGGCGGCAGCGTGCTGTTCGGCATCGGCTGGGGCCTGGTCGGCATCTGCCCCGGCCCGGCCCTGGTGCTGCTGGGCATGGGCGTGCCGAACGGCGTGTGGTTCGTGGCCGCCCTGCTCGCCGGCATGGCGCTGTTCGAGGGCATCGAGCGCTGGCGCGAGCGCGGCTGACGCCCCGCCATGCAGGCCGATGCCCTGCCCCACGATGGCGTTTGACCGACACGCCGCGGGCACGGCGGCCCCTAGATTGGTGGGCTTTTGAAAGGACCCCTCCAATGACCTCCACCACCCCATCCGCTGGCGCCCGGACCGTCGCCATCCTCGTGACCGACGGCTTCGAACAGGTCGAGCTGACCGGCCCGCGCGACGCCCTGCACCAAGCCGGCATCGCCACCCGGATCATTGCACCGAAGCCCGGCCAGGTGCAGGGCTTCAACCACGACGAGAAGGCCGACACCTTCGCGGTGGACGGCACCCTCGACCAGGCCGATCCCGCCCGGTTCGATGCCGTGCTGCTGCCCGGCGGCGTGCTCAACGCCGACACCCTGCGCACGGAGGCGAAGGCGCAGGCCTTCGTGCAGGCCATCGACCAGGCCGGCAAGCCCATCGCCGTGATCTGCCATGGCGCCTGGCTGCTGGTGGACGCCGGCCTGGTGCGCGGCAAGACACTGACCAGCTGGCCCAGCCTGGCCACCGACCTGCGCAACGCCGGCGCCACCTGGGTGGACGAGACCGTGCACGTCGAGGGGCGTTGGGTCAGCAGCCGCAAGCCCGACGACATTCCGGCGTTCAACCAGAAGCTGGTGGAGACCGTGAACGCTTGAAAGCGGTTGCCGCGGTGAACGCGATGCAGTGACCGGCAGGGATGCGCAGACGCTCCATCGGAGCCCCGCGCAGACCGTCGCCCATGCCCCAGGTGCCTCCCATTCCCTATGGCGCAGAGACACCCTCCACGACGTACACGCGCGAGGTTGCACTGCGCAAACGGATGGGCCGGATCTCCCGGTAGGCCGGCGAGTCGTACCAGGCCTGGGCCTGTGCCAGGCTGGGGAACGCGATCATCACGATCCGTTTGCCGGCCTCTCCTTCCAAAGAGCGGACCTGGCCGCCCCGCGCGATGTAATGCCCGCCAAACGGCTTGAATGTCGCCTCGACCTGTGCGCTGTAGGGCTTGATGCCTTCCACATCGGTGACTTCAAACTCGGAGAGGTAGTAGGCCGGGGCCTTGGCTGCAGGTGCTTGCGCGTGCGACGGTTGAACCGTCAGGCTGCACAGGGCGATGCACGCCATTGCAGCGGCCGGAAATTGCGGGAGGAACGACATGGGGCGGTCTCTGGTCTTGTGTTTTGTCTTTGGAGGTCAGCGCGAAGGCAATCCGAGAAAGAGGGCTTGCGCCTCCATCAATTTGCGCGATGTGATCATGGCCTGGGTGATGTCCACGTATTTCTTGAAATGCGGCGACGCCACATGTTGTCGGTACGCAGCTTCGTCGGCATAGATTTCGAAGAAGCGCAGCTGTGCCGGCCGATCTTTCAACGCCACCGCGTAGATGGCCAGCACGCCCGGCTCCACACGGATCGACGTGTCGATTTCTTCGGAGACCGCGCGTTCGTATGCCTGGAGCTGGCCCGGATCGATCGACAGCTCGGCAACGCGTACCAGGGCCTGCGGCGGCAAGCGGGCCTTGGCGCCCAGGCGCACGGGCACGGCTTCATGGAGTTCACGGCCCAGCGTCATGGGCTCGGTCGCTGAGCGAAATTTTCGAAAGTGGGGCGTCTGCAGATGCGCCTGGTAAGCCTGCGCATCGGCATAGATCTCCAGGACCCGCACGCGGCCCGGATTGCCTTTTTCGGCAGCGGCGTGGAAGGCAACGATGCCCGGCTCCAGCCGCAGGCTGGCCTGGGCATGTTCGCGGGCGGCCACGTGAAAGGCATCGAGTTGGTCCCGATCGATGTCCAGTTCCGCCAGCCGCACGAAGGGTGGCGGGGCTGATTGGGCCAATGCAGGCTGGCTCAACCCCACCGTCAGCAGCGGGGTGCAGAGCAGCGATAGCGTCCAGAAGCGCCGGGGAGGGCAGGGGGTCTTGAGCGGCATGCGCCATTCTTGGCACGGGCGCGGCAGTCGCGATAGACAGATCCACGCGAATTCTTGCCTGATCCTGCCCGGGCAGCGGGTTTGCCGAGCCCCGCTGCAGGCACACCCTACCATGGTGCTTTTCGGTCTTCGAAGGGACTCAGTGAAGCAAGAACCGCCTGCGGTCCCGGGGGACGCCTTTGAAGCTCTGCGCTCGGCACTGGCAGGGCACGTTGCGCGATGGACGCAAGGTGCCGAGCAGTGCGAGACGCCCATTCCTGGCCTCACGCTGTACCGGCACGACCTGCCGACCCCACCCGTCAACTGCATGGCCTGGCCGAGCATCGCGCTGACGGTGCAGGGCACCAAGCACGTGCTGCTGGGCGGCCAGATCTACCGCTATCACAGCGGCCGCTTTCTCATCACGGCCCTGGAGTTGCCCGTGGTGATGCAAGCGGTCGAGGCGCGGCCCGACCGTCCGTATCTGAGCCTGGTGCTGAAGCTGGACGCATGCAGCATCGCGGAGCTCGCCATGCAGGCAGGGCCGCTCGCCCCGCCGGAGCCTGCGGCGCTTGCCCCGGGACTGGCGCTGGGCGAGACCACCGAGGCATTGCTCGAGCTCTTCCTGCGCCTCGTCAAGCTGCTGGACGAACCGCAGGCCCTTCCCGTGCTGGCGCCGCTGGTGCGCACGGAGATCTTCTATCGCCTGCTCATGGGTGAGCAGGGGGCGCGGCTCTGGCAGATGGTGTCGCTGGGAAGCCAGAACCAGCGCATTGCCCAGGCCATCGAATGGCTGAAGCTTCACTTCGCGCAACCGCTGCGCATCGAGGAACTGGCCGCGCATGTGCAAATGAGCCCATCGCGTTTTCACCGCCATTTCCGCGCGTTGACGGCCATGAGCCCCCTGCAGTTCCAAAAGTGGCTGCGCCTGAACGAAGCGCGCAGGCTGATGCTGGCCGGGGGTGCCGACGCCTCGACCGCGGCGTTTCAGGTGGGGTATGAAAGCCCCTCCCAGTTCAGCCGTGAGTACAGCCGCCTCTTCGGCGCGCCGCCGCGCCGGGATGTGCAGGACCTGAGGCACCCGGCCGGAACCGGCGAAGGCGCCTTGCAGGTCCGCAAAGCGCGTGCGCGCCCATGAGCCTGCGGGCCATTGCCGGGCGCAGCGCAGAGAAACCCAATGATTGCCACATCGCACGATGTGCGTTACAAACGCCAAGTCGAAAGAGCGCAGGCCGGATGGTAGCCCGGTCGCTGCACCCCGCAGGGTGCAGCAGCTTTTCCCCAACAGGGTATCCGCGACACCTGTACCGGCCATGCCGGTGCCATAGGTGTGCCCGCTGGAATCCTGAAGTCTCGTCGGCACACCTTCTTGTGATCAACCAGGAAGAACCGTCGATATGAAAACCACAGCAAACACCATTCTCATCACGGGCGGCGCCGCCGGCATCGGCTTTGCGCTGGCGCAGCAACTCTCCGAGCGCGGCAATCGCGTCATCGTTTGCGGCCGCAATGAAGAGGCCCTTGCGAAAGCGCAGTCGCAGGTGCCTGCGCTGGTTCCCCGGCAATGCGATATCACCGACGGCGAAAGCCGCGCAGCGATGGTGGAATGGCTGGAAGCCGAACACCCCGAACTGAACGTCGTCATCAACAATGCGGGCGTCCAATACCGGCGCATGCTCAATGAATCCGGCGCGCTCGCAAACATCGAGCAGGAAGTGGCGACGAATTTCACCGCGCCCGTTCAACTGATCGGAGCGCTCCTGCCGTTGCTGAGCCGCCAGCCACAGTCCACCATCGTCAACGTGAGCTCGGGCCTGGCTTTTTCGCCGCTGGCCGATATTCCCGTCTATTGCGCAACCAAGGCAGCCATGCATTCCTTCACGCTCAGCTTGCGCCACCAGCTGAGGGCCACGGGAATCCGGGTGGTCGAAATGGCACCGCCGATCGTGGATACCGGCCTGGGCGGAAGCCAACGCAGCGGTGGCACCGCCGGACAGCAGATGATGACGCCGAAGGTTTTCGCCACCGAAGCGATCGCTCAACTGGAAAACGGCAAGGATGAAGTCATGGTGGGCCTGTCGGCAGGCTCGCGCAAGATGGGCGAAGCCCTGTTCGAGCGGATGAACCCCGCGTGATTCACGGAGCCTGCCGATCGGCCGCGGGCCGATGGTGGGCATCCGCCTCCTGCAGGCCCGCGACTTTCGGCAATCGGTCGACCAACCAATCGACCGCCAGCCGCAGGCGCAGCGGCATGTGCGAGGCGCGAGGCCACAGGGCATAGCAATCCATGGAGGCGCCGGGCTGGTCGTCCAGCAGGCTGACCAGTGCCCCCGTGCGCAGGCGGTCCTGCACCAGCCATTCCGGCAGCCATGCCAAGCCCATTCCCGCCGTGGCCGCGTCCGCGATGGCCTCCAGATCGTCGAGCTGCAGGCGTGAACGCAAGGGCGTATCTACGATCTGTCCCGCGGCGTCCGGCAATTGCCAGACGTGGATGCGGGTGGCGCGCCGATACAGCAGGATGCTGTGCCCGGCCAGTTCGGCGGCGCTCTGCGGTGTTCCATGGGCAGCCAGATAGGCCGGCGAAGCACACACCCGCTTGCGTTGAACCACCAGCTTGCGTGCGCGCAGACCATCGCTCTCGGCGCCCAGCACGCCACTGCGGATGGCGAGATCGAAACCTTCGGCCAGGACATCCACAGGCCGGTCGCTGAAGCTCAGCAGCAGTTCGAGCGAAGGGTGCTGCCGGGCCAGTTCGAGCAAGAGGGGCGCCACGCAGTGCCGCCCGAACAGCACGGGCATGGAGACATGCAGCCGTCCGGCCACCTCGTGCCGGCCGGACTCCATCTGTGCCTCGGCGATCTGCAATTCCGACAGGGCCCGCAGGCAGTGGTCGTGGTAGATCTGGCCATCGTCGGTCAGGCTTTGCACGCGCGTGGTGCGATGGAACAGCCGCGTCTCCAGCCGGGATTCCAAACGTGCCATCGCCTTGCCAACGGCCGAACGCGTCAGGCCGAGGTGCTCGGAGGCACGCGCAAAGCTCCCCAGGCGCACGACCTCCAGGAACACCGCGACCCCATCGAACCGCTCCTGGCACTCCGGAACGCCTTTGACCAGAGGCATGGGTGAATTCGAGTCATCTTGCACGGGTGCCTGCCTCTGCGTTTGCATCGCCTATTGTAGAAATTAAATCGCTTTGGATCGGATTTTATCGAAACATTGATTCTTAATTTTCCGCAATAACATCCTGCAGTGCGTTGGAATCCACGCGTCCATTCAGGAGCCCCTCTCTCATGAAACTGCTTTGTCTCGACATCCCCCAACCGGGCGCCAGCCTGGACCAGTATCAGCCCCACATGCTGAACGAAGCACGCCACGCTTGGCAGCTTCACAGCCGTGGCATCGTGCGCGACATCTACTTGCGCCAAGACCGGCCCGGCGTGGCCATCATCGCGGAGTGCGATTCTGTCGAGGCAGCCAGGCAAGCCCTGCGCGAACTGCCTCTGGCCCAGGCCGGGCTGATCGACTGGGAAGTGATTCCCCTCGGGCCATTCCTGAATTGGGAAATGCTTTTCGCACCAGGCAACGCCTGAAATTCCGGCGCCATGCCGGCGCCGCCCAGACCGTCGCATCGACCCACGAAAACCAGGCAAGCCACCTTCTGGTCTTCGCACCCCCTTCCTTTCTCCAAAGCACACCCTTCGATCATGGCCCTGTCCGCATCAGACCTCCAACCCGTCCTTTTCGTCGTCACCAGCAATGCCGTGAAAGGAGCGACCGGCCTTCCCACCGGATTCAATCTCGCGGAAGTCACGCATCCCCTGGAGAAACTGCAGGCCGCCGGCATCCGTGTGGAATTCGCCTCCATCCAGGGCGGTGCCGCGCCCCTGGACGGACTGGAGGACATGAAGGACCCGGTCATCGCCCATTACTGGGCCGATGCCGGCTTTCGCCACGCCATCGGCCATACGCTGCGCCTGGCCGATGTGGAGCCATCGCGCTACTCGGCCATCTTCTTCGCGGGCGGCCACGGCACGATGTGGGACTTCCCCGACAGCGCTGCCGTGCACAAAGCCATCCGCGAAATCGATGCGGCAGGCGGCATCGTCTCGGCGGTCTGCCATGGCCCCGCAGCCTTGGTCAATGCGCGCCGCTCCGACGGCACCCTGCTGGTGGCGGGCAAGCGCCTGGCCGCCTTCACCAATGACGAGGAAGAGGAAGTGCAGTCCACCCAGGTGATGCCGTTCCTGTTGGAGTCCACCCTCAAAGAACGCGGTGCAATGCACCAGCACGCCGCCAATTGGGCCGACAACGTGGTGGTCGATGGCCGGCTGATCACCGGACAAAACCCGCAGTCCGCTGCACGCTTGGGCGAAGCGCTGCGCGACGCCTTGCTGGCTTGAAGGACCCGCGATGCGTGCGAAGAGCGGCCAGGGCATGAAACTGATCTGCGTCGAAGAGCATGTGCTCGATCCGGCCATCGGCGCGGCGACGCAGGAACTCGTGCGTGCCCAGGCGCCGTACCTTTCCGGCTGGGGCAGCCGCGTGATCGACGGCCAGCAGGTGGCCGATCGCACCCGTCCCCACGTGATCGCGCCCGCCGAGTCGGCTCGCAAGGCCCTGGACATGGGCGATGCGCGCTTGGCCGAGATGGACGCGGCTGGCATCGGCATGCAGGTGCTGTCCTATGGCGGCTTTCCCCAGTGGCTGCCTGCCGCGCAGGCCATCGATCTGAACTGCACCGCCAATGACCGGCTCGCTCGGGCAAGCCAGGAGCATCCCGAGCGCTTTTCAGGGTTTGCCACCCTGCCCTGGCAAGCACCTGAGGCCGCAGCCCGCGAACTGGAGCGTGCGGTGAAAGAACTTGGCCTCAAGGGCGCGCTGATCAATGGCCGCCCTGGCGAACACTTCCTGGACGAGCCCCGCTACGCCCCGGTCCTTGCCGCGTTTGATGCGTTGAACGTTCCTTTGTACGTCCACCCCGGCCTGCCGCTGTCTGCGGTGCAGGCCCCGTACTACGGCGGCTTTGATCGCGAGCTCAGCGCGCGGCTGTCCATGTTTGCCTGGGGTTGGCATAACGAGGCCGGCATTCAGGTCGTGCGCATGCTGCTTGCCGGCGTGTTCGATCGCTACCCCAGGCTGCAAGTCATCAGCGGCCACTGGGGCGAGATGGTTCCCTTCTTCCTGCAAAGGCTGGAGGACTCGATACCGCAGGAAGCCTCTGGCCTGAAGCGTCCCATCGTGCAAACGTACCGCGAACACGTGTACGTATCGCCCAGCGGCATGCTCACCTTGCCGCACTTTCAGTTCATCCACGCGCTGATGGGGACGGAACGCATTCTGTATTCCATCGACTACCCCTACCAGAGCCTGGACGGTGCACAGGCCTTCATCGAAAATCTGCCTGTGAGCGATGCGGAAAAGTCCCTCATCGCGCATGGCAATGCCGAACGGCTCCTGAGGCTGTGAAACGACTTCCATCCATTCAGAACCCATGGAAAAAAGCCCGTCTCCCTTCGAAGACGGGCTTTGGAGAGACCTGATGCGCCAGCCGCAGAAGCGGCTTTCGCCACTCAGAACGGAATGTCGTCGTCCATGTCGTCGAAGCCCGAGGCCGCACGCGGGGCCTGGGCCGCGGGTGCCGGTGCCGGACGGGGCGCCGGCGCTGCAGGCCGCGGCGCAGGTGCCGGGGCAGGGCGGCGTGCCGGCGCGGGGGCGGCGCTGTTGTCGTAGCCGCCGTCGTTGCCACCGCCACCGTAGCCGCTGTCTTCGTAGCCACCACCACCGCCCTGGCCGCCACCGCCCATGCCCTGGCGGCTGCCCAGCATCTGCATGCTGTCGGCTCGGATTTCGGTGGTGAATTTTTCCTGGCCGGCCTGGTCGGTCCACTTGCGGGTGCGCAAGCTGCCTTCCACATAGACCTGCGAGCCCTTGCGCAGGTACTGGCCGACGATTTCGGCCAGGCGGCCGTTGAACACCACGCGGTGCCACTCGGTGGCTTCCTTGTTTTCGCCGGTGTTCTTGTCGCGCCAGCGGTCGGTGGTGGCGATGGTGACGTTGGCGACCTGATCGCCGCTGGGGAAGGTGCGCATTTCGGGATCGCGCCCGAGGTTGCCCACGATGATGACTTTGTTGACGGATGCCATGGTGTGTAAGGGCCTGTAGAGAATGGTGGAGAGAAGGCACTACGGCCTGCGCAGCCTGCCAGGGACTGCGGGGGAGCCGCCGATTGTGCCCGATTCGCCTCGGGCGCGAACAGCCCGCAGGCGATGCCCATGCCACAATAAAAATGCCTTTTCCAACACCGGCCCCGGCCCTTGCCCATGCATCGCGAACCCGACTTTCTTCACAACCTGCGGCAGGAGTTCGCGGACGGCTGGCGGTGGGTGGAACGCGCGATCGTGCTGGCCTACGCCGCGGCGGCCGGGCTTTTCGTGGTGGCGTTCACGATCCTGGGGGAATGGGCGTTCGCACGCTTCGAGCAGGTGCTGCATTGGCAGGGCGGCTGGGCCGTGCTGCTGTGGACCCCGGCGCTCACGGCCGCCATCGTGTGGGCCACGCGCCGCTTCGTTCCCGGGGCCGCGGGCTCGGGCATTCCGCAGGTGATGGCGGCGCTGGAGCCGGGGCTGCCGCCCAGCCAGCGCGGCTACTTCGTGTCCCTGCGCATGTCGCTGGGCAAGGTGCTGCTGGGCAGCGCGGGCTTTCTGGCCGGGCTTTCCATGGGCCGCGAGGGCCCGTCGGTGCAGGTGGCGGCGGGTGTGATGCAGCATGCACAGCGCTGGCTCGGGCCGCGCTCGGGCATCACCAGCCATGCGCTGCTGGTGGCGGGCGGGGCCGCTGGCATCGCAGCGGCCTTCAATGCGCCGCTGGCGGGCGTGGTGTTCGCGATCGAGGAGCTGTCTCGCAAGCTCGAATCGCGCAGCAGCGGGCTCATCATCGCGGCCATCGTGCTGGCCGGGCTGATGGGGGTGTCGTTCTTCGGCAACCTGACCTATTTCGGCGTGATCCGCGTGCCCCGCCTGGGCTGGGACGCGCTGCTGCCCGGCCTGGGCGTGGCCCTGGTGTGCGGCGTGCTGGGCGGCCTGTTCGCCAAGCTCATCACCGCCTCGCTCACCGGCGCGCCGGGCCGACTCAACCAGTGGCGTGCCCGCTTCCCGGTGCGCTTTGCGGCGGCGGGCGGCCTGGCGGTGGCGGTGATCGGCCTGGCCACCGGCGGCGCCACCTTCGGCGCCGGCTCCGAGGCGGTCAAGCACATGCTGGCGGGGCAGGCCGATGTGCCGGCGTTCTATGTCACGCTGAAATTCATCGCCACCTGGCTCACGGCCTGGTGCGGCGTGCCCGGCGGGTTCTTCGCGCCGGCGCTGTCGATTGGCGCTGGGGTGGGGCACAACCTCTCGCTGCTGACCAGTGCGGACATCGCCCCGGCGCTGATCGCCATGGGCATGGCGGCCTTCCTGGCGGCGGTCACGCAGGCGCCGCTCACGGCCTTCATCATCGTGATGGAGATGGTGGACGGCCATGCCATGGTGCTGAGCCTGATGGCCTCGGCCATGCTGGCCAGCCTGGTGTCGCGCATGCTGGTGCGCCCGCTCTACGAAACGCTGGCGGATCACCTGCTGCACAAGGTGGGCGCGGCGCCGGCGGCCCCCGCAGACGCATCGCCCCGCTGAGCCCCTCGCGCGCGTGGTGCCGCAGCACATCCGTTACCCTCGGCGCATGCGTGCCTCCCTCTGCCTTGCACTGTTGTCTGCCGCCTTGCTGCTGGCCGGCTGCGGCACCACGCCGCAGCCGCGTTCGCCCCGCGCCAGCGTGCAGTATTCGCAGCTGTCGCCCGACCAGTCGAGCGACATCGCCATCCATGCGCTGGGGCTGGTGGGCACGCCGTACCGCTATGGCGGCAACACGCCCGAGGGCGGGTTCGACTGCAGCGGCCTCATCGGCTATGTCTATAAGAGCCGCGCGGGCATCGCCCCGCCGCGCACCGTGGCGCAGCTGAGCGATTTCGGCCTGCCGGTGGATACCGGCGACCTGCGCACGGGCGACCTGGTGGTGTTCGGCGCGGGCCGGCCGACGCACGCGGGCATCTACGTGGGCGAGGGCCGCTTCGTGCACGCGCCCTCCACCGGCGGCGAGGTGCGGATGGACCGGCTCGATTCGCGCTATTGGTCACGGCAGAAAACCGCTTTCCGCCGGCCCTGACCGGGGCCGAGGGGCGGCGGCGGGCGGCGCGCGACAATCGCCGCCATGACGACCCCACCCACCCCCCACGTGCACCGCACCGCCACCCCGCTCTCCACCCACGACACGACCCGCATCGACGACACGCGCATCAAGGCCGTGCGGCCGCTGATCACGCCTGCGCTGCTGCAGGAATGGCTGCCCACGCCGCCCGGCGCGCTGCAACTGGTCGAGACCAGCCGCGCGGCGATCTCGCGCGTGCTGCACGGCCAGGACGACCGGCTGGTCGTGGTGGTGGGGCCCTGCTCGATCCACGACCACGGGCAGGCCATGGAATACGCCCGCCAGCTCAAGGCGCAGGCCGATGCGCTGGCGCAGGACCTGCTGGTCGTGATGCGCGTGTATTTCGAAAAGCCCCGCACCACCGTCGGCTGGAAGGGCTACATCAACGACCCGCACCTGGACGGCAGCTTCGCCATCAACGAGGGGCTGGAGATGGCCCGCACGCTGCTGCTGGACATCCTGGCGCTGGGCCTGCCGGTGGGCACCGAGTTCCTCGACCTGCTCAGCCCGCAGTTCATCAGCGACCTGGTGAGCTGGGGCGCGATCGGGGCGCGCACCACCGAAAGCCAGAGCCACCGGCAGCTGGCCAGCGGCCTGTCGTGCCCGGTGGGCTTCAAGAACGGCACCGACGGCGGCGTGAAGGTGGCCAGCGACGCCATCCTGGCGGCCCAGGCGCCGCACGCCTTCATGGGCATGACCAAGATGGGCCAGTCCGCGATCTTCGAGACGCGCGGCAACAACGACTGCCACGTGATCCTGCGCGGCGGCAAGCAGCCCAACTATGCAGCGCCCTCCGTGGACGCGGCCTGCCAGCTGCTCCAGGCGGCGGGATTGCGCGCGCAGGTCATGGTGGATGTATCGCACGCCAACAGCAGCAAGCAGCACAGCCGCCAGATCGACGTGGCGGCCGACGTCGCCGGCCAGGTGGCGGGCGGCGACCTGCGCATCATGGGCCTGATGATCGAAAGCCACCTGCAGGAAGGCCGGCAGGACATCGTGGCCGGCCAGCCGCTGGCGCACGGGGTGTCGGTGACGGACGCCTGCATCAGTCTGCCGCAGACGGTGCCGGTGCTGCAGAACCTGGCGCAGGCAGTACGCGAGCGGCGCCGAGGCCGATAGGGCCAGGAAGCAACACCGCCGGCGGCGGTGTCGGTGTAGCATTGACCGTTACTTTTTGTAGTCATTTGCTACCGCAGACCCCGATGCGTCCGAATCCCATGCAGGTGCTGTCGCCCACCGATCCATGCCAACGGCCACTTTCCCGTCAGCCGGCCTTCTGAGCATGCCGCCCAAGGCCGCTCCCGTAGGAAAACGCCTCGAAGCGCTGCGTGCCTGCGCGGTGCTGGACACCCCGGTGGAGGAGGCTTTCGATCAACTGGTGCGGCTGGCCGCGCGGCTGTGCGGCATGCCCATGGCGGCCATCGGTTTCATCGACCAGGGGCGTGAGTGGTTCAAGGCCAGCATCGGCATCGACCTGCAGACGCTGGATGCGGCCCACCCGCTGTGCGCGCTGGCGGTGGACGGCCGGGTGGTGCAGGTGCAGGACACGCACGCCCATTCCACGCTGCGCCGCCATCCGCTGGTGATCGCCGGGCCGCGCGTGCGCGCCGTGGCGTGCATGCCGCTGGTCACCGCGGAAAAGTGGGTGCTGGGCGCCGTGGTGGTGATGTCCGCCGAACCGTGCGTGCTGCAGCCGCCCCAGCTCGAATCGCTGCGCGCGGTCGCCGGGCAGGCGGTGGCCCTCCTGGAGTTGCGCCGCAGCCAGCGCAACCAGGCGCGCATGGCCACCGAGCGGGCCGCCAGCGACGAGCGCTTTCACCTGGTGGCGCGCGCCACGGCCGACGCCATCTGGGACTGGAACCTCCACGACGACTCCATGTGGTGGAACGAGGGCATGCAGACGCTGTTTGGCGTGCCCATGCAGACCCTGCCGCACGACAGCACATCGTGGACGATGCGCCTGCACCCGGAAGACAGCGACGCGGTGCTGGAGAGCATCCACGCGGCGATCGAGGGCACGGCCAAGCACTGGGCCGAGGAATACCGCTTTCGCCGCTACGACGGCAGCTACGCCTGGGTGCAGGACCGCGGCTTCGTGATCCGCGACGCCGAAGGCCGTGCGATCCGCATGGTGGGCGGCATGACGGACATCAGCGCGCAAAAGGACAGCGCCCTGCAGGCCAAGGACGAAGCCCGCACCCACGCCGAACTGGTGCGCGTGCAGCAGAAGATCTCGTCGCTCGAACTGTCCATGGACGAGGTGCTGCAGCTGGTGGCCCGCACCGCGATGGAACTGGCCGATGCCGGCGGCGCGATGGTGGTGATGCGCGAGGGCGACAAAGCCCGTGTGCAGGCCAGCACCGGCATGCGCGCCGTGCCGCTGAACGACGTGCGCCCGCTGGAAGGCTACGAGCTGTGGCACCGCATCGACGCGGGCGAGACCGTCTGCAGCCAACCGGCCGTTGCCCAGGCCATGCCCTCGGCCGCCCTGTGCGAGCCCGGGCCGGTGGCCTTCATCGCGGCGCCGGTGCGCGCCGGCGATGCGGTGGTGGGCATGCTCAAGGTCAACGGCGATCCGCTGGCCTCTTTCTCGCAGCGCCACCTGGCGCATGTGCAGATCCTGGCCGAATCGCTGGGCGCCGTGGTGCAGTTGCGCCGCTATGCCGCGCAGTTGCACGCGTCCGAGCAGCAGTACCGCCTGCTGTTCGATGCACACCCGCAGCCCATGTGGGTGTACGAGCTGGGCACCCTGCGCATCCTGGCCGTGAACCGCGCCATGGTGCGCCACTACGGGTACAGCGAGGCCGAACTGCTGTGCATGACCACGCCTGACCTGTGGCCCCAGGACAACCGCGAAGCCCGCACCCGGGAGGCGCACAACATTCCCCACAATGCGCGCCGCGACGCCGTGCACCGGCGCCATTGCAAGAAAGACGGCACGGTGATCGACACCGAGGTGTATGCCGGCGGCATCGAATTCAACGGCGTGCCCGCCCGCCAGGTCCTGGCCACCGACGTCACCCAGCGCATGCGCCTGGAACGGGAACTGGCGCGGGTGGGCAGCATCCAGCGGCTGCTGGCCGCCTGCAACGAATCCCTGGTGCGCGCGACCTCCGAGGCCGACCTGCTGCGCGAGGTCTGCCGCATCGCCACCGACGTGGGCGGCTACCGGATGGCCTGGGTCGGCATGGTGCGCGACGACGCGCGCCAGACCATCGAGCCCGTCGCCTGCGCAGGCAAGGACAGCGACCGCTATATCGAAAGGCTTCAGCTGAGCGGATCGGCCGACCAGCCGGGCGGCAAGGGCCCGGCCGGGGTGGCGGTGCGCACCGGCCGCCCGGTGATCGTGCGCGACATCCGGCTCGACCCGCTGTTTGCCACCTGGACCGAGCGCATGCTCCGGCAGGGCCTGCACTCGGTGATCAGCCTGCCGCTGCGCAACGCCGAGCGCTCCTTCGGCCTGCTGTACCTGTATCCGCCGGGCGTGCTGGAGATCGGCTCCGAAGAAACCGAGCTGCTGCAGCAACTGGCCAACGACCTGGCCTTCGGCATCGAGAGCCTGCGCACCCGCCAGGACCAGCAGCGTCTGCAAAGCGTGGTGCTCAAGGCCGCCGCCGCCATCTCGGCCAGCACGGGGACCGAATTCTTCAAGCAGCTGGCCAGCAACATGGCGGACGCGCTGGGCGCGCAGGCCGGCTGCGTGACCCGGTTGCTGCCGCCGGTGGAGGGGCAGCCGCCGCGCGCCATCACGCTTTCGCGCGTGCAGGACGGCGTGGTGCAGCCCAATGCCGAATATTCGCTGGAAGGCACGCCCAGCCTGCGTCTGGCGACCGATGCGGAATACGTCGTCACCTCCGGCGTGTCCGAGATGTATCCGCGCTCGCCCATCGCGGCGCTGGGCGCGCAAAGCTACGTGGGCCAGCAATTGCGTGACGCCGAAGGGCGGCCGATCGGGCTGATCTTCGTGATCTTCCGCGAGCCGCTGGAGCGGCCGGCCCTGGTTTCCTCCACCTTGCGCATCTTCGCGGCGCGCGCCACCGCCGAAATGGCCCGCCAGGCGTCGGACGCCCACATCCGCCGGCAGGCGTCGCTGCTGGACAAGGCCCGCGACGCGATCATCGTGCGCGACCTGGAGCACCGCATTACGTTCTGGAACCAGGGCGCCGAGCGCATGTACGGCTGGTCGCAGGCCCAGGTGCTGGGCCGCACCATCGACACGCTGCTCTACCAGAACGCCACCGAATTCCTGCGCGCCACCGAGGCCACCCTGGCCCAGGGCGAGTGGACGGGCGAGATCGTGCAGTTCCACCAGGACGGGCATGCGATCGACGTGGAAGGCCGCTGGACCCTGGTGCGCGACGAGGGCGGCCAGCCCGAATCCATCCTGGCCATCCACACCGACATCGGCCACCGCAAGGCCACCGAGCGCGAGATCCAGCGCCTGGCGTTCTTCGACTCGCTCACCGGCCTGCCCAACCGCATGCTGCTCATGGACCGCATGCACCAGGCCCTGGCCACGGCGCAGCGCCGCCGCCAGGGCGGGGCGCTGCTGTTCATCGACCTGGACAACTTCAAGACGCTGAACGACACGCTGGGCCACGACAAGGGCGACCTGCTGCTGCAGCAGGTGGCGCAGCGGCTGAACACCTGTGTGCGCACCGTCGATACCGTGGCGCGGCTGGGCGGCGACGAGTTCGTGGTGATGATCGAGGCGCTGAGCCCCCGGCCCGACGAGCTGGCCGTGAGCGCCCGGGTGGTGGGCGAAAAAATCCTGTCGGTGCTGAGCGCGCCCTATGCCCTGGAGGGCTACCAGTACCGCAGCACGCCCAGCATCGGCGTGGCCCCCTTCACCGATGGCCAGTCCACCGTGGGCGAACTGCTCAAGCAGGCAGACCTGGCCATGTACCAGGCCAAGACCGCCGGCCGCAACACGCTGCGCTTTTTCGACCCCGGCATGCAGGCGGTGGTGACGGCCCGGGCGGCCCTGGAAGACGACTTGCGCACGGCCATCGCCCGCGAAGAATTCCTGCTCCATTACCAGCCCCAGGTGGACGCGCTGAACCGTGTCGTGGGCGTGGAGGCGCTGGTGCGCTGGCCGCACGCCAAGCGGGGCATGGTGCCGCCGAGCGACTTCATTCCGCTGGCCGAAGAAACGGGCCTGGTGCTGCCCCTGGGCCGCTGGGTGCTGCACACCGCCTGCACCCTGCTGGCCAGCTGGCAGGACGAGCCGGCCCTGTCGCACCTCACGATGGCGGTGAACGTGAGCTCGCGCCAGTTCCACCACGCCGGGTTCGTGGACGACGTGGTGCGCGCGCTGGTCTTCACCGGCGCGCCGGCCGACCAGCTCAAGCTGGAACTGACCGAAAGCCTGTTCGTGGAGGACATGGAAACCACCATCGCCACCATGTCGGCCCTGCGCGCCCACGGGGTGGGGTTCTCGCTGGACGACTTCGGAACCGGGTACTCCTCCCTGAGCTACCTCAAGCGCATGCCGCTGGACCAGCTCAAGATCGACCAGAGCTTCGTGCGCGACCTGCTGAGCGACCCCAACGACGCGGCCATCGTGGACACCATCATCGCGCTCTCGCGCAGCCTGGGCCTGAACGTCATCGCCGAAGGCGTCGAGACCGGCGCCCAGCGCAACCGCCTGGCCCAGGCGGGCTGCCAGCTCTACCAAGGCTATTTCTTCAGCCGTCCGCTGCCGGCAGACGTGCTCGAGCGGTTCCTGCGCAACGCGCCCGTCTGACCTGCCTGGCCTGAAGCGGCCGGGCAGGCCCCTGCAAGGCTTCTGGGCAGCCTGAACGCACGGGGTGATCCCCCTCCCCCAGGGCCCCAAGGCTTCGCGCCTCCCTGACCGTCAAGCACCTTTCTGTCAGACACCCTATCCCTCCGCGGGGCACGCGCGGGCGCTGGGTTCTCTGTCTTCTCCTTAATGTCTTTATCAATCCATAGTCGTAGTAGTAAGCACGCATGCTTTTTGTGGATAACTGCATTTTTCCTTTGCAGATCAATGCAGTTGCCGCGCCGCGAACCTTGTGGGCGATACCCGGCTGCCGCTGTCGCTGCGGCGGGGACAAAACCGGCGCAGGCCCATTCGCTGTGGACAAGTGGCCGGTTGTGCCGGAAATATCCACAGACTTGTTCCTTCCGTTGCCGTTTTCTGCCCGATCGGCCGCCGGCACGCCCACCCCTCAGGCCGGTGCCACCAGAGCCGAGCCATCTGGCCCGTGCAGCCGGACATGGCCGTTGCAAACCCGAGCAATTGCGGTTTCGGCCATCGGTCGTTTGAATTCCCCCATTTTTTTCGGGCCAGGCCTTTTTTGGCACGGCGCACGGCGGTCCGTTTTTCGGCGGCTTGGCAGTTCCTGTTATTCAATTAAAGGTTCTATAAATACATAGCAGTAGTAGTAGAGGGTGCCTCGTTCTGTGGACAAGGGGAATTTCCTGAATGCCGCCAAGCACTTGGAGTGCCTCAAACCCTGTGGCGCTGGCCGGTTGAACTGGCAGGCCAGCCGACAACAACTTCGGCACTTTGGATTCTTCTGTGGATAACCCATGGGTTGCCCTGGAAATATCCCCAGGCTTATCCACAATGCGCTGCCCACGTCGTCCGAGAGGTGGTCAAAAGGCCTGTCTGGCTTGGGCCTTACTTCCACGGACGACACAAAGAAAAAGGGCCCCGAAGGGCCCTTGGCTTTTCCCCGGCGGCGCATGGCCGCGGGAAACGGTGTGTGGGGGATCAGAAGTGGTACGCGTAGCGCAGCTGGACGAAGTTCTCGCCGGGGTTGGGTTTCTTGATGCCCGCGTTGGAGAGGTGCTGCACCCGCACCACGATCTCGTGCTGGCGCTGCGCACCCAGGCTGTAGCCCACGCCCAGGTGGGAGCCGAAGTTGTAGCGGGTGCTGAATTCCTTGTCGGGGATGTGGTACTTGCTGTCGGCAAACGTGATGCCCACGCCGCCTTCCCAGAACCAGTTGGCGCGGCCGTTGTCCGGGCGCATGCGGAAAGTGGGGGTGAAGCCGACCACGGTGATGTCGCGCGGGCCATTGATGCCGTTGAACGACCAGCGGCTGGCGGAGATGTCCCAGTAGCCGCGCACCTCATTGCCCCAAAACTCGCTCTGCCAGTTCCACGGAAGCGTCACCCCCACGGTGGCCGAATCGGTCTGGTGGCGGGCCCAGCCGCCTTGCACGTACACGGAAGGGCTGGTGCCCGAAGGCTCGGCCTGGACGGCGCCTGCGCCGGCGGCACAGGCCAGAGCCACAAAAAAAGCGTTCCCGCGCAACAGGGCGCGGGAACGCAGGAGGTGGGTGATCGGCATGGAAATTCCCTCGATGGAATGACTGTGGGTTTGCACAACGTGTGTAACCCACTGTATGCCGCCCATCGGGGGGTGCGTTGTAGGCAGTCGCCTCAACCGTACTGATCGGTCGGGATCTGACCGGGGGGTATGCAGGGATGTCCGGACTGTGCGCAAACCCCCAGGGACCGACCGCTTACTTACTGAGGCGCGGGTGCGGGCACCGGCGGCACGGCCGGGCGATCGCCCCGTGGGCCGCCGTGGCGTCCGTCCTTGCCGTGCTCACCGTCCCGTGGGCCGCCCATGCCGGGGTGGCGGTGCATGCGGCGGCTTTCCTGGTCGAACGTCTTTTGCTGCGCTGGGGTCAGCGCGGCATAGAACGCCTTGGTGGCTTCATCGCGGCGATCGGCCTCCGCGCTGTGCTGGGCGCGCATGGCCCGCATGCGGTCGATGCGCTCGGGCGTGGTCAGCTGGTCGAGCCCCTTGGGGTCGAGCCGCGCGCCGCGCTCCTGCGGCTGCATCGCGGCCTTGAAGGTTTCCCAGGCGGGCTGCTGGGCCGGGGTGAGCTGCAGCTTTTGCTGGAGCGCGTTGGCACGCTGCTCCATGTGCGCCTTGCGCTGCTCGGGGCTGGGCATGCGGTGGCGCGGGCCGTCCTGCGACTGGCCGGCGGCAGGCGGCGTGGACGGAGCGGGAACAGGGGTCTGCGCGAAAGCGGGAGCGGCCAGAGCGGCCAGCAGGGCGGTGGCGGCGGCAGCGCCGGCGATGCGTCGTTGGAAGAAGATGGACATGGTGGTTCCTTTCTTGCCCCAGGGGGCGAGTGGGTCCGCCGCAACGACCGTTGCAGCGGTTGAGGGCCAGTGTCTTCCCCCTGTGTAACGCCGGCGTGAGGCGTTCGTGTGGCTGTGTAAAGTTGTGACAAGGGTTGGTTGCCCCGTCCGTGCGATGAGGGGTTGAAATGGCTCCATGCCGTCGTATTGATTGCCTGTGAAGCTATTGAATCGATAGCAAACGGGGTGCCAGGCCGGTGAAAGCCACGCCAGGCCGCGGGCCCGGCGCCGACCGCACCCCCGACAATGGCACCCCGTTGCACCGCGCCGCCCGGACGGGCGCGCGCCCAGGGTGTGCCAATGAACGTCAGAGCTGAAGGATTTCCGTGTTCAAGAACATGATCGTGTACCGCATCGCGCCGCAATGGCAGGTGGACCTGTCGCAGGTGGAAGAGGCATTGGCCAAGACGCCGTTCGTGGAGTGCGGCGCCACGCAGGAAAAATCGCTGGGCTGGGTGCCGCCGCGGGGCGATGCCCACGGCCTCATGGCCGAATCCGTGGGCGGGCAGTGGGTGCTGCGCTTCATGGTCGAGTCCAAGATGCTTCCCGGCTCCGTGCTCAACCGCAAGGTCAAGGAAAAGGCCGCACGCATCGAGCAGGAAACCGGCCGCAAGCCCGGCAAGAAGGAAGCCAAGGAGCTGAAAGACGAGGCCAAGCTCGACCTGCTGCCCATGGCCTTCACCAAGCAGGGATCGATGTGGGTGTGGATCGACCCGCAGGCCCACTGGCTGGTGCTGGACACCAGCAGCCAGGGCCGCGCCGACGAGGTCGTCACCCTGCTGGTGGAGGCGCTGCCCGGCCTGTCGGTGGCGCTGCTCGATACGCAGACCTCGCCCCAGGCCGCCATGTCGCACTGGCTCAGCACGCAGGAGCCGCCCGTGGGCTTCAGCGTGGACCGCGAATGCGAGCTCAAGAGCGCCGATGAGGCCAAGGCCGTGGTGCGCTATGCCCGCCATCCGCTCGACATCGACGAGGTGCGTGAGCACATTGCCGCCGGCAAGCTGCCCACCAAGCTCGCGATGACCTGGGACGACCGCGTATCCTTTTTGCTGAGCGAAGGCTTGCAGGTGCGCAAGATATCGTTCCTGGACACCGTGTTCGAAGGCACCAAGGCCGACGACGGCGGCTTCGACACCGACGTGGCCATCGCCACGGGCGAGCTCAGCAAGTTGATCCCCGACCTGATCGAGGCGCTGGGCGGCGAAGGCCGCACCGAATTGGGCGGCACGCCGCCCGCAGCGCCTGCCGCCGATGCGCCTGCGACTGCCGATGCTTCGCCTGCCGGCAGTCCCGCGGCAGCGGCGGCCGGCGACGCCGACGACGACGCGCCGTTTTGACCGACGGGCGGTGCTCATGGCACCCCCGCCGTCCTGTTCCCATGTCTGCCTGGAGGTATCCGATGACTGTCATGACCCGTTCCATTGCTGGTAGCGCCATCGCCCTCGCGGCGCTGATCGCCGGCCCCGCGCAGGCACACCACGGCTGGTCCTGGGCGGAGGAAGCCCAGTCCGAGCTGGCCGGCACCGTGCAGCGCGTGCAGATGGCGCCGCCCCACCCGATGCTGGACGTGAAAACCGCCGAGGGCGCCGTCTGGCGCGTGGAGCTGGGCAATCCGTCGCAGACCGAGCGTTCCGGTTTCACCGCCGCCTCTGCCAAGCCGGGCGATGCCATCACCGCCATCGGCAACCGTGACCGGGACGCCTCCCAGCGGCGCATGAAGGCCGTGCAGATCCAGGTCGGCGGCAAGACCTACGACCTCTACCCCGAGCGCATCCAGAACCCCAAACGCTAGAAGGCCCCCATGGATTTCGCCGGGCTCGCGCCCCTGCTGGATGCGCTGGCCGCGTCGGCCCCGGCCGCGTGGCTGCGCCAGTCCGGCACCGCCTACCTGGTGGTCAACGCCTTGCACATCACCGTGCTGGGCCTGGGCGTGGGCGCCGCCGTGCTGCTGGACCTGCGCCTGTGGGGCGCCATCGGCCGGCGCATTCCCCTCGCGCTGCTGGGTCCGTTCCTGTCGCGCGCGGCGGCCGCGGGGATCGCGCTGGCCCTGGCCACCGGGCTGTGGCTGTTCGCCACCCGGCCGGCCGACTACCTGGCCAATCCGGCGTTCCTGGCCAAGGTCGTGGTCATCGGCCTGGCGCTGCTGAATGCGCTGGCGCTGCATGCCGGCGGGCACTGGGCGCGCGCCCTGCGCGAAGGGCAGGCCGGCGGCTGGGTGCGCATGCAGGCCGCGGTGTCGCTCGCGCTGTGGCTGGGTGCCGTGCTGGCGGGGCGCTGGATCGGATTTCTCTAGGGTCCGTGCGGCTACCATCCCGGCCATGGCGCTCAACTGGGTCTGGATCGGGTTCTTCACCGTGGCGTTCGCCACGGCCGTCGTGCGCTGGCTGCTGGGCGCGGACGGCATCTTCCAGGCCTTGCTGGCCGCGCTGTTCGATGCGGCCCGCTCGGGCTTCGAGATCTCGCTGGGCCTGGCCGGCGTGATGGCGCTGTGGCTGGGCCTGCTGCGCGTGGGCGAGCGCGCCGGCATGATCGAGCTGCTCGCCCGCGCCGCCGCGCCGCTGCTGCGACGGCTGTTCCCCGGCGTGCCCGACGGCCACCCGGCGCAGGGCGCGATGACCATGAACCTCTCGGCCAACCTGCTGGGCCTGGACAACGCCGCCACGCCGCTCGGCCTCACGGCCATGCGGGAGTTGCAGACCCTCAACGCCAGCCAGCCCGACACCGCCAGCAACGCGCAGATCCTGTTCGTGGTGATGAACACCGCGGGGCTCACGCTCATTCCCACCTCGGTCATCGCCATCCGCCAGAGCCTGGCCCTCAAGCAGGGGTTGGGCGCGGGCTTCAATGCGGCGGACATCTTTTTGCCGACCCTGCTCGTCACCTTCGCCTCGCTGCTGGCGGGCGTGCTGGCCGTGGCCGTGTGCCAGCGCCTGCCCCTGTGGCGCGCGCGCCTGCTGCTGCCCGTGCTGGCCGTGGCCGGGCTGCTGGCGGCAGCGGTCGCCGCGCTCGCCCGATTGCCGGCCGAGCAGGCCGCGCGCATCGCCGGGACCACCGGGGCCGCGGTCATCCTGGGCGTGGTCATGCTCTTCGTGCTGGCGGGCGCCGTGCGGCGCGTGAACGTGTACGACGCCTTCATCGAAGGCGCCAAGGAAGGCTTCGGCGTGGCGGTGCAGATCGTGCCCTACCTCATCGCCATCCTCGCGGCCATCGGCGTCTTCCGCGCGGCCGGCTGCATGGATGCGCTGCTGGGTGCCATCGGCGCGGGCGTGGCGGCGATGGGCTGGGACACCGCGTTCCTACCGGCCCTGCCCGTGGGGCTGATGAAAGTGCTCTCCGGCGCGGGCGCGCGGGGTTTGATGATCGACGTCATGCAGACGCACGGCGTCGATTCCTTCGCCGGCCGCCTGGCCGCCATCGTGCAGGGCTCGACGGAAACCACCTTCTACGTGCTGGCGGTGTACTTCGGCAGCGTGGGCATCCGGCACGCGCGGCATGCGCTGGCGTGCGCGCTGGTGGCGGATGCGGTGGGGCTGGCGGCGGCGATCGGGGTGGGGTACGCGATGCTGCGGTAAGGGATTGGACCCCGGCTTGGGCAGAGCCAAGACGACCACGGGCACCGGCTGATCAATCACCTGCGCGATCTTGCGACCGCGAGTCAGCCGTACTGTTTTTGCTCATGCGCCTGTTGAAGCCTTTGTGCATCCCACACGCCTGCCTTTGCCGCCAGGAGGAGCATGCCCAGGGTAATGGGTCTGGTGCGCTTGTTTTTCTTGAAAGGGGAAAGCAGCCAGAGACCTTCTGCGCCGAAATAGTCGGATGGCCGGTAATCGCCTGGGGCCACATGGAACCTGGAAGCAAAATTTTCCATGAAATGAAAGGCGTCATCGCCGGTCAAGCCCAGGTCTTTGACCAGATCGGTATGGGGCGTGTAATCGATTTGCTTTCCCAGCTGCCTTAATCCCATGGAATCGACAGACGATGCCAGCTGAACCAGGTCTTTCCATAAGTCGGAAGGGGCGGCGGCTACCATAGGCGGTCTTCTTTCTTCGCGAGGGCGTTGTACTTCGTGATCGACTGGTTGATGATCTGGAAAACATCGTAGGCCAGCACGGTCCAGCCGACGCCAGGAACCAAGCGCCCCACGAAGGCCCCGAGGCTCCTGGTGAAAGTCAGTCTGAGCGTTCTCAAGCTGGCCCCCGTGAGGGTCGGCAAAGCAAAGGGCATTCGCTGCTGCAGCATTTTTCTTGATACCACCGAAGCGATCGATGTTCCTCGGGTCGCTCCTGAGAATTTACCGCGCGTCGGCAGGAATGGCTGCCCTGAAAGGATGGCCGCTGCAGCGGCGATATCGACCCCGCCCAGTTGATCCAGTGTCTGGTCGATGGCTATCCACAGGAATAATTCTTCCGGAGAAAGGTCGGCGAGGTCATGGTATTGATAGGTATTTGACAGGATGACTCCCTTTGTTATTGATCGTGCAGGATTGAATCATTAACCCATCCGATTATTTCGCTCTCCATTGTTGATTTTTGTTTTCAGAAGAGAAAATTGATGACCGACGCTCCGCAACGCCCCGATCTGCCCGACCACCTTTCCATCGACCCGCGCAGCCCGCACCATGTCGCCGCTGTCTTCCAGCACGACATCGGCATCCGCTTCAATGGCAAGGAGCGCTTCGACGTGGAGGAATACTGCGTGAGCGGAGGCTGGGTGAAGGTGCCCGCGGGCAAGACGGTGGACCGCAAGGGGCGGCCGCTGATGATCACGCTCAAGGGCGCGGTGGAAGCGTTCTACAAGTGAAAACCCCGCCATGCCGGCGGATTGCTTGCCTGGTGTGCTATTGAAAAAATAGCAAGTGGGCGGTGGGGGCCGTCGCGGTGGGCCCCCGCCTGCCGGGCCATCCGCCGCGCGCCCTCAGGCGCGTGTTCACTCGCACTGGAACCGCGTCTGCAGCGTGGCCGGGTTCTTCGTGGTGCTCGACTGGGCGGTGCAGCGTTTCACCGCGTCGTCCACGCGCTGCACCACGCGCACGGCGCCGCCGGCGTAGTCGCATGCAAGGAACTTGCCCTGGGGGTAGTCGCCTTCGAAATTCCAAACGGCCATGGAGCCGCCCTTGCCGGGCTTGTCCGATTGCGGCATGAGGACGGCGCCCTGGGCGGGCGGGCCGTCGAACACGTTGTGGCCGGTCAGGCGCAGAGGGCGCTGGTCCAGCACGATCTCGGTGCCGGCCGGCAGGCTGGCGGCCTCCGCCCGGGGCGAGGTGAGGCGCACGGTGGCCGGGCATTCCAGCGATGCCGTGGCGGCGATCGCGGGGCCGGACAGGGCGGCGGTTGCCGCCGCAGCCAGGGCGAGGGAGAGGGAGAGGGCCGCAGAGCGGGCTGGCGATCGGCGCAGAGGGGTGGCAGGGCGCATGGGGCGTTTTCCTGGGTCGTTGTTCATTCGATGACGGAATACGCGGCGGCGTTGTTGCTGGGATCGGCGAAATCCCCGTTCTTGCGCTGGACTTTCGGGCGGACGTAGCGCATGGAGACCTTGGGTTTTTGCGTATCGCTCAGCCACTGGTCCATGATCCAGATGCCGCCAGGGTCCTGCGAGATGAAGAACGCGGCGTGGTTGCCCGTGGGCAGGCTGCCGTAGCGTCCTTTGTCGTTGAAGGTGGCGATCGCCGTGCCCTTCTTGATGTTGGCGTTGCCGAACACGGTTTCGCCCGGTTTCCAGGAACTGGTGTGGGGCAGTTGCGCATAGTGCTGCAGCAGGGCCACGCAGTGCTTGCTGCCGACCTTGCTGGTTCCCTCCAGGGCTTCGGCGTTCTGGTAGATGTAAGGCATCGTTTTTTGGTGGACAAAGGGGCCGATCCTATTCGGCCCCGTGCCCCACTGCGCAGTTTCTACCGGGCTGTTTCCAATCGTTTCAAACCCGCTCGAAGATGGCCGCGATGCCCTGCCCGCCGCCGATGCACATCGTGACCAGGGCATAGCGCCCGCCCGTGCGGTGCAACTCGGCGATGGCCTTGGTCGTGATGATCGCGCCGGTGGCGCCCACGGGGTGGCCCAGGGAGATGCCCGAACCGTTGGGGTTGACTTTGGCGGGGTCCAGGCCGAGTTCCTGGATGACGGCGCAGGCCTGGGCAGCGAAGGCCTCGTTGGCCTCGATGACGTCCATGTCCTCAATTTTCAGGCCCGTGCGCTGCAGCACCTGGCGCGTGGCCGGCACGGGGCCGATGCCCATGTAGGCCGGGTCCACGCCCGCGTGCGCATAGCCGACCAGGCGCGCGAGCGGCTTGGCGCCCAGCGCCGCGACGCGGTCGCCGGCCACCAGCACCACGGCGGCGGCGCCGTCGTTGATGCCCGAGGCGTTGCCGGCGGTGACGCTGCCGCCGTCCTTCTTGAACGCGGGCTTCATGCCGGCCAGCACGTCGAGCGTGGTGTTGCCGCGCACGTGCTCGTCGGTGTCGAACAGCACGGTGCCCTTGCGCGTGGCGATCTCGACCGGAACGATCTGCGCCTGGAAGTGCCCGGCGGCGATGGCGGCGGCCGCGCGGTGCTGGCTGGCGGCGGCCAATTCGTCCTGCATGGTGCGGCTGATGCGGTAGCGCTCGGCCACGTTCTCGGCGGTGATGCCCATGTGCATCTTCTGCCAGGGGTCGTGCAGGATGCCCAGCATGTAGTCGATGCTCTTGGCGTCGCCCATGCGCTGGCCGTAGCGCGCGGCGGTGTCGAAGTAGGGGCCGCGGCTCATGGATTCGCTGCCGCCGCCGATAGCCACGTCGCAGTCGCCCAGCACGATGGCCTGCGCCGCCGACACGATGGCCTGCAGGCCGGAGCCGCACAGGCGGTTGACGTTGAAGGCCGGCGTCTCGATGGGGCAGCCCGCATCGATGGCGGCCACGCGGGCGAGGTAGGCGTCCTTGGTGTCGGTCGGGATGACGTTGCCCATGACCACATGGCCCACCGTGTCGGGCGCGAGGCCGCTGCGTTCTATGGCGGCGCGCGTGACCGTGGTGGCCAGCTGGCTGTTGGGCACGTCCTTGAGCGTGCCGCCGAAGGTGCCGATGGCGGTGCGGGCGGTGCCGACGATGAAGACGTCGCGGTGGTTCATGGCAGGGGTCTCCTCAAGGAATGAATGGACGGACAGGTTCTGAAAATCGGGGGCGGGTCTTTTTGCGGTGCGGGTGCTGCGCCGTGTGGATCGGACGGGATGTTAGGGCTGTGCGGCGAGCGGGGCAGGCGCCTGGGCGTCAGCCGCCGGTGCCGCGCCCCATTGTTTTTTGCCTATCGCCCTTCGAAGCGCGGCTTTTCCTTGGCGTAGAAGGCGGCGATGCCCGCGGCCAGATCGGCCGTGCGCGCGCAGTCGCCGAAGGCGCGGGTTTCGGCCTCCAGCTGCGCGGGCAGGTCGCGGTCGAACGAGGCGCGCATCAGCCGGCGCATGTGGCCCAGCGCCACCGTGGGGCCGGCGGCCAGGCGCGTGGCGAGTGCGTCCACGGCCGCATCGAGCTGGTCGGCGGGCACCACCCGGTTAACCAGGCCCAGGCGCTCTGCGTCGGCGCTGGTGAGCGTGTCGCCGAGCAGGGCGATCTCCAGCGCGCGGCGCAGGCCCACCTGGCGCGGCAGGGCCCACGAGGCGCCCACGTCGCAGCTGGTGCCCAGGTTGATGTAGGCCAGGTTGAAGCGCGTGCCCTCGGCGGCGAGGATGAAGTCGGCCAGCAGCATCAGGCTCATCCCGGCCCCGGTGGCCACGCCATGCACTTTGGCGATGACGGGCGCGTCGATGTTCGCGAGCAGGGTGGCGGCCTCGTTGAGCGGGCCCAGCAGGTCGGCGGCGCCCTGGACGGGGTCTTCGCGCAAGGTGGCCAGATCGCCCCCCGCCATGAAGCCCTTGCCCGCGCCGCACAGCACCACGGCCCGCACGCCCGGATCGGCCGCGATGCTGCGCGCGGCGGCGCACAGGGCCTGGGCCATGGGCACGTCGATGGCGTTGAGCGCGGCCGGGCGGTTGAACTGCAGCGTGGCAACGGCCCCTTCGCGGCGAAAGACCAGGGGCGGGCTGGCGGCGTCGGGTGCGGGTGGCTGCGGCATCGTTGTCTCCTGTGTTTTGCTATTGAAAAATGAGCTGCCACCGCTTTTGCTGCAGGCCATTGCAAGGCTTTTGTGCCTTGGCGGCAAAGAATGCTAGGGCCAGTTGCTATCTTTTTTGATATGAATGACCGGGGCAGTATCCCCGGGCGCTGCGGCCAGGTCGTCCAGGATCGGGCAGTCCGGCCGCGCGTCCCCCTGGCAGCAGCCCACCAGCGACTGCAGCGTGCGTTGCATGGCCTGCATGGCGGCGATGCGCTGGGCCAGGTCGTCGATGTGGGCTTGGGCGATCTGCTTCACATGGGCGCTGGCGCGGCGCTTGTCCTGCCACAGGCCGAGCAGGGTGGCGATCTCCTGCATCGAGAACCCCAGATCGCGGCTGCGGCGGATGAAGCGCAGGGTGTGCACGTCGGCCTCGGTGTACTGGCGGTAGCCGCTGCCGGTGCGCGCCACGCCGGCCAGCAGGCCCAGGGCCTCGTAGTGGCGCACCATGCGCGGAGAGACCCCGGCCCGCTCGGCGGCAGTGCCGATGGGCACCGGCCCGCCCTGCGGTGTGGCTTGGTGCGTGGCCGTGGCGCTCATGCGGCGACCGTGTAGCCCTCTTCGGTGATCGCGGCGGCCAGCGCGTCGCGTGCCTGGTCGCTTTCGACCACCACCTTGCCCTGGGCCAGGTCCACCTGTACGGTGGCGTCGGGATCGACCTGGCGGACGGCGTGGACGACGGCGCGTTCGCAGTGGCCGCAGGTCATGCCAGTGACTTGGAGATGGTGTTGCATGGGGTGCTCCGTTCGGTGGGTTGGGAAAAAGAGAAAGCGGTCTGCATCATGAACCCTGACATGGTGGCAGAGTCAAGCGGCTCGGCGTTTTCCATGGTTCGCTTGACCTTGCCATGGCGTCAAGGTTTAAGGTGCCCACCATGAACCCGACCTCCATCGCCCCGCTATTCCCCTCCGATGCCGCCCCGGCCACGCTCGACCTGGGCATCGGGGGCATGACCTGCGCGAGTTGCTCGGGCCGCGTGGAGCGCGCGCTGCGCAAGGTGCCGGGCGTGCAGGAGGCCACAGTCAACCTGGCGACCGAGCGGGCCCATGTGGTCTATGCGGCCAGTGCTGCCGGTGTGGCCGGTGCGGCCGCGGCGATGGAGGCGCAGTTGCGCCGGGCGGTGCGCAACGCGGGCTACGAGCCCCGCGCCCCGCAGGTGCAGGACGCCGAGGCGCGCGGCCAGTCGCCCTGGGCGGGCTTCGGGCCGGTGGCCCTGGGGCTGGCGCTGTCGGCGCCGCTGGTGCTGCCGATGCTGCTGGGCCTGTTCCCGGAGCGCTTCGGCGCGCTGCTCGGCCCGCACGGCATGCTGCCGGCGTGGCTGCAGTGCCTGCTGGCCACGCCGGTGCAGTTCGGGCTGGGCGCGCGGTTCTACCGGGCCGGCTGGCACGCGCTCAAGGCGCGCGCCGGCAACATGGACCTGCTCGTGGCGATCGGCACCAGCGCAGGCTACGGGCTGTCGCTCTGGCTGTGGCTGACCGCGCCCGCCGGCCATGCCCCGCACCTGTACTTCGAGGCCTCGGCCGTGGTGATCACGCTGGTGCTGCTGGGCAAGTGGCTGGAGGCGCGGGCCAAGCGCCAGACCACGGCGGCCATCCGGGCGCTGCACGCCCTGCGGCCCGACGTGGCGCACCTGGTGGGCGCCGATGGCGAGTTGGACGTGCCCGTGGCCGAGGTGATGGCCGGCGACCGGATCGTGGTGCGCCCGGGCGAGCGCATCCCCGTGGACGGCACGGTGCTGGAAGGGCACACGCAGGTCGATGAATCCATGCTGACGGGCGAGCCGCTGCCGGTGCCGCGCACCACGGGCGAGGCGCTCACGGGCGGCTCGGTCAACGGCGACGGGCGGGTGGTGGTGCAGGTGTCGGCCGTGGGGGCCGAGACGGTGCTGGCCCGCATCATCCGGCTGGTGGAAGACGCGCAGGCCGGCAAGGCGCCGATCCAGCGGCTGGTGGACCGGGTGTCGGCGGTTTTCGTGCCGGTGGTGCTGGGCATCGCGCTGGCCACGCTGCTGGGCTGGCTCTGGGTGGGCGCCGGCGGCGAGGCGGCGGTGATCCACGCCGTGGCGGTGCTGGTGATCGCCTGCCCCTGCGCTTTGGGCCTGGCGACGCCGGCGGCCATCATGGCGGGCACGGGCGTGGCGGCCCGGCACGGCATCCTGATCCGGGACGCCGAGGCGCTGGAGCGCGCGCACCGCGTGGGCACGGTCGCCTTCGACAAGACGGGCACGCTGACGGTGGGCCAGCCCCGGCTGACCGCCTTCGAGGTGGCGCCCGGGCAGGACGGGGCCGCATTGCTCGCGGCGGTGGCCGGCGTGCAGAGCGGCAGCGAGCACCCGCTGGCCCGCGCCGTGGTGCAGGAGGCCCGTCGCCGCGGCTTGGGTGTGCCCGCGCCGCAGGCGGTGAGCGCCGTGCCGGGCCGGGGCACCGAGGGCACGGCGGCCGGGCGCCATTTCCGCGTGGGCAGCCTGCGCTGGATGGAGGAACTGGGCGTGCCGCTGGGCGCCCTGGCCGCACCCGCCGCCGCACTGCAATCGGCCGGTGCCAGCGTGTCGGCCGTGGCCGAAGCGCAGCCGGGCGGAGGACCGGCCGGCGCGGCTTGGGTGCTGCGGGCCGTGCTGGCCTTCGGCGACGAGCCCAAGCCCGGCGCACGCGAGGCCCTGGCGGCGCTGCGGGCGCGCGGTCTTCGCGTGGTGATGGTGTCGGGCGACCACCGGGGCGCGGCCGAGGCCATGGCGCGCCGCCTGGGGCTGGACCCGGATGCCGGCGAGGTGATGGCCGAGGTGCTGCCGGGCGACAAGGCGGCGTGCGTGGCGCGCCTGCGGTCCGAGGCCGAAGCCGCGGCGGGGCCGGGCGTTCACCGCGGGGCGCGCCATGCGGTGGCCATGGTGGGCGACGGCGTGAACGACGCCCCGGCCCTGGCCGCCGCCGACGTGGGCATGGCCATGGGCAACGGCACCGATGTGGCCATGCAGGCGGCGGGCATCACGCTGATGCGCGGCGATCCCCGGCTGGTGGCCGCGGCGCTGGACATTTCGCACCGCACGGTGGCCAAGATCCGGCAGAACCTGTTCTGGGCGTTCGCCTACAACGTGGCCGGCATCCCGCTCGCGGCGCTGGGCTACCTGAGCCCCGTGGTGGCGGGTGCGGCCATGGCGCTCAGCTCGGTGAGTGTGATGGCGAACGCGTTGCTATTGAAGCGCTGGCGCGTTTGATAGTTACATTCGGTTAAAAGCCGATGGGTCTGGCACACTGCAACGTTTGGTTGCATATGGTGCGCATCCTTCCTTGGCACCGAAGAGATTAGAGGACGACAACTATGAATTTCTTTTCGCTCATGCGGGGTTTTTCCATCCGGGTCCGCATGCTGGGTGCGATCGCCGTGGTGCTGGGTTTGCTCGGATTGCTGGGGGGCGCGGGCATGCTGGGCATGTTCCGCATCCATGCGATGAGCGAGGAGTTCATGGCCAATTCCTTCTCCGAGGTGGGCTACATGGCCGAGCTGCGCGGCGAGATGGGTGCCATCCGCCAGTTCGAGAAGGACATGATCATCCAGTACGAGAAGCCCGAGGGCGTCAAGCAGGCCCACACGGCCTGGCTGGCCAGCCTGGACCGCGCCAAGAAGGTCGCGGCCCGCTTCCTCGAAGGCCCCGAAGACCCGGACAACGCCCTGGTGCGCGACATCGTCAAGCGGCTGGACGTGTACCGCGAGCAGTTCGGGCACGTGGCCCGGCAGTTGGAGGCCGGCGGCTACGACACCGCCACCGTCGCCAACCGCATGAGCGGCAAGGCCGTGGCCGAGTTCGCCGAGGCGGACAAGCTCATGGCCCAGCTCGATACCAGCCTGCGCGACGAGGTGGCCGAGGTCGCGGCCCGGCAAAAGCAGGTGTCCGGCGAGACCCAGTGGCTCTTCGTGCTGGCGGTGCTCATCACCATCGTGGTGGTGGTGCCGCTGACCTTGCTCAACATGGTGTCCATCTGCCGTCCCCTGGCCGAGGCGCGGCGCATGGCCCTGGCGATCGCCGGCGGCGACCTGTCGCAGCGCGTGCAGGTGGATGGCCGCGACGAAGTGGCCGACCTGCAGCGTGCGCTCGGCGACATGCAGCAGGGCCTGGGGGCGCTGGTCTCGCAGGTGCGCGATGCGAGCGGCAGCATCGCCACCGCCAGCGCCGAGATCGCCACCGGCAACCAGGACCTGTCCGGCCGCACCGAGCAGACGGCCAGCAACGCCCAGGAGGCCGTGGCTTCGCTGGCGGAACTCACCACCACGGTGCAGCAGACGGCTTCGTCCTCGCAGGTGGCCAACCAACTGGCGTCGTCCGCATCGGGCATCGCCACGCGCGGCGGCAGCGTGGTGCAGCAGGCCGTGGCCAGCATGCACGAGATCTCCAGCTCCAGCCGCAAGATCGGCGACATCATCGGCGTGATCGACGGCATCGCCTTCCAGACCAACATCCTGGCGCTGAACGCGGCCGTGGAAGCCGCCCGCGCGGGCGAGCAGGGCCGGGGCTTCGCGGTGGTGGCCGGCGAGGTGCGCAGCCTGGCTCAGCGCTCGGCCGAAGCGGCCAAGGAAATCAAGGCGCTGATCAGCTCCAGCGTGGCCGCGGTGGACGGCGGCGTGCGGCATGTCGAGGATGCCGGCGCGGCCATGAAGGAAATCGTGGACAGCGTGCAGCGCGTATCGGACATCATCGGCGAGATCAATTCCGCCTCGGCCGAGCAGACCACGGGCATCGGCCAGGTCAACGGCTCGGTGGGCGAGATCGACCGCATGACGCAGCAGAACGCCGCGCTGGTGGAGCAATCCGCTGCCGCCGCCGAATCGCTGCGCGAGCAGGCCGCGCGCCTGTCGCAGGTGGTGCAGCAGTTCCATCTGGCCGACGGGCAGGCCTACGCAGCAGTGGAAGGCGCCAGCCTGGCGCGGCCGCAGCTCACCGGGGGCTGACCCGGGCGGGCGGGCCGGTCCTTCCGGCCATCTCCGCCGTCCCCTTTCTTGCATTCTTCCTGCCCCTCCCGGACCGGCGCCATGCCGGCGCGGCCAGGGTCTTTCAGGTGGGCGCTCAGGTCAATGCCTTGGAGGGCTCGCCGCCCGGCGCGGGCTCGCCACCGCTTGCCTTGCGCGGCCCGAACCACGCCACATACAGTGCCGGCAGCACCACCAGCGTGAGCAGCGTGGCCGTGACCAGCCCGCCGATCACCACGATGGCCAGGGGCCGCTGCGTCTCCGAGCCGATCTCGTGCGACAGCGCCATGGGCAGCAGGCCCAGCATGGCCAGCAAGGCGGTCATGAGCACGGTGCGCAGGCGCTGCATGGAGCCCTGGCGCACGGCATCGACCACGGCCATGCCCCCCGCCTGCAGTTGCTGGAACACCGACAGCATCACCACGCCGTTGAGCACCGCCTGGCCCGACAGCGCGATGAAGCCGATGGCCGCCGACACCGACAGCGGGATGCCGAACACCCACAGCGCGATGAACCCGCCGATGAGCGCGAGCGGCACGTTGATGAGGATCAGCGAGGCCATCTTGAACGACTTGAAGGCGTCGAACAGCAGCACGAAGATCAGCAGCAGCGAGATGGGCACGACCACCGACAGGCGTTTCATGGCGCGCTCCTGGTTCTCGAACTCGCCCGACCAGTTGACCTGGTAGCCCGCCGGCAGCTTCACGTTCTGCTCCACGCGGGTCTGCATGTCCTTCACCACCGAGCCCATGTCGCGGTCCTTGATGAAGATGCCGATGGCCATGGTGCGGCGGCCGGCTTCGCGGGCGATGTTCATGGCGCCGCTGGTCTCGCGGATGCGCGCCACGCTGCCCAGCGTGGTGTAGCCGCCGTCCGGCGTGGCGATGGGCGTGTCGGGCAGGCGTGCGAGCGCGCGGCGGTCTTCCGGCATGCGCACAGCCACGGCGAACTTGCGTTCGCCCTCCCACAGGTTGGTGGTGGCCTTGCCGGCGAGCGCGGCTTCGATCACGTCCTGGATGTCGCCCACGTTCAGGCCGTAGCGCGCCGCGCGGTCGCG
The DNA here is from genome assembly GCF_028473605.1 of Acidovorax sp. NCPPB 3576. Lineage (NCBI taxonomy): Bacteria > Pseudomonadati > Pseudomonadota > Betaproteobacteria > Burkholderiales > Comamonadaceae > Acidovorax > Acidovorax sp. NCPPB 3576. Next base: position 5,269,503 of record NZ_CP097267.1, on the reverse strand, counting down.
GTCGATGTCGATCACCAGCTGCGGTAGGTCGCCCAGGCGGTCGATCTCGGCGCGGTACACGCCCGGCACCTGGCGGATCTCGCTTTCGATCGACTGGGTCAGGCGTTTGAGTTCCACCAGGTCGTCGCCCGCCACCTTGATGACGATCTGCCCGTCGATCTGCGAGATCGATTCGAGCACGTTGTCGCGGATGGGCTGGGAGAACGCGGGTTCCATGCCGGGAATGGCGGAGACGGCGCGGTCCATCTCGTCGATGAGCTGGGCGTGCGTGAGGCCCGGGCGCCACTGCTCGGCGGGCTTCACGTCCACGAAGATCTCGGCCATGGAGATGGTCTTGGGATCGGTGCCGTCCTCGGGCTGGCCGGCCTTGGAGACGGTCGTGCGCACCTCGGGCACGGTGCGCAGGGCCTGCCGCACCTGGCGCAGCATGCGCGCGGCCTCGTCGTTGGACACGCTCGCCGGCAGCCGCACGTTGACCCAGATGGTGCCTTCGTCCAGCTCGGGCAGGAACTCCGAGCCCAGGCGCGATGCGGCCACCAGCGCCAGGCCGAACACGGCCAGCGCCACCACGACCACCGTGCGGCGGCGGTGCAGCGCCCATTCCAGCACCGGCGCGTAGGCGCGCTTGGCGGCGCGGACCAACCGGTTGTCGCCGTGCGGCAGCTTCCTGCGCAGCATCCAGTAGGCCAGCAGCGGCACCAGGGTGAGCGAGAAGATCAGCGAGCCGATGAGCGCCGTGGTGACCGACAGCGCCATGGGCTGGAAGATGCGGCCTTCGTGGCGCTGCAGGGCAAAGATCGGGATGTGCGCCGCGATGATGATGAGCATCGAAAACAGCGTGGGCCGGCCCACTTCGCCGGCGGCTTCGATGATGGTGTCGCGCCGGTCGCGGTCGTCCATGTCCTCGCCGCGCTCGGCCAGGCGGTGCATGATGTTTTCGATCACGATGACCGCGCCGTCCACGATGATGCCGAAGTCCATGGCCCCCAGGCTCAACAGGTTGGCGGGCACGCCCATCACCTTGAGGCCCATGAACGTGGCCAGCAGCGACAGCGGAATGACCACCACCACGGCCAGGCTGGCGCGCAGGTTGGACAAAAACAGGTACAGCACCAGCGACACCAGCAGCGCGCCTTCCACGAGGTTGCGGAACACGGTGGTGAGCGTCTTGTCCATGAGCCACGTGCGGTCGTAGAACGGCACGATCTGCACGCCCGGCGGCAGGCTGCGCGCGTTCAGGTCGGCGATCTTGTCCTTGACGTTCTTGAGCACCACGCTCGCGTTCTCGCCCTTGCGCATGACCACGATGCCGGTCACCACGTCGTCGTCGTCGTCCTGCCCCACGGTGCCCAGGCGCGGAACCGCGCCCACCTTCACCTGGGCCACGTCGCGGATCAGCACCGGCGTGCCGCCGTGCGCGGCGACCACGATGCGGCCGATGTCCTCGCTCGATTGCAGCAGGCCGATGCCGCGGATGGCGTACTGCTGCGCGCCCTGTGCCACGTAGCTGCCGCCCGCATTGGCGTTGCCGCGGCCCAGCGCATCCAGCAGGTTCTGGAAGGTGAGCTTGTATGCGCGCAGCTTGTCCAGGTCGGGCTGCACTTCGTATTGCTTGATCGAGCCGCCCATGGCCACCACGTCGGCCACGCCGGGCACCTGGCGCAGGGCGCGTTCCACGGTCCAGTCCTCGATGGTGCGCAGGTCGGTGGTGGAGTGCCCGTCGCCCTTGACGCGGTAGCGCATGATTTCGCCCACGGGCGTGGCATTGGGGGCGATGTCGGCCTCCACGCCCGGCGGCAGGTCCACGCCGCGCAGGCGCTCGCCCACCTGCTGGCGGACCAGGTTCACGTTGGCGTTGTCGTCGTAGGTGACCACGGTGAACGACAGGCCGAATTGCGTGTGCGAGAACACGCGGATGGCGTTGGGCAGGCCCGACAGCGCCACCTCGATGGGCAGGGTGACCTGCTTTTCCACCTCTTCCGCGGCGCGCCCGGGGTACAGCGCGATGATGGTGACCTGCGTGTCGGTCACATCGGGAAAGGCCTCCACCGACAGGTTCTTGAACGCGATCACGCCCGCCATGGCGAACAGCAGCACGCCCAGCACGATGAAGAGCGGCTGGTGCAGCGCGTAGTGGATGAGCCGCTTCATGGCGCGGCCTTCTGGGGTGCGCCGTCCTGCTCGGCCAGCTGGAATTGCCGCGCCAGCAGCAGCACGTTCTGCGTGACGACCTTGTCGCCCGCCTGCAGGCCGGCGGTGACCACCACGTCCTTCGGCCCCTCGTGGCCCAGCGTGACGGTGCGCGGCTCGAACACGCCGGCCTCGCGCTGCACGTACACCGTGTGCACGGCCCCGCTGAGCGTGACGGCGGCGGCCGGGATGACGACGCCGCTGTCACGGCTTTCCTGCACGTGCACGGTGGCCAGCATTTCGGCCTTCAGGCGCCGGTCGGTGTTGGGCACCACGCCGCGCACCTTGAGCGTGCGCGTGCCGGGGTCGATGGCGTCGGCAGTGGCCATCACGCGGCCGGTGAAGGTGGCGTCGGGGTAGGCGGGCACCTGCAGCGTGAAGCTGTCGCCGGGCCGCAGCGAGGCCAGGTCGCCCTCGCGCGCGTCGATCTGCACCCACAGCGAGGCCGGGTCGGTCACCACGAACAGCGCCGGGTTGCCGGGGCCGGACTGGTCGGGCCGCACCTCCTGGCCGGGGTTGAGGTTGCGCTCCACCACCACGCCCGCCATGCCGGCCGTGAGCGCGAGCTGCTGGTTCACGGCGTTGCCGCCGCCGTAGAGGCTGGTGCGCGCCGCGGCGCGGGCCACTTCGGCCTGGGCGCGGGCGGCGTCGGCCTCGGCCTGCTCCAGGTCCTTGCGGGCCACGATGCCGGCCTCGAACAGCTCGCGCTGGCGGCGCAGGCCCTGCTGGGCGAACGACTGGTCGGCGCGGGCCTTGGCCGTATCCGCCTGGGCCTGGCCGAAGTCGGGCGAGGCCAGCAGCGCCAGCGGCGCCCCGGCCTTGACTGCCTGGCCCAGGTCGGCGCGGATGGCCGTCACGCGGCCGGCGAAGGCCGGGTACACGCGCTGGGTGCGCTCTTCGTTCCACACCAGGCGCGCGGGCAGGTCCACCGCCAGCTCCTTGCTGGCCCGCGCGGGGGCCACGGCCAGCAGCGCCAGTTGCGGGTGGCCGGGCGGAAAGCGCAATTGCCCGGACTGGGCGATGGGCGGCGCGGCTTCCGGCGCCGCAGTGGCTTCGGCGGCCTTGCTGCAGCCTTGCAGCAGCGCGCCGCCGCCCAGGGCGAGGGCGAGCAGGCCGCAGGTGGTCAGGCGCGGTAGGGTGAGGGCAGGGTGCACCATGGTGGACTTCGCGGTAAGAGGAAATGGGTGGGTAAAAGACGGGAGGCGGCGCGGGCGCTCAGGGCAGGCTGCCCAGCAGGGTTTGCGGCTGCGTGCGCAGCAGCCATGCGCCCTGCGCCTTGGCGTAGTCGGCGCGGGCCGACAGCGCTTCCAGCGCCGTGGCGCGCAGGGTGCGCTGGGCGTCCAGCAGGTCGGTCAGCGGCATGGCGCCCTTGCGGTAGGCCAGCTCGGCGCTCTGCGCCACCTGGCGGGCGCGGGGCAGCACGCCTTCGTCGTAGCTGGCGGCGCGGCGCGCGGCGCTCAGCGCGGCCTGCTGCAGGTGCTGCAGGTCCAGCAGGGCCAGGCGGCGCGTGTTGTCCAGCGCGTCCTGCGCCCGGGTCAGCTCGGCTTGGGCGCGGCCGATCTCGCCCTGGAACTGGTAGCCCCACTGCAGCGGGATCTGCACGCGCACTTCCAGCAGGCGGTTGGAGGTGCCCGGGTAGTGGTCCACCGAGGCACCCACCGTCCAGTCTGACTTGCGCAGGGCGCTGGCGTTGTCCAGCGCCGCCTGGGCGGACTGCACGCGGGCGATGGCGGCGCGCACGTCGGCGCGGGCCTCGGCCCAGGCGCCCAGATCGCCGCCGCCGTCCAGCGGGCCGCTGCCAGGGGCCGCACCCGGGGTGGCAGCCGTGGGCTGGGCGGGCAGGGCGGGCCAGTCGGTGCCGCCGGCCTGCACCGCCAGGCTGCTGGCCGTGACCTGCGCCAGCGCCAGCGCGGCCTGCTCCTGCAGCTGCGTGGCGGCCTGCGTGTCGGCGCGGGCGCGCTCGGCCTCGATGCGGGTGCGGGCCGCGTCCTGCGCGGACAGGTCGCCCGCCTTCACGCGGCGGTCGGCCAGGCGGGCCAGCTCGCCCATGCTGCGCTCGATCTCGGCGGTTTCGCGCACGCGCTCCTGCGCGGCCAGCAGGTCGTAGTAGGCGGCCAGCGCGGCCTGCAGCTGCTGGGTCTGCGTGTCTTCCACATCCGCCTGGGCCGCATCGGCGGCGCGCTGGGCGGCCTGCGTGCGCAGCTCGCGCTTGTTGCCGCGCTCCCAGGTCCAGTCGATGCCCACCGACTTGTCGATGCGCTTGCGCGTGAGCACGTTGCCGGGCCCCAGGCCGTGCTGCAGGTCCATGGAGGTGGCCTTGGAGCTGAACACCGGCAAGGGGGCATGGTCGGCGCTCAGCACGTCGGCGCGCGCCGCGGCCAGCGCCTGGCGGGACTGGATCACGTCGCTGTTGTCGCGGGCGGCGGCCAGGGCCTGCGCCAGCGTCCATTGGGCCGCCACGGCGGCAGGGGCCGTGGCGGCCGGCGCCGCCGGGCTGTCGGAGGCGCGGGTCTGGCTCCAGCCCGGCAGCGCGCAGGCCAGCGCGCAAAGAAGGATGCAGGGGTGTCGTATGCTCATGCCGCGTTTATCGGCCCAGGCGCCTGACCGCTACCTGACCAACCAACCCAGCCCCAACCCATGCGAATCCTGGTCGTGGAAGACGATGACGTGCTGCGCGGCGTGATGCTGCGCAGCCTGACCGATGCGGGCCACCGCGTGGATGCTGCCGCCAGCGTGGCCGAGGCGCACCACTTCTGGAGCGTGCAGCCCTTCGATGCCGTGCTGCTGGACCTGAACCTGCCGCAGGGCGGCTCGCCGGGCAGTGCCCTCACCAGCGCAGTGGCCAGCGGCCTCACGGTGCTGCGCGCGGCACGCGCCCGGGGCGACCGCACGCCGGTGCTGGTGCTCACCGCGCGCGACCGCACCGAGGAGCGCATCGCCGGCCTGGATGCCGGCGCCGACGACTACCTGGGCAAGCCCTTCGATCTGGCCGAGGTGGAGGCCCGCCTGCGCGCCCTGGCCCGGCGCACGCTGGGCGCGGACGACCGCGCCGCCGTCGGCGCCCTGGTGCTGGACCGCCGGGCGCGCCGCTTCACCTTGCACGCTGCACCCGTCGAACTGCCCGCGCGCGAATTCGAGGTGCTGTGGGAGCTGATGACGCCGCCCGGGCGCGTGGTGAGCAAGCGCACCCTGTCCGACAAGCTCTCCGACTTCGACGAGGCCCTGGGCGACAACGCGCTGGAGGCGTTCATCTCCCGCCTGCGCAAGAAGCTGCAGGGCAGCGGGGCGGGCATCCGCACGCTGCGCGGACTGGGCTACATGGTGGAGCCCGAGGCGGGCGGGCCCGGCGCGCCATGAACGCCGCCGCACCCCCCTCGCCCCCGCCGGCACCCGCGCAGCGCGAGCCCCGCTCGCTGCAGGCGCGGCTGCTGCGCCACGTGCTGGTGCCGCTGGGCCTGACGTGGCTGGTGGGCACGGCCGGCTCGGTGCTGCTGGCCAATGCGTTCACCCAGCGCGCGTTCGACCGCTCGCTGCTCGACGATGCCTATGCGGTGGCCGCCAACGTGCGCGCCAAGGGCGATGCGCTCGATTTCGCGCTCACCTCGCGCGAGGTCAAGGCCGTGCTGTTCGATCAGGTGGAGACGGTGTACTTCGCGGTGCTGCGACCCGATGGCTCCATGCTGGCGGGCAATGCCGGCGGCCTGCCCGTGCCGCCGCCGCGCGGCGACGAGGCCTACCGGTTCTCCGACATCCAGTTCCATGGCCGGGCGCTGCGCGCGGTGCGGCTCGATGTGCGCGAGCCCCTGCCGTTCGAGGTCGTCACCGCGCAGACCGTGCACAGCCGCAGCGCCATGCTGCGCAGCGTGCTGCTGTACTCGGGCGTGTCGCAACTGCTGCTGCTGGTGGCGCTGGCCGTGTGGCTGCGCCGCGCCATCCAGCGCGATCTGCAGCCCCTGGCCGCGTTCCAGCAGGCGCTGGACCGGCGCGACGCGCGCGACCTGGCCCCCGTGCCCGTGGAGGCATCCACCCGCGACGTGCAGCACCTGGGCGCCGCGGTGAACGACCTGCTGGCGCGCGTGGCCCAGGGCGTGCGCGCCCAGCGCGAGTTCGCCGGCAACGTGGCGCACGAACTGCGCACCCCGCTGGCGGGCATCCGCGCCCTGGCGGGCTACGGCCTGGCCCACAAGGACCCCGCCGTGTGGCGCGAGCAACTGGCCGGCATTGCCGACAGCGAGGCCCGCGCCAGCCACCTGGTGGACCAGCTGCTCGCGCTGGCCCTGGCCGACGAGGCCCGCGGCGCCATGCCCCGCCAGCCCGTGGCCCTGGACGAGCTGGCGCGCGACGCCGTGCTGCGTTTTTTGCCGCGCGCCGATGCGGCGGGCGTGGACCTGGGCGCCACCGGCCTGGACCAGCCCGTGGCCGTGCAGGGCCAGCCGCTGCTCATCGAAGGGGTGCTGGGCAACCTGATCGACAACGCCCTGCGCTACGGCCGCCCGGGGGCCGGCACGCGGCCCCGCGTGACCGTGGAAATCTCGCGCGAGGCCACGGCCGATGGCCGCGAAGCCACCGTGCTGGCCGTGGTGGACAACGGCCCGGGCCTGTCGGCCGCGCAGCGCACCGACCTGCTGCAGCGCTGGGCCCAGGGCCGCGAGGGCGAGCGCCTGGGGCAGGGCGCTGGCCTGGGGCTCGCCATCGTGGCGCGCTACGCCGAGCTGCTGGGCGTGCGCCTGGCGCTGGAGCCGGGCCCGCAGGGCGAAGGGCTGCGCGTGCGGCTGGTGTTTGCCGGGTGACAGGTGCCCCGGGTCGCCCGGCGCCCCTGGCTCATTCGAAAACGGGCCGGAAGAAGCTGCGCTCGTAGCTCAGGATGCAGCGCGTTTCCTGTGCGTAGCGGAAGGCGGCGAGGCATTCCGGGTCCTGCATCGACTGCGCGCGGTAGGTTTCGTAAGCCGCCAGCGAGGGAAAGGTGAACAGCGCCAGCGCGATGTTGTTCGCCCCTTCCGACGGCAGGAAATAGCCGTGGTGCTGGCCGCCGAATTTTTCCACCAGCGGGATCCAGAGCTTGCCGTAGTGCTCGAATTCGGCGAGCTGGCGGGGATCGATGACGTAGCGCAGGTAGCAGGTGACCATGGGGAAGGTGCCGTGAAAAAGTGGGGGACGAAAAAAAGCCCGCCGGGCCTTCGGGGCTGTGGCGGGCCGGGGCCAGCGGGCACTTTACGCTGCGGCACGCAGGCGCGCCATCCGGCGCCGCCCGCAGCCGGTGATGCGCGTCAGGCGGCCTTTTCGGCCAGCGTGGGGTAGTCGGTGTAGCCCTTTTCGCCGCCGCCGTAGAACGTGCTCTGGTCCCATGCGTTGAGCGGCGCGTTCTGGCGCAGGCGCTCGACCAGGTCCGGGTTGGAGATGAAGGCCTTGCCGAAGGCGACGATGTTGGCATCGCCGCTGGCCACCGCCTGGCTGGCGAGGGCGCCGTCGTAGGCGTTGTTCACCATCCACGCGCCCTTGCCGCCGGCTTCGCGGTAGGCGGCCTTGAGCGCGGCGTAGTCGAAGGGGCGTCCTTGCACTTCGCGCGGGCCGCCGGTGGCGCCTTCGATCACGTGGATGTAGGCCAGGCCCAGCGGAGCGAGCTGGCGGATCACGTAGTCGAACAGGGGCTGCGGGTCGGCATCGGCGATGTCGTTGGCCGGCGTCACGGGCGACAGGCGGATGCCCACCTTGCCGCCGCCGATGGCGTCCACCGCGGCGCGCGTGGCCTCCAGCAGCAGGCGGGCGCGGTTTTCGATGCTGCCGCCGTAGTCGTCGGTGCGCTGGTTGGCGCCGGTCTTGAGGAACTGGTCCAGCAGGTAGCCGTTGGCGCCATGGATCTCCACACCGTCGAAGCCCGCTGTCTCGACCGCATTGCGCGCGGCGGCGGCGTACGCGTGCACGATGCCGGGCAGCTCGCCCGCATCCAGCGCGCGCGGCTCGGAGGTGGGTACGAACTGGCCCTTGCCCGTCGTGCGGTCCACCAGGTAGGTCTTGGATTGGGCGGTGATGGCCGATGGTGCCACGGGCTTGCCGCCGTCCGGCTGCAGGTCGTTGTGCGAGATGCGGCCCACGTGCCACAGCTGGGTGACGATCTTGCCGCCGCGTGCATGCACGGCCTCGGTCACGCGCTTCCAGCCCTCGAGCTGCTCGGTGCCGTACAGGCCGGGCACGTCGGCGTAGCCCTGGCCCTGGTGGCTGATGGCGGTGGCCTCGGTGATGAGCAGGCCGGCGGTGGCGCGCTGGGCATAGTAGGTGGCCGTGATGTCCTTCGGAATGGCGTCGGGCGAGCGGTTGCGCGTGAGCGGCGCCATGGCAATGCGGTTGGCCAGGTGCAGATCGCCGGCCTGGACCGGATCGAAGAGAGTCGTCATGACGAGGGTGCTTTCTTTGAAGGAAAAGAAAAAAGGGCCTGGGCTCGGGGTGGCGTCGGGCCGGGCCCGTCTCAAGCCAGGGACACGAACTTACCGCCATTTCCCGATTGCTGCAGTGCACTGGCGACCCCAAGGATTTGCCGTCTGTGCTAGCGGCGGCGGGCTTGGTGCACCCGGAGCGCGGCTGCGGAGCTGATGCGTTTTCCGGATATCGATGCGCGAAACGGGCGCATGCGGCGCCGGGGCCGGTTCCTAGAATTTTGCGCAGGGGCGCACCCATGGCCCCTGCCTGCACGCTGTGTCCCGGGGCCACCCGTTCCAGGCAACCCCACCCCCTTTTTCTCTGAGGACATTCCGCCATGCATTCCCCTTTCTCCACCGCCCGCAGGGCCGCCGTGCGCGGCCTTTCCGTCCTGCTGGGCGCCACCTTGTTCTGCGCGGCGGCCGGGGCGCAGGGCAAGAGGGAGGTGGTGATCGGCTACCAGGACATGGTGGTGCCGTGGCGCTATGCGCAGGAGACCCGGGAGGTCGAAAAGCGCACGGGCTACCAGGTCACCTACCGCAAGCTGGGCAGCGGGGCCGAGGTGGTGCGCGCGCTGGCCTCGGGCGCGATCCACATCGGCGAGGCGGGGTCTTCGCCGTTCGCCGCGGCGCTGTCGCAGGGCGTGCCCATCGAGGTGTTCTGGATCCTGGACGACATCCACGAGGCCGAGGCCCTGGTGGCCCGCAACGGCTCGGGCGTGAAGCAGCTGGCGGACTTGAAGGGCAAGAAGATCGGCCTGCCGTTCGTCTCGACCACGCACTTCCATGCGCTGGTGGCGCTGCAGGCAGCGGGCGTGGACCCCAAGGGCGTGAAGATCGTGAACCTGCGCCCGCCCGAGATCCTGGCGGCCTGGGAGCGCGGCGACATCGATGCCACGTTCGTGTGGGACCCGGTGCTGGCCAAGGCCAAGCAAAGCGGCACGGTGATCGCCACCTCGGGCCAGATCGCCGCGCAGACCGGCAAGGCCACGTTCGACGCGCTGGCCGTGTCCAAGCCGTTCGCGCGCGAGCACGATGCCTTCCTCACCCAGTTCGTGCAGGTGTTGGCCGATGCCGACCGCGCCTATACGGCGCAGAAGGCCGCCTGGACGGCCGATTCGCCCCAGGTGAAGGGGGTGGCGAAGTGGACCGGCGCCGAGGCGCCCTCGGTGCCTGCCAGCCTCGCGCTGTATGCCTTCGTGCCGCCGGCCGAGCAGGCCTCGCCGAAATGGCTGGGCGGCGGTGCGCAATCGGTGGCGGCGCAGTCGCTGGCGGCCACGGCGGCTTTTCTGAAGGAGCAGGGCACCATCCAGGCCGTGCTGCCCGACTATTCGGTGGGCGTGAACCCCACCTGGGTGCAGCGTGCGAAATAGCCTGCCTGCTGGGGGCGAAGACCCTGCGGCTGCATCCGCCACGCCGCCGGTGGCCCACAGTGCGGGCGACCTGGTCATCCGCGGGCTGAGCGTGCGCTATGCCGATGCGCGCTGGGACGGCGCGCGCGGGGTCGAGCCGGTGCTGGCGCTTGCCGGGGTGGACCTGGACATCGCCGCGGGCGAATTCGTCGTCGCGCTGGGCGCCTCGGGCTGTGGCAAGACCACGCTGCTCAACTGCATCGCGGGCTTCACGCCGGCCTCGGCGGGGCACATCGCGCTGGGCGGGCGCGTGGTGCGCGGGCCGGGGGCCGAGCGCGGGGTGGTGTTCCAAAAGCATGCGCTGATGCCCTGGCTCAACGTGATCGACAACGTGGCGCTGGGCCTGCGGCTGCGCGGTGTTCCACGTGAAACGCGCCGGACGGTGGCGGCCGAGACGCTGGCCCTGGTGGGTTTGGAGGCCTTTGCCCAGGCGCCCGTGTGGCAGTTGTCGGGCGGCATGCAGCAGCGCGTGGGCATCGCGCGTGTGCTGGCCAGCGATCCGGACGTGATGCTGATGGACGAGCCGCTGGGCGCGCTCGACGCCTTCACGCGCGAATCCCTGCAGGAGCTGGTGCTGCGGCTGTGGCAGCGCACGGGCAAGACCATTTTCTTCATCACCCATGACGTGGAGGAGGCGCTGTTCCTCGCCTCGCGCCTGGTGGTGATGTCGCCACGCCCGGGCCGCATCGTGCGCGAGCAGGCCCTGGCGTTCAACCGCGCCCACCTGGGCGGCCAGGCGGCGCGCGCGGTGAAATCCAGCCCAGACTTCATCGCCTGGCGTGAGCGCGTACTGGATTGGGTGGGGCCGCAAAGCGTGCCTGATGCCATGGGGACCGGCGCATGAGCGGCCTGCCGGCCCCGCAAGAGAACGAGAATGCAGCGCTGCGGGCGCCCCACCGGGACACGGCGCTGGACCCGTCGGCCCTGCGCCCCGTGGCACCGTTTCTTCGGCCCGGAGCGGGCAGCAGCCGGGCCTTGAGCGCGGTGTGCGTCCTGGCGCTGCTGGCCCTGTGGTGGGCCGCCACGCACTGGCGCTGGGTGCCGCCGCTGTTCCTGCCTTCGCCGAGCGCCGTGGCGCGCGCGTTCGCCGATGCCTGGCGCGGCCAGATCCAGGGCGGCGAGCCGCTGTGGGTGCACCTGCAGTGGAGCGCGATGCGCGTGTTCGGCGCCTTCGCCCTGGCTGCGGTGACAGCCGTACCCGTGGGCATCGCCATGGGGGTGAGCCGCATCGCGCGCGGCGTGTTCGACCCGCCGATCGAGTTCTACCGGCCCCTGCCGCCCCTGGCCTACCTGCCGCTCATCGTGATCTGGCTGGGCATCGACGAGGCGTCCAAGGTGCTGCTGATCTACCTGGCGTGCTTTGCGCCCATCGCCCTGGCCGCCAAGGCCGGCGTGCGCAGTGCCAGCACCGAGCAGCTCAATGCCGCGGCCTCGCTGGGCGCAAGCCGCCTGCAGGTGGTGTGGCATGTGGTGGTGCCGGCGGCGCTGCCGGAGATATTGGTGGGCCTGCGCATCGCCCTGGGTTTCGGCTGGACGACGCTGGTCGCGGCCGAGATGGTGGCCGCCACCGTGGGCGTGGGGCAGATGGTGCTCAACGCCTCGAACTTCCTGCGCACCGACCTGGTGGTGATGGGCATCGCGGTGATCGGCCTGGTCGCCTGGGCCTTCGACCTGGCCGTGCGCTGGGCCGAGGCACGGCTCGTGCCCTGGAAAGGGCGGGCCTGAGCCGCGCCTCGCCCGCCCCATCCAGCGGTTTGGGCTTACTTGAGCAGGCCTTCGGCCCTGAGCGCGGTCTGCACTGCTGGGCGGGCGCCCACGCGGGCGTGGTGCGCCGACAGGTGGGTCAGGTGGGACGTGTCCAGGCCCACCACCTTGCCCCAACCCACCACGGTGAACAGGTAGCCGTCAGCCACCGAAAAATGCTCGCCCATGAGCCATTCCTTGCCGTCGAGCTGGCTGTCCACCCATTGCAGGCGCGACAGGAGCTTCTCGCGCACGGTGGCCTTGTATTCCTCGGGCGTGGACGTGCCGAACAGGGGGCTGAAGCCCTTGTGCAGTTCGGTGCCGATGAAGGTCAGCCATTCCTGCAGGCGGTAGCGTGCCAGGGTGCCGTTGGCGGGGGCCAGGTTCTTGAGGGGGGCCTGGTCGGCGATGTATTGCACGATGGCCGGGCCTTCGCGCAGGCGGGTGCCGTCGTCCAGCTCCAGCAGGGGAACGTAGCCCAGCGGGTTGATCGTGTAGTAGTCGGTGCCGTCCTGCAGCTTGTGGCTCTTGGTGCTGGCCAGCACGGGGGTGAAGGCCAGGCCGGCTTCGTGCAGGGCGATGTGGGGGGAAAGGGAACAGGCGCCGGGGCTGTAGTAGAGCTTCATGGATGACCCGAAGGTGTGGTGTTGGACAAGCTCTGCATGCTAGCCGGAAGCGGCCGACGCCGCTGAAGGCGGGGACGCCGGGCGCGTGACCGCCTCCAGTTGGCCCAGGTAGTGCAGGGCATGGGCCCGGTCCGGCCCGCACATGGCCGGCTCGGGCTGCAGCGAGCCGCACACGGCCGGGCGCTCCGGGTGGCCGAAGATGCGGCAGCGCTGCGCGTCGTCCAGCTGGATGCAGCGCACGCCAGCCGGCTTGCCCTGGGGCATGCCGGGGATCGGGCTGGTGATGGAGGGCGCCGTGCAGCACGCGCCGCAGCCTTCGCGGCAAGGGATCACACCGGTACTTTCCATTGGCTTGCTATTAAATTAATAGCGTTATGCCCTAGTGGATATTGCGGTAGAGCCGTTTTTGGCTCGTACCCCTGGGCGGGTTGCCGCCTCAAGCGGCCAGGCCCGGAGTGCCCAGCCGGTCGGCCGCCCATAGCACCTGGTCCACCACGGCCCGCACGCGCTGGCGGTGGGGTTCGTGCGCCAGGGTGCCCTGGTCGTCCAGTGCGCTGGCGGCCAGGCCCAAGGCGAAGGCCTGCGGCGCCACCCAGCACTCCAGGTTGATGAGCAGGGGCGCCAGGTGGCTCTGCGAGCGCAGGCCGCCCAGGCCGCCATTGGAGGCGCTCAGCATGCCCACCACCTTGCCGCGAAAAGGGCGGGTGCCGTCGCTCCACACCGGGTGGCCGGCTACGGGGCTGGAGGCCCAGTCGATGGTGTTCTTGAGCAGCGCGGTGTAGCTGCCGTTGTACTCGGGCGAGCAGATGATCCAGCCCGGGTGGGCATCCAGCGCGGCCTTCAGGCGCAGCACGTCGGGCGGGGTGCCGGTGGCTTCCAGATCGGCGTTGTACATGGGGATGTCGAAGTCCGACAGTTCGAGCAGGGTCACATCGGCCCCGGCATCGCGCGCGATGTCGGCGGTGGCCCGGGCGAGGCGGCGATTGAACGATTGCTGGCGGGTACTGCCCGCGAAGACGAGGAGTTTTTGCATGGCCGCGATTGAAGCACATCGCCCGGGCAGGAAACCTGCAAGAAACCCGCCGTGTCCCGAGCGCCCGGTTCCACGTGAAACAGCACGGGTGGCAGGGGCGGGCCCGAAGTGGGAAAATCACGGGTTTTCCAGCCCGGCAGGGCCGGCCCTTCGCGCCGGTGCTGGCGGACACGCCCCGCGCCCTGCGGCGGCGTTCGAGTCGATGAACGGCCCCACGGGGCCCCGGAGCAGTCCCATGTTGTACCCCCAGGAATTTGATGTCATCGTCGTCGGTGGCGGCCACGCCGGCACCGAGGCCGCGCTGGCCGCTGCGCGCATGGGCCAGCGCACCTTGCTGCTCACGCACAACATCGAGACGCTGGGGCAGATGAGCTGCAACCCCTCCATCGGCGGCATCGGCAAGGGCCACCTGGTGAAAGAGGTGGATGCGCTGGGCGGCGCGATGGCGCTGGCCACGGACGAGGGCGGCATCCAGTTCCGCATCCTCAACAGCTCCAAAGGTCCGGCCGTGCGGGCCACGCGCGCGCAGGCCGACCGCATTCTGTACAAGGCCGCCATCCGCCGCATGCTGGAGAACCAGCCCAACCTGTGGCTGTTCCAGCAGGCCGTGGACGATCTGATGGTCGAGGGCGACCGGGTGGTGGGCGCCGTCACGCAGGTGGGCCTGCGGTTTCGCAGCCGCACGGTGGTGCTCACGGCCGGCACCTTCCTGGACGGCAAGATCCACGTGGGCCTGAACAACTACGCCGCCGGCCGGGCGGGCGACCCGCCGGCCGCCAGCCTGTCGGCCCGCCTGAAGGAATTGAAGCTGCCGCAGGGGCGCCTGAAGACCGGCACGCCGCCGCGCATCGACGGCCGCAGCATCGATTTTTCGAAATGCGAGGAGCAGCCCGGCGACGGCATGCCCGGCGGCGTGAACGAGGGCACGGTGCCGGTGTTCAGCTTCATGGCCCACGCGCACGGCGGGGCGGCCATGCACCCGCGCCAGGTGCCGTGCTGGATGACCCACACCAACGAGCGCACGCACGACATCATCCGCAGCGGCTTCGACCGCAGCCCCATGTTCACCGGCAAGATCGAGGGCGTCGGCCCGCGCTACTGCCCGAGCGTGGAAGACAAGATCAACCGGTTTGCCGACAAGGACAGCCACCAGATCTTCCTGGAGCCCGAGGGCCTGACCACGCACGAGTTCTACCCCAACGGCATCAGCACCAGCCTGCCTTTCGACATTCAGTACGACCTGGTGCGCAGCATGGCGGGGCTGGAGAACGCGCACATCCTGCGCCCCGGCTACGCGATCGAATACGACTACTTTGACCCGCGCTCGCTCAAGAGCACGTTCGAGACGCGGCAGGTGCAGGGCCTGTTCTTCGCCGGTCAGATCAACGGCACCACGGGCTACGAAGAGGCTGCGGCGCAGGGGTTGTTCGCGGGCATCAACGCCGCGCTGCACTGCCGCCAGTTCAAGGGCGAGGCCAATGATTTCGGCGGCGCCTGGCTGCCGCGCCGCGATGAGGCTTACCTGGGCGTGATGGTGGACGACCTCATCACCAAGGGCGTGACCGAGCCCTACCGCATGTTCACCAGCCGGGCCGAGTTCCGCCTGCAGCTGCGCGAGGACAACGCGGACATGCGCCTGACCGAGGCCGGTCGTCAGCTGGGCCTGGTGGACGACGCGCGCTGGGATGCCTTCAGCCGCAAGCGCGATGCGGTTTCACGTGAAACAGAGCGCCTCAAGACCACGTGGGTGAACCCCCGCAGCCTGCCCGCCGAGGAGTCGGCCCGGGTGCTGGGCAAATCCATCGAGCATGAATACAACCTGTTCGACCTGCTGCGCCGCCCCGAGGTGGACTACCCCACGCTCATGGGCATGGACGGTGGCCGCCTCGCGTCGCCGGACGTTTCACGTGAAACACTCGGCGAATTGGCGGGGCCGGTGGTCGAGCAGGTGGAGATTGCCGCCAAATACTCCGGCTACATCGACCGTCAGAAGGACGAGGTGCAGCGCGCGGCGCACTTCGAAACGCTGCGCCTACCCGCCGAGCTGGACTATCTGCAGGTGCCGGCCCTCTCGATCGAGGTTCGCCAGAAGCTGCAAAAGCACCGTCCCGAAACCCTGGGGCAGGCCTCGCGCATTTCAGGCGTGACACCTGCTGCGATCTCGCTGCTGATGGTGCATTTGAAGAAGGGCGGTTTCAAAGGATTCAGCACCGCACCCGCGGCGGCGGAGGTGTCGGCATGAACACCGAGGCTTTGCAGGGCACGTTGGCCGACGGCGCGCAAGCCCTGGGCCTGGGCCTGAGCACGGCCCAGATCACGCAACTGCTGGATTTTCTGGCGCTGCTGCAAAAGTGGAACAAGGTTTACAACCTGACAGCCGTGCGCGACCCGCAGGAGATGCTCACCCACCACCTGCTGGACAGCATGGCGGCGGTGCCGCCGCTGCGTCGCCAGTTGGCGCTGGTGCCTGTCGGCCTGGATGCCAACCCTGCGCTGCCGCCGCGCTTGCTGGACGTGGGCTCAGGCGGCGGGCTGCCCGGCGTGGTGTTCGCCATCTGCTGCCCGGGCCTGGACGTGAGCTGCGTGGACACGGTGGCCAAGAAGGCAGCGTTCATCCAGCAGGCGGCCGTGACGCTGCGGCTGCCCAACCTGCATGGCATTCACGCCCGGGTCGAAACCCTGTCCGGGCCGTATGACCTGGTGAGCTGCCGCGCCTTCGCCTCGCTGCCCGACTTCACCCATTGGTCGGGCGGCGCCATGGCGCGCCATGCCGTGTGGCTGGCCATGAAGGGCAAGCGGCCCGACGATGAAATCGCTGCGCTGCCGGCCGAAGTGGAAGTGTTTCACGTGGAACCTCTGGCCGTGCCCGGCCTGGATGCCGAGCGTTGCATCGTCTGGATGCGGCGCCCGGAGGGTGGCGCGCCGGCCGTCGCTTAAACTCGCTCCTCCAGTTTTCGGGGGGCTCCCATGTTTGGCATCGCAGATTACGGCGCGTTCGTCGCAGCCATCGTGTTGTTCCTTGCCATTCCCGGTCCCGGCAATCTAGCGCTCATCACCTCCACCGGCAAGGGCGGCATCCGCGCGGGATTGGCCGCCACGCTGGGCGTGATGGCCGGTGACCAGGTGCTGATGTGGCTCGCGGTGGCGGGCGTGGCGGCCCTGCTGGCCTCCTATCCCACGGCCTTCCATGCCGTCCAATGGCTGGGCGCGGCCTACCTGGCGTGGCTGGGCTTCAAGATGCTCCTTGCCCGGCCCGGCAGCCAGCCCGTGCTCACCATCGAGCCCCGGCATTACTTTCAGCAGGCGGCGTGGATCACGCTGCTCAATCCCAAGGCCATCGTGTTCTACATGGCATTCTTTCCGCTGTTCGTGGACCCGGCCCGCCACCAGGGGCTGCTTACCTTCGGCGCCATGGCGGCCACCATCGCGGTGCTGACCTTCGTGTACGGCCTCGTCGTCGTGCTGCTCACGCACCGCCTGGCCGAGCGCATGCGCGCCAACCCAAAGGTGGCGCGCGGGCTGGAAAAGATCGCCGGCGTCTTCCTCATCGGCTTCGGCATCAAGCTGGCCCTTACCAAATAATTTCCGCGAAACGAAAGCAGTCATGGCCAAGATTTTTTGCATTGCCAATCAGAAGGGCGGGGTGGGCAAGACCACCACTTCCGTCAACCTGGCCGCGGGTCTGGCCAAGATCGGCCAGCGGGTGCTGATGGTCGATCTGGACCCGCAGGGCAATGCCACCATGGGCTCGGGCGTGGACAAGCGCGCGCTGGAGCTGACGGTGTACGACGTGCTGCTGGAGTCGTCCTCGGTCAAGGAGGCGGCCGTTCTGGCGGAAAAATGCGGCTACCACGTGCTGGGCGCCAACCGCGAACTGGCGGGCGCCGAGGTCGAACTGGTGGCCCTGGAGCACCGCGAGCGGCGCCTGAAGGCAGCCCTCGCCGAGGTGGACCAGGATTACGACTTCATCCTCATCGACTGCCCGCCGTCCTTGAGCATGCTCACGCTCAACGGCCTGTGCTGCGCCCACGGCGTCATCGTGCCCATGCAGTGCGAGTATTTCGCGCTGGAGGGGCTGACCGACCTGGTCAACACCATCAAGCAGGTGCACGCCAACCTGAACAAGGACCTGCAGATCATCGGCCTGCTGCGCGTGATGTTCGACCCGCGCATCACGCTGCAAAGCCAGGTGAGCGAGCAGCTCAAGGACCACTTCGGCGACAAGGTGTTCAACACGGTGATCCCGCGCAACGTGCGCCTGGCCGAGGCGCCGAGCTACGGCCTGCCCGGCGTGGTGTTCGACCCGTCCGCCAAGGGCAGCCAGGCGTTCCTGGACTTCGCCCGCGAGATGGTCAAGCGCGTCAAGCGCATGTAGCAAGCCCCTGCAGGTTTTGGAGTCAGATCGCCTTCATGCCGGCGGATTCATTGCCCTCTTTGCTATCAAAAACATAGTATGAAACCAGACAACGTGCTGCTGCTGCCCGGTTGGCAGAACTCCGGGGAAGACCACTGGCAAAGCCGCTGGGAACGCCTGCACGGCTACCGGCGCGTGGAGCAGCACGACTGGATGCACCCGCTGCGCGGCGACTGGTCCGCCCGCCTGGAAGAGGTGGTGGTGGACGCCGACGGCCCCGTGGTGCTGGTGGCGCACAGCCTGGGCTGCATCCTCACCGCCTGGTGGGCCGCGCACACGCGCAACGCGCACCGCGTGGCCGGCGCGCTGCTGGTGGCGCCGGGCGACGTGGAGCACCCCGACATCGCGCCGCTGCTGCCTGGCTGGGCCCCCATCGCGCGCCAGCCGCTGCCGTTTCCCGCCGTGCTGGTGGGCAGCCGCAACGACCCGTATTGCCGCTTCGAGCGCGTGCAGGGGCTGGGCCGCGACTGGGGGGCGCGCTTCGTCGATGCGGGCGCGCTCGGCCACATCAATGCCGAGTCGGGCCTGGGCGACTGGGCCGAGGGCATGGCATGGCTGCAGTCGCTCTTGCAGGCGCCGGGGCCGGCGGCATGACGCCGGCCGCCCCCGTCGATCTGCTGGCGCTGGCGCGCTCGGCTCCCCAGGCCTGGCGGTCGCGGGTGTGCGGCGTGGCCGCGGGCGCGCAGGTGAAGGTGCTTCGGATGGATGCGCAGGCCTATCCCGACGAGGTCCACGATTTCGACGAAGCCCTGCTGGTGCTGCAAGGGCAGATGAACCTGGAGATCGGCGGGGCCCGCCACGTGGTGCAGGCCGGCGAGGTCTTCATCGTTCCCGCGGGCACGCCGCACGCCGTGGCGCCCGGCAGCCACGGCACCCTGGTCATCATCGACCGCTGACCACACTCCCTTATCTCTCCCGGCGGCCTGGAGGTCCCTGCCCGCGCCGGCCACCTTCCTTCGAGTAAAGACACTGAAAGCACACCCCATCATGGTCACCAAGAAACCCAAGGGCCTCGGCCGCGGCCTGGAAGCACTGCTGGGCCCCAAGGTCGCCGAAAAGGGCGATGCCGCCCCGCCGCCGCCAGAAGGCACCCCCACCACCCTGGCCCTGGCCGACATGGTGCCCGGCGTGTACCAGCCCCGCACGCGCATGGACGAAGGCGCGCTGTACGAACTGGCCGAATCGATCAAGGCGCAGGGCATCATGCAGCCGATCCTGGTGCGCCGGCTGGCGCAGGGCGACAACGCGGGCCGCTACGAGATCATTGCCGGCGAGCGGCGCTTTCGGGCCGCGCGGCTGGCGGGCCTGGCCGAGGTGCCGGTGCTGGTGCGCGACGTGCCCGACGAGTCGGCCGCCGCCATGGCGCTCATCGAGAACATCCAGCGCGAGGACCTGAACCCGCTCGAAGAGGCGCAGGGCCTGTCGCGCCTGGTCAAGGAATTCGGTCTCACGCACGAGCAGGCCGCGCAGGCCGTGGGCCGCTCGCGCAGCGCCGCCAGCAACCTGCTGCGTCTGCTGAACCTGGCCGATCCGGTGCAGACGATGCTGATGGCCGGCGACATCGACATGGGCCATGCGCGCGCACTGCTGTCGCTGGACCGGGCGGCGCAGATCACGGCGGGCAACCAGATCGCGGCCAAGAAGCTGTCGGTGCGCGAGGCCGAGGCCCTGGTCAAGAAGATCGGCGCAGAGTTCAGCCTGGTGCCGCAAAAGCCCAAGAAGGACGCCAAGTCGCGCGACCTCAAGCGGGTCGAAGAAGAGCTGTCCGACCTGCTCATGGCCGAGGTCGAAGTGCGTGTCAAAAAGCGCGTCAAGCGCGGCAGCCGAACCGAAGAGATGGGCGAGCTGGCGATCCAGTTCGGCTCGATCGAGGCGCTCAACGGCCTGATCGAGCGCCTGCGGGGCTGACGCTCTCCCCGCCGCATGGCACCAGCGCATTGCGTTGGTCGATATGCGAAATCCGCGCTTTGCACGGGTGCGGTCCCTGTTCAGAATCGGCGCCCCGTCGGCATGGCTCCACTGGTGGCGTTGGGCCGCGCAGGGAGGCCGGCGGACAGGGAGGTACATGCGATGAAAGTGTCAGTGAATGCCGCCGATGTGAAGCACCGGCAATCCGAATCCACCGGAGGCGATGGCGCGCCGGCTGTCAGCAAAGGCGGGCCTGCTGCGGCCGGGCCATCCGGCCATCCGGACCTGCCGGCCAGGCAAGCCCGCTCCTTCGGCGCCGAAGCCTTGCGGTCGCGCGCGCCGCTGTCGGCGCTGCCGGTCAACGCGGGCCTTGCGGCGCCGCAAAGCGCACCACTCGACGTGGGCGCGGCGGACACCGCGCTGCTGCAACAGATCCTGAAGGCCGGTGCCAGTCAACCGGCAGGCACAGCAGGCAGTGGCAAGCCGTCGCTCGCGGCGGCGTTGGCCGCTGCGGGCCATTCCCATGTGCTGGAGGGCGCGCGGTTGGCCGAGGGTGGTCCGGCTTTGCGGGGGTGGGATCTGTCGGGCGTGGATTTCAAGCGCTGCCGATTCGATGCCAGCTCCCTGGCCGACACGCACATCGAAGGCAGCCGGTTCGAAAGCTGCCGGTTCGAAAGCGTGTCGTTGGCGAACGCCTCGCTGCGCAACACCGCTTTCAAGCGCTGCGAATTCGAGGAGACGATGTTTCTCCACGCGGCACTGAGCGGCGTTCGCTTCGAAGACAGCGAGCTGCACCACTGCAGTTTCGAGGATGCGCAACTGACGGGCGATTGCGTGTTCACGGGCGTGAAGATGCCCGGCACGCACTTCCTCTGCGCCTCGGTGGCAGAGGGTACGCGGATCGAAGCGTCCGCCACCAAAGGACCGTCCGACCTGACCGACACCGTGTTCCTGGGCACGAAGGGGCGCTTCATCATCGACGCGGTGTCCGACGCGACAGCCGGCCTCACCCGGCCCACCACGGCCACGCTGGTCTCCCATGAGTCGCGGGGCATCACCGTCCCGCGCGTGGGGGCCAAGCTCGCGGCCGTGGCGGGCACCTTGCCCCTGCGGGTCGAGATGCGGGCCGCCTCGCTGCAGGCGAAGGATGTCGATGCCGAGGTTGACAAGCACCTCAAAAAACTGGCCTCGCAACCGGGTAGCGACCAATCCTTGCCGCAACGCCTCGTGATCGATGCCCTGGCGAACCCCGAAGCCCTGCCGAAGATCGCGCAGATCCTGGCCAAGGCCGAGATCCTGGCCCGGCACGTGGACTCCGTTGTTCTCCCCGGCGGCGAGGACGTTTCGCCGCACCTGTATGGCCAGACACCGGAGCCGAAGACGGACTGGAGCGGGGACTACCGCCGATCCGTGCTCGAAATGGGCCTGCTGCACCAGTGCTTTCACCACGGCGTGCCCCTGATGGCGATCTGCCGGGGCTTTCAGATGACCAATGTGTTTTTCGGCGCGGCGCTGCAGCAGCACGTGGGGCACCAGGTCGGTGTTCGCACGCTCGACAACGACCGGGGCGAAGAAGCCGGGCAGGCGCAGGCCACCGAGGGTGCGGAGAACGGCGTCGGCGTCTTCGGCAACGCGCTGCAGGACATCCGCGCGGCCGTGTACCACCACCAGGCCGTGATCGACCCACCGGAAGGCCGGCCGCACCTGAGCACCTCGCTGCGCCGGACCATTCCCTCGGAAGGGGGCGAAACCGCCTGGCGGGCCATCATGGCGGTCGAATCGTCCCAGCCGCGGGCACCGCTGATCGGCTTGCAGTTCCACCCCGAGTTCTTCGACGGATCGACCGCCCGGGGCGGCGAGGCCCGGCCGTTGTCCAACACGGAACTGGAGCAATTGGGGGCGGGCTACACGCGACCGGGCGCGCAGACGTCGGGCCTGCAGAACCCGGCCGACCTGATCGCCAGCGGCATCCTGGACCACATGTCGCCCGGCAACGATGCGCTGTGGAAGATCCTGTCGGACGCGGCGACCGCGCACCGCCACAAGGCCTCCATCACGGCCGAAGCGCTGGTGGAAGGCCGTGCCAAGCTGCGGCCTGCAGAACCTGCAATGGAGCCGGCCATCGGCTGACGCACCGCGCCAGCGCGCTCACCTGGCGGCTTCGCCCCGCGCGCGCTGGTGCTCCAGCACCCCGATGGCCACGAAGCCGCACAGCACGGCGAACCACAGCGTGGCCACGCGGATGCCCACGGCCGCCAGCGTGGCCAGGCCCAGCGGCACGGCGTGCAGCGCCAGCAGGGCGACCAGCGTGGCCTCGGTGGTGCCGATGCCGGCCGGCAGCATGGACGCGGCGCCGGCCAGCATGGCGGTGGGGTAGAGGGAGGCGGCATCGCGCCAGGGCAGGCCGATGCCCAGCCCGTACAGCAGCCAGGCGAACGACAGCGCCACCAGGCCCCATGCGGCCAGGCCCAGGCCCAGCGAAAGCCCCCAATCCAGCGGGTGCAGCCACGCCCTGCAGCCGGCCAATCCCAGCGCCAGGGCCCGCACCGCACGCGACAGTCGCGGCCAGCCGCGGCGGCGCAGCCGGGCGGCACCGCGCAGCAGCCATGCGGGCCGTGCCGCCACCAGCACGACGGCGCCGATCATGCCCGCCACGAACGCCACCAGCACCGCGAACAGCGGCAGGGCGGGGATGGCCAGCGCCGCCAGCAGCACCACGCACAGCAGGTCGAACGCACGCTCGTACACGAAAGCCGAGACGGTGCGCGCCGCCGGCACGCCGGCGCGCGCGAAGTAGCGCACACGCACCAGCTCGCCCACCTTGCCCGGCGTGGCGGTGAAGGCAAAGCCCGAGAGGTAGGCCAGAAAGCCCGCGCCCCAGGGCACGGCGTGCCCCGCGCGCGCCAGCAGCCAGCGCCAGCGCAGGTAGCGCAGCAGGTACGAGGTGAAGGCGATCGCCGCCATCGAGGGCATCCACGCGAGCACCTGCGGCAGTTGCGCGAAAACCTGGTTGCGCGCGTCGGCCCACACCAGGGCGGCCACGTAGGCCGCCGTGCAGGCCCCGGCCGCGGCGACGGCGTGGCCGGGCTTCATGCGCGGTCGGCGAAGGACCAGCGCTTGTGGCCCAGGTAGCTCGTGAACACCGGCACGGCCACGCCCACGGCATGGGCGATCTCGGGCACGAAGGCGGTCACGCCCAGGGCCGGCAGCACCTGGCGCGCCAGCAGCAGGCTCACGGCCCAGGTCTGCGCCACCGCCACGAGGTTCACCAGCACGAAGAACGCGGCGGACTTGCGCACCGACTGCTGGCTGCCCTGGAACACGAAGGCGCGCGCCAGCAGGAAGGCCGTGACCATGCCCACGCCGTAGGCCAGTACCACGGCGTAGGAAAACGGCATCCACTGGTTGAGCACGATGCGCGCGATGAAGTTGGCGAGCGCGGCCACGCCGCCCGTCACCAGGAAGGCCACGAACTGCCGGGAGCGGAACTGCGCGAGCATGCCGCGCCTAGACCGGTGCCGCGGCCGCCTGCGCGGCCATCTGGCGCCCGAAGCCGATGCTCTCGGAGATGCCGCGGTCCTCGGGGTAGTAGTAGGACGTGTCGGCCACCCACAGGCCGCGCACGGGCAGCTGCACGGGCGGCAGGCTGTCCAGGTAGTTGGGCGGGCAGATGGGCTGGGCGTAGCGGTAGCGGCTGGCGCGCAGGGCCAGGAAGTCGCTGTCCTGCAGCTTCGGGTTAATGGCCTTCAGGTAGCGGCGCACCTTGTCGAGGAAGGCCGCGTCGGGCTCGGCGAATTTGGGGTGCTCGCCGGGCATGTAGAACGGCACGTACACCACCGACTCCGCCAGCGGGCGCAGGTTGCTGTATTCGACCAGGCCGGGAATGTCCATGTCCGGATCGTTCACGTTGAGCCAGAAGTTGCCGGTGAGGGGCTGGCGCAGCTTGGCGATCACGCAGACCACGGCGATGTTCTGCAGCGCGCCGTACTGCGCCAGCAGCGCGGGCGGCAGGTCGGGCATGGTGCGCGGCACGTAGGGCAGGGGGATGGTGCTCACCACCTTGTCGAAGGCCTCGAAGCCCTGGGCGGTCTCCACGCCCTGCACGCGCGTGGCGTCCATGCGCACGCGGGTGACGGGGGTGGACAGGCGGATCTCGCCGCCGTGGCGCTTTATGTCGGCCACCATGCCGTCCAGCAGCGTGGCCGAGCCGCCATCGAGGTGGCCGAGCTTTTCGCGCATGAGGCTGTAGCGCGAGCGCCCGATGCGGCGGATGCGGCTCCAGATCCACGCGGCCGACAGGTTGCCGGCATGGTCGTAGAACTTGTAGTCGAACAGGCGCCGCCACAGCACCTCGTAGGCCTCCTTGCCCACCCAGCGGCGGATCCAGCCCGTGGCCTCTTCGCCGTCCAGCGGCTTCCAGTCGGTGCGCTTCGTGGACAGGAACGCGTGCAGGCCGTAGCGGAACTTGGCGACCAGGCCCAGTCCCTGAAAGCGCAGCAGCGCCACCGGGTTGCCCCAGGGCTGCAGGCGTTTTTGGAACCAGTAGCCCATGCGCGTCTCTCGCCAGCGCATCTTGTCCTTGAGGCCCAGCTCGTCGAGCATCTGCAGGAAGGCGTGGTCGGAGGTGCAGTGGAAGTGGTAGTAGCGCTCGATGGGCAGGCCGTCGAAGTCGAACATCGCGGTCATGCCGCCCACGCGGTCGTCGGCCTCGAAGACCACGGGCCGGTGGCCGTCGCGCGCGAGCTGGTAGGCCACGGCCAGGCCCATGGGGCCGGCGCCCAGCACGGCGATGCGCTGGCCCGGTGCGGCTGTGGTGGGGGCGGATGCGGAAGGAGAGGGGGTCTGCACGTTCATCAGAACTCCAGCACCACGCGGCTGTATTCCGGGTGGTTGAAGGTTTCGTGGATGGCCTCGGCGAAGGGCGTGGCGCGCACGCCGAAGATGCCGGGCCAGTCGATCACCTCGAACTCGTCGTGGGCCACCAGCGCCTTGAGCTGGTCGGCGGTGAACGGCGGGTCCTTGTCGAACAGCGCCCACACCTTGAGCAGCAGGGAGAAAAGGCCGTAGGGGATCTTCACGATCCACGCGCCCGCGCCCGTAGCGGCCTTGATCTGGCGAATGATGTCGATGTAGTCCACCTTCTCCAGGCCCGTGATGTTGAACACGCCGCCCACGCGGCGCTCCTCGATGCAGCGCACGATGATGCGGCAGAAATCCGCCGCGTACAGCGGCTGGCGCATGTAGCGGCCGCTGCCCGGAATCGGGAACACCGGCACCTTGCGCATGAAGCGCGACAGCCAGCCCAGGTGCTTGCGGTCGAACCAGCCGAACATCAGCGTGGGCCGCAGCACCACGCAGGGAATGCCGCTGTCCAGCACCATTTTTTCCTGCGCGCGCTTGGTCTCGGTGTAGTGGTCCTGGGCGACCGACTCGACCACCGAGGAGCTGATGTGCACGGTCTGCGCAATGCGGTGGCGCTGGATCAGATCGAGGATGCGGCCGGTGGAGGTGAGGTTGTTGCGCACGAACGGGTCGGCCTGCGGCGCGCCGATCTGCGCCTGCAGCATGACCACCACGTCCGCGCCCTCGAAGTGGCGCTCCCACGCGCCGGGCTCGGCCAGGTCGGCGTCCTCGGCCACGATGTCGGGGTGCACCTGCCGCAGGATGGCCAGGTTGCTCGTGTGCTTGTCCAGCACGACGAGGTTGTGATAGCCGTGCAGCTTCAGGTGGGCCACGAGGTTCTGGCCCACGAGGCCGGCGCCTCCCGGCAGGATGATTTTGGCGTTCTTCATGGTGTTGGCTTTTCTCGTCGGGTTCGGGGCGCTCATTGCGGCGCCGGTATCTGCAGGGCCACCGAGCAGTCGGTGCCGGGTGCGGTCAGGGTCACGGCGGTGGGCAGCGCCTCGGGCGCGGCCTGCAGGTAGGCGGTGAAGGTCAGGTAGCGTGCGGGCGCATGGGGGCCGCCGGGCGCGCTCAGCTTGCGCCAGCGGTGGGGCACGCCCAGGCCCACCACGGTGCCATCGGGCGCGACGAGGCGCATCGATGGCGGCGGCGCATCGCCTTCGGAGGGCAGCAGCGCGCCGCTCACCGAGACAAAGCGCGGGTCGCCCTGCACGCGCTGCACCCAGTCCACGAAGGCCGTGCAGCGGGCGGGCGGCACGTCGGTGTGCGAGCCCAGGGCCGTGGCGGCGTCGGCGAGCGGCGGCCGGCCGAAGATCGAGTGGCCCTGCTGGCGGGCCTTGGCGACGATGCGCTCGCCCAGGGCCCGGTCCCAGATCAGCATGCCGATGCGCCGCTCGTCGTGCACCCCCATCGCCAGCGCCAGCGCGCCGGTCATGCGCAGGTGGGGGACATCGCTGCGTTTGGTTTCGCGCATCTGCACCGACAGCATCTGCGCCAGCACCGCCACCAGCAGCACGGCGGCCCCGGCGCGGGCCAGGCCGCGCAGGGCCATCATGCGCGGCGCATACAGCACGGCGAGTGCCGCCCAGGCCATCATCGTGGGCGTGGTGTAGCGGCTGGCCAGCGAGCCTTCCATGCTGAACTGCAGGCGGCCGCTGGCGGTGGCGAAGGCGATGCCCGCCACGAAGGCCACGAAGGTGAGCAGCGACAGCTCCAGCGCATGCGTGCGCGGGGCGCGCAGCGCGGGCACCAGCCGGGCCAGCGCCAGCACGGTGAACAGCACGCCGAAGGCCTGGCTGATCCACATCGTCTCCATCTTGCCCGCCAGGTGCTGGAACGGGCTGCCCAGGTACTGCAGCGTGTATTGCAGCAGGCCCAGCGGCCGGGTCTGGAGCATGGCCAGCAGGCCGGGCCGGGGCGTGGGCGCGACGAAGTCCGCCATGTAGATGCCAACGCCCGCGGCGGCCAGCACGGCCAGCAATGCGACGCGGCGCCATTCCATGCGCACCACGGCGGCGTAAAGCGCCATCATGGGCAGCGCCATGATGCCGTTGGCCATGGTGCCGATGCTCAGCACGCCCAGGGCGCAGCCGCCAGCGAACCAGCGCCCGCTGTGCCACCCTGTGCCCTGCGGCGCTTGCGTGGCGCGGTACAGGCAGTACAGCCCGGCCAGCGGCAGCCACTGGGCCAGGAAGAACTGGCTCTGGAACGCCCAGGTGAGGTTTTCCTGCTGCACCCACGACAGCAGCCAGACGGACAGCAGGGACAGCACCGCCACCGACGCCGTGCGGGTCATCGGCCCCAGGCGCGCCCTCAGGAAGGCCCAGAAGGTGGCGATGCTGCCCGCCACCAGCAGGTAGTTGGCCGCGATCAGGAACGCCTGGGTGCCGCCGAACCAGCGGTATTCCATCCAGAACAAGGCCTTGGACAGCACGATGCGGTGCTCGTTGAAGAGCCGCCACCAGGCCTGCCAGCCGGCGCCATCGCGCACGTCGGCGTAGAACTCCATCGCGCCCCACATGTCCCAGATCGGCACGGGCGTGAAGGTGCGCCAGGCCGCCACGGCCGTCACCAGCGCAAAGAGCGTTGCGTAGCCCGCAAGGGCCACCGCCGCCCAGAGGCGGCGGCGTTCAGGGGTCCACGGCATGGATCAGATGTCCATCTTGTGGAAGACCATGCGCGGCAGGTTGCGGATCACGGCCATGATGAGCGCCCATTTCGCCGGGGCATACACCACGGGGGTGCCGCGGGCCATGCCGCGCACCACGGCCTGGGCCACCTGCTCCACGCTGGCGAGCTTGGCGCCGCGCGCCTTCAGGTGCGCCGTCATCGGCGTGTCGGTGGGGCCGGGCTTGACCAGCACCACCTTCACGTTCGTGGCCGCCAGGCGGTGCTGCAGCCCTTCGGCATAGCGCTCCACCAGTCCCTTGGCGGCGCCGTACACGTAGTTGGATTTGCGGCCCCGGTCGCCGGCCACCGAGCCGATGATGCCGATCGTGCCGCGCCCCGCCACCTGCATCGCGCCGGCGAACGCCTCCGCGCACAGCACGGGCGACAGGCCGTTGACCACCATGGCCTGCTCGGCGCTGGCCAGATCGCTCTGGCACTGGGGCTGGTCGGGCAGGCTGCCATGGGCGATGAGCACCGTGTCCGGCACGCCCTGGGCCGCCAGGTGCTGCACCAGCGCGGCGATGGACGCCGCCTGGGTCACATCGCCGGCCAGCACCTCGATGCGGGCCTGGGGCTGGCGCACCTGCAGGTCGTCGGCCACGCCCTGCAGCCGGGCCGCATCGCGCCCCACGAGCACCACGCGGCCGATGCCGCCGGCCTGCAGCCATTGGCGTGCGCAGTGCTGCGCGATCAGCGAGGTGGCGCCGACGATCACGAGGGTCTGCGGTGCGTTGCTGGCGTTGTTGTTGTTCTGCATGTTGGCGGTGAGTTCGTTCGTTCTTGTCTTGGAGAAAAAGCCGCAGGTCAGTCGCCCATCAGGCGTCGCGACATCGCGGACCGGATGTTCGGGTCGCGGTACGGAAGGAATTGGGCGAGCTTCGGGTAGCCGGCCTCGAACAGGGCGCGCGGCATGCGCGCGTCCTTGGCCGGGTACAGGCGCCCGCCGGCCTCGGCCACGACGGCGTCGAGCCGGTCGAACAGCCGCAGCGTGCGGTCGCCCAGGTTGGGAAAGTCGAGCGCCAGCGTGACGCCCGGCTGCGGAAAGCTCAGCAGGCCCACCGATTCGCGGTCGCCGAAGGTCTTGAGCACGCCCAGGAAGCTGCCCTGGCCCGACGCGGTGATCTCGCGCAGCAGCGCGCCCACGGCGTCGGGGCCGTGCGGGCGGGGCACCACGCACTGGTACTGGTAGAAGCCCCGGCGGCCGTAGATACGGTTCCATTCCTGCAGGTTGTCCAGCGGGTAGGAAAACGGCTCGTAATGCTGCAGCGCGCGGCCGGCGCGGCGGCGGTTCAGGTGGTAGTACGCCGCGTTGAAGGGGCGCAGGCTCAGGCGGTTGACGAGCGAGACGGGCGGCGCGAACGGCACGGTGCGCTGGCGGTCTTTCGGTGCGGCGCCGTGCTGGAATTCGGGGGCGGCGGCGTTGGCGCGCAGGAAGATGCCGCGCGTGGCGCCGGCCCGGGCACCCGAGAGGCAGTCGATCCACGAGACGGTGTGCTCCCAGCCGGCCTCGGAGGCATCGGCCAGTGCGAAGAACTCGCCCAGCGACCCGTAGGGCAGGGTCTCGGTGTCCAGCCACGCGCCGGGCACGCGCCGCAGCCGCAGCGTGGCCTGGGTGACCACGCCGGTCAGGCCCAGGCCGCCCACCGTGGCGGCGAACCAGTCGGGATGCAGCTGCGGGCCGCAGCGGATCGACAGCCCGTCGGTGCGCAGCAGCCGCAGCTCCTGCACATGGTCGCCGAAGGAGCCATTTCCATGGTGGTTCTTGCCGTGCACGTCGTTGGCGATGGCGCCGCCCACCGTCGCCAGCTGGGTGCCCGGGGTCACGGGCAGCATCCAGCCGCGCGGAACGAACGTGCGCTGGATGTCGCGCAGCAGCATGCCGGCCTCGCAGGTCAGCTCGCCGGTGGCCTCGTCCCAGGCGATGAAGCGGTCCAGCCCGCGCAGCGACCACAGCGCGCCGCCGGGGTTCAGGCACACGTCGCCGTAGCTGCGGCCCATGCCGAACGCGAGCCCGTGCTGGCCGGGCTCGCGCGGCAGGTGCGCCAGCGGCCGCTCGGCCAGGATGCGCAGATCGTGGTCGTCGGCGCTCAGGCGGCCCCAGGAGCGCACGGCTACCACGGCAGCCCCAGTGCGGCGGCGACCATCGCCAGGCTGAACAGGGCGCCCGCGGCCAGGCTGGCGCGGTCCTTGAAGGCGAAGACCAGCGGGTCGTCGTGCATCTGCCCGCGCACCGCGCGCAGCCACATCCAGCTCACCCAGAACACCATCACGGGCACGGCGGCCCAGATCATCTCCGGCGCGCGGTACATCAGCAGCACCGATTCGCTGTTGAGGTAAAGCGCCAGCACCACCACGGCCGTGTAGCCGGCGGCGATGCCCAGGTTCTGCACGATGGGCGCATCCGACGTGAGGTAGCCGCGGCCATGCGCCTGCGTCTTGCCCGCGGCCTGCTGCACCATCAGCTCGGCATAGCGCTTGACGAACGCCAGCGACAGGAAGAGAAAGCCCGAGAACGCCAGCAGCCAGAACGACAGCGGCTGCGTGATGGCATAGGCCCCCGCCACGATGCGCAGCGTGTAGAGCACCGCCAGCGCGATGCAATCGACCAGCACCCAGCGCTTGAGCGCCAGCGAATACGCCCAGGTGATGGCGAAGTACCCCAGCAGCCAGCCGAAAAACCCCTGTCCCACCTGCCAGGCCAGCAAGAAGCTCGCCGCCGTGAGCACCGGCACCAGGGCCACGCCCTGCCAGGCCGCCAGCGCGCCCGAGGCGAAGGGCCGCAGGCGCTTGCGGGGATGCCGGCGGTCGCTCTCCAGATCGAGCAGGTCGTTGGCCACATAGACCGACGAGGCGCACAGGCTGAAGGCCAGGAAGGCCACCAGCAGGTCGCCCCAGGCCTCGCCGTCGGCCAATCGGTGCGCGGCCACCAGCGGCACGAACAGCAGCAGGTTCTTGAGCCACTGGTGCAGCCGCAGCGCCTTGCGCCAGGGCCTGAGGCCGAGGGGCTCGCGGGGGAAACGTTCGGCCACGTTGCCTTGCGCCTCGGCCCGCCGGGTGACGGCCCCCGAGGCATTGACCACGATGGCCGAGCGCGCGGACTGCCACACCGGCACGTCCGCCTGCGAATTGCCCGCGTAGTCGAAGCCGCGCTCGCCGAAGGCCTGCACGAGCGCGGCGGCCTTGGCGGCCCCGGCCAGGTTGGTGGCCCCATCGCTGGCCATGACCTGGTCGAAGCACCCCAGGTGGGCGGCGATGGCCTGCGCCACCGAGCGGTCGGAGGCCGTGCACAGCACGGTGCGCCGCCCGGCCGCGTGCTGGTTGCGCAGCCACTGCACGAACGGCACGTTGTAGGGCAGCGTGGCCACGTCCATCTGCACCCGCTGCCCGATCTCCTGCTTGAGCGCCGCCTTGCCCCGGGCCAGCCACACGGGCAGGGCCATCGCGCGCCACGGCCCGTCCCGCAGCAGCTGCAGCGACGATTCGTGCAGCATGTCCGTCAGGATGAGCGTGCCGTCCAGGTCCACCACCAGGGGTGGTTCCGACGACGGGCCCGGGGTGGGCTGGGACGAATCGAGGGGCGGGCGCAAAAGAAGCCTTTGATGGGGGAGGGGTGAAGGGGCGCGGTCGTTTTGGTAACGCTCTGTGCGCAATGGCAACAGAACATTGTAAAAGCCGCTGTCCACGAAGCCGGCACCCCCGCCCCAGCGTTACACCCTGCCCGGGCGGGTGTGGCGAAGATGCCGCAGTCCGCATGCGTTCACCCCGCTGCGCAAGGTTTTCCGTTTCCAGCGGTGGGCGCGGTGCCGCTGGTGGCGGCGCAGTGGCGTCGAGCACCTCGCCGGCCGGTCACTAAACTCGGCCCTGCCTCCGGCGCCCCATCCACACCGCCTGCTTTCTTTCCTGATGCACCGACTGCCCTGGCCCTTGCCCGCCCTCCTGGCCTGGGCCGCTGCATGGCTGGCCTACCTCGGCCTGCAGGGGCGGGTGGCGCCGGTGGCCGCGCTGATCGTGGCCTGCGCCGTCGGCACGGCCGCCAGCGTGCTGGGTTCGGGCTGGTGGCGCCGGGGTCTGATCGCGGCGGGGTTTCCGCTGTCCCTGGCGCTGACCGGCGCGGCCAGCGTACCCGCCTGGGCCTGGCTGGTGCCGCTGGCGCTGCTGCTGCTGGTGTACCCGCTCAACGCCTGGCGCGATGCGCCCCTGTTCCCTACGCCGCACGATGCGCTGCTCGGCTTGGCCCGCACGGTGGCGCTGCCGCCGGGCGCGCGGGTGCTGGACGCCGGTTGCGGCCTGGGCGACGGCTTGATCGCCCTGCGCCGCGCCTATCCGCAGGCGCGGCTGGCGGGCGTGGAATGGAGCCGGCCGCTGCGCCTGCTGTGCGCGCTGCGCTGTCCGTGGGCCGAGGTGCGGCGGGGCGACCTGTGGCGCGCCGACTGGAGCGGCTGCACGCTGGTGTATCTGTTCCAGCGCCCCGAAAGCATGGCCCGCGCCGCCGCCAAGGCGCAGGCGGAAATGGCGCCGGGCACCTGGCTGGTCAGCCTGGCGTTCGAGGTGCCCGGGGCGGTGCCGCACGCCCGGCTGCAGCCGGACGGCGGGCATGCGGTCTGGGTCTATCGCATGGGCGCCCAGCGGTAGCCAGCAGCCCAGCCGCGGCGCTATGATCCGTCGCCGCCTCTGGCACGCCGGCCGTTGCGGCCGCGGCCCCTTGTCTTGCGCCCTCCTGCCGACAGGTGGCGTCTTCACCCTTTTCCCTGAGAGGAACACTCCAATGTCCAAAAAGACCTTGCCACTGCTGGCCGCCGTCTGCGCCGCCGTCCTGCTGACGGGATGCGAAACCACCAACATGAAGATGGGCAGTGCCGAGTCCAAGACCGTCGCCACCGGCGCGGCCGCCGGCGGTGCCACGGCCAACGAAAGCAGCGACCTGCAAAAGTGCGCATCGCCCCTGGGCACCGTGTCGCTGGTGGAAAACCAGCAGGCCGGCTGGTACACCATCCTTCGCAACGAATACCGACTGCCGCCCACGGCCAACCTGCTGCGCCTCTTGATCCAGCAATCGAACTGCTTCATCGTGGTGGAGCGCAGCGCCTCCGGCATGACGGCCATGGACCGCGAGCGCGCGATCATGCAATCGGGCGAAATGCGCGGCGGCAGCAACTTCGGCAAGGGCCAGATGGTCGCCTCCGACTACGGCCTGTCGCCTGAAATCATCTTCTCCAACAGCGATGCCGGCGGCATCGGCGGCGTGCTGGGCGGGCTCATCGGCGGCGGCAGCGGCCGGGCCATCGGCGCCCTGGGCGGCGGCCTCAAGACGCGCGAGGCCAGCGCCATGCTGACCCTGGTGGACAACCGCTCCGGCGTGCAGATCTCGGCCTCCGAAGGCAGTGCCTCCAAGAGCGATTTCGCCGGCTTCGGCGGCCTGTTCGGCGGCTCGGCCGGCGGCTCGCTGGGCGGCTACCAGAACACGGCCCAGGGCAAGGTGCTCACCGCCGCGTTCATGGACGCCTACAACCAGATGGTCGTGGCGCTGCGCAACTACAAGGCGCAAAGCGTGCAGGGCCAGGGCCTGGGCGGCGGTGGCCGCCTGGGCGTGGACGGCGGCGCCGCGCCATCGCAGACCCGTGCCGGCGTTCCCGCGCCCGCCGGTGCCCCGGCCGGTGGCGCTCCCGCCATGTCGGTGCGCGAGGCCCAGGAGCGCCTGAACGCGCTGGGCTACAACGTGGGCACGCCCGATGGCGCTGCCGGCGCCCGCACGGCCACTGCGCTGCGCAACTTCCAAAAGAGCAAAGGCCTGCCGATCACGGGCCGCGTGGACGCCGCCACGGCGGACGCGCTCTCGCGCTAAGGCGCGAAGGGGCCGCGGGCTGGGCCCCGGCCCCGGTCCTCGCCCTGCGCCGGCGCAGGGCCGGCGAAGGCCTGCGGGCCGCCACTCGCAACCGGCCCGCATCGCGGGCCGATCTTCTGGCCGCGCGCTGCCCGCCAGCGCCTTTGCGCCACGGCGTTACCACCGGTCACAGCTCTTCGGAATCCTCGGCCGGGCCTGCCATGTTTGCTATTGAAATAATAGCTATGAAGGCATGTTCCACTAGGGCATACGGCCTGAAACCCTTGCAATCGATCTATACTCCCGCCCGTTGGTGCTCGCGCGGTCATTGCGACCGCGCAGTTAAACGGGAACCAGGGAGGGCGCGTCCGGCACGGACCGCACCCCAACCTGGGCTGCCCCCGCAACGGTAAGCGAAAGAAGGCCTCGCCTTCACCCCGTGGAATCGTGCCCACTGGATGCCTCGGCATCTGGGAAGGGCCCACGGGTTTTCGCCAGCCCGGAGACCGGCCGACAGGGGGGCGCGCGCCCCAAGGCTCAGGCCTTGGAGCGCGCGGTCCATTTCACGGAACCTGCGGGGAGGCAGGGGTCCGGGCGAATGCATTCCTGTGGTCCCCATGCAAATCTTCTCTGTGCTGGCGCGTGCGCCAGCCCCGCGGCCATGACGCCGGGCACCGTCTGGTTCGTCGGCGCCGGGCCGGGCGATCCCGAGCTGATCACGGTCAAGGGCCGTGCGCTGATCGAGCGCGCTGGCGCCATCCTGTTCGCGGGCTCGCTCGTCAACGAGGCGGCCACGCGCTGGGCGCCGCCCGGCTGCACCATCGCCGACAGCAAGGACATGACGCTGCCGCAGATGGCGGCGTGGCTTATCCTTCAGGCGCAAAAGCACGACACCGTGATCCGCCTGCAGACGGGCGATCCGGCCCTGTACGGCGCGCTGATCGAGGTGGTGCAGCCGCTGGACGCGGCCGGCGTGCCGCTGCGCGTGGTGCCGGGGGTCTCCTCGGCCATGGCGTCGGCCGCGGCGGCGGTGGAGAGCTTCACCCTGCCCGAGGTCACGCAAAGCGTGATCTTCACGCGCGTGGAGGGCCGCACGCCCATGCCGCCGGGCGAGTCGCTGGCCGAGCTGGGCCGCCACCACTGCACGCTGTGCATCTTTCTGTCGATCACGCTGCTGCACAAGGTGCAGGCCGGGCTGCGCGAAGCCGGCTGGGCCGACGACGCGCCCGTGCTCGTGGTGCACAAGGCCAGCTGGCCGGGCGAGGAGCTGATCGTGCGCGGCACGCTCGCGGACATCCGCGACCGCTGCCGCGAGGCCAAGGTGGTGAGCCAGGCCATGGTGATCGCCAGCCCCACGCTGGGCGCCCGCCAGTGGACGGAGCTGGCCAAGTCCAAGCTGTACGACCCCACTTTCACGCACCGCTTCCGCAAGGCGAGCGAGCCATCCCACGAACCCCATCCCCCTTTGGAGCGTGCCCCATGAACACCACCATCCTGCTGATCGGCCATGGCTCGCGCGAGCCCGAGGGCAACGACGAAATCCACGCCTTCGTGGCGCAGTGGCGCGCGCGCCAGCCGGCCTGGCGCATCGAGGTGTGCTTCATCGAATTCGCGCCGCCCGGCCTGCACGACGGCCTGCTGCGGGCCGCGCAGGGCAGCCAGCGCGTGCTGGTGCTGCCGCTCATCCTCAACGCGGCGGGCCACGTGAAGATGGAGATCCCCGAGGCCATCGAGCATGCGCGCGCGCACTGCCCGGGCGTCGATTTCCGCTACGGCCCGCACCTCACCGCCTGCGATCCGATCCTGGACGTGCTGCGCCGCAAGCTGCGCGAGTGCATGGCCGTGCTGGACATGCCCGACCCCACCACCACCGGCGTGGTGCTGCTGGCGCGGGGCTCGTCCGACCGGCAGGCCAACGGCGACGTCGCCAAGATGGCGCGCTGGCTGCAGGAGGACGGCCACCACGAACTGGTGGACCTGGCCTTCACCGGCATCACCTGGCCGCGCCTGGAGCGCGTGGTGCAGCGCCAGACACTGCTGGGCATGAAGCAGATCGTGGTGCTGCCGTACTACCTGTACACCGGCACGCTCATGCAGCGCATCGGCCGGCAGGTGGAGCACCTGCGCGCGCAGTACCCGCAGGTGCGCTTCGCCCAGTCGCAGCACTTCGGCCTGGAGCGCGAGATCTTCGAGCTGCTGGACCGCCGCGTGGCCGACCTGCTGGAGGGCGTGCCGAACAGCCTGCTGCCGTGCGATGGCTGCAAATACCGCGAGATCGCGCACGACCTGGGGCATGGCCACAGCCACGAACACACGCACGCCCCTGCGCCCGCGCCAGGGGCGCAACCCGAGCCCGCGGTGGCCCTGGCCACGGCCGAAGTGGTGGTCCACCGGCCCGGATCGCCACCTGCGCACCCGGCCCATGGGGCGCACGGCCACGCGCATTCGTCGCTCGACCACAACCATGGCCATAGCGACGGCCATGACCACGTCCCGGCGCACGGGCACCCGCACGAGACCGCCGCCGCATGAGCACCGTCAACACCGTCACCGAGCAGCTCACGCGCGCCGGCCAGGCCATCGAGCACGACAGCTTCGCCATCATCGACGCCGAGGCCGGCCCGCATCCGTACACGGCGCAGCAGTGGCCCATCGTGCGCCGCATGATCCACGCCAACGCCGACTTCGAGTTCAACGGCCTGACCGACTTCCACCCCCAGGCGGTGGAGGCCGGCATCGCCGCCATGCTGCGCGGCGGCGCGCCCGTGGTGGCCGACGTGGAGATGATCTGCTCGGGCCTGTCGCAGCCGCGCCTGGCGCACTTCGGCATGCGCACGCACCAGTTCATCAGCGACGCCGACGTGATCGCCCAGGCCCAGGCCGAGGACACCACGCGCGCCGTGCAGGCCATGCGCAAGGCGCACCGGCGGGGGCTGCTGCAGGGGGCCGTCGTCGGCATCGGCAACGCGCCCACCGCGCTCATCGAACTGGTGCGGCTGATCCGCGAGGAGGGCGTGCGCCCGGCGCTCGTGGTGGGCATGCCGGTGGGCTTCGTCTCCGCCGCCGAGTCCAAGGACCTGATGGCCGGCGTGGACGCGGTGCCGTGGATCGTCATCCGCGGCCGCAAGGGCGGCTCCACGCTGGTGGTGGCCGCGCTGCACGCGCTGCTGGCGCTGGCCGAGGCCCGCCAGAAGGCCACGATGCCGGGGACGCCGTCGCCATGATGGAAAAGACCGTGCGCCGCGGCACGCGCACCGGCTTCACCACCGGGGCGTGCTCGGCCGCCGCCGCGCGCGCCGCCGTGCTGGGACTGGTGCACGGCAGCGTGCCCGAGGCGGTGGACTGCCTGCTGCCCAACGGCGACGTGGTGCGCTTTGCCGTGAACGACGGCCGCTGCGACGGCCAGGCCGCGCACGCCATGGTCATCAAGGACGCGGGCGACGACCCCGACTGCACCGACAAGGCCCACCTGACCGCCGACGTGCGCGTGCTGCCCGGCGATGCCGGCGCGGTGCGGCTGGCGGGCGGCTTCGGCGTGGGCACCGTCACCATGGCCGGGCTGGGCCTGGCGGTGGGCGGGCCGGCCATCAACCCGGTGCCGCGCAAGAACATCGAAGAGAACGTGCGCGCCGTGGGCGAGGCGCTGCTTGCCCATGCGGGGCTGGAGGTCACCATCTCCGTGCCGCAGGGCGTGGACATGGCGAAGAAGACGCTCAACGCGCGGCTGGGCATCCTGGGCGGCATCTCCATCCTCGGCACCACCGGCATCGTCAAGCCCTACTCCACCTCGGCCTACCGCGCGAGCGTGGTGCAGGGCGTGCAGGTGGCGGCCACGCTGGGCTATGGCGTGGCGGTGCTCACCACCGGCGGGCGCACCGAGCAGTTCGCCATGAAGGAGCGCGCGCAGCTGCCCGCCGCCTGCTTCGTGCAGATGGGCGACTTCCTGCGCTACGCGCTCGACGAGGCCGTGGCCCAGGGGCTGCGCGAGGTCGTCATCGGCGGCATGGTGGGCAAGCTCACGAAGATCGCCCAGGGCGAGACCATCACCCACGCCAACCGCGCCGAGGTCGATACGCAATTGCTCGCCGGCCTGGCCGCCGGCATCGGCGCGCCGGCCGACGTGTGCGCCGAGATCGCCGCCGCCGAGACCGCGCGCTTCGCCGCCGAGCGCATGGAAGCGCTGGGCCTGGCCGCGCCCTTCCACGATGCGCTGGCCCGCGCGGTGGTGGACACCCTCATGGCACCCGACCGCTACGGGGGCCGCTTCCAACTCCAGGTGCTCGTCTGCGACTTCGACGGCCGCAAGATGGCCGAGGCCTGCTCCGCATGAACGCCCCCGACCCCGTGACCGCCTTGACCACCGCCCCGACCGCCATGCCCGACCCCCAACCCTGCCGCATCATCGGCGTGCTCGACGACGGCGCGGCCAGCCTGGGCGCCACCGCGCTGGCCCTGCTGCGCCGCGCCGACCTGGTGGTGGGCGGCACGCGCGCGCTGGCGCTGTTCGAGGACGACATCGCCCCCGGCGCCACGCGGCGCGACCTCACGGGGCAGCTGTCCGCCGTGCCCGGCTGGATCGCCGCCGCGCGCGATGCGCAGCAGGCCAGCGTGGTGCTGGCCACGGGCGACCCGCTGTGCCACGGCATCGCCAGCTACCTGGCCTCGCGCCTGTGCATCGAGGCCATCGAGGTGATTCCCAACGTCTCCACGCTGCAGCTGGCCTGCGCCCGCCTGGGGCTGGCCTGGCAGGACGCGCGCATCGTCTCGGTGCATGCCAGGGATGCGGGCGAGTGGCAGCAAGGCGCGGCGCCGTCGCACGGCCTGTATGCCCTGGCGCAGGCCGTGCGCGCGCACGACCGGCTGGCCGTGCTGACCAGCCCCGACAACACGCCTGCGCGCATCGCCCGCCTGCTGTTGGCTGAAGGGCTGCAGGACGAGTTCCAGCTCAGCGTGGCCGAGCGCCTGTGCACGGCCGACGAGCGCGTGTGCGCCGACCTGGCGCCGGCCGACGCGGCGCAGCAGGCCTTCGCCGACCCCAACGTGGTGCTGCTGGTGCGCACGCGCCAGCGGCCCGCGCCGGTGCGCTTCGGCCTGCCCGACGCGGCCTACCACCAGCGCCAGCCGGACAAAGGCCTCATCACCAAGCAGGAAGTGCGCGCCGTGTCGCTGGCGCGCATGCAGCTGCGCGCCGACAGCCGCGTGTGGGACATCGGCGCCGGCAGCGGCTCTGTGGGGCTGGAGGCCGCGCGCCTCAGTCCCCAGGGCCATGTGTGGGCCATCGAGAAGAACGAGGCCGATGCGGCCATCGCGCGGCAGAACGTGCAGGCCTTCGGGGTCTCCAACCACACGCTCGTGCACGGCAAGGCGCCCGAGGGGCTGGATGCGTGGCCCGACCCGGATGCCGTCTTCATCGGCGGCTCGGGGGGCGAGCTGGCCGAGCTGATTGCGCTGTGCCTGAAACGCCTGCGCCCGGGCGGCTGGCTGGTGATGAATTTCGTCACGCTGGAGAACCTGGCCGCCGCCACGCAGGCCCTGCAGGCCGCGGGCGCCGCGTGGGACGTGTTGCAGCTGCAGGCCGCGCGCAGCAAGCCCATCCTGCACATGCACCGCATGGCGGCCGAGAACCCGGTGTGGATCGTCTGCGCGCAAGCCGTTAGTACAGAGGCCCCGGCAGCGGTGGTGGAGGAGGGCGCATGACCGATACGACCCCGTCCAGCGCCGCCCTGGGCCGCCTCATCGGCGTATCGCTCGGCCCCGGCGACCCCGGCCTTATCACCCGCGCGGCCTGGGCCCAGCTGCAGCGCACCGATGCCGTGTGGACCTACCCCGCGCGCAGCACCAAGACGCCCAGCTACGCCTTCGATATCGTGCAGCGCGCGGGCCTGCCACCGCCCGCCATGCACCAGACGCTGCTGTTTCCCATGACGCACGACGGCGACAAGCTCGTCCGCGCCTGGGCGCGCGCCGCCGCCGCCGTGCTGCCCTGGCTGCTGGCCGGGCAGGACGTGCTGTTTCTGGTGGAGGGCGATGCCAGCACCTACGCCACCTTCGGCCACCTGGCGCGCACCGTGCGGGCGCTGGATGCGCGCATCGAGGTGCCGGTGATCGCGGGCGTGAACGCCTTCACCGCCGCCTGCGCCGCGCGCGGCATGCCGCTGGCCGAGCAGGACGACACCATCGCCATCGTCCCCGCTGCCTACGGCGTGGGCGCGGTGGACCGACTGCTGCCCGACTTCGACACCCTGGTGCTCATGAAGGTCAAGCCGCTCATGGACGACCTGATCGACTGGCTCGTGCGGCGGGGGCTGCTGCCGCACACGCAGTTCATCGAGCGCGTGGGCGCGCCCGACGAGCGCTGCGTGAGCGGCCCGGACCTGCCGGCGCTGCGCGGCACCAAGGTCAGCTACCTCTCGCTCATGGTGGTCAAGAACCCGCACCGCATCCGCGGCGAGCGCATCAAGGGTTGCCTCAAGAAATCCTCGCCCACCGACGTGGGCGCCTTCCTATCCGAACCGGAGCCTGCCGAATGAATTCCCCCGCCGCCACCCCCGCCGTGGTGCTGTCCGCGCCCGCGCAGCCGCTGGAGGCCGTGCGCGTGTGCCTCGTCGCCATCACCCGCCACGGCGCTGCGCAGGCCGCGCAACTGGCCCGCGACGTGCCCCAGGCCCATGTGTGCACCGCGGCCAAGTTCGCCAGCGCGTTCGAGGGCCTGCCCAACACCGTGCGGGCCTACGAAGGCGCGCTGCGCGACGAGATCGCGCCGCTCTTCGCCGCCTACGACCAGCTGGTGTTCTTCGTCTCGCTCGGCGCCGTGGTGCGGCTCATCGCGCCGGTGCTGAAGTCGAAGGACGAAGACCCCGGCGTGACGGTGGTGGACGACGCGGGCCAGTTCGTGATCCCCGTGCTGTCGGGCCATGTGGGCGGCGCCAACGACTGGAGCGAGCGCATCGCCGCCCTGATCGGCGCCACGCCGGTGCTCACCACCGCGTCGGACGTGGGCAAGACCATTCCCGTGGACATCCTCGGGCGCCACCTGGGCTGGCGCGTGGAGGCGCCCAAGATCAACATCACGCGCGTGTCGGCGCACGTCGTCAACGGCGAGCCCATCGCCGTGGTGCAGGAGGCCGGCCGCCGCGACTGGTGGAACCGCCCCACGCCGCTGCCCGCCAACATCGCCTGCTTCGACCGCCTGGCCGATGTCGATCTGGCGCACTACCGGGCCGTCCTGTGGGTCACCCATGCCCCGGTGCCGCCCGAGCAGTGGCAGGCCCTGGACGAGCGCCTGGTGGTGTACCGCCCGCCGCTGGAGGGCGCTGCGGCATGACGGTGGCACTCGGCACCGATGGACTGCGGCTGGCCATCGGCCTGGGCTGCGACCGCGGCACGCCCGAGGCCACCGTTCAGGCCTGCCTGCTGCAAGCCCTGGCGCAGGTGCCCGCCGACCTGCGCCACGTGGCTGCTGCCGCCAGCATCGCCGCCAAGGCCGACGAGGCCGCGTTTCTTGCATTGGCGGCGCGCCACGGCTGGCCGCTGCAGTGGTACACCGCTGCGCAACTGGCGGCCGTTCCCGTGCCCAATCCCTCGGCCACGGTGCTGCGCTACATGGGCACCCCGTCGGTCAGCGAGGCCGCGGCGCTGCTGGCGGCCGGCGCCGCGCACGACGCATCCGCCCTGCTGGTGGAAAAGCACCGGCTGCGCGGCGAGGACGGCCGCAACGCCACCGTGTCGATCGCGCGCATGGCGCGCGCGGCCGGCTGATCCCTTTTCGTTCCGATTTTTTCCTCTTCTTCACCCCAAAGGTCCACACCATGCACATCGAAATCGGCATCCTCTCGCAGGACAAGATCGCCTTTGCCTCCGTCGCCGCCACGGCGCTGCTGGGCGCGCACGCGCTGCCCCTGCTCAAAAGCCCCACCGCCTGGCTGCGCACGCTGCTGGCGGCTTTTTTCTTCAGCGTGCTCATGCAGGTCTGGCACATGCCCGTGGGGCCATCGGAGCTGCATTTCGTGGGCGCCATGCCCATCTACCTGCTGTTCGGCTTCATTCCCACGCTGTTCGGCTTCGGGCTGGGGCTGCTCGCCCAGGCCCTCGTGTTCGAGCCGCAGGACCTGGCGCACCTGGCCATCAACTTCCTGAGCCTGGCCGTGCCGCTGGTGGCCGTGCACCACGGCCTTGGAAAGCGCATGCAGCGCATCAGCGTCGCCAACGTGCTCAAGCTCGATGCCATGTACTACGCCGGCGTGACGCTCATGGTGGGCTTCTGGCTGTCCATCAGCAGCGATGCGGCGCCCGTGGCCGACTGGGCGCTGTTCGCCGCGTCGTACCTGAGCCTCGTGGCGGTGGAGCCGCTGCTCACCATCGGCATCACGCTCGGCGCCGCCCGCCTGCGCGGCCGCCGCTGGCTGGCCGCCTGCATCGACGAGCGCACGCTGCAGCGCGTCGCGTCGCCCGGCCCGGCCGCCGCCGCGTGAGGAGCCCCGCGACCATGTCCGCAGGAAAGATCATGCTCGTGGGCATCGGCCCCGGCAGCACCGACCACATGACGGCGCGCGCGCGTGCCGCCATCGCCGAGGCCGATACCATCATCGGCTACGTCACCTACATCAAGCTGGTGGCCGACCTCATCGAGGGCAAGGAGATCATCCGCAAGTCCATGACCGAGGAGCTGGACCGCGCCATCGAATCGCTGGCCCGCGCCCGCGAGGGCAAGAAGGTGGCGCTCATCTCCTCGGGCGATGCGGGCGTGTACGGCATGGCCGGCCCCACGTTCGAGGTGCTGTTCCAGGCCGGCTGGACGCCCCCCGCCTTCGACGAGAACGGCGTGGTCGAGCCCGGCGGCATCGAGGTCGAGATCGTGCC
Organism: Acidovorax sp. NCPPB 3576; assembly: GCF_028473605.1. Taxonomy (NCBI): domain Bacteria; kingdom Pseudomonadati; phylum Pseudomonadota; class Betaproteobacteria; order Burkholderiales; family Comamonadaceae; genus Acidovorax; species Acidovorax sp. NCPPB 3576. The sequence continues at coordinate 5,227,512 of NZ_CP097267.1, read as the reverse complement.
CGGCGCCTCGGCCATCAACAGCTGCGCGGCCCGCGTGGGCGCGCCGCTCACGCACGACTTTTGCGCCATCTCGCTGTCCGATCTGCTCACGCCCTGGCCCACCATCGCGCGCCGGCTGGATGCCGCCGCCCTGGCCGACTTCGTGGTCGCGCTCTACAACCCCAAGAGCGGCCGGCGCACGCGCCAGATCGAAGAAGCCCAGCGCCTTTTCCTGCGCCACCGCCGCCCGGACACGCCGGTGGCCATCGTCAAGAGCGCCTACCGCCGCCGCGAGCGCATCGAGTTCGCCACGCTGGCCACCATGTGCGATGCCGATATCGGCATGCTCAGCACCGTGCTGATCGGCAACAGCAACACCATCGTGCAGCACGGGCTCATGGTCACGCCGCGCGGCTACGCCAACAAGTACGACGTGGAGGGCGGCGGCGCCACGCTGGCCGGCGAGCGGCCGGGCCGGTCGCTCTCCACCGGCCTCAACGGCTGGCTGGAGAATCTGCAGCTCGACCACGCGGCCGGCGAAAGCATCGAGGCCCTGGCCCGGCGGCATCGCCTGCCGGCCGATTACATTCGCGACACCCTGGCCCAGCCCCTGGCGGCCGAGGCCGTCGCCACCACCGAGGAAGAGGCATGAGCCAGCAAGACCCCACCCCCGCCATCGCCACGACCGCAGCGCCCGAAGGGGTGCGCGTGGCCATCCAACCCAAGATCGGGGCCTACCGCCGCCACATCCTCATCTGCACCGGCCCGCGCTGCGCCGAAGACGGCCAGGCGCAGGCCCTGTTCGACAGCCTGGGCGACAAGTTCAAGGCCGCGGGCCTGAACGACGGCGAGCTGCGCGTCAAGCGCAGCCGCGTGAGCTGCTTTGCCGCCTGCAAGGGCGGGCCGGTGATGTGCGTGCAGCCCGACGGCACCTGGTACTACGACGTCACGCCCGCCAACATGGACCGCATCATCGAAAGCCACTTGGTGGGCGGCCAGCCGGTGCAGGACCTGGTGTTCCACCAGGGGCCGTCCGGCGGCTGAATGGCGCGAGTGCGGCGGCCAGGGCGGCCAGGGCGGCCGGGCGGGCACCTTGCGGCCGGCTTCACGGACCGGTGGCCAGCCGCTCCTGCAGGAACTCGATGAAACGCAGCGTTTTTGCCGGCAGGAGCCGCGTTTCGGTCAAGGCATAGACCGGGACGGGCGTTCCGTGCCAGCCCGGCAGGACGTGGCGCAGGCGCCCCTCGGCCACGTGGTCCGCGACGACGCCTTCCGCCAGCAGAGCGATGCCCTGGTCCAGCACGGCCAGGCTGCGGCTCATCCCCACGCTATTGACCTTGAAGCGCTGGCCGATAGCGACTTCCACGGTGGCCTCCCCCTCGTTGGCGTGCAGCACCCACGGGCCGAGCTTCGGAGAGCCGATGCACTCATGCTGTGACAGCGCGATGGGATCTGCGGGCTCGCCCGCTGCCCGCAGATAGCGGGGCGATGCGTACAGGTGGGTGGTCAGGCGGGCCAGCTGGCGCGCGATCAGCGTCGAGTCCGGTTGCTCGCCCATGCGGATGGCCACATCGAAGGGCTCGGCCACCAGGTCCACCCGGCGGGGGGTGAGGTCCAGATCGAAGGCGATGCCCGGATAGCGGCGGGCGAATTCCGCGATCAGCGGCGCCATGTAGATGGTCGCAAAGTCCACCGGCAACGACGCACGCAGCACCCCGCTGGGCTGGGCGAGCATGTCGCCCAGCTGCTCATGCGCGATCCGCGCTTCTTCGACGATGCGCCGGCAGCGTTCGTAGTAGATCTGTCCCGCTTCGGTCAGCTCGATCCTGCGGGTCGTGCGATGCAGCAGGCGCAGGCCGATCGATTTCTCCAGCGTGCCGATCCGGCGCGACAAGGTCGAGTTGGGCACCCCCGTCGCATCGCCGGCCGCGCGAAAACTCTTGGCTTTCACCACCTCCACGAAAAGCGCCATGTCGTTCAGGTATTCGATGGCCATTGCGTCAATATTGGATCAATCATTCTCACTAAACCATCTTTATCTCATGGGTAGGTTAATCGAAGATGCAGCTTCGCAACCGGAGAAACCCCATGACCGCCCTTTTCAGCCCTGCCACCGTCGGCCGCTACACCCTGTCGAACCGCCTCGTGATGGCGCCGATGACCCGTTCCCGCGCCGCGCCCGACGGCACGCCCACGGCCCTCGCGGCCACCTACTACGCGCAGCGCGCCGATGTCGGGCTGATCGTCTCCGAAGGCACGCAGCCTTCCGACGACGGCCAAGGCTACCTCACCACCCCCGGCATTTACACCGATGCCCATGTCGCCGGCTGGCAGGCCATCACTGGCGCCGTGCACGCCAAGGGCGCGCGGCTGTTCATCCAGCTCATGCACGTGGGCCGCATGTCGCACCCCGACAACACGCCCCACCACCGGCAGGCCGTGGCGCCTTCGGCGATCGCACCCGGCGCGCCGATGTTCACGATGACGGGCATGCAGCCCATCCCCGAGCCACGCGCGCTGTCCACCGACGAGGTTCGCCAGACCGTGGCGGACTTTCGCCTGGCCGCTCGCCGGGCGATCGAAGCGGGTGCCGACGGCGTCGAAATCCACGGCGCGAATGGCTATCTGGTCCAGCAGTTCTTCGCCCCGAGCGCCAACACCCGCACCGACCAGTACGGCGGATCGATCGAGAACCGCGCCCGTTTCGCGATCGAAGTGGCCACCGCGATCGCCGAGGAAATCGGTGCGGACCGTACCGCCATTCGCCTGTCGCCTGGCGCGCAGCTGGGGGGCATCGACGAGGGTGCCGAAGGGCCCGCCCTCTACCGCCATCTGGTCGCCGAACTCTCCCGGCTGGGCCTGGCTTATGTGCATGTGATGCACGTGGGCGACGAAGCCCTGGTGGCGGACATTCGCAAGCTCTGGCGCGGCACGCTCATCGTGAACCGGCCGGGGCGCACCCGCGAGCAGATCGGCACCGACCTGGCGTCGGGCCTGGCCGATCTGGAAGCCTACGGACAGATGGTGCTGGCCAACCCCGACTTCGTCGAGCGCCTGAAAACCAACGCCCCGATGAATGCGCCGGACCACAACACCTACTACGGCGGTGATGCCCGGGGCTACACCGATTACCCGGGCCTGGCCGGCGCAGCCGCCTGAAACGGCGCGCCCCGCCATCGACATCTGGACAGGAGAACCTCCCATGACAACGACCCAACGCGCGGTCCTGATCCGCGCCTACGGCGGCGCGTCGGCCGCCGGGATCGGCGAGATCCCGAAACCCTCCGCCGGCGACGGCCAGGTGCTGGTCCGTGTCCGGGCGGCCGGCGTGAACGGCATCGACTGGAAAGTCCGCGAAGGCCTGGTCCAGAAGGCTTTCCCGATTCCCCTGCCTGCGGTGCTCGGCATCGAATTGGCCGGCACCGTCGAGGCCGTCGGGCCGGGGGCCTCGCGCTTTCGGGTCGGCGACCGCGTCATGGGCCCGCTGGGCCGGCTCGGCGCGTACACGGAATTCGTGCCGGTCGCCGAGGCGAACCTGGTGCACACCCCCGTGGGGCTGGACGATGTGCAGGCCGCCGGCATCCCCGTGGCGGCCGTTGCAGCCTGGCAGAGCCTGCACCAGGCGGGGCCCATCGCGGCAGGCCAGCGCATCCTGATCCACGGCGCTGCGGGCGGCTTGGGCGGCTACGCCGTGCAGTACGCCAAGCGGGCCGGCGCCGAGGTCTTCGCCACGGCCTCCGCAGCGCACCTCGACTATGTCCGAAGCCTGGGCGCGGACCACGTCATCGACCACCGAAGCGAGCGTTTCGAGTCGGTGGCGCAGGGCATCGGCCTGGTGCTGGACTACGTTGGCGGCGAGGCGCTCGATCGCTCGTGGACCGTGCTGGCCGAAGGCGGCGCCATCGTCAGCGCGGCCGCGCCCGACATCGCCGCACGCACACCTGCCGGCCGTCGCGGATTGTGGTTCGTGAACCAGGCGGACGCGGTGCTCCTGGCGCAGTTCGCGCAGGAAATTGCCCAAGGCTCGCTGATCTCGAAGCTGAGCGATACCGTGGGCTTCAACGGCATTCCGGCAGCCATCGAACGCAATCGCACCGGCCCTCGCATCGGCAAGGTGGTGGCCGACTTCACGCGCTGAACGCTTACCGGCCGCGGCAACCGCAAGGAAAGCGAAGCGTCTTTCGGCGGTGCATCGCACCGGCCGGCGCACCGGCCCTACCGCTGCGCCGGTGGGCGCGCCAGCCAGCGCACCACCACCCCGGCCAGGTACAGCATCAGCGCCGAGGGCAGCGTGAACATCGACCCCCACGCACCGATCATGAGCACCGAATACGCCGCATCCGACAGCCCCGGGGCCGATGCGCACTGCATGCCCGAGCCCTCGTTGCCTTCGCAGCCGAGCAGGCGCAGCAATGGCCACGACAGCAAAAGCAGCAGCACCGGCGCAAGGCCGAGGGCGGTGCACAGCAGGCCGAACCAGCAGCGCCCGGCGAAGCGGCGCAAGGCGGCGGCCTTCATGGGGCGCAGTCCTGGTCCATCGGGTCAGCCCTGCATCGCGCAGGATGCCGGCATCACGGCGGACATCACTTCTTCGCGCTCAGCACCAGCAGCAGGCCGCCGACGGCAATGGCGCCGATGCCCATCCACAGCGGGATGTTGACGGTCTCTTTTTCCTTGGCCGAAATCTCCAGCGGACCGACCTTCACCACGGTGGTGTCCTTCGTATAGCTGAAGCCGCCGTAAGCCAGGCCCAGGGCGCCGGCCACGATCAAAACGATGGCGATCAGTCGGGTGGGGTTCATGTGTCGTCGCTCCGCGTAAGGCGCCCTGCCGCCGGGGTCTGCAGCAGCATGCGGTGGGCGCCCGGGTTTCAAAAAGGATCGCTGCGTGCGCCAGCAGCATAAGCGCTGCGGGCCCAAGGTTTTTCGGAAAACTCTGGGCCGATGGATTCGGTGTCCTTGGCACCGCAGGGGCATGTCCGCCACGCCGCGCGGATGGGGGCCGCACACCCAGGCGTCGCAATGGCGTGCAACGTTTCGCACGGCAGTCGGTGTCTGGTTGCGATCGCGGCACGATGCCATCGATTCCCCAGCCGTTCGGCGCGGCTGCAAACCATCCCGAGAAATCTTCCTTTCCATGACCACACCCGTTGCGGCCCGCAACCCGGCCTTGCCCACCCAGGCCACGCCTGGGCCGGGGCAAGAGGCCACTCGTACGCCCCCACCCACGCAGCGCGCGCCGGTGGAGGCCGGCCCGCTCGCGTCCCGCGGCGCTCCCCAGGAGGCCGGGGCGATGGCGCCTCGGCAGTCGCTGGCTGCGCGGCAGGGTGGGGCGCAGGATTCCTCTTGCGGCGCTGCGGCCCAGGCCTCCGAATCTGCCGTGCAGCGGCAGGCCCATGCGCTGTTCGAGCGCGCCCGCAAAGCCTTGCTGGACCGCGTGCCGTTGAGCAGTCGCCAGTTTTCAGACATCGTGGCTCTGGCGGTGGATTCCCGGGTGGCCGAAAGCGATCGACGGGCGTTGGCCGAGGCCGTGGCGGAACATCCACAGGGCCTGTCGGCGTTGTACTCGCTGGCAAGCAAAGAGGGGGCGACGGTCGAGGCCCTGTCGATCGTCGCAGCGGCGGTGGCCCGGCGCCACCAGATTGGTTTGGAGAAAAGCGAAATACCGGAGATCCTCGCTCTGCCGGAGCCGGTGCGCCTTGCAGTAGCGCTTGCGCAACAGGCGCGGGATGCAGAGAACCTGCAGTTCCACGGTCGCCATCGCAGCGGCTTCTATCGTCTCGATCTGGCTCCCGCAAGCCATTCGCGGTTGTTTGCCCAGGCCCTGCAGCTTTTTGCGCCCCTTGCCACCCGCGAGGAGCTGCGTCGGCTGGCGGGCGAAGAATTCCAGCGTTGGAAGCCCGTCTGGGGCGGTTTCATCGAGATGACGCATTCAGACCCCGCCATTCGCTTGCAGGCGCTGAAGAGGACACTGGCCGGAATGCAGCTTCCACCCGTGCTCCAGCGTATCGCGGATGGCGATCCCACCCATCGAGGCGCCTTGGCGCGCGCGACGCATCAACAGTGGGCATTCGAAGCCGCGGTCATGTTCGGCGGCTTGCAGCCCTCGGGACTGGCGGGACTGGAGGGCACTTTGCAGTCTTTGGCACGATTGCACGCACCCCACCTGCGCCGGCAGCTGACGGAGCGGCTGGCGTTGACAGCCCATGCCGGTGACGATGCCCACGGCTATCTGCAATTTTCAGCACCGTTTCACAGGCCCCACATGCGCAGCTTGGCCATCGCGCTGCATCCGCTGTTTGCGCAAGCAGACGGCCCTGCCCGGCCTTCGCCGCAGTTGCTGGAGGTCTTGGGCTCGTCCGATCTCAAGAACGGTCGTTGGCTGCACCGGGCGCTGAAGGATCTGACCCTCCTGGCAGACAGCGAGTGCGATCTTTCTCATGAAGAGCGCCGCCAGCTTCTGGAGCATGCGCTGCCTGCCAGTGGCACGGGGTCGCAGCGTTGCCGCGGCTTTCTCGACAACCTGCGGTTCATCGCCATCGCGGTGCAGTGCGCTACGGGGGAGGACGCGCAGTCTTGCGCTGTGCTCGACATGCTGACCGATCTGGCGCAATCCCGGAACAGGCCGGCATCGATCCAATCGGTGATCGAACCCGCGCTGCGTCTTGCGATGCCGGGGGCCGGAGCCCGGGACGAAAGCACTGAAAACCTGGCCGGTTGGAATGCGTTTCTCTCTTCCTGGCGGCAACCCGAAGCGCTGATCGTCCACGCACAGAACATCCGCTCCAACCTCGACGAGGACGATGGAAAAGAGGCGGTCCTGAGCGCGCTGGAGCGGTTTGCCGACAGCGTCGTCTGGTCGCAAGAAGGGCTCGCCCGGTTCCAGGCCTTGCGGTACGCAACGAATGAATCTGCCCATCTGGCCGAGATCGAAAGGCTGGCCCCTGAGGCCTATGCGCAGTGGAAGAAGCCCGTGGCGCTGGAGGCATCTGCACATCCGTTCCCCGTCGAGGACACCGACCATCCGGAAGATCTGCTGCTGTGTGGAACCGACATTGCGAGTTGCCAGAGCGTCGATGAGGACGCGCAGTACAGCAAGGCCCTGATGGGCTATGTGATCGATGGCAAATACCGCATGCTGCTGGTCCGGGCGCACGACGGCACCATCGCTGCGCGGCGCATGGTCCGGCTCCTGCTGGACGAGGCGGCGGGACAGCCAGTTCTGTATGTCGAGAAGCTGTATGCCCACACGGGCATGCAGGCCGAGGGTCCGGCAGACCAAGCCTTGATGCAACTCGCCCGGCGCAAGGCCGAGGCAATGGGGTGCGCGCTGGTGTGCGCTGCTGCGGAGAGCAACGAGGAGGACGAGACATTGCCAGCCTATGGCGGCGTGCTGACGTCTCTGGGCAGTCCAGCGCCTTTCGAGTACGTGGACGCGGGCCACATCGACGCGGACGACGAAGAACAGGACGAAGGCGGAGTCGTCGAGGGCGGCAGATACACGGTGGAAAACGCCTATCGGCTGCAGTGAGGCTGCGGCCCGCGCCGGTGGCCGCTCAGCGCGGCCGATGCATCTTGAACAACTGCTCCGGCCCCACCGTGAAATAGTCCGCCGGCCCGCCCGCGCGCAGGATGTGCCCGGCATGGGCCGTGTCGTACACCCCGTCCTTGAGCAGCGCGCGGTCGATGTGCACCGCCACCACCTCGCCCAGCACCAGCCAGGTGGGCACCTTCTCGCCGTCCGCGCCTTGCAACTGCACGATTTGCGTGCGGCGGCATTCCATGGCCACGGGGCTTTCGGCGACCCGGGGCACGGACACGATCCGCGAGGCCACCGGGGTGAGGCCGCCCAATGCGAATTCGTCCACCTCGGGCGGCACGGCGGCGCAGGTCTGGTTCATGGCCTCGGCCAGCGGGCGGGTGGCCAGGTTCCACACGAACTCGCCCGTTGCCTCGATGTTGGCGAGGGTGTCCTTGGCGCCGATGCTGGCGAATCCGATGATCGGCGGCGTGTAGTTGAAGGCGTTGAAGAAGCTGTAGGGCGCCAGGTTGAGTACGCCGGCCGCGCTGCGCGAGGCGATCCAGCCGATGGGGCGCGGCCCCACGATGGCGTTGAAAGGATCGTGCGGAAGGCCGTGGCCCTGGCGGGGTTCGTAGCTGTGGAATGTGGTTGCCTGGTTCATCTCCACGACGATACCGCAGGCATTGCCAGGGGCCGTCTGGCCGGGCTGGAGGCCCCTGGGCCTGGCTATTCCGCAGTGTGAAAACCACCCCTTTCCTGACAACTTGTAACCTTTTGTTGGGCACTCACAGCCATCAGGCGTGATTCCATGCCGCGCCTTTTCCCCTTATGCCATGTCCCTGCCTTCCATCGTTCCTTGCCTGTCGCCGCGCCGCTCGAAGTGGACGGCCGATTTCCACGCTGGCAGTAGCGGCTTGTCGCGCGCCAGGCAGGCGGGCTCGCCCGTGAGGCTCCACAGCCCATGGTGGATGGCGGCAGGGGGGTGGATCTTGACGGCGCTGCTGTTCACCTCCGCGGTCCGTGCAGAAGGCAGCCGCACGCTGTACCCGGCCAGCTACCCCACCAGCGGCGGCACCTGTGCCAACGCGGCCAACCGCGGCTGCCGCGCCAATCTCGATCTGCAGCCCGGCAATTACTACGTCGGCAAGGTGAACCGGCGCACGTTCCTCTACGTGTATGCCCGGGCGGGCGAATACGTTTTGCTGGGCTCCAGCAACCGCAGCGACGGGGGCGACATCCTGGTCTATGCACCCACGGATTTCGGCACGCCGGGGGATGAGACCGTGCCCGCGGTGGCCGCATTCTCCTGCGCATCCGCGGCCGTTCCTGCCGGTAGCTACGGCGGCCCGGGGCGGGGCGCCATCGTGACGCGGGCGCAAGAACTGGCGGGCCCGCACAGCGCCGACGGCAGCGCCACCGCCACCGGAGGCTTTGCGCCCTGCGCCTATCGGGTCCCGGAAAACGGCATCTACGGCGTGCTGTTCACCGCAACACCCAGCGGCCCGACCAACCTGAACGCCGACATCTTCAACCCCCGCCCCAGCAGCAACACCGTGGCGGCCTGGGACGTGACGGTACGCGCGCGCGCCGATGCCCTGGCCGACCTGAACGGGCGCCTCTTCACGTATGCCTGGGCAGGCTTTGCGGGCGTGAACAACCGGCCGATCTTCTCGCGGCACTACTACGTGACGCGCGACGGCTACCGCTACTCCCAGGCGCTTGCCGGCATGGACCCGAACGGGTTCGTGCTGTACGGCAACAGCCTGGGTTTTCTGGACAACGGCCAGCCGCTTTACAAGGACATTCGCGGGCAGGACTCCTACGTCACCGACCTGCCGCAGGGCGTGACCTCGCAGCGGGCGGAGTACCCGATCTTCTTCAGCGACATCGCGCCCGCAGGCCCGAATGCGGCCGCGGTGGACGCGGTGCTCACGGCCCTGAACATTCCCACCGTGCCGCCCACGCCGTCCTTGGTGAGCGCCACCTTCACCGGCCACCTGCCCGACCCGCAGCGCACCACCACCGGCGCGGGCGGCACGTTCCAGGTGACGACGAAGGACGCCACTTCGTACCAGATCGTCGTGAGCCGCGACGGCGCGGATTTCAGCCCGTCCAACGCGGCGAACGCGGTCATCACGGGGATCGCCGGGTCGGGCGAATATTCGGTGCTGTGGAGCGGCAACGACGCGGCGGGCAACCTGTTTCCACCGCAGGCGACGCCTTATCTTTTCAGGGCGACCGCGCGGGCGGGCGAGATCCATCTGCCCATGCTGGATTCGGAAAACAACGGCAACGGCACCAGCAAGGCCACGGCCACCTTCGGCGGCGGGCCCACCATCACCCGGCTGAACGGCACGGGCGCCGGCGACACCACCGTCTTCTTCGACGACCGGGGCTATGTCACCCGCAGCGGCGTCCTGGTGGGCCAGCTCAACGGAACGCTGTGCCCCGGCGCCGTGCCGCCCGGACCGAGCCCCGCCGAGGCCTTGCAGGGCGTGGATTCGACGCTCGCCTATGGCGCCAGCGCCCGCCTGTACCGCTGGTGGCTTCCGGGAACCAACGCCAACAGCGACTGCGCCCCGGCCGGCGGCTGGGGCGACTCCAAGGGGCTGAACCTTTGGACCTACTACAGCGTTGCGCCGCAGACCGGCACCCTGACGATCGATCCGATCGTGCGCGACGCGGAGGCAGAGGTGTTCGTTCCCGGAACGGCGCTGCCGGGGGCTACAGTCCAGGGCGTGCTCACCTTCTCCAACCAGGGCGGCTCGGCGCTTTCAGGGGTCACCTATACCGTTGCGGCGGGCACGGGCTGCGCGGCGCCGGCGCTGGCCTTCGGCAATCTGCCGGCCGGCGCCTCGGCCAGCTGCTCCACCGTGGCGGGGCAGGGCCGCTACACCCTCGCCGGCCTGCCGGCCGCGCTGGCGCCGGGCCAAATGGTGCGGGGGGCCGATCCCGCCGCACCGCTGACGTTGCGCTACACCGCGCCCGCGTCGGGGCCCGTCGCCATCGTGGCGGCCATCGCCACCGCGCAGGACCCCGACGACCACCCCGCCAACAACGTGGCGCGTGCCAGCACGGCCATCGGAACGAACGATGTGCAGGCGGGCGCGAGCGCGCCGGCGTCCGCCACGCCAGGCAGCACCGTGGTGGGCTCGCTCCGGTTCTCCAACAACGGCGGCACGGCGGCGAGCGGCTGGACCTGGGCCGTCACCATCGGCACGCCCGCAAGCTGCCCCGCCGGCGTGGCCTTCACGGGCCTGCCGGCGGGCGTGGGCCTGGCCGGGTACGACCCGGCCACCTGTGCGGCCACCTTCACCGGCATGCCGGCCACCCTGGCGGACGGGCAGTTTCTGCAATTCGCCTTCCGGTACACCGCCCCTGCCAATGGCGCAGTGGCCGTCACCGCCACGGCCAACGCGCCGGGCGATGCGGACCCTGCCAACAACCGGGCCACCGCTACCACGCGGATGGCCGTCATCGACATGGCGGTCAGCCTGGCCGGACTGCCGCCTGCGGCGATCCTGCAGGGGACCTATGCCGGCACGTTCACCTGCACCAACGTGGGCAACACCCCCGCTGCCAGCGGCACGCGATGCGCCATCGACAGCGGCCTGCCTGCGGGCTTGGCCGTGCAGGGCTGCACGCTGGGCCCAGGCGCGGCCCCCTGGGTCAGCGACGACGCCGTGCCGGCAGGTGGTGTGGTGACTTGCCGCGTGGCGGGCGTCCCGGCCGCGCTGGGTCCGTCGAGCCTGCGCGCCAGCACGGCCGCCGTGGGGGACACCGTGGCGGCCGACGACACCGCGGTGGCGGTCCTGCAGGTGCAGCAGGTGCAGCCCGTGCCCTCGCTGTCGTTGGGCGCCCGCTGGCTGCTGGCGGCGCTGATGGCCGCTGCGGCGGCCTGGTTGTTCGGCCGCTCGCCAGTGTGTCCCAGGCACTGAAGGGCCGCTCTTTCGCCGCCGGTGCGCCCCGCTTGGACCCGGGGGCGGGGGCACACCGGGGGCACGCTCAGGCCATGCCCGGCCCTTGGTGCTGCCCCAGGAACCGCCCCGGCGTCTGTCCCACCGCGCGCCGCACCATGGCGCTGAAGGCGCTGGCGCTGTAGCCCAGCTCGGCCGCGATCCGGCCCACGGGCAGGCGTTCGGCGGCCAGTGCCACGGCCTTGGCCAGGATCACCTGCTGGCGCCACTGCGTGAAGGTGCTGCCCAGTTCCGTCCTGAAAAGCCGCGCCACGGTGCGCGGGCTGGCGCCGGTGTCGCGCGCCCAGTCTTCCAGCGTCTCATGGCGCGTGGGGTCCGCCAGCACGGCCTCGCACAGGTGCAAAAGGCGTTTATCGCGCGGCAGGTCCACGCCCAGGCGCAGGGCGGCGGCGCTGCGCAGTTCGTCGCAGATCAGCGCGCTCAGGTGGCGCTCGCGCCGCAGCGCGTCGGGCGTGGGCGGGGTGCCGGCGCCGTCGGGTTCGCTGGGCATTTCGCGCACCAGCGCGCGCAGCAGTTCGGACACCTCCAGTACCCGGCACTGCCGCCAGGCCGGATCGTCCGCCTCGCGCACCACGCCGCCCGGGCCGCAGCGCCCGCGCGGCTGGTGCAGGTACAGCGTGCGCAGGTCGGCGTCCTGCACCATGGTCACCGCGTGTTCCACGCCCGGGGGAATCCACAGCGCGCGCGAAGGCGGCACGATGTAGGTGCCCTGCGCCACGGTGAGGTGGATCACGCCCGTGGTCGAGATCGCCACCTGGGCCCAGGCGTGGCAGTGGGGCAGCACCTGCGTGTCGGCCGGCAGCCAGCGCGCCTTGGCGCGCACCGGGCGTGTGGCGCTGGGCACGAACAGGTCGGGCGTGAGCGAGCTGACATACGACACCGTGCGGCGCGGCCGCGTGCCGGGCGGGGCGCTGGCGTGGGAGGCGCTGATGGCGCTGCGCTGCAGGGCAGAAGAAGGAGTGCTTGGCATGTTCGCGACAGAAGTTGGCAGTCTATCGTCAACCTGCCGCCGCGCCGCTGCCTAAGATCGCTGCATGACCTCCACCGCATCCCCATCTGCCGCAGCACCCGCGGGCACGCTGCGCCAGGACGCCCGCACCATCGGCCTCATCGGCCTGGCGCACGGCTCCTCGCATTTCTTTCACATGCTGCTGCCGCCGCTGTTTCCGTTCCTGATCGCGGAGTTCGGCTTCAACTACTCCGAGCTGGGGCTGCTGGTGTCGGTGTTCTTCGTCATCTCGGGCGTGGGGCAGGCGCTGTCGGGCTTCCTGGTGGACCGGGTGGGCGCGCGCCCGATCCTGTTCTTCGCGCTCTCCAGCTTCGCCGTGGCGGGCCTCGTGGCCGGCACGTCGCAGGGCTACGCGGGGCTGATGCTGGCGGCGGCGCTGGCGGGCCTGGGCAATGCGCCCTTCCATCCGGTGGACTTCACCATCCTGAACAAGCGCGTGTCGCCCGAGCGCCTGGGCCACGGCTTCTCGGTGCACGGCATCTCGGGCAACCTGGGCTGGGCCACGGCGCCGGTCTTCATGGCCGGCATCGCCGCGGCCACCGGATCGTGGCGCACCGCCTGCCTGTGCGGGGCCGCGCTGGCGGCGGTGGTGCTGGCCATCATGGTGTGGCAGCGCGATGCGCTCGATGACCGCCAGGGCGCCTGGGCCCACGCGCCCAAGCCCGGCACCGCTGCCGGCGGCGCAGGCGCTGCAGCCGTGGCCGAGCACCCCATGGCCTTTCTTAAGCTGCCCTCGGTGTGGCTGTGCTTTTCGTTCTTCTTCTGGACCACCTGCGCTTTGAGCGCCATCCAGAGCTTCGCCAGCCCCGCGCTGCAGCAGATGTACGGCCTGCCGCTGGCGGTGACCTCCATGGTGGTCACGGGCTACATGCTGTGCGGCGCCGCGGGCATGGTGGTGGGCGGCTTTCTCGCCGGCCGCGTGGCGCGGCTGGAGGGCATCATCACCGTGTGCCTGCTGGCCACCGGCGTGCTGCTGCTGCTGGTGGGCACCGGCTGGCTGCCCGGCATGGGCGCCGTGGCGTTCGCCGCCATCGCGGGCCTGGGCACGGGCCTGGCGGGCCCCTCGCGCGACATGCTGATCAAGCGGGCCGCGCCTCCCGGGGCCACGGGCCGGGTGTATGGCACGGTGTATTCGGGCCTGGACCTGGGCTTTTGCGTGGCGGCGCCGATCTTCGGCGCGCTGCTGGACCGCGGTGCGGCGCACGGCATCTTCTATGGATCGGCCGCGGCGCTGGTGCTGGGCGTGGCCTCGGCGGGCGTGGTGGGGGCCGGCGTGGCGGCACGCACGCGCGCGGCCCGTTCGGTGGCGGCCTGACGCGGGCGGGTGGCAGGCCAGTCAATCGCCTGAAATGGTTTCAAGCCTTTTAGGGCTCCAGCGCATATTTCACTAGGGCGTGTTGCTGTAAAAATAGTAGCAATTCGCCAGCAGGCTCAGAACACCTCGGTATCCACCTCCGCCTGTGCCTGGGGCGGGTAGCGGTCACCCGCCATCGCGCGGTCGTGGACGAGCGCATCCAGTTGCGCCAGCAGGTGGGGCGGCAACTGCACGCTGGCAGCGCCCAGGTCGTCGCGCAGATGGGCCACGCTCGTGGTGCCCGGAATCGGGATGATCTCCGGCCCCTGCGCCAGCAGCCAGGCCAGGGCCAGCTGCGCGGGCGTGCAGCCGGCCTCGCGGGCGAGGGCTTCGTAGGCGCCCAGCAGCCGCAGGTTGGCCGCGTAGGCCTCGGGCGCGAAGCGGGGCATCGTGCGGCGGATGTCGCCCGGCGCCAGCGTGGACACATCGCGCAGCGCGCCGCCCAGAAAGCCCCGCGCCAGCGGGCTGAACGCCACGAACGCCGTGCCCAGCTCGCGGCAGGCCTGCAGCACGGCGATCTCGGGGTTGCGCGTGCACAGCGAATATTCGGTCTGCAGCGCGGTGATGGGGTACTCGGCATGCGCGCGGCGCAGCGTGGCGGCCGACACCTCCGACAGGCCCACGCTGCGGATCTTGCCCTCGCGCACCAGGTCGCCCAACGTGCCCACGCTGTCTTCGATGGGCACGCGCCGGTCCCAGCGGTGCAGGTAGTACAGGTCGATCACGTCGGTGCGCAGCCGGCGCAGGCTCGCCTCGCAGGTCGCGCGCAAGGTCGCCGGGCGGCCATCGATCACCCGCACCAGCCGGCCGTCGCCGTTCGCGTCCACGCCCTGCATGCCGCACTTGCTCGCCAGCGTGATGCGCTGGCGGTGCGGCGCGAGGATCTCGCCCACCAGCGTCTCGTTGGCCCCGAAGCCGTAGAGCGCCGCGGTGTCGAACAGCGTCACGCCCTCGTCGAGCGCGGTGAGCAGCACCCGCTCGGCCTGCTCGCGCGAGGCCGGCACGCCGTAGGCATGGCTGAGGTTCATGCAGCCCAGGCCGATGGGGTGGACCTGGAAGGGGCCGAGGGAGCGGGGGGTGGTGGGCATCGAATGGCGCTGGTGTGCGAAGCGGAAGGTGGCGTGACGGTAGCGGCCGGACAGGCACCGGTCAATACACGATGCGCGCCACCGCACGCAGCGCCTCGGGCGTGGCCCCGCCCCAGCCGAAGAACTCCAGGTAGGCGGGAATCATCTCGAACAGCATGTCGGTTCCCTGCTGCACCGGGCAGCCCCGGGCCATCGCGGCCTGCAGCAGCGGGGTGTGGGCCTGTGCCATCACCACCTCGCCCACGAAGGTGCCGGGGACGATGCGGGCCACGTCGAAGGGCAGGGGATCGTCCCGGCGCATGCCCAGGGGTGTCGCGTTGACGACCAGGTCGAACCCGGCCGGGTCGTTGCGGCCCGCCACCGTGCGCAGGGCGGGGTAGTGCTGCCGCAGCCGGTCGGCCAGCGCCTGCGCGCGGTGGCCGTCCACGTCGAACAGGGCTAGCTCGGCCACCTCCGCCGCTGCCAGCGAGGCGGCGATGGCCGAGCCGACGCCGCCGCAGCCGGACACCAGCGCGCGCCGGCCCGCCAGGGCAAGTCCCTTGCGCTGCACGCCGCGCACGAAGCCGGCGCCATCGAACTGGTCGCCCAGCAACCGCCCGTCGGGCAGCCGCAGGATGGCGTTGCAGGCCCCGGCGATGCGCGCCGTGGGCGTGAGCGCATCCACCAGCGCCAGCGTGCTCACCTTGTGCGGCATGGTCACCAGCGCGCCGTGCCAGTTGGTCATGCGGCGCAGCACCTGCAGCGTGGCGGGGTAGTCCTCGGCCTGCACGCCCATGGGCACCACCAGGGCGTTGATGCCCTGCTGCGCGAACCACGGGTTGTAGATCATCGGGGCCTTGAAGGCCTCGGTCGGGTAGCCCAGGTGGGCGATCAGGCGGGTGCTGCCGTTGATGGTTTGCTGCTGCATGGGGAACGATGAGGGGCCGATTGCCGTGGGTCTTTCAGCGGCCACGCCCGTGGCTGCGCAGGGCCTCCTGGCGGGCCTGTTCGTACGCGGCTTCGGACAGGGGCTGCGCATCGGGATGGCCCAGGTCCTGGGTGGGAATGCGGAAGGTCTCGCGCGCCGACCACGCGGCCAGCGCCGCGATGGCTGTCACGCCGAACGCGATCGCGCCCACGGTGGCCGGCACGTTGGTGGAGCCGGGCGGCGCCACGGCGGCGAACAGCGCGGGCAGCAGGGCCGTGAGCGTGGTGCCCACGTTCTGCGAGATGGCCATCGAGGTCACGCGGGTGCGGGCCGGGAACAGCTCGGGGTAGAAGCTCGGGAACACCGCGTTGTAGCCCTGGTACACCACGCCCCACATGAGCAGCGACATGCCGATCGCCATCGGCACGTGGTGGATGCTGATGGCATACAGGTACAGGAATGCCAGCAGCCCCGACAGCAGCGCGCCCACGATGATCGGCGGGCGCCGGCCGATGCGGTCCGACAGGTTGCCCACGTGCGGGATCACCAGCACCGCGACGATGTTGCCCAGCACCGGAATCCACAGGTACACGCTCTTGTCGAAGCCCACGCCATAGCCCGGCTGCACGGCATAGGCCGCGCCGAACACGGTCGCCACCACCGGGATCACGTTCATGAGCGCCATGCACACCACGCGCAGCATGTTCGGCCCGTTCTCCTGGAAGGCCTGCACGATGGGCGCGCGCGGCACGGCGCCCTGCCGGCGCTCGGCGGTGAACACGGGGGTTTCCTGCACTTCGCGGCGGATGTAGTAGCCCACCAGGATGACGATGAAGCTCAGCAGGAACGGCACGCGCCAGCCCCAGGTGTTGAACTGCTCGGCCGGCAAGAAATACGCCAGCGGCAGGAACACCGCCGCCGCCAGCACCTGCCCCGCCTGCACGCCCTGCAGCGCAAAACTCGCATAAAAGCCCCGCCGCCCGGTCGGCGCGTGCTCCAGGATCATCGAGCTGGCCCCCGAGATCTCGCCGGCCACCGCAAAGCCCTGGATCAGGCGCAGCACCACCAGCATTGCCGGGGCCAGCAGGCCGGCCTGCGCATAGGTGGGCAGCAGGCCCACTGCCAGGGTGGAAAACCCCATCAGGAACATGCACAGCACCAGCACCTGCTTGCGGCCATGGGTGTCGCCCCAGTGCCCGAGCACCAGGGCGCCGATGGGCCGGGCCACGTAGCCCACGCCGTAGGTGGCGAGCGAGGCCACGATGGCCGCCGTCGGGTTGCCTGCGGGAAAGAAGATCTGCGGAAAGATCAGCGATGCGGCGGTGGCGTAGATGAAGAAGTCGTAGTACTCCAGCACCGATCCGATCCAGCCACTGGCGGTGGCCTTGCGCGTTTGCTGTAAGCCGCTGTCGGCGGCGCGGTGGTCTGGCATGGGTTTGTCTCCCTTGTTGGAATGGCTGGTTGGACGCAAAAGCCTGCGTTGGGCGTTTTGCGGAGCATCTCATGCCTTGGGGCGCCTTTTGGCCATCCGTGCTTGGGGGCGGATGGCAGCAGCCCGCTGCGCATCAGGCCTTGCGTTCGAGGTCCCTGGCGTACCGGTGGCTGGCGATGCCCAGGACGATGCCGAAGACGATGAAACCCAGACCGAAGGCTTGGCCGTAACCGAACCATTGTCCGGTGGCGCTGCCTGCGAAGGCGATGAACAGCGCCCCGGCGATGATGAAGAACATCGGGGCGAGGAACCGGTTGCGCCGCTGCGCGGCCAGCACCACGCTGCTTTGCGCGACCTGCGAATCCAGCGTGCGGGCCTTGGTCTCGCAAGGGCCCTGGCTGCAGCAGATGGAGTGTCCCAGGTCCTTGACGCAGTCCGGGCAGATCCCCTTGTTGCATGCCCGGCAGGTGCCCACGGCGTCGGCGGCCTGGTGTACGAAGCACTTCATGGATTCTCCTGGTGGTTGGTGGCCATCACGCGGACTTTAGCGTTGCAGGCGCGGCGGTCCCAGGCGTCATGCCCCATCGGCTGGAAGCGGCGGGGCGGCGTCGATGGGCGCCCAGCCCTCCACGGATTCCAGTGCCACCTGGGCGCACCGGGCCGTGGATCGGGCCGCAAAGGCCTGCTGGTACCGAAAGGTGGCCGCCTCCCATTGGAAGTCCTGCGCAAACCCTTTGGCCAGCACCTCCAGCCGGGCGATCTTCCATTCGGCCGCATCGATCAGCGCAGCGCAGGTGATGGGCCCCGTGGCGTAGTCGGTGGTCAGCCATTCCTGCGCGGCCAGGAAGCGGGAGTCGGGCGACCACAGGAGGGGCTGGCCGAAGATCCGGTGCGGGATGCCGCGGCCGTCGATCGACAGGCAAAAGTATTCCGGGCCGAACCGAATCTCGCCTTCGAAGCGCAGTGCCGCCCGGTGGGTCCCGTCGGGAGAACGTGCCATGTTTGGGTTCGCTGGAACGGGCGCCCGCGAAGCGGCCATCACTTGAACAGGACGCGGACGATGCCCACGAGCAAAAGCACCAGGGCGACCGGCAGAAACCACCAGAGCATCCCCAGGGCCGAGGCGGTGCCCCGCAGGCTCCACGCCAGCAGTCCCAGCGCGACGCCGCCGATGCCCATCGCCAAGAACAGGAAGCGCCCGACCTTCTCCGACGCGTCGCCGAACAGGTGCTCGTCCGAGTCTCCCATGCGCATCGCGAGCAGGCCGAAGGGCACGGCGCAAAGCAGCAAGGCCCATCTGGGCGCATCCAGCCTGGCTGCGAGCCAGGGCGGGATGGTCAGTGCAATGAGCAGCAGGATCTTGGACATCGTGGTTCAACCGGCGATCGCCGCAAGGGGATCAGACGTCGATCTTGCCATGGACCGCGCGGCGATTTCCGCCCTGCCGTTGGTGCCAGGCCAGCGCCCGTTCCAGTTCCTGGGGGTGGTAGCTCAGGCCCGCCAGCGCCACGGTGTAGTCGGCGCCGGAGAGAAGCCGCCGGGCCCGGCTGATCCACCTGCGCCGATCGGGCGCCGCATGGTCCGCCACATCCACCAGGATGCGCTGCTCGTCCAGGTCGAGCTTCACCCGCTCGATCTCGTGCCACGGCACCAGGCCCGTCCCGCCGCGAACGTCGTTCAAGCCGTTCGAATCGACGATCACCGCGGGTTGAAGGTCGCAGAGGGCCTGGAGCACCGTCTTTCCCAGCGTGCCCCCGACGCAGAAGGCCCCGAATGCCGAGAGCCCTGCGATGAAGGTGACCAGCGGGTTTCCCGTGAACAGGAGAAAGACCGAATAGATGCAGATGACCAGCATCAGCACGGTGAACGGCAGGGAAAAAACGAGGGTCCAGCGCCGGCGGCGCAAGGCCAGTCGTTTCGCAGGCATGGCTTCGGCCGCCCGCGTCACATCGCGAAGATCTTGCCCGGGTTCAGGATGTTCTTCGGGTCCAGCGCGCGCTTGATGGCCCGCATCATGTCCACCGCGCCCGCGCCGGTCTCGTCCAGCAGGAAGCCCATCTTGTGCAGGCCCACGCCGTGTTCGCCCGTGCAGGTGCCGCCCAGGCGCAGCGCGCGGGCGACGAGCTGGTGGTTCAGGTCCTCGGCCTTCAGGCGCTCTTCGGCGCTCTCGGGGTCGATCAGGTAGCCGAAGTGGAAGTTGCCGTCGCCCACGTGGCCGACGAGGAAGTAGGGAATGCCGCTCTCGTCGGCCTCGGTCACCGAGTCGAGCAGGCAGTCGGCCAGGCGGCTGATGGGCACGCAGGTGTCGGTGCTGATGGCGCGGCAGCCGGGGCGGCTTTGCACCGCGGCGAAGTAGGCGTTGTGCCGCGCGGTCCACAGGCGGGTGCGCTCCTCGGGGGTGGTGGCCCATTCGAACGCGTTGCCGCCGAATTCGGCCGCGATCTCCTGCACCACCTCGGCCTGCTCCTTTACACCGGCCGGCGAGCCGTGGAATTCCATGAGCAGCATGGGCTCCTCGCGCAGGCCGAGCTTGCTGTGGGCGTTGACCATGCGCACGGTGTGCGCGTCGATCAGCTCCACGCGCGCGATCGGCACGCCCAGCTGGATGGTCTGGATGGTGGTGCGCACGGCCGCCTCGATGCTCGGGAACGAGCAGATGGCGGCCGACACGGCCTCGGGCAGCGGGTACAGGCGCACGGTGATTTCGGTGATCACGCCCAGCGTGCCTTCGCTGCCCACCATGAGGCGGGTCAGGTCGTAGCCCGCCGCGCTCTTCTTGGCCCGCGTGCCGGTGCGGATGACCTCGCCGCCGGCCGTCACCACTTCCAGGGCCAGCACGTTCTCGCGCATGGTGCCGTAGCGCACGGCGTTGGTGCCGCTGGCGCGGGTGGCGCACATGCCGCCGATGCTGGCGTCCGCGCCGGGGTCGATGGGAAAGAACAGGCCCGTGTCCTTGATGGCATCGTTGAGCTGCTTGCGCGTGATGCCGGGCTGCACGGTCACGGTGAGGTCGTCGGCATCCACGCTGAGCACGCGGTTCATGCGGTTCACATCGATGCTGATGCCGCCCTGCACGGCCAGCAAGTGGCCTTCGAGCGAGGAACCCGCGCCATACGGGATCACCGGCACATCGTGCTGTGCGGCGAGCTTCACGGCGTCGGCCACGTCCTGCACGGTTTCGGCGAACACCACGGCCGAGGGCGGCGGCGCCTTGAGCGAGCCCTCGTCGCGGCCGTGCTGCTCGCGCACTGCCTGGGCGGTGGAGCACTGCGCGCCGAAGCGGGCGGCGAGTGCGTCGAGCAATGCCTGAGGCACGGGGCGCAGGTGGATTTCAGGAAGCAGGTGCGTGGCGGCGGCGGGGGCATTCATGGCGTGTCTCCAGGCTTGGATTTGTGCGGTTTTTCATTGTAGGCAGCGGGGCCCCGAGGCAGGGGATTGCCCGGGATTGACGGCCTCGCTGCCGCGTATTTACATTACGTTCGAAATGTATAACGTCCACCGCCGATGATCCATCGCACGCCCCGCCGCGCTGCCCCCAGCCGCACCCATGCCGAGCGCAGCGCCGCCACGCAGCAGCACCTGATCGCCACCGCCATCGAGGTCATCCAGTCGCGCAGCTTCGAGGCGATGTCGATCCACGAGCTGGCCCGCACGGCGGGAATGACGTCGGGGGCGGTGCAGCACCATTTCGAGTCGAAGGCCGTGCTGATGATGCGCGTGCTCAGCGAGCTGATCGCAGCGCAGGACCGCGAGGGCTTGCTGTGGCCCGCCGCATCGCTGCCGGCGCTGCAGCGCGCGCAGCATTTCGTGCAGGCCGCGTGGCACATCGTCTATGCGCAGCCGCGCTTCATGGCGGCGTGGAACATCTACCTGGGCAGCCGCAACCAGCCCGAGGTCGTGGCGCACATCGCCGCGCTGCGCCAGGACCTCAATGCGCGCATGCATGCGGGGTTCTTCGAGGCGTTCCCCGAACTGGCGGGCGACCCGGAGCGCGCGGGGTTCGTGGGGCTGGTGTTCTCCACCCTGCGCGGCCTGGGCCTGCTGGAGATGTTCCGCCCGGCCGACGAGGCTGGCGCTGCGCAGCTCGATTGCCTGGCCACGCTCATCGCGCAGCGCTGCGACGGCCGGGCCCGCGCGGGCGCTCCGGCATCGAAACCCCGACCCCGCGCCAGGCCCCCGCGCCCGGCATGACCGGCGCCGTGCCTTGGCCCAGGCACGTTCCGCGCCGCGTGCACCCGGCATCTATCACGACAAAAGGAGACACACCATGACCCCCCAACGCACAGGCGCACTGCGCGCCCTGGCCGGCGCCGCGCTCGCATCGTTGGCCTTTCTGGCGGGCGCCCAGACCGCGGCCTATCCCGCCAAGCCGATCCAGCTCATCGCCCAGCAGCCGCCGGGCAGCGCGTCCGATGCCATGACGCGCGCCTGGGCCGACTGCGCCGCGCGGGAGATGGGCCAGCCCGTGGTGGTCCAGAACAAGCCGGGGGCCAACGGCATCCTGGCCGTCAATGCGCTCAAGTCGCAGCCGGCCGACGGTTACACGCTGATGACCATCGGCATGTCGCAGATGACCATCACGCCTTACGTCTACAAGCAGCCGCCCTACGACCCGCTGCACGACTTCGACAGCGTGGCGGTGCTGGGCAGCACGCCGCTGGTGCTGGCCGTGCCGGCGGGGCTGGGCATCACGCGGCTGGCGCAACTGGCGGACCAGGCCAGGGCCCATCCCGGCGGGCTCGACTTCGGCTCGCCCGGCAAGGGCAGCCCGGCGCACCTGCTGACGTCGGCACTGCTCGATCGCATGGGCGTGTCCGGCACGCACGTGCCCTTCGTGGGCGAGGGCGCCGGCCTCACCGCCCTCATGGGCCAGCAGATCCAGGCGATGACGCTGGTCATCGGCACGGCTGCGCCGCATGCCAGGTCGGGCAAGCTCGTGCCCCTGGCGGTGTTCGCGCCGCAGCGCTCGCCCCTGCTGCCGGATGTGCCCTCGATCGGCGAGGCCCTGCCGGCCGCCAAGGACCTGGCCCGCACCGCGTGGATCGCCGTGGTGGCCCGGGCCGGCACGCCGCCCGCGCTGCTGGGCACGCTCAATGCCGCGACCGAGAAATGCCGCAGCGGCGATGCGTCCTACCGCGCGCGGATGGAGGCCATGAACGTGACGCTGGCGCCCTCCGTGCCGGGCGATGCGCGCACCTGGGCGGCACGCGATACTTCGGTCTGGAAACCGTTGATCGACAAACTGGGATTGGCCACTGAATGACTTTGGATACCGTGCCGTGCGTGCACCTTTCCCACGGAGGTGGGCTGCAGGGGCGCCTTGACCGTGGCGTTGCCGTGTTCCGCGGCGTGCCTTATGCGCAGGCCCCGCAAGGCGCGCTGCGCTTCGCCGCCCCCGAGCCCGTCGCCGCCTGGTCGGGTTTGCGCGAGGCAACGGCCTTCGCGCCGGTGCCGCCCCAGTGGCCGCGCGGCGGCGGCGCGCAGGCCCGCATGCTCGGCGGCCCGGATTGCCTGACAGTGAACGTGTGGACACCCGAGCCCCGTGCGGGTGCCCATCTGCCCGTGATGGTGTGGATTCCCGGTGGCGGCTTTCTGCGCGGCGGGGCGAGCGACCCGCTGTATGACGGCGCGTCGTTCGCCCGCAAGGGCATCGTGTTCGTGTCGCTGCAATACCGCCTCGGCGTGGACGGCTTCATGCACTTCGGTGGCGATGCGCCCGCCAACCGGGGCCTGCTCGACATGCAGGCCGCGCTGCGCTGGGTGCAGGACCACATCACTGCCTTCGGTGGCGACCCTGAGCGCGTGACGGTGTTCGGCGAATCGGCCGGCGCGGGCGCCATCGCCTGCCTGATGGGCATGCAGGCGGCACAGGGCCTCTTTCACCGCGCCATCCTGCAAAGCCCCAGCGTGGCCTGCCAGACGGCGGCGGAGGCCGAGGTGGTGCGCACCGCCGTGGCGCAACTGCTGGGCGTGCCGCCCACGCCGCAGGGCCTGGGCAATGCGCCGCTGGCGGACGTGCTGTTCGCTGTGCACCGTCTGGCCGAAGACGAAACCCTGCGCGACCGGCACGGCTTCAGCCGTCGCACCCTGTTCCCGCTGCGCCCGGTGATCGACGGGCAAGTGCTCCCGCAGGCGCCGCTGGCCGCATTGCACCGCCGGTGGGCAGTGCCGCAGCGCCCGGCCTTGCAGGTGCTGGTGGGCAGCAATGCCGAGGAAATGCGCCTGTACCACGTGCCGGGCGGCGCCATCGATCGCATCACCCAAGATGACGTCACCGCCTTCATGCGGGACACGGGCCTGCCGCCTGCCGCTCGCCAGGCGTATGCGGCGTTGCCCGCATGCCAGGGGGGCAATCATGCGGGCGAGATGTTGTGCGCCATGCAGTCCGACTACTACTACCGCGTGCCCGCGCGTCGCATCGCAGCCCTGGCCGCCGCGCAACGGCTGCCGGTGCACCTGTACGAACTGGAATGGCGCTCGCCGCAATGCGGCGGCCAACTGGGTGCCGCGCACGGAATGGACCTGCCGTTCGTCTTCAACCACCTGGAAACGTCCACCGGCCGCGAACTGACCGGCAATGCTCCGCCGCAATCCCTGGCCGATGCCATGCACGGCGCCTGGGCGAACTTCGTGGTGCAGGGTGACCCCGGCTGGCCGGAGCACGGCCCCGGCACGCCGTGGATGCAGTTCTTCGACGACCTGGGCTGGTGCGGGCCGGCGCCGGCTTCCGCCACCCTGGAGGCTTGGGACGGCGTGCTCTGAACTGAGCTGATCCGAGGCGCGCGAGCCAGGCGCCAAACTGGTGCATCTGGCTTGTATACCAGTTGGCACGGAACCTGCGTAGTTCCGTGGCAATGACCAGCGCCACCGAAATCAGCAACCGCATCATCGAAGCCGTGATGGCCCAGAAGCTCGCCCCCGGCGCGCGCCTGGGGGAGCAGCAGCTCGCCATGCTGTTCGACTGCAGCCGCACCATCGTGCGCGAGGCGCTCACGCGGCTGTCCACGCGCGGCATCGTCACCGTCAGCGCGCGCCGCGGCTGGTACGTGATCGAGCCCTCCGAGGACGAAGCGCGCGAGGCCTTCGAGGCGCGCCGCGTGATCGAGCTGGGCCTGCTGCACCAGTTGAAGACGGTGGACAAGGCTGCAGTGCGCAAGCTGCGTGCCCACTTGCAGCGCGAGAAGGCGGCCCTGGCCGGCACCGACGTGGGTGCGCGCAGCTTCTTGCTCGGCGACTTCCACGTGTGCCTGGCCGAGTGCCTGGGCAACGGCCTGCTGGCCGACACGCTGCGAGACTTCACCGCGCGCACCACGCTCATCGCCATGCTGTACCAGTCGTCGCACGACGCGGCGCAATCGTGCGACGACCACGTGCGCATCGTCGAGGCGCTGGAGGCGGGCGATATCGCCCGCGCCGAATCGCTGATGGCCGAGCACATCGGCTCGGTGCAGTCCGCCCTGCGCCTGCCGGCCAGCGCCGACCCGCTCGAACACCTGCGCAGCGCGCTGGCGCCCGTGCGCACCGGGCGTGCCGCAGGCCCTTCGCCTTCTTCCGATTCGTCCACCGCTTCCCCATCCCCCGCCGCGTCCCCGGGCGACGCATCCACCTACCTAGGAGCCTTGCTATGACCTTCGCCACCCGCTTTCTCTCCCGCCGCCTGGCCTTGGGCCTCGTGGCCGCCGCCGGCCTCGTTTGCGCCGTGGCCCCCGTGCATGCGCAAACGGCGCTGGACGACATCCTGAAATCCAAGACGATCAAGATCGCCATCCCCACCGACTACCCGCCCTACGGCTTCGTCGGCACCGATCTCAAGCCCCAGGGCCTGGACATCGACATGGCCGAACTCATCGCCGCCAAACTGGGCGTGAAGGTGGAACTGGTGGCCGTGACCAGCGCCAACCGCATCGCCTACCTGCAGACCAAGAAGGCCGACCTCGTCATCTCCACGCTGGGCAAGAACCCCGAGCGCGAGAAGGTCATCGACTTCACCTCGGCCTATGCGCCGTTCTACCAGGCCGTGTTCGGCCCCAAGTCCCTCACGGCCAAGGCCTGGAGCGACCTGGCCGGCAAGAGCGTGGCCGTCACGCGAGGCGCCATGGAAGACCAGGAACTCGCCAAGGTCGCACCGCCCAGCATCGACGTGAAGCGCTTCGAGGACAACAACGCCACCATCGCCGCCTTCGTGGCCGGGCAGACGCAGTTCGTGGCCACCAGCGCCTCCGTGGCGGGCAACATGATGCAGAAGAACCCGCAGCTGCAGGCCGAATACAAGCTGCTGCTCAAGGACAGCCCGTGCTTCATCGGCCTGCCCAAGGGCGAGGCCGCGCTGATGGCCAAGGTCAATGAAATCATCGCCGGCGCCAAGAAGAGCGGCGAGCTGGACACCATGGCCAAGAAGTGGCTGGGCCGCCCCGCCGGCGACCTGCCGGTCTGAGCCCCGCCGTCCGCATCCCCTGATCCGTTGACCTGATCGGCCGCCCATGCGCATCGAGTTCGACTTCATGGCCGTGCTGTCGCAGTGGCCGTTGCTGGCCACGGGCGTGGCCTGGACCCTGGCCCTCACGGCCGTGGCCACCGTGGTGGGCATGGCCGTGGGCATCGCCTGCGCCTGGGCCAGGGCCGAAGGACCGGCGGCGCTGCGCTGGCCGGTGGCGGCCTATGTGGAGCTGGTCCGCAACACGCCTTTCATCGTGCAGCTGTTCTTCATCTTCTTCGGGCTGCCGGCGGCGGGCGTCAAGCTCTCGCCCGAGGCGGCTTCGTTCATCGCCATGGTGATGAACCTGGGCGCCTACTCGACCGAGATCATCCGCGCCGGCATCCAGGCCACGCCGCGCGGCCAGATCGAGGCGGCGGTGAGCCTGGCGCTGTCGCGCGTTCAGGTCTTCACGCGCGTGGTGCTTCCGCCCGCGCTCAAGAAGGTGTGGCCCGCCATGGTGAGCCAGATCGTCATCGTGATGCTGGGCTCGGCGGTGTGCAGCCAGATCTCGGTGCAGGACCTGAGCTACGCCGCCAACCTGATCCAGAGCCGCAACTTCCGCGCGTTCGAGTCGTTCATCGTGGCCACCGGCATCTACCTCGTGCTCTCGATCGCGCTGCGCCGGCTGCTGCACTGGGTGGGCCCGCGCTTTCTCTTCGGCCGCTGAGCATGGCTCCGGCACTTTTCTAGGAACGCGAGATGGTCGATTTCACCTTCTGGGACATCCTGCGCAACCTGCTGCTGGCCGCGCGCTGGACCGTCGTGCTCTCGCTGATCGCCTTCGTCGGCGGTGGGCTGGTGGGCGGGCTGCTGCTCGTGGCGCGCCTCACCGGCGGCCGTGCGGCGGAGCGCGCCGTGGGCCTGTACGTGCAGGTCTTCCAGGGCACGCCGCTGCTGATGCAGCTGTTCCTGTCGTACTTCGGCCTGGCACTGGTGGGGCTGAACGTGTCGGCCTGGACCTCGGCCGCCGTGGCGCTCACGCTCTACACCAGCGCGTTCCTGGTGGAGATCTGGCGCGGCTGCGTGGCCGCCGTGCCCAAGGGCCAGTGGGAGGCCTCGGGCAGCCTGGCCCTGTCGTTCGGCGAACAGATGCGCCACGTGATCCTGCCGCAGGCCGTGCGCATCGCCACCGCGCCCACGGTGGGCTTTCTCGTGCAGGTCGTCAAGGGCACGGCCCTGGCCTCGGTGATCGGCTTCGTGGAGCTGACCAAGGCCGGGGGAATGATCGCCAACACCACCTTCAAGCCGTTCGCCGTCTTTGCCTGTGTGGCGCTCGTCTATTTCGCGCTGTGCTTTCCCGTGAGCCTGTATGCGCAACACCTCGAAAGGAAGTTCCATGGCCGCCGCCGCTGAAACCCTGGCCGATGCGCCCGCCGTGGCGCCCCGCGTCCCTGCGCCGGCCGGCCGGCCCATCGTGCAGATCACCGCGCTGCGCAAGTCCTACGGCACCAACGAGGTGCTCAAGGGCATCGACCTCACGGTGCAGGCCGGCGAGGTGATCGCCATCATCGGCAAGAGCGGCTCGGGCAAGAGCACGCTGCTGCGCTGCATCAACGGCCTGGAAGTCTTCCAGGACGGCGCGCTCACGGTGGACGGCAAGCCGCTGCTGCACGACAGCGCCATGGCCATGCGCGAGCTGCGCCAGCGCGTGGGCATGATCTTCCAGAACTTCAATCTCTTTCCGCACCTCTCGGTGGGCCGCAACGTCATGCTGGCGCCCACGCTGGTCAAGCAGCGCTCGCAAAAGGACGCGGCCGCGCAGGCGGTCCGGCTGCTGCAGCGCGTGGGCCTGGCCGAAAAATTCGACGCCATGCCCGACCAGCTGTCGGGCGGCCAGCAGCAGCGCGTGGCCATCGCCCGTGCGCTGGCCATGGAGCCGGCCGTGCTGCTGTGCGACGAGATCACTTCCGCCCTTGACCCCGAACTGGTGGGCGAGGTACTGCGCGTGGTGGAGTCGCTCGCCCGCGAGGGCATGACCCTGCTGATGGTCACGCACGAGATGGCCTTCGCCCGCAAGGTGAGCAACCGCGTGATCTTCATGCACCAGGGCCGCGTGCACGAGATGGGCCCGCCGCAGGACTTGTTCGGCGACCCGCAGACGCCGGAACTCAAGCAGTTTCTGTCGTCGCTGAACGATTGAAACGATGCCACCGGCAGGTTGAGAGGGGCACCACCTGCCATGTGACAGCGACAGCGCTGCATGGCCGCCCACGCGTCAAGGCCCGCATGCTCCTCAGCATGCGGGCCCGTCGGGGTGGAATGGAGTTCGTGTGGTAGTTGCTCCGGGCGGCGTCAGGAGTGGGCGCCGGCCTCGAATTCCGAGCGCGACAGGGCACCGTCATGGTCCTTGTCGAGCTCCTTGAAACGGTTGCCGATGGCGGGCAGGCGTGCGGCCTCTGCCAGGGTCAGTTGTCCGTTCTTGTCGGTGTCAACGCGATCGAATGCGCTGGCGGTTGGTGCGGCCGGCTGCGAGCCGCCGAAGGTGGCGCCCTTGGCGCCGGGATGCAGGCCCATGGAGGTGCCCGACGCGGTCTGGGGAGGTTGGTTGGACGGGGATGTGAGGGTCGGAGAAGGCGTTTGTGCATGCACTGCGGCACCTCCCAGGGTGATCGCCGCGAACAGCATCACGCTGCGGCTGTCGAAAGCAAGGTTGCGTCGTCGCTGAGCTGCCATGGGGTTCACGCTCCGTGAAAGTTGAACAGGATTGCATTGCACCGCAACCCGCGGCGCCCGGCCAGCGATTTTGCCCGCTGTTGCCCCGATACACATTTGCCTGCCGGTTGTAACGCACAATGCCCGCGGCCGCCGCCAGGGCGGTCCGCAACGCACAAGGAGCAGCCCATGGGCAACCGACTGACACAGATCGCCACGCGCACCGGAGACGACGGCTCTACGGGCCTGGGCGACAACACCCGCGTCTCCAAGGACAGCCCGCGCCCGCACGCCATGGGCGATGTGGACGAACTCAACTCGCACATCGGCCTGCTGCTGTGCGAGCCCTTGCCCGCCGAGGTGCGCACGCTGCTGTCGGACGTGCAGCACCAGCTGTTCAACCTGGGCGGCGAGCTTTCCATCCCCGGCTTCGAGCTGCTCAAGGACGAGGCGCTCGCGCAGCTCGACGAGGCCCTGGCCACCCACAATGCGGCGCTGCCGCGGCTGGCCGAATTCATCCTGCCCGCCGGCACGCGCGCTGCGGCGCAGGCGCATGTTTGCCGCACGGTTGCCCGCCGCGCCGAACGCTCGGTGGTGGCCCTGGGCGCCGTGGAGACCGTGCGCGATGCACCGCGCCGCTACCTCAACCGGCTCTCGGACCTGATGTTCGTGCTGGCGCGCGTGCTCAACCGCCTGGATGGCGGCGACGACGTGTACTGGAAAAGCGAGCGCATGGCGCGGGCGGAGCCCGGCGCGGCCTGACTGGTGGAAATTGAGAATGAAGTCGCTACCTTTGCAAATAGTTCTTTAATTTTGCAAATGTGGTCGGAAAGTTCTTAAAAAAGCACCGGCAACGATGCAATCGTCGCTCGAGGGCGGTGTGATGCACCGGTATGGTGCGCCGTGAATGTCACGGCTTTTGGCGTTCCTTGAGTCTGCGTCTTTGCGTTTAATGAGTCCGCGTGTGTGCTCACCATCCGGTAAAGGCTCAACGTCGGCCCCAGGGTCTGGCTGCCTAGTTTGTGAGCAGGTTGGTGGAAGTCGGGCCGGCATTGGTTTCCAGCACTTCCCGCCCTGTTGTGCACAGCGTCATCCACGCGCGCTGGGGAAAACGGCCACGCCGCCCCTCCGGCACTGAAACATCCTACTGAACCGCCCCGGTTTCTGCGGAGGCTCAACACTCTGAGAGGATTGAGCCATGAGCAAGTCGAACAAGTTCTCGCCCGAGGTGCGCGAGCGCGCGGTGAGGATGGTGCAGGAGCAGCGTAGGGAGTACCCGTCGCTGTGGGCGACCACCGAGTCCATTGCGCCCAAGATTGGCTGCGTGCCACAGACCTTGAACGAATGGGTCAAGCGCGCCGAGGTCGATGCTGGTGCGCGCGAAGGCGTCACGAGTCGCGAGGCGCAGCGGATGAAGGAGCTCGAGCGCGAGGTCAAGGAGCTGCGCCGGGCCAACGAGATACTGAAGCTGGCCAGCGCGTTTTTCGCCCAAGCGGAGCTCGACCGCCGACTGAAGTCGTGAAAGCCTTCATCGACCAGCACCGCAAAGCCTTCGGGGTCGAGCCGCTCTGCAAGGTCCTGCAGGTTGCCCCGTCGGCGTATCGGCGCCATGCCGCGCTGCTGCGCGAGCCCCACAGGCGCTGTGCCCGCGCCAAACGCGCGGCAAGGTCGTGCGCACCACCATCGGCGATGCCAAGGCCCTATGCCCGCTGGACCGGGTCAACCGGCAGTTCCGTGCAGAGCGGCCCAACCAGCTGTGGGTCAGCGACTTCACCTACGTTCCCACCTGGCAGGGCTGGCTGTACGTGGCCTTCGTCATCGACGTGTTCGCACGCCGCATCGTGGGCTGGCGGGTCAGCAGCTCGATGCGCACGGACCTCGTGCTCGATGCGCTGGAGCAGGCCCTGTACGCCCGACAACCCGAGCGCGATGGCAGCCTGGTTTGCCACTCGGACAGGGGCTCGCAATACGTCAGCATCCGCTACACCGAGCGGCTAGCCGAGGCCGGCATCGAGCCGTCTGTCGGCAGCAAGGGCGACAGCTACGACAACGCTCTGGCAGAGACCATCAACGGCCTGTACAAGGCCGAGCTGATTCACCGCCGGGCGCCCTGGAAAACCAGGGAGGCCGTCGAGTTCGCCACGCTCGAATGGGTCTCCTGGTTCAACCACCAACGTCTGCTCGAACCCATCGGCTACATCCCGCCAGCCGAGGCCGAGGCAAACTACTACCGGCAACTCGCCAGTCAGACCACCGCGGTGGTGGGATGACTTAAACCAAACAGCCTCCGCGGAAATCGGGGCGGTTCAATCACGGGGCGACGAATCTCCTCTCTAAATTTGCCATCCCAATAGCAGCCATTGGAGATCATCGTCAATGCGCTTTCGTGGCGGCAGGCAACCATCACGGATGGCCGTCTCGAAAAGAACGAAGAGCACTGCGGAAATGGGGGGATCGGCCGATATCGCGGGCACTGGTGAAACCGATCAGACATAGTCTGCGGGCCAAGGCAAGAAGATGCGAAGTAACTGCGAATGCCGACCTCGGAGCGTTCCTGCCCAGTCTCGCAATATTGGGTGAGACTCTCGTCATGCAGTAGCGCACTAGAACCGTTGTGCTTCCGGCACGATCCGTAGAACGTCAGGTGGTCAGTCTTCTTGCGACGGAAGGGGGAGCGACAACTGCGCTGGCTCGGCGTGTCCGCTCCCGCGTTTTCTGTTATTTCGAGCGTCCGGAGCAGCATTCAATTGCTTTGCGCGGCTGATGCCTGTGGCTGACAGCCGATATTCAAGGATGCCTGTTCGCTTGCCATCCCGCTCCCGAAAGCGGAGCTCGTAGTACGGATGGAACTCCTGATTGAAGTATCGACTGACATTGTTTTTGGACTTTGCCTCGTTGAACCTTCGATTTAGTGCCGCCGCGATCTCCGTCGTGGTGAGCCACTTATTTTGCTCCGCGTGCAACGTTCGAAGAATCAAGCCTTCAAGCTGGGCCCGGTGTGGCTGCTGTCGTTGTGCGCGCCGCTCCTTATTGGACGTATAGACTTTTAGGGCCTTGCGATATCGCGTACGGACGGCCCCATAGAGCTCCTTTAGGCTGCCCTCATTAAGTTGCAGATCGCTATTCGGTAGTGCTGCAATGTCTACCACGCCCATCCGGATCTCTTGTACCTCTCGTTTCGCGAATTTCTCCGGCGTGATGTCATCTCGGCCGCGTCTGAGTGCGCGGTCCAATCGGATCGGCTCTGAGGCGTTTAGGTACATGAGCGCGACCTCGGTGCCGGCCCCCAGTTCCTGTTGAAAGGCCTTCACTTCTTTGGTAGAGCGGAATCCCGTCACAACCGCACCCGAGGCCTCAATTTCCTGAAGGAAGCGGGCAATAGGCAGCGCCACAATGCCGGGTTGTGTTTGGAGTGCCGCCTCCGCGAAATCTCCGATGCGCACGTTTGTCCCAGGCCCATGGCGTTCCCAAAATGCCTTGTGCATGAAGTCGCTGGCTTCGACATGAAGAAGTTCGTACTTATCCCGCATCCAGTACGCAGTTGTGGACTTGCCAGCGCAACTCGGTCCGCAAATGACGAAGACGGACGGATACTTTGGAATGCCTGGAATGGGTAACTGGTCTGCGTCTTGTTTCTGGGGTGTTGCGAGGAAGCTAAGCCTGTCACGGAGTACTGTCGTGATCTTCTCGAAGGCGTGTGCTCGAAAGTCGGCGAGATCGGCTGCCTCGATGTTCAGCATGCTGATCGGACCGCTGGCTCCGACAGGTACAAACCACTTGTTGAACGTCTTGTCGTCGAGCCACGGGTACACCAAGTTCGGTTGAATCTCGTGCTCGTAGTTTGCAATCACCCCATGGGATTCGCCCACCACCGAAAGATACCGATCGGTTGTATTCAGTAAAGTCCGCCAACGCTGCGGAAGGTGCATCACGATGTCGGAGCGGACCGTGACCTTGCGGTTGTTACCGGCGCGCTTCAGCGATGCATCCAGCTTCGCAAAGGTCATGTCACGCATCCAGTATTTGACATTGACGCCGGGTATCTCCCCGTTCTTGCTCAAGGCTTCAACAACTACGGAGGTGTCTTCGAAGAAGAAGGTACTGTGATCATCATCGTTCGCGCCCTGGCGCTTCAGCCATTGCTCCAGCGCGCTCTCATAGCTGAGCCTCAACAACTCCGATCGATCATCAATCTTTGGCTCGTTGTAGCTGGCGTAGTACGTGGTTTCGTGAAACCCCTTAACGCGAAAGCCGGCCTTCTCTCCCAGATAGCGAAAATGCGCTAGCTTTGATCGATTCGTGGAGAAGAAGACGATCTCAATCATGGGTGAGAGTCCGCCCAACGTTGTCCGGACGAGTTCGGAACACAGCGGACGGCCCGTAAGTGCTTACTGCGGCAGCGAAAGTGGCGTCAAGATCGCGAGCCCAGAAGATCAATGCCGGACCTATGCTACTCAGTGCCACGGCGTCGCATCCAATCGATGTGAGATGAGCGACACATGCGCGAACGCTCTGCCCGTAGAGGTCGATCTCGGCGCGCTTCCACGCGCAGCGCTGCAAAGCGTTTATCGATGCGCAGAATGCATCGTAATCGCCGCATCGTACGGCAGTCAGCGTACCGAACACAGCGTGGTATGTGACTTCGAACACCTCAGCTTCCTCGAGTGGGAGCCGCTGGACAAAAAACGCTTGCTCCTGCTCCAGGGAAAGTGCTGAAGCGCCCGGCGGGATTAAGACGCCCATAGGCCAATCCGGCAGGTCAACGCGCAAAATCTCCAATGGCTGCTCATTCACCTCCTGCGTTGCGTCCGATCCAACGATGGGTGCAGAGCTAAACCGTCGACCGGCATCGAAGATGAAGCCGCCAGTGAAATAGTTGCTCAGACCAATACCTGAGGCGCCGCCCCGCCCGCAGTGGGAGCGCAAGAACTCCTGGCTCACGTCACGGCCGTTCAGTAAGAAGAGCGATTCCAGGCTGGCCAGTGCAACGGCGGTTCCTGTGCCGAATCCGGCGTGCCGATCCGGCAGTTGGACCTCATTAAGGAGCAGTCCGTGCGCCAACTGCTGTTGCTCTATGAGGTGTTCTAGGCGTATGGTTAGCGACTCGATCTCAGCGAGGCGATAGCCACATGACGCCAGTGCGCTCAGGTCAACCGCGGTGTCAGGCGCAAAGGCAAAGGTAGATCGTGGTGCGGCGATGCCGAAGCCCACGCCGCCATTACGGCGATATCCTGTTCGTCCGAGATCGATCAGCGTGAGATGCACGCGTGATGGGACGCTTACGCG
Organism: Acidovorax sp. NCPPB 3576; assembly: GCF_028473605.1. Taxonomy (NCBI): domain Bacteria; kingdom Pseudomonadati; phylum Pseudomonadota; class Betaproteobacteria; order Burkholderiales; family Comamonadaceae; genus Acidovorax; species Acidovorax sp. NCPPB 3576. The sequence continues at coordinate 5,193,831 of NZ_CP097267.1, read as the reverse complement.
TACGATCACTGCTGTGGCTCCAGGGGAGGCATGTCGCTCAACGGAGTGGCGATCTTCCAAGTCTCTTCGAAGTACTTCAAGTACGAAGCTGCGTAGGGACTATGGTTGTAAACATGCAGTGCCGGCGTGTGCTTACTCTCCACCCCCGGCAGAACTGGGCCCACTACGAGTTCATGGTCCGCCCGTACAAATGCGGCGATCGGCGTGGCACTGAAGTAACGGGCTTCAAAGTTCGGATAAGTTTCCGCAATGACCTCGAAGCGCTTGCGGGTGAGCGAGTACTTGTACTGGTCATCAGAATCGAGATGCGCGGGACTCGCTACAAGAATGCGGACCGGCACGCCCTTCTTCAGTGCCTCTATTAACGATTGCTTCTCTGCCTTTGGCGAGTTGAGGTCTGCAAAGTCTTGCATCAGACGTGTCGCTGTAGAGCCCAGAACATCTATCTGGGCACGTGCCTTCTGAATGAGCTTGCCGAAGTAGGCTTCCTCGTCGCGCGTCGTCAGCACATTCTCGACGCCCATGTGCCGGAAACGGTCGATGGCTTTGGCATCCGCCCAACTAAGACAGAATTGCGCTAGCGTAACGATCAGCCCTGAGACCACGCCCGACGCGAAGACCCACAGCGGCCCCTCATTCCCAAGAAAGTCTTTTTCAGTCTTGAGGATGGTGAACGTTCCTAACGCTAGCAGCAAAAGGACCGCAACGATAAAGATTGCCCAAGGTGTAGAGATAGAAAGCTTCTTGCTATATAGACTCATGGCTCACCGATCAGCAATAGTTCGAAGAACTTTTTCTTGGACAACGCGCGGCTGTAGGCACGGCGGGACAGGCGTACGCGACTGAAGTTGTCGCAGAACAGGTCAAACAACTCGGCTTCTGATGGATGCTCGCCTGAGACATAGGACAGAGCAAACTTGGCATTTCGATGTGTTTGGATCAATGCTGCGATATCGCTTTTCAGGGCTGCTTTGCTTGTCCATTCACTAACCGTCGAGGCCTTAATCCGTTGGAGACGGTCACCTCCATCAAGCAACTGGGGCCACTCGTCGTACCGAGCCAAGCCTTCGAGAAAGTGATAGCGCGACAGGTAGGATTCTGTGTCCCGAGTCCGCTTGAAATATGGCGGATCAACGTAGACGAAGTCGTAGCCAGGGATGATCTCTTCGGCAGATCGACCGGCTGTGACTGTGACACTCCCACCCACACCCCGCTGCATATGCCGTACTTCCTCAAAGGTGCTCAGGATATGTTCGGCGAAACTCTTTTCCCAGGTGGTGCGGTTCCCGAATTGCACTTTGACCCGCGACTGGCGCAACTTGAGGTTGGCGCGATGGAACAGGTTATATGGACGCTTTTTGAGGCATGCCTGGAAAAGACAATGAAGGAGAAGATCCTTGCAAGCCGGCTCGACCTGAGTGAGAGTGGTCATGAAGCCATCGAGCCAAGCATTCTCCTCGTCGGTAAAGTAGAGGCCGGCGAAGTTGGCGTGGATGAACCCGGGACGTGGTTTGACCGTCCTCAAAATCGATGCGACCCCCGCGGTCGATAGGGGTACCCTGGCCGAGGAAAATAAGGCGCGAGCTGAAATCGTGTTGAATTGGAAGATGTCGTTGTAGGTGACATCCCAGCCCATTTGGGACAACAAGTGCGAGACGGCCCCTGTCCCGCCAAAAGCATCGAGTGCGGTGCATCCCTCAAGCCGCCCAAACTCCTCGCGTAACCAACCCATCTGTCGCCGCTTACTGCCATAGTAGCGAGTGGTGGGAAACGGAATTGGCTCGCCGAATGCTGCGGAGACCTCCCGAGATGACAGCTGTGCGTCTTCCCTGAACCGCCGCGATATCGCACTCGACGCCGAGATAATAGGAGACGCCTCGACATCGAGCGCGAGTTCTTCTGCCTCCCATGATTCTGCAAGTTCGGTCTGCACTGGCGTGGCCTTCCCGCATGAGCGTTTCGCCAGCCCATCGGTGCAGACACGACGCGGGTAGGCAGTAAACCCATGAGTATTTGTTTGGGGCAGGAGTATTGCACAGTCACTTACTCGAACCGATGGCGCGATAGGTAATGCAGACTGGTTTCCAGTTTTGGATGGCCCATCGCGGCTATAACGTGCACTTCATTCCCTCAAGTGGCACGCTCCAAAGGAGAAAGCCACTATGAGTATTGACGAACTCACGCTCTGCCATTGCGAGCAGCTGCAAGCTTCGATCTCAACTTGTCGATCGCGGTCTGTGCTGGAACTCCATCGCCGGCCGCAACAGTTCTCTCGATGGCCAACATGTTCTGAGAGCCTTGCTGGGCGCGGGACGTAGTAAAGGTCTTTATTCTCAATTTCCACTGGCACTGCCGCCGGCCTGAAATCCGCCGCCGCGGCGGTCAGCGCGGCGCCAGCATGGCGATCGTCAGGCGCGACACGCAGGTCAGTTCGCCCTCGTCGTTGACCATGTCGATCTGCCACACCTGCGTCGTGCGACCGATGTGCACGGGCTTGGCGGTGCCGGTCACCCAGCCGCTGCGGGCCGAGCGCAGGTGGTTGGCGTTGATGTCCAGGCCCACGGCGTGCCAGCCCTCGGGCGAGGCATACACAGCGCCCACCGAGCCGAGCGTCTCGGCCAGCACCACGCTCACGCCGCCGTGCAGCAGGCCGAAAGGCTGCTTGGTGCGTTCGTCCACGGGCACGCGGGCGCGCAGGAAGTCGTCGCCGATCTCGATGAACTCGATGCCGAGGTGGGACACGGCCGTGCCTTCGTTTCCGGCTTGCACGGTGGGCAGATCGATGGGGCGCTTCCAGATGGACATGGGATTCCTTGCGTTGGATTGGTGGGCCCGGCCCGCGGCGCGCGCCGGGAAAGTGGCCGGATTATCCTGCGCCCCCTTCGCCTGGCGAGTCGCTCAGGCGCGCATGGTGCCGGTGCGCACGTAGCGCTCGTGCCATGACAGCGCCTCGCCCAGCAGGTGGGGCGTGTGGCGGCCGCAGCCGCTGGCCTCGGCGCGGTCCACGTAGTCGCGCAGCGCGGGCCGGAAGTCCGGGTGCGCGCAGCGCTCGATCACCACGCGCGAGCGCTGCGAGGGCGACAGCCCGCGCAGGTCGGCCAGGCCCTGCTCGGTCACGATCACCTGCACGTCGTGCTCGGTGTGGTCCACGTGCGATGCCATGGGCACGATGCACGAGATGGCGCCGCCCTTGGCCAGCGACGGCGTGAGGAACATCGATAGATAGGCGTTGCGTGCATAGTCGCCCGAGCCGCCGATGCCGTTCATGATGGACGAGCCCATCACGTGCGTGGAGTTCACGTTGCCGTACAGGTCGGCCTCGATCATGCCGTTCATCGAGATCAGGCCCAGGCGGCGGATCAGCTCGGGGTGGTTGCTGATCTCCTGCGGGCGCAGCACGATGCGCTCGCGGTAGAAGTCGATGTGGCGGGTGAATTCCTCGGTGGCCGCCGGGCTGAGCGACAGCGCCGTGGCCGAGGCGCTGTCGAGCTTGCCCGAGCGCAGCATGTCCAGCATGCCGTCCTGCAGCACCTCGGTGTAGGCCGTCATGTGGTCGAACGGCCCGGCGTTCAGGCCGGCCAGCACGGCGTTGGCGATGTTGCCCACGCCGGACTGCAGCGGCAGCAGGCCGGGCGGCAGGCGGCCCCGCGCCACCTCGTGCTGCAGGAACTCGATGATGTGGCCGGCGATGCGCTCCGAGGTGTCGTCCGGCGCGGCATAGGCCGAATTGCGGTCCGGCGCGTGCGTGGCCACCACGGCCACCACCTTGGCAGGGTCGCAGCGCAGATAGGGCTCGCCGATGCGGTCGGCCGGGCGCACCAGCGGGATCGGCACGCGGTTGGGCGGCAGATCGGTGCCGTAGTAGATGTCGTGCATGCCCTCCAGGCCCTCGGGCTGCCAGCTGTTGACCTCCAGGATGATGCGGTCCGCCTGGTCCAGCCAGGTCTTGTTGTTGCCCACCGAGGACGACGGGATCAGCCGCCCGTCGGGCAGCACGCCCGCCACCTCGATCACCGCCACATCGAGCTTGCCCCAGAAGCCGAACCACACATAGGGCGCCACGTGCGACAGGTGCACATCCACATACTGCATCTGGCCGGCGTTGATCTGCTGGCGGCAGGTGGGGTCGGACTGGTAAGGCATGCGCATGTTGATGCCGCCCACCTTGGCCAGCGCGCCGTCCAGCTCCGGCGCGGTGGAGGCGCCTGTCCACAGCCCGATGCTGAAGGGCTCGCCAGCCGCGTGCAGCCCTTCGATGCGGCGTGCCAGCGCAGTTGGCACCGCCTTGGGATAGCCCGCGCCGGTGAAGCCGCTCATGCCCACGCGCGCGCCGTCGGGAATCAGCTCGGCGGCCTGTTCGGCCGACATGGTGCGTTCGCGCAGCAAGGGGTTGAGAACGCGGCTGGGTGGGGTCATGAGTGGAGTTCCTAGGCAAAAAACTTGTATAGCGTAACCCGCCGGATGGAATGAGCGGCACTGCAAGTGCCTCGCGCCATTTTCATATCAGTCACCGATTGTTTGTGACTTTTGGTCACTTTTGTGTGCGTGCAAGGGCCGAAAACTTTCCGTCTAACGGGATATGATCGCCGCCGTTTCCAAGCCCGGGTCTGCCTGAACGCCTGCTCATTGACCCCGCGCAGCGGCCCTTCCAAAAAAAGCGAAAAACAAAGCCACGGCCACGGCCTCAACCCCCATGCGATGGCGCAAAGGTCTTCCCCTGTCCCTTGCCTGAACCCGGCAAACGATCCCCAAGAAAGAGCGAAAGCATGAGTGGCAAACCAGCGGCGCGGCAAGGCGACATGACCCAAAAGGGAGGGCCGATCGTTCAGGGCTCGGCGACCGTGCTCATCGGCTCGGCGGGGGGTGTGGCGTGCTCCGTGTGCCCGGGCGGCATGGCGGTGGGCAGCCCCGTCAACCCGGCGCTGGGGGCGAAGGTGCTGATGGGCGGGGACGAGCGGGACTTCAGTTTGCCCGGGCCGATGCCGCTCGTGTGGCAGCGCCAGTACAGCAGCTACGTGAACGAAGAGCACGGGGCGACCTGCGGGCTGCTGGGCTACGGCTGGAAGCTGCCCATGGAGATCGCCGTGCGGCTGGAGGCAGGGCGCACCGTGCTGCTGGACACCGGGGGGCGGGCCATCACCTTCGGCGAGCCGTTGGCACCCGGCCAAGCGCTGTACAGCGCCAGCGAAGACCTGTGGCTCCTGCGCGGCGGTGGCGGCACATCGCTTGCAGCCGCCCCTCTCGCGCGCACCCCTGCCGAGCTGCAGCCCTGGGCCTGGCAGCCGCGCTGGGCCCACGTTCCCTCTGAAGTGATGGGCGATCCCCGGTGCGTGATCGCCGCCTCGGGCAACGGCGGCGCCGTGTGGCTGCTGTGGCCGGGGGAGGACGGGCGCCACCGCGTGGGCCAGGTGCTGGACCGCTTCGGGCGCAGCCAGCACTACGGATACGACGAGCACGGGCGGCTCATCGCCATCACCGACGGCAGCGGGCGGCGCTATGCGCTGCACTACAACCGCGAGCGGGAGGGGGCTGCCGCCGCGGCCCCAACCACCGCCACCGCCCACCCGCTGCTCGGCCCGGACAGCGGCGAGCGGCTGACCGGCGTGGACTGCGTGCACAACCCGCTGGATGCGGCCTGCACCGGCCCGGGCTACCGGGTGCCGCTGGTGCGCTACCGCTACGACAGCGCGGGCGACCTGGTCGAAGTGCTGGGGCGGGACGGCCAGCGCACGCGCGAGTTCGGCTACGACCGGCTGCACCGCATGGTGCGCCACCGGGTGCGCAGCGGACCCTTGCACACCTACCTCTACGAAGACCAGGGCGCCGCCATGCCCCGGCCCGGCGCCCGCGTGGTGGAGCAGCACAACGAGCAGGGACTGTCGTACGTCTTCGAATACCGCGATCCCCCCGCCACCCCGGCCCCCGGCACCCAGCCACCCGTGCCGCAGCCCGTGCCAGTGAGCGAAGTGCGCGTGCGCGACAGCCTGAACCGGCTCACCCGCTACCACTTCGAAGGCGAGGGCGGAGACAAGCGCCTGGTGCGGCTCGTGCTGCCCGATGGCGCCGAGCAGCGCGACCGCTACGACAGCGCGGGCCGGCGCATCGCCCACACCGACCCGTTGGGGCGCACCACCTGGTGGCGCTACGACGGCGCCGGGCGGCTGCTGGGCACGCAGAACCCCGACGGGCGCAGCACCCGCCAGCGCTGGGGCGAAGCGGGCTCGGCGCAGGACGGCCTGCTGCTGCAGAGCGTGGGCCTGGGGGCGCTGCCAACCCACATGGACTACGACGCCTGGGGCCGGCTGCTGCAGGTGACCGTGGGCGATCCCCAGGGCCTGGATACCCCGGCCCTCGCCACCCGCTTCGAATACGCCCCCCTGACCGCCGAGGGCGCCATCGACCCCGCCACCCGGCCCTGGTGCGACCAGCCCGTGGCCGTCATCGACGCGCAGGGCGGGCGCAAGGAACTGGCCTACAACGGCTGCGGGCAGCTCACGCGCCACACCGACTGCTCGGGCCGGGTGCATGCCTGGCACTACGGCGCCTTTGGCGAAGTGCGCGAGAGCATCGACGCCCTGAACCAGCGCACGCGCTACCAGTACGACGGCGCGGGCCGGCCCACCCGCGTCATGGCGCCCGACGGCACGCAAGTGCAATACCGCTGGGGACCGAACGGCGAGCTGCAGGCGGCCACGCATGGCGCGCAGCCTGTGGGGGATGGCGCCACGACCACCACCGTCACGACCTCGGTCACCTACGGCCACGACCTGTGGGGCCGCGTCATCGCGCAAACCCAGGCCGGCCGGGGATACGCGCTGCGCTACGACGTGGCGGGCCGCCTGGTGGAGCTCATCAACGAGAACCAGGCCGTCACCCGCTTCGTGCACGACGTGCAGGACCGGCTGGTGCAAGAGGTGGGCTTTGACGGGCGCGTGCAAGTCTATGGCTACGACGCCGCCGGACAGCTCGTGCACAAGAGCGACGGACACGGGCAGGGCCAACACCCGGGCGTGCAAGGCGCCGCCGCCCAAGGGCTGGGCGCCACCGTGAGGAGCCGCAACCACCATGATGCGGGCGGGCGCATCGTGGCCCGCGTCCTCGTGCGCTCGCCGGGCGTGCACAGCGCACAGGGCAACGACACCAGCGCCCATGACCGCGGCGAGAGCCTGCAGATCCAGGCCTACGCCTACGACGACCGCGGCGCCCTCGCCACGGCCCGCACCTGGACCGCGCACCTGCCCTGGGCGGCCGCGCAGGGCCAACCCCACCCCCAGACCCACCTCCAGACCCTGGGCGATCAATGGCTGGACCTGCCCGCCCCGCTGCTGCAAGCCCTGCTGGCCCTGGGCGCAAGCTCCACCGCAGAGCCCGATCCGGCCCTGGCCGAAGCCGCGCAGCGCCTGCAGGCCCAGCGCCTCATCGCCGACACCCGCGTGGCCCTGGAGCGCGACCCCTTCGGCCGGGCCACGGGCGAGGCGCAGACCCTGTACCGGCAGGCGCCTGCCACGCCCCACCTGGGGGGCGAGGCGGAGCCCGAATTCGAACACCGCATCGCGCACCGCCTGGGCGCGCTCGGGCAGCGGCTGGGCAGCCAGCTGCAGGGCCTGGGCGAGCTGGACTGGCTGGCCTACGGCTCGGGCCACGTGCACGGGCTGCTGCTGGACAAGACCCCGGTGCTGGCCATCGAGCGCGATGCCCTGCACCGCGAGGTCGCACGCACCTTGCAACTGGACAGCGGCGCGGAAAGGGTCCATGCCGCAGTCACCCAGACCCGGCGCCTGGACCCCATGGGGCGGCTGCTGCAGCAAGACTGGCAAGGGCTGCCCCGGACAACGGCAACAGGAGCGGCGCAGGCATCGGGCCCGCTGGGGACCCTGCCCGTGCGCCGCTACACCTACGACGCGCTGGGCCAGCTGGTGGGCGTGCAGACCCCGTTGGATGCCACGCGCTACCACTACGACGTGCACCAGCGCCTGACCGGCGTGGCGCATGCGGTCGCCGAAGGCGTGCAGCAGCGGCGCTGGCGGCTCGATCCGGCAGGCAACCGGCTGCCCGACCTCTTGGGCCAGGACGCGGCCCCGGGAGCGGACCGCCAGGACTGGGCGAGCCAGGTGCAGCAGAACCTGCACGACCCCGGCTTCGATCTGCTGGCGCCGCCGGACAGCGCGCCAGGCCGCGCGGGCGGGCCGGTGCAGCAATGGCCGGGCAACCGCATCGGCTGGAGCAGCGCAGTGGACGGGGCAATCCTTCAGTACCGCTACGACGCCTTCGGCAACCGCGTGCAGGCGCAGCACGCCGATGGGCGCACGCTGCGGCTGGAATACGACGCGCTGCACCAACTGGCGGCGGTCTCCGAGCAGGCGCCGGGCGAGACAGGCGATGCGCCCGTGGCGCGCTACCGCTACGACGCCTTCGGGCGGCGCCTGGCCAAGACCGTGGTGCGCGAAGGGCGGGAGGACACCACCCACTACGGCTGGGACGCCGACCGGCTGGTGCACACGCAGGATGAAAAAGGCATCCGGCACACCGTCTATGAGCCGGCCAGCTTCGTGCCGCTGCTGCAGCTGCAGCGCAGGCAAGGGGCCAAGGATGCGATGCAGACGCTGATGGGCCTGGGCGCGGAGCCCGGCGAAGACACCACGGATGCAGCCAACACCTTCGCGGCCATGCCGCGTGCGCAACGGGAGATGGTGCAGGCAGCGCTGCAAGCCGTGCTGGAGCCCACCCACGGCGCGCAGGCACTGGCCCGGGCGCAAAGCCACATGCCCCGGGAACTGGCGCAGATCATGGCCGGCAGCGTCCAGCAGTTGCAGGCCGAGACAAAAGCGCAGGCAAAGGACAACCCGATCACGATCCGGCACTACCTGTGCGATCACCTGGGCACGCCGATCGGGCTGGTGGATGGCAATGGAGACAAGGCGGGGCAAGTGACGTGGGCGGCCAGCTACGGTGCCTGGGGAGACGTGCAGGAGGAATACAACCCGCACCGGATCGAGCAGAACATCCGGTTCCAGGGCCAGCAGCTGGATGCTGAGACGGGGCTGCATTACAACCGCTTCCGGTATTACGACCCCCACCTGGGGCAATACATTACGCAAGATCCGATTGGATTGGCAGGTGGAAGCAACCTCTACCGTTATGTTGACAGGCCAACTACTTATATTGATCCACTGGGTTTGACAGGCAATGCCCACCAACGCGCTGTTAAACGGGGTGAGGTGAATAGACAAGCATCAATTGATGCGCAGACTGCGGGGATGCTTGAGGCGCCCAGCCATCCATTAGACAAGGTTTATGACGTGGTTAACCCGAACGAAAAAGTTTGGAAACAAGCGAGCCCTTATGACTACACGCAATATTGTAAAAAATGGAGCAAAAATAAGTTAACTTGTCAGCCTGGGGATAAAGAGCCTGGCAAGGATGTTAAAACGCCTTCAGATTATATTCCAGAAGAATCGATGTGGAAAAGTTCTGAAATCCCAAAGGGATATGGGTGTGACTCACCTATGTATTTTAAAGATTTGCAGGAAAGAGGCGCGGCGCCTACTGCTGATACTGATGATATTATGGAATTGGCGAATAAAATGAGGCAACGAAGAGGATCTCGGAAATGATTAAATTAATTTGTTTTGCAATTGTTTTCTTGACTTCTTTTAATGTCAAGGCTGAGAAATTTCGTAATGATATTGATTGTTCTGCCATGTTTTCTGAGGATTATATTTTTGCAAGATTTCCGATATTAAATCCAAAAAAAATATGGCAATGGAACGTTGTTGAGAGGACTGTCGAACGTCCCGAATACGCGTGGATCGCAGAAACTGGAAAGTATAAAAATGGGAGGTTTGAAGGTGATGGCTTCGCTTTTTCATTATTAATTGGATCGGCTGATTTGAAAAATACTTCGCCTCAACAAGGTAGTCTAGGCGATTTAATAAATGCTGCCAAAAAGAATGCTTTTTTTACAAAAAAATCGCCGCATTATCTGAATGAGCAAAAGAAGGATGAATTAAATCATTTAAGTATAATTCGGGCAAAAATTGTCGATGATAATGCCGTAATGGTGATGACGGCGGACAAATTGACAGCAGATGAGGGTAAATCTGGTAATCCGACGCATATGAAATTAACAGCCATATTTCCCGATTTGCAGTATTCTTACACTTGCACGCCAAAAATTGAGTTGATAAAGATGAAATAGTTATTAGAGCGTGCTATGAACTTCCTGCCCCAGCCAGCACTGAAGACTTCCCGTAGATCGTGCTCTCGCTGGGAAGCGTGTTGGTCCATCAGGGTCAGATAGGGTGTAGGGAAGCTCCATTCTTCATCGCTGACGTCCGTTGGATAGGGCTTGCGGGACATCCGCAAACTCTACTCGCGGCTTTGCTCTCACTGAACAAAGTTCATAATACGCTCTAAGCCATGAAGAAATTAATTATCTCAATATTTTTAACGACGTGCGCCATTGCGGCGCTTGCCAAGTCCGATGTTAAAAATAAAATTATAGCGATTAATAATCAGAATTACGCTTTGCCTATAGGTTGTATGCCGTCCGAAGAAAAACGATATCGTTTTAGATGTTTGCTCTCGACGGGAGAAGATGTGGCGCTTGGCATAGATGAAAGTTCAAATTTTGAAAAAATAGTTAACGCGCCAAACGATAAAGAGGGTGTTTTGGATAGGGCCGTGGAGAATACACCTTATGGATATTAAGTGAAATATATCTCTAGAAAAAATGGCAATCAATATAATTTTATTTATCTGAAAAATAAAAAAATCACCATTTTTGGTGGCGATGTGAGCCTTGTTTATTTTTTCTCCATGCTGATTGATGGCAATAAGGTAAACGATGAGGGCCGGTGAGTATCAAGAACACCACGCTGCACATTAGCTGTCAAAAACTGGTGAAATTAAAAAATAATGATGGAAACTCCTGGGGCTTCTGCCGGAGGTCTAGAGCACATTCCAGGTCTGTAGTTATGAAGATAAAATATATATTGTTTATGGGATTGCTGGCTTCTCTGATGGTGGCATTTCTTCTATTTTTTTATCTCAAAAGCCATTCGAGAATTGAATCTATGATACCGAGTGGCCGATGTGTTAAATCGGCTTATAGCGATGATGATAGAAAAGATCGCGTTTCAGTAAATTGCCAAGACTATAACGGAGAAATATATACAATCATTCTAAGAAAATTCAGTGATAAAAAAGATTCAGAGAATGTTGTGGTAAATATGAAAAATGGGAAAGATGTTAGGGGATTTTTCTGTTCCAGTTTTAAAAATCCTCAAAGTGCAAGCGGTGAAGATAAAATAAATGCACTTCACGTCTGCTTTTTGGAAAAATATTCACTGATGATTACATCTACAAGTCAAGATGCAATTTTGTTTTTCATAAATCAGTTCCAGGACTAATTTAGAGCGGCTAACAGAACCTTCTGACGTCGTTGCCGCGTCTTGTCGTACGACACCGACACGGCAAACACCTTCGCGGCCATGTCCCGGGCGCGGGGGGGCATGGTGCTGAACCCACCTCATGGCAGCACGCAAGCGCAGGCAGAACTTGCATGTTTTGAGCGGTTCCTTGGCTGGCATCACCGTCGCCTTCAAGGCGCGTGCCCGGCAGTACGATCCACGCCACCATGCCCATGATGTCCCTTTGCCCCTCCTGCCGGCAACCGGCTGAGTCCCATCGCTTCCGCTCGCACGGCAGCGAGACCATCGAGCTGGACCTGTGCTTTGCCTGCCAGGGCCTGTGGTTCGACCCGCGGGAGAACACGCGCCTGGCACCGGCCGGGGTGGTGGCGCTGTTCGAGCTGCTGCACCAACACCGCGGGGACGCGCGCCATCCGGTGGCGCCGCGGCTGCAATGCCCGCACTGCCCGCGTGCGCTGGAGCCCGGCTTCGATGTGGCCAAGGGCGGGCGCTACAAGACCTTCCGCTGCCCCGCGGGGCACGGCCGGTTCAGCACCTTCGGCTCGCTCATGGTGGAAAAGGGGTTCGTGCGGCACCTGTCGATGGCGGAGATCGATGCGCTGGCCGAGCGCGTGGGCACCATCCAGTGCACCAGTTGCGGCGGCACGGTGGACATTCGCAACGACCACGCCTGCCCCTATTGCCGTTCGGCCCTGTCGCTGCTGGACCCGCAGGCGGTGGACCGGGCACTGAACCGCCACGCCAGTGCGGCGCGGGCCGTACCGGCTTCCGCCGCGCCCGGGCCTTCCGACGTGGCCGATGCGCTGGTGGCCCTGGAGCGCGTGCATTCGCGCGAGCGGCGCGAGATGGAGCGAGAGCGGCTGACCGGCGCGGGCGACGGCTTCGATCTGCTGGCCGCGGGGCTGGAACTGGTCTGGACGCTGGTGCGGCGCTGAGGCCGCACCCGTTCGTTGTCCGGTGCGCCGCCTCGGCGCCCTTCGGGGAGGGGTCAGCGCCGGCGGTTCAGCAGCGCGTAGAGCCCGATGGCGCCGAAGGTGGCGGTGCCGATGCCGCCCAGTGCGAAGTCGCCGAATTTCAGCGTGAAGTCGCCCGTGCCGATGATGAGCGTGATGGCCGCCACGATGAGGTTCTTGTTGTCCGAGAAGTCCACCCGGTTGTCCACCCAGATCTTGGCGCCGGCCACCGCGATGAGGCCGAAGACGACGATGGACACGCCGCCCATCACGGGCAGCGGAATCGCCTGGATCAGCGCGCCGAATTTCGGGCTGAAGCCCAGCAGCAGCGCGATCAGCCCCGCCACCAGGAACACGGCGGTGGAATAGATCTTGGTGGCCGCCATCACGCCGATGTTCTCGGCATAGGTGGTCACGCCGGTCCCGCCTGCACTGCCGCTCACCATGGTGGCGATGCCGTCGCCGATGAACGCGCGGCCCATGTAGCGGTCCAGGTTCTGGCCCGTCATGGCCGTCACAGCCTTGATGTGGCCCAGGTTCTCGGCCACCAGGATGACTGCCACGGGCGCGATCAGCAGCATGGCCGGGCCGCTGAACACCGGCGCCGTGAAGTGCGGCAGGCCCAGCCAGGGCGCGGCGGCCAGGGCCGACAGGTCGATCGGCTTGCCCCAGCCCAGCAGGTTGGTGAACACGGCATAGATCCCGCTGGCGGCGATCAGCCCCAGCAGGATCAGCAGGCGCTGCGCCATGCCCCGCGTCAGCACGGCGACCAGGCCCACGCACACGAAGGTGACGGCCTGCATCCAGCTCTCGAAGTTGTTGGCCGCCATGTTCTTGATGGGAATGCCGGCCAGGTTCAGGCCGATCACCGCCACCACCGCGCCCGTCACCACGGGGGGCATGAAGCGCTCGATCCAGCCGGTGCCGATGGCCTGCACCAGCGCGCCGATGAGGGTATAGACCAGCCCGCACGCCACGATGCCGCCCAGCGCCACGGCCATGTTGGCATTGGGGCCCTGGCCGGCGTAGCCCGATGCGGCCACCACCACGCCGATGAAGGCGAAGCTCGAGCCCAGGTAGCTCGGCACGCGCCCGCCGGTGATGACGAAGAAGATCAGCGTGCCCAGCCCGCTCATCAGGATGGCCACGTTGGGGTCGAACCCCATCAGGATGGGCGCCAGCACCGTGGCGCCGAACATCGCGATCACGTGCTGCACGCCCATCACGGCGGTCTGGCCCCAGGGCAGGCGTTCGTCGGGGGCGACGACGGCACCCTGGGCGGCGGTGGTCACCCGCCAGCGGGGAAAGTAGGGGGAAGGCACGGGAAGGTCTCCTGAAAGTGGATGGGCACCGCGTTGGGCGGGTGCTGTTTTTTGGGGGGAGCGGCCGGGTGGGCGGGGGCGAGTTTAGGGTCATTGCGGGGCGGTCCGCCCGAGGGGTCGGCTCCCCGGTTCGGCCCCTGCGCCCACAACCGAGTAGGAAAGAGCCGACCTGCGGCGGCAGGGGCCTGCGATAACGTTGCTCATCAGCGCCGCAGCGCATCGCGCCCCCTCTTCGGGGCTTTTTCACCTTCTGGATCGTTCCTCACGCACATGCCGCGCCATCGCCTTCGCTGGATTGCCCTGGGCGCCACTGCCGTGGCGCTGGTGTGTGCGGGCGCCGTGGCGGTCTGGTGGCCGTCCGAGGCCGAGCTGGCCCGCCGCGCGGGCGATGCCGCGACCGAACGGCTGGGGGTGCCCGTCACGGTCGGCCAACTGCACTGGTCGCTGTTTCCCTCGCCGCGCGTGGAACTGCGCGACGTGCGCACCGAACAAAAGGCCCCGTTGACCGCCGAGCGCATCTCGGCCGGGGTGCGCTGGGGCGATCTGCTGCGCCGGCGCCTGGCACTCACCGATCTGCAACTGGAGAACGCGACCATTGCGCAGGCGTCGCTGTCGCAATTCCAGGTGCGCGACGCCGGGGGCAGCGAGACCCCCATGCCGCTCTCTTTCACTTTGGGCCCGATCCCGTTGGAGCGGGCCGAGTGGCAAGGGGTGCGCTGGGTCGGCCGCAACGGCCGGACGCTCGTCTATGCCGGCAGTGCCGAATTCGACTCCGGATGGCGCCCCCGCCAGGCCTGGCTGGAGCGCCCGGGTGCGCCGGTGCTCACGCGCATGGCCATCACGCGCGAAGGCGCCGAGGACCGGTGGCGCGCCGAAGTGTCCGCCGGCGGGCGCACCGAGCAGGGCACCTTGCGCCTGCAGGAAATCAATGGCCGCTACCGCGTGACGGGCGCCATCGATTTTACGGGGGTGGACATCGAGGGCCTGATGGCCGCCTTCGAACGCCGGGCCGTGGTGGCCGGCAAGGCCAGCGGCCACACCGACCTGATCGCCGAGGGGGCCGATCCGGCCGAGGCGGTGCAGGCCCTGCACACCCGCACACGGTTCACGGTGGCGCGCGCCCGGCTGCTCACCTTCGACCTGGAGCGGGCCGTGAAGACCGTGGGCACCCAGCGCGGCGGCACCACGCAGCTCGACAGCCTCCAGGGCGTGGTGCGGACCGAGGCGGACGAGGGCGGCACGATCGTGCGCTTCGGCGACCTCAAGGCCACTTCGGGCGTGCTCAGCGCCACGGGCGATGCGGTGCTGCAGAACCGGCGGGTGAGCGGCCATGTGGCCGTGGACCTGGTGGATGGCGTGGTGGGCATTCCGCTCGAATTCGGCGGCACCATGGACGACACCACCCTGACCCTGCCGCCGGCCGCGATGGCCGGGGCGGCCGTGGGCACGGCGGTGGCGCCGGGCGTCGGCACGGCCATCGGCGCCCGCATCGGCGAAACCCTGCGGCGCATCTTCAGCGACGACGAGCCGCAGGCGCCGCCCCCGGCACCGAAGCGCCCGGCCCCAGGCCGCTGAGCGCCCCCCTGAACGCTGTGCAAAGGCAGGACGATCGTTTCTCCGTTGTGCTTGATGTATCCCATTGAAAATGCCATTCACCGCAATAAATACTATGGCGCAATGCTATGAATTCAGGAGTAATCCAGGAAGGGAGCGCGTTCGTATGATGGGACGCCACACGATCCTGCCGGGTGCCCGGCGGGTCGCTTTCGATCAATAGGAAACCGTGCCAATGTCCAGCGGCATCCCCACCCAACAGCCCCCCGCGTTTCTGAGTTCCGGCGGCGAGATGGCGCAGCGCATCGCCCGCCATGACTGGGCCGCCACGCCCCTCGGCCCCCTGGCGGCCTGGCCGGACCACATCCGGTGGGCCATCTCCACCATCCTGCGGGCCTCCATGCCCATGGCCACGCTGTGGGGTGAATCCGGCATCCTCATCTACAACGACGCTTACGCGGCCTTCTCGGGCCAGCGCCACCCGCAACTGCTGGGCTGCCACATCGGCGATGCCTGGCCCGAGGCGGCGCAGTTCAACCGCCATGTCGTGAACACCGTCCTGGCCGGCGGCACCCTGAGCTACCGGGACCAGGAGTTCGTGCTGAAACTCCACGGGCGCGCCGAGCCGGTGTGGATCAACCTCGACTACTCGCCGCTGCTCGACGGAACCGGACAGCCCGTGGGCGTACTCGCGCTGGTGGTGGACACCACCGCCAAGGTCCAGGCCGAGCGGCAGCTCAAGGGCGAGCGCGAGCGCTTTGCGCAGTTGTTCGAGCAGTCGCCCAGCTTCATGGCCATGCTGGAGGGGCCCGACCACCGGATCGCACTCGCCAACCCCGGCTACCTGCGGCTCGTGGGCCACCGCCCCCTGCTGGGCCTGACCGTGGCGCAGGCGCTGCCGGACGCGGCCGCGCAGGGCTATGTGGAGCTGCTGGACCGGGTCTATTCCAGCGGGGAGGCGCTGACGGCGCATGCCGCCCGCTATGCGCGCCAGGCCGAGCCCGGCGGGCCTGTGCTCGAGCATTACGTGGACTTCGTCTTCCAGCCGATCCGCGACGCTTCGGGCGCGATGACCGGCATTTTCGTAGAGGGCGTGGACATCACCGAGCGCATGGCGGCCGAGGCGCGGCGCGAGGCGTTGGCGCGGTTTTCCGACCAGCTGCGGTCGCTGGACAGCGTGGACGCCGTCTGCCTGGCCGCGGCCGAAACCCTGGGCCGTACCCTGAAGGTCAGCCGCGCGGGCTATGGCGCCGTGGATGCCGCCGCGCAGGCCGTGCATGTGCACCACGACTGGATGGCGCCCGGCTGCGATCCGCTCGCGCCCGTGCTGCACCTGCCCGATTTCGGCGGCTTCGTGGACGACCTGTCGCGCGACGAATCCGTGTGCGTGGCCGACGTGCGCGGCGATGCGCGCACCCGCGACCGGGCACAGGCGCTGGAGGCCCTGTGCGCCCGCGCCTTCATGAACATGCCGGTGGTGGAACACGGCCAACTGGTGGCCATGCTGTTCGCCCACCATGAACACGTGCGCGAATGGACGGCCGAAGACATCGCCTTCATGCGCGAGGTGGCCGCCCGCACGCGCACTGCCGCCGAACGCGCGCGCACCGAGGCCCAGCTGCGCCAGGTGAACGAGTCGCTGGAGCAGGCGGTGGCGCAGCGCACGCACGAGCTGATGGAGGTCGAGGCCAAATACCGCCAGTCGCAGAAGATGGAGGCCATCGGCCAGCTGACGGGCGGCATCGCGCACGACTTCAACAACCTGCTGGGCGCCATGAGCGCCAGCCTGCAGGTGCTGGAAAAGCGCATCGCGCTGCAGAAGTTCGACAACGCCGAGCGGTACATCGCCATGGCGCAGGGCTCGGTGCGCCGCGCCGCGTCCCTCACCCAGCGCCTGCTGGCCTTCTCGCGCCGCCAGACGCTGGACCCCAAGCCCGTGGACGTCAACCGGCTCATCGGCAGCATCGAGGAGATGGTGCGACGCACGGTGGGCCCGGGCGTGGAGGTGGAAGTCGTCGGCGCGGGGGGGCTGTGGCTGACCCGGGTGGATGCGTCGCAGCTGGAGAACGCGGTGCTCAATCTGTGCATCAACGCGCGCGACGCCATGTCGCCCCGCGGCGGGCGCCTGACCATCGAGACCGCCAACAAATGGCTGGACGACCGGGCCGCCACCGAGCGCGAGCTGGCGCCGGGCCAGTACATCTCGGTGTGCGTGACCGACACCGGCGCGGGCATGGAGCCCGATGTGGCCGCGCGCGCGTTCGACCCCTTCTTCACCACCAAGCCCATGGGGCAGGGCACGGGCCTGGGCCTGTCGATGGTGTACGGCTTCGTGCGCCAGTCGGGCGGGCAGGTGCGCATCTATTCGGTGCCCGGCGAGGGCACCACCATGTGCCTGTACCTGCCGCGCTACCTGGGCGATGCCGACCCCGATGTGCCCGAGCTGCCGGCCATCGACGGCCACCGCGGCGAGGGCGAGGTGGTGCTGGTCATCGAGGACGAATCCATCATCCGCGGGCTCATCGCCGAAGAGCTGGAAAACCTGGGCTACCGCGTCATCTCGGTGGGCGACGGGCCGGCGGGCCTGCACGTGCTGCAGTCCGAACGCCGCGTGGACCTGCTGCTCACCGACGTGGGCTTGCCCGGCGGCCTGAATGGCCGCCAGGTGGCGGACGCCGCCCGGGTGACGCGCCCCGGCCTCAAGGTGCTGTTCATCACCGGCTATGCCGAAAATGCGGCCGTGGGCAACGGCCTGCTGGAATACGGGATGGAAGTGATCACCAAGCCCTTCGACGTGGGCGCGCTGGCTGCCAAGGTGCGGGAGATGATCGAGCGGTAATGCGCTGCGCTACGGGCGGCGGCAGACACCGCTGCTGTCACTGCTGCCTGCGTTCTACGAGGACTCCGTTCATTGGCTGATCCGCTGGATCGCATGCGTGAAGAACGTATTGCCCCCTGACGTCTTGAACTCGCTGAAATCGCGAGACGGTGCTCCCGAGCGGGCCGTGCGCCAGCCAAAGAGACCCGTGGGACTGGGATCGGGTGCGAGGTTTTCCGTGGCCACTTCGAGCGCAGCGTTGTAGAACGCCGTGTACTGAGCATTCCAGCGAAGGTTGGTGGCGTCGTTCACGAGCGCCAGCACCCCGTTGATCGTTTGTTCCTGGCCCCCGCCCAGCTTGGGATACTGATCGAATCCCAGGAACTGCACGCCGTGGGTGCTGGCACGGACGATGTCTGTGATGCTGCGCGCGTTGGGGGCTCCAAAGTCCTGCGGTTTTTTCGAGTTGAGCCTGTTGTGAAGAACGCGCCGCATCATTCGCATGCCTTGCTTGGCGTCCTCGATATCTGTCACTCCCGTGTCGGGCCACGTCTGCGGAGCGGGTGCCTCTGCCAGAAAGAGGCGCACCAGCATGCCGACGTCCGATGCGGCATCAGGCAACGACACCTGCTTTTTTATGGTGATGTTGACCAGTGGAGGGGTGATGGTCAGCATGGGCGCTCCAGCGCCTTGCTGCACCTGTATGGCCAGCTTGGCATTGCCTTCTCGCATGGCCGTGATCACGAAGGCCCATGAGTCGGCGCGGCTGTTGTGGGTGCCGCTCACGTCCAGCAAGTGAGGGATGTCGCTGACAGCGACGAGTTTCTGGCGTTTGTCGATGGCCTCCAGTTTGACGCGGAGCTTGTTTCCCACCACCAGCGTCAATACGCTGGGTACAGGGGCGTTGTAGGAAAACTTCAACAGGGCATTGGGCATAAGAAGGGTCAACGGGAGAGAGCAGGAGCGGACACGCAGCGGTTCTTTTTTGTGCAGCGTGTTCGCAGGAGCGCCGATAAGCCGGCAGGGGAGCGTTGAGTGCTCGCCGTGGCGGGTTTCAGGGATTCGATGGCCGAAATGCGGGCACACGCACGACGGTGCCGATGAGCCGGCATTGGTCCCGAATGCGGTCCACCCAGGCCCGAGTGACGAGGTAGGTGCTGGAGCCGACCGCCGCCTCATCCGCCACCACATCGGCCTTGAGGTTGACCGACTTTCCGTTCGCCAGCCCCATTCCCCGGCTTGCGGCGTCAATGTCCTGTGCAGCGCTCGGTGCGCCGGATGGCTGTGGTGCACGCACCCGCAATCGGTAGAGACGCGATCCGGTGATCCACTCCATCCACACCAGGGCAGATCCCTGGGGGTCGGCATTGGAGGGCGGGAACACCTGCTGCACGAAGCAAAACGATTGCGGACGCCTTGTCTGGCGAAGCTCCGTCAAGAAGGCCCGAAGCATTTCAGGACTTGCCAGGTTTTCAGTCGCAGGCTTCGAGAAGGCAGGGTCGGGCGCGACGGGCTGTGGGTGCTGCAGTGCAGCGCCCTTGGCGCCCTGATCGGCGAAAACGCCAGACGCCAGGCCCGCCAGCGCCGCCGCGAAAATCCAGGCGCGGGGAGGAAGTGCAGCGTGGCCCGTCCCACGAGAGCGCTGGCGCAAATTGAAGGTCATGGAGCAGAGGGAAGCTGGAATCTGCGTAGTTTACGCAGGCTGCCTTGCCGACTGATCTGCGCAGCCACAGGTGATGGCCGCAACGTTTCCTATGCCGCCCGCAAAGCCCGCTCGATGCGGTTTCGCGCCACGGTGGTCTTGGGCACCTTGAACGGGAACCAGGCGCGCACGTCCTCGTCCAGCCCGATGCCGTGCATGTAGTTGTAGATCGCCTTCTTCAGCGCGCCGCCCAGCGCGTCGTGGTCCACGCCCGTGGGATCGATGAAGGCCACGTCGTTCTTGGCGAAGTCGCCCGGCGGCAGCGGCGCGAGCGTGACGCCGTACTCCCCGGGGTTCTTGCCGACGGGCGAATGCACGGTGCAGGCGAAGCGGTGGAAGAACCCGCTCTGGATGCAGCCGTTGGCGAACAGCTGGCGCACGTATTCGAGCGCGTCCACGGTGTCCTGCACCGTCTGCGTCGGAAAGCCGTACATCAGGTAGGCGTGCACGAGGATGCCGGCATCGGTGAAGGCCCGCGTCACGCGCGCCACCTGGTCCACCGACACGCCCTTCTTCATGAGCTGCAGCAGCCGGTCCGAGGCCACCTCCAGCCCGCCCGAGATCGCGATGCAGCCGGAGTCGGCCATCAGCTCGGCCAGCTCGGGCGTGAAGGTCTTCTCGAACCGCACGTTGCCCCACCACGAGATGCCGGCATTGCGTTCGATCAGCTCGGTGGCCAGCGCCTTGAGGGCCTTCGGCGGGGCGGCCTCGTCCACGAAGTGAAAGCCGGTCTGCCCGGTCTCGCGCACGATCTGCTCGATGCGGTCGGCCAGCACGGCGGCGCTCGCGCCCTCGTAGCGGCTGATGTAGTCCAGGCTCACGTCGCAGAAGCTGCACTTCTTCCAGTAGCAGCCGTGGGCCACGGTGAGCTTGTTCCAGCGCCCGTCGCTCCACAGCCGGTGCATGGGGTTGAGCATGTCCAGCAGCGAGAGGTAGCGGTCCAGCGGCAGGCCGTCCCAGGTGGGCGTGCCCACCTCGGCGAAGGCGATGTCGGCCTCCATCATGTTCACGTACTGCACGGCACGCGTTTCGGGGTCGCGCACGAAGGTGCGCACCAGGCGCTGGCGGCCGCGCTGGCCCTGCAGGTGCTCCAGCAGCGCGAGCAGCGGGCGCTCGCCCGCGTCCAGCGTCACGTAGTCGAAATGGTCGAACACGCGCGGCTCGGCCAGCTCGCGCAGCTCGGTGTTCACGAAGCCGCCGCCCAGCACCGTGGCGATGTGCGGGTAGCGCGCCTTGATGGCCTGGGCGATGCGAAAGGCCGCGTACACCGAGCCGGGGAACGGCACGGACAGCAGCACCACGTCGGGCGCGTGGCGCGCGATGGCCTCGTGCGTGAGCGCCTGCAGCATCTCGTCCACCAGCGTGGGCGGCGCAGCCAGCGCGTCGGCCAGCGGATCGAAGGTGGGCTGGCTGCCGGCCAGCGACTCGGCATAGCGCACGAACTCGAAGCGCTCGTCCACCGCATCGCGCAGCACATCGGCCAGGTCGTTCAGGTACAGCGTGGCGATGTGCTTGGCCTTGTCGTGCAGGCCCAGGGCGCCGAAGGCCCAGCCCAGCGGGTCGCCGCCCTCGTCGTCCACATAGACGTCGAGCGAGGCGAAGCGCGGGCCCTCGGGCAGGTAGTGGCGCCCGGCGATGCGGTGCGCGAGCGTCGAGTCGCGCCCCTGCAGGAACGCGATGGCCGGCGCCACCGTGGCGAGGTAGCGGTCCTGCTGCGCGGCGAAGGACTGGACCGCCGGGCTGCGCTGCGCCTCGGGCAGGGCCTGCACCCGCGCGGCCACGGCCTGCAGGCCCTCGGGCGAGAGCAGCCGCAGCACCAGGGCCAGCGCCAGGTCTTCCTGGAACGCGGTGACGCCGCGCGAGCGCAGAAAGCCCGTCAGGTAGGCGCTGGAGGGGTAGGGCGTGTTCAGCTGCGTCATCGGCGGGATGACGGCCAGCACGCGGGGGGTCGAGGCGGGCATGGGTGTGGGGCAGGGCGGCCGCGCAAAAGGCGGGGGCAACAAGGCGCGACGGAAGGCGGGCGAGGGCCGATTATCCCGCAGGGCTCAGGCCGGCGCGCCGCGTGGGGGCTTCGGCCGCCCGGACACGGGCAGTGCGCCCGCCTGCCAGGCGAAGCGGAACGTGGGCACCCGCGTGCCGCCGGGCGCGTCCCAATCGTCAGCCTGCACGTTCGCGGCCCCGTGGGCGGCATAAAAGCGCTGCGCCTGCAGGTTGCTCTGCAGCACCCAGAGATACAGCCCCGCCTCGGCGCAGGCCGCGGTGCAGTGGTCCGCCACGGCGGCGAGCAGCTGCGCGCCGATGCCCATCCCGTGCGCCTGCGCGCTCACGTGGATGTTGTCCAGCAGGCTGCCCCACACCGGGTCTTCGCCCGGGTAGGCGCAGACGAATCCGAGCAGGCGGTCGCCTTCGGCGGCCACGATCACGTGCTGCCCCGCGGGCGGCTGCGGTGATTGAAGCCGCTGCGTCCAGAGCGCCAGCCGGTCGGTTTCCACGTGCGTGGCGAGGTATTGCTCGGACAAGGCGCCCTGGTAGGCGAACCGCCAGCTGGCGGTGTGCAGGGCGGCGATGGCCGGGGCGTCGGCGGGCCGGGCGGTGCGCAGCAGCGCGGTCATGGCCGGCCCTTTTTTGCTGCGCGGTCGAACTTCTGCCAGTACCGGAATTCGTCTTCGTGCACTTCGATATCGATCTCGGCCACGCGCTGCTGCAGGCGCTCCTGCACGTCGGCCACGGCCTGGTTGTAGACGCTGGGGCCGATCTCCTCCAGAAAGAAGCCCAGCAGGCCGCTGGCGGCGATGTTGCCGATCTTCTCTTCCATGTTCTCGCGGAAATACCGCTCGATGGAGGCTACGGCCTGCTGGTGGACGTCCTTGGGCAATGCGATGGTCATGCGGGCTCCGGTGCGAAGGGGCCGGCTGCGAGAGGGAGGAAAACCCAAGCCGGCGACCCGGCCGATTCTGCCCGCCTTCGCTTCGCTCCCCGCCCGCCCGTGTCCTTTCAGCCGGCCGCCGGCACCACCCGGTGGCCCGCGGCGGCCAGCAGGGCGCAGGCGCGTTCGCCGTCCGCCTGCGACACCAGCAGGTGGTCGCCGTCGAAGGTGGAGACCACGAAGATGCCGATGCCGTTCTCCGACAGCGGGCGAATCACCGACAGGACGATGCCCGTCTCGCCGAAGCCGAACGGCCCCATGAAACGGAACGCCACCCAACCCCGGTCGGCCTGCACGCCATCCGGCACGCGCGCCTGCAGGCAGGTGATCGACAGCTCCTCGCCGCTGCGCGAGATCGAGACGAACCCCTCGCCATCGGCCCACGGCGGAATGGCCGCCTGCGGCGCGAGCCGGGCGACGGCGTAGAGGGAGGGCAGGGTGGCGAGCGTGATGCTGCGGGTGGACAGGAGGGGTGCGGTCATGGGGTGGAATGCAGTGGGGTGAAGGCCAGGAACAGCGCGATCGAGAACATGACCGCCGCGATGCCCGCGTCCAGGCAGCGCCAGGCCACCGGCCGGGCGAACCACGGTGCGAGCCGCCGCGCGCCCAGCCCGAGGGTGAGGAACCACAGGGTGGAGGCCGTGGTGGCGCCCAGCGTGAAGCGCAGCTGCTGGCCCGCCGGCTGCTGGCCGCCCAGCGCACCCAGCAGCACCACGGTGTCCAGGTACATGTGCGGGTTGAGCAGCGACACGGCCAGCACCGCCGCGAGCGCCTGCCGCGCCGTGGGGCCCGCGCCCGGCGCGCCCAGGCCGGCGGCCAGTGCGCCATCGGGCCGCAGCGCACGGCGCAGCGCCCCCAGGCCGTACCAGGCCAGGAACGCCGCGCCGCCCCAGCGGGCGATCGCCAGCAGCCAGGGCTGGCCCTGGATCAGCGCGCCCATGCCGGCCACGCCCGCGGCGATGGCGATCACGTCGATGGCGATGCAGGTGCCCACCGTGAGGGCCACGTGCCGCCCGAGCAGGCCGACGCGCAGCACGTGCGCGTTCTGCGCGCCGATGGCGATGATCAGGCCGGCCCCCGCGCCGAACCCGTGCAGGAAAGGGGTGATGGAAGACAACATCGGCGAATTGTCTGGGGCCGGTATCGAATCCCATCTTGAATTGGGAAAATATCGACTTGGCTGAGAATTCCTCAGCTTTCAACCCCAAAGGCGCCATGGCACTGGATTCAAAACAATGCGAGGCCTTTCTCGCCGTGGCCGAGGCGGGCAGCTTCGAGCAGGCCGCCGCCGCGCTGCACATCACGTCCTCGGCGGTGTCGCTGCGCGTGCGCGCGCTGGAGACGCGCCTGGGCCAGCCGCTCATCGTGCGCGGGCGGCCCAGCCGCGCCACCCGGGCGGGCCGGCAATTGCTGCAGCACCTGCAGCGCGCCCGCCTCATGGAGCAAGACCTGCTGGCGGGGCTCTCAGGCGGCGATGGGGACGCGGATGCGTTCTTCGCCGTCACGCTCGCGGTCAACGCCGATTCGCTCGCCACCTGGCTGCTGCCGGCGCTGTCGGGCGCGCTGCAGCGCGAGCGCATCGCCATCGAGCTGGTGGTGGACGACCAGGAGCACACCCACGCGCTGCTGGAGGCTGGCCTGGCCCACGCCTGCGTGTCGGCCCAGCCGCATGCCATGCGCGGCTGCACGGCCGAGCCGCTGGGCCGCATGCGCTACCGGCTGGTGGCCTCTCCCGCATTCGCCGCGCAATGGTTCGGGCCGCGCGGCATCACCCGGGCCTCGGCGCGCCGGGCCCCCACGGTGGTGTTCAACCGCAAGGACCCGCTGCAGGCCCATGCGCTGCTCAATGCGTTCGGGCTGCAGGCCAGCGCCTATCCGAGCCATTACGTGCCGGCATCGGAGCCCTTCGTCGCGGCCATCCGGCTGGGGCTGGGCTACGGCATGGTGCCGCAGCTGCAGATCGGCGATGCCATCGAGCGCGGCGATCTGATCGACGTGCTGCCCGATGCGGCGACCGATGTGGCCCTGTACTGGCACGGCTGGGCGCAGCAGCCGCCCCGGCTGGAGCGGCTTGCCCAGCGGGTGATGGAGGCGGCACGGGGCCTGCTGTAGCCCGCCCGCGGGCCTTGCTTCATCCAGCGGCGGGATTGGCTCCTGCCCCGGGCACCGCGTAGAAGCCCAGGAACATGTCCACCGTGTCGTCCAGCACCTGCCGCTGCTGCGCCGCGGTCAACGGCGGCTGTCCCAGCGCGAGCTGCGGCCAGAAGGCGAAGGCCTTGACCATGCCCTGCAACTGGTGCGCGGCGTATTGCGGATCGACCCCGCCACGCAGGCGGCCGGCCTGCTGCGCGGCGTGGACCCAGGCGGTAACGCCTTCTTCCTTCTCGCCCAGGCGCGCCACCATGGCCTGCGCGCGGGCCGGGGTGTGCAGCATCTCGGCCATGGCCACGCGCGACAGGTCCATGAACGCCGCATCGCCCAGCAGTGCCATCTTGCGCTCCAGCAGCTCCAGCAACTGCGCGCGCAGGGGCCGCTTCGGATCGTGCCCCGGGGCCGCCAGCGACTGGCTGCGGTCCCACAGTTGCCCGAGGATGGCGGCGAACAGGTCGTCCTTGCTGGGGAAATGGTTGTAGACCGTGCGCTTGGAGACCGCGGCGACGGCGGCTACCCGGTCCATGCTGGTGCCGGCAAAGCCGTGCTCGCGGAACTCGCCGATCGCCGCCTGGACGATGGCATGGCGCTTGCGGTCGGTCAGGCGGGAGGGCGGCGGGGCGGTGGCGGTCATAGGCAAAATTTTACACTGGGCAGTTTACTTTTTTGATCGGAACACTACACTGTGCAGTGCAGTTTTTGCGAAGGCTTTGCTCCCTGCCTCGCCGCATGTTCCGGATTTCCCGGCTGCTTCACTCCCTTCATCGCCATGGCTTACCGCATGTCCTCCTGTTCCGAATCGCCGGCCGCTTCGTACGGCCAGTCGCCCCAGTTCGCCGACGGGCGCTTTCGCAACGCGGCGCCCCGGCACCGCCTGGGCACGCTCAAGATGCTCGGCGTGCTGTGGCGCTTCGCCCTCGGCAAGCCCGCGGACACGGTGCCGGACCGGCCCATCGCCGTGCAGCCCCTGACCACCGCCGCGCTGCTGCAGGCGCCGGACGACAGCCTGTGGCGGCTGGGGCATTCGACCCTGCTGCTCAAGCTCGACGGCCGGTTCTGGCTCACCGACCCGGTGTTTTCCGAGCGCGCCTCGCCGGTGCAGTTTCTCGGTCCCAAGCGCTTTCATGCGCCGCCGCTGGCCATCGAAGACCTGCCGCCCATCGCGGGCGTGATCCTCTCGCACGACCATTACGACCACCTGGACCACGCGGCGATCCTGAAGCTGGCGCCCAAGGTGGAGCACTTCGTCGCGCCGCTGGGCGTGGGCGACCGGCTCATCGCCTGGGGCGTGCCGGCGGCCAAGGTGCAGCAGTTCGACTGGTGGCAGGGCACCACCCTCGGCGGGCTGCGCCTGGTGGCCACGCCGGCGCAGCATTTTTCGGGGCGCAGCCTGTCGGACGGCAACCGCACGCTGTGGGCGTCGTGGGTGCTGATGACGGCCGACACCCGCATCTTCTTCACCGGCGACACGGGCTACTTCGACGGCTTCCAGGCCATCGGCGAGCGCTTCGGCCCGTTCGATCTCACGCTGGTGGAAACCGGCGCCTACAACGCCGACTGGCCCGACGTGCACATGCAGCCCGAGCAGAGCCTGCAGGCCCATCGGGACGTGAAGGGGCGCCACATGATGCCCATCCACAACGGCACGTTCGACCTGTCGCTGCACCCGTGGACCGAGCCCTTCGAGCGCATCACCGCGCTGGCCGCCGCGGCCGGCGTGCCGCTGGTGGCGCCGGCGATGGGCGAGCGGCTGGACATCCGCGCCCCGGCGCTGTCCCGCCAGTGGTGGCGCGAAGCAGCGGCGCCCGCCGCACGCTGAAGGCACGGCGCCGCGTGGTTCAGGGCTTCAGCTTCAAGTAGCCGTCGCGCCTGCCTGCGGCGGCGGCGCCGCCGCGAGGTAGTTGTTCTTCACGCGCACGTAGTGCTCGGCCGAATACCGCAGGTATGCGATTTCCTGCGGCGTCAGCGCCCGCTGCCGCACGGCCGGGCGGCCCGTATAGAGGTAGCCGCTCTCCAGCGCCTTGCCGGGCGTGACCAGGCTGCCGGCGCCGAGCATCACGCGGTCGCCGACCACCGCGTCGTCCATCACGATGCTGCCCATGCCGATCAGGCACTCGTCCCCGATGGTGCAGCCGTGCAGGATCACCGAATGGCCCAGCGTGACGTGGCTGCCGATCACGAGCGGCGAGCCCTGCGGCTTGCCCGGATGGCGGTGCGACACATGGCCCATGGCCAGGTCCTGCACGTTGGAGCATTCGCCCACCACGATGCGGTTCACGTCGCCGCGCAGCACCGCGTTGCACCACACCGAGCTGTCGCGCCCCAGGTGCACATCGCCGATGACCTGGGCCGAAGGGTGGAGATAAACGCCGGTGTCCAGCGTGGGGGCGGTGTCGAGGTAGGGGGCGAGGGGCATGGGGATCGGTCCAGAGGAATGTGGGGCATTGGCAGGGGATCTTATGCAGCAGCCCCGGCGAGCAGCGAGCCAAGGGCGGCGCTGGCATGCAGCAGCGCTTTCACGTCCTTCGCGCGGCGCATCGCGGTACTTGCGAAATCCTGGGCCCCGGATGGCTGGGCCATGGAGACCCACGGTTGCATTGCTTTGATCGCCGGCTCTTGCCCTTCATAGGCCGCATCGTCTTCCAGGTTCTGCCACCAAGGCCAGTGGGGCGATTCCACTTGCCCCTCGGCATGGTGCGACTCCATCAGTCGCTGGATCTCGGGCCATACGACCGCGTCCGGTTCCGTGAGCTGGCCGCTGGTGCGGATGCCCCAGTAAAAATAGTTGGCCTCCGTGAGGTCCTTCACCTCGTATCGGAGGCGCAGGTCACGCAAGCCAAGATCGAATTCAAAGCCGATCCATCTGCGTGACTTTTGCCAATCGGCATCCCAGTGGGCCACCAAGTCCCCCGGGGCTGCAGCCATCTTCTGCATCTGCTCCTGGGTCTTGCGGAGCAACTCCCGCTTCATGTGCTGCACTGCCTGGGCGATGCGGATGGACGACTCCACGTTCGCTGGCGTCGCGATCATGGAGGTGACGATTTCCTGCGTGTCTTCCATCGACGGCTCCCGGATGATTTTCTGTCGGACGAATTGAACCAGGGCATCCACGAACAGGCGCACGGCAGGCGCCTGGACGTGCAGTGCGCAGTCCCCCAGCCAAGTGACGATGGCGGGCCACTGGAGCCAGATGAAGTGGCCTTCACCTTCCAGCGCAAGGAGCTGTTTCTCGTCGATGCTGACGGCGCTGGGGCTGGCATCGCACAGGTACACCAGCATCCAGAACTTTCCTTGCGCGGACTGTTCCAGGTGGCGCGCATAGTTGCGCAACTGCCCGATCTGGTCGGCGGCCCACGGCTTGTTCTCGATGCAGATGCAGCCGCGGTCCAGCTCCAGATGGATGTCCATGCGCCCGCCTTCGATCGACTTCTCCCGCTGAATTCGGCGGAACTGGCTGCCCATCGCCCAGGCGGCGTCCGGGTGCCCCGTCGAGAGCACCTGCAGAAAGCGGTGCAGGAACAAAGGCCCCTGCCCGTGGCTGCCCGCTGGATCGAGCAGCAGCGCCAGGTACTCCGAAATCGCCATCTCGTTCCTGCGCAGGTATTCCAGCAAGGAGAAGTCCGGGGCCAGTTGCCTGGCGAATTGCTGGGCGGCGATGCGGCGGGCCTGCTGCCGCACCTGCACTTGCTGCAGCAGCGCGTATTCGTTGCGATGGGCTGGGTTCATGCGGCGGGGGTCATGGGTTCGCTGCGTCATCGCAGCGGCGTTTGGGTATCGGTCCCGAGCGTACCGGACCGCCACGGACTGCGCCCCGTCAACTCCCCCACGATGGCCGCCTTGAGCGGTGCCAGCCGACGGGCGCCCTGCAGCACCAGCTGCCGCACGGCGCGGGGCAGGGGGCGCGCGTCGGTGTACAGCCGCACGATGGCGTTGGTGCCTTCGTAGATCGGCCAGGCGCGGCGGTGGTGTTCGCGGGCATAGGGCCGCAGCGCATCGGCGCTGCCGATGTCCTGGCCGCGCTGCCGGGCGTTGGCAATGGCGCGCGCCAGGCCCTCCACGCCGGCCAGACCCAGGTTGTAGCCATGGGCGGTCACCGGGTGCATGCCCACGGCGGCATCGCCCAGCAGCGCGCAGCGGTGGCCGGCGAAGCGGTCCGCATAGGTGGCGACCAGCGGGTAGGCGTGGCGCTCGCCCACCAGCGCCATCGTGCCCAGCCGGCCCGCGAACTGGGCCTGCACCTGCGCGGCGAAGGTGTCCGCGTTCTGGTCCATCAGGGCCGCCGCCTCGGCCGCGCCGGTGGTGACGACCACGGAGCACTGCGGCGCGCCGTCCGCCGGGTCGTCCGGCAGCGGCAGCACGGCCAGGGTGCGGTCGTAGCCGAAGGCCTCGTGCGCGATGCCGTGGTGGGGCGCTTCGTGGCGCATGCGGCAGACGATGACGGTGCGCCCGAAGTCCGCCATGCGCGCGCCGATGCCCAGTTGCCGTCGCACGGCGGAAAACCGGCTGTCGGCCGCCACGACCAGCCGGGCCTGCAGGCGCGTGCGGGGCGCGGCCGGATCGCCTGCATCGCCCGCGGCCTGCATGGTTTCCACCACGGCGTGGTCGGCCGCCACGGACACCTGCGCCACCTGCGCGCCGGCCAGGATGCGCACGCCCGGCCGCTGCGACGCCACGGCGCAGGCGGTGCGGCGCAGCGCGTGGTTGGGCACGATCCAGCCCAGGTGCGCGGCCGCCTGGTCCGCGGCCTGGCCCGCGGCCAGGCCCGGGTGCAGCCGCAGCGGTGCGTGCCGTCCCACCGGGCCGTCGTGCACCCGGGCCTCGGCGATGCGGCCGATCTCGTGCGGGGCCAGCAGCGCCCAAGTGCCCAGGCGGCGCAGCGTGTCGCCGCTTGAGTGGGTGAGCGCGATCTCGCGGCCATCGGGCGCGGGATCGGCGAGCGCGGTGGCGGGCAGCCGGTCCAGCACCGTGCTGGTGAAACCGGCCTGGCACAGGGCGATGGCCAGCGACAGGCCGGACGGGCCCGCGCCGACGATGAGAACGTCGCAATGCTGCTGGGGCATGGGATGAAGGGAGAAGGAACGGAGAGCGGAGCGCCTGACGGCCATTGTGCGGGTCCGGCCGCGCTCCGGTCTTGCATTGGGTCAAGGGAGCGTGGCCGGCCGGGGCAGATTGTTTTGCTATTGATTTAATAGCTATATGCCCTAGTATCCATTGCGGTGGAGGCCGAAAAGACCCCAATGCCTCGCGGCGGCGCCCTGGTGTGGCTGCGGTGCCGTCGCCCGCGTCACACCGCCCGGTAGAAGAACGTGGTGCCGCACGGCGCGCCGTCGGGCATCAGGGCATAGCCCGGCACCTCGCCCACGCGCTGCCAGCCGGCGCGGGCGTAGAGCCGCTCGGCGTCGCCGCCGGTCACTGTGTCCAGCACCATCAGGGTCTTGCCCTCCTGCCGGGCGACGGCGTCCACGGCGTCCAGCAACTGCCGGGCCACGCCCTGGCGGCGAGCGCGGCGGTGCACCAGCATCTTGGCCACGTCGGCCCGGTGCGGCTGGTTCTCGGGCTGCGCCAGCACGAGCTGCACGGTGCCCAGCACCGCGCCGCTGCCCACCGCTTCGGCGATGAGCAGCGCCCGTTCGCCGCGGGCCACGCCCTCGGCCACGCCGCGCCAGAACGCCACGGCCCTGTCGTGCGCCAGCGGGTGCATGAAGCTCACCGAGGCGCCACCGGCCACGCAGTCGATCAGCACCTCGGCCAGCGCCGGCACGCAGGCGGCGGCTTCGTTCACGCCCAGGCGGCGCACGGTCACCGCGGGGGCGCCGGCGGGGACTTCGGCAGAGGGCATGGCGAATGAGGGGGTGGCGGTCATATCGGGCTCCGGGCCGGGTGGGGTGGGGCGGTGGGCAGGGTGGCCAGGGCCACCAGATAGCGCGCGGGGCTGCGCGTGGGATTGCGGTACTCGACGGCGCCTTCCAGCCGGTGGGCCAGGCAGTCGCCGGCTTCCAGCCGCCAGACCGTTCCGTCCAGCGCGATGTCCATGCGGCCGTCGATCATCCAGATCTGCTGGTGGATCTCCGCGCCGCGGTCGGCCCGCTCGTAGGCCACGCGCTGGCCCGGCGGGAAGACCACATCCACGAGTTGCAGCGGCGACGGCACCGTGGGCGACACGTTGCGCCTCAGGTAGCCGGAGGCGGGGTCGGTCCACACGGGCTGCTGGGCCACGCGGGCCACGGGCGAGGGCGCAGCGCGGCCTTCATCGCCTTCGGCCTGGGGCGCATCGAACAACGAGGCCAGCGCCACGCCCAGGCCGGTGGCCAGCTTGTCCAGCACGGTGGCGGTGGGGCTGCTTTCTCCGCGCTCGATGAGCGAGATGTTGGAGCGGCTCACGCCGCTGCGTTCGGCCAGCGCGTCGAGCGAGAGGCTGCGCGCATCGCGCAGTTCGCGCACGCGGCGCGCCAGGCGGGTATTGATGTCCATGCCTCCAGTTTAATGGAATTGTTTCCAGAAAAATGGAAGCAATGGCAAGGTAAGGCCGGATCAGGCCCGCTGCGCAGGCATCGCCCGAAGCGTTGCCGCCCAAAAGAGCAGCGCCGCCAGGCTGAGCCCCAAGCCCAGCGCGCACACACCGGGCCAGCCGGCAAGCCCGTACACCACGGTCGATGCCATCGCCCCCAGGCCGCTGCCCACGGCATAGAACAGCATGTAGCAGCCCACCAGGCGACTGTGCGCCTCGGGCCGGATGCTGAAGATCATGCTCTGGTTGACCACGTGAACGGCCTGGCCGCCCAGGTCGAGCAGGATGATGCCGAGCGCCAGCGCCCACAGCGTGTGCACCGCGCACGCGATGGGCACCCATGACACCAGCAGGCAGGCCAGCGCGATGCCGGTGGTCCGCTGCCCCA
This sequence comes from Acidovorax sp. NCPPB 3576, assembly GCF_028473605.1. Classification (NCBI taxonomy): domain Bacteria; kingdom Pseudomonadati; phylum Pseudomonadota; class Betaproteobacteria; order Burkholderiales; family Comamonadaceae; genus Acidovorax; species Acidovorax sp. NCPPB 3576. Next base: position 5,162,077 of record NZ_CP097267.1, on the reverse strand, counting down.
GGCCCCGGTCCGCGAGATGGCCGGCCCGCGCGGCGGCCAGGGCGCCCGCCACGCCGACCAGCCCGAAGGCGCCGATGGCCGTGTGCGACAGGGCATGGGGCGGCGCGCTCAGCGGCAGCACGAGCGCGCTCCAGAACACGCTGAACGCCGCGAACATCAGCAGCCCGATGGTGCCGCGCACCTGCAGCACCCGCTCGGTGGCCAGCAGCGTGAACATCGAGCGCAGCAGCGCGCCGTAGCCCATCGCCGCCGGTGGCACACGGGCCGGTGGCAAGGCCTTGCACAGCAGCGCCAGCATCACCACCGACAGCACGCAGGAGGTGACATAGACCGCGCGCCAGCCCGCCAGGTCCGTGACCGCGCCGGCCAGCGTGCGGGCCAGCAGCAGGCCGATGACGACCCCGCCCTGCACGGCGCCGACCACGCGGCCGCGCTCGGCGGGCCGGGCCAGCGTGGCGGCATAGGCGATCAGCCCTTGCGTCATGGCGGTCCCCAGCAGCCCGATGGCCCCCATTCCCGCGAGCAGCCACAGCGGCGTGGGGGCCGAGGCCACGCCCAGCAGCGCCAGCGCCAGCAGCGCCAGTTGCCCGCACAGCAGGCGCTTGCGGTTCACCCGATCGCCCAGCGCCACCACGAACAGCAAGGCGATGGCGCAGCCCACCTGCGTGGCCGTGATCACGCCGCCCACCGCCATGGGGTGGATGCCGAAATCCCGCGCGACGGCATCCAGCAGGGGTTGGGCGTAATAGACGTTGGCGACGCTCACGCCGCAGCACACGGCCAGCAGGCGCACCAGGGCCGCTGGCAGGCGCTCTCCGGGCGCGCTATCGCGTGCGGGCGAAGCGGCTGCGGCCAGGGGTTGCGGGCATTCAGCGGCCATGGGCTCCATCCAGTTGCTTATTGAAACTGGATTGAGTGTAGCCCCATGTCGTTTTAAAATAAAACTACATTCGGTGCGGCTCTGCCACCGATGCCCCAAGGAGTGGCCATGGCCAGAAGAAAAAGTCTTGCGGATTCGCCCTGTCCGGTGGCCCGGTCGCTCGATGTGGTGGGCGACCGCTGGTCGATGCTGATCGTGCGGGATGCGTTCGACGGGTTGCGGCGCTTCGGCGAGTTCCAGGCCAGCCTGGGCGCGGCGCGCAACATCCTCAGCGACCGCCTGCGCACGCTGGTGGAAGAGGGCGTGCTGGAGATCGCGCCCGCCTCCGATGGCAGCGCCTACCAGGAATACGTGCTGACCGCCAAGGGTCAGACGTTGTTCCCGGTGGTCGTGGCCCTGCGCCAGTGGGGCGAGGCGCACCTGTACGCCCGGGGCGAGAAGCATTCCGTGCTGGTCGATCGCGCCACGGGCAAGCCGCTGCCGAAAGCCCTGCTGCGGCTGGAGGATGGCCGGGTCGTGCAGCCGGCGGACACCCTCGTCAAGAAGGTGCGCGCGCGGCCCTGACCCGTGCGTTGGTTGCCGTGCGCTGGCTTCGCCCCGGCCGCTGCGCTCTCAGCAGGGCACGCCGTTGCGCTCGATCAGCCAGGCGGGTGCGTCCTGCAGCGCCACGGGGCGCAGGAAGCGGTCCAGCGCCGCATAGCCGACGGACGTGGTGAACGGCGCGGTGCTGGCGGGGTAGGGGCCGCCGTGCATCTGTGCGCCGGTCACGGCCACGCCCGTGGGCACGCCCGAGAACAGCACGCGGCCGGCCACCTGCGTGGCGGCGCGCACCAGCGCGCGGTGCTCGGCCGTGTCGGCGTCGGCACCCCACAGGGTGACGGTGAGCGAGCCGCCGATGGCCTGCAGCACGGCCACGGTTTCTTCGATGGAGGCCACGCGCACCACCAGCGCGGCAGAGCCGAAGACCTCTTCGTGCAGCGCAGGGTCGGCGATGAAGTCGCCCGCGTGCACTTCGCCCAGGAACGGGCGGGGCGTGGCGCCGGCCTCGGCCGTTTCGCTGACCAGGGCCTTGAGCTTTCCGTTGCCGCGCCATGCCGCCACGCCCCGGTCGAACGCGCCGCGGATGCCGGCGCTGAGCATGGCGTGCGGCGCCAGGGGGCGCAGCTTGTCGGCCAGCGCCTGCACGAAGGCATCGCCCGAGGCGTCCTTGCGCACGACGATCACGCCGGGGCTGGTGCAGAACTGGCCCGATCCGAGGCAGATGGAGCCGGCCAGCGTTTCGGCCAGCGCGGCGCCGTTGGCCTGCAGCGCCGAAGGCAGCGCCACCAGCGGGTTCACCGAGCCCAGCTCGCCATAGAAAGGGATGGGGCGCGGACGCTCGGCGGCCACCTTGGCCAGCGCCGTGCCGCCCTTGAACGAGCCGGTGAAGGCCACGGCCGCGACGGCCGGCGCCTGCACCAGGCGCACGCCGGCCTCGATCGAGCCGCCCTGCACCAGCTGGAACACGCCGGCCGGCAGGCCGCGCGCCGCCACCACGGACTGCGCCAGCGCCGCCGTCTGGCGCGACAGTTCGGGGTGCGCGGGGTGCGCCTTCACCACCACCGGGCAGCCGGCCGCCAGGGCGGATGCCGTGTCGCCGCCCAGCACCGAGAACGCGAACGGAAAGTTGCTGGCCGAGAACATGGCCACCGGACCCACGGGCACGCGCACGCGGGTCAGGCGCGGGCGGCCGGCGGGCGGCGCGCCGGCCACGGCGGCGTCGTCCAGCACGGTGTGGGCCGTGCCGCGCTCCAGCACGTCGGCAAAGCCGCGCAGCTGGAAGGCCGTGCGGTCCAGCTCGCCGTTCAGGCGCACCGGACCCAGGCCGCTTTCGCGGTCGGCCACGGGCACCAGGGCCTCGCGCTGGGCTTCCAGGGCCTCGGCCAGCGCGCGCAGCAGGGCGGCGCGGTCGGCGGCCGGGGTGGCGGCGAAGGCATCGGCGGCGCTGGCGGCGGCAGCCACCGCAGCGTCGATCTCGGCCGGGGTGGATTCGGCCCAGGCGGCGCCGTGGGGCTGGCCCGTGCGGGCGTCGATGGATTGCAGGGTGTTGTCGGGCATGGGGTTTCCTGAAAAAGGGCACAGACCGCCGTGGCCTGCTGTCTCACTGAATGGAATTGTTCGCCGATCGGTGCTGGCATGCCGATGGCAGCCCACCATCGTAATGAAAGGGCGAGCCGCCTAGAATGCCTGGCGTCTGCCGCTCCTTCGCTGAGTGGCTTTGAATTCCACCCTGTGAGACAAATATGGCTGCATCGCCTGGAGACGGCACCGCCGCGCTCGAAAAAGCCCTCGACGTGCTGGACGCCGTGGGCGCCGCGCCCCAAGGCCTGAGCCACGCCGACCTGGCGTCGCGCCTGGCGCTGCCCCGCACCACGGCCTATCGCCTGCTGGCCACGCTGGTGGCGCGCGGCATGCTGCGGCGCGACCCGCTGCGCAAGGTGTACTGCCTGGGCGTGCGCTGCTTCGAGCTGGCGCGCCAGGCCCATGCCATGCCCGACCTGGCCGCAGCGGCCGTGATGGAGCTGCGCACCCTGCGCGACCTGACGGGCGAGACCACCTACCTTGCGGCGCTGGACGGGCGCGACGTGGTGTCGCTCGAGCGCTGCGACGGCGCGCACAGCCAGCGCTCGTCCAGCGCTTTGGGCCAGCGCAAGCCGGTGTACTGCACCAGCCAGGGCAAGGCCATCCTTTCGGCCATGGACAGCGCGGCGCGCGATGCGCTCGTGCGCGGGCTGGTGCTGCGCCCGGTCACGCTCCGCACCTTGACCGACCGCCGGCGCCTGCTGGCCGAGCTGCGCGTGACCGCCGCGCGCGGCTACGCCATCGACGACGAAGAGATCGTGCCCGGCGTGCGCTGCGTGGGCGCGCCCATCATCGACGGGCTGGGCCAGGTGCGCGGCGCGCTCAGCGTGGCCGGGCCCGCGTGGCGCCTTACGCCCGAGCGGCTGGAGCTGCTGGGCCCCGAAGTGGCCGAGGCCGCGCGCCGCGTGGGTGCGCAATTGCACGGCGTGCGCCCAGCCCTGGGCGATGCCGAGGCCCGCCCCGTGCCCGGCCCGTGGGCCTTCCACGGCGCCCACCCGCGCTGGTGCGCGGCCAGCGGCCGGCTGTTCTGGGCCGACACGCTCGCTCCCGCGCTGCGGGCGGTGGCCCCGGGGGACGAAGGCGACACGCTCTGGGCCGAGGCCGAAGGCCCCGTGCACGGCCTGCTGCTGGGGCAGGAGGGCAACGCGGCCGGGGAGGCTGGGCCCGGCCGCATCGCGCCCCCGCCCATCGCCTGGTGCGCCCACGGGGCCTTCGCCCTGCCCCGGGGCGGGCCGGCGCAGCGCCTGGCCGCCTGGCCTGCACAACCGGCCCAGGCCGTCTGCCGGGGCGCGGACGGCGAGCTGTGGCTGGCCTGCGAAACGCCCGAGGGCGGCAGCGCCGTGGGCTGCCTGCGGCCCGGCGGCGCGCTGGAGGTGCGCTGGCGTCTGCCTGAGCCAGTGCAGTGCCTGCGCTGGCGCGCGGTGGACGGCACGCTCTGGGCCGCCGTGCCGGACACCGGCGCCATCCTGTCGCTGCAGCCCGAAACCGGCGCCATGCGCCGCCTCGTCACCGTGCCCAAGGGCTCGGGCCGGGTGAGCGGCCTGGCGCTGGATGCCGAGGGCGGCGTGTGGACGGCCCTGCGCGACGGCTGGAGCGTGGTGCGCTTTCTGCCTGACGGCAGCCTGGACCGCGTCGTCGCGCTGCCGGTGCCAAGCCCCACCGATGTGGAACTGGGCGGGGCGGATGGGCGGCGGCTGTTCATCACCACGGCGCGGCAGCCGGTGCCGCTGGATGTTTTGGCCAAGGCACCCTTGTCGGGCCGGCTGTTCGAGGTCGCTATTTAGCGAATCGTCGTTTCGTTCCCCACTTTGACTGTCTTTATTGAAACAAAAGGTTGTGGAATGCGTGCCGTTCCTATCGCCTCAGCGGGTTTTGTTACTTTGTAAAGCATCCGGAATGGCGGTGGAGATGCGGATACAACTCGATGCATTCGCGGCGGCACACAGGGTGACGTTCAAGGGCCCCGTGAAACAATTTCCGCCTGCCCGGTCCATCAGCGGCCGCGAAGTGGTCGTGAAGGGGCCAGTGACGCCTTGCGCGCACTGCATCCGTCGCCCCCCATTGGCGCTTTTTTCCAGACCTCAATGAAAGTGTTTCCATGAAGAAGTTCTCACTGAGCGCCGTCGCGCTCGCCCTGCTGTTGTCCGGCTGCGCCACCACGGGTGACGGCAGCAAGAGCGGCTCCGGCACCTCTGCCATCTCCAGCGTGCTGGGCGCCGCCACCGCCGGCGGCTCCACCTCCAGCAGCACCGAGAACAAGGCCGGCGCCGCACTGGACGTGTTCAAGGCCGTGACCGTGTCCGACGAAGAACTCAAGACGGTCTCGCTGCAGTACCGCAACTACGAAGACCGCACCGAAGGCGCCGCGCCCGCCAGCAACAAGTACGCCCAGCGCCTGGCGCGCCTGACCAAGAAGCACGTGAACGAAGACGGCATGAAGCTGAACTTCAAGGTGTACCTGAGCAAGGACGTGAACGCCAACGCCACGGCCGACGGCTCCATCCGCGTGTACAGCGGCCTCATGGACATGATGAACGACCAGGAACTGCTGGGCGTGATCGGCCACGAAATCGGCCACGTCAAGCTGCAGCACTCGCTGTCGGCCATGCGCACGGCCTACATGGCTTCCGCCGGCCGCAAGGCCGCGTCCGCCGCGGGCGGCGTGGGCCGCCTGGCCGACTCCGACCTGGGCGCCCTGGGCGAGAAGCTGGTCAACAGCCAGTTCTCGCAAAGCCAGGAAACCCAGGCCGACGACTACGGCCTGGCCTTCATGAAGAAGCACAAGTACAAGGTGCAGTCCATGGAATCGGCCTTCCGCAAGATCGCCTCGCTGAGCGGCAAGAGCGGCGGCATGGACGCCATGCTGTCCACCCACCCGGACGCAGGCGGCCGTGCGGACCGCATGCGCGACCTGGCATCGGCGAAGTAATCGGCCCGCCGGGGTCAGCCAGCCAGAAAGGCGGCGGGCGAAGGCCCGGCCGCCTTTTTCGTTGCTGCGGGCGGTGGCGCACCGGCCGGCCCACCGCGCCGCCAGAGGTGTTTTTCCTACGCCCCGGCATGGCACCGCTCGATAGAGTGGACAGCCTCGTTTCTCATTTCCGAAAAGGACTCCCACATGCGCGTAGACATCTATCGCCGAGCCGAATCCGATGGCAAGTTCTCCCACCTCGCCGTACCCGAGGGGCGCCCCATCCCGCAGGAGGCGATCAATGTGGACTGGGAGACCGAAGCCCGCGGCCAGGAGATGGACGAGAACGCCGACCACTGGGACGACTACGGCATCGCGCAGCCGTCCGCGCAGATCGATGAAAAGGGCTATGCCATCACCAGCGTGCGCGAACTGACCGACTGATGTTTCGGGCGGTCACGGCTCTGCCGCCCGCCCTGCCGAAAAGCCGCCCGCCCCACCCGGCCGGCGGCTTTGTCCATTCGGGGACGCCCGCCCGGTGACAGCGCCGGTGGCGCACGCTACGCTGCGGCGCCATGGAGACAAAAAACACCCCCCCGTTCGTTCCCCAGATCCGCCTGTACCAGGACTGGCTGCAGGCCCGCCACGGCCTGGCGTTTGCCGACTACGACGCGCTGTGGCGCTGGTCGGTCACCGACCTCGATGCGTTCTGGCAGAGCATCTGGGACTACTTCGACCTGCAGTCGCCCACCCCGCACACGGCCGTGCTGGCGCGCAATGCCATGCCGGGGGCCGTGTGGTTCCCCGGGGCGCAGGTCAACTACGCGCGCCAGGTGCTGCGCCATGTGGACCCGGCGCATGCCGCGGGCCTGCCGGCCGTGGTGAGCCGCAACGAGCGCGGCCTGCACCGCGAGCTGTCCTGGCCCGAGCTGCGCCGCCAGGTCGCCTCGCTCGCGCTGCACCTGCACCGCCAGGGCGTGCGGCGCGGCGACCGGGTGGCGGCCTACCTGCCCAACATCCCCGAGGCCATGGTGGCCCTGCTGGCCACGGCCAGCCTGGGCGCGGTGTGGAGCGTGTGCGCGCCCGACATGGGCACGGCCGCCGTGCTGGACCGCTTCCGTCAGATCGCGCCCAAGGTGCTGATCGCGGTGGACGGCGTGACCTACGGCGGGCGCGACCACGACCGCACCGGCGTGCTGGCCGAGCTGCGCGCGGCGCTGCCCTCGGTCACGCACGTGGTCGTGGTGCAGCACCTGCATGCTCCTGAAACCATAGCAGACACGGCAGATTACTCTAGGGCATGCGGCCAAAACGATGCCGAAACCGCGGCCTTCGAGCCCGAGTGGCTGCCGTTCGACCATCCGCTGTGGATCGTCTATTCCAGCGGCACCACCGGCCTGCCCAAGCCCATCGTGCACGGCCACGGCGGCATGGTGCTGGTGGCGCTGCAGCTCAAGGGGCTGCACAACGACATCGGCTGCAGCTACGAGCCCAATTCGTTCGGCGAGCGCTACCACTGGTACAGCTCGACCGGCTGGGTGATGTGGAACGCACAGGTGAGCGGCCTGCTGGCGGGCACAACGTGCGTGATCTACGACGGCAACCCGGGCGGCAGCCGCGAGCGGCCCGACTGGGGCACGCTCTGGCGCTTCGCCGCCGAGACGGGCGTGACGTTCTTCGGCGCGGGCGCGGCCTTCTACGCCAACTGCATGAAGTCGGGCCTGTCGCTGGCGGACTGCGGCGACCTGTCGCGGGTGCGGGCGCTGGGCACCACCGGCTCGCCGCTCGCGCCCGAGGTGCAGGCCTGGGGCACGGCGCAGTTCCGCGCCCTGGGCGTGTCGGGCCATGCGGACGGCGACATCTGGTGGAACAACATCTCCGGCGGCACCGATTTTTGCGGCGCCTTCATCGGCGGGCACCGCGAGCTGCCCCAGGTGCCCGGCGAGATGCAATGCCGCATGCTGGGCGCGGCGGTCGAGGCGTGGAATACCGAGGGCCAGCCGGTGATCGACGAGGTGGGCGAACTGGTGTGCACCCAGCCCATTCCGTCCATGCCGCTGTACCTGTGGGGCGATGGCGGCCCGGGCCCGGCCGGGCAAGGCGGCGACCCGAACGGCAAGCGCTATCTGGCAAGCTACTTCGACATGTACCCGCCCGGCCACGGCCGGCTACCGGGCGGCGGCGATGGCCCCTTGGACATGGGCCCGGTCTGGCGCCACGGCGACTGGATCAAGATCGGCCGCCACGGCGGCTGCGTGATCTACGGCCGCAGCGACGCCACCATCAACCGCCACGGCCTGCGCATGGGCACGAGCGAGATCTACCGCGCCGTCGAGGCCCTGCCCGAGGTGCTGGACAGCCTGGTGGTCGATCTGGAATCGCTGGGCCGCGACAGCTACATGCCGCTCTTCGTCGCGCTGCGGGGCGGCGTGGTGCTGGACGACGCCCTTCGCGCGCGCATCGCGGCGGCCATCCGCACCGCGCTGTCGCCGCGCTTCGTGCCGGACGAGATCGTGCAGGTGGCCGAGGTGCCGCGCACGCTGAGCGGCAAGAAGCAGGAGCTGCCCATCAAGAAGCTGCTGCTGGGCCAGCCGCTGGAGAAGGTGGTCAACCAGGACGCCATGGCCAACCCGGGCTGTCTGCCGTGGTACGTGGCGTTCGCGCAGCAGCGCGCGGCCACCGCTCCTGTGCGTTAGTGCATCACGCGGCCGCGGGGCGGGCACGCACCAGCGTGCTCTTGCCGAACAGGCTCTCCACCAGGTCCACCACCAGCTCGGCCGTCTGGTTGCGGATGTCGAGCGCGGGGTTCAGCTCCACGATGTCCAGCGAGGCGAGCCGCCCCGTGTCCGCGATCATCTCCATGCACAGCTGCGCCTCGCGGTAGTTGGGGCCGCCGCGCACCGTGGTGCCGGTGCCGGGGGCGATCTCGGGGTCGAGGAAGTCCACGTCGAAGCTCAGGTGCAGGTGCACGTCTTCGCCAGCTTCGCCCTCCAGCCCGTCGAGCGCGCGGCGCATGACCTCGCGCATGCCCAGCTCGTCGATGGAACGCATGTCGTACACCTCGATGCCCAGCTCGCGGATCAGGCGCTTTTCCTCGTCGTCCACGCTGCGCAGGCCGATCTGGCACAACTGCGCGGCCTGCAGCGCGGGCACCGCCCCGCTCAAGGCCGACAGCGATTCGGGGCCGTAGCCGTACAGGCTCGCCACCGGAATGCCGTGCACGTTGCCGCTGGGCGAGATGGCGGGCGTGTTGCAGTCCGCGTGGGCATCGAGCCATAGCACGCGCAGGCGCTTGCCCGCGTTGCGGCAGTGCCGCGCGACCGCGCTGATCGAGCCCACCGCCAGGTGGTGGTCGCCCCCCAGCAGGATGGGCAGGCGGCCAGCGGCGAACTGCGCGGACACGGCGTCGTGCACCGCGCGGTTCCACGCCACGCATTCCGCCAGGTTGCGCAGCCCGTGCTCGCCCCGCGCGCTTTGCGGGTTGGGCGGGCCGAACAGGTTGCCGGCATCTTGCACGTCCACGCCGAACCGCGCGAGGGCCGGGCCCAGCTGGGCGACGCGCAGGGCATCGGGCCCCATGGCCGCGCCCAGGCGTGCGGCCCCGGCGTCGGTGGGCGCGCCGATGAGGGTGGCGCGGGTGTGCGGGGCTGTGGGCGTGGCGGTGGCGGTCATGGGTTCATCTCCTGGGAAGGCACGGCGTGCGGGCGCCGTGGCGCCGAAGTTTGCACCCGCACGCGGTCGGATGGCATGCGGAAAACGGGATGGGGGGCGCGTGCAGTGTGCACGCGGGCGATGACGATAGGGGCCGTGTCCTGGCGTGGAAAACCCGTTCTTACAACGCTTGCGCCAGGTGGGCGGCGGCCTGCACCAGCGGGGGCGCGCTGGCGGGCGTGCCCAAGGCGAGCCATGGCTGGAGCTGTGCGTACAGGTCCTTGGGGTCGGCCTGCTCCGGGATCAGCTCCAGCCGCTGCAGCAGGCCCGCGCTGCGGCCCAGCGCGCGCATGAAGCGCAGCGCGGAATAGTCCTCCAGCGCGAAGCCCACCGAGTCGAACACGGTGACCTGCGCGGGCGAGGTGCGGGCCGGAGCCTCGCCGCGCACCACGCGCCAGAACTCGGTCACGGGGAAGTCGGCGGGCATCTGCTGCAGGTCGCCTTCGATGCGGGTCTGGGGCTCGTACTCCACGAACACGCTGGCCGCCCGCAGCACCTCGGCCGCCAGTTCGGTCTTGCCGGGGCAGTCGCCGCCCACCGCGTTGATGTGCATGCCGGGCTCGACCAGGTCGCCGTGCAGGATGGTGGCGTAGGCCTTGTCGGCGGTGACGGTGGTGACGATGTCCGCGCCGCGCACGGCCTCGGCGGTGCTGGCGCAGCGCACCATCTCCAGCTCCCCCCGCGCCACCAGCGGCGCGAGGTTGGCCGCCAGCTTGGCCGTGGCGGCCGGGTCGATGTCGTACAGGCGCAGCTCGCCGATGCCCAGCAGGCCCACGAAGGCCAGGGCCTGGAATTCGCTCTGCGCGCCGTTGCCGATCAGCGCCATGCTGCGGCTGTCCGGGCGCGCCAGGTGGCGCGCGACCATGGCCGACGTGGCGGCGGTGCGCAGCGCCGTGGTCAGGGTGAGTTCGCTCAGGAAGGAGGGGTGGCCGGTGGCCACGTCGGCCAGCGCGCCGAAGGCCATCACCGTGGGCAGGCCGCGGCGGGTGTTGACCGGGTGGCCGTTCACGTACTTGAAGGCGTAGTCGCGGGCGTCGGCGACGGGCATGAGTTCGATGACGCCATTGGGCGAATGGCTGGCGGTGCGCGCGGACTTGTCGAAGTCCTGCCACCGGGCGTAGTCCTCTTCGATGGCCTGCGCCATGCCGCGCAGGCATTCCACCACGCCGGTGCGGCCGACCAGCTGCGCGGCGCGCGTGGCGCTCAGGAACTCGGTGGACATGGCGCCGGGGCCGGGGAAGGAGACAGGGCGTTGATCGGGGGTCATGGGAAAAGCTCCTGGTCGTTGGGTGCGCCACGCAACGGGAGCAGCGCGGCGGCATGTCGATGAGCGTCCCACAAGGGCGTGGCAATTCAAATCGGCAAAAATGCACGCATAAGCGCAAATAACTGGCTTTTTGCTCAAAGGAATTGCCGAAATGGACAATATCGACCAGCAGTTGATCGCCCAGTTGCGCCACAACGCCCGCGCCAGCGTCGCCACGCTGGCCACCCGCCTGGGCGTATCGCGCGGCACCGTGACCAACCGCATCCGCCGGCTGGAGGACACGGGCGTGATCGTCGGCTACACGGTGCGGCTGCGGCCCGAGCGCGAGACGGATGGCGGGCTGCAGGCCTGGACCAGCATCTCCATCGAGGGCAACGACGCGCGCCGGGTCACGGCCTCGCTGCTGGGCGAGCCCAGCGTGCTGGCGCTGCACAGCACCAACGGCCGGTGGGACCTGCTGGCCGAGCTGCAGGTGGGCAGCCTGGCGGAGTTGGCGCACGCGCTGGAGCGCATCCGCCTCATCAAGGGCATCAGCAACACCGAGACCAGCATCCACCTGGAGACCGTGCGCGCGCCCATCGCCACCGGCGGGCGCGGCGGCACGGCCGGGCCGTAGGAGGCCCGTAGGATATGCCTGACGGTGCGGCCCCCGGGGCGCCGCCCATAATCGGCAGGCATTGCCCTCGCGGCCTTCCACGGCGCGCGGCGGCCGCCACCCACCCAGGAGAGTCCATGTCCCAGTCCACCCCCAAGCGCTTTTCGATGATCCGCGAGTTCCACCTCGCCGACTGGTTCACGCTGGGCAACGCCGTGTGCGGCGTGGGCGCGTTGTTCTCGTCCATGACGTTCCTGGAGATCGGCGAGGTGCGCCACGTGTACTTCGCCTGCGCGCTGGTGCTGGCGGCGCTGATTTTCGACGTGCTGGACGGCCGCATCGCGCGCTGGCGGCAAAAGTCCTCGGCCATGGGGCGCGAGCTCGATTCGCTGGCCGACGTGATCTCGTTCGGCGTGGCGCCGGCCATCATCGCCTACGCCTGCGGCATGCAGGGCCTGTACGACCGCATCGTGCTGGCGTACTTCGTGGCCTGCGGCGTCTCGCGCCTGGCGCGCTACAACGTCACCGCCGAAACGCTGTCGGAAGGCTCGGGCAAGGTGAAGTATTTCGAGGGCACGCCGATCCCGACCTCCATCATGCTCGTGGCCCTCATGGCGCTGGCCGCCTCCCTGGGGGCGGTGCGCGAACACCTGTGGTTCGGCAGCGTGATGCTGGGCGGGTTCACGCTGCACCCGCTGGTGCTGCTGTTCGCGCTGTCGGGATCGCTCATGATCAGCCGCATCCGGATTCCCAAGTTCTGAAGCGCTTGCTATATGTTGAGGTCCTGCATTTGTTTCATAAGCAGGTGATATGCAAAGCGGCGTTGACCTTCTCTGCTTTTTTCGATGAAGATGTATTTATTAAAATTTGGGAGAGTTTCTAAATGATTTCAGGGAAAAGAATTGCATTGGCTGTTGGTTTAATGCTGTCGGTCATTGCGCATGCCCAGTCTGTTGGTTTTCAAAGACAAAATGAAGGGGCCAATCAACAGATTTTTGAGAGCAAAGATGAGGCGCTTGGTGCGGCAGGTCTTGATAAATATAATACCAAAGAAAATCAATTGGTTTTTGATGCGATGGAAAAACGCATTGAGGTGGCCAAGAGAATTTTTGGCAATGCTTATGCTGGGACGTGGATTGAATATGATGAAAAAAATAAAGCACGTCATGTCATTGGGGTGGCAGGTGATGTTGATGCCACGAAAGCCAAATCTCTTGCGGACGGGGGAATTAATTCGGTGGCAAGCGTGAAGTATAGCTATGCCGTCCTGGAGGATAATCAAAAAAAGATATTTGAATATTTTCAAAATCTGGTTGGCAACGGTGAGCCACTTGTTTATTCGGTCGGTATCGACGATCAGATTAACAAGTTGCTGGTACGCGGACGTGAGTCCGATTTAAAGTATATTGAGTTTCGTCTGCGCAATGCTGGCTTTGATCTGAATATGATCAAACTGGAGGTGCAGGAGGGACAGATTCAACTGACAGGTGTGGTGGTTGGTGGTACAAAAATAATGTCGTCTAATTATGCATCGAATGGAAGGGCATTGTGTACGGCTGGATTCAATGTAATCATTGATGCTATTTATCCCGGGACAATTACGTCTGCTCATTGTTATGCACCTAATACCCTATTGAATCAGGTGTATTTCAATCTTGGAAATATGACGATTAGTGGCTCCATCAAGGGGGACCTTATTGGTGACTATTTCGCAGATGGTTGGCCAATTGGTTTGGATGCAATTATTTTTGGAAATACGAATTTTGTTCATGAGCAGCCTGGAAAAATTCTGGGCGGCACTAATATTTACAAGAGTGTCAAATCCTTGGCGCCATTGGTTATCGGTGGCACCGTTTGTAGCTATGGTGGCGTAAACGGTTGGCGATGTGGCATTCAAAAGGGCGTGAATGTTAGGCATACCTACAACGGCAAAACTCTTTATTTCGCAGAGGCGACAGTTTGCGGCAGTGCTGGGGATTCTGGAGGACCGGTAGTCAGCGGAACCGATAACGCGCTGGGCATCTTTGCAGGTGTGGCCAGTGGAAATCCAGCGGGAACATGCGGTCCGATTTTTGGCGGGGATGCTCAACCTAATGCGGTTTATCAGGCTTTGGCTCCCTATCTTGCTGTTTACTCGAATGTACAGATTCGTACTGAGTAATTCTTGGCCCCTTGGGGCCACTTGATTTTTTCGATGATCCGCGAGTTCCACCTCGCCGACTGGTTCACACTGCGCCCGCTGGTGCTGCTGTTCGCGCTGTCGGGCTCGCTCATGATCAGCCGCGTCCGCATTCCCAAGTTCTGACAGCTGGCAAACGGGTTCCGGGAGGCAAAGCGTTTGCTATTAAAATAATAGCTATGCGCCGTTGATTTTATTGCGCTGAGGCCCGATTCGATCCAGGGTGTCAGCGCCTGCCGCATGCGACCCGCAGGAAGCGACCTTTCTGGCCCGGCCTGCGCCACAGGGCCCGACCCGTGCAGCCCGCCTGTCGCGGATACGTCCGGCGACAGGCTCTGGCGGCCCCCCACGGTACACTTCGCGCCTTCGGGCAGGGCTTCTCGCTCCCCCTTTTTCCTCGCACTTCGCATCCCCCCTTCCATGGCCGTTGACACGGCGGGCCAGGCCCGCACCAGCTTTGACCTCAAGAGCGCACAGCTGCCCGTGGTGGCGGTCGTGCTCAAGACCACCGACGTCGGCGTGCTCGCCGCCGATCTGGCCGCACGGCTGGAGAGCGACCCGGATTTCTTCGACAACGACCCCGTGCTGATCGACCTGGCCGGCGTGCGCGAGGCCGGCGACGCCATCGATTTCGACGCCCTGTGCGCCGCGCTGCGTGGCCACCACACCCAGCCCGTGGCCGTGCGCGGCGGCAGCGCCGCGCAGATGGAGGCGGCACACGCCGCCGGCCTGATCGCCGCGCCCGAGGCGCCCCCGGCCCGCGTGCATGCTCCGGCGGCCGAGCCTGCCCGCGACGGGGCCCCGCCCCCGCGCGAGGCGGTGCGCGAAGTCATCCGCGAGGTCGAAGTGGTGCGCGAGGTCCCCGCCGGCGGCCCCACCACCGTGGTGGTGGACAAGCCGCTGCGCTCGGGCCAGCAGGTGTATGCCCGCGGCGCCGACCTGGTCGTGATGGCCGTGGTGAGCTTCGGCGCCGAGGTGATCGCGGACGGCAACATCCACGTCTATGCGCCCATGCGCGGGCGGGCCATCGCCGGCGCGCGCGGCGACACCAGCGCGCGCATTTTCAGCACCTGCCTGGAGCCGCAGCTCGTGTCCATCGCAGGCATCTACCGCACCACCGAGACCGAGCTGCCGGACGCCGTGCGCGGCAAGCCGGCCCAGGTGCGCCTGGACGGCGAGAAGCTGCTCATCGAGCCGCTCTAGAACACGTTCTGACCGCCTTCTTTTTTCATTCGGACCAACGCAGGGAATTTTCACAACATGGCCAAAATCGTCGTCGTGACCTCCGGCAAGGGTGGCGTGGGCAAGACCACCACCAGCGCCAGCTTCGCATCCGGCCTCGCACTGCGTGGCCACAAGACCGCAGTGATCGACTTCGACGTCGGCCTGCGCAACCTGGACCTCATCATGGGCTGCGAGCGCCGCGTGGTGTATGACCTCATCAACGTGATCCAGGGCGAGGCCAACCTGAACCAGGCCCTCATCAAGGACAAGCAGTGCGACAACCTGTTCGTGCTGGCCGCCAGCCAGACGCGCGACAAGGATGCGCTCACGCAGGACGGCGTGGAGAAGATCCTGAACGATCTGTCCGGCATGGGCTTCGAGTACATCGTCTGCGACTCGCCCGCCGGCATCGAGAGCGGCGCGCTCATGGCGATGCACTTCGCCGACGAGGCGCTGCTGGTGACCAACCCCGAGGTGTCCTCGGTGCGCGACTCCGACCGCATCCTGGGCATGCTGGGCAGCAAGACGAAGCGCGCCATCGCCGGCGGCGAGCCGATCAAGGAGCACCTGCTCATCACGCGCTACAACCCCAACCGCGTGGAGGACGGGCAGATGCTGTCGCTGGAAGATATTCAGGACATCCTGCGCATCGAGCTGATCGGCGTGGTGCCCGAGTCCGAGAACGTGCTGCAGGCCTCCAACCAGGGGACGCCTGCCATCCACATGCAGGGCACCGACGTGTCCGAGGCCTACAAGGACCTGGTGGCCCGCTTCCTCGGCGAGGACAAGCCCCTGCGGTTCATCGACGCGCAGAAGCCCGGCTTCTTCAAGCGCATCTTCGGAGGGAGGTAACGCATGTCTTTGTTGTCTTTCCTGCTGGGCGAGAAAAAGAAGACCGCCTCGGTCGCCAAGGAGCGCCTGCAGATCATCCTCGCGCACGAGCGCAACGGCCGCAACGCCTCCACGCCCGACTACCTGCCCGCGCTGCAGCGCGAGCTGGTGGCGGTGATCTCCAAGTACGTGTCGATCCACGCCGACGACATCAAGGTGCACCTGGAGCGCCAGGACAACCTGGAAGTGCTGGAAGTCAAGATCGAGCTGCCCGACGGCGTGAAATAGCCGCCGTCCCGGCCGTGCGTTCCCCGCCGCGCCGCGGTGCTCCCTGGGGGGCCCGCGGCGTCGTCATTTGCGGATCTCGGCCTGCAGCGCGGGCGCGGCGCCCAGCGGGTGTTCGGTGTAGAACATGCCGCCGTGGTAGAGCAACGGCGAGGCGCCCGTGCGGTGGCTGCAGCGCTCCACCTCGCCCACGAAGATCGTGTGGTCGCCCTCCACGTACTGGCTGCGGTTGAAGCACTCGAACACCGCCGCGGCGCCGTCCAGCACCGGGGCGCCGGCGATGCCCGGCTGGTGCGCCACGCCCGCCCAGCGGTCCACGCCGCGCGAGGCGAAGCGCTCGGCCAGCGCGCGCTGGTCGGCCGCCAGCACGTTGATCGCGTAGTGGGAGCCGGCCGACAGGGCCGTCAGCGTGGAGGCCTTGTGCGCCAGGCTCCACAGCACCAGCGGGGGCTGCAGCGACACCGAATTGAAGGAACTGGCTGTGAGGCCGATCAGCTCGCCACCCTCGCCGCGCGCGGTGACGATGGTCACGCCCGTGGCGAACATGCCCAGCGCATCGCGGAACTCGCGTGTGGAAAAACCGGGCGGACGGGCGGCAATGGGGCGGGGCAGGGGGCTGTTCACGAAGGCGCGGGCGCGGGCGGCCGGAGGGAAGGGGGTCGGCTATTATGGTCCGGCGCCTGGCGATTTGCTGCCGGCGGCCACCGCACCCTGCGGTTCTTCTCATGGCCCTTCTACCCACTTTCACGACCCTCGGCTCCGGACCCACCGTGCTCATGCTGCACGACGCGGACGGCGACCACCTCACTTTCGCTCCCCAGGTCGAGACCCTGGCGACGGCCGGCTACCGCGCCGTGGCCTGGGACATGCCCGGCTACGGCCGCAGCGCGCCCATCGAGCCCTACAGCTTCAAGGGCCTGGCCAACAGCTGCGTGCAGCTATTGCAGGCGCTGCAGTGCGGCCCCGCCGTGCTGGTGGGCCACGGCCTGGGCGCCATGATCGCCATCGAGGTGGCGCTGCGCGAGCCCGCGCTGGTGCGCCGGCTGGTGCTGTGCAGCGGCGGCCCGGCCCTGGATGGGCACAGCCTGGACGAATGGGTGGCGCCGCGCCTGGCCGAGCTGGACGCCGGCCAGTCGATGGAGCAGATCGCCCAGCGCCTGGTGCCGCGCCACATCGGCACCGGCGCATTGCCCGAGGGCGTGCGCCTGGCCGGCCATGCCATGGGCCAAGTGCACCGCTCGGCCTACCGCCGCGCGCTGGAGGCGCTGCCCACGTTCGCGCGCAGCGCGGCCGAGCTGTCGCGCCTGCACATGCCCACCTTGCTGCTGGGCGGCGAGCAGGACCGCTGCACCCCGCCCGAGGCGCTGCAGGCGCTGGCGCAGGTGCTGCCCGATGCGCGCCACCTGGACCTGCCCCACGTCGGCCACTGGCCGCAGCTGGAAGACCCCGACGGCTTCGACGGCGCGCTGCTGGCGTTCCTGGCCTCTTCCGAGCGGGTGCTGCATTGAGCGCCGCCGACCGCACGCCGCGCGGTGCCTCCGCGGCCGCCCTGCCCTGGCTGCTGCCCCTGGGCGCGGCGCTGGCCCTGGCGCTGATGGGCACCCGCATCTGGAACCCGGACTTGGTGGGCGGCGCGCGCGTGCCGCTCGGCGAGGGGCCGGCGACCGCCCAGGTGACGGTGCCTGCCCGCATGTCCGGCATCCAGTCGGCCGTGATCGTGCAGCCCCGTTCTCCCGAGGCGCCCTTGCCGCAGGCCCGCAAGCCGGAGCGGGGCGTGGCCCCGGCCAGTGCCGGCACGGGCGCGCCGCCCAAGGCGGCACAGGCATCGGCCCCGGCGCCATCGACGCCCGGCACTGCCGCCCCGGGCACCGCCAGTGCGCAGCCGGACACCGCCTGCCCGTTGCTCCTGCCGCGCCTGCCCGGCATCTCCAAGGCCCAGTGCCAGTCCGCGCAGCTGGTGCCCAGCGGCGCGCTGTCGCGCAATGGCATCCCCCTGTACTGGCGCGACGTGCCGCCGGCCGGCATGGCCCCGGGCACGGTGCCGCTGCGGGTGCTGGTGGTGGGCGCCATGCACGGCGACGAGCCCACGGCCGCGTCGCTCGCGCTGCGCTGGATCGGGTTCGCCGAATCGCGCCTGCTGCCCACGCGGCGGCCGGTGCACTGGCGGTTCATCCCCGCGCTGAACCCGGACGGCATGCTCGCCAAGCCCGCCACCCGGGTGAACGCGCGCGGCGTGGACCTGAACCGCAACTTTCCCACGCCCAACTGGGAGCGCGACGCCCCCATCTACTGGGAAAAACGCACCCGCCGGGACCCCCGCCGCTGGCCCGGTCCGACCGCGCTGTCCGAGCCCGAATCGCAGTTCCTGCACACGCAGATGGCGCAGTTCGAGCCCGATCTGGTGGTCAGCATCCATGCGCCCTACGGCGTGCTCGACTTCGACGGCCCGCAGCCGCCGCCCAGCCGGCTGGGCCGCCTGCGGCTGGACCAGCTGGGCATCTTCCCGGGGTCGCTCGGGAACTACGGCAGCGTGCACCTGGGGCTGCCCGTGGTCACCATCGAACTGCAGCACGAGCTGCGCATGCCGCAGGACGACGAGGTGCGCGTGATGTGGCGCGACCTGCTGCGCTGGATGGACGACCACCTGACCGTGGTGGATGGCCAGGCATCACCGCAAAAATAGCCTCCAGCGCAGATTCGACTAGGGCGTTATGCTATTAAAAATGTAGCGGCCGATTCGAGGGCCTGCGCATCGGACTGCACGGCGCCGGGCGGCCCGCCCTGGCCCCACAGGGCGCCGCCCCAGGGCATGGCCAGGAACTGCGCGCACAGCCGCACCGAATCGATCATGGGCTGCGCCTTGGCGCGGTCGCCGCTGGTGGTGACGAGCCGCAGCGTCTTGGCCGCCATGGGCTCCTTGAACGGCTGGCCCGGAATGCGCATCCAGCCGCTCCAGTGGTCCAGATAGGTCTTGAGCGGCGAGGGAATGCTGTACCAGTACACCGGCGCGACGAACACGATGTCGGTCGCGGCGAGCGTGGCCTCCAGCAGCGTCTTCATGTCGCCGGTGGGGGCGGGGTACTCGCCGGTGGTGTGGCGCCGGTCCACGAAGGGCGGCAGCTCCATCCACGCGAGGTTCAGCCAGGTCTGAACGGCGTCCGCCGGCAGGGCCGCAGCGGCCTGCCGCGCCAGCCATTCGGTGTTGCCGACATGGCCGGGCTCGCGGGTGGAGGTCGTGAGGAACAGGGTGTGGGAAGGCATGCCCGGCATGGTAGCGCCGGCAGCGCCTTGCACCGGCCCGCCCCGTCAGGCGGCGGCTGGAGCGGCTGCGGTGGCGTCCGCCGCCGTGCCCTGGCCCAGGAAACCGAAGGCCATGGCCGGCCGCTCGCCGCTGATCAGCTCGGCCACCGCCTTGCCGGAGCCGGCGCCGTGCGTCCAGCCCAATGTGCCGTGGCCCGCGTTGACCCACAGCTTGCCCACGCGCGTGCGGCCGATGAACGGAATGTTGGTGGGCGTGGCCGGGCGCAGGCCGGTCCAATACTGCGGATTGCCGCCTTCCTCGGGCGTGCGGGTGTCGCACACGCCGGGCAGGATGGCCTCGATGCGGCGCGACAGCATGTGGCAGCGCGCGCGGGCCAGGGGGCTGTCCAGCGACAGGTCGTAGCCGCCCAGCTCGATGGTGCCGGCCACGCGCAGCACGTTGCCCAGGCGGCTCATGGCGATCTTCTTGCCGTCGTCGATGGTCGAGACCAGCGGCGCGCCCTCGGGCCGCAGCAGCGGGAAGGTCGCGCTGTAGCCCTTGCCGGGGTAGATCGGCAGGTCCACGCCCACGGTGCGCAGCAGCGGGGCGCTGTAGGTGCCGCAGGCGACGACGATCGCATCGGCGGTGAGGTTTTGGTCTTTTTGGCCTCCAGCGCTAGTGTTTCTTGCGCGGACGGCTACGGATTCGATAGCGCCACCGGCCTGGTTCAGGCGCACCACGTCGTGGCCGTAGAGGAACTGCACGCCGCGCTCGGCGCAGCGGCGCGCGAGTTCCTGCGTGAACAGGCGGGCGTCGCCGCTTTCGTCGGTGCTGGTGTAGGTGCCGCCGGTGATGTGGTCGCCATAGGCGCGGAAGGCCGGCTCGATCTGCAGCAGCTCGTCGCGGCTGACCAGGCGGCGCTGCACGCCGTGCCGGCGCATCACCTCGACCGCGTGGCCGGCGGCGTCGAACGATTTCTGGTCGGTGTAGAAGTGGGCGATGCCGCGCTCCAGCCGGTGGTATTCGATGCCGGTGGCACGCACCACGTCCTTCAGGGCGGCATGGCTGTAGGCGCCCAGGGCCACGATCTGCTGCACGTTGCGCTCGAACGCCGCATCGTTGCACTGCGCCAGGAATTTCAGGCCCCAGCGCCACTGGTCCCAGTCGAGCTGCGGGCGAAACAGCAGCGGCGCCTCCTTGTCGAACATCCACTTGAGCGCCTTGAGCGGCGCATCGCGGTTGGCCCAGGGCTCGCAGTAGCTCACCGAGATCTGGCCCGCGTTGGCGAAGCTCGTCTCCAGCGCCGCGCCGGGCTGGCGGTCCACGACGGTGACTTCATGGCCGCGCTCGAGCAGATGCCAGGCGGTGCTGATGCCGATGATGCCGGCACCCAAGACGATGGTTTTCATGGGCCGGAGTGTGGATCGCGTTGCGGCGAATTAAAAGCAAAATTAAACTTCATCCAAATTCATCAGAACCTCTAATGCACGCACGCCCATGAGCAGCTTCGATCCCGCCGCACTGGAATGCCTGGCCGCCATCGTGGAGGAGGGCGGTTTCGAGCGCGCCGCCCAGCGCCTGAACGTCACGCAGTCGGCTGTCTCGCAGCGGCTGCGCGCCCTGGAGGCGCAGGTGGGCTCGGTGCTCATCGTGCGCAGCCGGCCGCTCAAGCCCACCACCGCCGGCCAGTTGCTGCTCAAGCACACCAAGCAGTTGCGCCTGCTGCGCGCCGACCTGGAACGCGACCTGCAGGAGCTGGCCCCGAGCGCCCCCGGCGGCGCGCGCGAGGACGAGCGCATCTCGATCGCCATCAACGCCGACAGCATCGCCACCTGGGCGCTGGAGGCGCTGCACGATCTGGTGCGCCAGCGCCTGCCGGTGGAGATCATCGTGGACGACCAGGATTTCACGCAGGAATGGCTGCGCTCGGGCCAGGTGCTGGGCTGCGTGACCACGCTCAAGCAGGCGCTGCGCGGCTGCAAGGTCGTGCCGCTCGGGGCCATGCACTACGTGGCGGTGGCCTCGCCGGCGCTCGCGGCGCGCTACCTGCCGCACGGGCTCACGCCGCACAACTTCCGCGACGTGCCGTTCCTGTCGTTCAACCGCAAGGACGACATGCAGGCCGAGTTCGTGATGCGCGCCTTCGGCCTCAAGCGCGTGGCGCTGCACCACCTGTTCGTGCCCAGCTCCGAAGGCCAGGTGCGCGCCGCCACCGCCGGCTGGGGCGCGGGCGTGGTGCCCGAGCTGCTGGTGCGCAGCGCGCTGGCCGATGGCAGCCTGGTGGACCTGGCGCCCGGCCATTCGCTGCCGATCCAGCTGTACTGGCATTGCTGGAACCTCGAATCCGAAGTGCTGGATGCGCTGTCCGAGGCGCTGACCCGCACCGCGGCCCGCATGCTGGCGGTGTAGATATCCCCCGGGCCCGACCCGGTATCGGCCGCCACGGCCGGTCGCTAAGATGCGCCGAATGAATACGCCCCCGCCCCGCCCCTCCTTCAAGGCGCAAATGCACCAGGCACGGGAAGAGGCCATCGTGGCGGCTGCGGGCCGCCTGCTCGGTGAAAAAGGCTTCGAGGCCATGACGCTGGACGACGTGGCCGCTGAAGTCGGCGTGGCCAAGGCCAGCCTGTACAAGCACTTCGCCGGCAAGGACGACCTGTGCGCTGCCGCCATGGTGTATGCCGTGGACCGGCTGCAAGGGTTTTTGCAGAACGTGCCGCCCGGCCAATCCGCCATCGAACGGCTGCAGGCGCTGCTGCGCTGGATGCTGTCGCTGCAACTGAGCGACGAGATGCCCCTGCTGCTGAGCCGCAACTCCGGCCTGGCCGGGCCGCTGCGCGACTGCGCGCGCTATCAGGCGTCGCTGCAGACCGCCAGCGCGCTGATCACCACCTGGATCGTGGAAGCCCAGGAGGCCGGCCAGCTGAACGCCCAATGGCCGCCGGACGTGGTGCTGTGGGCGCTGCTGGCCCGTTCGGCCGACCCGCTGCCCGCCATGCTGCGGGCCACCGGCCAGTACAGCGATGCGCGCATCCTCGACTGGGCGGTGGAAACCTGCTTCGGCGGCTTGGCCGCGCAAGCGATCAGCGCACCAGCAGCACGGGCACCTGGCTGTTCGCCAGCACCTGGGTACTGACCGAGCCCATCACCAGCTTGCCGAGCGCCCCGTGGCCGTGCGAGCCCATCACGAGCAGATCGAACTTGCCGGTGTCCGCCACCTTGCCGAGGGTTTCGCCGATGGGGCCGGTCTTCACGATGCGCTGCGCAGCCACGCCGTGGCGCGCGAGGAACTTGACCACCGGGCCGATGATTTTCTCGGCCTCTTCGGCGTGGTACTTTTCGACCGTTTCCTTGCCCAGTGCGGCCCGCGCGCGGGGCGGCAGGGAAGGCTGCACGGTGACCACGGTGTAGTCGTGCGTGCCGGCCAGCAGTTCCTCGTGGGTGGCGAGGTAGGCGAGCATTTTCTTGGTGTACGGGCTGCCGTCGACAGCGAGGAGGATTTTCATGAAGACGTCTCCGAAAGAGGAGGGACCAGACTAATCTGCGCGTGCGCCTGTTGTCTTGACCTGCGTCATCTTTGTATGCCCTGCGCGGCGAGAGCGCCGGCGTGGAGGCCGGCACCTGCGCACGATCATACGGTGGCGGTGAAATGCGGCGAGAAGGTGTCCTGCTCGCCCTTGCGGGCATAGCCCAGCGGGTTGGCCACCACGCGGCAGCGCCAGGGCGTGCCATCGGCCCGCGCGCCCTGCACCGTGTAGTCGCTCGGCGAATGCAGGTGGCCGTGCATCCACAGTCGGGCATGGGGCAGCAGGTCGTCCAGCGCATTGCAGAACCCCGCGGTGCCGGGAATCAACCCGTAGCGCGGGTCGGCGCTTTTCAGGCTCGGGGCGAAGTGCGTCACGGCCACGGTGGGGCCGTCGAACGGGCGCGCGAGCGCATCGCGCAGCCAGGCCTGGCAGGCCAGGGACTGCTCCCGCATCGGCTCGGCCAGGAAGGGCTCGCCGCTGCGGGTGCCGCCGGTCTTGCGCAGGTAGAAGTTGGCGGCGCGAAAGGCCTTCTCGCGCTGGCGCAGGCGGCGTGCGAGGTCGGTGCTGCCCTCGTCCTCGGCGAGCGCATCGAAGTCGCTCCAGAGCGTGGTGCCGACGAAGCGCACGCCCTCCAGCACCACGCTTTCGCGCTCCAGCCAGATCAGGCCCAGGCGGTCGCACACCTGGCGCAGGCGCTGCTGGGCGGCGTCGAAGTCCTGCATGTCGTATTCATGGTTGCCGGGCACGAACAGCACCGGCGTCGGCCAGCCGGCGAACTGCGGCAGCGGGGAAAAGCGCGCCAGCCCGAAGTCGTCATCGGCCAGCTGCGAGCCGGATTGGTAGGAGCCGATGTCCCCGGCCAGCACGAGCACGTCGGCGCCCGGGGCGGGGCTGGGGGCGAAGGCGGGGTGGGCTTCCAGGTGCAGGTCGGACAGCAGTTGAATCTTCATGCCGCCGATTGTGGAGGCTGGCGCGGGCCGCCGTCAGGCCACGGGCGGGCGCCGGGCCGTGGGCAGGGCCGAGCGCACCATCGCGCCCCGCAGCCAGCGGTGGGCCGCGTCGTGCAGGCGGCGGCGGTGCCACAGCGCATCGACGTGCACCGTGGGCAGCGGCATGGGCAGCGGGCGCCACACCAGTTCGCCGGCGATGCTGGCCACCCCCACGAAATGGCGCGGCAGCACGGTGAGCAGGTCGGTGGTGGTCACCACGCGGCCGGCGGTGAAGAACTGGTTCACCGTGAGCACGATGCGCCGCTCGCGGCCCAGCGCGGTGAGCGCCTCGTCGATGAAGCCGTAGGGCTTGCCGGAAAAGCTCACCAGCAGGTGGCGCGCGTTGCAGTACAGATCGAGCGTCATCGGCACCTGGGCGAGCGGGTGGCCGTGGCGCATCACGCACACGTACTCGCCGTCGTACAGGCGCACGCTTTCGAAGGCCACCACGCTGTCGGTCTGGGCGCGGGCGGTCAGGTCGGCCATCACCGCGGGGAAGTAGCCCACGGCCATGTCGGCGGATTCGTCGTCCAGCATGCTGCGCGGGTCGCGCGTGGTGAGCGGCACCACGCGCACCGACACCCCGGGCGCTTCGCGCTCGATGATCTCCACCAGCGGCGGGATCAGCGTGGCGCCCGTGGCGTCGGCCATGGCCAGCACGAACGTGGAGCTGGCGGTGGCCGGGTCGAAATCGCCCGGCGCCAGCGACTGTTGCAATTGCGCCAAGGCCTGCCGCACCGGCGGCCACAGCGTGAGGGCCCGCGGCGTGGGTTGCACGCCCTGCCCGCTGCGCACCACCAGATCGTCGCCCAGCACTTCGCGCAGGCGCCGCAGCGCGTTGCTCACGGCGGGCTGGGTGAGCGACAGCTTGTAGGCGGCGCGGGTGAGATTGCGTTCGGTCATCACCTCATCGAACACGCGCAGCAGGTTCAGGTCGAGCGAGCGGAAATTGAGGGGCTGCATGTTGAACCATCACTTCAATGAATGACTGAGATTCAAAATATAAAGTGGAACAGCCATGGGGTAAACCCTAAGATTCGTTCATTCGCCCGGCAATTTCGCCAAAAGCGTCTGAAAAGGGTCCTCATCATGGCAAATTTTGTACACATCGAATACCGCACCGAACATCCCGGCGTGCAGCGCGCAGAGCGCTTCGCCGCTTCCCTGAAGGGCGCTGCCGCCAGCCTGGACGGCGCACGGGGCGCATCCTCCCTCCTGCTGGCCGCCGTCGTGGCCGCCGTGCTGGTGGTCGCCAACCAAGTGGTCGACAGCCGCGCTGAAGGCCACATGCTCGCCGCCTGGATGGTCATGTGGGTGATCGCCTTCGCCGCGCTGGCCCTGCTGGCCGGCCCTGCCCGCCGCACCAGCGCCGTGTTGCGCTCCGGCTACAAGGCCTGGACCGAAGCCCGCCGCCGCGAAGCCGAAGACGAAAAGACCTGGAACGCTGCACTGTACGACGCCCGCATCATGGCCGACCTGAGCCGTGCCATGAACGGCATCGCAGTGGACAACATCCGCCGCTACTACTGAGATCGGCGGCCGGACCGGCCGCAAAGTCTCCCCATCAAGGGCGCCTCACCAGGCGCCCTTTTTTCATGGCGCTTCAAAGCGCGGGTGCGCGCGCTCGCCCCTTGCCAGCCACCGCTGGCGCCAGCGTTCCAGTCCGTAGTAGATGACGGGGGTGGTGTACAGCGTGAGCAACTGGCTGACCGCCAGCCCCCCCATGATGGCCAGGCCCAGCGGCCGCCGCAGCTCGGAGCCTTCGCCTGTGCCGAGCACCAGGGGCAGCGCGCCGAGCAGGCCGGCGAGGTTGGTCATCAGGATCGGGCGCAGCCGCAGCGCCGCCGCGCGGCGGATCGCCTGCTGCGGCGTGAGCCCTTCGCGGCGCTGGGCGTCGAGCGCGAAGTCGATCATCAGGATGGCGTTCTTCATGACCACGCCAATGAGCAGGAACAGCCCCAGCAGCGCCATGAGGCTGAACGGGGTGTTGGTCAGCCACAACGCCAGGAGCGCGCCCACGCCTGCGGGCGGGACGGTGGAGAGGATCGTGAGCGGGTGCACCAGGCTCTCGTACAGCACGCCCAGCACCAGGTACACGGCCAGCACCACGCCCAGGATGAGCCAGGGCTGCGAGCGCACCGCGCTGGCCCGTGCCGCGTCTTCACCGGACGGCGCCAGGTGCACCGAGGCGGGCAGCATGACGCGCGCCATCACGGCGTTGAGGGCGCGCTGTCCCTGCTCCTGCGTCACGCCGGGGGCCAGGCTGTAGCCGATGTACATCGACGCGAACAGCGCGTCGTGCCACACCTGGTCCTCCGCCAGCCCGTAGCGCCACGTGGCAAAGGCGGTGAGCGGCACGCGCGATCCGCTCGGCGTGAGCACCTGCATCTGCGCCAGCGATTGCGGCTGCGACGTGAAGCGCGGGTCCACCTCCATCACCACGCGGTACTGGTTGAGCCGGTCGTACAGCGTGGTCACCTGGCGCTGGGCGTAGGAGTTGTTCAGCACGGACGCCACGGCTTGCATATCCACCCCCAGGCGCTGCGCGGCCTCGCGGTCGATGTCCACCACCACCTGTTGCGCGCCGCCGTCGCTCACGGCCTGCACGTCGGTGAACTCCGGTGCCTCGCCCATCGCCAGCGACACCTTGCGGGCCCAGGTGCGCAGCGCCCGGACCTCGCCCGAGCGCAGGATGACCGCCGTATCGGCCTCGCCGAACGACACGCCGCCGATCTGGATGTCCTGCTCGATGCTGGGGCTCAGTACCCCGCCCGGCACGGCCGGCGCCTTCTCGCGAAGCCGGTTGACCACGGCCTGCGTCGGCTCGCCGCCACGCTCCGCCAGGGGTTTGAGGCTGACGATGAAGAAGCTGTTGGCGATGCTGCCGCTGCCGCCGCTGGTGCCGGCCACGTGGGCCACGGCCGGGTCGGCCAGCAGCAGGCGGCGGTAGGCCTCGATCTTGGGCTGCATGACCTGGAACGAAAAGCCATCGTCGCCGCGGATGAAAGCGTGGACGATGCCGGTGTCCTGACGCGGCATCATGATCTTGGGCAGCGACTGGTAGAGCCACACGTTCACGCCCACCACGGCCAGGAAGGCGAGCAGCACCACGCCGCCGTGGCGCAGCGCCCAGCCCAGGCTGCGGTCGTAGCCGTGGCGCAGGTCGGCCAGCATCGCGGCGCTGGCGGCCCCCACGCGAGCGGTCCAGGCATGCCGCGCCTGTGCCTGGCGTGCGCTGCGCTGCCCGCGCAGGCCATAGGCGCACAGCACGGGCGTGAGCGTCAGGGACACCACCAGCGAGATCACCACCGCCGCCGCCAGCGTGATGGAGAACTCGCGGAACAGCCGCTGCACCACGCCGCCCATGAACAGGATCGAGACGAAGACCACCACGAGGGCGAGGGTCATCGCCACCAGCGTGAAACCCACCTCGCCCGCGCCGCGCAGCGCGGCGCGCAACGGCGTCATGCCGCGTTCGATGTAGCGCTCCACGTTCTCCAGCACCACGATCGCGTCGTCCACCACCAGGCCGGCCGCCACGATGAGGGCCATGAGCGACAGGTTGTTGAGCGAAAAGCCCGCCAGGTACATCACCGTGAACGTGCCGATGAGCGACACCGGGATCGCCACGGTGGGAATGAGCGCCGTACGCAGCCGCCCGAGAAAGGCCGCCACCACGGCCACCACCAGCGCCACCGACAGAGCGAGCGTGAGATGCGCCTCGCGCAGCGTGGCCCGGATGCCCTGCGAACGCTCGACGACGATGTCCAGCCGCGCTCTCGCAGGCACCAGCGTGCGCAGGTAGGGCAACTGCGCTCGGATCGCGTCTACGGTCGCCACCGTATTGGCGCCGGGCTGGCGCCGCACCTGCAGGATGACGGCATCGCGCTCGTTGTGGAAGCCGCTGCTGTAGCGGTTCTCGGTGGAGTCGGTCACCCGCGCCACGTCGGACAGGCGCACCGGGGCGTTCTCGGCCCAGCGCACCACGAGCGACTCGTAGTCGGCCGCGCGGGCCGGTGCGCCATCCAGCGCCAGGGGCCAGTGGCGGGCGCCTTCTTCCACCGCGCCCAGGGGCTGCACCGAGCCGGCCCGCACGATGGCCGACCGCACCTCGTCCAGCGACAGCCCCTGGTGCGCCAGGGCGCCCGGATCGAGTTGCACCCGCACCGCCGGCAGCGAGGCGCCCCCGACCGAGACATCGGACACACCCGGCACCTGCGCGATCTTCTGCGCCAGGATCGTGGAGGCGGCGTCGTACAGCGCCGAGGGCGCCAGGTCCGGCGACGACAGCGCCAGCACCACGATGGGACGCTGGGACGACTGGATCTTGCGGAAGGTCGGGTTGCCCTTCATGCCCGCAGGCAACTGGCTGCGCACTGCGTTGATCGCCGCCTGTACGTCGCGCGCGGCCGCATCCAGGTCGCGGCCCAGCACGAACTCGAGCTTCACTTCCGTCGTGCCCTGGTTGCTGCTGGACGAGATGGCCGCCACGCCGGCAATCGCACCGAGGGCGCGCTCCAGCGGGGCGGCCACGGTGGCGGCCATGCTTTCGGGGCTGCCGCCGGGCAGGCTGGCGCTCACGCGGATGACGGGGTAGTCCACCTGCGGCAGCGCCGCCACCGGCAGCAGCCGCCAGGCCAGCAGGCCCATCAGCACCAGCGCCAGCGACAGCAGCGAGGTGGCCACCGGGCGGCGGATGCACAGGCGCGCCAGGTTCATGGCCCGCTGCCCGCCGTGCCGTCCTGCCAGGCCGCACGGCGGCGCGAAAGCCGCTGGCCCAGCCGGTCGAAATACAGATACACCACGGGGGTGGTGAAGAGCGTGAGCACCTGGCTGACCACCAGCCCGCCCACCATCACGATGCCCAGCGGCTGGCGCAACTCCGCGCCCGAGCCCCGTGCGAGCATAAGGGGCAACGCGCCCACCAGGGCGGCCAGCGTCGTCATGAGGATGGGGCGCAGGCGCAGCAGCGCGGCACGCCGGATGGCCTCGTGCGCGGGCAGCCCGAGGCGGCGCTGCGCATCCAGAGCGAAGTCCACCATCATGATCCCGTTCTTCTTCACCAGGCCGATGAGCAGCACGATGCCGATCACCGCGATCAGGTCCAGCGGGCGGCCGCTGACGAGCAGCGCCAGCAGCGCGCCGACGGTGGCCGAGGGCAGCGTGGAGAGGATGGTGATGGGGTGGATGGTGCTTTCGTAGAGCACCCCGAGCACGATGTACATGGTGACCACCGCGGCCAACACCAGCCACAGCGTGTTGGACAGCGATGCGCGGAACGCCTCGGCCGCGCCCTGAAAGCGCGTCTCGATCTGGGGCGGCAGGCCGGTGGCCGCAAGCTCCCGTTCGATGGCCGCCACGGCCGCCCCGAGCGAGTGGCCCGCGCCCAGGTTGAACGACACCGTGGCCGCCGGAAACTGGCCCTGCTGCAGGACCTGCAGCGGCGCGGGCTGCTGGGTGATGCGCGCCACGGCCGCCAGCGGCACGCTGCGCCCGGACGGCGTGGACACGAACGTGGTCTGCAACGCATCCAGCCCGCGTGCGTGGCGCGGATCGACCTCCAGCACCACTCTGTACTGGCTGGCCTGGGTGAACAGCGTGGCGATCTGCCGCTGCGCATAGGCGTTCTGCAAGGCGGTGGCGATGTCGGCCACGGTGAGGCCCAGGCGCGCAGCGGCGTCGCGGTCCACCTCCACATGCGCCTGCCGGCCCTGTTGTTGCAGATCGCTGGCCACATCCGCCAGTTCGGCGCGGGCGCGCAACCGCTCCACCAGACGTGGCACCCAGGTGTCGAGCAATGACGGGTCCGGCGTGGTGAGGGTGAACAGGTACTGCGTGCGGCTCACGCGGTCTTCGATGGAGAGTTCCTGCACCGGCTGGAACCAGGCTGTGATGCCGCCCACCTGGCGCGCGCGGGCGCGCAGGCTGTCCAGGATGGCGCGGGCACTGGCCTGCCGTTCTCCATGGGCGCGCAGGTTGATGAGCATGCGCCCGTTGGAGAGCGAGGCATTGCTGCCGTCCACCCCCACGAAGGACGAAAGGCTCGCCACATCCGGCTCCTGCAGCAGTGCGTCGGCCAGCGCCTGCTGGCGCTGCGACACCACGGTGAACGAGCTGTCGGGCGCCACCTCGGTCACCACCTGGACCACCCCGCTGTCCTGCACCGGAAAGAATCCCTTGGACACGGCCAGGTAGAGCAGGACGGTGAGGACCAACGTGGCCAGCATCGTCAGGCCCTGGTGCGCGAGCACCGCATCGATCGCGCGGCCATAGCGTTCGAGCACGCGGTCCATGAAGCCCGTGCCCTTGCCCTCGCCGGGCGGCGCGTGCAGGGGGGCCTTGAGCAGCCGAGCGCTCATCATCGGCGTGAGCGTGAGCGATACCAGCAGCGAGATCCCGATGGCCACGGCCAGCGTGAGCGCGAACTCGTGGAACAGCCGCCCGACCACGTCGCGCATGAACAGCAGCGGAATCAGCACGGCCACCAGCGACACGGTGAGCGAGACCAGGGTGAACCCGATCTCCGACGCGCCCTTGAGCGCTGCCTGAAGCGGCGGCAGGCCCTGCTCTCGGTGGCGCGCGATGTTCTCCAGCATGACGATGGCATCGTCCACCACGAAGCCCGTGGCGATGGTGAGCGCCATCAGACTCAGGTTGTTGACCGAAAAGCCCAGCAGATACATCACGCCGAAGGTGCCCACCAGCGACAGCGGCACCACCACGCCCGGAATGAAAGTGGCCGTGGCGCTGCGCAGGAACAGGAAGGTCACCAGCACGACCAGACCCACCGCGAACACCAGCTCGAGTTGCACGTCGCGCACCGAGGCGCGGATGCTCTGCGTGCGGTCGGTGAGCAGTGCCACGTCCACGGCGGCGGGCAGGGTGGCGGTGAGTTGGGGCAGCAGGGCGCGCACCCGGTCGGCGACGTCGATCACGTTGGCACCCGGTTGCCGCTGCACGTTGAGCAGCACGGCCGGCTGTCGATCGGCCCATGCGGCCAGAAAGCGATCTTCCGGGCCGGATTCGACGGTGGCCACGTCGCCCAGGCGGATCGGGGCGCCCGGCGGGGCGGTGCCTGTGCCGGCGACGGTCGGGGTGGACGCCACCGTCCCGGTAGGGGTGCGCCAGGCGACGATGAGCCGGCGGTAGGCGTCCGGCGAGGTGATCTGGTCGTTCGCATCCAGCAAGGTGGTGCGGTAGGGGCCGTCGAAGCTGCCCTTGGGCTGGTTGGCATTGGCGCCCGCGATCGCCCGGCGCACGTCTTCCATGCCCAGTTGCTGCGCCGCCAGCGCCGTGGGGTTCACCCGCACGCGCAGGGCCGGGCGCTGACCGCCTGCCAGGCTCACCAGACCCACGCCCGACAGCTGCGCGAGCTTTTGCGCCATGCGCGTTTCCACGAGATCGTGCACTTCGTGCAGCGGCAGGCTCGTCGAGGTGATGGCCAGCGTGAGGATGGGCGCGTCGGCCGGGTTCACCTTCCGGTAGATCGGCGGTGCGGGCAGGTCGGCGGGCAGCAGGCTGGCCGCGGTATTGAGCGCGGACTGCACGTTCTGCTCGCCCACGGCCAGGTCCGCGTCCAGCATGAACTGCAGCGTGATGACCGAGGCGCCGCTGGAGCTGGTGGACGACATCTGCCGCAGGCCCGGGATCTGCCCGAGCCGGCGCTCCAGCGGTGCGGTGATGGCGCGGGCCGTGACATCCGGGCTGGCGCCGGGCTGGAAGGTGAACACCTGGATGACGGGGTAGTCCACCTGCGGCAGCGCCGCCACCGGCAGCAGGCGCCAGGCGATCGCCCCCGCGATGAGCAGCGCCAGCATGAGCAGCAGCGTCGCCACCGGCCGCAGGATGAACGGGCGCGAGAGATTCATGGCAGCGGCGGCACCAGGGCGGCGGTCGGGTGGGCGTTGCGGGCTATCGCCATCAGCGCGCCGCGCTCGCTGCTGTGGAAGCGGTGGCGGATGCGGCAGACGCGGCTCGCCCGGCGCTGGAGGCCGCCCCGGCCTGCGCTTTCGCGCGTTGCTGCAACTGCTGCGCGGTTTGCGGAGGCTCGCCATCCACCACCTGCGCCACATCGATGCCATCGCGAAGGCGGTCCAGCCCCTCCAGCACGACCGATTCGCCTTCGGCCAGGCCTTGCGTCACCACCAGGCGCTCGCCGTCGCTGGTACCCAGGGCCACGCGGCGCAGCACGGCCTTGCCGTCCCGCACCGTGTACACGTAGGGACCCTGGCTGCCGTGCTGAACCGCATCGGCCGGCACGACGAGGGCGTTCTCCAGCGTGCGCACCTTCAGCCGCACGTTGACGAACTGGTTGGGAAAGAGCGCGTCGTCGGCATTGTCGAACTGGGCCTTGAGTCGCAAGGTGCCGGTGGCGGTGTCGATCTGGTTGTCCAGCGTGGTCAGCCGGCCGGTTGCCAGCAGGGCGGCTTCGGCGCGGTCCCAGGCCTGCACGACCAGGGGCCGGGCGCCGCGTGCGCCGGCGCGCACGGCCGGCAGCTGGGTTTCGGGAATGGCGAACAGCACCGTGATGGGGTGCGTCTGGGTGATGGACACCAGGCCCTGGGCATCGGCCGTCGCGACCAGATTGCCCGCATCGACCCGCCGCATGCCCAGGCGGCCGGCCACCGGGGCCTCGATCCGCGTGTACGACAGCTGCAACTGGGCTTCCTGCACCTGGGCGCGCACGTTCGCCAGGCTGCCGCGCAGTTGGGCCACCAGGGCTTCCTGTGTTTCCAGCTGCTGCCGCGCGATGGAGTCCTGCTGCAGCAGCGTGCGGTAGCGCGCCACGTCGCGCTCCGCGCTTTGCAGTTGGGCCTGCATCTGCTGCTGCAGGCCTTCGGCCTGTGCCAGCTTCACGCGAAAGGGCGCGGCGTCGATCTCGGCCAGCACCTGGCCCCGCCGCACCTCCTGGCCTTCCTGGAACAGCACGCGCGCCAGCTGGCCGTCCACGCGGCTGCGCACGGTCACGCTTTGCAGGGCGGTCACGGTGCCGATGGCCTTGATCTGCTCGTCCATGGCCTGCCGCTGCACACCCACGAGGCGCACTGGAATGGGGCCGCTCCAGGGACTGGGCCCCGTTTCCTGCAGCGCAGGCTGGCGCCACACGAGGTACCACGCCACCCAGGCCAGCAATACCAGCAGCACGCAGCCCAGCAGCCGCAGCCAGAGACGGCGTGTGGATGCCGCCGGCATCCGCTCAGAAACCATTTCAACCATGTCGGGCCCGTCGAGGGGAGAAGAGTGCCAGCGCCGCGGGCGCAGGAAGCCGGTGCGCCACCCGGCGAACCGGACGGTGCAGCGGCATTGTCGGCCCCATGCGAAGACGGGGCGGTGGGGCCGTGTGCTGGGCGGCGCCCGGTCAGGGTTGGCCGCCTGCGAATTTAGCCGAAAGAACGGGCTAAATGATAATGACTTTTAATTGGAAGGTGATCTGCGACACCACGAAAAAGCGCCCAGGCCGCCGTGCGGACTGGGCGCTTGGGGTCGAACGGCGCATTCGGTGGCATGGCGCCACCGAACCCCGTGCGTGCCCGTGCTTGAAGGGATCAGCCAGCCAGGCGCTTTTCCAGCGCGGCCTTGGTGTCCAGCAACGCGGCAGGCAGGTGATAGGCCAGTTGGTCGAAGTGCGCCGTGTGCAGCTTCAGCTCGTCCGCCCAGGCGGCGGAGTCGATGCGGGTAACGGTGTCGAACTGGGCCGGCGTGAATTCGATGCCCGACCAGTTGATCTCG
Source organism: Acidovorax sp. NCPPB 3576 (assembly GCF_028473605.1). Classification (NCBI taxonomy): domain Bacteria; kingdom Pseudomonadati; phylum Pseudomonadota; class Betaproteobacteria; order Burkholderiales; family Comamonadaceae; genus Acidovorax; species Acidovorax sp. NCPPB 3576. Next base: position 5,128,590 of record NZ_CP097267.1, on the reverse strand, counting down.
CCGTACTGGGGCGCGGTGCCGATCGGCGTGTCCTGGCCGCTGGCCTGGCCTTCGATGCGGTCGATCATCCACTTGAGCACGCGCATGTTGTCACCGTAGCCGGGCCAGACGAACTTGCCATCGTCGCCCTTGCGGAACCAGTTGGTGGTGTAGATTTTCGGTTGTTGTGCGCCGGCGGCGGCGATCTTCTCGCCCATGTTCAGCCAGTGCTGGAAGTAGTCGCTCATGTTGTAGCCCATGAAGGGCAGCATGGCGAACGGGTCGCGGCGCACCACGCCCTGCTGGCCGGCAGCGGCGGCAGTGGTCTCGGAGCCCATGGTGGCCGCCATGTACACGCCTTCCGTCCAGTTGCGGGCTTCGGTCACCAGCGGCACGGTGGTGGAGCGGCGGCCGCCGAAGATGAACGCGTCGATCTTCACGCCCTTGGGGTCGTCCCAGGCTTCGTCCAGCGCGGGGTTGTTGGTGGCGGCCACGGTGAAGCGCGCGTTGGGATGGGCGGCCTTGGCGCCGGTTTCCTTGGCGATCTGGGGCGTCCAGTCCTTGCCTTGCCAGTCGATCAGGTGGTCGGGCAGCTTGCCGGTGTCCTTTTCCATGCCTTCCCACCAAACGTCGCCGTCGTCGGTCAGCGCGACGTTCGTGAAGATCACGTTCTTGTCCAGGCTGGCCATGCAGTTGGGGTTGGTGTGATAGTTCGTGCCCGGGGCCACGCCGAAATAGCCGGCCTCGGGGTTGATGGCGCGCAGGCTGCCGTCGGCCTGGGGCTTGATCCAGGCGATGTCGTCGCCGATGGTGGTGACCTTCCAGCCCTCGAAGGCCTTGGGCGGCACCAGCATCGAGAAGTTGGTCTTGCCGCAGGCGCTCGGGAAGGCAGCGGCCACGTGGTACTTCTTGCCTTCGGGGTTGGACACGCCCAGGATCAGCATGTGCTCGGCCAGCCAGCCCTGGTCACGGCCCATGGTGGAGGCGATGCGCAGTGCGAAGCACTTCTTGCCCAGCAGCGCGTTGCCGCCGTAGCCCGAGCCATACGACCAGATCTCGCGCGTTTCGGGGTAGTGCACGATGTACTTGGTCTTGTTGCAAGGCCAGGACACGTCCTTCTGGCCGGCTTCCAGCGGAGCGCCCACGGTGTGCACGCAGGGAACGAAGTCGCCTTCCACACCCAGCACGTCGTACACGGCACGGCCCATGCGGGTCATGATCTTCATGTTCACGGCGACGTAGGGGCTGTCGGACAGTTCGATGCCGATGTGGGCGATGGGCGAGCCCAGCGGGCCCATGCTGAACGGCACCACGTACATGGTGCGGCCCTTCATGCAACCGTCGAACAGGGGCTGCAGCGTGGCGCGCATCTCGGCTGGGGCCATCCAGTTGTTGGTGGGGCCAGCGTCTTCCTTCTGGGCGGAGCAGATGTAGGTGCGGTCTTCCACACGGGCGACGTCGCTCGGGTCGGACCAGGCGAGGTAGCTGCCGGGGCGCTTGGCAGGGTTGAGCTTCTGGAAGGTGCCGGCATCGACCAGTTGCTGGCACAGGCGGTCGTACTCTTCCTGGGAGCCGTCGCACCAGTAGATGGCGTCGGGCTTGCAGAGGACCGCCATGTCGGCGACCCAGGCGAGCAGGCGGGCGTTTTTGACGTATGCGGGGGCTTGGAGATCCAGGCCTTGCATGGTGGGTGCGTTCATGGGGAGCTTCCTGAAGTTGAAAAACGGTCTTTTCAAAGGAAGCTGCCGACAAGCGGCGCAACGCGGGGGCCTGCGCATGGGTCTTCTGAGCGCTGCCTTTGAAAAAACGGCTGGATGCTCAGTCGGCGGGCGGGGAGTGCGGCGAAAGCTGCAGGGTCCGCGGGTCGGCTGGGATGACGATTTTATGAATCCCGCCCGCCCGTGTCTGTCAGACAACGGGTAAATCCATGCAAAAAAAGCATGGGATTATGCGATGCGTGCTGCTGCCCAGCGCTCGAACCCCGTCCGCCGCAACTCGCAGGCGGGGCAGGTGCCGCAACCGTAGCCCCAGGCGTGCAGCGTCTCGCGCACCCCGTGGTAGCAGGTGTGCGAGCGCTGCACGATCAGGTCCACCAGCGCATCTCCGCCCAACTGGCGAGCCATCTCCCAGGTGTCGGCCTTGTCGATCCACATGAGCGGCGTCTCGAAGGTGAAGCGCTGTCCCATGCCCAGCGATACCGCCACCTGCAATGCCTTGAGCGTGTCGTCCCGGCAGTCGGGGTAGCCGGAAAAGTCGGTCTCGCACATGCCGCCCACCAGGGTATGCAACCCGCGCCGGTAGCCCACCGCGGCAGCGAGCTGGAAGAACAGCAGATTGCGGCCGGGCACGAACGTGTTGGGCAGCCCCGCTTCGGTCATCTGGATGGCGGTGTCCCGCGTCAGCGCGGTGTCGCTGATCTGGCCCAGCACCGCGAGATCGACCATGTGGTCCTCCCCCATGCGGCCGGCCCATTGCGGAAATTCGGCGCGCAGGCTGGTCAGTACCTCCTGGCGCGCCTGCAACTCCACATGGTGCCGCTGGCCGTAGTCGAAGCCGATGGTTTCCACCCGCTCGAAGTGCGTCAGTGCCCAGGCCAGGCAGGTGGTGGAGTCTTGTCCACCGGAAAAAAGGACCAGTGCGTGGCCGGCTCTCATGGTGCGTTCCTTTGAAGGACGTGGGCGTAAAAAAGCCCCGCGGCGCGGGGCTCTGCGTGAGGGGAGTCGGGGCGCTCAGGCCATGTAGATGGCGATGAAGGCCAGCAGGAACATCAGCACACCGCCCACCACGGGCAGCACGATGGGCATCAGCGGCACCACGGCCTCGACGCCATCGGGGGCATGGTGGTGTTCGCCAACGTGCGGGGTGGTGGTCGTGTCGTGGGCCATGGGGTCTCCTGGTGGCTGCCTGAAAAGTGATGAAATTCTAGCGGCAGCCGCCGGGCGGCCGCCACAGGGTTTCGACGGGTGTCACACCAGCTTGCGGTCCGCAGGGGCCGGCGGCACCCACTGGTAGAGCCAGGTTTCGGTGATCGGCTCCTTGCCCACGCGCAGGAACAGGCGGATGGTGATGGGCTCGGTGCTGTCGTCCTCGGGCCGGATGTCGAACATCGCGCGCCAGCCGTTCACGGCGTCCAGCGGGCGGGCGGACGTGATCTCGACCTTGCCACGGCTCACCGTGATCACGGGCTCCACCTTGGCGTCCCGGCCGAGCGCCACGAGGTTCTCGCCCGCGAAATCGACCGCGAAACGCCACGAAAAGTACTTGCGCGGCTGGCCCACCACGCCGCCCAGGCCCGTGCGCGTGGCCACGCAGCTGGCCAGCGCGGGCTTGGCCGGTGGGTGCGCGCCCCAGTACAGGCGGTAGCCCACCAGCAGCTCTTCGCCCGCCTTCGGCTTGCGCTCGGGGTTCCAGAAGGCCACGATGTTGTCGAAGGTCTCGTCGATGGTCGGAATCTCCACCAGCTGGATCGAACCCGCGCCCCAGTCGGCCTTGGGCTCCACCCACAGCGAGGGCCGGCGCTCGTAGAACACGCCGTCGTCCTGGTAGTGGTCGAAGTTGCGGTCGCGCTGCAGCAGGCCGAACCCGCGCGGGTTCTGGTCGGCAAAGGCGTTGAACTGCAGGTTCGGCGGATTGGTGAGCGGGCGCCACACCCATTCGCCGTTGCCGCGCCACATGGACAGGCCGTCGGAGTCGTGGATTTCCGCCCGCCAGTCATTGGCCATGCGGCGGTCGTTCTCGCCGTGCTGGAACATGCTGGTGCAGGGTGCGATGCCGATGCGCTCGATTTCCTTGCGCGGGTACAGCGCGGCGTCGATCTCCATCACCTGCGTGTCGCCCGGCGTGATCGCGAAGCGGTAGGCGCCGGCCACGCTGGGGGAATCGAGCAGGGCGAGCACGACCACGGTGTTGGAGCCCGGGGCCGGCCGCTCCAGGTAGAACGCGGTGAAGTCGGGAAACTCTTCCGGCCGCTGCATGCCGGTGTCGATGGCCAGGCCCCGGGCCGACAGGCCGTACTGCCACTCGCCGCCCACGGCGCGGAAGTAGCTGGCGCCCAGGAAGGCCGCCACGTCGCGCACGGGGTCGGTGTGGAAGTTCAGGCGAAAGCCCGCAAAGCCCAGGTCGGCGGGCAGGTCGCCGGCCTTGAGGCCGCTCTTGCCGTAGTCGAACATGGCCGGGTCATAGGCCAGTTCCTGCGCCTGGCCGTTGGCCAGTTCGTACATGTGCACGGGCTTCTTGAAAAACAGGCCCAGGTGGAAGAATTTGGCCTGGAAGCGCAGCTTCTCGTCGGCCCACAGGGAGTGGTCTGGCCGGAACTGCATGGACTGGTACTGGTCCCAGTCGAGCGACGTGACCGAGGGAGGCAGGGTGCCCTGGTACGGTGCGTAGGCCTTGGCGGCGAGGGCGCGGGCCTGGCCCTTGAGCGCGGCGAAATCGAAGGGCTGCGGCTTGCCCAGGGGCTTGAGCGTGGCGAAGGCCTGCGTCCAGTTCAGGCCGAGGGTCCCGGCCGAGGCCAGGGCGGCGCCTTGGCCGAGGGTGCGCAGGAAGTGGCGTCGTTTTGGTTGCTGCATGGGCCAGCAGTGTGCCGAAAACCGTGCGCCCTCCCATGCAACGCCGTGTATTTGGCGGGGAATTTCGGCAAAAAACCGCGTTTCTCCTACAAAAAACCGGCGGCCCGGAGCAGAGGCCTTTTCGGCGCCTCAGATGAGGTCCGCCTCCATGTGGGCTGCGCGCAATTGCTCCAGCACCTGCTGCACGTGGACCTTGCCGCGCGTCTGCAGCACCAGTTCGATCTCCACGTTCTGGGCCGCCAGCATGGTGAAGGCCCGCTGGTGGTGCACTTCCTCGATGTTGGCGCCGGCTTCGGCCACGGTGGCGGTGATGCGCGCCAGCACGCCCGGGATGTCGCGCGCGCTGACCTTGATGCGGGCCAGCCGCCCGGAGCGCACCATGCCGCGCTCGATGATGGCCGCCAGCAGCAGCGGGTCGATGTTGCCCCCGCACAGCACCAGGCCCACCTTCTTGCCCTTGAAGCGCTCCGGGTAGCGCACGAGCGCCGCCAGTCCTGCCGCGCCCGCGCCCTCGACCAGCGTCTTTTCGATCTCCAGCAGCATGAGCACGGCCTGCTCGATGTCGCCCTCCTGCACCAGCACCAGGTCGTCCACCAGCCGCGCGATCACCTCGCGCGTGAGCGTGCCCGGGGTGCCCACCGCAATGCCTTCGGCGATGGTGGAGGTGCCCTGCGGGTGCTGCGTGCCCTTGATGGCATTGACCATGGCCGGGAAACGCGCGGTCTGCACGCCCACGACCTCGATGCCGGGGCGGATCGCCTTGGCGGCCGTCGCCACGCCGGAGATCAGTCCGCCGCCGCCCACCGCGATGACCAGGGTGTCCAGGTCGGGCACGGCCTGCAGCATCTCCAGGCCCAGCGTGCCCTGGCCCGCGGCCACGGCTTCGTCGTCGTAGGGGTGCACGAAGGTCAAGCCCCGTTCTTCGGCCATGGCGTAGGCATGGGCGCGGGATTCTTCCAGCGTGTCGCCGTGCAGAACCACCTCGGCGCCGAAGCCGCGCGTGCGTTCCACCTTCACGCCCGGCGTGAAGCGCGGCATCACGATCACGGCGCGCAGCCCCAGGCGCTGCGCGTGGTAGGCCACGCCCTGGGCGTGGTTGCCGGCGCTCATCGCGATCACGCCGCGCTGCTGTTCCTCGGGCGACAGCTGGCTGAGCTTGTTGCAGGCCCCCCGTTCCTTGAAAGATGCGGTGAACTGCAGGTTCTCGAACTTGAGGAACACCTGGGCGCCCACGATCTGCGAGAGCGTCTTGGATTCCACGCACGGCGTGTCGAGCACATGGCCGCGCAGGCGGGCGGCGGCATCCTGGATGGTTTGGAGCGTGAGCATGGCCGCCATTGTGGCGCGTGCCGGACCGCGCACCGGCCATGACAACGCCAACCCACCGGCGGCGCCGGCCCGCCGGTTCGCCTCCAGCGCACCCCCTTCGGAGTGTGGGCGACCCTGGGTTCGGGCCCGGGGCAGCATCTCGGCGTTCTTCACTCCGCGTCGCGCCATGCCCCTGTCCGGCCCTTCCCGTGCGCTGTCCGTGCCTGCCGCGCCGCCACCGCAGAGGCCGGCCGATCACGCGACCGCGCCGGTCGCCCCGCCGGAGAGGCACACGCTCGGATCGCTGTTGGGAATGCCCCTGGGGGCCATGGCGGCGCGGCCCCCTTCGGCACCAGGGGCCACCGCCACCGCCGCCGCGCCGATGCCCACGCCCCCCGTGCGCCGCACGCTGGGGGAGTTGCTGGGAATCCCGCCCCCGCCCGCCGCAGGCGGGGCCGCGCACGGCGCGCCAGCCACGCCCGTGCCGGCCGCAGCGTCCGCCCCGGGCCCAGCGGCCGAGGCGCCTGCCGTGCCCTTGCCGGCATGGGCGGACTGGCTGCAAGCGCCTGCCTCCGCCCAGTATCTGCACGCCAAGGCACTGGCCCCCGCGCAGCGCGCGCTTCTCGCGCAAACCCTGGAGGCGCGCTGGCGAAAGCATCCCGAAATGCAGGCGACCTCCCCGGAGATGAACCTGTGGATGTCGGTTTTGAAGGCGCAACTGCGGGCCCGCCGCGAGACCCGCCACGATGCCGGGCGCCTGGCCCAAGCCGGCCAGCAGGTCCTGTCCGTGCTGCGGGCCTGCGCGCCGCTCGATGGCGGGGTGGCGGTCCGCGACGGAGAGGGCCGCATGCGGGGGCCGGAATACCGCGCGGCGTTCAACCACCTCCTGCGGGTGATCGGTGACGAATCGCTCGCGCAGCCCCTGCGCGATGCGGCCGAACGTGCCTTGCAGGCCCATCGCGAGAACGGAGCGACGCTCACGCCGGACCATGCCGAACGGCTGTCCCGCGAGGGCATCGTGGCCCTCGCGGAGCGGGGCTACCAGGCGATCGGTGCCGGGGCCCTGCACAAAGCCATGCCACCCCACCTTCCATCGCAAGTGCGCGAACCTTTCTCGCTCTGGCTGGAAGCCCAGGAGGCTTTCGATGGGGAGGAAAACGCGCCCGCGTTCGCCCATTTGCTGGAGCGAAGGCTGCCTTCCACCCCGTCGCTGGAGAAAGCCCACGGGCCGGGCGCCACCCTCCTGCAGGAAGGCGCGCAGGTGATCCGGGCCATCGCCCGCGACGGCGGGCTGCGGGCGCGGGTTCTGGCCATGGCCGAGAACGCGCTCGGATCGTGCGGCGACAACGTGGCCGAAGGCTTTTCCGCCATCGTCCTCACGGTGCGCAACCACCACATGGCCGAGGCGGTGCGCGAGGGCCGCATCGACGCGGCGGGGCTGGACGGCTGGGCGCGGCAGCAGTTCCGGCTGGGAGCGCTGGAGACGGCCGTGCACCACTTCATCCGGCAGGCGCTGGAAACGCCCGGCGTTCCCGAGGAGATGGAGCGGCAACTGCGCAGGGAACCCCTGGAAACCATGCTGCACGCCAAGGTCAGCCTGAAGGCCCTGCTGGTGCTGCCGGACAGCGTGCCCTCCGAGATGACCTATGCCGCGCAAAGCGTCCTGACGCCCGGCGACCTGTCGGCCCTGGCGGCGGGGGTGATGGACGCCGAAGGCGACGACCGGCAGTTCACGGCCTACCTGCTGTCCAACGAAACCTGGCGCGTCGGCATGCGGCACTTGCATCGCGAGCCGTTCGCCCGGCTCGAAGCGGCTTTCGAGGAAGACCCCTTCCATGACCGCGACCTTCCGCGCGATGGCGACGCCCACGTGGAGGAGCGCGTGGCCTACAACGAGGCCGCCGCCGAGTTCATGCAACGCCAGCGGGCTGCGGAGGACGCGCTGCTGCTGCAGCAGTGGGGGGTGCGCGGGGGTGAACCCTCTCCCCGGCGGTAGTGCCGAAACGACTGCCGGCGCGCCCTCGTCCCTTGTGGAAGGGCCGCCTGAGCCGGTTTCAAGCGAAAACAGCGGTATGCCGGGGTATTACATGTCTGTATTGCTATTGAATTTATAGCAATTCATGGCATGCGAAGGCAACGCCAGCCGGGTCGCCAGCCGGTCCCCGTCATCGTCTGTGGCGGTGGCGTGCCTTCTGCGGTGCGGTGGTTGGCGCGGTGCGGGAAGACGCGTTGGCGGTGGCCGTGTCCAGCGCCTGTTTTAGAACGCCGATCCGGGCTTCGAAGGCCTTGAGCCGCTGCATGCAATCCAGCGAGACCTTGAGCATCTGCCGAACCAGATGCGTGTTGCTGTCATCTCGCACCTGCTTGAGGGCGAAGGTGTTCTGCTCGGACAGCCTGCGGTGGAGCAAGTTGATCAACTCGGTGCAGCCGGTCAGGTCCGAGGCCGTGCGCGGCGGCTGGTCCGGCCCCAGGAACCTCGCCAGCCAATCGGACGCCAGCTGGGCCTGGACGATGCTGCTTTCGAATTTGCCCCGCCATATCAGCATGCCGAACGCGCCCATGACATTGGCCTTTTCGGCGTTCGCGATGTCGGCATAGTCCGGGAGTCGGCTTTCCACGTCCAGCCGCTGCGCCATGTGCTCCATGCTGTCGTCGATTTTCTGGGTCGCCCGTTCATACCGGTCGGTGATGGTCATCAGGCCATCCCTGACGTCGCGGTGCCTGCTGGCCCTCCGGGCATGGATGTCGATCGCCATCTTCCGACACTCCAGGAGATGGCCCAGACCCTCCAGGCTGCGCTGCATCAGCGTGACCAGCCGTTCGCTCTGGCGCACATTCGCGCCGTCGATGGCGGCCGACTCGCGGTCGCTGCGCGATTGCAGGCGCATGCTGGCCTCCAGGTAGTCGCTCAGGGCGTCGGTCGCATCCTGGTGGTAGGACAGCGCGGCTTTGGCGAACTGCCTGGCCACGCGGGGCCGTTCGGCCACGGAGGCCTGGTCGATGGCTTGCGATGCCTCATGAAAGAGCGGCAGCAAACCGGAGGCCACCCGGGCCGCATAGGCCATCTCGCTGAGCCGGTTGCGGGAGGCCTGATGGTCCCGCACCATCTCCGGCAGCGCACCGGGCGGCACCGTCAGCAGGTTGGCGCGCAGTTCGGCGGCACGCTGCGCGATGGCGGCTGCGTTCTTCGCCATGGCCAGGTCTTCCTGGGGCGTCGGCAGGGCGGGCGGCGCCGCGGGAGCCGCCACAGTCAGCAAGCCCTCGGCAGTGACCTGGAAAGGCAGGTCGAAAACCAGTTCATGCGTCGCGAGCAGTTGATCGCTGAGTTGCCACACTGCGGCGGAAAGGGCCTCGTCGCTGGCTTCGCACAGGGCGTCGATCGCTTTCATGTCGTGGAGCACCGCGGCGCCGATGGCATCCGTGCGCAGGCCTTCGCACCAGAGCGCCCATTTCTCCAGGGGGGCCTTCAAGCCGGAGCGCGCGGCGGCCCGCGCCTGATGGGCTGCGGTTTCCAGCACGGCGGCGCGTGCCAGGGCCTCGTCCGGGGTGCCCAGCGGCATGCGCAGCCCTTCCCCGGCCGTGGACAGGGGTTCGAAGGCCTTGGCAAAGAGTGCGAGGCCCTCGTGTGCCGGCATGGGTGCCCCCGCGACGGGGGCTTGGAGTGCGCCATGGAAGTCCCGGGCCGCGGCCAAGGCCTGGTGGGCCAGGGCCTGCGCGGCGGAATGTTCCGGCCCGTCCGCAGGCGCTTCCGACGGCATCGCCGCCCCGGCCCGCCAGATCTCTTGGAAGGCCTGGTACACGGCGGAGAAGGCGGTCTCGAGCGCGGCCGAGCCGCCAGCGGCGATGCGTGCTTGCAGCGCAACGATGGCCTCGCTCGATTCCTGGCGCTGCACGTCGCTCCATGGGGCGATGTGCCTGTCGAGCGTGGCCTGTGCGTCCCGTGCGGCGCGAAGGCCCCGGTTCAACTGCTCGAAAACCTCGCCATGGCGCTGCCATGCGTGTTTTGGCAAGGCCTGCGCATCGGCAGGAGACGGTGGCCGTTGGTCCAATGCCATGAGCCCCGGCACCATGGCCGCTTGCAGCGCACCTTCACGCTGCGTGCGCAGCTGGCCGGCGGCATGCGCCTCCATGGCGGTGGCGGCGCTCAGCGCGTTCGTGCAGGCAGCGCCGCAGAGGTCTGCCAACTGGTGCATGGCGGGAGCCAGTTCCCCTTGGGCCGCCTGCCGCGCCCGTTGCTCGGCCACCTGCAGGCGTGCTGCGTGTTGCTGCGTCTCGGCCAGCGTCTCGGGCCCCTCGGCCATCTCGTCGCAAGCCTGGGCGACGGCAGTGCATACGCGGGTGCACTGTTCCAGCGACAAGGGAGCGAGGCCGGGGTGGACCCCCGATTGCTGCAGCCCTGCCAGCGCACGCTGCGCTTGCCTGGCCAAGCCGGGCAACGCCGCCCGGGCTGCGGCTTGGTCGTCACCGACCTCGCTGCGCGCCCTTTGCAGCATGCCGATGCCTTCCTGGACCAGGTGGTCGAGCGACTGGTGCAGGGCTGCGCGGCCCTGTTCCGATGCCTGGCCCTGAGCGGTGGTGATACGGGCCTGCAGGGCATCGAGCGCACCCCGCGATGCTTCGCGTTGTTCAGGGCTCCACTGCGCGGCATGGCTCTGGAGCATGCGGCCGGCGTCGTCCGCGCGTTGCAGGGCGAGGTTCAGGTCGCTGAACACCTCCAACGGGTGTTGCCAAGGCGCCTGTGGCGCGGTGTCCTGCCGTGCCGTGGCGCTGTCTTGCAGCCCTTGCACATCAGCCAGCCAGAGGCTCAGGGTTTGGTGCAGCGCGGCTTCCCGCCGGAGGACGGCCCGGCTTTCCTGGGCCTGGGGGCTGGCCAAGGCTTTGGCCATCTCGGCCGCTTCGGCGGTCGATCCATCGGCAGGGTGGGCCCAGGCCGCCAGCAAGGCCCGCGCGGCTTCTTCCAGCTTGGCGCAGGACTGCACGTACTGCGTCAGCCAGGCCTCTTCGATGGCTTCGGGCTGGCTGGCCTGGCTGCCCGGCGGTGCGAATTGGGAGGGCGTGCCCTCCAGCTTGCCGCTGGGGGCGATCTCGTTCAGGAGGCCTTTCATCGACGGACCGATGCCCGCCAATGCCTGGCGGAGCGCGGCATCGATGTCTGCCATACCGGGGTGCAGGGCGCCCAGGGGTTCGTGCTCGCGCAGGGCGCAAGCCTCGCGAAGGCGGTCCGCGGCCTCGTTGTGGTGGCGCGACTTGCCAGCGGCTCCAGCGTAGGGAAATTGCCGCAGCAGCAGGAGACCGCGCAGGGTCTTTTCCTGCGCGCGCACCCGGTAGGCCACCGCCTGCAGCTGCAACAGCTGGTCGTCGAGCAGGTCCGGGCCTGCGTGCGGCAGCAGCAGGTCTCGGGCAGACAGCGCGGCCTGGTGGTGCTCCACTGCGGCATCCCAGGCGTTCGCGGCCGTCTCCAGGCGCAGGATGGCCTGCTTGGCCTCCATGAAGCCGTTGGTTCGATGGTCGTAAGTGGGCCGGAGGGCCTTGGAGATGTCCTCGCCAGTGGGCAGCGGGCTGCTTTGCGCCGCTTGCCACGCCGTCTGTACGGCTTGCGCCACCATGGCGTTCAAAGCCTCGGGCGTGCGTGCCTGTGCCAGGGCCTGCGTGAGTTCGGCGGTTCGGGCCTGGCGCGCGGCCTGGATCGCGCTGTCGTCCACGATGATGTCGAAGCTCGCCTCGGAGTCGGAATCCGAGTCCCAATCCGAATCCATCTCGATGTCTGCATTGCCGACCGCTTCTTCGGCCTGGTGGCGCATCAAGGCTTGCAGCCGCTCGCTGGAGCTGGAGGCGACGAGCGCGGTGGGCCGCGGCGCCATCGGCGTGCCCGGCGACACGGGCGTGCCTGGACGGGAGGACAGGGTGCCGTGTCGCAGGCGGGGCGATGGCGAGCGCGAAGGCGCGTGGCCCGGAGCCTCGGGTGCTGCAGGTTCGCCGGAAACGTTCGGTCGCGCTGACGGGGAAGACGGGCGTGTGGGGATGGGATGCATGGGACGCTTTGCGGACGGGTGGCGCAGGGGCCAACGGCTGGCCGTGGCGGATGCCGCCGCATGGTGCGGCAGCGCTGGCCGCGCGCCGGGCGGCCGCGCGAAGCCGCGCGCCATGGCGCGAAGGGCGCCGCGGGGCGGATCACGCCGGAAACTTACGCCGGAAACGCCCGTTCCAGAATCGTGCCGGTGTCCACCGCGCGGCTGTCGATGGCGCCCACGACGCGGCCTGCGCCGCTGTCCTCCAGCCGGGTGGCAATGAACGCATCCGCCACCGCCTGCGGCGCATGGCGGCGCAGCAGGCAGGCTTGCGCCACCAGCACCAGGCGCTGCACGAGCTGGCGGCCCAGGGACTCCAACTGGTCGGGCGGCAGGGCCAGCAGGCCTTCGAGCGGCCGGAGCGCGTCGAGGATGCGCGGCTCGCCGGCCGCGGCGTCGGCGAAGTCCTGCAGCAGCGCCGACGCGGCCTCGGGCTCGCGCGCCAGGGCGCGCAGCACGTCCAGGCACATCACGTTGCCCGAGCCTTCCCAGATCGAGTTGACGGGCGATTCGAGAAAGAGGCGCGCCATCACGCCGTCCTGCACGTAGCCGTTGCCGCCGAAGACCTCCATGGCCTCGCCGGCCAGCCCCACGCCGCGCTTGCAGACCCAGAACTTGGCGGCAGGCGTCATCACGCGCTTCCAGGCGCGGTCGGCCGCGCTGGCGGTGCCGTCGTCGTCGCGCTCGAAAGCCTCGGTCAGGCGCATCAGCAGCGCCAGCGCCGCCTCGCTCTCCAGCGCCAGGTCGGCCAGCACGGCGCGCATCAGCGGCTGTTCGGCCAGGGCCCGGCCGAAGGCATGGCGCTGGCGGGCATACGCGATGGCCTGCACCGTGGCCTGGCGCACGATGGCGGCGCTGCCGGCCACGCAGCTCAGGCGCGTGGTGGTCGCCATCTCGATGATCGTGGGGATGCCGCGGCCTTCCTCGCCCATCAGCAGCCCCCAGGCGCCGTCGAATTCCACCTCGCCGCTGGCGTTGCTGCGGTTGCCCACCTTGTCCTTCAGGCGATGCACGTGCACCGCGTTGAGCGTGCCGTCGGGCCGCCAGCGCGGCACGTAGAAGCAGGCGAAGGGGCCACCCTCGCCGGTGCGCGCCACCACCAGGTGCGCGTCGCTCTGCGGGGTGGAGAAGAACCACTTGTGGCCGTGCAGCCGGTATTCGCCGCCGCGCCCGCCCGCGCCGACGGGCGTGGCCACGGTGGTGTTGGCGCGCACGTCGGAGCCGCCCTGCTTTTCGGTCATGCCCATGCCCAGCCAGACGCTGGCTTTCTCGTGCGCGGGCCGGTCGCGCGGGTCGTGGGTGCGGCTGTGGAGCTTGTCCGCCAGCTGCGCCCAGAGCGCGGGCTCCTTGCGCAGCAGCGGGATCGCGGCCTGCGTCATGGTGGCGGGGCACAGGGTGCCCTGCTCGACCTGGCCATGCAGGTAAAAGCCCGCGGCCCAGGCGGCCCATCGGCCGGGCCGGTCGCTGTCGAAGGGCATGGAGACCAGGCCCTGCGCGCGGTACATCGCCATGAGCGCGTCCCACGCGGGGTGGAACTCGACCCGGTCGATGCGCCGGCCCCGGTTGTCGAAGCGGTGCAGTTGCGGCGTGTGGCGGTTGGCCTGTTCGGCCAGGGCCCATGTCGCGGCCGTGCCGAGCTGCCGTGCGTAGGCGCCCAGTGTGGGCAGGGCGCCTTGCGCACCCGTGCGATGCAGCCCGTCCTGCAGCGCGGCATCGGTGGCGAGCAGGTCGTAGTCGGTGCGTTCGGAAAACTGGTTGAAAACTGCGTGGGTGGCCTGGGCCATGGGTCGTCTCCTGCACATGGGGCGCACCGTGCGCCCAGGCCGCCATGGTGCCCCCATTGGCGCCGGCCTGCACGCCCTGGCGTGCGGTCAGGAGGCGGGTGCGGCGGCCTCGCGCAGGGCGCGCAGCATGCTGGCCACTGCCGCACGGTCGGTGGTGTTCTCGCGCCAGTACATCGACACCGAGCCGAAGCCCGACAGCCGCACCGGCAGCACGCGCAGCGCGCCCAGGTGCGAAAACCGCAGCGCCGCGCGGTGCGAGGCCATGCCGATCATGTCGCTGTGGCCCAGCAGCGTGAGGTTGAGCGTGACGGAGTTGGACTCCACGCTGCCCTGCGGCAGCGCATGCCCGGCGGCCGCCAGCGCGCCCTCCAGCGCGTTGCGGATCGGCGTGCCGCGCGGCCAGACGAGCCAGCGGTAGGCCATGAGATCGCCCCATTCCAGCGCGCGCTCCTGCCGCAGCAGCGGGTGCTGCGGGCGTGCCACCAGGTGGATGGGCTCCATGTACAGCATCTCGGTGTGGATGTGCGTGTCGTGCAGTTCGGGTGCGGAGCGGCCCACGACCACGTCCAGCTCGCCATGGGCCAGCTGCTGCATGAGCACGTTCATGGTGCTTTCGGCCAGCCGGATCTGTGCGCGCGGCAGCCACTCCAGCAGGCGCAGCACGGCCATGGGCACCACGTCGGACGCCGACGCGCCCGAGGTGCCCACCGCCACCAGCCCGCTGCCGCCGTCGCGCAGGGCCTGCATGTCGTCGCGGGCGCTGTCCAGGTGGGCCTCGATGCGCCGGGCATGGGCGATCAGTGCCTCGCCCTGGGGCGTGGGCTTGAGCCCGCGCGCATGGCGCTCGAACAGCACCATGCCCAGGTCCTCCTCCAGCTCCTTGAGCCACTTGGAGAGCGCGGGCTGCGCGGTGTGGAGCAACTGCGCCGACTGGCTCATGTTGCCGGTCTGCGCCAGGCTCAAAAGCATTTGAAGCTGTCGCAGGCGCAGGCGGTGGGTCCAGTCCATGGGGTCGGTGGGTGGGTTGAAGGTATATCCAAAAAATTATGGATAAGACCAATAAATGATTTTACGGACTATCGACGGGTTCGAATAATCCGCCCCATGGACCGGCTGGCAGCGCGCATTCGAGCGCTTTGGCATGGCTGGCCGCAGACACAGGAGACAACGCATGGATACGCCCACCCTGGCATCGCCGCCTGCCGCCGCATCCGCCGACCGGCAGGTCTACTACGACCACATCGCCCGCCACGGCATGGCCCCGCTCTGGGAATCGCTGCACAGCCTGGTGCCGCGCGAACCCCGCCCGCGGGCCGTGCCCGCCTTCTGGAAATACGAGGACGTGCGCCCGCTCGTCATGCAGGCCGGCGACGTCATCAGCGCCGAGGAGGCGGTGCGCCGCGTGCTCATCCTGGAAAACCCCGGCCTGCCCGGCCGCGCCAGCATCACCTCCACGCTGTATGCGGGGCTGCAGCTCATCCTGCCCGGCGAGGTCGCGCCCAGCCACCGCCACACGCAGTCGGCGCTGCGCTTCATCGTGGAAGGGCAGGGTGCCTACACGGCCGTCAACGGCGAGCGGACCACCATGCACCCGGGCGACTTCATCATCACCCCCTCGTGGACTTGGCACGACCACGGCAACCCGGCGGTGGAGGACGGCGGCGAGCCCGTGGTCTGGCTCGACGGGCTCGACATTCCCCTCATCGGCCACCTGGATGCGGGCTTTGCGGAAAACTATCCCGAGGCGGTGCAGCCCGTGAGCCGGGCCGAGGGGCACAGCTTCGCCGCCTTCGGCCACAACATGGTGCCGGTGCGCCACCGTGCGGCGCAGGGCTCCACTTCGCCCCTCTTCAGCTACCCCTACGAGCGCAGCCGCGAGGCGCTGGACCGGCTGTTCCGCCAGGGCGAGCTGGACGCCTGGGACGGCGTCAAGCTGCGCTACGTGAACCCCGCCACTGGGGGGTGGCCCATGCCCACCATGGCCACGTTCATGCAGTTCCTGCCGGCGGGCTTCCAGGGCCGCACCTACCGCGCCACCGACGCGACCGTGTTCAGCGTGGTCGAGGGCCAGGGCACGGCGCGCATCGGCGAGCGCACCTTCCAGTTCGGCCCGCGCGACACCTTCGTCGCCCCCTCGTGGGCGCCCGTGCAACTGGCCG
Organism: Acidovorax sp. NCPPB 3576; assembly: GCF_028473605.1. Lineage (NCBI taxonomy): Bacteria > Pseudomonadati > Pseudomonadota > Betaproteobacteria > Burkholderiales > Comamonadaceae > Acidovorax > Acidovorax sp. NCPPB 3576. The sequence continues at coordinate 5,112,724 of NZ_CP097267.1, read as the reverse complement.
CGACGCAGGACGCGGTGCTGTTCAGCTATTCCGACCGCCCGGTGCAGTCCGCCCTGAGCCTGCTGCGCGAAGAGCGCCTTTGATCCCGCCGCCCGCCCGCCCGGGCGGACAGCGCGCCCCTTTTCTTTTTCCCCTGCTTCCAAGAAAGACGATCCCATGGCCTTCGTGTTCCCCGCCCCTCCCACCGTCGCCGTGCCCGTTGCGGGCAGCAGCGATGCCTTCGCCGTGCGCCGCGTCTACTGCGTGGGCCGCAATTACGCGGCCCACGCCCGCGAGATGGGGTTCGATCCCGACCGCGAGCCGCCCTTCTTCTTCTGCAAGCCGGCCGATGCCGTCATTCCCGTGGCCCATGGCGAGACCCTGCGCTTGCCGTACCCCTCGCGCACCGACAACTTCCACTACGAGGCGGAACTGGTCGTGGCCATCGGCCAGGCCGGCAGCGACATCGCCCGCGAGAACGCGCTGCAGCACGCCTGGGGTTACGCCGTGGGCCTGGACATGACCCGCCGCGACCGGCAAATGGAAATGCGCCAGATGGGCCGGCCCTGGGAGATCGGCAAGGCCTTCGATGCCTCCGCACCCATCGGTCCCATTCACCGCGCGAGCGACGTGGGCCACTTCGAGCAGGCCGGCATCTGGCTCACCGTGAACGGCGCGGACCGCCAGCGCAGCGATGTGTCGCACCTGATCTGGTCGGTGGCCGAGACCATCGCCGACCTCTCTACCTGGTTCCGCCTGGAGGCGGGCGACCTGATCTACACCGGCACGCCCGAGGGCGTGGGCCCGGTGGTGCGCGGCGACCGCATGGTCGTGGGCGTGGAACGCCTGGGCGAGCTGCGGGTGGACGTGGTCTGACGCCATGGAGCCCGCCGTGCAGCTCTACAGCTTCTTCAACAGCTCCACCTCGTACCGGGTGCGCATCGCGCTGGCCCTCAAAGGGCTGCCCGCCGACTACCACGGGGTGAACATCCGCAACGGCGAGCACCGCGCGCCGGGCTATGCGGCACTCAATCCATCGCGTGCCGTCCCCACGCTGGTGGATGGCGACTTCGCCCTGGGCCAGTCGATGGCCATCCTCGACTACCTGGACCAGCGCCACCCCGAGCCGCGCCTGATCCCGCTGAAGCCCCGGCTGCGTGCCCGTGTGCTGGAACTGGCGAACGTGATCGCCTGCGACATGCACCCGGTCAACAACCTGCGCATCCTGAAATACCTGCAGGGTCCGCTGGGCTTGAGTGCGGCGCAGAAGGACGCGTGGTACGCCCACTGGGCGGCCGAGGGCTTCGAGGCTGTGGAGCGGCTGCTGGCCAGGCACGGTGACGAAAGCGGCCCCTGGTGCTTTGGCGACCAGCCCACGCTGGCCGACGTATGCCTGGTGCCCCAGGTGGCCAACGCGCTGCGCGCGGGTTGCGACCTCCAACCCCATGCGCGTGCCATGGCCGTGTACGCGCACGCCGAACGGCACCCCGCCTTCATCGCGGCCCGACCCCAGGAGCAGCCCGACTACCAGCCTTGATTTTTCCTGTGGTCCCCGGCCCATGAGCCACCCCCATCCCTACAAGACGGAGAGAGACAAAATGACCCCATCCATGGCCGCCGGCATTCCGGCGGCAGACCGCGCCGCCTTCGGGCCGCTGCAGCTGCGCGTGACGCTGCTGTGCGCCATCGTTGCCATGCTCGACGGCTTCGATACCCAATCCATCGCCTACGTGGCGCCGCGCATCGCGGAAGACTGGGGGCTCAAGCCCTCGGAGTTCGGGCCCATCTTCGCGGCCGGCCTCTTCGGCCTCATGGCCGGCGCCTTCCTGCTCAGCCCGGCCGCCGACCGCTGGGGCCGCAAGAAGATCATCCTGCTGTCCACCTTCATCTTCGGCCTGTTCGCGTTGCTCACGGCCTGGGCCACCAGCATGAACGAACTGCTGGCCTATCGCTTCATCACCGGCGTGGGCCTGGGCGCGGCCATGCCCAACATCATCGCCCTGACCAGCGAATATGCGCCGCAGCGCCTGCGCGCCACGCTGGTCACGGTGATGTTCTGCGGCTTTCCGCTGGGCTCCACGCTGGGCGGGCTGATCTCCAGCTGGCTCATCGCGCATTTCGACTGGCACTCGGTGTTCGTGCTGGGCGGCGTGCTGCCCCTGCTGCTGCTGCCGGTGCTGGCCGCGCTGCTGCCCGAATCGCTGCGCTACCTGGCCGCCAGCGGCGCCGCGCCCGCGCGCTACGAGCCCATCGTCAAGAGCGCCTACCCGGGCGAAGACCCGGCCACGGTGATGGCCGGGCTGCGCGGCGAGGCCGCGGGCGTGCAGGCGGGCTTCTCGGTGTTCGAACTGTTTCGCCACGGCCGCCTGCCCACCACGGTGCTGCTGTGGCTGGCGTTCTTCATGAACCTGCTGGTCATGTACTTCCTGGTCAACTGGCTGCCCACGCTGCTCAAAAGCGCCGGCCTGCCGCTGGAAAAGGCCATTCTCTCCACCGCCATGCTCAACCTGGGCGGCGTGGTGGGCGCGCTCGCGCTGGGCCGGCTCATCGACCGCTTCAGCGCCTACACCGTGCTGGGCGCGGCCTACGCCGCCTCGGCCGGCTTCATCGCGCTGATCGCCTTCAGCGGGCAGAACCTCACGGGCCTGCTGGCCGGCGCCGCGCTCTCGGGCTTCGGCGTGGTGGGCGCGCAGATCGGCTGCAACGCGCTGGCCGCCGCCATCTACCCCACCCACATCCGCGCCACCGGCGTGGGCTGGGCGCTGGGCGTGGGCCGCATCGGCGCCATCGTCGGGCCGCTGGCAGGCGGCGCCCTGCTGGCCGCGGCCTGGACACCCGCGTCCATCATCCTGGTAGCCGCCGTGCCCGCGGTGCTGGCGGCCGCGGCGGTGCTGCTGCTCGGGCGTGTGCGCAGGGGTGCGTGAGTTCGGCATTAATTCAAGCGAAAGCGGCCTGTAGCGCTTATGTATCAAGCACTGTGGAATAAAAAATCATAGCAATGCAGTTGATGGGAATCGGCGAATGGCAAGCCATGGAATACGGCATCCGCACATGAACCACTGATCCCGCCCCTGCCGCGCAGCGGGCGGACTACCGAGTCGGCGCGGGCTGCGACTGCTTCCTCGCATGGACGTGGAGCCCGGCCAGCGCCAAGCGTTCTTGGCCACGCATGGCCCCTATGCCCTGCGGCGGCTTGCATGCCAACCGCGTGAGTGGCAGCGCGTAGCGGGTGGACAAGGCGTATAGGGGTGAGGCTCCTATGCGCCTTTTTGTTTTTTGGGTCTCATGTGCCGTTCAGGAGCCTTATAAACAGCGTGTTGCGGTCGGCAGTCGTTTTTGAAAGACTGCTTGGCAGCGAGGCTGTGTGATAACGCGCGGAGAACTTGCCCCGCTGCAGCGCTACTTGAGGCCCACAGTGGGTTACTCGAATTGGCCGAGTCTGCGCTTCGTCTGAGTGGTCTTTGAGATGCCCTCGGGCGACCGATTCCCGCTTACAGCGACCATTTCGGGCTCCTAGGCACCCGAAAGGCGCATTGCCTTCATTGTGTTTTCGAAGCCCAGAATGCGGAGCACGCGTTTGAAGTTGTACGCCAACACGCTCAGGCTCATTTCGGTGGCCACTTTCTCAATGCCTCGGGTCAGGAAGTGCGTCCAGCCCATCCAGTGCTTGAGGGTGCCGAAGACATGCTCGACGGTGCTCTTGCGCACCGTCATGGCGTGAGGCATCCGGTCCAACTGTTGCTGAACCTTATCCATGACCTCCTCGTGTTCCCATCGTCTGATGCGCCGGTACTGGCTCGTTGTGCATTGAGCTTTTATTGCGCAGGCGGGGCAGGCGCTAGACCAGTAGATGCTGATCTGCAATCCAGCTTCTTCTCGGCTGAAGCGGCGGATCGCTCGCTGGCCCGCAGGACATTGGTACTCATCGTCGCGAGCGACATAGATGAAGTCGGTTTTATCGAACCGGCCTTCGAATCTGGCATTGGATGTCATGGGCTTTGGAACAAGCGCGGCAACGCCGGCATCCTCGCAAGTCTTGAGTCCAGGGCCGCTGTAGTAGCCACGGTCGGCGATGGCCTTCAAGCGGCGTTTGCCCATCGCATCGCGTGCCGCCAGGGCCATCGGGCTGAGTTGCGCCCGGTCACTGCCATTGTTCGTGACCTCGTGGGCAACGATGAGATGGTTCTTGGTGTCTACCGCAGCTTGCACGTTGTAGCCCACCATGGCCGTGCCCTTGGCGCTGTAGGTGGTCATGGCGCGCGCATCAGGATCTGTCTGGGAGATTTGACGATCCGGCATGGTCTCCAACTTAGCCTTGATCACCTGCAGACCTTGAAGGCGTTGGCGCATCTTCTGGATCTTGCCTTGCAGCCGATCGGTCTTGGCCTGCATCTCCACAGGCTGCGTCCGGTCTGCCGTCTCCAAGGCATCGAGGTAACGCTGGATGCTCTCCTCCAGTTCGCGTTCTCGGCGCTCGATCTTGCCGGGCGTGAAGTTGCGCTCCCGGCTATTGACGGCCTTGAACTTGCTGCCGTCGATGGCCACGACGGAATCAGTGAACAGCTTCAATTCGCGGCACAGCATCACGAAGCGACGGCAGACATTGCGGATGCCCTTGCCGTTGTCGCGCCGGAAGTCCGCAATCGTCTTGAAGTCGGGAGCGAGTCGGCCGGTCAGCCACATCAGTTCCACGTTGCGCTGGCACTCACGCTCCAGCCGGCGACTGGACTGGATGCGGTTGAGGTAGCCGTAGAGGTAAAGCTTCAGGAGCACTGCGGGATGGTACGAGGGCCTGCCGGTTGCAGCCGGCATTGCACCTTGGAACCCCAGGACCACCAGGTCGAGCTCGTTGATGAAGACATCAACGATTCGAGCCGTGTTGTCCTGTGCAATGAAGTCATCCAGGCACTCCGGCAGCAATGTGACCTGATGCCGGTCCTGACTCTCGATGTATCTGGACATATTGATCCCGGTGTTCAAGATGCCCACAGACTTTACTGGTCCATGCGGCAGGCCGCGAGAGGGTTTTCACACAGCCTCCAGCGGGAACAGTCGATCGCAACCAACTTACGGGAGACGGGTTTGGAGGGCCAAGCAGTTCGTCGCGAAGAGTCAGCCGAGTCCTTCCGACTAATTGCCCCGCGCTTTGATCGGGCTCTCCGTAGCCGCTCAACGCCTCTACGACCAGCGCCAGAGAAGCGCTAAGCGTTGCATAGGAGAAGGGGTAGGTGGGGTACATAACCGGGCACTGGAATACCTTTCAGCGCGTTGTGCAGAGCGTCCCTAACTGTGCAGGCCCAGGATCGCCTCCGCGACGCGTCGGGCACCTGCGATGGGGTTGTCCAAGCTGATCGTCGCAGGAAGGTCCACGCGAAAAGTGAGCGACTGGGCGTCCACATGCTGGTGTGCGACCACATCATCGCGCCGCAGCACCTCGACAGCCGGGTCTGCCATATCGTAGCCCCGGACGAAGGTCACGCTAAACGGGGTCGTAAACGGAGCTTCTTTGGCCATAGTTGCATGCTCATATCCGATACCCGACTCCGAGCCGTACATTGCTACGCGTTTAAGAAACTCGTCAACCAAGCCACTAGCTCCGCTCATGGTGAGCCGCGCGACGATGCTCTCCACCAGGAATGGGATCGACAAGGCAGGGACGTTGGGATCTGCCTGGCGCAGACCGACGCTTACGAGGAGCAGGCGCGCTTCCCCAGGGGCGTCATCAGTCGCAGGAGCAGGCTCGATCTGGTGTACACCATGGATGGCGTGACTTGAGGTGCTGCGAGTTGTGGTCTTTATCTCGACGCCAGTGCCCTGCCACGTGAGGTCCCTAGCGGATCGGCGCCAGCCATCCCAACCCTGGGCGAGCAGCCCGACGTGGACATCGTCTGCGCGGCGGCACAGAGCGTCGAGAAGGAGCAACTCCCCAACGAGTCCGAGGATGGCGTTCTCGGAGATCTCCAGACGCTTGATGGCGAGTTCGATCAGGGGCTCAGTGACCGCAAAGGCGCGCTCCAGATTGGCGTCAGCTTTCTCACGCAGTAGTTCAGCGGCAATGAATGCACCGACCTGGTCGAAGTGTCCAAAAGCGGGTAAGAGGATGCGGTTCGCGCTCAGCGGCGGCTGGGTGTCACGGTGCCACGAGTGGTAGTGAATCGCAGACTTCACTGTGCTGGTCCGGGGCTTCAGCTGGTCGCCTGCAAGGAACAGTTCCAGGTGTCCGCGATGGTTCCGGGCGAGACCTACCACCTGCGCGTCGGTCAACCAAGTGATGGATCGGTCATTTCCGGTGACACCCGCTGGAACGGCGTTTATCTGCTCGAGAACTTCTTCGTAGTTGGTCATGGGAGGCTCCTTTTCACTATGGCCACCCCAGCACGGGTAGCTGCGAACTGCTCAGGACCTCCCGCAGGCAGACAGACTCCAACTGCGACCGTGGGGTAGAGGTCGCCCGGATGTTGGTTGACGTAGAAGAGGATCTGACCGTCAGAGCCGCTGGGTCGCCAAGCAGTGTCGCTGCTCATCGGAACAGCAAGGTTGCGGTGGTAGTAGTCGAAGTAGACGTCGCCGCGAAACTGGCTTGGGCCAGCGCTGGGGTCGCTTGCTCCCCATGTCGTCTTGAGTTCGCCTCCGGCCACACTTTTACGGGTTGCGTAGATGTTGAACGGGAGACGTGCCAGCGAACTGTTGGATACGGCGGCACCATCTCCGTAACGAATGCCGACCCAGAACCGTGGCTGCTCAACGGTCTTTCGACCGAGGTCGGCGTAGGACCACAGGTCGCCGGGGTGGCCGGTGACAAAGAGCCCCGTGATCGAGCGAGTTAGGCTCGCCAACCAGAGTCGAAGATAGGCGGCGATGGCATAGGGGCAGGCACGCCGGGTCACATCCCCCTTCCCGTACCTAACGGGCGGGCGGTAGAACGGCGGATCTGGGAGTGGCGCGACTGCGTGTGCTCGGGCTTGGACGCGGTTCCAGATGTCCGCCTGGAAACCCTCGCGTCCAGGCTGGTAGTCGGAGAAAGTGAGGCGGTCCAAAAGTTCTGCGGCCTCGGTAAGTTCGAGTGGCACGTTCAAGATACGGCCTCGCAGCACGTTGGCGACAGTGACATCGCTGGATGGACGAGCGAAGAGGTCCGCCAAGACGTCTGCATTGGGATCCGCCTGCCCACCGCAATTTATGACTGTGACGAAGGGGCGAGCTCCTGGAGACAGGGGAAAGTTGCCGACGCCCGCGATCTTGCCAGTGGCCTCGAAGTTTAAGCCTTGCAAGACAGTTGGATCAGGGGCGCCGCTCACCATGCGTTCAGTGATTGCGGCGCGAACCGCTTCGTCGACATCGTGGTACGCGCGGAAGAGGGCGAGTTGGTCGCTGGAGGCGAATACGCGGCACAGTTCAATATAGGACCCGCGGTACCCAAACCAGCGCTGCATCTGCATTTGGGTGTCGGCCAGCGGGTTAGCCGACGAACGCTGAAACAACGCCGTGGTCATCCCTTCCAGCGTCAGTCCCCGGGCCATGACGTTACCTGAAACAAAGATCGTGCTGATGTCTCGGGCGGCCCTCCACTTGCCGGTTCCCGGATCCTGGCTTGGCGCGTAGGCAGGACGGTCATCAGCGTTGGGGTCGCTGTTGACCACTGCGACCCTAGTTCCCGGGATCATCTCGTTAACAAGCAGGGTTTCGACGGTCTGCCAGTCCGGGAAGCTCTTCGGCGGCAGAACGTCGAACTCGTCCTCGATTGCTCGGGCGGAGGCAACATACTTGTCGAGCCATTGCGCCCACGGGGCGGGATCCGCCTGCAGGTCGTTTACCAAGGTGTCGGGGAGTCTGGCTTCGCGTGCGTCGAGAAGCTTCCGAGCCGTCTCCCGGTCCTCTATCCCCGCCCAGAGCAGGGTGTCTTCAGCGCCCCGGAAGTGATCCAGAATTGCCGCTGAAGGGTGATAGAGCATTGAGTGAGGCGAAGTCACGCTGGCAAGGGCTTCGTCCTCGGTGTCGAACTGGGCTGTAATGACGGAGGCGGGGCCGAGCTTGCCGGAGCGGTGCAGGCGGATGGCGCCCGCCACCAGGAAGGCCCGAACGGCATCGGCGAGGTCCTGTTGAGCGGAGTTGGTCGTGGGCACACACAGGCCGCCCACCCCCGCACGACGGTAGAAGACCTCACCGCCGGTGTAGTAGGAGCGGATCCCAGCCGGCTCGGGGTACGTAGATGAGCGAGGTGCGTTGAGGTTGCCGGGGTCCGTAGTGTCTACCGGATGGCCGACATCGAGCGGAGTGCGAAGTGCAATCATGAAGTCACGCGGCGCCAGGGGGTTGTGGTCCTCCTGAAGGAGATTCGCCTGGGGTGTCGCCGTGTAGGCGATATAGGTCGAGAACAGGTTGTCAGGAGAACCCTGGGGAGGGTCCCAAAGGTTGGCAATCGCACGCGGGATCTGCTTCAGCCTGCCGTAGATGGGGTCCTGCGAGGACTCTACAACGGCATCGAGGATCGAGCCGTCGTCGGCCTCGTCGTCGAGTACAAGCATTTGGGCCGTGCGACCAAGCTCCCTAACCACGCTGAAGACATTTGCGCGCAGGCTTGCTGCCAAGGCGTGCAGATGATCGGTCTGCTTCATCGCCACGATGATCACCGGCTTGCCCTGACTCAGACGTTGTCGAACCTGAGCCGGTGGCAGGCGATAGGTGGTTGCCAGCGAGTGCGTCTGCTCCGACAGTGCGATGCCTGGCGGTGGGCACAACAGGCGGCGCTTGATCTTCTGTGCGTCCTCCTGTCCCGAATCCAATTGTTGCACCAGTCTCTCGTAGGTCTGGCGCCACAAGGAGAGACGAGTCCCGGCGAGTACGATGATGATGTCAACGCCTCCGTCGATGGCCAGGGCTGAGACACCCAGCATGGAAGCGGTTTTGCCAGACTGAACCGAACCCATGACGAGTCCGGTGCGTGACCGGCGGGAGGACCATTCTTCGGACTTCGTGGTGTCGGTCGCCAGAACTCCGCGCCGGAGAATGTAGCGGGAGTCTGCTTCAACTGAGGCACGCGCCGTGTCGGTCAGGCCGGTAAGTTGGGCCTTGTAGCGTGCCCACCATGAGTCCGCCTGCTGGGGAGCGGGCGGATTGAAGTAGACCTGCTCGACGAGTGGGGCTCTTCCCGGCACAGCTCTCAACTCTCCGGCTTGATGAGCATCCGCTGCAACGAATCGTACCCGGATGACCCGAACTGCTGACGTACGGCTTGAGCAGCTTGAGCAGGGTCAATGCCCAGTAGTTCGAGGAGACTTTTGCTGATCTTGGCGATGTAGTCCCACTGGGTCCTGGTCTGCGTCTTACCGGGCCGCCTCCAGTCCGCCGATTTCTCGCTCGCTGTGCGGATGGCATCACCATGCGCCTCAATGCGGTCCTTGATGTCGTCCGGCGAGGCCGCCAAGGCCATGGCAAGACCCACGAGGGAACCCACAAGCTGGAGCTCCTGCCACTTAGCGCCCTTGCCACCGTCCATGAACTGCTCGGACCACAACTCATCGTGCGATGAGTGAAGTTCTACGGCGTGCAGCAGCAGCGAGAACAGTCTGGTCAAGGTCGAGGACTGGGCAAGCGGGTGGGACGGGTTCTTCTGAACCGCGATCAGCAATTGGTCGATGTTACGGCTGGTCGATGCCAGATCCCTTCCAGCCGTGTCATGCACCAAGACCGAGATGACCCATGCCAGAACCTTAGTGCGCTTGTAGCGCGTGTCGCCGAAGCCGTAGTGTGTCAGTGCCTGGCCGAGGCGACCAAGATTCGCGACACCGGCTAGCGACTTGGCAATTTTGGCGACATCAGTGTTTGGGTCGGCGTCGCCAGCCGCGGCGAGCGTTGCGCGGGTGAGTTCGGCCTCATGGTAGACGGCGTTACGGATCTCTTCCGCGTTCAGGTGCACGCCCTGTTTGTTGTAAAGGCGGAAAACCTCATGAATCTGAGCCTGAGAGGCCTGGGTGTACTCAATAACGGGGATCTTGTACTCCACGACGCCCTCGAACAGTTCCTCAACGTCGAGTTGCTGGCTAGCGACGTTGATCTCGTGGCGCTTGATTTGCGTGTAATACTTGCCGCGGAGAGGTTCAAGGTTGCGACCGACCAGCCCGCCGTCTCCGGTTGTGCGCAGCTTGAACGGAAAGTAGTACTCGTTCTCATGCTCGGCTTTGAGTGCGTGACCTTCTAGCGCCTTCCACGCAAGACGGAAGGCCGGATAGTCGGTGTTGAACAGATCAGCCAGGCTCTGGTCGCCGTGGTCGTCGAGCCGTCCATGTTTGTTGAACTTCTTGCCGCTGTGTCGGGCAGCGACCTCCGCAACTTTCTGTTTGGCGACAGGGTGCTTGCCCACGAACCGGAGGATGGCCGTGAGCCTCTGCTTGCCGTCGACGACCTCGTGCGGAATGGATGGTTTGCTGCGGAGCAGGATGATGGAGGGCAGGGGGACGCCCCGAAGGATGGACTCTATTAGGGACTGCCGGTCACCATTACGCCAGACGTCCCCGCGTTGGTAGGACGGCGTTAGGTTCGGCGGCTTCTTAGTGAGTTGGAAGATCGGCCAGACGTCGGCTTTTGCTGTGACCGGTTCCGGACTCACCGCCCCCTCACCCGCGTCGATTTCCGCCCACGCGTCAGCCCAAGACTGGGTGGCCGAAGCACGACTGGTGCCCTTGGTCTCAAGATCTTCGAGAAAGTCGATCTGCAACCGCCCAGCGGTATCCACGCGCTCGTTGAGACGTTCCAGCGCGCGGAGACTCAGCGGCGGGTACGCTGTCCCTGGGGCGAGCAAGTCGGCGGGATCGAGTTCGAACTCAGCGATGAGCGCCTGAAGGAAGGATTTGCCTCCCGTGAGCGGAAGATCCTTGCTGAGGCTCAGCCAACCCTGGATCTCGGCCAGTTGATTCATCCATGCGTCAGAAGAAAAGTCGACGTCACCGCTGCTGAACATTGAAGATACTGGGTTGACCCCGTCGGGCGTGTCTGAAGCCTCCGAAAGAGTTGCCATCCCGTCGGCAAGGCTCTCCAGCAATTGGATCCGCGGATCCTCCTCGTCAAAATCGTCTTCGTGTTCGATGTGGTCGGTCATGCAGTAGCCCTCAAAGGTTCGATGTCAGAGGTGATGCTTGATGTGGGCCGGATGAGCCCGTACAACAATCGTTCTGCGATCGCTTTGACGACGTGGGCGTTAACTGCATTGCCGAGGGCCTTATACGCATCGATGTCGGACGCCGGCAACTGGATGCCGCCGAGACACTGAAGTTCAGCGCACTCGGCTGGAGTCATGTAGCGACGTTTACCGGTCAGGTTAGCACCGAGGATGGGCACCTGGGTCTCCGTGAAAGCGATGAGACTTGGGGAGGTCGTGGGACGCTTGACCCGCAGCCCAGACGCACGCACCTGCAGCACGAAGTTGTCGATGTCGCGCTCTTCACCCTGTGCGTTCCACTCCATCTTCTGGAAGCTGGAGGGGAACTCTTGAGGGCGCCACCGTACTAGCCAGGGATCAATCCAGGAGCGGTTGGCTTGGTAGAACTCACGGTTCTGCCTAATGAAAGTTCGCTTCCACTGTGGGAAATGGAAGTCGCCTGTACGGTTGGCATGGCTCGGTATCCTCGTGCTTTGTTCGTCGATCGTGCACTCGAGGGATTGGCCGAAGCTGCCCTTGAAGCCCATCTGGCGAAGACCCCACACAGGTCTGCGAGCCCAAACCCCTGACGGAGTTTCGTTTTCATAGGGGTAGGTCGCCCCGAACTCCATCGCCCAGATCGGGAAGGAAGGCAACTTCAGCGCAGCCGGCGAGCGGCGTAGGAAGTCGCCCCACATGTCGATGGCTCGCAGCGTCTGTTCCGGGATGGCGCGCCTGGAATGCGTTTCGTTGCGCAGTACCCAGTGGATTTCAGTCGGATCCTTGTGCTTCGCCGGCCACTCAAAATGATCGAGACCTCCGAGTGAACCTACGAAGTAGGCGCGGTCTCGCACCTGCGGAATGCCAAACTCGTGGGGCGAGAAGTGCTCTACGTCTACGGAGTAACCAAGCTCCTCCAGCAAGCGGATGATCGTGGTCTTGGTGCGGCCGCTGTCGTGCTTGAGGATGTTAGGCACGTTCTCCAGGATGAAATGTAGCGGCCGCTTGACGCGCAGGATGTCGTGCACCTTGAAGAAGAGATTGCCCTGATTTGTGTCCTTGAAGCCCAGTTGGTCTCCTGCTTTCGAGAAGGGCTGACACGGGAAACCGGCGGTAAGGACGTGGTGATCGGGCACGCTTCGGGCAATGATTTCGTCGCTGCTCAGTTCGTTAAGGTCACCCCAAGCGTCGATACCAAAGTTGACCTTGTAGAGGGCCTTCAGCGTGGGCTGCCACTCAGCAGCGAACACACCACGTCCCTTCAGCTCATCGAGGGCGACGTGGAAGCCACCCAGCCCAGCGAAGAGGTCGACAAAACGGAAGGTCTCACTACTAGTTCCCATCACTTCGGTCTCGTCCGTCCCCGCCTGATCGGGCGAGATTTCTCATGGTTTGTTCAAACGGTCCCATTGTGTCACTTCTTGATGTGCGCGGAAATGAGGCAGGGCCATGATGGCCGCCTTAGTGCAAAGCCGCTGTAGGACCGACAGCGGCTATAGAGTGGCTGCACGGGACTGGCTGCTCTCAGCCTGTAGGCGACATTGCGCCGCTCTGCTCCAGGTAGACAAGCGTCGCCACAGCAATATGTCCATAAACGTGGTGGCTAAGTCATGAGGAAGTGCCATGCACAACCTCACTCCCCTTCCGCAAACATCTCCACCAACACCCCCCGCAACCACTGGTTCCCCGGATCCCGGTGGTACTTCGTATGCCAAAACAGATTGATCGCCACTTGCGGCAGCTTGGCCGGGTGGGGCGCATAGGCCAGGCCGAAGGGCTCGGCCATGCTCTGGGCCATTTTCTCGGGCACGGTGGCGACCATTTGCGTGGCCTGCAGGATGTGGCCGATGGCGACGAAATGCGGCACGGTGAGCCGCACGTCGCGGGCCACGCCCATGCGCTCCAGCAATTCGTCTACCTTGCCGTGGCCCGTGCCTTCGGAGACGACCACCACGTGCTCCGCCTTGGAAAAATCCGCCAGTGCTATGCTGCGGCGCTTGTGCAGCGGGTGGCCTTCGCGGAACAGGCACACGTAGGGCTGGCGGAACAGCCGGCGCTGGAAGAAGCCGGCCTTGAGCTGCGGCAGCAGGCCCACGGCCAGGTCCACCTTGCCGGCTTCCATGGCGTCCTTCAGGTCGGTGGCTGAATTGCGCACGGTGGTCAGGCGCACGCCCGGTGCGACCTGGGCCAGCCGCTCCAGCAGGCGGGGCAAGAAGTAGATCTCGCCGATGTCCGTCATGCCCACCTTGAACACGCGCCGGCTGGTGGCGGGATCGAACCCCAGCTTGTGGTTGAGGGCGCCGTGGATCATGGCCAGCGCGTACGACACCGACTCCGCCAACTGGTCGGCATAGGGCGTGGGCTGCATGCCCTGGGCCGTGCGCAAGAAAAGCTCGTCGCCCAGCAGGCGGCGCAGCCGCGCCAGCGCGTTGCTCACCGCCGGTTGCGTCAGGCCCAGGTTTTCCGCGGCCTGCGACACCTTGCGCGTCACCAGCAGCTGCTGAAAGACCACCAGCAAATTCAGATCGATGTCTTCCAGTTCCACGGGGCACCTTTATTCATCAGGGTGATGCGGTGTATTCACGCCATTCTATTGGCTGATTATCGGATCACGGGAATGATCGAGGCCATAACAACGACAGTGAGTGAGACAACCCGATGGAACTGCATATCGAGCCGCTGGGCCGCGTGCTGCCCGTGGCGCCGGGCGCCAACCTGCTGGAAGTGCTGCGCGAGCACCAGATTCCCGTTTCCTACAGCTGCATGGCCGGGCGCTGCGGCACCTGCCGCTGCAAGGTGATTTCGGGCGAGGTGATCGATGCGGGCCAGGCGCTGCGCATGCCGCCGCTGGGCGGCGGCGAGGGGCAGTACGTGATGGCCTGCCAGACGGTGCTGAGCGAGTCCTGCACCATCGAGATCCCCGAGCCCGACGAGGTGGTGGTGCACACCGCCCGCACGCTCAAGGCCACGGTGACGGCGGTGGAAACGCTCACGCACGACATCCGCCGCCTGCGCCTCAAGCCGGCCAAGCCGCTGGACTTTTCGCCGGGGCAGTACGCGCAGTTGCAGTTCGGCCCGGGCCTGGTGCGGCCGTATTCGATGGCCGGGCTGCCGCACGATGACGAACTCGAATTCCACGTGAGGCTGGTCGAGGGCGGGCGGGTGTCCACCCATGTGGCCCAGGTGCTGGCCGTGGGCGATGCGGTGCGCGTGAGCGGGCCGCTGGGCTCGGCCTACCTGCGCCGCAAGTACGAAGGTCCCATGCTCTGCGTGGCGGGCGGCACGGGGCTGGCGCCGATCCTCTCCATCGTGCGTGGTGCGCTGGAGTCGGGCATGCCCAACCCCATCCACGTCTATGCCGGCGCCCGATCGGCGCGCGATGTCTACGGCCTGCATTGGCTGAAAGATCTGCAGCAGCGCCACCCGCAATTGCAGGTGCATGCCGTGGTGGCCGCGGCCGATGCGGCGCCGGGCCAGCGCACAGGCTTGGTCACCGACGCGATCGCGCAGGACTGGCCCACCCTGGAAGGCTGGCGCGCCTACCTGTGCGGATCGCCGCCCATGGTGGAGGCCGTGTCGCTGCTGGCGCGCCAGCGTGGCGTCGCCGCCGAGCATCTCTACGCGGATGCCTTCTACGCCAGCACGCCGTGAGGCAGGGGCCAGTGCCCCTTCCTGCGCGCCCTTCCTTCTCTTGATTCGCAACGCCCCATCACAAGCCCCAAGGAGACAACGCCATGAATACGCCCCATCCCGTCTTCCCATTGCATCCGACCTGGGAAAGCCCCGGCACGCACCGCGTGCCCTTCGCGGCCTATACCAGCGAGGACATCTACCGCCGCGAACTGGAGCGGTTCTTCTACCGCAGCCACTGGTGCTACGTGGGCCTGGAGGCCGAGGTGCCGAACCCGGGCGACTTCAAGCGCACGGCGATCGGCGAACGCTCGGTGATCCTGGTGCGTGGCGAGGACATGCAACTGCACGTGGTGGAGAACGTGTGCGCGCACCGCGGCATGCGGTTTTGCCGGGAGCGCCATGGCAACCGCAAGGAGTTCGTCTGCCCCTACCACCAGTGGAACTACAAACTCGACGGCGCGTTGCAGGGCGTGCCCTTCCGGCGTGGCGTCAAGCAGGACGGCAAGGTCCACGGCGGCATGCCGGCGGATTTCAAGCTGGAGGAACATGGCCTGACGCGGCTCAAGGTGGCCACGCGCGGCGGCGTGGTTTTTGCCTCGTTCGACCACGGCGTGGAGTCGCTGGAGGATTTCCTCGGGCCGGTGATCCTGGGTTACTTCGACCGCCTGTTCAACGGCCGCAAGCTCAAGATCCTGGGGTACAACCGCCAGCGCATTCCGGGCAACTGGAAGCTGATGCAGGAGAACATCAAGGACCCCTACCACCCCGGCCTGCTGCACACCTGGTTCGTCACCTTCGGGCTCTGGCGGGCCGACAACAAGTCGGAGCTGAAGATGGATGCGCGCCACCGCCACGCGGCCATGGTGTCCACGCGCGGCGAGGCCAAGAAGCAGTCCGACGTGTCCAACGTCTCCAGCTTCAAGGCCGGCATGCAGCTGGAAGACCCGCGCTTTCTCGACATCGTGCCCGAGCCCTGGTGGGGCGGGCCCACGGCGGTGATGACCACGCTGTTTCCCAGCGTGATCCTGCAGCAGCAGGTCAACAGTGTCTCCACGCGCCACATCCAGCCCGTGGGCCACGATGCCTTCGACTTCGAATGGACGCACTTCGGCTTCGAGGACGACACCGACGAGATGACCGAGCGCCGTCTGCGCCAGGCCAACCTGTTCGGGCCGGCGGGCTTCGTCTCGGCCGACGACGGCGAGGTGATCGAGTTCTCGCAGCAGGGCTTCGAGCAAAAGCCCTTTCACCGTGCGCTGGTCGAGTTGGGCGGCCACGGGGTGGGAGACACCGACCACATGGTCACCGAGACGCTGATCCGCGGCATGTACGAGTACTGGCGCAACGTGATGGAAAAGGAGGACTGAACCATGGACGCCCAATCCACCGCGATCGAATTCGCCGACTACTTCGCCCTGCAGCAGCTCTATGTCGACTACGCCGCCGCGCTCGACGCGGCGCAGTGGGACCGGTGGCCCGGCTTTTTCACCGAAGACTGCCTCTACCGCCTGCAGCCGCGCGAGAACCACGAGCGCGGCCTGCCGCTGGCCACGCTGTCGTTCGACAGCCAGGGCATGCTCAAGGACCGCGTCTATGGCATCCGCGAGACGCTGTTCCACGACCCGTATTACCAGCGCCACGTGATCGGCGCGCCCACCGTGCGCCAGGTCGGTGAGGGCCGCTGGGCGTGCGAGGCGAACTACGCCGTCTTTCGCACCAAGCTCTCGGAGCCCTCCACGGTGTTCAACGTGGGGCGCTACCTGGACGTGGTGGTGCGCACGCCCGAAGGCCTGCGCTTCGCCCGCAAGGAATGCATCTACGACAGCGAAATGATCCCGAATTCCATCATCTATCCCATCTGAGGAGACACACCATGCCAGCAATCGACACCGGATGGACCGAGGCGGCCGCGCGCGCCGACCTGCCCGAGGACGACGTGGTGGGCGTGACCGTCGAAGGACGCGACGTGGCGCTCTACACCGTGGAAGGCGAGGTGTTCGCCACTGATAACCTGTGCACGCACGGTAATGCGCGGCTGTGCGACGGCTTCCTGGAGGGGCACGAAATCGAGTGCCCGCTGCACCAGGGCCGCTTCGACGTGCGGGACGGCAGCGCGCTGTGTGCGCCGCTCACCCAGGGCCTGCGCAGTTACCCCGTGCGCGTGGAACAGGGAACGGTGTACCTCAAGCTCGCATGACGCGAGGCGGCATGCGCCCCCGTCTCAGGCGGGCGCCCCGTCTCAGGCGGGCGCCGCCAGCGTGCCGTGCGGCGTCTGGAACTGGAACCCTTCCACCACGCTCTTGAGCCGGCCGGCATGCTCCAGCAGGCTGGCCGCCGCGGCGGAGGACTGCTCGACCAGCGCCGCGTTCTGCTGGGTCATGTGGTCGAGCTCGGTGACCGACGTGCTGACTCGGCCCAGGTCGCTGGACTGGCCTTCGACCGACGTGCTGATGGTGACCACGACCTGCGAGGCGCGCCGCGCGCAATCGACCACGTTCTGCATGTTGCGGCCCGCGTCGGCCGCCAGCGTGCTGCCGCGCTGGGCCTGCGCCACCGAAGCGGCGATCAGCGTGCGCACCTCGCGCGCGGCTTCGGCGCTGCGCCCGGCCAGGGCCCGCACCTCGCTGGCCACCACGGCGAAGCCCCGGCCCTGCTCGCCGGCGCGCGCGGCTTCCACGGCGGCGTTCAGCGCGAGGATGTTCGTCTGGAAAGCGATGCCGTCGATCACGCTCACGATGTCGGCAATGCGGCCGGCGCTGGAATGGATGCCCTCCATGGTCGCCACCACTTCGGTCACCACGCCGCCGCACTGCTCGGCCAGCTGCGTGGCCTCCTGCGTCAGGCGGCGCGCGGCCACGGCCTCCTGCACGCTGTGGCGCACCACGCCGTCCAGTTGCTCCATGGACGCGGCGGCCTCCTGCAGGTGCGAGGCGGTGCGCTCGGTGCGCTGGCTCAGGTCGCGGTTGCCGGAGGCGATCTCGCCGGAGGCCGATGCCAGGCCGGCCGCCGCCAGGTGCACGTCGGCCACCACGCCGTTGAGGCGCAGCAGCGCGCCTTGCAGCGCCTGCGCCGCCGCGCTGCGCACGGTGACATGGCCCACGTCCAGCGACAGCTGGCCGTTCGCCTGCAGGCGGCACAGCTGCTGCAGCTCGGCCGACTCGACCGCATCGGCCCGCGTGCGCAGGGCGATGCCCACTTCCACGGCGGTCTGCACCACCACGAAGCTGGCGTGGATCAGGATGCGGCCGAAGTCGGGCTCGGTCAGGCAGTAGATGGGCAGCCCGGCCAGTTGCAGCCGGTCGAACGCGATGTGGTGCACCGCGATCAGCCCCGCTGCGAAGACGATGGGCCGCCAGTCGCGGTAGGCCAGCAGGAAGGCCAGGAACACGAACACGCCGAAGTGCATTTCCGTCGCGCCCAGGCTGATCTGGATGTGCAGCGCCACCATGCCCATGCCGGCCGCCACCATGGCCAGCCGGCTGAGCAGCGTGCCGCGCGCCAGCAGGTAGGCCAGCGCTGCCATTCCGGTCAGCGCCAAACCCCACAGCGCAGCGGTGCCGGGCCGGCCGTGCACCACGCCGACCCAGAGGGCGACACCCCAGCCCAGGGCGACGACGCCCAGAAGCAAGGCGTCGGCCCGCCGGCCGATCGCGTGCAGGGCGTCGTGCGCGCCCATGGAAATATCGTGGATGCCGTCGCCTCGTGCCATGCGGATGACTCCCCTGCAGTTTTGGGTGGGACAGGCCGCGGGGCAGGCAACGCTCGGGGTCGCTTCATAGATCAGGCCCGGTGGTCAGGCGCGGCGGGAAACATGTTGTAACGCATGGGCTTGGAAGCCGTCAACCGGAAAAGACGGGCGGATTGACGAATGGGGCAGGTGCTTCAGCCGCCTCAAGAAGGGATGGCCGGCGGCCTCGGCTGTGCTGCGCCGCCCTGGGTGGCCACCCGCTGCGCCAGCCAGAAGGCCGGCAGGGCCAGCACCGCGCAGCCTGCCAGCACGGCAAACGCCAGCCCGAAGTGCCCTTGTGCGCCCACCACGCTGTTGGCGATGGCCGGGCTCAGCGCCGCGCCCACGCCCTGCAGCGTCATCACCAGCCCCAGCGCGGTGTTGTAGCGGCCGCTGCCGCGCACGTAGCGCTCCACCATCAGCGGCGTAGCCACGCCCAAGGCGCCGGCGGCCAGCCCGTCGAGTACCTGCACCGGGATGTTGGCCCAGGCATCGGGAATGGCCCAGGCGATGACGCCGCGCACCGGGAGCGCCAGGATGGCGATGTACACGAACACCTGCAGGTCCCACCGCCGGCTGCGCGACACCCACAGGGCCACCGGCACCATGGTCAACTGCGCGACGACGATGGCGACACCCGTCCAGAGCAGTGGGGACGAGTCAGGCACTGTGGCGGCAAGCCGCTGGTTCAGCAGCGGCAGCATGGACGCATTGCCCAGATGAAAGAGCGCGCAGGCCAGCCCGAAGCACCACAGCGCGCGGTGGCCTAGAAACGCGCGGAAACCTTCGGGTGCCACGGCTTCGGGGTGGGAGGAGGGGGCAGGCTTGGCACCGTCGGCTTCGGCGCCGCGCGCGGCCACATGGTCGATGTCGCCGGGCCGGATCGCCCGCAGGCACGCCAGTGCACCCACGGCCATGGCGGTCATGACGACGAGCATCCAGGGCGCGCCCATCCAGTGCGCGAAGCCCGCGGCCCCCAGTGCGGACACGATGTTGCCGGCATGGCTGTAGGCCTCGTTGCGGCCGGTCTGGTGGCGCAGGCCGGCGCTGCGCGCCAGCCCGAGCGTGAGCGCGGCCAGTGCGGCTGCCAGCACCGCGCCGGCGGCGCCGGTGAGTACCTGCGACAGCACCAGCACGCTGGGCGACCGGGTCAGGAAGGCGACGGCACTCGCGCCCAGCACCGTCAGCGCGCAGACCGCCACCAGCGCCCGCTTGGCGCGCGTGCGGTCCGCGAAGGCGCCGGCCAGCGGCGTGGCCGCCATGGCGGCAAGCCCACCGGCGGACAGCACGATGCCGATCATCGTATGGTCGATGCGTTGGGTTTGCAGGTAGGTGGCGAGGAACGGACCGAGCCCGTCGCGCACGTCCGCCATGAAGAACGCCATCCAGGCCAGGGCGGTCAGGGAGGCGCCGGCCGCAGCGCCTGCGGCGCTTCGGGGCGGTGCGTCCGGGGTGGGCGCGGAAAGCGCGCCAGGGGCGGTGTGCGCGGCGGTCATCGCGTCACGGCTTGGCGGGCTTGCCCGGTACCGGGTGGCCGTTGACGGTGTGCGCCTCGATCACGTGGCCGCCGGTGCCGCCGCGCAAGGGCCTGGCGGGGCCGTGGGCCGTCACCGCATCGCCCGGCTTCAGGTGCAACTGGGCAAAGCCTTCGGGTCGCGTGTGGATGAAATCGCCCGTGTCCAGCACCACGCCGTTGGGCTCGCCGTGCCGCGCGTGGTGGATGCGCGCAACGCGGCCTTTTACCTCGCGCGGCGCGTCGTCCGGCGCGAACGCCTGGCCGTCGATGGACACCAGCCGCTCAAACGCATAGACCTCGTGCGCGGCCTCGCCATGGGGTGGCGGGGGCTCCACGGTGCCGTTGACGACCACCGTCTGGCCGGCGCGCAGGGACTCGAAGGACCGTGCCGCACGGTCGTCGTGCTTGCCGAACACGAACTGCGCGGGAACGCCATCCACATCGATCATCACGCCCTCGACGTCGCCGCGGGGGCTGTAGAGGGCATGCTGGAACTGGCCTTCGAGGGACCAGACGTCGATCATTTCCTGGGGTTTGCTCATGGTGTTTCCGAATGGGTGAGGGAAGAAGAAGCCGGTGCGGAAAAAAACGTGCCGGGCGGCGGCTTCACGGGCGCAGTGCCGGGGCGCCGATCGGGCCGCCCAGCATGTCCTGCAGGGTGTCCGGCGTGGCACCCATTTGCGCGGCCTCCATGCCGGTGCCCAGCGCGTTGCGGGTGCCCCAGCCGCGCACCGCCACGGTGGCGCCGGGCTTGAGCAGCGCCGCGACCGACGTGCCCATGTGGGGCGGAAAGCGCACGACCACACCGTCTTCCAGCAGCAGGCCATGCGCATCGCCGCGGCTGTTGAACAGCACCTGAGCCACGCGGCCGTTGGCCTGCAGGGCCGTCAGGGCCTCGCGCGGAGGCGGCGGGGGGCGCTGGCCGGGGGTGGGCGGCGTGTCCTGCACCGTGCGGCCCTGCGACTGGAAGGTCTCGGCGCGCAGCACGGGCGCATCGGGGCGGTGCCAGCCGGTCACTTCCACCGGGTCGCCGGGGCGCAGCCACGCGGTGAGGGACTCCGACAGGTGGGGCGGGAAGGCGATCTGCGTGCCGTCCTGCAGCAGCAGGCCATCCGCTTCGCCGTTCGGGTTGGGCAGCCAGCGCTGCAGCCGGCCGCTCGCGGTCGCGGACTGCTCGGCGGCGGGGGCCTGGGCCAGGGGGCCCGGCCCGCCGGGCGGGGGTGGAGGCAGCTGTGCGTGGGCGCTGGCGGCGGCGAGGGCTGCGGCCATCAGGCCGGTGCGGAGCAAGGGGTGGAGCGTCATGAAAGTCATCCTTTCGAGTGGGGATGCGCTTTCTCACTCAAGACGCGTGCCAAGGTTAGATTCCTTATGAATCAACCACTTGCGTGCGATGGCGGGTGTGCGCAGTGGGTGGAACGGCGACAGGTTGTCCGCTTTCGCGACAGGCGGTCGGTCATTCGATGCCGTATTGCGTGAGCTTGCTGTAGAGCAACTGGCGGTGGATGCCCAGGCGCCGGGCCGCGAGCGAGCGGTTGCCCTGGGCCTGCTGCAGCGCGTGTTCCAGCATGCGCCGTTCCAGCCGCTCGATGGCCTGGGGCAGCGATCCCTCCAGCCAGGCAGCGGGCAACGCGCCGTCCGCCCCGCTGCGGTCGTCGTTGCCGTGGTCATCGGGGTCGGCCTGCGAGGGCTGCAGCCCCAGGTCGGCGGCCCCCACCACCGGGCCGCGCTGCAGGGCGTGGCAGCGTTCCATGGCATTGCGCAGCTCGCGCACGTTGCCCGGCCAGGCGTGGTCCAGCAACGCGCGCGCCGCGCCAGCAGACAGGCGTTTAGCGGGCTGTGGCGCCGCGGCACCGCGCAGGAAATGCTCGGCCAGCGGCACGATGTCGGCCAGGCGATCGCGCAGCGGCGGCAGCACGATGTGCAGCACATCCAGCCGGTAGCGCAGGTCTTCGCGAAATCGCCCCTCGCGCACGGCTGCCGCGAGGTCGCGGTGGGTGGCCGCCAGCACGCGCACGTTCACCTTCACGGTCCGGTGGCTGCCCAACGGCGTGACTTCGCCCTCCTGCAGCGCGCGCAGCAGCTTGGCCTGTACCTCCGGCGCCATGTCGCCGATTTCGTCGAGCAGCAGCACCCCGCCATCGGCGGCACGGAAGCAGCCGGGCCGCTCGGCCGCGGCGCCGGTGAAGGCGCCCTTCACATGGCCGAACAGCTCGCTTTCCAGCAGCTCTTTGGGAATCGCCGCGCAGTTCACCGCCACAAACGGCCCCGCCGCGCGCGTGGAATGGCGGTGCAGTGCGCGCGCCACCAGCTCCTTGCCGGTGCCGGTCTCGCCCTCGATCAGCACCGGGGCATCGCTCGCGGCGGCCATGCCGATGCGCTTGTGCACCTCGCGCATGGCTTCGCTGATGCCGATGAGTTCGCCGTCTTCTTGTGCACCGGGCGGCGGTGCGGGCGCGACGGCCGTGGCTCCGGCGTCGGCTTCGGAGCGCAAGGCGCGCTCCAGCACCTCCACCACCGCCGCGCGGCTCACGGGCTTGGTCAGGTGGTCGAACGCCCCCAGGCGCATGGCCTCGATGGTGCCCGAGCCGCTGGCGTAGGCGGTAAGCACCACCACCGGCGGCAGCCGGGCCATGCGCGCGGCCAGTGCCTCGAGCGTTTGCAACCCGTCCATGCCGGGCATGCGCTGGTCCAGGAAGAGGGTGCTGTAGCGGTGGCCCTCCACCTGTCGCAGCGCCTCGGCCCCGCCATCGGCGCTGTGCACCTCGTGGCCCAGGCTCTGCAGGGTTTCGACCAGCGATTCGCGGAAGGCCGCATCGTCATCGACGACTAAGAGGCGCGCCATGGCAGCTCCAGGATGAAACGGGCGCCGCCGCCTTCGCGCGGCACGTAATGCAGCTCGCCCCCGTGGGCCAGGGCCACTTCGCGCGCCAGGGCCAGGCCCAGGCCGTTGCCGTCGGCGCGGCCGGTGGCGAAGGGCTCGAACAGTTGCGCCCGCAGGTCTTCGGGCACGCCGGGGCCGTTGTCCTCCACCGTCAGCGTGAACAGGGTGCGCGCCGCATCCACCTGTGCCGACAGCACGGCTTCGCCGCCGGCCGGCGCATGGCGCACGGCGTTGTCCAGCAGGTTGTCGATGGCGCGTGCCGTGTGCACGGGGTCGAACACGGCGTCGGCGGGGGCCTCGCCGCGCAGCGCCAGCCGCACGCCGCGGGCTTGCGAACCCGCGCGGGCGGTGTCCAGCCGTTCCTGCAGCCAGGGGCCGAGCGGCACGGTGCGGGGGCTGAGGGTGAGCGGCTGCACCAGCGACAGCAGGCTTTGCACCAGGCCCTCCAGCCGGTCGATCTGCGTGACGATGGACGCCAGCGCGTCGGCATGGCGGGCCGGCGGCGCGGCCAAGGCGTTGTCGGCCTTCAGGCGCATGGCGGCGATGGGGTTGCGGATCTCGTGCGCGACCGAGGCCGTCATGCGGCCCAGGGCGGTCAGGCGCAGGTCGCGGTGGCGCTGGGCCAGGGCCGCCTTCAGCCGGGCGCGTGCGTCTTCCAGGCGGGTGCCGAAGGCATTGAAGCTGTCAACGATGCGGTCCAGCTCGCGGATGCCGGTGCGCTCCAGGTGCGGCACGGTGTCGCCCTGGGCCTGGGCCAGCGCGCTTTCCAGGCGCCGCACCTGGCGCAGGCCGCGCAGCAGCATCCAGCCCAGCCAGGCACCCGAGGCCACCACCAGCAGCGCCAGCACCGCGATGCCGGTGCGCAGGGTGTCCTGTGCGGCGATGGCGCCGGCGTGGGCGCGCGTCATGGTCCACACCGCGGTGCCGGGGTGCGCGGCCAGGTGGCAGGCCGCGACGATTAGCACCTCGCGGCTGCCGCGAACCAGGTTCACGACGGGCTGGCCGGTGCTGCCGGCTTGCCTGGCCAATTCGACGATGAGCGGCTGCTCGGCGGCCGGCACGTCGATCTTGACGCCGCTGCCTTCATAGGTGGGGTAGGCATAGGCCAGCATGCCGCTGCCGGCGCGCCACACGCCGCCTTCCACCTGCGGCGCTTCCAGCAGCACCACGTGCAGCAGCACGCGCAGCAGATCGGTCTGGGGGGTGTCGGCCGGCACCGTGGGCACTGACTTGGCGTAGCGCGTGGCGATGTCATCGCAGGCCTGCGTGGCGCGTGCCCGGCTGGACGCCACCTGGGCGCCCGAGCCCGTCTGGTAGAGCACCACGATGATGGCCGCGACCAGGGCACAGGCGGCCAGCAGAAAGGCCCAGAAAAGAAGCAGTTGGATGCGCAAGGACCGCACGGCACGCCATCGGAGTGGGGACGGCGGATCGTAAGGGCGAACGCCCGCTCATCCGGTAGGAAAGCGGCGTGTCTTGCCCGGCCGGGCGTTGCCGTGTTCAACGATGGACCGTGCCAAACCCTTCGCGCGCGATGCTTCTTGGGCTGTCAGGCCGCTTCGGGGTAGAACAGCTTGCGTGTCGCCACGGGGGCCACGGCCCGGCCGATGGCCGCGATGTGGTCCGGCGTGGTGCCGCAGCAGCCGCCCACGATGTTCACCAGCCCTTCGGCGGCGAATTCATGCACCAGCCGGCTGGTGACCTCGGGGGTCTCGTCGAACCCCGTGTCGCTCATCGGGTTGGGCAGGCCCGCGTTGGGGTAGCAGCTGATGAAGGTGTCTTGCGCCACCCGGTTCAGCTCCTGGATGTAGGGGCGCATCAAGGTGGCGCCTAAAGCGCAGTTCAGGCCGATGGCCAGCGGGCGGGCGTGGCGCACGCTGTGCCAGAAGGCCGTCACCGTCTGGCCCGAGAGAATGCGGCCCGACGCGTCGGTCACCGTGCCGCTGATGATGAGCGGCAGGCGCTCGCCGCTGTTTTCGAAGAATTCGTCGATGGCGAACAGGGCCGCCTTGGCGTTCAGCGTGTCGAAGATGGTCTCGACCAGCAGCACGTCGGAGCCGCCCTCGACCAGCGCTTCGGTCTGCTCGTAGTAGGCCGCGCGCAGTTGCTCGAAATCGACGTTGCGCGCGCCCGGGTCGTTCACGTCGGGGCTGATGCTGGCCGTCTTGGGCGTGGGGCCCAGGGCGCCGGCCACGAAGCGGGGCTTGTCGGGCGTGGCGTATTTGTCGCAGGCGGCACGGGCCAGTTGCGCCGATTTCAGGTTCATCTCGCGCGCGAGATCGGCCATCTTGTAGTCCTCCTGCGCGATGGTCGTCGCGCCGAAGGTGTTGGTCTCGATCAGGTCGGCGCCGGCGGCCAGATACCGCTCGTGGATGTCGCGGATCACGTCGGGCCGTGTGAGGCTCAGCAGTTCGTTGTTGCCCTTCACATCGCGCGCGAAGTCCTTGAACCGTTCGCCCGCGCCGTCCGGCCCGGCGTAGCCCTCGCCGCGGTACTGCGCCTCGCCCAGCTTGAAGCGCTGGATCATGGTGCCCATGGCACCGTCGAGGATGGCGATGCGTTGGGTCAGTATTTCAGGCAACTGCTGGCCGCGGGTGTAGGTAATCTGCTGCATGGGTGAATTGTAAGAACCGCCGCACCGCTGCCCGCCGCACGCCTTGAATGCCTTGAATGCCTTGAATGCCTTGAATGCCTCCGCGCTGGTTGCAACGCGCAAATGTATTAAAAGGTAATATGGGTCTCTTGTGGTTCATTGCTTATGGAATCGAAAATGCCCCTTCATCGCGCCCCGCCTTCGTTCCTTCGCCGAATCCGGCCCCTTTGCCTGGGCCTTGCCACCGTCTGGAGCGCGGCCGCTGGAGCGCAGACGCCCGAGCTTCCCGCCGCGGCCCCTGTCGAGTCGCACGAGACGGCGCAACACGACGGGCATGAGTGGGGTTACACCGGCCCGGAAGGCGCCGAGCATTGGGCGGACCTGGCCAAGGAAAACGCGCTGTGCGGCAGCGGGCAACAGAACAGCCCGGTCGATCTTCAGCATGCGGTGGCGGCCGATCTGGGCCCCTTGCGACTGGACTACCGGCCGGTGCCGATGGCGGTGCGCAACACCGGGCATTCCATCCAGCTGGACCTTCCCGGCGGCGGAACGATGCGTGCCGGTGGCCGCGACTACGCTGCGCTGCAGATCCATTTCCATCACCCCAGCGAGCATTTGCTGAACGGCCGGCGCTTTCCGATGGAGGCCCACATCGTCCACCAGGGCCCGGACGGCACACTGGGCGTGCTGGCCATCTTCTTCGAAACCGGCAAGCCCAACCCCGCGTTCCAGCGGGTGCTGGACGCCATGCCCAAGGCCAAGGGCCAGACCCAGGCCGTGGCCAATGCGTCGGTCAAGGCCAGCGACTTTCTTCCGCTTCAAAAGCACCGCCGCTTCTTCCGTTACGAAGGATCGCTCACCACGCCGCCCTGCTCCGAAACGGTGGACTGGGTGGTGCTGAATGCGCCGCTGCAGGTCTCTGCCGCGCAGATCGATGCGTTCGAGCGCGTGTATCCATTCAATGCGCGCCCGTTGCAGCCGCTGCATCGCCGGTTCCTGCTGAAGAGCCGCTGATGGCGTGACGGCGGCTGTGTGCGCCCATCGCAGGGCCAGCGCCGCCATCGCACCGCCGGCCACCTTCTGCGCTTGTCAGGCCGGGTGGCCCAACGCCGCAGTGGCCGCCACGTCCAGAAACGTCTGCAGTGCCGGGGGAACGGCCTCTTCATGCCACGCCAGCACGCCCACCGTGGGGTGGTGCAGATCGGCGATGGGCACGAAACGCACGCCCTTGACCGCCGCCTGCGCCATGGAGGCCGGCACCAGCGCCACGCCCATGCGCAGTGCCACCAGCGCGACGACGGTGAGCCACTGCCGCGTGGCATGGCGCGTGTGCGGGTGGATGCCGGCGCGGTGAAAGAGCGCGATCACGTTGTCGTGGTTGGCCGGCGCCACATCGCGCGAGAACATCACGAAGGTTTCGGCCGCCAGCGCGCGCAGGTCCACCTGCGCCGCCGCGGCCATGGCGTGGCCTTCGGGCAGGCAGCAGACGAAGTGGTCCTCGGCCAGCGGCAGGCTGCGCAGCCGGTCGGGCACCACGCTGGTGTTGATGAAGCCGGCATGCAACTGCCGGTGCAGCAGGGCTTCGAGCTGCTCGCCCGAGGACATCTCGCGCAGGTTGACCTCGATGCCCGGCGCGCGCTCGCCGAAGGCGCGCACGATGGCGGGCATGTCGCGGTACACCATGGAGCCGGTGAAGCCGATGTCCAGCCGGCCGCGCTGCCCCGCGGCCACGGCGCGGGCCGTCTCGCCGGCGCGGGCCACGCGGTCGAGCGCCACGCGCACCTCGGCCAGGTAGGCATGGCCGGCGGGCGTGAGCGCCACCTGCTTGCTCGTGCGCTCGAACAGCCGCACGCCCAGTTCGTCCTCCAGCGCCTTGATGCCCGAGCTGAGCGGCGGCTGCGTGATGGCCAGCCGCTCGGCGGCCCGGCCGAAGTGCAGTTCCTCGGCCAGCACGGCGAAGTAGCGCAGGAGGTGCAGTTTCATGGCGGCGATGATGCCAGCGCGGCCCGCAGCGCCGAAAGCGGCCTGCGGCGTTCAATAGGATTTCGGCAGGCCCAGCACCTTCTCGGCGATGAAGCACAGGATGAGCTGCGGGCTCACCGGCGCCAGGCGCGGGATCCACGACTCGCGCAGGTAGCGCTCCACGTGGTATTCCTTGGCGTAGCCCATGCCGCCGTGGGTGAAGATGGCGCGCTCGCAGGCGTGGTAGCAGGCCTCGGCCGCCAGGTACTTGGCCGCGTTGGCCTCGGCCGCGCATGGCAGGTGCTGGTCGTACAGCCATGCGGCTTTCTGCACCATGAGGTGCGCGGCCTCCAGCTCCATCCACGACAGCGCCAGCGGGTGCTGGATGCCCTGGTTCTGGCCAATGGGGCGGCCGAACACCTCGCGCTCCCTGGCATAGCCCGCGGCGCGCGCCAGCGCCGCGCGGCCCAGTCCCACGGCTTCGCTGGCGATCAGGATGCGCTCGGGGTTCAGGCCGTGCAGGATGTACTGGAAGCCCTGGCCTTCCTCGCCCACGCGGTCTTCCACGGGAATGCGCAGGCCGTCGATGAACACCTGGTTCGAATCCACGCATTTGCGGCCCAGCTTGTCGATCTCGCGCACCTCGACCGTGCGGCGGTCCAGGTCGGTGTAGAACAGGCTCAGGCCCTCGGTGCCGCGGCATTCCTCCACCGGCGTGGTGCGCGCCAGCAGCAGGATCTTGCTGGCCACCTGCGCGGTGCTGATCCAGACCTTCTGGCCGTGCACCACGTAGTGGTCGCCTTCCCGCACCGCGCGGGTCTTGAGCCGGAGCGTGTTCAGCCCGGTGTCGGGTTCGGTCACGCCGAAGCAGGCCTTGTCGCGGCCCGCGATCAGCGGCGGCAGCCAGCGTGCCTTTTGTTCCTCGGTGCCGAACACCACCACCGGGTGCAGGCCGAAGATGTTCATGTGCACGGCCGATGCGCCCGACAGGCCGGCGCCGGTGGCCGAGATCGTGTGCATCATCAGCGCGGCCTCGCGGATCCCCAGGCCGGCGCCGCCATAGGCCTCGGGCATGGCGATGCCCAGCCAGCCGGCGTCGGCCAGCGCGCGGTGGAAGTCCTCCGGAAAGCCGCCTTCGCGGTCGCGGCGCAGCCAGTAGTCGGCATCGAACGGGGCGCACACGCGCTCGATCGCGTCCTGGATCTGGGCGTGTTCGGGAGAGAAGTCGAAGTTCATGGGGCGGGCCGGATCACCTTGTCGGGCGACTCGCCGTAGGGCGGGCTGTAGATCACCAGCAGCTTCACGGGGGTGTCGCTGGTCACGGTGAAGACATGCATCTGGTCGGCCGGAAAGAAGCACATGTCGCCCGGCACCATGTCGAAGGCTTCGCCCGCCACTTCGGCGCGGGCCGTGCCTTCGAGCAGGTAGCACGACTGCTCGATGCCCGGATGGGCGTGGGGCAGGGCGCCGCCGCCCTGGTGCAGCGTGCCCAGCAGCACTTCCATCTGCTGCGCGCCCACCGTCTCGGGGCCGATCAGGCGCTGGTTGTGCGTGTGGTGGTGGTTGGCGGGCTGGTAGCTGGGCACCTGGGCGGCGCGCACGCGGTAGCGGGGCGGGGGGGTGGTGGCGGGGTTCATGCGGGTTCTCCGGTGGCGGCGTGGCAGGCGTTTTGCGCGAGCAGGGCGTCGATCTGGGTGGGGGTGTAGCCGGCCTCGGCCAGCAGGGCGCGGGTGTGCTGGCCCAGTTGCGGCGCCGGTGCCAGGGTGCGGGGCGGCGGAGTGGCCGACCAGCGCGTGGGATGGGCCATGGCGTGCATGGGCCCCTCGGTGGGGTGCACGCTGTCGTGCAGGAAGCCCGTGGCGCGCAACTGCGGGTTGGTGAGCAGGTCGGCCGGCGAGTTCATCGGCATGTGCGGCACGTCGGCGGCATCCAGCAGCGCCTGCCACTGGGCCGTGGTGCGGGTGCGCAGGATGCGCGCCACCTCGGCATAGACGGCATCGATGTTCGCCGCGCGGGCGCCGTGCGTGGCAAAGCGCGGGTCCTGCGCGAGGCCCTGCGCCTCGCCGATCTCGCCGATGGCTGCGAAGAAGCTGCGCCAGTGCTTGTCGTTGTAGATCAGCACACAGAGCATGCCGTCGGCCGTCGCGTAGGGCTTGCGGTGCGTGGTCAGCAGCCGGGCGTAGCCGGCCTCGCCCTGCGGCGGCTCGAAGGTCAGGCCCGCCATGTGGTCGCCCAGGATGAACTGCGCCATGGCCTCGAACATGGGCACGACGATGGCCTGGCCCTGCCCCGTCTTTTCGCGGGCATAGAGCGCCGCCGTCACCGCGTACACCGCATGCAGCCCAGTCACCCGGTCCGACAGCGTGGTGGGCGCATAGGCCGGCTCGGGCGCGCCGTAGCGCTGCATGAGCCACGGGATGCCGGTGGCGCCCTGGATCAGGTCGTCGTAGGCGGGGCGGGCCGCGTCGGGGCCTTCCTGGTCGAAGCCGCAGCAGCTCACGTGGATCAGGCGCGGGTTGCGCGCGGCCACGCTGGCCGGGTCCAGGCCCAGCCGCGCCAGGGCCTGCGGGCGCACGTTGCTGATCAACACGTCGCAGCGCTCGGCCAGCCGCAGCGCGGCCTCGCGGCCCTCCGGGTGCTTGAGGTCCAGCGCGATGCTGCGCTTGCCCGCGTTGGCATGCAGGAAGATGTGGCCCATGCCGGGGTGGCGCATGGGGCCCACATGGCGCATGTTGTCGCCGTCGGGCGTCTCCACCTTGATGACCTCCGCGCCCAGCTGCGCGAGGATCTGCGTGGCGAACGGGCCCATGATGACCGAGGTCAGGTCCAGGATCCGCACGCCCGCCAGGGGGCCGGTGGGTGAAGTGCTATGCGTGTTGTCGGTCATGCCATTCTCCAGAACGTCTGACAGGGGCAGCGGCCGGTGCCACCGGTGCGGCCCGCGCGAGCAGACGCCGCGCAAGGGCCGCCCCGCCGCGCTGGCGTCGTCCCCCTTCCCGCAGCGCGCAGCGATGCGAGAGCAAGGGGGAAGCGGCAACGCCGCTCAGGGGGATGTCGTTCATTCGGGCTGGATGCGGGCCTGCTGGATCAGCGTGCGCCAGTGGGCCAACTGGTCGGCCACGTAGGTCGCGAATTCCTGCGGCGTCTTGCTGGGCCACACCTGGAAGCCGATCTGCGCGAGCTTGTCCTGCGTGTCCTTTTCGGCCAGCACGGCCTGCAGCTCCGTGTTCAGGCGGTTCACGATGGCCGGCGGCATGCCGGCCGGCCCGAAGATGCCGTTCCACGACGTGAGGTCGAAGCCCTTCACCGTCTGCCCGATCGGCGGCACGCCCGGCAGCAGGGGCGAGGGCTGCGTGGTGGTGATGCCCAGCGTGCGCACCTTGTCGCTGGTGAGCATGCTCTTGCCCGAACCCAGGTCGGCCACGTAGACCTGCACCTGCCCGCCCACCAGGTCCGTCATGGCCTGGGGGCTGGACTTGTAGGGGATGCTCAGCACATCGACCTGGGCGATGTGCTTGATGCTCTCCATCGCCACCAGCGAGGTGCTGTTGGGCGTGGCGTAGCTCAGCTTGCCCGGGTTGGCGCGCGCGTAGTCGATCAGTTCGGCCAGCGTCTTCGCCGGCACGCCGGGGTGCACCGCCAGCGCGAAGGGCAGCTCGCCCACCCGCGCCACGGGCGTGAAGTCCTTGATGGGGTCGTACTTCAGGTGGCTGTAGAGCGCCGGGTTGGCCGAGTGCGACGTGTTGGTGGTCATGAACAGCGTGTAGCCGTCCGGCTTGGCCTTGGCCGCGATCTGCGCGGCCACCTGCGCGTTGGCGCCGGGCTTGTTGTCCACCAGCACGGGCTGCTTCAGGCGCTCCGCGAGCTTTTGCCCGACGGTGCGCGCGACCGAGTCCGTGCCGCTGCCGGCCGCGAACGGCACGATCAGGGTGATGGGGGCGTTGGGGTACGGCGGCTGCTGGGCCCGTGCGGGCGCCACGGCGGCGGCCAGGCCGCAGGCTGCCAGCAGGGCCGGGATGAGGTGCTTCATGTCGTTTGTCTCCTGGGTCGGTAGGCCATGCCCCTGTGCCGGGGCTGAAGGCATCTTGTCCGGCGCAGCGATTCGCGTCCAATTGAATAATCGGAGCGATCCATTCGCGTTGCGAATCGTTGGGGGCCACCGGCCGATGGCGGGGGCGCGGGGCCGGCGCACAATAAGCGCCTTTCCTGGTGGGCCGCCCGGCGCGGCGGGGCCGGGGAATTCCTATCCAATCGGCCTCTGGCGCATATTCCACTAGGGCGATTTGCTATCAAAAAGAGAGTATTCGATTTTGTCCCCCGCGCATTTCGTTCTGCACGACGTCTTTGGCTATGACCAGTTCCGCGGCCCCCAGCAGGCCATCGTCGAGCACGTGATCGCCGGCGGCGACGCCCTGGTGCTGATGCCCACGGGCGGCGGCAAGTCGCTGTGCTACCAGGTGCCGGCCATCGTGCGGCGCGATGCGGGGCAGGGCGTGGCCATCGTCGTCTCGCCGCTCATCGCGCTCATGCACGACCAGGTGGGCGCGCTGCACGAGGCGGGCGTCGATGCGGCCTATCTCAATTCCACGCTCGACTGGCAGCAGACGCAGGAGCTGGAAAAGCGCGTGGCGCGCGGCGACATCACCATGCTCTACGCCGCGCCCGAGCGGCTGACCACGCCGCGATTCCTGGAGCTGCTGGACGGCCTGCACCAGCGCGGGCAACTGTCGATGTTCGCCATCGACGAAGCGCACTGCGTGAGCCAGTGGGGCCACGACTTCCGTCCCGAGTACCGCGCGCTCACCGTGCTGCACGAGCGCTATGCCGGCGTGCCGCGCATCGCGCTCACCGCCACGGCCGATGCGCTCACGCGGGCCGACATCGTCGAGCGGTTGCAGCTCGAAGGCGCGCAGCACTTCGTCAGCAGCTTCGACCGGCCCAACATCCGCTACCGCATCGAAGAAAAGAAGGAGCCGCTCGCGCAGCTTTTGCGCTTCATCGAGCGCGAACACCCCGAAGACGCGGGCGTGGTCTATTGCCAGTCGAGAAAGCGGGTGGAAGAGATGTCCGCCGCGCTGGTGGATGCGGGCCTGAAATCGCTGCCCTACCACGCCGGCCTGCCGCCCGAGGTGCGCCAGCAGAACCAGGACCGCTTCCTGCGCGAGGAGGGCATCGTGATGGTGGCCACCATCGCCTTCGGCATGGGCATCGACAAGCCCGACGTGCGCTTCGTCGCGCACGTGGACATGCCCAAGAACATCGAGGGCTACTACCAGGAAACCGGCCGCGCCGGCCGCGACGGGTTGCCGGCCGACGCCTGGATGGCCTACGGCCTGCAGGACGTGGTGAACCAGCGCCGCATGATCGACGAAAGCCCGGCGGGCGAGGAATTCAAGCAGGTCATGCGCGGCAAGCTCGACGCGCTGCTGGCCCTGGCCGAGGCCACCGATTGCCGGCGCGTGCGCCTGCTGGGCTATTTCGGCGAAGTCTATGGCGAGCCATCGAGCGCCGCCGGGCCGCCCCAGGGCGCGAGCAGCCCCCTTGGGGGGCAGCGAGCACACGAAGTGCCGAGCGTGGGGGCCACATGCGGCAACTGCGACAACTGCATCAGCCCGCCCGCGGTGTGGGACGGCACGGATGCGGCGCGCAAGCTGCTGTCCACCATCTACCGCGTGCACGAGGCCAGCGGCCTGACCTTCGGCACCGGGCACATCATGGACATCGTGCGCGGCAAGGACACCGAAAAGGTCAGGCAGTTCGGCCACGACAAGCTCTCCACCTTCGGCCTGGGCAAGGACTACTCCGAGGCGCAGTTGCGCGGCGTGCTGCGCCAATTGCTGGCCACCGGCGCCGTGGGCCTGCACAAGGTGATGCTGGAGAGCGGCCACAGCTTCGACACGCTCAGCCTCACCGACGGTTCTCGCCCCGTGCTCAAGGGCCAGACGCTGGTGCAGCTGCGCGAATCCACGGCCGCCACCCCGGCCAAGCGCACGCGCCGCAGCACCGCCCCCCCGGCTGCCGCAGCCAACCTGGGGCCGGACGCGCAGGTGCGCTTCATCAACCTCAAGGCCTGGCGCGCCGAGGTCGCGCGCGAGCACAACCTGCCCGCCTACGTGATCTTCCACGACGCCACGCTGGCCGCGATCGCCGAACGCAACCCGTCCACGCTGGACGATCTGCAGGGCATCAGCGGCATGGGGGCGAAGAAGATGGAGGCGTACGGGGCCGAGGTGCTGCGGGTTTGCGGGCAGGGTGAAGGCGCTCATTGAGGCCGCCTTCCTGACGATGCCTGTGGTTTCCCGCCCATCGCTGCTGCGCATGGCCTGCCTGTCACCTGGCCCTCTGTCGGCAGCCCATGCGGCTTGGATGCTGGCGTGCGTTTTGCTGGCGGCATGGGGATCGGGCGCGGCATCCGCGAAGGACGTTCCGTCTCGGCAGGTGCTGGAGTCTTTTTCGGTGAATGGCCAGCCAGGGGCAGCGGTGCGGCAGGGCTACGAACTTTCCCTCTCCCCTTGCAACGATGCGCCTTGTCCTTTCGAGGTTCGCCTGTGGTCCGGGGCCGAGGTGGCAGATGCAGCCTGGGTTGCAGGCCGCGCTGGCGTTGCGGTGCTGGGATGGCGGGCCTCCGCGGCGCCCGCGCACCCGTTGGCCGCTCTGCAGTCGAGGGCCGGGCCTTTTCTGGCATCCAACGCCGCGCCCCGGGTCTGGGTCACTGGCGAGGCGGAAAGCACGATCACCGTGTCGGCCAGCGCCGTGCCTCTGGACCCCGGCAAGCCCTTCGGTGCGCGCGCCTTGCTGGTCACGCAGACGGCAGGGTTCGAGCACCCCAAGCGCCGCCACGCGCTGTACGTGGCATCTCATGGGACGTTGAAGATGGCATGGTCGCGCAGCGAACCGCAGGGCCCTTATGTTTCCCACGTCACGGTTTCGCCAGGCCACGCGCCCGCGCACTTTGCTGTGTTCTTTTCTCCCGATGGCGATGCGGCCGACAAGGTGTCTGTCCACCGGCTCGCATGGAGTGCCAAGCGGCAGGAGTTTTCCGAGGAACCATTTGCTCCCGCAGTGCAAGCGGTGGTTGCAGGTTCGTACCGCACCGTTCGTGCGGCCCGTGCCGCGCGCGCCGCTTCTGCGTGTTTTGCGGGATACGGCGTCGTGGATACCTGGCCCGGCAAAGGCCTGGTGCCGCACCGCTACGCGCTGATCGCTCTCGCGGCGGAACCCGCACAGGCCACTGCCGAGAGGGCGCGTCTGGAGTCGTGCCAAGCAGGCTTTCAAGCACGACAGCACCCGCTCAGCCGCTTGGCGCCGCGTTCATTTTCCAGCCCGTGAGCCATTGCATCGAGAGCCGTTTGATCGCAACAACGATGGCTTCGCTGCCTGCCACGCGATTGCGGCGGATTGCGGCGAGCGATGGAGCGCGGCTGCTCGGCTACAGGCGGCCCAAGCCCTTGGCGCTATTGCCTGATGCCCCTTGGGGCTCGCCCGGCAGGCCGCGCCCTTTGCCCGGTATCCGGTCCTGCAGCATCGTCTGCGTGATCGCGCGGCCCACCTGTTCGAAGGCCTTGCCGGCCTCTTTCATTTCGTCCAGTCCCTCGGCGCAGGCGGCCACCACGATGGCGTTGCGGCCGTTGTCCTGCGGGTCGATCACGCCCATGTGGCAGGCCCGGTGCAGCTGCGTGCCGGTCTTGTGGATGAACCGCACGGTGCGCGGCAGGCCGGCCTCCAGGCGGTAGGCGTCGTAGGTGTCGAACTTCAGGTCCTTGTAGAGCAGCTGCTGGTGCGCCGGCGAAACGAGCTGGCCGCGCACCAGCTTTTCCAGCATGGCGCCATAGCCCTCCAGCGTGGCGGTGTTGGTGTTCTGGCGGTAGTAGCGGTCATAGGCCTCGTCCAGGGTCTGCACGCGCAGCGCGGAGGGCGCCACGCCGAGCGTGCGGGCCAGCGCCTGCAGGCGCCTGGGGCCCACGGGGGCGCCTGCGATGCGCACCAGGTCCATGTTGGAGAGCCGGCGCGCGTCGGGGTGGGCCTCGGCATAGACCCGGTAGCGCACCTCGGTGAAGTCGGTGATGCGGCCCACGCCGCGGCCGCCCAGCAGGGCTTGCGCGCGCTGGTTCAGTGCGTCTTCGCCCACGGCGCGGATGAGCATGTTGGCGGCCGTGTTGTCGCTCTCCATCAGCATGCGCTGGAGCAGCGACTGCACGCTGTGGCGCGTGCCTTCGGGCTGCCACACCACGGCGCCCGAGCCATCGACCTTGTCGCGCGCCTGCAGCACCAGTTCCTGGTTCAGGCGCAGGCGGCCGGCCTCGGCCTCCTGCAGCACGGCGATCGCCACCGGCAGCTTGACCGACGAGGCCAGGTACCAGGGCCGGTCGGCCGCATGCGCGAAGGTCTCGCCGTTGTCCAGCCGCTTCACATACAGGCCCAGCTGGCCGGGCGTGGCCTGCTCGATGCGGTCCACCTGCTGGCGCAGCGCGTCGGCCCAGGCGGGCGCGGCGTGGGCGGTGTCAGGGCGGGTCGCCGTCCACGCCAGCGTCAGGACCAGCAGGGCCAGGGTGGCCCGCCGGGCCCGCGGTGCCGGAAGGGGCCGCGGCGCGGCTCGGCACGGTTTGGCAGGGAGTTTCATGGGGTTTTCCATCCGACAACAGGCCCGACTGGCAGAGGGCAATGCCGACCTGCCGGAGCGTGCGGTCGGACCGGGCCGTGGACAGTTCGCCGCGCGTGCAGGCCACCACGATGATGCGCTTGTCTTTCGGCAGGCGCGGCACCGTCACGAGGCCCGAGTCGCATGTTCGTGCGCGCTGCGTGCCGGTCTTGTGGGCGAAGCGCGCACGGCTGGGTAGTCCGGCCTTGATGCGGTTCGGGCCCGTCTTCACGCGCTCCATGACGCCCAGCAGGTAGGCCGTGTGGCGCGGCTCCAGGAGCTTGCCTTCCACCAGCTGCGCCAGCAGTTCGGCGTACGAATCGAGCCGCCCGGAGTTGAGCCCGCTGGCGTAGTAGGCCTCGTAGGCCTCGCCCACCGACAGCGGCCGCAGGCCATCGGCCGGCAGCCGCAGCAGGCGGGCGAGGGTGGCCTTCACATCGGCATCGGTGCGCTGCTGGTGCAGCGCGATGAAGTCGCGCCCCGACAGGTGCACGGCCTCGGGCGTGAGCTGGGCGTAGGCCTGGCGGCGCACGTCCGCCAGGTGCGTGATGCGCTCGAAGCCGCCGGGCACCACCGACTGCACCAGCGCGTTCACCTCGCGCAGGCCGACGAGGTCGATCAGCATGTCGCTGGCGGTGTTGTCGCTGTACACGATCATCTGCTCCAGCAGCCAGCGCAGGCTCAGCGCCGCGCCCACCGGCTGGTTCTTGGCGGGCCCGGCGCCGTCCACGTAATCGGTGGCGCGCAGGGTGAGCGGCGTGTCCAGCGTGTAGTCGCCGCGCTCCACGCCGCGCAGCACGGCGATGGCCACCGGCACCTTGATGGACGAGGCCAGGTACCAGCGCTCGTCGCCGTGAAAGGAAAACGCCTGTCCCGTGTCCAGGTCGCGCACGTGCACGCCGAAGGCCGCGCTGCTGTGCGCGGCGACGCGGTCCAGCTCGCGCTGCAGGGCCTTGGCCCAGGGCGGCGCAGGGGTTGTCGCCGGGGGCGAGGGCTCGGGCGGCGTGGCGAGCGCGGGCGGCGGCAGGGTCAGTGCCGCCCCTGCGGCCCAGGCCAGGGCGATGGGGCGCAAGCGTGCGAAGGCGGTAGAGGGCATGCGTGGCTTGTGAGGACAACCGGAAGGAATGCGAAGCCGCCAAGGTACACCGGCGCCTGGACTGGCGGCGTAACACCCCGTGCGGCGTGGGTGTGGGACACAAGCGCATGGCATGGCGGAGGCACTGTTTTTATAATCAGTGCCTTCGGGCGCCTCACGCTGCGCTCCAGCCCCCAACCCCCCTCCCCCAACCATGCCCGAGCCCACGCTCACCCGTTCCCACCGCACCCGCCTGATGCATATCTGGCGTTCGGCCGGCTGGCCCTGCCAGGACGCGCTGGAGATCGACCTGCTGGCCGCACGCATGGTCGCGCTGCACACCGCGCCCGAGGGCCACGCGGTGCTGCGCCTGACGGACGCGGGCATCCAGTGGCTGGCCGAGGCCCGCCAGCGCGGCCTGCGGGCCCTGAGCGCGCACGACCGGCTGGCCCAGCGCTTTGCCGAACACCTGCTGGGCGCCGGCCGCATCGTCTGGCGCGAGCTGTCGCTGCGCGCCGCCATCGAGCCGGCGCCCCCGGAGGTGGCCCTGGTCGCCGAAGGGCCCGCCGCAGCGCCGGTGGCGGGCCGTGCTGCGGCACCGGGGCGGCTCTGGGCCGACGAGGCCGATGCGCCCCCGGCCCGTGCCGCCCCCCAGGTCTGGCGCATGGCGCGGCCCGATCTGTTTTCGGTGCGCAACACCACCGTGCCCGCCTACCTGCAGCCCATGGTGCACGAGGTGAAGGCCAGCCGCGCCGACCTGCTGTCCGACCTGCGGCACGGCGCCAAGCGGCAGGCCTACCAGTGGCTGTGCGAGGAGTGCTACTACGTGTTCCCGGCCGGCGTGGCCGCGCCCGAGGAGATTCCCGAGCAGTTCGGCGTGTGGGTGCTGCACGGCGAGATCGACCACGGCCGGTTCGAGCTGCTGCGCCCCGCCCGCCACGCGCGCTGCAGCCTGCCGTTCGCCGTGTGGATGGCGCTGTGCAAGGCCACGCCGCTGCGCAGCGAGGGCGAGCCGGCGCAGGGGCTGCTGGGCGAGGGGCTGGCCGGCCCAGCCGGCCTGGCGGACGACATGCCCCTGCCTGGCCCGGCGCCGAACCCCTGCGAGGGCGCGGCCTGATGTACACCGTGGCCGTGCGCGAGCTGTGCGAGTTCACGGCCAAGCAGGGCGATCTGGACCTGCGCTTCACCCCCGCGCCCACCGCGCTCGAAGGCATCGCCGGCCACGCCACCGTGGCCCAGCGGCGCATGGCCGGGCGGGGCATGGACGCAGGCCCCGGCTACGAGAGCGAGGTCACGCTGGAGGGCCACCACCGCCACCTGCATGTGCGGGGCCGGGCCGACGGGTTCGATCCCGCCGCGGGCCGGCTGGACGAGGTCAAGACGTTCAAGGGCCGGCTGGACCGGCAGCCCGCGTCGCACCGCGCGCTGCACTGGGCGCAGGCCAAGGTCTATGGGTGGCTGCTGTGCCAGGCGCGGCAGCTCGCGCGGATTGACGTGGCCCTGGTGTACTTCGACATCGGCAGCCAGCAGGAGACGGTGCTGGTCGAGCCCTGCACGGCCGACGCCCTGCGCGCCCACTTCGAGGCGCAGTGCGAGCGCTTTCTCGGCTGGGCCGAGCAGGAGGCGGCCCACCGCGCCACGCGCGATGCGGCGCTGCGCGCGGCGGTGTTTCCGTTCGGAGGCTTTCGCACCGGGCAGCGGCCCCTGGCCGAGGCCGTGTACCGCAGCGCCACTGCCGGACGCTGCCTGCTGGCGCAGGCGCCCACCGGCATCGGCAAGACGGTGGGCACGCTGTTCCCGCTGCTCAAGGCGGCGCCCGGCGAGCGGCTGGACAAGGTGTTCTTCCTCACCGCCAAGACCTCGGGCCGGCAGGTGGCGCTGGATGCGCTGGCCCGCATCGCCGCGGCGCAGCCGCTGGCGGACCCGGCCGCTGCGCCGGGGGGCGATGGCGCCCAGGCCCCGGCGCCTGCCGGCCGCCTGCCGCTGCGCGTGCTGGAGCTGATCGCGCGCGACAAGGCCTGCGAGCATCCCGGGCAGGCCTGCCACGGCGAGTCGTGCCCGCTGGCCCGGGGCTTCTACGACCGCCTGCCGGCCGCGCGCGCGGCGGCGCTGGCGCCCCCGGGCGGCGGCGACCGGCCCCTGCTGGACCAGGCCCACGTGCGCGATGCCGCCCTGGCCCACGGGGTGTGCCCCTACTACCTGGGCCAGGAGCTCGCCCGCTGGGCCGACGTGGTCGTGGGCGACTACCACTACTACTTCGATGCCGGCGCGCTGCTGCACGGCCTGGCGCAGGCCAACCAGTGGCGCGTGGCGGTGCTGGTGGACGAGGCGCACAACCTCGTGGAGCGCGGCCGCCGCATGTACACGGCCGAGCTGCTGCCCGATTCGCTCTACCAGGCGCGGCATTCGGACACCGCCGCCCGCGTGCCGGCGGTGAAGAAGGCGCTCGACAAGGTGCGCCGCGCCTGGGTGGCGCTGGACAAGGCGCAGCCTGAGGCCTACGCCGTGCACGAGGCCTTCCCGGCCGCGCTGCTGGCCGCCCTGCAGCAATGCAGCAGCGCCCTGGCCGACCATTTCGCGGAGCACCCCGAGCAGATGGACCCGGCCCTGCAGGCCTTCTACCTGGAGCTGCTGCACACCCAGCGGCTGGCCGAGTGCCTGGACACGCATTCGATGGTGGACGTCACCCGCGCCCCCGGCGGCGTGCCCGGCAGCTCGGTGGTCTGCCTGCGCAACGTGGTGCCGGCGCCGTTCCTGGCGCCGCGCTTCGCGGCGGCGCACACCAGCACGCTGTTTTCCGCCACGCTGCAGCCGGCCCGCTACTACACCGACCTGCTCGGCCTGCCGACCGGCCATGCCGGCGTGGACGTGGCCTCGCCCTTTCAGGCCGCGCAACTGCGCGTGGCCGTGGCCCGGCACATCTCCACGCGCTACCCGGACCGGGCCGCCTCGCTCGTGCCGATCGCCGACCTGATGGCCCGGCAGTTCGGCGAGCGGCCGGGCAACTACCTGGCGTTCTTCAGCAGCTACGAATACCTGCAGCAGGTGGCCGAGGCGTTCGCGCTGCGCCACCCGCAAGTGCCGCACTGGCTGCAGTCGCGCCGCATGCAGGAGGCCGGGCAGCGCGACTTTCTCGCGCGCTTCACCGAGGGCGGCGAGGGCATCGGCTTCGCCGTGCTGGGCGGCGCGTTCTCCGAGGGCATCGACCTGCCGGGGCGGCGCCTGATCGGCGCGTTCCTGTCCACCCTCGGGCTGCCGCAGATGAACCCGGTGAACGAGCAGATCCGCCAGCGCATGCATGCCCTGTTCGGCGCGGGCTACGACTACACCTACCTCTACCCGGGCCTGCAGAAGGTGGTGCAGGCCGCCGGCCGCGTGATCCGTTCGCCCAGCGACGAAGGTGTGGTGCATCTCATCGACGACCGCTTCGCGCGGGCCGAGGTGCAGCGGCTGCTGCCGGCTTGGTGGGCGGTGGAGGGGTAGGTGTCAAATCGGGCTCCACCGCATATTCATCTAGCGCGCATTGCTATTTAATTGATAGCAATATGAGTGGGGCCTTTACCGTCCCGGTTTCCCCGTATTGGCTTAAATTTTGAATTTGACGCTAGTCAGTTCATTTGAGCCGGGGCTCAGGCTGCAAGTTCTTTGGCGCAAGGAGTCAGGCGGAAAACACTCATACATTGGATTCACTAATCACATCTGTCGAAGCTTTTCGCCAAAGAAGCGCCATTCCTAATATCAGCAAAGACAGAACCGCCGACGCAATGAATGGCATTGAGCGTCCACCTTCTGCAATAAGCAATGCTCCAAAAGAGGGGGCTAATACGATGGCAGCAGTTGATGCACTCCTCAATGACGTGCTTACGCGACCCAGCAGATGTTGTGGACAAAGATTTTGGATATTCACACTTGCGCCGATCGTAAATAGTTCATAACCAAATCCGTTGATAAACCACAGGCAGATGAATGTTGCTTTATTTAGATAAATAGGTGCAATGGCAATAATTGATGCGGAGGAAAATATTGCCACATTGAAGATGACAACTCCAGAGCGCATTAGAAATCCGGCGGTTTTGTCTTTAAATAACAAGCGCACTGCTATAGCAGCCGCGATGGCACCGGCAGCGGTAGATGACACAACTATTGAGAAAATAGTTGCATCAAATCCTTTTGAACTGATGAAAGACGCCAAATGGGGATCATAGATGGCTAAGCTCAACGAAATTCCGATCGTCATGCTCATGCTCATCAGTAAAGCGTTAGGGAGTTTGCTGAACGATCTGAATCCTTCAATGAGATTGGCGATAAGGCTTTTTACGTCGCGAACATCTTTCTTCCCTTGAAGATCCAAGTCATGAGCGAAATTAAGTACAAGAAAGAAACAGCACCCTGTTAAGGCAGCAGAGACGAGGAAAATTAACTGCGACGGAAACTTCAGCGCCAGAATGCCTGCCAACATAGGTGTAACGACTTTAGCGAATTGGTCAAGTGCACTTAAAGTTGAAAAATAGCTGACTCTCAAACCCTTCTGAATTGCTTGGTTTGTGAAAATGGTGCTTGATGGCCAATATATGAGATTGGCCAAGCCCTTCAGGAATACGAGAATGGCAAATATTTCGTATGATGAAGAAAATGCAATAAGAATAGTTAGCAAGGTGCGTAAAAACGCCCCCAGTAGCATTAATTTCCGCGGATCATTTCGGTCAAGAAAAGCTCCAAAAATAGGGCCTATGACTAAACTGGGTAAACCATAAAGAGCAGCTACTAAAGCAATTTCAGACGGAGATGATTTCCAAATAAATGCGGGAACGGAAAATATCAGAAAAATATCTATCCAAGAGGAAAAGCCCGCAAGTGTCTGAATGCACAGCATGGACAAAAAATTGGTTTTTTTATATTTTTCCATGTTGGTGTTTAATCGTCTTTTTCATGAAAACACGATCCTCGAAAACAAAACCATCTAACCCGTGTTCTATCGAGAATTTCATTAAGTCACTTAAGCGATTCAGAAAGCCACTGCCATTGAAATTCAGCGAAGTGTTGCATAAGGCGCCTACCCCGGTATTTTTCTTGAATTCTACAAGCAGTTGGAATAGTTCAGGGTTGCCCTCTTGGGAAACCGACTGGGGCCTGGCCGAGTTGTCGACGTGGGTGACTGCTGGAATCTTCCGGGAATTAACCGTTTTGAAGAGCAGCATATATGGACTGGGGAGGCTTGATCCAAAAAGCTCCTCCATTTCTGTATCTAAGCATATTGGTGCAATTGGCCGGTAATTTTCTCTTCTTTTTATTTCGTTCAATTTTTTCAGCATCTCTGAAGTTAAAGGGGATGCGAGGATGGATCGTGCGCCCAGTGCTCTTGGACCCATTTCATACTGACCTCGCATCCATCCTAATATCAGCCCTTCGGCCAGAAATTTTGCTACCTCCTTTGCGGAATAAGATTGTACGTCCCAATCTGAAAAGTCGTTCGTGTCTTCATTCGGTAAATCTCCTGAATAAACTTTCCATTTTAGTTTTGCATGGCCGGTTAAAAAGTATTGAGCGTCAATCGCTGTTCCGATTGCTGATCCGCTGTCATTTGCACAGGGAGGAATAAAAACATCTTCGAATAGATGGCTTTCTGACCATTTTGAGTTCCATTCGCAGTTCAATCCGCATCCGCCTACAATAATTAATGGATGCCTGCCGTATTGGTGGATCAAAGATTTTGCACAATCCTCGAATCTTGAATATATCGAGTCTGACATGGTCTTCGCTAAGTTTGCGAACTCAGGGTTCATTACTCCGCAGTTGTAATATTTGCTTGTTTTAAGTGAATTTTTATTAATAATATCTTTGATATTGCCGCTCGACAGAATTTGGCGGATGACTTGTTTTCCGTCTTCGTCCGTGTCCCCGGACGTAGCGTAGGAGGCAATTGCCATCAGTTTTCCTGCATCGCTGAGTCTCACTGAGCCAGGCTTCAGATTGAAATCAGGATCGGCTAGCCCGAAAAGAAATGCATATCTAACCCCAGGATATGTCATGACATCGCAGATCTTTTTAATCTCGACTTTTTCATTGATGAAGTACCAGGCGCCCAAGTAGCCTTCCCAAAGCAGAACGTAGCATGCCCGTCCCTGCTCCCAAGGGGATAGCCCGTAGCCGCACATTAAATGTGAGCGAGCGTGGCTTGAACTGAAATAGGTGGCTTTCTCACCCCATATTTGCATCGGTCTGGATATCACACCGTTGGTGTCCGTATATCCTGATTCAATGGCGGACCCTTCTGGATCAGCGCCATCACTCCATCCACCGTAGGCCAATACGTTAGGAAGTGCTTTTCCCATCGACATTATTTTTAGCAAAGTATCGCCCATCAACTCGCTGTATCGGCGGCCATTGTCTTTTTCGGATTCCAATGAAAATATCAGTTCACCATTTTGGATCAGCGCGACTGAGCCATCGTGCCCTGTTTTGATCCCCAATATGCATAGGTCGCTGGCAGTCATTTTTTATCTCTCCTTCTTTATTATTTTCTGAGTCGCCGTGTCCACACTATTTCCGCTTCCCGTTCCTCCCCCTACTACCAAAATAGGATGTTCTATCTCTGGCGAGCAAGCCAAGGCCTCCCCCAGTTCTCTATCGTGGAAATAACCAGTGAGCCAAGGCTTCAATCCTAGAGCGGTGATTCCCAAATTAAGTGTTTGAGAAAAATGACCTATTTCCATCAGCATCGGGCGGTAGGCGCGCGAATGCGGATATTTCCACCACATTTTGTCGAATCGGGAGGTCATGACGATGGCAAATGCCATTTCATTGGCCCAGTTTTGATTGCATAAATAGGCGCCCAAGCTTTTTTTTGGTAGCTCGTCGATGTACTCCAGTTCATGTCTTTGCGAAAGATAGTGATATATGCCCGGGGCAAGGCCCTCAATATTTATGGCCCATAAATATGGCTCAGTGGATTGCAGGC
Source organism: Acidovorax sp. NCPPB 3576 (assembly GCF_028473605.1). Taxonomy (NCBI): domain Bacteria; kingdom Pseudomonadati; phylum Pseudomonadota; class Betaproteobacteria; order Burkholderiales; family Comamonadaceae; genus Acidovorax; species Acidovorax sp. NCPPB 3576. Next base: position 5,068,628 of record NZ_CP097267.1, on the reverse strand, counting down.
CACCTGCTGAGGGAGAGGTTCGCTTGTAGCCATAGACCGATAAATCTGGCAGATCTGTTTTGGTGTTAACTTCGGCGAAAGCGCAGTAGAGCAAGGTTGCGATCTTTTTTATCGGAACTGGTTTCCCATCGAAATCTCTGCAGGTGCGCCTGCTGGACAAAGATGACCATAAGCTTGTATTTTCTAATTCTTCCGAGTCAAAATCGGGCAAAGGTATTCTTTTACCGCCTTTTATGATTTCTACTTCAGGCATCGAGTGACGAATAGATGCACAGAACTCCAGATAAGAGGCTGCATATTCATCGGATTTTTCTGTTGATGCATCGGAGTCAGGGGGCAGTGGATGCTGAGTGCCATAGTGAAAAATATGGGATAGCCAGTCCCAAGCCCATTTTTTGTGAGGCTCAGAATTAACTAACACTTCTGCTTCAGAGATTTCTTTGTCTATGGGCGTTTTTTGTGGCTGCGTGCCTTTTGAAAATTCAATTAAGCGTTGAAGATGTTCGATTGACAATTCAAATTGTTGATGTTTTTCATAGTCCCAGAAGATCAGTTTTCCGCTTTCTATTTTTAGAAAATGAGATGGTTGCAACCACTTCATGTTATGACTCCCTCCTATAACGCAAAAAATAAAAAGGCGAACCCGTAGGTTCGCCTCAAGCCTTAATGGCTATCTACTTTTTGATCGCGTGATCTCGGTATGCATCATTGGATTGGCATTTGAGTGGCGATTCGATTTGAATTTTCTTCATGCTATTGAACCTTTCTTGCTTGCGTCGCGTTATTACGACCTGTGAATATTGCCATCGATTTGCTGTGAAAAATGGTAACGGCAGAAACGGTGGATTTATAATAAATATTAATTCAAGGGATTAATATTGCTTATTTTTGCGTGGTTGAGTGGATAAATATTTTAATATTTGAATAAAACTGAGAATTAAGCGGCGGTCTTGACCATTTCGTGAGAATGATCGGGCGCGATATGGCCTTGCACGCTTTTCAAAAATCGCTAGGGAGCCTTTCAAAACGTTAAATCTGCAAGTTTGAGCGTCGTAATTCTTTGATTTATAAGAGCGCTGAGTGGCTGGAATCCCGGTTTTGAGACGTCCCCTACGCCCCCCGGCCTGCAGAAGGTGGGGCAGGCTGCCGGCCGCGTGATCCGCTCGCCGAGCGACGAGGGCGTGGTGCATCTCATCGACGACCGCTTCGCGCGGGCCGAGGTGCAGCGCCTGCTGCCGGCGTGGTGGGCGGTGCAGGGGTAGGGACAGAAATAGGAGTCAAATCGGCATCCGCCGCATATTCATCTAGGGCGTATTGCTATCAAATAAATAGCAATCAGCGAGCCCTGCCCGGCGTGCAGTTGCCCGCCTTGACAGCGCCTGCGAGGTCATGCCGCCCCGTCCTTCGGAAAATCCGTGGACGCGGCCAGCGCGCGCCATTGTTCGGTTTCGGCCTGTACGAACGCGTGCTTGTCGGCGATGGTCTGCAGCGTGTCGGTGCCCAGCGGCAGGCGCAGGGGCGGCGCGGGGCTGTCCACCAGTTGCAGGATGGCCTGGGCCAGGCGCACGGGGTCGCCGGGCTGGTTCCGGTGGATGCGGCGCGCCGCCTCGCGCACGGCGCCGGCGCTGGCGGCGTAGTCGTCCACGGTGCGGGGCGACACCGCCAGCGACGCCGTGTCGAGGAATTCGGTGCGAAAGTAGCCCGGCTCCACCACCGTGGCGTGGATGCCCAGCGGCGCCAGTTCGGCGTGCAGGGCTTCGGTCAGGCCTTCGACCGCGAACTTGGTCGAGCAATACACGCCGAAGCCCGCGCTCGACTGCACCCCACCCAGCGACGAGATGTTGATCACGTGGCCGGCGCGTTGCGCGCGCAGGGTGGGCAGCACGGCACGGGTCACGTTCAGCAAGCCGAACACGTTGGTTTCGTAGAGGCTGCGCACCTCGTCGGCGGTGGCCTCTTCCACCGCGCCCAGCAGGCCGTAGCCCGCGTTGTTTACCAGCACGTCGATCCGGCCGAAGCGCTCCAGCGCGGCGCCCACCGCCTGGCGGGCCTGCGCCTCGTCGGTCACGTCCAGGGCCAGTCCAGGGCCACGGCCAGCAGGCCGTCGTGGGGGCCCAGCCGTTCGCTGACGGACTGCGCGCTGCGCGAGGTGGCCACCACCGCATCGCCCCGGGCCAGCGCGGCCTCTGCGATGCGGGCGCCAATGCCACGCGAGGCGCCGGTGATCAGCCAGACGCGGGGATGGGAAGAAGACGCGGCGGAAGTGGAAGACGCCGTGGAAGCGGCAATGGAAGGGGCAATGGAAGCGGTGGCGGTCATGGAAAGGTCCTCGGGGTCGATGGGGGGCTGTGCGGTCAGGCTGGCCGGGCGATCCGGCTGCCATGGAGGGAACTTTAGGCACGCCATTGCCATTGCACTAGCCCATAATCGATCGCTTCATACGCAAGCAATGCTTGCCAATCGACGGGGAAAATGCCATGGCCATCAACGAACTGCGGGCAATCGCCACCTTCGCGAAAGCCGCCGAACTCGGCAGCCTGCGCCAGGCCGCCTCGGCGCAGGGCGTCACGCCGCAGGCGGCCAGCCTCGCGCTGGCACAGCTGGAGGCGCACCTGGGCGTGCGGCTGTTCCACCGCACCACGCGCAGCCTCAGCCTGACGGAGGAGGGCCGCCGGTTTCTCGAGGCTGCGCAGCCGGGGCTTGCCACCCTGCAGCGGGCGGTGCATGGCGCGCGGCGCGGGCGCGAGGAGATCGCTGGGCCGCTGCGCATCACCGCGCCGCGTTCGATGATGCTGGAGGTCATCTGGCCCGTGGTGGACGCGTTCTGCCGCCGCTATCCCCAAGTGGAGCCCGACGTGCAGCTGGACGACCGCATCGGCAACTGGGTGGAGGACCGGGTGGATGTGGGCTTTCGCTCCGGCTACCCGCCCGAGGGCGGGGTCGTCGCGCGGCGCCTCATGGCGCTGCAACTGGTGGTGTGCGCCACGCCGCAATACCTGGCGCGCCATGGTGTGCCGCAGCGCATCGAAGACCTGGCCGGGCACCGCTGCAGCGGTTTTCGCCATCCCGCCACGGGCAAGCCCATGCCGTGGGAGTTTCGTGTGGGCGACGAGATCGTGGCCCATGCCATCGCGCCGGCGTTCTGCGTCAACGACATCGAGCTGGAGGCGCGCGCCGTGCTGGGCGGCCACGCGATCGGCCAGTTGGTGGGCACCACCGCCGCGCCGCTGGTGCGCAGCGGCCAATTGGTGCCGGTGCTGACCGATGTGGTCCCGCACCACCTGGGCCTGTATGTGTATTACGGCAGCCGCGCGGCCCAGCCGGCGCGGGTGCGCGCCTTCATCGACCTGGCGGTGGACATGCTGGCGGACAACCCCGCCCTCGGCCTGAGCCCGCAGGAGTTGGCGGGGGCCAGCGCGGCGCACGCGAAGACGCTGAAGAAAAGCCGGAAAGCCGACGCCGCCCGGGCGCCGGCCCGCTCGGTGTGACGCGCAAGGCGGGCCCTGAACCCACGGTGCCGGCGAATCGCCGCGGCGTGTGTCCGTGCAGCGCCCGTGTCAGCCGCGGCGCAGCCGGCACGCCATCAGGGTTTCGTCGTGGTATTGGCCATCGACGCAAAGGTACTCCCGCTCGACGCCGTATGCCACGAAGCCCAGCGCCCGGTACAGCGCCACCGCCGCCGTGTTCGACGCGGTCACCCCCAGGTTGACCTGGCGCACGCCCAGCGGCTCGGCGGCGTATTCCAGGGCATGGCGCAGCAGGCGCCGCCCCACGGACCGGCGCCGCGCTTCGGGCGCCACGTACATGCCCCAGAGGAACGCCTTGTGCGAGAGCTGGCGCATGTCTTCGCGCTTGATGCCCACGGTGGCGACGAGCGTGCCGCCATCGAACGCGCCCAGCACGGCCCGGCCGGGCTCGGGCTGCAGGCGGCGTTCGAAGTCGGCCAGGGGCGTGGCGGCCTCTTCCTCGTAGCTGGACGAGAAGGCCTGCGGGCATTCGCGAAGCCCGCGCAGTCGCAGGGCGGCGAACGGCGCGGCGTCGTCGGGGGTGAGGGGGCGCAACTGCAGGGCGTCAAGGTCGGGGGGCAAGGAGGGCATGGGTCAAGCGGGTGGCCGGGGATGGCATGGATCCGGGCTGTCGCGGCGGCTTCCGAGTGCGGGCGAACGATCCGGTGCGGGGATGCGTTCCGTTATACCAACCTGCGCGGTGGCGGCGGGTTGGCTAACCGCCAGAATCGGTGCACAGTTCCGCGAAGCATCGCCCCACCGCCCCACCGCCCCACCGCCCCACCGCCCCACCGCCCCACCGCCCCACCGCCGACCGACCCCCCAACCCTGACCCCGCCCCACGCCATGTCCGCCTCCATCGATCCGCCCCGCGCTCCGCTCGCCCCGGTGGCGCGCGTGCTGGCCGAAGCGGCGCTGCAGCGGCAGAACACCCTGCTCGGCGTCGATGCCTCGGGGGTGCCCGCTGCGGGCGGTGCCGATGGCGGCACCCCGGTGCCCGGCGCGTTGCCCCTGCCCCCCACGGCGCAGCGCCCGCCCCTGCCCGCGCCGGCCGACCGCGTCAGCATTTCTCCGCAGGCCCGCCAGAGCCTGGAGGGCGCGGCGACCGGGCCGGCGGGCTCGGCATCCGCCGGCCGCGTGGCCGTTCCGGGGCCGGGCGCTCCCGCCACGGCAGCCCCGGCCGCTGGGCTTTCGGGTGCGCCGGCACTCGCATCGAATTCCGGTGCGGCCCCCGTGCAGGGCCTGCCCTGGCCCACCAGCGGCGTCGGCGCCCCGCTGCGCCAGATGCTCGGCGCGCTGCTGCAGCAACTCACGGCGCCCACGGGACGGCCCCAGCAGGTCGCCGTGGCGCAGCCGTGGCCCGCGGCCCTGGCGCAGGGCGCCGCGGACGATCTGCCGCCCCTGCAGACCTGGCTGGCGCGCCAGGGCGTGGTGGAAACGGCCGATGGCCCGCGCGGCTATGCCCTCACGCTGCGGGTGCCGGCGGCGTGGCTGCAGCAGCAACAGCCGTCGGCGGCCGCGGCAGGCGGGGCGCCAGCGTCGGCAGGGGCCGGCCCGGCGGTGCCCGGCGAAGCCTCGCCGCCGCTCGTGTTCGCTGGCCGCCCGCAGGCACTGCAGTCGGGGCTGTTCGCGCTGGTGCTGCAGTCGGGCGAGGGCGCGGCGGCCAGCCGCACCAGCGCGCTGCTGGCGCTGGACTTTGCACCGCTTGCCCAGGCGGCGGCCGTGGTCTATGGGCGCGACATGCTGGCCCTGCAGCGCTCCGACCCCTGGCTGCAGATGGCCGCGCTGCAGGCCAGCGGCTGGCGCCCCGAGGACGACGAGGCCGGGCGCAGCGGGCAGGGCGAGGCGTGCGATACGGCGGGCTGCCCCTATGCGGGCCGGGCGCCCTGCGTGCAGCCCTTTTGCGTGGCGCTGCGGGTGTTCGAGGCCGGTGCGGCGCGACCGGCGGGCGATGCGCCGCAGGGCTCCGGCCCGCCGCCCTGACCGGCGTACGGGCATAAAAAAACCGCCAGGCCCGGTGGGGCGCTGGCGGTCCATTCCAGGGAAGGGCGCCGGCCGGGTAGGCCGGGCGGACCCTCCGCGGGCAAGGGCGGGTCAGGGGTACAGACCGCGCATTTCGCGGGCGTGCAGGATGCGCTGGCACGCCACGATGAAGGTGGCCGTGCGCAGGCTCACTTTGTGTTCTTGCGCCACGTGCCAGATGCCGGCGAAGGCCTCTTGCATGATGCGCACGAGGCGGGCGTTGATCTCGTCTTCGCTCCAGAAGAAGCTGGAGAAATCCTGCACCCATTCGAAGTAGCTCACCGTCACGCCGCCGGCGTTGGCGATCACGTCGGGCAGCACCAGCACGCCCTTGTCGTGCAGGATGTCGTCGGCCTCGGTGGTCGTGGGGCCGTTGGCGCCCTCGATCACGAGCTTGGCCTTGATCTGGCCGGCGTTGTCCTTGGTGATCTGGCCTTCCAGCGCGGCGGGGATGAGGATCTCGCAGTCCACGCCCCAGAAGTCTTCCTTGGCCATGTTTTCAGCGCCGGCGAAGCCGCCCACGCCGCCCGTCTTCTTGACGTGCTCCAGCAGGGCGGGCACGTCCAGGCCACCCTGGTGGAAGATGGTGCCGGTGTGGTCCTGCACGGCCACGACCTTGGCGCCCGCTTCGGCGAACAGCTTGCCGGCGATGCCGCCCACGTTGCCGAAGCCCTGCACCGCGATGCGCGCGCCTTCCAGCGGCAGGCCCGTCAGCTTGGCGGCTTCCACGCCCACGGTGTACACGCCGCGGCCGGTGGCCTCGACGCGGCCGAGCGAGCCGCCCAGGTCCACGGGCTTGCCGGTGACCACGCCGGTGGCGGTGGCGCCGGTGTTCATGGAGTACGTGTCCATCATCCAGGCCATGACCTGGCCGTTGGTGTTCACGTCAGGGGCGGGGATGTCCTTGGAGGGGCCGATGAGCAGGCCGATCTCGCTGGTGTAGCGGCGCGTCAGGCGCTCCAGCTCGCCGCGCGACAGCTTCTTGGGATCGACGCGGATGCCGCCCTTGGCACCGCCGTAGGGCACGTTCACCGCCGCGTTCTTGACCGACATCCAGGCCGACAGGGCCATCACTTCGGACAGCGTGACGTCCTGGTGGAAGCGCACGCCGCCCTTGCCGGGACCGCGGCTCAGGTTGTGCTGAACGCGGTAGCCCTCGAAGTGGGCGATGGTGCCGTTGTCCAGCTCGATCGGCACGTCCACGATCAGGATGCGCTTGGGGCGCTTGAGCGTTTCCACCCAACGCGCCAGGCTGCCCAGGTAAGGGGTGACGCGGTCCACCTGCCGCAGGTAGTTGCCCCACGGGCCGAGGTCGTCGGCCTGGAGGTAGGAAGGCAGCTGGTGCTGGGTGCGGTTGTCGTTGGTGTTCGACATGAGGGGGTTTCCTTGAAGGAGATCAGTTCAGACGCCGGAGCTTATGCCTGCCCCCGGCAACTGTCCAAGGCCGGAGTGTTACGGGTTTATGCGCCTTATGCATAACTTTGGCAATGGGTCGCGGCGCCTTTTTTCAAGGGCCGGCCGATGGATTGCACGCAAAAACCGGCTCACTCCACCTTGAAGCCCGCCAGCGCGGGATCGCCGTCGGGGTAGCGCAGGTCCAGCCGGCCCAGCACCTCGCGCAGCACGGTGGCGATCATCAGGTTGCGGTGGGTCTTGGAGTCGGCCGGCACGATGGTCCACGGGGCCCACGGCGTGTGCGTGGCGCCCAGCAGGGTGGCGTAGGCGCGCTGGTAGTCGTCCCACTGCTTGCGCGCGGCGATGTCGCCCATGTCGAACTTCCAGTGCTTGGCGGGGTCGTCCAGGCGCTCCTGCAGGCGCTTGCGCTGCTCGTCCCGGCTGATGTGCAGCATGAACTTCACCACCACGGTGCCGGTTTCGGCCAGCAGGCGCTCGAAATCGTTGATGTGCGCCAGCCGCTGACGGTGCTGCTCGGGCGTGATCCAGCCGTTCACCACGGGCACCAGCACGTCTTCGTAGTGGCTGCGGTTGAACACGGTCAGCTCGCCCGCGCCGGGCACCTGCTGGTGGATGCGCCAGAGGTAGTCGTGGGCGCGTTCGGTGTCGGTGGGGGCCTTCCAGCCCACGGCGTGCACGCCCAGGGCGCTCATGCGGCCGAACACCCCGCGCACCGTGCCGTCCTTGCCGGAGGTGTCGGTGCCTTGCAGGACCACCAGGAGCTTGTAGCGCTTGTCGGCGTACAGCAGGTCCTGCAGGGTATCGAGTTCGAGGGCCAGGGCCTCGACCCGCGCCTTGTCGCTGGCCTTGTCGCCCTGCGAGAAGGGCTTGGCCGCGGGGTCGAAGCGGGCCAGGTCCACGGCGCCGGCCCGGCCGCCGTCCTGGGCCTTGCCGGCCTTGTCCGCGCCGGCGGGCGACGGCTGCCACTGCGTCAGGCGCTGGGTGATCTCGTTGGGCGTAAGAGCGGCGGGGGCTTTGGCTGCCATGGCGTGTCCTGGTCGGGTGGGGGTGACGAAGGCCCTAGTGTCGCGCGGGCCGGCCCCGGCTGCCCAGCCGGACGCCGGGCCGCACAATCCGGCCCTGCCCCCTGAACGAGAAAGCCCAGCCATGCCCGTTGACCCCGCCGTGAATTCCGCCGATTCCTCCACCCCGGTCGCCGGGATTGCCGCGGTCGCCCAGGCCCTGCTGCAGGCCCGCGCCACCGCCGTGCCCGCCGACGCGCAGCCGCTGGCGGCGGCCCTGCCGGATGCCGGCGCCGCCTACGCCGTGCAGAACGCCGTGGCGCATGCGCTGGGCTGGTGGTCCACCGGGGTGCCCCGGTACTGGAAGTCCGGCGGCGCGGACCGGGCCACCGTGCTCACCCACGCGCCGCTGCCCGAGGCCGGCGTGTGGACGCACCCGGCCCACGCGCAGGCCTGGCCGCTGGCGCAGCGCGGCATCGAGGCGGAAATCGCCCTGCGGCTGGGCCAGGAAGTGGATGCGGACACCGCTGCCGCATTGGCCGACGGCGAGGGCGCGCACCTGATCGATGCGATGGCCGTGTCGATCGAGATCGTGGAAACGCGCTGGGCCCAGGACGGCGCGGTGGCCGGGCTGCTCACGCTGGCCGACCAGCAGTCGCACGGCGCCCTGGTGCTGGGCGACTGGGTGGCGTTCGATGCCGGCGCGCCGCCCGACTGGGCGCAGCAGCGCTTCACAGTGCGCATCACGGGCCAGGACGCGGTGGAGCGCCAGGGCACGCATTCGCTGGGCGACCCCGCGTGGCTGCTGGCCGCGTGGCTGCGCCATGCCACGCAGCACTTCGGCACCCTGCCGGCCGGCACCGTGGTCAGCACCGGCAACTGGGCCGGCCGGCTGAACGCCCGCCTGGGCGATGCGGTGGAAGTGGCGTTCGACGGCATCGGCGCCGCGAGCGTGCAGCTGTAGCCGGCGCCTCGGAGTGTAGCGCTATTAAATAAATAGCAATACGCCCTAGCAGGCTGAAGAAATACCCCCGCTCAGCCAGCCCGGCAACCCAACCCCGGTAAGCTCACCAGTCCCTCCCATCTCCATTGCCTGACCCCATGCGCGGCGCCGACACCTTCACCGAGAGCCTGTTTTCCGTTCGCAAGCTCGACGACTTTGTCCCAGCCTCGCATCCCCTGCGTCCCATCCGCAAGATGGTCAACGCAGCCTTGGCCAAGATGGATGCCCTGTTCTCGCGCATGTACGAAGCAGACATCAAAGGCGGGCGCCCCAGCATCGCCCCCGAGAAGCTGCTGCGCGCCATGCTGCTGCAAGTGCTGTACAGCGTGCGCTCGGAGCGCCAGTTGATGGAGCAGGTGCAGTACAACCTCTTGTTTCGCTGGTTCATAGGCCTGTCCATGGACGACGAGGTCTGGGTACCCAGCGTGTTCACCAAGAATCGTGAGCGCCTGATCGAGCACGACGCCGTGATCGAGTTCTTCAACGAAGTGCTCAAGATCGCCGACAAGAAGCACTGGCTCTCGGGCGAGCACTTCAGTGTGGACGGCACGCTCATCCAGGCCTGGGCGGGCCACAAGAGCTTCGCGCGCAAAGGCGACGATGACGCGAGCGGTGATGGTCGTGATGGCAATAGTGACAACACAGATGATGGCCATGGTGCAGATGCCAAAGCCAACAGCGATGGCGGCAACTTCAAGGGCCAGCGGCGCAGCAACGACACCCACGAATCCACAACCGATGCCGATGCCCGGCTGTACCGCAAAGGCAATACCGCCAGCGAACTGCGCTACATGGGGCACACCCTGAGCGACAACCGCCACGGGCTGGTGGCCAATGCGGTAGTCACGCTGGCCGATGGCTACGCAGAACGGGAAGCAGCCAAGGCCATGATCAACGACGCCAGGCAGGCGCAGGCCGATCCCATGCGAACCATCACGCTGGGGGCAGACAAAGGCTATGACGCATGCGAATTCATTGAAGCGTGCCAGGCCATGAACGTCACGCCCCACGTGGCCCAGAACAAGTCAGGCAGAAACTCGGCCGTGCCCGAAGCCATTGCGCAAAGCGAAGGCTACGCGGTATCGCAACAAAAGAGAAAGCTCATCGAGCAAGGCTTTGGCTGGGCCAAGACCGTGGGCGGCATGAGGCAGGTGATGGTGCGAGGAATCAAGCGCGTGGACCAGATGTTCGTGCTGACGATGGCGGGCTACAACCTGGTGCGCATGCGCACGCTGGGGCAATGGGGACAGGTGCGTGCGCAGGCAGTGCATTGAGGGAAAACGGGTGCAAAGGTGGCCCCAACATGCGCAAGAACGCCTGATTGGCCGCTCGGATCCCGGGATGTGAAAGCCAGCGAGCCCGCCGACGACCGCAGGCCAGGACTGGCTTGGAATCTGGGGAGTATTTCTTCAGCCTGCTAGTGGAATATGCGCTAGGGCCTGTTTTGGTTCAAAGGCCGCGCGGCCTGCCCGTCGATCAGCTCCACGAAGCGCCGCGCGCCCAGGCCCAGCGGGCGCTCCTTGGACCACACCACGTCCACCCACAGCGCGACGCCGTTGCTCAGGTTCTCGAACGGCATCTCCACCAGCGAGCCCGCCGCGATGCGCGGCTGCACCAGCGCGCGCGGCTGCCAGCCCCAGCCCAGGCCGGCCTCGATCAGGCCCAGCGCGGCCAGGTGGTTGTCGGTGCGCCAGTGGTGGCGCGCGAACACGAAGCGCGGATCGGTCTGCGCCAGGTCGCGGCTGGCCACGACGATCTGGCGCGTGGTGGTCAGGTGCTCCTCGCGCAGCAGGGCGGCGGCGGGGGGGGCGCCGCGCTCTGCGGCTGCGGCCTGCGCGGCGGCCAGCACGGGGTGGCCCGGCGCCATCACGGCGACCAGGGTTTCGCTGCCCACCTCCTGGAAGCCCTCGCGCCCGTCCATGCTGGGCCGCTCGAACACCAGCGCCAGCTGCGCGCGCCCGGCGTGCAGCAGCGCCAGCGCATCGGCCTGCGGCGCGGCCAGCACCTCGACCTGCAGCAGCGGGTGCTCCTCGGCCAGCGCCGCCAGTGGGCTGCGCCAATGGGCGGCCAGCAGCTCGGGGGCGATGGCCAGGGTCAGGCGCTCCTCCAGCCCCTGGGTGAGTGCGAGCGCCTGCGCGTTCAGCTGCTTGAGCTGCGCCGCCAGCAGCCGCGCCTGGGGCTCCAGCGCGCGGGCGGCGGCGGTGGGGCGGGGCTCGCGTCCGGTGCGGTCGAACAGCGGCACGGCCAGCTCGGCTTCGAGGTGGGCGATGGTCATGCTCACGGCCGAGGGAACGCGCGACAGCGCCCGCGCCGCGGCCGAGAAAGAACCCTGGTCCAGCACGGCCAGAAAGACCTGCACGCTGTCGGAAGAAAAAGCCATGGGCGCCAGTATCTATCAGTAAAACTGAAACAAGCTGACTTTATGTATCAGCTCAGTGCACATAAAGTCGCGGCCATGTCACTGCCCAACGCTTCCATCGCCGGTTCTTCTTCCGCTTGCGCGCCCTCCACCCATCGCCCCACGGGCTTGCAGGGCGTTGCGCGCCGCGTGCTGTATGTCACGCTGTACGAACTCATTGCCATCGCGGCCGCCACGGTGGCGCTGGCCTGGCTCACCGGGCAGGGACCGGGGCATTCCAGCGTGGTGGCCGTGGCGGCCTCGGCCATCGCGGTGGTGTGGAACCTGGTGTTCAACTGGGCGTTCGAGCGCTGGGAGGCTCGCCAGCCCGTGCGCGGGCGCAGCACGGCGCGCCGCATCGCCCACGCGATCGGGTTCGAGGGCGGCCTGGTCTTCACGCTGGTGCCGCTGTTCGCCTGGTGGTTCGAGGTCAGCCTGTGGCAGGCCTTCGTGATGGACCTGGGGCTGATCGCCTTCTTCCTTTGCTACACCTTCGTCTTCAACTGGGGCTTCGACCGCATCTTCGGCCTGCCGGCCTCGGCCCAGGCGGGCGGGGCCGCGGCCGGCAACGCGGCGCAGACCCCTCGGTAGCGTCTGGTCAGTAACGTTCGCTCGTTGCGTCAGTAGGGCAGCGCGAACCCGTTGCGCCCGGCGTTGATGCGCGTCGCCGTGGGCTGGCCGTTCACCTCCTGCGCGGTGAGCGACACGCTGGCGCCGGGCACCAGCAGGCTGCGGTCGCCCGCGCGGAAGGTCACTACCGGGGCGCCGGGCGGCACGGTGACGGTCTTCTCTCCACCCTGGTATTTGAGCCGCAGCGTGCGGCCCTTGCCGGCGTCGGCCGCATCGGTCACGTCCGCCACATCGGCCACGGTGGCGTTGGTCATGGTGCTTTGCGGCTGCAGGTCGAATGGACGGTGGCCCTCGCCGGTGCCGCGGGCGGATTCGGGAAACACCGTGACCGCGATGGCGCGCTGCGTGCCGTCCGCCTGGGGCAGGGCGGCCGTGCCGATGAAGCTGCCGGGCCGGATGTCTTTCAGCGCGATCGGGTAGACCTCCTGCACCACCAGCGTGGGCGGCAGGGCCAGCGCGACCGTCTGCCCGCCGCGTTCTTTCACGGTGAGCGTGGTGGCGGTGGCCGCCTCGACCGTGCCGCGCAGGCGCACCGTCGGCGAAGGCGAAGCGGGGGCCTGCGCGGTGGCGGCGCCGGCGCCCACCAGCAGCGTGGCCGCCACGAAGAGCGATAGCCGGGAAACCGGGGCGCGCTTGGGGCGCGGAGGCAGAAACGCGGGGCGGTGGGACAGCGTCATGGGACAGGCCGGCAGTGGAGGAGAAACCATGATGCCCGAAGCGGCTGAAAGCCGTGGGCCGTGGCCGCGCCGCCCCTGCGCTGCCTCACACCGCCGAGCCGAACCGGTAGCTCGATACCGTCACCCCGCCGTACACGCCCTCTTCGTTGTACACGCACAGGGCAGGCTCGGTCTCGGCGGCTCCCACGGCCACCATCAGCGGAATCAGGTGGTCTTCGCGCGGGTGGGCGGTGCGGGCGAAGGGCGCGTCTTCCCACGCGATCAGCCGCTCGACCCGCGTGGCCGGGTCGGAGTACGCCAGCGTGTCCTGCAGCCAGCGGTCGAAGGCCATCGATGGCGCCAGCCCGGCCTGGCCGAAGCGGCGCAGGTTGTGATAGCTCAGCCCGCTGCCGACGATCAGCACGTTCTCATGGCGCAGCGGCGCCAGCGCACGGCCGAGCGCCAGATGCTGGGCCGGGTCCAGATCGCGTTGCAGCGACACCTGCAGCACCGGCACGTCGGCAGCCGGGTACATCACCTCCAGCGGCGAAAAGGTGCCGTGGTCGAAGCCCCGCTCGGCGTCGAGCCGGCTCGGCAGCCCCGCAGCCTCGATGAGCCCGGCGATGCGCTCGGCCAGGGCCGGCGCACCCGGGGCGCGGTATTGCACCTCGTACGTGTGGGGCGGAAAGCCGGAGTAGTCGTACACCATGGGCGGCTGGGGGTTCGACATCACCGCGAAGGCGTCGTCCTCCCAATGGCCGGACACCACCAGCACCGCCTGCGGGCGGGTTTCGATCTGGCGCGGAATGTCTTCGAGCGATCGCTCCAGCGCCTGCATCGCACGGCGCATCTCGGGCACATAGGGCCAGGGGCCGCCGCCGTGGGACAGGAAATAAGTGGGCAAGGAAGTCATGGTCTGGCCTTGTGAAAAAGGGGGCACGGATCGGGCAGAGGGCGCACAGGCAGGTCTGCCAAGGCTAAGGCATGCGGGGTTTCAAGCCGAACCGCGCGGGCGGACCGGCGCGCGCCGGGCGCGGCCCCACAGCACGAAGGCGCACAGCGCCAGCAGCAAGAGGTTGAGCGGCACCACCATGGCCTCGCCACGGCTCAGGTGAAAGGCGATGGCAAGCCCCTGCAGCACCACGCAGCACAGGGCGGCCAGCACCGTCAGCCGGGGCAGGATGCGCGTCAGCGCGGGCAGCAGGATGCCCAGGCCGCCCGCGATGTTGATCAGGCCGATGGACCGCACGAAGGCGACGGAATATTGCCCCGTCCACGGCATCATCGCGCTCAGTTCGGGGATGGGCGTGGTCAGCTTCACGACGCCGGAAGCGCAGAACACCGCCGCGACCAGCACCTGGGCGACCCAGAGGCCGATGCGCAGCGCCCGGCCCGCGGGCGGGTTGGAGGCATTGGACGAAAAAGGGGTGGCAGGCATGGCGGGTCTCCGAAGGGGCCACAGAGCGTGGCGATGAAAAGGATGGGACTGGACGCAATTTAAGATTTCCCCCAAAGGAAATCGATGGCGTTAGAGTGATGGCATCCTTTCCTCTTTTGGCAACCATGACCCCTGCGGACCTTGAATTGACCGGCCTGCGCGTGTTCCAGGCGATCGTCGAAGCCGGCAGCTTCAGCGCCGCCGCGGATCGCCTGGGCATGGCGCCGCCCATGGTCAGCAAGCACATCGCCCGGCTGGAGCGCACCCTGGGCGCGCGCCTGCTGCACCGCACGAGCCGCAGCATGAGCCTGACGGAGGCGGGCACCGCGTTCTACGAGCAGGGCCGGCAGGCGCTGGAGCTGCTCGACGCCGCGGCGGCTTCCGTGGGCCAGGGCCAGAGCCGGCCGCGCGGCGAGTTGCGGATCAGTGCGCCCGTGTGGTGCGCCACCCCGCGGTTCGCCGGGCTGCTGGCCGAGTACCGGCGGGCTTTTCCCGAGGTGCGGCTGGACCTGCACCTGGACAACCGCATGGTGGACATCGTCTCGGAAGGCTTCGACGTCGCGCTGCGCATGACCGCCGAGCCCGCGCCCCAGTTGATCGCACGGCCGTTGTGCCCCATCGTCTTCCACCTGGTCGTGGCGCCCGGCGCAATGCCGGTGCCCTTGGTCGGCGTCGCATCGCAGCCGGTTCCGATGGTGGTGCCCAACTACCTGCAACTGGAGCGCCTCAAGCACGGCCTGAACGAAGGCACGCGATGGCGCATGGATGCGGTGATGAAGTCGAGCGACACCACGCTGAGCTACCACGCCGTCGTGGCCGGCATGGGCGCGGCCTTTCTGCCCGGATGGCTGGTGGAGCACGACCTGGCCAGTGGCCGGCTGGCGAAGCTGCCGGGCAATGCGGACTTCGAGGGCACGCTGCATGCCGTCTATGCCAGCCGGCGGCAGATGCCGCTCAAGCTGCGCAGCTTCATTGATTTTCTGGCGGAGCGGTTGGGTTACCGACCGGCCGAGTGATCAGAAGCGAAGAAGAGCTTGGCGTCGAAGCGGATTAGATAACGTACAAGCTACTACATGCCGTTTGGCTAGGAAATATCGTATTAAGAGTTGACTCAAGGTTTTGCGTCAAATCAACGTGTCAACGTGTCAGCGTGTTTAATCGCGGCTGGCTTGATGATGCTGAATGCTATCTTTTGACAATATGAAGGATTAAATCCGGATGGGTCTCTCTGTCTGGACCCCATATGGTGACGTGCTCAGTTCCAATTGACGAATCTGCAATCAACAGCCTTCGCGCAATTAAGACAAGGTGAAACGGCGATTTCGCATCTGGCTGGTTTTGAAGTAGTTTTGATAGCTCTATAGCCAATTCCGGTGGGAGCCAAAGTGAGGCTTGGAGGGAAAGCTTGTTGAGCTTTGTTCTCTGCTCTCTCGTAACCGTTTCACCGAAAGGCGTGGCAAGCGACTCACCGAGCAGTTCTGCAACCAACTCAATCTTTTGCTGCTGATTTAACTGGCGCTGAAATAGCTCAAATTGCTTTTTGTATTCATGCTCTATTGACGCCTTCACGCGCGTCTCGAACCATGTTTTAGCGAGAACGGCGACCAGTCCTGTTGTCGTGCCAGAGGCGAGGATTGCTGTGATGATTACTTCAAGCATACTGATTCCGTGACATTTGGCGCAGTGTGAAGTGCAGCAGCTTACAGTCCATATCTGAAGCTTGCGACCACTGGGTGCCCTGCGGCAGACTTCACAATTAATCCTGCAGCAGTTGCCCCGCCAGCGCCGCCGCCGCGGTGCGGGTTTCCACGCCAAGCTTTTCGAAGATGTGCTCCAGGTGCTTGTTCACCGTGCGCGGGCTCATGCCCAAAATATCAGCGATGTCGCGGTTGGTCTTGCCCTTGGCAAGCCACGACAGCACCTCGGTTTCGCGCGGGGTCAGCGCCACGGGCGGCAACCGCGGCGCGGCGGCGCCTGCGGCCGGGCCTTGGCTGAGCAGCAGCATCGACTCGGCCAGGCCGCTCGCGCCCAGGTGGCGGGCCTGCAGCTGGCGGCCGTCGGGCAGGGGCGTGCTGCCTTCGCCCTGCCGCTGGGCCTGCGCCAGCCAGCGCGCGGGGTCGCTCGCAGGGGTGTCGCGGTGCCCGCCGAAGGCGGCCTCCAGCCAGCGCGTGGCCTGCGGCGAGCGCCAGGCGATGCGGTCCTGGCCGTCGAGCACGACCACGCCCAGGCCCGCCACGTCCACGGCCTCGCGCGCCAGCCGGGCGGCCTGCGCGTTGGCCACGTGGGTGGCCAGGCGGGCCAGCACCTCGAGAATGCGCAGGGGCTTGACCACATAGTCCACGCCGCCGCTGGCAAAGCCGCGCAGGATCTGCTCGGTCTCCGACAGCCCGGTCATGAAGACGATGGGCACGTGCGCCCACGGCGGCGTGGCCTTGATGCGGCGGCACAGCGCGAAGCCGTCGGTGCCGGGCATCACCGCATCGAGCAGCACGCCGTCGGGCACGGTCACCTCGAAGCGCTCGATGGCCTCTTCGGCATCGCGCGCGGCCAGCACGGCATAGCCTTCGCCCGCCAGCGCATCGCACAGCATGCGCAGGGTGTCCAGCGCATCGTCCACCACCAGGATGACGCGGCGCGGGGCGGCGGCCGGCGCGCTGTCAGGGGAGTTCGTCATGTTCGGGTTCTCGCAGTAGGTGGGCCAGGGCATCGAAGTCGAAGCGGTCTGCGCAGGCCTGCAACTGCGCCAGCGCGGCGGCATGGCCGGGCAGGCCGTCGCGTGCGCTGCGCAGCCGCTCGCGCACGGCGGCGGCCTGCCCCTGCCGCGCCAGACGGTTCAGGTCTTCGCGCAGGTCGGCGGGCAGGGTGTGGGGCGGCGGCGCGGGGCTGGCGGGGGGCGATCCCGGCGTGGCAGGGGCCTTGGCCGGCGTGTTGTCGTGCACCCATTCCAGCTGCAGCGCCGCCTGCAGGGCCTGCAGCAGCTCCGATTCGATGATGGGCTTGCCCACGAAACCCTGGCACTGGGCGGCGGCCAGCCGCGCGGGCTCGTTGTCGAACTGGTTGGCCGAGACGAAGACGATCGGCAGCGCCGCTGCCGGGCGCAGCGCCCGCAGCAGGGCGGCCGTCTGCCAGCCGTCGAGGTCGTCCATGGTGATGTCCAGCAGTACGAGGTCGGGGGGCGCCTGCCGCACGATCTCCAGGCACTCGCGGCCGCTGGCGGCCTCGCGCACGGTGAACCCCAGCGGCACCAGCAGCCCGGCCAGCAGTTGGCGCTGCAGCGGCTGGTCGTCCACCACCAGCAGCGTGCGGCGCGGCGCGATGTGGCCGATGACGGGCCGCAGGGCCACGGCGTGCGTGGGGCGCCAGGCGGGGTCGGGGGAGATGCCGGGCAGGTACAGCCGCACGGTGAAGGTGCTGCCCTGCCCGTGCCGGCTGGCCACGGTGAGCTGGCCGCCCATGAGTTCGGTGAGCAGGTGCGTGATGGTGAGGCCCAGGCCGGTGCCCGCCTCGCTCGCGCGGCGCCCGGCGCTGCCGCGCTCAAACGGCAGGAAGATGCGCTCCAGGTCCTGCGGCTCGATGCCGATGCCGGTGTCGATCACCTCGATGCGCGAGACGTGCGGGCGAAAGTCCAGCCGCAGGCGCACTTCGCCCTGCTGGGTGAACCGCACGGCGTTGGACAGCAGGTTGATGAGGATCTGGCGCAGCCGCTTTCCGTCGGCGCGGATCCAGTCGGGCATGGTGCCCAGCGTCTCCACCACGAAGGCCAGGCCCCGGGCCTCGGCCTGCGGGCGCAGCATGCCTTCGACGTTGCGGATCAGCTCGGCCAGCGGCAGCGGCGCCAGGTCCAGCCGCAGCCGGCCCGCCTCGATGCGGGCCAGCTCGAGCGAGCCGTCGATCAGCGCGTGCATGTGCTGGCCGCTGTGCTGCATGGTGGACAGCGTCTCGCGCATCCAGCCGTCGGTCTCGGGGTTCTTGAGCAGGATCTGCGTGTAGCCGAGGATGCTGTTGAGCGGCGAGCGCAGCTCGTGCGTCATGCCGGCCACGTAGCGTGTCTTGGCCATGCTCGCGGATTCGGCCCGGTCCTTGGCGGCCTGCAGCTCGGCGTCGGTGCGCTTGTGGGCTTCGATCTCCTGCAGCAGCAGTTGCGTCTGCCGCTCGGACTCGTCCTGCGCCATGCGCCGGCTGTCGGTGCTGAGCACCACCCACCAGGCGCACACGGCCGCCAGCAGGGACAGCAGGGCGAACACCTTCAGGAACGGGGTGCGCAGGAACTGCGCCGGTGTCTCCAGCCCCTCCTGCACATAGACCACGCCCACCAGAAACGCCATGACCGCGCACAGCGACACCAGCACCATCAGGTACTGGCCGAGGCGGAAGTTCACGCGGGCGGCCCAGGTGCGCGGCAGCAGCAGCGCGGCCACCGCGCGCAATTGGTCGGCCGCGCGCGAGCCGGTCTTGCAGCGGTCGTGGCAGCGCGATTCGAGCGAGCAGCACAGCGAGCAGATGGGCGCGCCGTAGGCCGGGCAGCGGGCCATGTCCTCGGACTCGAACGGGTTCTCGCACACCGCGCAGCGCACGGACTCTCCGGGCTTCCACAGCGTGTCCGGCATGCGGGCCAGGTAGTAGCGCCCGCCGGTGGCCCAGGCCAGCAGCGGCGACAGCGCCATCGACAGCGCCAGCGCGATGAAGGGCGAGAAGGCCGCCGCATAGTCGCCCAGCAGGCCGGCGTAGGCGCAGCAGGCCACGGCGGCCGCCAGCACCATGGCCCCCAGGCCCACGGGGTTGAAGTCGTACAGGTGCGCGCGCCGGAACTCGATGCCCCGGGGCGACAGGCCCAGCGGCTTGTTGATGACGAGGTCGGCCACCAGCGCGCCCACCCAGGCGATGGCCACGTTGCTGTACACGGCCAGCACCTTCTCCAGCGCGCCGAACACGCCCAGCGTCATCAGGAGCGTGGCGATGCCCACGTTGAACACCAGCCACACCACGCGCCCCGGGTGGCTGCGCGTGATGCGGGCGAAGAAATTGGACCAGGCGAGCGAGCCCGCGTAGGCATTGGTCACGTTGATCTTCACCTGCGAGACCACGACGAACACCACCGTGACCGCCACCGCCAGGCCCGGCAGCCCCAGCGCCTGCATGACCTGCTGAAAGCCCGCCAGGAACATCTGCGTGGGCTCGGCCGCGCGGTGCGTGCCCACCTCGAACTGCAGCGCGGCGAAGGCGAGGAACGCGCCGCCCGCCATCTTGAGCATGCCCATCACGATCCAGCCCGGGCCGGCCACCAGCACCGCGCCCCACCAGCGCCAGCGGTTGGCGGCGGTGCGCTCGGGCAGAAAGCGCAGGATGTCCACCTGCTCGCCGATCTGCACCACCAGGGAGAAGATCACCGCCGCCGCGGCACCAAACATGAGCGGATCGAACTGGCTGCTGCCGCTCCGGAGGCCCGACAGCCCCGCGAAGTCGCGGTACAGCTGCGGCTGCGCGAGCGCGATCCACACGAAGGGCAGCAGCAGCAGGAAGAGCCACAGCGGCTGCGTCCACGCCTGCAGCCGGGAGATGAGCGTGATGCCGCGCATGGCCAGCGGCAGGATGACGAGGGACGACAGCACATAGCACCACTGCAGCGGCCAGTCCACCACCATCTGCAGTGCCAGCGCCATGATGGCGGCCTCCAGCGCGAAGAAGATGAAGGTGAACACCGCGTAGATCAGCGAGGTGATGGTGGAGCCCAGGTAGCCGAAGCCCGCGCCACGCGTGAGCAGGTCCATGTCCAGCCCGTAGCGCGCCGCGCAGTAGGCGATCGGCAGGCCGGTGAGAAAGATCAGCACGCCCACCGCCAGGATGGCCCACATTGCATTGGCGAAGCCGTAGTTGAGCGCGATGGCGCCGCCGATGGCCTCGAGCGCCAGGAACGACAGCGAGCCGAACGCGGTGTTGGCCACGCGCCATTCGCTCCAGCGCCGAAAGCCCTTGGGCGTGTAGCGCAGCGCGTAGTCCTCCATCGTCTCGTCGGCCACCCAGGCGTTGTATTCGCGGCGGAACCGAAAGATCGTCTGCGGCGCGGTCTGGGGGGTGGGCGGTGCGATCGGGGCCATGCCGGGGCTGCATGCAAGAAACGTTCTTGTCCGCGCCGCATGCCGGGGCCGGGTGGGCGGCTACGTCAATTGACGTATGGGCGCGCAGCAGGGTTGTCCCTAATCTTGGCCCCAGCGCGGAACCACCGACGCCGTCCAACCACCCCGTATTGCCTGTTGCAAGGAGCGCTCCCATGAAGCACCCCCTCGATCCGAATGTCTCCCCCCTCCTGGCCGCGGATGCGGGCCGCCGCCGGCTGCTGCAGGCCATGGGGGCTGCCTCGGTGGCGGGCCTGCCCGCGTGGTCCTTCGCGCAGCCCACGGCGCAGGTCAACACCACCAAGCTGGCGGTGACGGACACGGAGGTCACCGTGGGCCAGCTGCATTCGGCGACCGGCACCATGGCCATCTCGGAGACGGGATCGATCCAGGCCGAGCAGCTCGCCATCGACCAGATCAACGCCATGGGCGGCGTGCTGGGGCGCAAGATCAAGGTCATCAAGGAAGACGGCGCCTCCGATTGGCCCACCTTCGCCGAAAAATCGAAGAAGCTGCTCATCAATGACCACTGCGCCGCCGTGTTCGGCTGCTGGACCAGCGCATCGCGCAAGGCCGTGCTGCCCGTGTTCGAGAAGGAAAACGGCCTGCTGTACTACCCCACGTTCTACGAGGGCCTGGAGCAGTCCAAGAACGTGATCTACACCGGCCAGGAGGCCACGCAGCAGATCCTGTACAGCCTGGAATGGGCCAAGACCGAGAAGAAGGCCAAGACCTTCTTCCTGATCGGATCGGACTACATCTGGCCGCGCACCTCGATGAAGATCGCGCGCAAGCACGTGGAGAACTTCCAGAAGGGCAAGGTCGTGGGCGAGGAGTACTACCCGCTGGGCAGCACCAACTTCGGCTCGCTCATGAACAAGATCAAGGTGCAAAAGCCCGACTGCCTGTTCGTCGCCGTGGTGGGCGGCTCCAACGTGGCGTTCTACAAGGCGCTCAAGGCCGCGGGCATCACGGGCGACAAGCAGCTGCTGGTGACGCTGTCGGTCACCGAGGACGAGATGACCGGCGTGGGTGGCGAGAACTTCGCGGGTTTCTATTCGTCGATGAAGTACTTCCAGTCGCTGGACAACGAGAACAACAAGAAGTTCGTGGCCGCCTTCAAGGCCAAGTACGGCCCCAATGCGGTGATCGGCGACGTCACGCAGGCGGGCTACCTGGGCCCGTGGCTGTGGAAGGCCGCGGTCGAGAAGGCCAAGAGCTTCGACGTGGACAAGGTGGTGGCCGCATCGCCGGGCATCGAGCTGAAAACCGCGCCCGAGGGCTACGTGAAGGTGGACGCCAACCACCACCTGTGGAGCAAGTCGCGCATCGCGCAGGGGCTGCCGGACGCCACTTTCAAGGTGGTGGCCGAGTCGCCCGAGCTCATCAAGCCCGATCCGTTCCCCAAGGGGTACCAGTAATCACCCCCTGACCCCCCCCCCTCTCTCGCTGCGCGGGAGGGGGCGGACAGAGGCTGCGCCGGTGAGTCTGCCCCACGCTTGGCGCGGGCCGCCGCATGGATCACTTTCCCCTTGATGGGCTTGCACGCAGGAGCTGCACCATGACTTTCTCCGAAATGATGAACATCGGCCTGATGCAGGGCTTCGCCGGCCTGAGCCTGTTCGCCGTGCTGCTGCTCATGGGCCTGGGGCTGGCGATCATCTTCGGCCAGATGGGCGTCATCAACATGGCGCACGGCGAGTTCATGACCATCGGCGCCTACACCATCTACCTGGGCTCCACGCTGGCGTCCACGCATGCGCCGCAGTGGATGCCGTTCTATTTCCCGCTGGCCATCGCCGCGGCCTTCGGCTTCGCGTTCATCGCGGGTTGGCTGGTGGAATGGGGCCTGATCCGCCACCTGTACAAGCGCCCGCTGGACACGCTGCTGGCCACCTGGGGCATCAGCCTGGGGCTGCAGCAGTGCTTTCGCACCTTCATCGGCCCCAAGGAAGTGAGCCCGACCCTGCCCGACTGGCTGCTCGGATCGTGGGCGCCCTCCGAGGGGCTCGATATTCCCATCAACGGCCTGTTCGTGCTGGCCCTCACGCTGGTGGTGACTGCCGGGGTGCTGCTCGCGCTGCACCGAAGCCGCTGGGGCCTGCGGGTGCGCGCCACGGTCAGCAACCGGGTGATGGCCAACGCCATCGGCATCGATACGCAAAAGACCGACCGCCTCACCTTCGCCATCGGCTGCGGCATCGCGGGCGTGGCGGGCGCCGCGTTCACCACCATCGGCTCCACAGGGCCCACGTCGGGCTCGCTCTACATCGTGGATGCGTTCCTCGTCGTTACCTTCGGCGGCGCGGCGAGCCTGCTGGGCACGGTGGTGTCGGCCTTCGGCATCGCGCAGACGCAATCGATCACCGAGTTCTTCCTGGCCGGCTCCATGGCCAAGGTGATCACGCTGTCGCTGATCGTGCTGATCCTGATGGTGCGGCCGCAGGGCCTGTTCGCCTCCAAGGTGCGCCGCTGAGCGCGCGCCCATCGCTTTCATCGCTTTGTCCACACGCTGCACCCCTCGGAGTCGCCCATGAATGCCCTCAAAGCCTGGATCTTGCGCTACCAGCTGGCCAGCCTGGTGCTGCTCACGGTGCTACTGGCCGTGGTGCTGCCGCTCGCGCTCGACATCTTTCGGCTGAACCTGGTGGGCAAGTACCTCACCTATGCCTTCGTGGCCATCGGCCTGGTGATGGTGTGGGGCTATGGCGGCGTGCTCAGCCTGGGGCAGGGCGTGTTCTTCGGTCTGGGCGGCTATGCCATGGCGATGTTCCTCAAGCTCGAAGCCTCCGACCCCGTCAGCACCAAGATCCAGTCCACGCCCGGCATTCCCGACTTTATGGACTGGAACCAGATCACCGAGCTGCCCGCGTTCTGGGTGCCTTTCAAGAGCCTGCCGTTCGCGCTGGCCGCCGTGATCGTGGTGCCCACGCTGCTGGCCTGGATCGTGAGCTTCGCCATGTTCAAGCGCCGCGTGGGCGGGGTGTACTTCGCCATCATCACGCAGGCGGTGGCGCTGATCTGCACGGTGCTCATCATCGGCCAGCAGGGCTACACGGGCGGCGTGAACGGCATGACCGACCTGAAGACCCTTTGGGGATGGGACACGCGCACCGACAGCGCCAAATACATCCTGTACTACGTGTGCGTGGCGCTCCTGGTGCTGTCCATCGTGCTGTGCCGATTCGTCCAGACCAGCAAGCTGGGCACGCTGCTGCTGGCCATGCGCGACAAGGAAGACCGCGTGCGCTTCTCGGGCTACGACGTGGCCAATTTCAAGGTGTTCACCTTCTGCCTGGCCGCGGCGCTTGCGGGTATCGGCGGTGCGCTGTTCACGCTGCAGGTGGGGTTCATGTCGCCGAGCTTCGTGGGCATCGTGCCGTCCATCGAGATGGTGATCTACGCCGCCGTGGGCGGGCGCATGAGTCTGGTGGGCGCGGTGTACGGCACGCTGCTGGTGAACGCGGGCAAGACGTACTTCTCGGAGAGCTTTCCCGACCTGTGGCTGTTCCTCATGGCGGGGCTGTTCATTGGCGTGACCATGGCCTTCCCGCTGGGGCTGGCCGGCCTGTGGGAAAGCCGCATCGTGCCCTGGTGGAAGGGCCGCCGCGAGGCCCTGCGCCAGGCGGCGGTGCCCGCGCCGCAAGCCGCCGCCGCGCGCAGCGCCGCGCCCGATACCGAGCCGGCGGCGCGCGAGCCCGGCCTGCCCGAAGGCACCCGCCGCCAGAGCGCCTGAGCGCACGCACCCGGAGCCCCTCCCATGAGCAACACCGACTTCGCCCTGGCCGTGGAAGACCTGACCGTCTCGTTCGACGGCTTCAAGGCCATCGACACCCTCACGCTGTACGTGGACAGGAACGAGCTGCGCGTGATCATCGGCCCCAACGGCGCGGGCAAGACCACGCTGCTGGACCTGATCTGCGGCAAGACGCGCGCCACCAGCGGCAGCATCAAATTCAAGAACGAGGAGCTGACGCGCATGGCCGAGCACAAGCGCGTGCGCCTGGGCATCGGCCGCAAGTTCCAGACGCCGTCCATCTACGAGAACCTGTCGGTCTTCCAGAACCTGGAGGTGTCCTATCCCACCGGGCGCACCGTGTTCGGCGCGCTGGCGTTTCGCTGCACCAGCGCGGTGAAGCAGCGGGTGCAGGACGTGGCCGACGACATCGGCCTGGGCGGGCTGCTCGCCACCGAGGCCGGCCTGCTCTCGCACGGCCAGAAGCAGTGGCTGGAGATCGGCATGCTGCTGATGCAGGAGCCCGAGTTGCTGATGCTGGACGAGCCCATCGCCGGCATGAGCGCGCGCGAGCGCGAGCTCACGGCCGAACTGCTGCAGCGCATCTGCAAGAACCGCGCGGTGATCGTGATCGAGCACGACATGGAGTTCGTCAAGCGCATCGCGCACAAGGTCACCGTCATGCACCAGGGAAAGATCCTGGCCGAGGGATCGATGGACAAGGTCCAGAACGACCCCAAGGTGATCGACGTGTACCTCGGCCACTGAGACGCATCGCTGTCCTTTGCCCATGCCATGAGTTTTCTGGAGCCTCCCATGCTGAAAGTCACCGACCTGCACGTCGCCTATGGGCAGAGCGAAGCGCTGCACGGCATCTCGTTCGAGGGCCGCGCCAACGAAACCGTGGCCATCATGGGCCGCAACGGCATGGGAAAGACCACGCTGTTCAAGAGCCTGATGGGCGTGATGCCGGTCAAGAGCGGGCACATCACCGTGGCCGGCCAGGAGGTGACGCGGGACGAGAGTTTTCGGCGTGTGGCCAAAGGCATCGCCTACGTGCCGCAGGGCCGCATGATCTTTCCCACCCTGACGGTGGAGGAGAACATCCAGACCGGCCTGGAGAACTCGAAGACCCGCCAGATCCCCGAGGAGATCTATGCGCTGTTCCCGGTGCTGTGGGACATGCGCCGGCGCAAGGGCGGCAACCTCTCGGGCGGGCAGCAGCAGCAGCTGGCCATCGCCCGTGCGCTGGTGACCGATCCCAAGGTGCTGCTGCTGGACGAGCCCACCGAGGGCATCCAGCCTTCGATCATCAAGGACATCGCCCGCGCCCTCAACGAGATCCGCAAGCTGCGCCAGATCACCATCGTGGTGAGCGAGCAGGTGCTCTCGTTCGCCATGGATGTGGCCGACCGCCTCTTCGTGATCGAAGGCGGCCGCCTGGTGCATGAAACCGCCCGCGCGGACACCGACCAGCAGCGCATCAAGGCCTACCTGTCCGTGTGACCGGCCACGGTCCGCGACGGATTTCCGTTCCTTCCCCCTCGCCTTCTCTTCCCTTCACCTTCCAGGAGCACGCCATGGCTGAAACACTCATCCACGTCGATCTGAGTCAATCGCCGACCCAGAACGAGAACATTCACAACCGCTGGCACCCCGACATTCCGATGGCCTGCTGGGTGAACCCGGGCGACGATTTCATTCTGGAAACCTTCGACTGGACCGGCGGCTTCATCAAGAACAACGACAGCGCTGACGACGTGCGCGACATCGACCTGACCACGGTGCACTACCTCTCGGGCCCGGTGGGCGTCAAGGGCGCGGAGCCGGGCGACCTGCTGGTGGTGGACCTGCTGGACATCGGCGCCAAGCAGGACAGCCTGTGGGGCTTCAACGGCTTCTTCTCCAAGAAGAACGGCGGCGGCTTCCTGACCGAGCATTTCCCCGAAGCTCAGAAATCGATCTGGGACTTCAAGGGCATGTTCACCAGCTCGCGCCACATCCCGGGCGTCAACTTCGCCGGCCTGATCCACCCCGGCCTGATCGGCTGCCTGCCCGACAAGAAAATGCTCGACCTCTGGAACGAGCGTGAGCAAAAGCTCATCGACACCGATCCCACCGCCGGACTGGCCAACCCCCCCTCGGCCGGCACCGCCCACATGGGCCGCCTGACCGGCGACGCCAAGGCCAAGGCCGCGGCCGAAGGCGCCCGCACCGTGCCGCCGCGCGAGCACGGCGGCAACTGTGACATCAAGGATCTGTCGCGCGGATCGAAGGTGTTCTTCCCGGTCTACGTGGACGGCGCGGGCCTGTCGGTCGGCGACCTGCACTTCAGCCAGGGCGATGGAGAAATCACGTTCTGCGGCGCGATCGAGATGGCCGGCTGGGTGCACATGAAGGTGACGCTGATCAAGGGCGGCATGGCCAAGTACGGCATCAAGAACCCCATCTTCAAGCCCAGCCCCATCGTGCCGACCTACAACGATTATTTGATCTTCGAAGGCATCTCGGTCGATGAGGCGGGAAAGCAGTACTACCTGGACGTGAACGTGGCCTACCGCCAGGCCTGCCTGAACGCGATCGAATACCTGAAGAAGTTCGGCTACAGCGGCGCGCAGGCGTATTCGATCCTGGGCACGGCCCCGGTGCAGGGCCACATCAGCGGCGTGGTCGATGTGCCCAATGCCTGCGCCACGCTGTGGCTGCCGACGCAGATCTTCGAGTTCGACATCAACCCGAACGCCAACGGCCCGGTGAAGATGCTGGACGGCAGCATCGACATGCCGCTGTCGCCCGACCTCGTCTGACCGGCCGCCACACGACAGGACACCGCGCCATGCCCACCTACGACTACCAGTGCGCCGCCTGTGGCGGCTTCGATGCCCTGCGCAGCTTGGCGCTGCGCAACGAGCCCGCGGCTTGCCCCCAATGCAGCGCGGCATCCCCCCGCGTTTTCGCCACTGCCCCGCGGCTGGCCTGCGTGAGCCCGGAGCAGCGCCGCGCGTTCGACACCAACGAACGCGCGCAGCATGCGCCGCGGTCCTCCCGCAACGGCGATGAAGGCAGCTACGGCCGGATGCGCCATCCGGCGGGGTGCGGCTGCTGCGGCACTGGCAAGCGCGGTGCCACGGTGACGACGGCGAACGGAGCGAAGGCGTTTCCGTCCAAGCGGCCCTGGATGATCAGCCACTAGGCGATTGGGATTTCGGCGGGCCGTGGGACACCGCCCCGCTGCCACGCATGGTCAGAGCGAGGGGGCCGATGGCCCACCCAGAAGCGCGGCTGCGCAGTTGTCTTACCCCTGGGCGGTGCTTGTTGCGACACATTTCGTCCATGGCAAATCGTGCTGCAAGGGGTTTTGAACGCCGGCGCCTGGCGGGTTGCGGCCGCTGGGCTGGAATGGCGTGGCTGCCGCTTCTCGCGGCACTGGCCGGCTGTGAAGGCCGCCATGATCTGGCCTCCAGCGGATGCCTGCCGCTGCGTGCGCCGGCCCGTGTGGTGCTGCTGCAGGAGTCTGGCCTTTACCAGCTGCGCGAAGCACCGGCGCTCGTGCTCTCAGCGCATCCGCGCGATCCGTCGAACGACCGCTTTCATGGCCTGCAGCGGGTCCGCACGCTGCCGCCGGGGACGCCGCTGGAGATCGCGCGTCTGGAACAGGCCTGGGGTTTCGATGTGGGCAAGGGGCGCATCAGTGCGTTCGGCACGTCGCCGCAGGGCGAACCCTTTGAGTACGGTTGGGGTGGCGGCACGCAGATCAGCCGCGCGCCCTGGGAGCCGGCCTCCGTTGCACCACTTCGGGCGGTGCGGTGCGGCGATTGAACCGCTCACTCAGAAAGACAAAGGAGCACAGATGGCATTTTCTTTTCGCAGCGCTGCATGCATGGCGGTCTTGGCCGCAGCGGCCCCGGCTTTCGCCCAGAGCGTTCTGTACACCGCGCGCCCGGCCATCGGGCTGAGCGTGAGCGACAAGATGGCGACCCGCCAGCCGCGTGTGGAGTTCACCGTGACCATGCCGGACGGGAAGACGACCACCGCGACCACCGAGCCCCAAGGGGGCGGCGAGCGCGCCGGGACCGTGCACTATCCCAGCGATTTCGGCAACGCGGGCACCCGCGTGGGCGATTACACCTGGGTGGCTCGTATCGGCGGCAAGGTGGTGCTCGACGGACGTTTCAGCTATCGGCCGACGCCCGAGGGGCAGCTGCTGTTCGTTCCCCGATAGAGGCGGTCCGATCCGGCGGCCATGAAGAAAAAGCGCCTGCCCACATTGCGGTGGGCAGGCGCTTTCGAAACCGGCCAGCCCTTGTGCAAGGGCCGGCGCTTTCTCACGCGGATCAGGCGGTCACGGCAGCCAGCGCCGCATTCAGCGTGGCGCTGGGCCGCATCACGGCCTCGGTCTTCTTCGGGTCGGGCAGGTAGTACCCGCCGATGTCTGCCGGCTTGCCCTGCACGTCCGCCAGTTCACCGACGATCTTCTGCTCGTTGTCGGCCAGCGTCTTGGCCAACCCGGCGAACTTGGCGGCCAGGGCCGTGTCCTCGGTCTGCGCGGCCAGTTCCTGGGCCCAGTACAGGGCCAGGTAGAACTGGCTGCCGCGGTTGTCCAGCTGGCCGGTCTTGGGGCTGGGGTTCTTGTTGTTGTCCAGCAGCTTGCCGGTGGCGGTGTCCAGCGTCCTGGCCAAGAGGGCGGCCTGTTGGTTGCCGGTCTTCAGGCCCAGGTCTTCCAGGCTCACGGCCAGGGCCAGGAATTCGCCCAGCGAATCCCAGCGCAGGTGGTTTTCTTCCACCAGTTGCTGCACGTGCTTGGGCGCCGAGCCGCCGGCACCCGTTTCGTACATGCCGCCGCCGGCCATCAGGGGCACGACCGACAGCATCTTGGCGCTGGTGCCCAGCTCCATGATGGGGAACAGGTCGGTCAGGTAGTCGCGCAGGATGTTGCCGGTGACGCTGATCGTGTCCAGGCCGCGGATCACGCGCTCCAGCGTGTAGCGCATCGCCCGCACCTGGCTCATGATCTGGATGTCCAGGCCGGTCGTGTCGTGGTCCTTCAGGTAGGTCTTGACCTTCTTGATGACCTCGTTCTCGTGCGGGCGGTACGGGTCCAGCCAGAACACGGCGGGCATGCCGGAATTGCGGGCACGGGTCACGGCCAGCTTCACCCAGTCGCGGATCGGGGCGTCCTTGACCTGGCACATGCGCCAGATGTCGCCTTCTTCCACGTTCTGGCTCAGCAGCACTTCGCCTGTCGCCAGATCGACGATGTTGGCCACGCCGGCTTCCGGCACTTCGAACGTCTTGTCGTGCGAACCGTACTCTTCGGCCTGCTGGGCCATCAGGCCCACGTTGGGCACGGTGCCCATGGTCTTGGGGTCGAACGCGCCATGCCATTTGCAGAAGTTGATAATCTCCTGGTAGATGCGGGCGAAGGTACTCTCGGGGATCACCGCCTTGGTGTCCTTCAGGCGGCCGTCGGCGCCCCACATCTTGCCGCCGTTGCGGATCATGGCGGGCATCGAGGCATCAACGATCACGTCGTTGGGAGAGTGGAAGTTGGTGATGCCCTTGGCCGAATCGACCATCGCCAGCTCGGGGCGGTTTTCGTGGCAGGCGTGCAGGTCGCGCTTGATCTCGTCCTGCTTGCTCTGCGGCAGAGTGGCGATCTTGTTGTACAGATCGACCATGCCGTTGTTCACGTTCACGCCCAGTTCTTCGAACAGTTG
The DNA here is from genome assembly GCF_028473605.1 of Acidovorax sp. NCPPB 3576. NCBI lineage: Bacteria > Pseudomonadati > Pseudomonadota > Betaproteobacteria > Burkholderiales > Comamonadaceae > Acidovorax > Acidovorax sp. NCPPB 3576. The sequence goes on along the minus strand of NZ_CP097267.1, from coordinate 5,038,992 downwards.
CGCATGCTTGGCGAAAGCTTCCTTGTAGAAGATGCGCACGGCGTGGCCGAAGACGATCGGGTGCGACACCTTCATCATCGTCGCCTTGACGTGCAGCGAGAACATCACGCCGGTCTTGTGCGCGTCCTCGATCTCTTTTTCATAGAACTCGAGCAGCGCCGTCTTGCTCATGAACATGCTGTCGATGATCTCGCCGTCCTTCAGCGACACCTTGGGCTTGAGCACCGTGGTCTTGCCGCTCTTGCCGACCAGTTCCATCTTCACGTCGCGCGCCTTGTCGAGCGTGATCGACTTTTCGCCGTGATAGAAGTCGCCGTGGTGCATGTGCGAGACATGCGAGCGCGATGCCTGGCTCCATTCGGCCATGCTGTGCGGGTTCTTGCGGGCGTATTCCTTGACGGCCTTGGGCGCACGGCGGTCGGAGTTGCCTTCGCGCAGGACCGGGTTCACCGCGCTGCCGATGCACTTGTTGTAGCGGGCGCGAATGTCCTTTTCTTCGTCGGTCGTCGGATTTTCGGGGTAGTCGGGAATCGCATAGCCCTTGCCCTGCAGTTCCTTGATGGCGGCCACCAGCTGCGATACCGATGCGCTGATGTTGGGCAGCTTGATGATGTTGGCGTCGGGCGAGAGCGTCAGCTTGCCCAGGGCGGCCAGGTTGTCGGGCACGCGCTGTGCCTCGGTCAGGCGTTCGGGAAACTGGCCCAGGATGCGGCTGGCGACCGAGATGTCGCTGGTCTCCACGTGGATGCCCGCTGGGGCCGCGAAGGTCCGCACGATCGGCAGGAAGGCGGCCGTCGCCAGGGCGGGGGCTTCGTCGGTCAGCGTGTAGATGATGGTCGGTTGCGTCGTGCTCATTCGCTTGCGTTCCTTGGGAAGGGGAGGGACAGATCAGCCGGTGATTTTCGCGCTTTCTGAAGGCAGCCGGTGCGGATGCCCCTCAGCGCCGTTCGGGGCAGGTGCCGACGCGCCCGATGGCGGGCACGAAAGGGGAGTCCGCTCGGCGGCCGCCGCAGGCTTACGCGCGCGGTGCGGATGCCCTGGTCACCAGCCAGATGCCGCCGCACACCAGCACCAGGGCCACCGCGTTGCGCCATTCGAGCAGGCTCTCTTCCAGGAACCAGGCCGACAGCAGGGTGCCGAACACAGGCACCATGAAGTTGAACGCGGTGATGAGGCTCACCCGGTTGTGCTTGAGCAGCAGGCTCCAGATCGAGATCGCCAGGGACGACAGCACCACCAGATAGGCCAGCAGCGATGACGAAGCCCAGGTCACCTCGCCCAGCGCGCCGCCCGTGGCATAGCCGAGCGCCAGCAGCACCAGGCCGCCGATGGTCAACTGGTAGGCGGTCATCACGATGGGGTCCATCCCTTGTGAAATGCGCTTGCCGTAGACGCCGCCCAGCGCCAGCACCAGGGCGGCGATCACCACGAAACCCTCGCCCAGCAGGGCGAACTCGAAGTCGCTCAGCGTCCCGGCCAGCCCGGCGCCGAGGTTGACCGCCATGACCCCCGCGAAGCCAACGATGCAGCCCCAGGCCTTGGCGTGGCTGATGCGGTCGTTGTGGTACAGGAAATGCGCCAGCAGCACGCTGAAGAAGGTGCCGGTGGCGTTCATGATCGAGGCTTTCACCCCCGTCGTGTTCGCCACGCCGATGTAGAAGAAGATGTACTGCAGCGTGGTCTGCAGCAGGCCCAGCAGCGCCAGCTGGAACCAGGCCCGTGCCGGCCAGCCGGCGAGTTGCCTGCCGCTGGCGGCCACCCAGGCCAGCAAAGCCAGGCCCGCCAGCGCGAAGCGCCATCCGGCGAACACGAGTTTGGAGGGGGTGTCTCCGCTGTCGATGCCGAACAGTGCATAGCCGTTCTTGATCGCAGGGTACGAACTGCCCCAGAGCAGGCAGCAAAACAGCGCGAGCAGGAACACGTTCCTGCGTTGCGCCAACGGAGAAATAGGGGGCGACATGGCTTCTTTCCAGTGGGGTGCGTGCCCCAAAACGGCGAATTTTGCACCGGTTGTACGACAACATGGTGTGAAAATATCTTGCTTTGGCCGAATGTGGCTTCTTTTAGCGTATTTTTGCCTGTTATTGTCTGATGACTATCGAAAGGCGCGGTTGCTGAATACGCAAACTGCTCCGGATACAGATCGGCAACTTTCGCGAAGACTGAATACCCATACGGACAAGATGCATCGGCGGTTTCAAAAAATCGATGCCGCTTTTCAAGCCTTGCCGATAATGCGACGCACATGCGACCGACTTTCGCTCTGCTCCTACTGTCCTGTTGCGCCCTGGCGGCACTGTCCGGCTGTGCCAGTTCGCCCGCACCCCACGGCGAGGTCAAGGGGGCGTCCGCCAGCGGCAGCGAGATGGGCCAATCCGACGTGAACCGGATGGCCACGCTGGGCATGCGGGAGAACCTCGATAGCCTCTACCGGCTGATGGACAAGCTCTACCGCCGCAATCCCGCCGAATGGCGCAAGACCAGCGCGGTGGGCCGCGAGCAGGCCATGGAGCAAGTCCGCGCTGCCATCGAGCAGGGCGGCACCTGGGCGCCCCTGCAGGGCCGGCGCGACATCGCGGCGATGGCGGCGGCGCTGGCGCCGGAATTCGCGGGCGACCGCGTGGCGGCGTTCATCTACGCCACGGCCGACATGCTGATCACCGCGCACGACGGAAAGATCGAGTTCTTCCTGCTCGACAGCCTCGATGCGCAGCATCTGTACAACGCGGCGCGCAACGTGGAGATCGCCGTGTGGATGCTGTCGCAGCGCCGCACCGCGGCGGGCCAGCCGCTGCTGCTGGCCGACGAGATCGGGCCTCAGGGGCGCAACCTGAGCTTCGAGCGCGAGTTCGGCAAGATCATCGGCCGGCTCGACCTGCTGGCGGCGGTGGCCACCGAAAAGTACCGCCGCGCCGCCATCACCTATGTGCAAGGGCTGGTGGGGGGCTCGTTCCTGCAGTTCCTGCCGGTGCGCTAGCAATCCACTCGAAATGGCCCGGTGGCGGCGTACCCGGGCGCCGGCCGCGTAAAATCCGGCCGCCCCCGAGGAGCGTTGCAGCGCCTGCCGATCAACCGGCTCAACCAGGCGTCAGGCTCGGGCGGCGATGGCCCCACTGTCCAACGACGCTCGCCTGTTCCCAACTACCGATTGCGCAGGTGAGCCTGATGTCCGCCCCCCTTATCCCGCCTCCCATGAAGCTCTCGGGCCTCGAACCGGTTTCCATCGGCGAGGGCACGCTGTTCGTCAACATCGGCGAGCGCACCAACGTCACCGGCTCCAAGGCCTTCGCCCGCATGATCCTGAACGGCCAGTACGAAGAGGCCTTGGCCGTCGCGCGCCAGCAGGTGGAGAACGGCGCGCAGGTCATCGACATCAACATGGACGAGGCCATGCTCGACAGCAAGGCGGCCATGGTGCGCTTCCTGCAGCTGATCGCCTCCGAGCCCGATATCGCGCGCGTGCCGATCATGGTGGACTCGTCCAAATGGGACGTGATCGAGGCCGGCCTGCGCTGCATCCAGGGCAAGGGCATCGTCAACTCCATCTCCATGAAAGAGGGCGTGGAGAAGTTCAAGCACGAGGCGCGTCTCGTGAAGCGCTACGGCGCCGCCGCCGTGGTGATGGCCTTCGACGAGGTGGGCCAGGCCGACACCTACGAGCGCAAGATCGAGATCTGCGAGCGCGCCTACCGCGTGCTGGTCGACGAGGTGGGCTTTCCGCCCGAGGACATCATCTTCGACCCCAACATCTTCGCGGTGGCCACCGGCATCGAAGAGCACAACAACTACGCGGTCGATTTCATCGAGGCCGTGCGCTGGATCAAGCAGCACCTGCCGGGCGCCAAGGTCTCGGGCGGCGTCTCCAACGTGAGCTTCAGCTTCCGCGGCAACGACCCGGTGCGCGAGGCCATCCACACCGTTTTCTTGTACCACGCTATTTCAGCCGGCATGGACATGGGCATCGTCAACGCGGGCATGGTCGGCGTGTACGACGACCTGGAACCCACCTTGCGCGAGCGCGTGGAAGACGTGGTGCTCAACCGCCGCCCCGATGCGGGTGAACGTCTGGTCGAAGTGGCCGAGACGGCCCGAAGCGGTGCCAAGGACGAGAGCAAGCGGCTCGAATGGCGCGGCACGCCCGAGCATCCGAAAACCGTGGGCGAACGCCTGTCGCACGCGCTGGTGCACGGCATCACCGACTTCATCGTGGAAGACACCGAAGAGGCCTACCAGGCCATCGTCGCCAAGGGCGGCCGCCCGCTGCATGTGATCGAAGGCCCGCTCATGGACGGCATGAACGTGGTGGGCGACCTGTTCGGCGCGGGCAAGATGTTCCTGCCCCAGGTGGTCAAGAGCGCCCGCGTGATGAAGTCCGCCGTGGCGCACCTGATTCCGTACATCGAGGAAGAAAAGCGGCAGGACGAGTTGGCCGGCCGCGACGTGCGCAGCAAGGGCAAGATCATCATCGCCACCGTGAAGGGCGACGTGCACGACATCGGCAAGAACATCGTCACCGTGGTCCTGCAGTGCAACAACTTCGAGGTGGTGAACATGGGCGTGATGGTGCCGTGCCACGAGATTTTGGCGCGCGCCAAGGTCGAGGGCGCGGACATCGTGGGCCTGTCGGGACTGATCACGCCCAGCCTGGAAGAGATGCAATACGTGGCCGGCGAGATGCAAAAGGACGAACATTTCCGCATCAAGAAGATCCCGCTGCTCATCGGCGGGGCCACCACCAGCCGCGTGCACACCGCCGTCAAGATCGCGCCGCATTACGAAGGCCCCGTCGTCTATGTGCCCGATGCGTCCCGCAGCGTGAGCGTGGCGCAGAGCCTGCTGGGCGACGGCGTGCAAAGCTATGTCGATGAGCTGAACGCCGACTACGACAAGGTGCGCACCCAGCACGCCAACAAGAAGCAGACGCCCCTGTGGCCGCTGGCAAAGGCCCGCGCCAACCGCACGCCCATCGACTGGTCGGCCTATCGCCCGGCCACGCCGCGCCTGCTGGGCCGGCGCATGTTCAAGAACTTCGACCTGAACGAGCTGGCCAGGTACATCGACTGGGGCCCGTTCTTCCAGACCTGGGACCTGGCCGGCCCGTACCCCGCCATCCTGACCGACGAGGTGGTGGGCGAGCAGGCCACGCGCGTCTTCGCCGATGGCAAGGCCATGCTGCGCCGGCTGGTGGAAGGCCGCTGGCTGAGTGCCAGTGGCGTGCTGGCGCTGTACCCGGCCAACAGCGTGGGCGACGACATCGAGTTCTACACCGACGAATCGCGCACCGAGGTCGCCATGACCTGGTACGGCATGCGCCAGCAGACCGAAAAGCACGTGATCGATGGCGTGCCTCGCCCCAGCCGGTGCCTGGCCGACTTCGTGGCGCCCAAGGAAAGCGGCGTGGCCGACTACGCGGGCCTGTTCGCCGTCACCGCCGGCCTGGGCGTGGAGAAGAAGGAGCAGGCCTTCGTCGATGCGCTGGACGACTACTCGGCCATCATGCTCAAGAGCCTGGCCGACCGCCTGGCCGAAGCTTTCGCCGAATGCCTGCACCACCGCGTGCGCACTGACCTGTGGGGCTATGCGGCCGGCGAGCAGTTGAGCAACGACGACATGATCGCCGAGAAGTACCAGGGCATCCGCCCCGCGCCCGGCTACCCGGCCTGCCCGGACCACAGCGCCAAGAGCGAACTGTTTCGCGTCCTGCAGTGCGGCGAGATCGGCATGGGCCTCACCGAAAGCCTGGCCATGACGCCCGCCGCCAGCGTGAGCGGCTTCTACATCGGCCATCCCGAAAGCCAGTATTTCAACGTCGGGAAGATCGGCGAAGACCAGGTGCACGACCTGGCCACGCGGCGCGGCATGGACGAAGCGGCGCTGACGCGGCTGCTGGCGCCCAACCTCTGACCGGCGGCGCCGTCACGGCGCTGCCCCCGCCGCGTCACGCGCAAGTCACTCGGGCGCCACAGTCGGCGGGAAGAATGAAGGACTTCATTCCTTCCCTTCTTCCCACGCCATGACCATCCCTCTGCAGCGCTCGCCGCTGCCCCTGATCGGCCGCCCGTTGCCGGGCGCCAGCGCGCTCTTTCTTGCCTTGCTGCTGGCGGGCTGCGGCGGCAGCGGTGGTGCGGATGCCACCGCTCCCGCCGCGACGGCCACGTGCGCCAGTCCGGACACGCACTGCGCGCCCAAGCCCTGAACGGGGCACCCCCCGGACCCCGCCCACGGACAAGAAAGACTCCTCCAAATGACCGTCGATTCCTCCAAACGCAATTTCCTCACGACCGCGCTCGGCGTGGGCGCCGCCTCGGCCACGCTCACCGCCTTCCCACCGGCCATCCGGCGCGCCCTGGCCATCGAGGCCCACAACGCCACCGGCACCATCCAGGACGTGCAGCACGTCGTTCTGCTGATGATGGAAAACCGCTCGTTCGATGGTTACTTCGGCACCTTCAAGGGCGTGCGCGGCTTCGGTGACCGCTTCCCGATCCCCACGCCCAACGGCCGCAACGTTTTCTACCAGACCTACACCAAGACGTCGCCGCCCAGCACCTATGTGCCCTACCGCCTGGACGAAGCCAAGGGCAACGCGCAGCGCGCCGGCAGCACGCCCCACACCTGGGTGGACTCGCAGGCGGCCTGGGACCACGGGCGCATGTCCCAGTGGCCCGACGCGAAGCTGCCTCTGTCGATGGGCTACTACGAAACGGCGGAGGTGCCGTTCCAGCGCGCGCTGGCCGATGCCTTCACGCTGTGCGACCACTACCACTGCGGCATGCACACCGGCACCATCGCCAACCGGCTTTTCTACTGGACCGGCACCAACGGCCCGAACGGCGTCAGCCCCATCGATGGCTCCAAGGTCCGTGTCGCGGGCCTGAACAACCAGTTCAACGGCGGCAACGACATCGGCGCGTCCACCGATGGCTGGACCTGGACCACCTACGCCGACCGGCTGGAGAAAGCGGGCGTGAAATGGAAGGTCTATCAGAGCCTGATCGACAACTTCGGCTGCAACGAGATGATGGGCTTTCGCCACTGGCGCGCCGAGATCGAGAAGATGCCCGCGGACCGCAAGCCGATCTACGTGGCCAAGACCGACATCACGCAGCCGGTCGATCTGGCCGGGCCGTTCTACGACGCCAGGATTGACGACCCCCTGAGCCCGCTGGCCAAGGGCTTCGGCAACACCATGCCGCAGGGCTTTCTGGAGACGTTCCGCGAGGACATCCGCCAGGGCACGCTGCCGGCGGTGTCGTGGATCATTCCGCCCTCGGTCTATAGCGAGCACCCCGGACCGTCGAGTCCGGCGCAGGGCGGCTGGTACGTGCAGGAGGTGCTGGACGCGCTCACGGCCAATCCGGACGTCTGGAGCAAGACGGTGCTGCTGATCAACTTCGACGAGAACGACGGCTTTTTCGACCACCTGCCGTCGCCCGCGGCGCCCTCGCGCAACCCGGACGGCAGTCTGGCCGGTGCCTGTACGTTGCCGGCCGCCGATGTGGCGGTGGAGTACCACGACTTCCAGCCCGCCACGCCGAGCCAGCCGGCGGCCGACGGCAAGCCCTACGGCCCCGGCCCGCGCGTGCCGATGTGGGTGGTGTCCCCATGGAGCCGGGGCGGCTGGGTCAATTCCCAGGTGTTCGACCACACCTCCACCTTGCTGTTCCTGGAAAAGCGCTTCGGCGTGGCCGAGCCGCAGGTCAGCCCCTACCGCCGTGCGGTCTGCGGGGACTTGACCAGCTGCTTCAACTTCGTCAACCCCAACACCGAGACCTTGCCGACCCTTGCCGGCCGCACGACCAAGGGCGCGGTGGACGCCCGCGTGGCGGCGCAGGCCCAGGCCGCCAAGCTGCCCCAGCCCACGGCCACCGCCGGCGCGGCACTGCCGGTGCAGGCCGAGGGCGTGCGGCCCTCGCGCGCGCTGCCCTACGAGCTGCACACCACGGCCCAGGTCAGTGCGGGTGCGGGCACGGTCACGCTGCTGTTCGCCCACACCGGCAAGGCGGGCACCGCGGCGGTGTTCCATGTCTATGACAAGAACCACCTCGACCGGATTCCGCGCCGCTACGTCGTGGAGGCGGGAAAGACTCTGAGCGGCGTCTGGAACGCGGCGGCCGATGGCGGCCCGTACCACCTGTGGGTGCTCGGTCCCAACGGCTACCACCGCGAATTCATCGGCGACCTGAAGCAGCAGACATCCACGGGCGGGCCGGAAGTGCAGGTCTGCTACGAGCTGTGCGAGCCGCCGCAGGTGCGGGTGAAGCTGTACAACCGCAGCAGCAGCGCGATGACGTTCTCGGCCGAAGCGCATGCCTACCGTGTGGATGGACCGTGGACGCGCAGCGTGGCCCCCGGTGCAGTGGAAGAACTCGCCTGGCCCCTGGGCGACAGCGGCAACTGGTATGACTTCGTGGTGCGCTGCAGCGCTGCGCCGGCCTTCCAGCGCCGCTTTGCAGGCCGCATCGAGACGGGCAAGGATTCGGTGTCCGACCCCGCCATGGGCCAACCGGGCTGAGCCGGCCGGCGCACTGGCGAACTGTTCCGACACCTGGCCGCGCGGCCTTGGTGTGCAATGGGCGCCATGTCCTCATCGTTCTTCAAGCCATGGATCGAGCGCGCGAAAGCGCTCGCCAGCCCGATCATGCCGCTGGTGCGGGCTGCCAATCTCTGGCTGGATGCGGACGGCCTGCGCATGAGTGCGGCGATGTCGTTCTACGGCTTGCTGAGCCTGGCGCCGGTGCTGCTCTTGCTGGTGGGCGTGCTGGGCTGGTGGATCGACAAGTCCTATCTTGAAAGCACCATGGTCGGCCAGGTGCGCGGCGTGATGGGCGATCGCGTGGCCGAAGTGGTGCAGTTGGCGCTGTCCAGCGCGCGGGAGCCGTCGGAGGGGCGGATCGCTTCCATCGCTGGATTCGTGCTGCTGCTGTCCGGCGCCACGGGCGTGTTCGTGGAACTGCAGTCGGCGCTGGAGCGGCTGTGGGCGCGCGACTCTGCCCCTCCCCCGGAACAGAAGGCGTGGTGGCGCATGGCGTCGCTGCGGGTGCGGGGGCTGGCCTATGTGCTGGCCATCGGATTCCTGCTGCTGATCTCGCTGGTCGTATCGACCGTGATCCATGTGGTGGCCACCTGGGCCAGCGCTCGGCTGCCGATGGCCACGGGCCCGCTGCTGCAGCTGGCCAATGAACTGGTGGCCTTTGGCATCGCGGTGCTGCTGTTCGTAGGGCTGATGCGCATCGGGGGCGGCCAGAAGCCGCCGCTCATCTGCCTGGTGTTCGGCGCGGTCGTCGGCGCCATTCTGTTCACCGTGGGCAAGCAATTGCTGGCGCTGTACCTCGCCACTGCGGCGGTGGTGTCGGCCTATGGCGCCGCCGGCTCGCTGGTGGTGGTGCTGATGTGGATCTACTTTTCGTCGGCCGTGCTGCTGTTCTCGGCCAGTTGCGCACGGGCCTTCCAGGAGGTGCGGGAAGAGAACCTGGAAGGGCCTCCGGCCGGCCGGCGCTGAGCGGCCCGGGCCGCCCTTCGCTGGCAGGGCGGGGCGCTGTCCTTTCACGGCCCGGGCGGCGCGGCCTCCAGTTGCGTGCCCAGTTGCAGATAGCGCGCCAGCCGCAGCGCGTTCTCGGGCGCCTGGGTCTTCATGGTGTTGTCGAAAAAGCAGAACACGTCGCGCTCCTGTCCGCTGGGCGTCTCAGAAGGGGGCCCGGCGTTTTCCAGCCCTTTCGGGGCCTGGCCATGCGACCACGCGCGGATGCGCTCGCCCCACTGCGCGATCTGCGCATCGCTGTAGCCGCTGGCATAAAGCTGCTGCGCGCCGTGCAGCCGCAGGTAGAGGAAGTCCGCCGTCACATCGCCCAGTTCAGGCCAGCGCCCGCCGGTATCGGCCGTCACCAGCGCCACGCGGTGGCGCCGCAGCAAGTCGATGCACTCCGGGGTGCGGTAGCTGCCGTGCCGCACCTCCAGGGCATGGCGCAGGCGCCAGGGGCGGGACGGCTCCAGCAGTTCACGGCCGTGCATGCGGTCTTCGCGCCCCTGTGCGAGCGTGGCGGCCGCATCGGTGTCGTGCGGCAGCAGGGAGAGAAAATCCTCCAGCAGCGCCGCATCGAACGGCAGGCTCGGCGGCAGTTGCCACAGGATGGGACCGAGCTTGGCGCCCAGCGCGAACAGCCCAGAGGCCATGAAATTGGCCACCGCCGGGCGCGCATCGCGCAGCCGCAGGATGTGGGTGATGTAGCGCGGCGCCTTGACGGTGAACACGAAGCCCTCCGGCGTATCGCTCGCCCACTGGGTGTAGCTGGCCGGGCGCTGCAGTGCGTAGAACGAGCCGTTCAACTCGATCGCCGGGAACTGGTGCGATGCGAAAGCCAGCTCCTTGGCCTGAACCAGCCCTTCCGGATAGAACGTGCCGCGCCAGGGCGCATAGCGCCAGCCGGATACTCCGATGCGGATCTGTGCAGCCATGGGCGTGCCCCCTTCAAGCACGCCGGGGCGGCATGCGTGGCGCCCAGTGTGGCGTGTATGGAACAGCGCGACCACGGCCCTTCGGCGCACGTGCCGGTAGGCGCATTCGCACAGTCTTGCCAGGCAAACAGCTACTTACTTTGTTTACAGAACGCCCTGCTGTGTGAAGCGGGGCCGCGTGTACCCTGCCTGCGAAACACCTGAAGAAGGAAGAACACCATGAGTCTCATCGTCCGAAACAATCCTTCCCTTGCGCCTGGGGTCGGCGCCTCCGCTGCCCCTGCCGGGGGCGCATCCGTCAAATGGCTGTGGGCCGCCGTGGGCGCGCTGGGCGTGAGCGTGCTGGCGCTGGGCGCCACCCTGGTCATGCAGCAGCGCGGCGGTGCCTCCCCCGAATCCGCTGCGCAGGTCGCGCAACTGGCTCCCGGTGCCACGCGCACGCCGGAGTCCGAAGTCATCAACGAACGCGCAGGCGCAACGCCTGCACGGCCAGCGCAGCCCCTGGCCCAGAACATCGTGAACCGGGCCCCGGTCCAGCCGCAATACGGTAGCGGATCGGGCGGCGGGTACGACGCCTCTGCCGATGGTGGCCGCCCGGTGGCGATGCAGGCGCAGGCGCCGGTGTGCAGCACCTGCGGGCGCGTCGAGTCGGTGCAGGCGGTGCAACAGGCCGCTCCGGCGACCGGCGTGGGCGCCGTGGCCGGTGGCGTGCTGGGTGCCGTCGTGGGCAACCAGGTGGGCAAGGGCTCGGGACGCACCGCAGCCACCGTGCTGGGCGCCGTGGGCGGCGGCTATCTGGGCCACACGGTGGAGCAACGCACCCGCACCACCACGGCCTATCAGATGCGCGTTCGCATGGAAGACGGCTCGGTGCGCACCTTCACGCGCTCGCAGCCGGTGGCCGAGGGCACGCCGATGCGCGTGGAGGGCCGCAACTTCCGCGTGGACAACCGGCCGCAGGGGCAGGGCGGCTACACGCAAGGTGCGCAGTCGATGCGCGTGGCCAACAACTATTGATCGGCGCGGGCCTGGGCGAAGGCCCGTTCTTTCACTCTCTCACGGGCGGCCATGGCCGCTCGTTGCCATTGGGGCGCGAGCATGGGGCGCAGAGGGGTCGCCGAACCGGGCAGCCGTTGGACCGCCCGGCCTGGGTGCTTCGGCACAGGAGCCGCCGACCACCTTGTGCGCAGGGAAGGTATTCCGTGTTTTGTGCCTCCAGCGCAATCAGTGCTAGGGCGTTATGCTATTAATTCAATAGCAAAAGGTGCGCGCAAGCAAATGCCCCGGCACTTTGCGGTGGGGCCGGCCTGCACACGCTCCGGCCCCTGACCCGCGTCACCTCACTTCTCGACGAAAGCGCGTTCGATCACGAAGTCGCCCGGCTTCGTGGTGTTGCCTTCCTCGAAGTCGCGGTGCTCCAGGATGGCCTTGAGCGACGCCAGCATCTCGGGGCTGCCGCATAGCATGACGCGGTCCACAAGCGGGTCCAGCGGGGGCACGCCCAGGTCGGTGAAGAGCTTGCCGCTTTCGATCAGGTCGTTGATGCGGCCCTGGTTGCGGAACGGCTCGCGCGTCACCGTGGGGTAGTACTTGAGCTGCTTGGACACCGTCTCGCCCAGGAACTCGTGCTGCGGCAGCGTTTCGGTGATGAAGTCGTGGTAGGCCAGTTCCTTGACCTGGCGCACGCCGTGCACCAGCACCACTTCCTCGAACTTCTCGTACGTGTCGGGGTCGCGGATCACCGACAGGAAGGGCGCGAGGCCCGTGCCGGTGGAGATCAAATACAGGCGCTTGGCCGGCAGCAGGTAGTCGATGAGCAGCGTTCCCGTGGGCTTTCTGCCCACCACGATGGAGTCGCCCACCTGGATGTTCTGCAGGCGCGAGGTCAGCGGGCCGTCCGGCACCTTGATCGACAGGAACTCCAGGTGCTCTTCGTAGTTGGCGCTGGCGATGCTGTAGGCCCGCAGCAGCGGCTTGTCGTTCACCTTCAGGCCGATCATGGTGAAGTGGCCGTTGGAGAACCGCAGCGCGGGGTCGCGCGTGGTGGTGAAGGAAAACAGGCGGTCGGTCCAGTGGTGGACGGAAAGGACTCGTTCTTCGTTGAATGCGCTCATGGAAATGGTGGCAGATTGGAGGTGAGACGAAAGAAGCCTTCAGGGACAGGGCCGGTGGCGTGCGGACGCATTGCGCGACCTGGGCTGCCCCCTGCCATGCGGGCAAACCCGTACATTGTCGGGCAAACCGGCCCCGCGGCCTTATGGCATCTGCGCATGTGCTTATGCCAGCCGGGTGTGGCGAGGGCCGGCGGGCGCCGGGGCGCGCCCGCAATCGGCGGTGCGGGGCGCTTCAGGCGCCGTCGGCCGGGTCCACCGCATAGCCGCGCAAGAACACGTCGATGGCCCGGCCGATGGCCTGGCGCAGCTTCACCTTGGACAGGTTGTCCTCCAGACCGAAGAGGCGGGGCGTTGCCGTCTCCGCCTCCATCAGCGCCATGAAGTGGCGCGCCGCGGTCAGCGGGTCGGCCTGCCGCAGCAGCCCTTTGCGCATCTGTGCTTCCAGGAACGAGCCCAGCGCCTGAATGCCCTTGTGGGGCCCGAGTCCGAAGAATCGCTTGCCGATGTCGCTGCGGCCCGATTCGGCGACGAAGGCACGCTTGGCCTGGATGGCCGGCTCGCTGCAGATCACGGCCAGCATCTTCTCGGCGAAGGTCTTCAGTGCGGTTTCCAGCTCGCTTTCGTCTTGCTCGAGCGCAATGAAGAACAGTTCGATGTGCTCCTTGGCCGCGCCGATGGCGACCTCCAGGAACAGCTCTTCCTTGGAGCTGAAATACCCGTACAGCGTGGATTTGGAGCCGCCGACCCGGGCGGCGATTTCCGCCATGGATGCCCCCTCGAACCCCGACTCCGAAAAGACCTGGGAGGCGATTTCAATGATCGCGTCCCGCTTGGCTTCCGTCTTGACGCGCATCTACCGACTTCCGTTTTCTGTGTTCATGCGTCCGAGTATTGATGGGCGAAGAATCGAAGTCAAATTTACTTTACCGTACAGTACGGTTTGTATATCATCGGCGCATTCTTCTTTGGAGATTGCCCATGCAACCCGTTCATCGCCCCTTGCTCACGCTGTCGGCCGCCGCTGCCATGGCCTGCCTGCTCGCCGCTTGCGGCAAGCCCCCGGGCGGCCCGCCTGCGCCGCAGGGCATGCCGATCGTGGGCGTGGTGACCGTGCAGCCGCAGTCCGTGGCGCTGAGCACCGAGCTGCCCGGCCGCACCGTGCCCTACCTCGTCGCCGACGTGCGGCCCCAGGTGGGGGGCATCGTGAAGGCGCGCAAGTTCCGCGAGGGCAGCGATGTGAAGGCCGGCGAGACGCTCTACCAGATCGACCCCGCCACCTACCAGGCCACCTACGACAGCAACGTGGCGGCGCTGGCCAAGGCCCAGGCCAGCCTCAAGACCACCCGGCTCAAGGCCGACCGCTACAAGGAGCTGGTGGCCATCCAGGCCGTGAGCCAGCAGGATTACGACGACGCGGCCGCATCGCTGGGCCAGGGCGAGGCCGACGTGGCATCGGCCCGGGCGAACGTGGAGACGAGCCGCATCAACCTGGCCTACGCGCGGGTCGATGCGCCCATATCTGGCCGCATCGGCAAGTCGAGCGTCACGCCGGGCGCGCTGGTCACCGCCAGCCAGGCGACGGCGCTGGCGACCATCCAGCAACTGGACCCGATCTACGTGGACGTGACGCAGCCCAGCGCCGCGCTGCTGCGGCTCAAGCAGGCCCTGGCCCGAGGCGACCTGCAAAAGGCCGGCGCCAATGCCGCCAAGGTGCGGCTGATGCTGGAAGACGGCAGCGCCTACCCGCTGGAAGGCAAGCTGGAGTTCTCGGACGTCACCGTGGACCAGAGCACCGGCGCGATCACGCTGCGCGCCGTGTTCCCCAACCCGAGGGCCGACCTGCTGCCCGGCATGTACGTGCGCGCCGTGCTGCAGGAAGGCGTGAAGGAGCAGGGCCTGCTCGTGCCGCAGCAGGCCGTGACGCGCGACAGCACCGGCAAGCCCATGGCCTATGTGGTGGGTGCCGGCAACAAGCTGCAGCGCCGCGCGCTGGAAACCGAGCGCACGGTGGGTGACCAGTGGCTGGTGCGCACCGGATTGCAGGCGGGCGACCAGCTCGTGGTGGACGGCCAGCAGCGCGCGGCACCGGGCGCCGAGGTGAAGGTGATGCCCTGGACCCCCAAGGCCGCGGCCGCCACGGCCACCCCCACCGCGCAGGCGGCCGCCCCCGAGGGTGCCAAGAACCCCGCGAACTGATACGCGCGAAAGAACCCCATGGCACGCTTTTTCATCGACCGCCCCATCTTCGCGTGGGTCCTGGCCATCATCGTGATGCTGGCCGGCGCCCTCTCGATCTTCACCCTGCCGATCGCGCAGTACCCGAGCATCGCGCCGCCCGCCGTGGCGATCACGGCCAACTACCCCGGCGCCTCCGCCAAGACGCTGGAGGACACCGTCACCCAGGTCATCGAGCAGAAGATGAAGGGGCTGGACCGGCTGAGCTACATGGCCTCGACCAGCGAGTCATCGGGCCAGGTCACCATCACGCTCACGTTCGACAACGGCACCGACCCCGACACCGCCCAGGTGCAGGTGCAGAACAAGCTGTCGCTGGCCACGCCGCTGCTGCCGCAAGAGGTGCAGCAGCAGGGTGTCACGGTCACCAAGTCGGCCACCAACTTCCTGAACGTGCTGGCTTTCACCTCCGAAGACGGCAGCATGAACGGCTCCGACCTGTCCGACTACGTCGCCGCCAACGTGCAGGACGCGATCAGCCGCGTGGAAGGCGTGGGCGACACGACCCTGTTCGGCTCGCAGTACGCGATGCGGGTCTGGCTCGATCCGGACAAGCTGGCCAACTTCGGCCTCACGCCGCTGGACGTGAAGACGGCCATCCAGGCGCAGAACGCGCAGGTCTCGGCCGGCCAGCTGGGTGCGCTGCCCGCGGCCGGCAACCAGCAGATCAACGCCACCATCACTGCGCAAACCCGGATGAAGACGGCGCAGGAGTTCGAGGAGATCCTGCTGCGCACCCTGACCAACGGCTCGCAGGTGCGGCTGCGCGATGTGGCGCGCATCGAACTGGGCAGCGAGAACTACAGCACCGTCGGCCGCTACAACGGCAAGCCGGCCGCGGGCCTGGCGATCAAGCTGGCCACGGGCGCCAATGCCCTCGACACGGTCCGCGCGATTGACGCGCGGGTGGACGAGCTGCAGAAGTTCTTCCCTCCGGGCATGAAGGTGCAAAAGCCCTACGACACCACGCCGTTCGTGCGCATCTCCATTGAGGAGGTGGTGCGGACGCTGGTCGAGGCCGTGCTGCTGGTGTTCCTGGTGATGTACCTGTTCCTGCAGAACTTCCGCGCCACGCTGATCCCCACCATTGCGGTGCCCGTGGTGCTGCTGGGCACCTTCGGCGTGCTCGCGGCCTTCGGTTTCACGATCAACACGCTCACCATGTTCGCGATGGTGCTGGCCATCGGGCTGCTGGTGGACGATGCCATCGTGGTCGTGGAGAACGTCGAGCGGGTGATGACCGAGGAGGGCCTGTCGCCCAAAGAGGCCACGCGCAAGTCGATGGGCCAGATCACCGGGGCGCTTGTCGGCGTGGCCCTGGTGCTGGCCGCGGTGTTCGTGCCCATGGCGTTCTTCAGCGGCTCGACCGGGGTGATCTACCGCCAGTTTTCCATCACCATCGTCTCGGCGATGACGCTGTCGGTGCTGGTGGCGATGGTGCTGACGCCCGCCCTGTGCGCCACCCTGCTCAAGCCGGTGCCCAAGGGCCACGCCATGGCGACGACGGGCTTCTTCGGCGGGTTCAACCGCGCCTTCGACCGCGGCAACCGCGGCTACCAGGGCATCGTGCGGCACATGCTGGGCAAGGGCTGGCGCTACATGGCGCTGTATGCGGTGCTGCTGGCCGCCGTGGTGTTCGGCTTCATGAAGCTGCCCGTAGGCTTTCTGCCCGACGAGGACCAGGGCACGATGTTCGTGCTGGTGCAACTGCCGCCCGGGGCCGCCAACGCGCGCACCGAAGAGGTCATCCGCCAGGTGGAGAAGCATTTTCTGGAAGACCAGAAGGATGCGGTGGCGGGCGTGTTCTCGGTCTCGGGCTTCAGCTTTGCCGGCAGCGGCCAGAACACGGGGTTCGCCTTCGTCAAGCTCAAGCCCTGGGACGAGCGCAAGGGCGAGGCGCTGAGCGTGTCGGGCGTTTCGCAAAAGGCCGGTGCGTTCTTCGCGACGATCCGCGATGCGCAGGTGTTCGCCTTCGCGCCGCCTGCCGTGTCCGAACTGGGCAACGCCACCGGGTTCGACCTGATGCTGCAGGACCGCGCCAACCTCGGCCACGCCGCGCTCATGCAGGCGCGCAACCAGTTGCTGGGCGAGCTGTCCAAGGACCCGCGCCTGGTGGCGGTGCGCCCCAACGGGCTGGAGGACACGCCGGAGTTCCGCCTGGAGATCGATCCGCACAAGGCCGGGGCGCTGGGTCTGTCGATGGCCGACATCAACAACACCTTCTCGGCCGCCTGGGGCAGCAGCTATGTCAACGACTTCATCGACAAGGGGCGCGTGAAGAAGGTGATGCTGCAGGCCGATGCGCCGTTTCGCATGCTGCCCGAGGACATCGACCGCTGGTACGTGCGCAACAGCGCCGGCACGATGGTGCCCTTCACCTCGTTCGCCAAGGCCAGCTGGGCGTCGGGTTCGCCGCGGCTGGAGCGCTACAACGGCGTGCCTTCCATGGAAATCCTGGGCATGGCGATGCCGGGCGCGGCTTCGAGCGGCGAGGCGCTCGCGATCGTCGAGGCAGCGGTGGCCAAGCTGCCGCCCGGCATCGGCTTCGAGTGGACCGGGCTGTCGCGCCAGGAGAAGGCCTCGACCGGCCAGACCGGCCTGCTCTATGCGCTGTCGATCCTGATCGTGTTCCTGTGCCTGGCCGCGCTCTATGAAAGCTGGGCGATCCCGTTCTCGGTGATCCTCGTGGTGCCGCTCGGCGTGTTCGGCGCGCTGCTCGGGGCCATGCTGACGTGGAAGATGAACGACGTGTACTTCCAGGTGGGCCTGCTCACCACCATCGGGCTGGCCTCCAAAAACGCCATCCTGATCGTGGAGTTCGCCAAGGAACTGTACGAGGGCGGCAAAGGCCTGGTCGAGTCGGCCATGGAGGCCGTGCGCATGCGCCTTCGCCCCATCCTGATGACATCGCTGGCCTTCATCCTGGGCGTGCTGCCGCTGGTGCTGGGCAGTGGCGCCGGGGCGGGCGCGCAGCATGCGCTGGGCACGGCCGTGATCGGCGGCATGCTGTCCGGAACCGTCCTGGCGATCTTCTTCGTGCCGCTGTTCTTCGTGCTGATCGTGGGCCTGTTCCGGCGCAAGCCGGCTGCGCCCAATGCCCAGGCCGCGCATGCCGCCTTGCCACACCCTGCTTCGGAAGGTGCCTGACATGTCCCGCTTTCTCCTTGCTCCCCTGGCCCTGGCCGCTTCCCTGGCCGGCTGCAGCCTGATGCCGGCCTACGTGCAGCCCGCCGCGCCCGTGGCCGCCACCTTCGCGGGCGATGCCGGCACGCCTGCTGCACTGCCGGTGGCCGACATCGGCTGGCGCGATGTGTTCACCGACCCCTCGCTGCAGCGCGTGATCGAGATGGCCATCGCCAACAACCGCGACCTGCGCGTGGCCGCGCTCAACATCGAGCGGGCGCGTGCGCAGTACCGCGTGCAGGACGCGGCGCTGTTCCCGACCGTCAACGCCAGCGGTGGCGGCAGCGGCAGCCGCACGCCGGCAGACCTGTCCGGTGCGGGCCGGCCCGTGGTGGCCCACAGCTACAGCGCCACGGTGGGCTTCAGCGCCTACGAACTGGACCTGTTCGGCCGCGTGCGCAGTCTGAATGCGCAGGCGCTGGAGCAGTTCTTCGCCACGGCGGAGGCCCGCCGCAGCACCCACATCAGCCTGGTGTCCGAAGTGGCTTCGGCCTACCTCACGCTGGCGGCCGACCAGGATCGGCTGCGCCTGGCACAGGACACGCTGGCCAACCAAAGCAATGCCTTCGCGCTCAACCAGCGCAGCTTCGACCTGGGCGTGGCCTCGGCCCTCACGCTGCGGCAGGCGCAGACCAGCGTGGACTCGGCCCGGGTGGATGTGGAGCGCTACACCGGCCAGGTGGCGCAGGACCGCAATGCCCTGGTGTTGCTGGTGGGCGCCGACGTGCCGCCCGAGTGGCTGCCGCAGGCCCTGCCCAGCGATGCCAGCGCGGCATCGAACCCGCTGGCCCAGGTTCCGCCCGGACTGCCATCGGACCTGTTGCAGCGCCGCCCGGACATCCTGCAGGCCGAGCGCACCTTGCGGGCCGCCAACGCCAACATCGGTGCGGCCCGCGCCGCCTTCTACCCGCGCATCAGCCTGACCGCTTCGGCCGGCACCTCCAGCGCGGACCTGTCGGGATTGTTCAAGGGCGGATCGGGCAACTGGACCTTCGCGCCGCAGATCTCGCTGCCGATCTTCGACGGCGGCGCCAACCAGGCCAATCTGGACATCGCCCGCACCGACCGCGATATCGACGTGGCCCAGTACGAGAAGGCGATCCAGACCGCGTTCCGCGAGGTGTCCGATGCGCTGGCCCAGCGCGGCACGCTGGGCCGCCAGCTGGAGGCCCAGCAGTCGCTGGTGGACGCTACGGCCGACAGCTACCGCCTGTCGGATGCGCGCTTCAAGCGGGGGGTGGACAGCTACCTGACGGTGCTGGACTCGCAGCGCTCGCTCTACACCGCTCAGCAGAACCTGATCGGCACGCGGCTGTCGCGCTACACCAACCTCGTCACGCTCTACAAGACGCTCGGCGGCGGATGGGTGGAATCGACCGGAACGCCGGTGGCCGCCGTCGGCGCTACAAGACCCTGATGCCGGCCGGGCACCTGACGTGGCCTGAGCGCCTGCCACCGTGGCCAAGCACACCAAGACCGAAGCGGAGCTGACGCGGGCGCGCATCGTCAGCGCTGCGCTGCAGGCCTTCGCCCGGCACGGGGTGCAAGGCGCCGGGCTGGGCGAGGTGGCGCGGCAGGCGGGGGTCTCCCGCGGCGCGATCTACTGGCACTTCGCCGACAAGACCGCGCTGCTGCAGGAGTTGCTCGGCCGTCTGCGGTGGCCGCTGGACATCGGTACCCGCCTTGATGCTTATCAAAGCGCGGCGCAGCCCCTGTCGCTCCTGCACCGCTGCCTGGCCCGCCAGATCGGCGAGTGCCGCGAAGACCCGGTGCAATGGCCGCTGGCGCAATGGGTGCTGCGCGAAGCCAGCGATGCGGACGGGTGGGAGGGCCTGGGTGCGCGCGCGGCGGCCGCCCAGGCGACGGCCGTTCGCCACCTGGAGGCCGCGCTGGCCGTGGCGGCGCGCAGGGGCCACCTGCGCGAGGGGCTGGAGCCGGCGTTGGCGGCGCGCTGCCTGCATGCCGTCGGGCGCAGCGTGCTGTCCGAACCCGAGGGGGAGGAACCCGATCCGGTCGGGTTCCGGCGGCATGTGGATGCCTGCCTTGGGTTCCTGATGGACGGCATGGCGCCGGGTGGGCCGCGCGCGGCCCTGTTCGCCAGCCCCTGACGCGGGCTCAGGCGAACGCATCGATGTGCGCCACGTGCGCCTCGATCACCTGCGCCATCCAGTCCATCACCACGCGCACTCGGCGGGGCAGGTGGCGGCGGTGGGCATAGAGCAGGGTCAAGGCCATCGGCGGGGCCGGGTGGTCTGGCAGCACCTGCACCAGCGTGCCGCGCTCCAGGTGTGCATGCACCCCGATCAACGGCGCCTGCACGATGCCCAGCCCCGCCAGGCAAGCGGCCTGGTACGCCTCGGCCCCGTTGACGGTGATGGGGCCGGCCATCGGCTGGCGCACCGTTTCGCCCTCGCGCAGGTACTCGAACCCGCCTGACTTGGCGCCCAGCGTGGTCACGTAGTGGATCAGGTGGTGGTGCGCCAGGTCCTGCACGGACTGCGGCCGTCCGGCCCGCGCCACGTAGCCCGGGCTGGCGCAATTGACCATGCGCAACTGCCCGAGCGGCCGCGCCACCAGGCCCGGCTCCGACACGGTGCCCACGCGCACCACGCAATCGAAGCCCTCGCGCACCAGGTCCACGCGGCGGTCGGTGCTGCTGATTTCGATCTCCAGGCGCGGGTGGCGCTGCAGCAGCTCGGGCAATTGCGGCAGAACCACGCGGCGCGCGATGCCGGTGGACATGTCGATGCGCACCCGCCCCCGCAGCGCTTCGCCCCCGGGCTGCTGGAACATGGACTGCAGTTCGTCCACATCGGCCAGCAAGTCTTTGCAGCGCTCGTAATAGGCCTGGCCGTCCTGCGTGAGCTGCACCCGCCGCGTGGTCCGGTGCAGCAACCGGGTGCCGAGCTGGCTTTCGAGCTGTTGCACGGCGACGGAAGCGCCGGCTTTCGGAATGCCGAGCGCATCGGCGGCCTGGGTGAAGCTGGACAGCTCCGCCACGCGGACGAACATCAGCATGCGGTCAAGGGGGTTCATTGTCTTTCTGGGATGAACAAACTGATCGATTTTTGCCGATTTATGGAACGGTGACTGCTCAATAGACTGCCAAGCATTCTGTTTTCATCCCCACTGAAAGGCCTGCCATGACCGCTTCCATCCCATCCACATCCTCCACCGCGTCCTCGGCGGAGGCCGGCGCGCCCATCGCCTTGGTCACCGGCGGAAGCCGCGGCCTGGGCCGCAATGCCGCGCTGCACATCGCCCGGCAAGGCATCGACGTGATCCTGACCTACCGCAGCCAGGCGGCCGAAGCCGAGGCCACCGTGGCCGAGATCGAACGCCTGGGCCGGCGCGCCGTGGCCCTGCCGCTCGATGTTTCGCAGAGCGCAAGCTTCGCCGCGTTCGCCGGCCAGGTGCGCGAAGTGCTGTCGCGCCACTGGCAGCGCGAGCGCTTCGATTTTCTGGTGAACAACGCGGGCATCGGCATCCACGCGGGATTCATGGAGACGACCGAGGCGCAGTTCGACCAGCTCGTCGATATCCACTTCAAGGGCGTGTTCTTCCTCACGCAAAAACTGCTGCCGCTCATGAACGACGGAGGGCGCATCGTCAACGTGTCCACGGGCCTGGCCCGCTTCGCGCTGCCCGGCTTCGCGGCCTATGCCGCCATGAAGGGCGCGGTGGAAGTGTTGACGCGCTACCTGGCCAAGGAACTGGGCCCGCGCGGCATCGCCGTGAACGTGGTCGCCCCGGGCGCCATCGAGACGGATTTTGGCGGCGGTGCGGTGCGCGACAACGCGCAGATGAACGCCTTCATCGCCTCGCAGACCGCGCTGGGCCGTGTGGGCCAGCCGGACGACATCGGCGGCGTGATCGCCTCGCTGCTGCTGCCCGCCAGCCGCTGGGTCAACGCGCAGCGCATCGAGGCATCCGGCGGCATGTTCCTGTAACCCTCAGGTCACGCCGCGCTGCGGTGCAGCACCCGCCGGTACTGCACGGCCTCGGCCACGTGGGCCGGGGCGATGGCCGCGCTGCCCGCCAGGTCGGCGATCGTGCGGGCCACCTTGAGCGCGCGGTGCGTGCTGCGCGCCGACCACGCCAGGCGTGTCGCTGCGGCCTGCAGGAATCGCGTTGCCGCCTCGTCCAGCGCCAGGTGGGTGTCGATCTGCTGGCCCTGCAGCGCCTGGTTGGGCTGGCCCTGGCGGTCGATGGCCCGCTGGCGGGCCTGCACGACGCGCTCGCGCACCGCCGCCGTGGGCTCGCCGGGCGGGGCCTGCAGCAACTCGCCCGGGGGCAGCGCGGGCACTTCCACATGCAGGTCGATGCGGTCCAGCAGCGGGCCGCTGAGCTTGCCCTGGTAGCGTGTGACTTGGTCGGGTGTGCAGCGGCAGGTGCGCTGGCCCGAGCCGAGAAAGCCGCAGGGGCAGGGGTTCATGGCTGCCACCAGTTGGAAGCGCGCCGGGTATTCCGCCCGCTGCGCCGCGCGTGCTATCGTGATGCGGCCTGTCTCCAGCGGCTCGCGCAGGGCTTCCAGCGCACTGCGGGCGTACTCCGGAAACTCATCGAGAAAAAGGACGCCGTGATGGGCGAGCGAGATCTCGCCGGGCCGCGGAGGCGAGCTTCCGCCAACCAGTGAAATCGCGCTGCAGGTGTGGTGGGGCGATGCGGTTGGCCGAGCACCCCATCTTTCCGGGCCGAAGCGGCCGGCCAGGCTCGCGATGGCCGCACTCTCCAGGGCCTCGTCCACCGTCATGGGCGGCAGCAGCCCGGCAAAGCGGTGCGCCAGCATCGATTTTCCCGATCCCGGTGGGCCGACCAATAACAAGCCGTGGCCCCCGGCAGCGGCAATCTCCAGCGCCCGCTTTGCGGCGGCCTGACCCTTCACGTCGGCCAGGTCCGCCTCCGGCGCTCCCGATTGCAGCGGCGACGCCTGCAGCCGCACGAAACCATCCCCGGCCGGCTCGGCGGGTGCATTGGCATGGGCCGAGACGGGCAGGAAGTGCTGCACCACGTCGAGCAGGTGGCGCGCCCGGTACACCTCGGTGCCGGGCACCAGGGCGGCTTCCTCCGCGCTGCCGGGCGGCAGCACCATGCGCACGGCCACGCCAGCCGAGCGCAGGGCCAAGCTGGTGGCGAGCGCGCCGCGCACGGGGCGCAGTTCGCCGGACAGCGACAGTTCCCCCGCGAATTCATGGCCCGCCAGGCGTGCGCTGTCGATTTGCCCGCTTGCCGCGAGAATGCCCAGCGCAATCGGCAAATCGAACCGGCCGGAGTCCTTTGGGAGATCTGCTGGCGCGAGGTTGACCGTGATTTTCTGGTTATGGGGAAACTCCAGCCCGGCGTTCTGCAGCGCCGAGCGCACCCGCTCCCGCGCCTCCTTCACCTCCACATCCGCCAAACCGACCAGCGTGAAGCTGGGCAGCCCGTTGGCCAGATGCACTTCGACCGTCACGCACGGGGCCTGCAGTCCCAGCAATGCCCGGCTTTGCACCAAAGCAAGACCCATGGTTGATTTTCTCCCTCGTTGGAAAGCCGGCTCGCGGCCAGCGCCTGAATTGCGAAGGGCGAGGATATAGGCAATCACCCCATGCCGACACGGCGGCGATCGCTTCGAACGCCGTGTCGGCCTGGTTGGGACCTCCTGCCCCCCCGATGGGCGAGCAACGGCGGGCAGGGGTGAAGGACGCTTCAACGCAATTTTCCGGTTCGGTGGTCGTGCCTGTCTTTGAATGCATGCACTCGTCGGGGTTAATCGCGGACGACCTTTGACATTCAATGGTTAATGCAATCGAAGGGTCTTTCGATAAAAGATAAACCCACGTTTAATAATGTACATCTCCGTACTTTATTGATGGCTTGAATATTATTTTCACTCGATGGATTAAATAAATTTTCCTTATATCAAGTGAAATCTGGCGAAGTGGCGGGCCAATTTTTCGCGTCACACGAAAGCAAATGAAACATAAAAACCCCATATTTAGAATATGCGCGGTTTTTGATCTAGCCTAATACCGTGTTGCACTGCAGCATCTAATCAACAACACGGAGGTTTCCATGGATCTGACCACGCGTCTCATGCTTCAAAACCGCGCCTGGGCTGACGAAATGACGTCACGCGATCCGGCATTTTTCGAGAATCTGGTGGCTGGCCAGCAGCCGCGCGTCTTCTGGATCGGGTGCGCCGACAGCCGCGTGCCCGCCGAGAGCGTCACCAATGCGCTGCCGGGCGAGCTGTTCGTTCACCGCAGCGTGGCCAATCTGGTCCGCCCGGACGATCCCAACATCATGAGTGCGCTGCAATACGCCCTCGACGTGCTCCAGGTCCAGTACGTGATCGTCTGCGGCCACGAAGGGTGCGGCGGCGTCCGGGCTGCGCTGATGCCGGCCGACAGCGCCGTACCGGCGCGGGGCGACTATCTCGCCGAGCATCTGCGCCCGCTGCGGGCCCTGTACCGCCGCCGCGCGGGCGAGATTGATGGCAACACCGCCCCCGATCCTGCCGATGACGATGAGGTCGCGGCCCGGGTGGGCCGGTTCGTCGAGCTGAACGTGGCCGATCAGGTCCACACGCTCGCGGCCACGCCCCAGGTGCAGCGGGCGTGGCAACGCGGGCAGCCCCTGCGGCTGCTGGGCTGGGTCTATGCCTTGCGCGACGGGCGCCTGCGCCAGGTGCTGGACATCGACGCCGACAGCATCCAACTGGCCGCAGCGGCCTGACGCGAAGGAGTACCCACCATGCAAAACACCCTTCGCAACCCGGCCGGCACATCGGCCACGGGCCTTCTCGCCCATTGGCGCAGCGACGTGCCGGCGGGCGTCGTCGTCTTCCTCGTGGCCCTGCCGCTGTGCCTGGGGATCGCTCTGGCCAGCGGCGTGCCGCTGCTGGCGGGCCTGGTCTCCGGCATCGTGGGCGGCCTCGTCGTGGCCTGGCTGTCGGGCTCGCAACTCAGCGTGAGCGGGCCTGCGGCCGGCCTGGTCGTGATCGTGGTCGATGCGATCACCAAGCTGGGGAGCTTCGAGGCATTCCTCGTGGCCGTGCTGGTCGCGGGCGCGCTGCAGTGGCTGTTCGGCCGCCTGCAGGCGGGTGACCTCGGCGCCTGCTTTCCTTCGCCGGTCATCAAGGGCATGCTGGCCGCGATCGGGCTGATCCTGATCCTCAAGCAGCTTCCGGTGGCGTTCGGCTTCGTCTCCGGCGAGCAGGCCATGCGCCTGGTGCCCCGCACGATCGACGGATTCGACGACCTGGGCCGACTGGTCGGTGCCGTCACCGGCAGCGCGGTGATCATCGCCGCCGGTGCGCTGGCCATCCTGTTTGCCTGGGATTCCCCTTGGGCCAAGCGCCTGCCGCTGATCGGCCGGCTGCCCGGGCCGCTGCTGGCGGTGCTCTGGGGCATTGGTTACCAGGCCGTCGCCCTGGCCACCGAGCCGTCCATCGCGCTGCCCGACCACCAGCGCGTGGCCCTGCCCGAGGGCGACAGCCTGGGCGCGCTGTGGTCGCAGCTCGCCTCGCCCGACTGGTCGGCCTTGGCGCGGCCGGAGGTCTACACCATCGCCTTCACCCTGGCCGTCGTGGCCAGCCTGGAGACGCTGCTGAGCCTGGAGGCGGCCGACCGGCTCGATCCGCTCAAGCGGGTGGCACCGCCCAACCGCGAACTGCAGGCGCAAGGGGTGGGCAACATGCTGGCCGGCCTGCTGGGTGGCCTGCCGATCACGGCGGTGATCGTGCGCACTTCGGCCAACATCCAGTCCGGTGCGCGCACCCGGCTGTCGGCGGTGTTCCACGGCGTGCTGCTGCTGGCGAGCGTGCTGTTCCTCTCGGAATTCCTGCAATGGGTGCCGTTGGCCGCGCTGGCCGCCGTGCTGCTGCACACCGGGTTCAAGCTGGCCAAGCCGGCCATGATCGCTGCGGTCTGGCGCGAGGGCTGGTCGGCGTTCGTGCCGTTCGCGGTCACGGTGGGCGCGATCCTGGCGACCGACCTGCTCATCGGCATCCTCATCGGCCTGGCCTGCAGCATGCTCTTCCTGATCCAGGCGAATACGCGCGGTGCGCTGACGATGATCTCCGAGGGCAACGTCCACCTGATCCGGCTCAGCAAGGATGTCTCGTTCTTCAGCAAGGCCACGCTGCGCAATCACCTGAACCGGGTGCAGCCGGGGCATTCGCTGGTCGTCGATGGCTGCAACTGCGGCTTCATGGACCGCGATATCCGAGAGGCGCTGGACGACTTCATGGCCCATGCGCAAGAGCGCGGCATCCAGGTCGAGCTGCGCTCCATGCCGCCAGCGGCGCCTCCGCCTTCCGCGCCGGACGATTCGTCGCGGCCGCCGCACCCCTTGCAATGGCTCAAGGCCCGGGCGGCGCGCTGAGGGCTGCCGGGCATTGCATGAGGGGTTGAGGGACCCTTGAAACTCCTCCAACGACGCGAAGTGCGCCCAGGGGTGGAGCGCACGCGGCGGGACGCACCAACACAGTGTGTCCCGCCGTACTTTCCCCAGAATGGTGCGTGTTGTGCCAAACACGCCAATCGATGGTCTCGGCGGCACTGCAATGGTGCAAAAAGTAACGCGGGCGCATAGCATGTAACCACTTTCGGCATACCTGCCTGCCGGGGCAGGGGCCCGGACGGCACCGCGCAGGGGAGATGGCACGGTCCATGCTTGGAGCGTGGACATCCCTAATCAGCCACCCCCCGGAGGAACCATGTCCCGTGTATCCATGAAGTCCTTGAGCGTCGCCCTCGTTGCCGCCCTGCCTCTGCTGGCCAGTGCGCAACTGACGGGCAATGTCAGCCTGACCACCAACTACAAGTTCCGTGGCCAGGACCAGGACGCCAGCCGGGTCAAGGCCGTGAAGCCCGCCATCCAGGGCGGCTTCGACTACAGCTTCGGCGAAAGCGGCTGGTACGTGGGCAACTGGAATTCCAGCGTGGACTGGCTGCCGGGCAATTCCATCGAGATGGATTTCTACGGCGGCTACAAATTCAAGGCCGGCGACGTGGACCTGGATCTGGGCGCGCTGACCTACGCCTACCCCGGCAACTCGGTGGGCAACACCACCGAACTCTACGGCGCGGCCACCTACGGCCCGCTGACGGCGAAGTACTCGCACACCATCTCCAAGGACTACTTCGGCTGGGCCGGCGCCAAGACGACCGACAACAAGGGCCGCAACACCGGCTACCTGAACCTGGCCTACGCGCAGGAAGTGGCCCCCAAGACGACGCTGAAGGCGTCGGTCGGCTTCACGCGCTTTGCCAGCGACATCAAGGACCTGGGCGTGCCCAACTACATGGACTACAGCGTGGGCGGTGCCTATGACTTCGGTTCGGGCCTGTCCCTGTCGGCCGCCGTGGTGGGCGCCAACAAGAAAGCCTTCTTCGGCCCGGTCAACAAGTCGCGCCTGATCGTTGCGCTCACGAAAACCCTGTAAAGACAACAGGCGCCGAGGGGTGCCTCAAATGGAGAAAAGCAACATGAAAATGGTGACAGCCATCATCAAACCCTTCAAGCTCGACGAGGTGCGCGAAGCCCTGTCGGACATCGGGGTCCAAGGGATTACGGTGACCGAGGTCAAGGGCTTCGGCCGGCAAAAGGGCCACACGGAGCTGTATCGCGGTGCCGAGTACGTGGTGGACTTTCTCCCCAAGGTGAAGATCGAGGCGGCCGTGTCCGACGAGCTGGTGGACCGCGTCATCGAGGCCATCGAGGGCGCCGCGCGCACCGGCAAGATCGGCGACGGCAAAGTCTTCGTGTGCCACCTGGAGCAGGTCGTCCGCATCCGCACCGGCGAGACCGGCAAGGAAGCCCTGTAAGGCCCGGCCCCCCGCGCCTGTCACCAGACACCCAAGAGAAACTGCCATGAAAAAACTGCTTGCTTCCTTCCTGCTGGGGTTGAGCCTGATGGCCTCCGGCACCGCCGTGCTGGCCCAGACGCCCGCGGCATCCGAACCCGCATCGGCCACGGCGCCCGCCGCAGCCCCTGCGGTCGCAGCCCCTGCGCCCGTGGCGGCCGCACCCGCACCGGCGGAAGCCGCCGCGGCCGCAGCGCCGGCCGCCGCCCCCACACCCAAGCTCGACTCGGGCGACACGGCCTGGATGCTGACCTCCACGCTGCTCGTGATCCTCATGACGATTCCGGGGCTGGCCCTGTTCTACGGCGGCCTGGCCCGCTCCAAGAACATGCTGTCGGTGCTGGTGCAGGTGTTCGTGATCTTCTCGCTGATGAGCGTGCTGTGGGCCGTGTACGGCTACACCCTCACGTTCGGCGGCGAGGGCACGTTCTTCGGCGGCTTCGACAAGATCTTCCTCAAGGGCATCGCGCCAGACACGCTCTCGGGCGCGCTGCCGACCATCCCTGAATACGTGTTCGTGGCCTTCCAGGGCACCTTCGCGGCCATCACCGTGGCGCTGATCGTGGGCTCGTTCGCCGAACGCATCAAGTTCTCCGCCGTGCTGATCTTCAGCGTGCTGTGGTTCACCTTCAGCTACATCCCCATGGCGCACATGGTGTGGGGCGGTGGCCTGTTGGCGAAGGACGGCGCGCTCGACTTCGCCGGCGGCACCGTGGTGCACATCAACGCCGGGATCGCCGGCCTGGTGGGCGCCTACATGGTGGGCAAGCGCATCGGCTTCGGCAAGGAAGCGCTCACGCCCCACAGCCTGACGCTGACCATGGTCGGTGCCTCGCTGCTGTGGGTGGGCTGGTTCGGCTTCAACGCCGGCTCCGCCGGTGCCGCCAACGGCGCTGCGGGCCTGGCCTTCATCAACACCGTCCTGGCCACGGCCGCTGCCACGCTGAGCTGGCTGGCCGGCGAGTCGCTGCACAAGGGCAAGGCTTCCATGCTGGGCGCTGCATCGGGCGCCGTGGCGGGCCTGGTGGCCGTCACGCCGGCCGCCGGTTTCGTCGGTCCCATGGGCTCCATCGTGCTCGGCCTGATCGCCGGCGTGGTCTGCCTCTGGGGCGTGGGTGGCCTCAAGAAGATGCTGGGCGCCGACGATGCGTTCGATGTGTTCGGCGTGCACGGCGTGGGCGGCATCATCGGTGCCATCCTGACCGGCGTGTTCGCATCGCAAGGCCTGGGCGGCACGGGCGGCCTGACCCCCGACACGTTCGCCATGGGCGCACAGGTCTGGATCCAGCTCAAGAGCGTGCTGGTGACCATCGTGTGGTCCGGCGTCGTGGCCTTCATCGCCTACAAGATCGCCGACCTGCTGGTGGGCCTGCGTGTGCCGGAAGAGGCCGAGCGCGAAGGCCTGGACATCACGTCGCACGGCGAGACCGCCTACAACCGCTGACCGGCCGAGATCCCTGCCGCGGTGACTGGTGGCATCGCGGCGGTGCGAAAACCAAGCGAGATACTTTTCCTGGACATTGGGCCCGCCGCAAGGTGGGCCTTTTTTTTGGCCGCTGCCGGCCGGCCGCGAATAATGGGGCAGGCAGGCGCGCGGAACGTGGGCCGCGCCGGCCCCATCCACTCGATTCCAGGAGAACCCCGCATGCCCATGGACTGGCGCCCCGCCACATCCGAGCCCGACCAACTGGGCGAATCGCCGTTCTGGCACCCCGTCGAATCGCGCCTGTACTGGGTGGACATCGCCGGCCGCGCGCTGTGCCGGTTCCACCCCGCCTCGGGCCAGTCCGAGCGCTGGGCCATGCCGTCCGAGCCCGGCTGCATCGCGCCGGCCCGCACCGCGGGCGAGCCCAGCGGCCTGGTGATCGCCCTGCGCGACACCCTCTGCCGCGCCAAGGACTGGGGCGGCCCCCTGGTGCCGGTGGCCCGGCTGCCGATCGATCCGGCCACGGAGCGCGCCAACGACGGCAAGTGCGACGCCCTGGGCCGCTTCTGGGTGGGCACGATGCACGAGCCCGCCGCGGGTCCGCGCCAGCCGGTGGCTGCGCTGTACTGCGTCGATGGGCGCGGCGCCGGGGCGCCCCGCGTGCGCCAGATGCTGGACGGAGTGGCCACCGCCAACGGCCTGGCCTGGTCGCCGGATGGCGGCACCTTGTATTGGGTCGATACGCCCTCGCACACCATCCGCGCCTGGCAGTGCGATGCCTCGGGCGAGCCTGTGGGCGCGCCGCGCGTGCTGCATGCCTTCGCGCCCAAGCCCGATGGCTGGAAGCCCGGCCAGCCGGGCTACGGCGGCCGGCCCGACGGCGCGGCGGTGGATGCCGAAGGCCACTACTGGTGCGCCATGTACGAGGGTGGCCGCGTGCTGCGGCTGTCGCCCGGCGGCGAGATCGTGGCCGACCTTCCCGTGCCGGCGCAGTGCCCCACCATGCCCTGCCTGGGCGGAGGCGGCGATGAGGGCGCCACGCTCTTCGTCACCTCGGCCCGCCAGGGGCGCCCGGCCGACGAGCTGGCGCGCGAGCCGCATGCGGGCCACCTGCTGGTCGCCGGCGAGCGCCTGCCGGTGGCCGGCCGGCCGGTGAACTGGTACGAAGAGAGGCAACTGCCCGAGGGCCTCGCCTGAACGACTGCTGAACGTCTGAGCGCTTGCCGGATGCCCGCCGGTGGCCCGTGGGCGGATTCACGCCCGGCGTTCAAAAAATTCACGGCCGGTCGAGCCCCGCTGGCAAAGGGGGGCCGGTACGATCCACGCCATGGATTCCGCCCTTCGCCAGATCATCGACCGTGTGCGCGACAGTGCCGAGCGGCAAGCGCCCCTGTGCATCCGCGGCGGGGGCACCAAGGACTTCCACGGCGCCGCCGTGCTGCAGGGCGAGCGCCTGGACACCACCGCCCTGTCGGGCATCGTGAACCACGAGCCGAGCGAGCTGGTCGCCACCGTCCGCGCCGGCACGCCCCTGGCCGAGCTGGAAGCCGCGCTGGCGGCCCACGGCCAGTGCCTGCCCTTCGAACCCCCGCATTTCGCCCCGGGTTCCACCGTGGGCGGCATGGTGGCCGCCGGGCTGTCGGGCCCCGCGCGCGCCAGCGTCGGCGCGGTGCGCGACTACGTGCTGGGGCTGGAGCTGATCAACGGCCGGGCCGAGCTGCTGCGCTTCGGCGGCCAGGTGATGAAGAACGTGGCGGGGTACGACGTCTCCCGCCTCATGGTGGGCGCCTGGGGCACGCTGGGCGTGCTCACCGAGGTCAGCCTGAAAGTGCTGCCCGTGCCGCCGGCCGAAGCCACCCTGCGCTTCGAATGCAACCCGGCCGACGCCCTGCGCCGCCTGCAGGCCTGGGGCGGCCAGCCCCTGCCCCTCAATGCCAGCCGCTGGGAGGGCGGGGCGGGGGGCACGGGCACGCTGTGGGTGCGGCTGCGCGGGGCCGTGGCCGCCGTCGAGGCCGCGTGCCGCAGCATGGGGGGCGAATGCCTGGACGCGGCCGCCGCAGCCACCGGCTGGCAGGCCTGCCGCGACCAGGCCCTGCCGTGGTTCGCCGCCCGGGCCGAGCGCCCGGACCACGCCCTGTGGCGCCTGTCGGTCCCCGCCGCGGCGCCGGTGCTGGCGCTGCCTGCCGGCGTGGCGCCCCCGCTGATCGAGTGGCACGGCGCCCTGCGGTGGGTGCAGGCCCCGCTGGACGCGGGCGCGGCGCTGCGCGAGACGGCGCATGCGGTCGGCGGTAGTGCTTCGCTTTTTATAGCATCAGAGGCAATGGATACTAGGGCGATGGGCCGATTTGAACCCATATCGCAGAAGGCATTGGCGCAGATCCACTCCCGGCTCCAGCAGGCGTTCGATCCGGCGGGCATCTTCAACCCCGGCCGGATGGGCCCCGGGCGGTAGCGCCATGCGCCTGCTGCGGCACCTCACCGGCCGGCACCGGACCCCGTCCACCAACCGCTTGCTCGGCCTTTTGCTGGCCTTCAATGCCGGGGCGGTGAATGCGGGCGGTTTTCTGGTGGTGCACCGGTACACCTCGCACATGACCGGGTTCCTGTCGATGGTGGCCGACCAGCTGGTGCTGGGCAACATGGCGCTGGTGCTGGGCGCGGTGGGCACGCTGTGGGCCTTCATGTCGGGCGCGGGCACCACCGCCATCCTGGTCAACTGGGCGCGCCACCACCGGCTGCGCAGCGGCTTCGCGCTGCCGCTGCTGGTCGAGGCCGTGCTGTTGCTGCTCTTCGGGCTGCTGGGCGCCATCACGCTGGAGTGGCGCACCCCGTTTGCCGTGCCGCTCACCGTGCTGCTGCTGGCTTTCCTGATGGGGCTGCAGAACGCGGTGGTCACCAAGATGTCCTCGGCCCAGATCCGCACCACGCACATGACCGGCGTGGCGACCGACCTGGGCATCGAGATCGGCAAGATGCTGTACTGGAACCGCAGCGGCACCCCGCCCGAGGCGCAGGTGCATGCCAACCAGGCGCGGCTGAAGCTCTTCGCCAGCCTGCTGGGCATGTTCACCGTGGGCGGCCTCGTGGGCGCGGCCGGGTTCAAGCATGTGGGCTTCATCTGGGTCGTGCCGCTGGCCGCCATCCTGCTGGGCCTGTCGGTGCCGCCGCTGGTGGCCGATTTCGAACACCTGGCCCGGCTCTGGCGCGCCCGCCGCGCGCTGGCCCGGCGTGCGCCGCACGCCGAGCCCCCCGGCCCCTGACCACCCCACCGCCGAGGCACGCCATGCAAACCACGCTCGCTCCCGAATTCCTGGGCACGCCCGAAGGGCAGGAGGCCGAAGCCATCCTGCGCAAGTGCGTGCACTGCGGCTTTTGCACCGCCACCTGTCCCACCTACCAGTTGCTGGGCGACGAGCTGGACGGCCCGCGCGGGCGCATCTACCTCATCAAGCAGGTGCTGGAGGGCGAGCAGCCCACGCGCAAGACGCAGCTGCACCTGGACCGCTGCCTGACCTGCCGCAACTGCGAGACCACCTGCCCGAGCGGCGTGCAGTACGGCCACCTGGTGGACATCGGCCGCAAGATCGTGGACGAAAAAGTGCCGCGCCCGCTGGGCGAGCGTGCCGTGCGCTGGGCGCTCAAGGAGGGCCTGCCTTCGCCGCTGTTCGGCCCGGCCATGAAGGCGGGGCAGGCCGTGCGAGGGCTGCTGCCCGAAGGCCTGCGCGCCAAGGTGCCGGCGCCGCGCGCGGCCGGGGCGTGGCCCGGCCGCGAACACGCGCGCAAGGTGCTTTTGCTGGCCGGCTGCGTGCAGCCCGCGATGGCGCCCAACATCAACGCCGCCACGGCGCGCGTGCTCGATGCGGCGGGCATCCAGACCGTCGTCGCGCCGCAGGCCGGCTGCTGCGGCGCGGTGCGGTTCCACCTGAACGACCAGGCGGGCGGCAAGGCGCAGATGCGCGCCAACATCGATGCGTGGTGGCCCTTCGTGGAGCAGGGCGGTGTCGAGGCCATCGTCATGAACGCCTCGGGCTGCGGCGTCACCGTGAAGGACTACGGCCACCTGCTGCGGGACGATCCGGCCTATGCCGAGCGCGCCGCGCGCATCGGCGCGCTGACGCAGGACCTGTCCGAGTGGCTGCCCGAGCTGCTGGCCGGGCTGGCCGGCACGCTGCGCGGCCGCGTGGTGCCGCCGGACACGCTGTTCGCCTACCACCCGCCGTGCACCCTGCAGCACGGCCAGAAGCTGCGCGGCGGCGTCGAGACGCACCTGAGCGCGCTGGGCTTTCGGGTGCGGGTGGCGCGCACCGAATCGCACCTGTGCTGCGGCTCGGCCGGCACCTACTCGGTGCTGCAGCCGGAGCTGGCCTATCCGCTGCGCGACCGCAAGCTCGCGGCGCTGGGCGAGGCGTTCGGCGAGCCGCCGCCCGGGGCCATCCTGTCGGCCAACATCGGCTGCATCACCCACCTGCAAAGCGGCACGCCGCTGCCGGTGCGGCACTGGGTGGAAGCGCTCGACGAGGCGCTGTCGCCCGCCGCCCGCTGACCCTGCTCGCCCCGAGGCTGGCATGATGGCGGGTTTTGACCGCCGCGCTGCCGCGCACCAACCGCGTTTTCCTTTGCCATGACCGACTCCGTGACCGCACAAGAACAACAGAACAACGTCCCCGCGCCGGCCCCCACCGCACCGGCCGCGGCCGACGCCGCTGCCGCCGTTGCATCGCCCACGGCCGATGGCCCGCAAGCAGGCGAAGGGCCGCACGAGGGCGCTGCGCGCACCGACCGCCCCGCCTCGCGCCGCGGTGGCCGCAACCGCCGCAAGCCCGGCGGTGCCCCGGTGGCCGAAGGCGCCGCGCCCGTAGCGCAGGCCGCCCCCCAGAACCACAAGGGCGCCGGCCCGCAAGGCCCGCGCCGCACGCACCCGGCGCTGGAGCAACTGGCCGCGCTGTACCCGCACCTGTTCGGCGCGCAGTTCCTGCCGCTCAAGCGCGGCATCTTCCAGGACCTGCAGGCCGCCCACCCCGACCTGTTCGAGCGCGATGCGCTCAAGCTCGCGCTGGGCATCCACACCCGGTCCACGCGCTACCTGCAGGTGGTGGCCGAAGGCCGCCAGCGCCACGACCTGCAGGGCCATGCCGTGGAGGCCATGGCCCCCGAACACGTGCACCACGCGCTGCTGGAAGTGTTTCGCCGCAGGAAGCCCCGCGACGGCGAGGACATGACCGCCAAGCTGCGCCGCCGCATCGCGCAGGCCTACGAGGCCTCGGGCCTCACGCGCGAGGCGTACGACGCGCTGGTGCGGGGCCGCGACGAGGCCGCCAATGCCCTGCTCGACGAAGCCTTCGCCGAAGTGGCCGAACGCGACGCCAAGGCCGAAGCGCTGCTGCGTGCCTTCGAGGCCAGCGGCAGCACGGTGGCGCAGTTCGCCGACATGTACGGCATGGACCCGCGCACGGCCGAACGCTCGCTGCACCGCGCGCGCCAGCTGCGCGCCGCGCCGGTCTCGGCTGCGGCCGAACCGGCCGCCGACGCGCCGTCCGAACCCCCGGCCGAGCCCGCCGCCTGAGCCCGCGCGGCCCGGCCGGCGCAGCCTCCTGACACGACGCTGTCAGGAGGGCCCCCGCACCATGGCGTCCTTCGCAACAACGACCGAAAGGACTTTTCCGCCATGACCTCTTCTGCTGCCGCTACTTCTTCCGTTTCCGCCATCAGCTGGTTCGAGATCCCCTGCACCGACCTCGGCCGCGCCCAGGCCTTCTACGAACAGGTGCTGGGCCGGCCCATGCAGCGCCAGACCCTCGGCGGCGATCCGCTGGCCGTCTTCGCCTACGACCGGCCGGCCACCGGCGGCTGCCTCATCGAAGGCCCGAGCCGCCGCGTGGCGCCCGATGCCGGCACACGCGTTTACCTCGACTGCGCCCCGGGCCTGGACGCCGCCGTCGAGCGCGTTGCCTCCGCTGGCGGGCGCGTGATCGATGCGTGCATCGAGCTTCCGCACGGCATCGGCTTCATCGCGCACCTGTACGACACCGAAGGCAACACCGTCGGCCTGCACGCCATGGCGCGCTGAAAAGGCCGGGGCAAAATCTCCCGCCGAAGACCCGATACCGCCCCATTCCCTCCCCCATGCGCCGCGCCGACCGCCTGTTCCAGATCGTCCAGCTCATCCGGGGCCGGCGCCTGTCCACGGCCGACTTCCTGGCCAGGCGGCTGGAGGTCTCGGCGCGCACCATCTACCGCGACGTGGCCGACCTGCAGCACCAGGGCGTGCCCATCGAAGGCGAGGCCGGCGTGGGCTACCGACTGGGCGCAGGCTTCGATTTGCCGCCGCTCATGTTCAGCCAGGGCGAGGCCAACGCGCTGGTCGCCGCCGCCCGGCTGGCGCAGTCCTGGCTGGACACCGGCCTGGCCGGCGAGGTGGAAAGCGCCCTGGGCAAGATCCTCTCGGTGCTGCCGCCCGCGGCGCGTGCGGCCGCCGAGGCGCAGGAGCTCTATGCCCCGGCCGTGGCGGTGGACCCGCGCACCCAGGCCCTGTTGCGCCCGCTGCGCGAGGCCGTGCAGTCCCGCCACGTGGTGCGGCTGCACTATGCCGACGAACAGGGGCGCCCCAGCGAGCGCCGCGTGCGGCCGCTGGGGTGCTTTTACTGGGGCAAGGTCTGGACGCTGTCCACCTGGTGCGAGCTGCGCAGCGACTTCCGCGGCTTTCGCGTGGACCGGATCGTCTCGCTCGACGTGCTGGGCGAGCGCTTCATGGTGGAGCCCGGCCGCTCGCTGGCCGACATGCTGCGCCATGTGTGGCGCCTGCCGGGCGCCGGGCCCGGCGGCGGCTGATCGGCCGCAGGCAGAAAGAGCGCCTGCGGCCTGCACCGGGCCAGCGTTGGAAATGCCGGCCAGCCCTCTCCGGAAAAACGGATCGCCGGCCATGCGATGCCGATGCCATCCGCGGCCCCGGAAGTAAAAGGTGGCCCGGTGTCCGAAGGCCATCCAGTCCCAGGCCGTTTGCTATTATATTTATAGCAATACGCCCTAGAAGAATATGCGCCAGGGGCCTTTTTCGACAAGAAAGGCGACCGTCGCCACGGCCTTCGGCGAGGCAGGTCCAGCCCCGGGCCCGCGCAGCAATCGCTGGTTCCGCAACGGCCCACCTACAGGAACCTGCCCGTGCTCTCGCGCATCGTCCCGCGCAGCAGGCCGTTGCGGTCCACGGTGAACTGTTCGGCAAGGTACGGTTCGACCGTCGTGCCGCTGGAACTGGTACAGGTGCGCGTGCCTTCGAAGGCCAGGCCTTCGCCGGTCAGGCGGTAGGTGCCCCGGTACTCGCACAGCGTCCCCAGGTCGGCGGTTCTCGTGGCCATGCGGAACACGTGTTGCGCGCGACGATGTCGAGACTCGTTGCTGTTCCGCTGCTGAACCAGACGGGATAGACGCGGGCGTCGAAGGCCTTGTCGAAACGCACGGCGCGTCACATCGCCCGGCTGCGTCACGGTGCCGGAGGTCGGTGAATCGAAGGCGAGCCGGATGTCGCCCAGGGGGCGGCCAACTCGCCATTGCCGGCCCCACCGGCGATCGACTTGCCGTTGCGAAACTCCTGCAAGGTCGCAGTGAACGCCGTGTCGTTGGCATTGCGCACGCCGCTGGCCTGCAGAAACAGGGCCGAGCCATTCGCCCGGTAGCCCAGGTAGGACACGATCATGGTGCGCCCCAGTGGCGTATCGGTCTGCAGGCTGAGGCCGGGCTGGCCGTTCAGCGCGTCATCGAAAGCCACATGCCGGGGTCTGGCTCGGCCGTGGACGCCGCTGCGGCCTGGGCCAACCCCCACAAGGTGGGGAACGGAAGTGGGCGCAGCACACCATCCGGGACATGGCACGCGAACGCGGTCTGCCAGCGGTTTTCGCGGCAAGCACTTTCATACGTATTGAAACTTATTTGACCGATGGTTTCGCCCGATGTCCGCCATGGCGGTTAATTTCGGCACGTGCTGATCCCAAGCACCGGTGCACAAGAACCAGGCCCCAGCGCCTCGCCGCGAGTCCGCACGACCGGCATGAAAAAAAGCGCCGTTTCCCATCTGGAAGAGGAGACACACCCATGCAGAACGACGATCCGAAAGACCGCGCCGCCTTCGACTCGGCCATCCAGGCCTTGAAGGCCGAGGTGGCCAACGCCGGAGCCCACCTCTCGCTGGACGCCTCGGCCCGGCTGGCCTACACCCGGCAGATCCAGGCCATGGCCAACGACCTGCAGTTCGAGGCGATGAGCGGCCGCATCACCTGGGCCCAGGCGGCCGAGCAGGCCCAGGTGGCGCGCAACACCATCATGGAGATCATCCGCGGGCGCAGCACGCCGGTGGGGCGCGCCATGGCGCAGAGCCTGAAAGCCGAGGGCAAGACGCTCAACGAGCTCATCGCCCGCAAGGCCCAGCAGATCCACGGGCCCACCGTGCAGTTCGACCGGCTCACGGCGGCGCAGCAGAACGCGGTGTATGGCGAGATCGTCCAGTCCGCCGGCCGATCCAACCCGAAGGTCACGCAGACCATGCGCGGCCTGTCACGCGCGGGCCGGGGCCTGATCGTCCTCTCCATTGCCCTGTCGGTCTATAACGTGGCGACGGCCACCGACAAGAGCGCCGCGGCGGGCAGGGAAATCGCCGTGACCGGGGCGGGGATCGGCGGCGGCATCGCGGGGGGCGCGCTGGCGGGCCTTGCCTGCGGACCCGGCGCGCCGGTGTGCGTGACCGTCGGGGCGTTCGTGGGCGGCGCGCTGGCGGCCTTCGGCGTGGACTTTCTGTGGTGAGCGGCGGGCCTGCGATGCGCACCCTCACCCCCGCTGAAATCGCCCTGGCCCCCCTGCCTGCCGAAGGCGGCGAGGCCCCGATGCAAAGCCGCGTCGTGCAGGACGGCCGGCCCTTGCAGGCCCGCGTGGACGGGCTGGTGCTGGAGGCCGCCTTCGAATGCCGGGGCCTGTACCTGCTCTTCACGACCGACGACGTCCCACAGGAAGACCTGCTGCACATCACGCTGTTCGATGGCCAGTGGCAACCGCTGGATGCGGCCACCCTCGGCGGGGCCTACACCACGGGCAGCTTTTCGCTGATCGGCCCGGAGGGCGAGCGCACCGTGCGGTTTCGCTTCATCGGGGACACCGACTGGAGCGCCGAGGTTCTGCCCCATCCGGGCTTTCGCGTGCCGTTCGTGTCCGAGCCGCGGGGCGTCACGCGGGCGCTGGGGTTTTCAAGGCACTTCGTGGTGCGGGGCGATCCGCAGCCGCAGGGGCGCTGAGGCGGTAACAGGGAGTGGGTGGAACCGACGGGTCCGCCTTCGGGGGCTAAGATTCCACCCGAAGGGAATCATGTTGCTCCAAAACTTATCAGCCAGCGCGGCGGACTTCGCCAATACCGTGTGGCCCGCGATTCAGCATTACCCGTTGGTGGGGGGCGGCAAGATCCGGCCGGCCGAAGGCCGTGCGTCGCGGGATTTCAAGGACGAACTGGATTTGCTGGCAGGCATCGATGCCTGGCAAATCCTGCGCCAGCCCGGGGCGCTTCGCGGCCTGGCGAGCCGGGTGCAGTGGGCCGGGGAAAACCACCGCAGCTTCGCCATCCGCTATTCGCGCCCCTGCGGCGCGGAGACCGAATACCAAAAGCGGCTGATGGCGCTCAGTGCCCGGCAAGAGGGCTATGTGTTTGCGCACCTGACGGTCCAGGCGTTCCTGACTGGCGAAGGCGGAAGCCTTCGTGCAGCGGCGGTCATCAAAACGGAAGACCTGATCCGGGCGGCGCAGTTCATCGTGACCAATGCCAAAGCGCCGCGCCCCGCCTTCTACGGAA
Source organism: Acidovorax sp. NCPPB 3576 (assembly GCF_028473605.1). Taxonomy (NCBI): domain Bacteria; kingdom Pseudomonadati; phylum Pseudomonadota; class Betaproteobacteria; order Burkholderiales; family Comamonadaceae; genus Acidovorax; species Acidovorax sp. NCPPB 3576. Next base: position 4,999,905 of record NZ_CP097267.1, on the reverse strand, counting down.
GGGTGGCGCAGCCGGACGGCGGAGAACTGCTGTACCTGAAATGGGACTATCTCGCCCACAAGAAGGTGCCGATGGCGGTCATCGATCTGGAAAAGGCAACGGCCCCGCAAGCCACGGCATGAGGCCGGCGGCGAAGGCCTTCGGGCGCCTCGGCCGCACGGCAGCCATGCTCACCCCTTGAGGGCCGCCTCGATGTCGCCCTGCATCGACTGCGGCGTGTCCCGCGGGCCGTAGCGCCGCAGCACCTGCCCGTCCCGGCCGATGAGGAACTTGGTGAAGTTCCACTTGATCGCCTTCGTGCCCAGCAGGCCCGGCGCTTCGGCCTTGAGCCAGCGGTACAGCGGGTCGGCGTCGGCGCCGTTCACGTCGATCTTGGCCATCATCGGGAAGCTCACGCCGTAGTTGAGCTGGCAGAAGCTGGCGATCTCGTCGTTGCTGCCCGGGTCCTGGCGGCCGAACTGGTTGCATGGAAACCCGAGCACGGCCAGCCCCTGGCGGCCGTATTGCTGGTGCAGGGCCTCCAGCCCCGCGAACTGCGGCGTGAAGCCGCAGGCGCTGGCCGTGTTGACGATGAGCAGCAGCTGCCCCTCGTACTTGCGCAGGGGCACAGTCTGGCCGTTCATCTGCCGGGCTTGGAAGTCGTAGGCGCTGGTCATGGCGGGCATCCCTGGAAAGCGAGGTGGATGGAGGATCGATCAATCGATCAATTGATCGGGCGCCGCCGCGCCGTTGCAGCGTTCACTGGGCCTTGGGGGCGGCAGCGGCATTCTCGCCGGAGAAGTACGGAATCATCATGCGGTTGCCGTCCGCGCCGGTGTCGCGGATGTATTCGAGCGAGAACTGCTCGCCCAGGCGCCGCAGTTCCCGGCGCAATTCGAAGTCGGGCGTCTCCAACTTGATGCCGTTGCGCGCCAGCTCGGCGATGGACGCGGTGGATGCGGCGCTGCTGGCGTTCCACCCCCGCACCTGGGCCTGGGCGGCGGCCTCCTCGACGATCTTGCGCGTGCCTTCGGGCAGGGCCAGCCACTGGGCCTTGTTCACCAGCACGAGGTTCTTGGGATACCAGGCATGCACGTTGTAGAAGTATTTGATGGGCAGATCCCACACCTTGTTCTCCACGCCCGTGACGGGCGAGGTGAAGAGCGTGTCGATCTGCCGGTCCAGCACCGCCTGGTTGATGCCCTTGGCGGGCACGTCCACCGGCGTGGCGCCCATCAGCTGGGCGATGCGCACGGTGCTGGGGCTGTAGCTGCGCATCTTGGCGCCGCGCAGGTCGCTCACGTGGCGGATGGACCGCGTGGTGAACAGCCCCTGGGCGGGCCAGGGCACGGCGTACAGCGGCACCAGCCCCTGCCGGTCCAGCGCCTCCTGCAGCACGGGGCGCTGCGCCTTCCACAGCCTCAGCGCGTCGTCGTAGGTATCGACGATGAAGGGAATGGCGTCGGCTCCGGCCAGCTTGGTGTCGGCCGCCAGAGAGCTGAGCAGCACCTCGCCGGCCGCGATCTTGCCGGCGCGCACCTGGCCCGCGATCTCGGACAGCTTGGCCACGCTGTTGTCGGGGCGCACGTCGATCACCAGCGCGCCTTTCGTGCGCTCGTTCACGTCCTTGGCGAACTGCTGCAGATTGACGGTGTGGAACACCTCGGGCAGGTAGCCCGTGGCGAGCGTCCAGCGCGTCTGCGCCGACACCCCGCCGGGCAGCGCGAAGGACCCGAGCGCCATGAAGAGCGCGCACCATGAACGACGTTTCATACCGAATCTCCGAAAACGCGCAGCGCCGGCCTGCGGATGCATGACCACGGCGTACGCTGGTGACGTAACTTGCAATGACTATACCGGCGCCCCGCGGGCACGCAAGCACCGGCCGGGAGAGCCCTGTTTTCCATGGCGGCCAAGGGCCTTTTGGCCCCGGCCCTGCGGCGGGGCAGCGCCTGTGCGGCGGCCTGCCGGGCGCTCAGCGCCGCAGTGATGCCAGCAGGGCGGCGAACACGATCAGGCCGCCACCCAGCAAGGTGCGTGCCTGCCATTGCGCGGCCGACAGCAGCACTGACGACACGCTGGCGAACACCACCTCCGACAGCAGGATCACCGCCGTGGTGCCCGCCGCCAGCCGCGACGCCCCGTACTGCAGCGCCCCGTTGCCCAGCCACAGCGCCACCGCCAGCAGGGCGGCCGTGAGGGCCCAGGTGGCGTTCACTGGGGGAAACGGCTCCACCACGCCGGCCTGCAGCCCGATGCTGGCCACCAGCAGCGCCATCAGCATGCAGCCGCCGAACATGACGAACATGCGCGCCTGGCCGGGCACCGCGTGCAGCCGCCGCAGCGTGACGTTGGTCAGCGCGAACAGGAACCCGCCCGCCAGCGCCAGCCCGTCGGCCAGCGACAGGTTCTGAAACAGCCGGGACGGCGAGGCGCCCTCGGGCAGCAGCACCAGCACGACGCCCGCGAACGCCAGCGCCAGCCGCAGCAGCGCCATGGGCGTGGGCCGCTCGCCCAGCACCCGCCAGGCCAGCAGCAGGCCCCAGACCGGCATCAGATAGAACAGCAGCACCACGCGCACCACGTCGCCCACGGTCACCGCCCAGTTGAAGGCCACGTTGTTCAGCCCCGAACTCAGGGCCAGCAGCCACAGCTGCGGATGCTGGCGCACCTGTGCCCACAGGCCCGGACGCAGGGCCAGCAGGCCGATCAGGATGGCGCTGTACATCACGGCGGTCGCCCACAGCGGGTGCAGGCCCGCCCCGTGCATCACCCGGAACGGCCACCATGCCAGGCCCCAGACGAAGGCGTTGAACAGCAGGGCGGCAAAGGGCAGCGGCGATGGCATGGAGCGTCGTGGAGCGGCAGGGGCGCCTCCGCTTTGCAGTCGGATCGGCGCAGAAGAAGAAGGGTTGCCGCAGCATCGGCATGATTTTCTGCCTTCGGATGAAGACAGCGTCATGTCCGGCTGTGGTTAAGTTGTACTTTCCATTCCGCAGGCCGGCAGGCCGGGCCTGCGCGAGGGCCTGGGCGCCGTGGCGATCAGTGGTGGTGGTCGTGCCGCGCCAGGTGCAGCAGGTGGTCCACCTCTTCGCGATAGCGCACGCAGTTGTGCTGGTGCCAGCGGCGGATCAGCCACATCACCCCGGCCACCACGAGGCCGAACGCGGTGATGGCGCCGAACACCGACAGCCCCATCTTGAGCGACAGGCTGTAGAACGCGCCCAGCGCCAGGATGCAGGCCTGCTCGTTGAAGTTCTGCACCGCGATGGAGCGGCCCGCGCCCATGAGGTTGTGGCCCCGGTGCTGCAGCAGCGCGTTCATCGGCACCACCAGGTAGCCGCCCAGGCCGCCCAGCAGGATGAGGAAGGGAATGGCGACCCAGATGCTCTTGATGAACACCATCATCACCAGCAGCAGGCCCATGGCGATGCCCAGCGGGATGACCTTGGTGGCCATGTCCAGCCGCATGCGCATGGAGGCCACCACCGCGCCCACGGCCGTGCCGATGGCCACCACCCCCGTGAGGGCCGAGGCCTGCGTGGTGTTGTAGGAGAGCGCAGCCGCGGCCCAGGCCAGCACGATGAACTTGAGGTTGCCGCCCGCGCCCCAGAACAGGGTGGTGGTGGACAGCGAGATCTGCCCCAGCTTGTCGCGCCACAGGCGGTTGTTGCAGGCCCAGAAGTCCGGCAGCATCGCCAGCGGATTGGACGGCAGCGGGCGCATCTCCACGCCGGTGTGGGGAATGCGGGTGTTGAACCACGCGGCGACCAGGTACAGCGTGATCAGCGCGGCGATGGCGGCTTCGGCCGCGGTGTCCACGCCGGTGTCCACGAAGGGCAGGTCCACCGACAGCAGCAGGTGGGCGATGGCAGGCCCCACGAGCTGGCCGCCCAGCAGCACGCCCAGGATGATGGAGGCGATGGTCAGCCCCTCGATCCATCCGTTGGCCTTGACCAGCTGCGAGGCCGGCAGCAACTCGGTGAGGATGCCGTACTTGGCGGGCGAGTAGGCCGCGGCGCCCAGGCCGACGACGGCGTAGGCGATCAGCGGGTGGGAGCCGAACAGCATCATGAGGCAGCCCACGACCTTGATCGCGTTGCTGAAGAACATGACCTTGCCCTTGGGCAGCGCATCGGCGAAGGCGCCCACGAAAGGGGCCAGCACCACGTAGAACAGCGCGAACATCGGCACGAGCGCCGCACGCTGCCACTCCGGCGACCCGTTGGTGCGCAGCAATTCCACGGCGGCCACGAAAAGTGCGTTGTCGGCCAGCGAGCTGAAAAACTGCGCCGACATGATGGTGTAGAAACCGCGCTTCATCGAATGGCTGTTGGGTGCATCAGTTCGCCTGATGCCCTGTTAAATATCGGAACCCGCTGCAAGTGACTGGCGGTTATATCACGCGGTTTCTAGAGGGCGATGCCAGAATTCCTTCCTTTTCGCTCCGCAGATCGACCCCATGCCGCGTCCCATCCAAGCCACCATCCACACTGCTGCACTGCAACACAATCTCGGGCGCGCACGCGCCAGTGCGCCGGACGCGCTGGCCTGGGCGGTGGTGAAGGCCAATGCCTACGGCCATGGCATCGAACGCGTGTTCGAGGGGCTGCGGGCGGCCGACGGCTTCGCCCTGCTGGACCTGTCCGAGGCCGAGCGCGTGCGGGCCCTCGGGTGGCGCGGCCCGATCCTGCTGCTGGAGGGCGTGTTCGAGCCGCGCGACCTGGAGCTGTGTTCGCGCCTGGGGCTGTGGCACGCGGTGCATTGCGACGAGCAGATCGACTGGCTGGCCGCCCACAAGACGCAGGCGCCGCACCGCGTCTTTCTCAAGATGAACACCGGCATGAACCGGCTGGGCTTCACGCCCGAGCGCTACCGCTCGGCCTGGGCGCGGCTCAACGCGCTCACGCAGGTGGACGAGATCTCGTTCATGACCCATTTCAGCGACGCCGACGGCCCGCGCGGCATCGCGCACCAGATGGCCGCCTTCCAGACGGCCACGCAGGACCTGCCCGGCGAGAAAAGCGTGTGCAACAGCGCGGCCACCCTGCGCCACGCGGTCGATGCGCGCGTGCGCGGCGACTGGGTCCGCGCCGGCATCGTGCTCTACGGCGGCGCGGCGGACCACCCCGAGCACACGGCCGCGCATTGGGATCTGCAGCCGTCGATGACGCTCTCGGCCCGCGTCATCGCCGTGCAGCACGTGCAGGCCGGCGACACGGTGGGCTATGGCTCGGCCTTCACGGCCGATGCGCCGCTCACCATCGGCGTGGTGGCCTGCGGCTATGCCGACGGCTACCCGCGGCACGCCGGCACGGGCACGCCGGTGCTGGTGAACGGCGTGCGCACGCGCGTCGTGGGCCGGGTCAGCATGGACATGATCACCGTGGACCTGACCCCTGTGATCGATGCTGGCGTGGAGGCGGGCTTCGGCGCCGAGGCCACGCTCTGGGGGCGCGCCGCCAACGGCACGGTGCTGCCGATCGACGACGTGGCGTATGCGGCCGGCACGGTGGGCTACGAGCTGATGTGCGCGCTGGCTGCGCGCGTGCCCGTGGCGGTGGCCTGATGCGCCCCGGGCAGCGCGGGTCCGCACCCCCGCCCGGCAAGGGCTCGACCTGGCGCCGGGTGCGGGCGCCCGACCGCGAAGTGGCGCACACCCTGCGCCAGCGCCACCGGCTGCACGTGCACGGCTGGTGCATCGGCGCTTTCACGATGGCGCTGATGTGGGCCACGTCGCACCTGCAGATGGTGATGGGCGTGGGCTCGCTCGCGCTGCGCTACGGCATCACGCTGGGCGTGGGCTACATCGCCTACCTGCTGGTGCTGCGTGCGTGGGCGGCCTGGCTGGTGCGGCCGCCCCGCCGGCGCGATGAAGGCGGCGACAACGGCTGGGCCGACGGCATCGACCTGGTGCCCGACATCGATCTGCCCTCCGGCGGCGCGCGCGCGCCCTGGCCGCGCAGCGGGGGCGGCGGCGACTTCGGTGGGGGCGGCGCGAGCGGTGATTTCGGCGACGGCCTGGGTAGCGCCGGCGATGGCCTGGGCGACATCGCCGGCGGGGCGCTGGAGGCCGCCAGCGGCGCGGACGAAGGCGCGGTGGTGATCGTGCCCGTGGTGGCCATCTTCCTCATCGGCGCGGCCGTGGTGCTGGGCGCAGGCGCCCTGGCGCTGCTGTACTTCGGCTTCGACGTGCTGCTGGCCGTGGCGGTGGAGCTGGCGTTCTCTTACGCCACCGCGCGTGCGGCGATGGGGGTGGAGCGGGCCGGCTGGCTGTCGGCCGCGGTGCGGCTGACCTGGAAGCCGCTGCTCGGGGCGCTGCTGTGCGCGGTGGTGCTGGGAGCGGCCATCGACCGCTTCCTGCCGCAGGCCCACTCGCTGCCCGAAGCGGTGCGCCAGTTGCGCGCGCGTTGACACGTCGGCGCCTGCGGCCACGGCCTGCATAACGTTAGAACGACAAAGTCGTTCGCCGCGCGGGGGGCCGCGGGCATAGTGGCCGCACTCCTCGTTGCTTCAGGGCCTTTGCACCATGCGCTTTTCGCTTTCCCTCGCGGCCACCCTGGCCGCTGCCGCCTTCACCGTGGCCACGCCGCTGGCCGCGCAGGCCGCCACCTTCCGCTTCGCCCGTTCGGCCGACGTGTCCTCGTGGGACATCCATGCGCAGAACGTGGGCGTGAACAACGCGCTGCATTCGGCGGTGTATGAAACGCTGGTCGAATACAACAGCAAGACCTTCAAGCCCGAGCCGCAGCTGGCCACCGCCTGGAAGCGGGTCAGCCCCACGCAGCTGCGCATCACGCTGCGCCAGGGCGTGAAGTTCAGCGACGGCTCCGCCCTCACGGCCGACGACGTGAAGTTCTCGCTGGAGCGCGCCAAGGCCAAGACCTCCAACTACGCCGTCTATACGCAGGGCATCGACCGCGTGGAGGTGGTGGATGCCCACACCGTGGACATCTTCTCGGAGGTGCCCAACCCGGTGCTGGTCAACCAGCTGACCGAGCTGCGCATCATGAGCAAGCCCTGGGCCGAGAAGAACAACGCCACGGCGCCAAAGGACATCAAGACCAGCGACGAGCCCTACACGCACCGCAACACGCTGGGCACGGGTCCGTTCGTGCTCAAGTCCTGGGCGCCCGACCAGCGCCTGGTGCTGGCCGCCAACCCGCACTGGTGGGGCAAGGGCCAGTTCGGCGGCAACGTGACCGACGTGGTCTATACGCCCATCAAGTCCGACGCCACGCGCACGGCGGCACTGCTGTCGGGCGAGGTGGACTTCGTGCTCGACCCCAGCCTGCAGGACGTGCCCCGCATCCGCCAGCAGCCGCAGCTGAAGGTGCTGGACGGCGCCGAGAACCGCACCATCTTCCTGGGCCTGGACCAGTTCCGCGACGAGCTGCAGAACTCGAACGTCAAGGGCAAGAACCCGCTCAAGGACGTGCGCGTGCGCAAGGCCCTCTACCAGGCCATCGACATCAACGCCATCCAGCGCGTGGTGCTGCGCGGCCTGGCCCAGCCCACCGGCGCGATCATCGCGCGCCAGGTGAACGGCTGGACCCCGAAGGCCGACGTGCGCTGGCCCTACGACCCCGCCGCCGCGCAGAAGCTGCTGGCCGAGGCCGGCTACCCGCAGGGCTTCGAGGTGGACTTCGCCTGCAGCGCGGGCCGCTACATCAACGACGAGCAGCTGTGCCAGGCCATCACGGCCCAGTGGGCCAAGGTGGGCGTGAAAGCCAGGCTGCGCTCGCTGCCCTTCGCCACTTACTTTCCGATGATCCAGCGCAACGAGGCCAGCATCTACCTGCTGGGCTGGGGCGTGCCGACGTTCGATGCGTTCTATTCGCTGCAGTCGCTGATCCGCTCGCCGGGTGCGGGGGGCGACGGCAACTTCAACCTGGGCCGCTTCAGCGACCCGCAGCAGGACGCGCTGATCGAGCGCATCAAGAAGGAAACCGACGCCGCCACGCGCAACAGCCTGATCGAGCAGGCGCTGGTGCAGGACCACCAGCGCATCTCCCACATCCCGCTGTACAACCAGGTGATCCCGTGGGCCGCCTCGCAGAAGGTGGAGATCATCCACCGCGCCGACAACCGCATCGACTGGCGCCTGCTGAAGGTCAACTGAGCCGCCAGCCGCCTCACTCCATCGACCGCTGCACTGCCGGCCGCACCGCCACGCGCTGCGCGTGCGCATGCACCTTGGGGAACCGGGCGATGTCCACGCCATCGCTTTGCAGCCATCCACCCACGGTGAACAGGTAGCCGTCGCTCACCGAATAGGCCTCGCCCAGCACCCACGGGCCGTCCAGTTGCCGTTCGATCAGATCGAAGCACTCGGTCATGTTGGCGCCCACCTTGCGCTGCATCGCGGCGATGGCCTCGGGCTCGTCGGCCCAGCGGCTGGCGCGGGGCCGGTGGGCGTGGGCCACATGCACGGTGGAGGCCAGGTAGCTGTTGAACTCCTGCATGCGCGCGAACCCGTGGGGGTCGGTGGGCGCCAGCCGGGCGGCGGGGAACCGCTGGGCCACATAGGCCAGCAGCGCGGGCGTCTCGGTCAGCACGCCGTGCTCGGTGACCAGGGCCGGCACGCGGCCCTTGGGGTTGATGGCCAGGTACTCGGGCGTGCGCTGCTGCTGGGCCTTGAAGTCCATGCGCACCAGGGTGTGTTCGGCGCCGGCTTCGTTCAGGGCGATGCGCACGGCGTGCGCGCAGGTGCTGGTGCCGTAGTAGAGGGTCAGCGAAGACATGGGGCGTTCCAGTCGGGGTTTGCTATTGAAAAAGGAGCTTTCACCGCTTGATTGCCTAGGGGTTCAAGGTAAAAAGGCCTTGATAGGCAATGAATGCTAGGGCGTTCTGCTATGGTTTTTGATGCGCCACTCAGTACAGGCCACGCACCCGCGCCATCAGCCGCACCAGGCCCAGCAGGGCGTCGGTGTGCGGCGTGGGCACGGCGGTGAGGCGGCCCAGCTCATGCACCGCGCCCACCAGGGCGTCGATCTCCAGCGGCTTGCCGGCCTCCACGTCCTGCAGCATCGAGGTCTTGAACGCGCCGAGCTTGCGGGTGACGGCGTGGCGGTCTTCGGGCTGCTGGTCGATCGGCAGGCCCAGCCGCTCGCCGATGGCCTTGGCCTCGCGCATCACGTCGGACGTGAAGGCGCGCACCAGATCGTCGTCGAGGATGCGGTCGGTGGTGGCGCCGGTGAGCGCGCTGATGGGGTTGACCGTCAGGTTGCCCCAGAGCTTGAACCACACGTCCTGCTGGATGCGGGAGGACACCTCGGCCTCGATGCCGCCGCGCCGCAGCATGCCGGCCAGTGCCTGCAGCCGCGGCGTGGGCGCGCCTGCGGGCTCGCCCACGATGAGCCGGTTGCCGAAGTGGTGGCGCACCACCCCGGGCGCGTCGAGCGAGCAACTGGTGTGGACCACGCCGCCGATCACCTGGCCGGCCGGCACGGCACGCGCCATGGCGCCCGAGGGGTCCACGGACTGCAGCGCCTGGCCTTGCGCGGGGCCGCCGCAGCCGTCGAGGAACCACCACGGCACGCCGTTCATCGCCGTGAGCACCAGCGTGTGGGGGCCGATCAGTGGCGCGATGCGGGCGGCCACGTCGGGCAGGGCCGGCGCCTTGACGGCCAGCACCACGAGATCCTGCACGCCCAGGGCGGCCGGATCGTCGTGCGCGCGCACCGGCGTGGCGTGCTGGGACCCATCGGGTTGAACGAGGCGCAGGCCCTGCGCATCGAGGGCCTGCCGCGTGGCGCCGCGCGCCACCATGGACACGTCGCCGCCTGCACGCGCCAGCGCCACGGCGAGCCAGCCGCCGATGGCGCCCGCGCCATAGATACATGCCTTCATCGGAACATCCGCCTCTGCAGGGACCGGCCGAACGGCCGCGAAGCGGTGGATGTTAAGCGCTCCCCGCGGGAAGCGCCGGGGGAGGCGGCAGGGGCGCGGTCAGCGCGCGATCACTTGGCGTCGCTGGCCGGCTCGGAGGCCGCGGTGGCCGGTGCCGGCGTGCTGCCGCCGAACACGGCGCCGCCGGCCGGGGCGGAGGACGAAGGGGTGGAGGACATGCCGGCGTCCGGCGAAGGCGTGGCCGGCGTGGCAGGCGTGGGCGTGGCGGGGGTCGTCGGAGCCGGGGTGGTGACGGGTGCCGTGTTGGTGGGGGTGTCGGCCGGCTTGTTGCGGTCGCAGGCGGTGAGCGCCAGGGCGGACACGACGATCAGCGGGGCGGCGGCGAGCCAGCGGCGGGCGGGGGTGGCCGAAGCGTTCTGGGTGGTTGGGGTCATGGGTTCATCTCCTTGAATGGCGTGCGGCGGACTGCCGCTGGAATGGGCATGCTAGGCAGCCTGGCGGGAGCGCGGGGTAGGATAGGGTTGACATCGCAATTGCTTACTTTCAGGCCGCGCACCCCCGATGGCGCCCGGCTTGGGGCCGCTGCGGGCCGGCCCGCAGCCGGGCATGCTGCCCCGCTGCGATCCCCCCTGCTGCCCCGTTCCCCGATCCCTGCCATGGCCAAAGAAAAAACCCTCTTCACCTGCTCCGAGTGCGGCGGCACCAGCCCGCGCTGGCTGGGCAAATGCCCTGCTTGCGGTGCCTGGAACACCCTGGTCGAAACCGTGGCCGAGGCCGCTCCGGGCAAGAACCGCCTCAGTGCGCCGCAGTTCTCGGGCCTGGCCCAGGCCCAGGCGGTGATGCCGCTGGCCGCCATCGAGGCGACCGACATCGCCCGCACCCCGAGCGGCATCGACGAACTGGACCGGGTGCTGGGCGGCGGCATCGTGGAAGGCGGCGTGGTGCTGATCGGCGGCGACCCGGGCATCGGCAAATCCACGCTGCTGCTGCAGGCGCTGGATGCGCTGCAGCGCGTGGGCCTGCCCACGCTGTACGTGACGGGCGAGGAAAGCGGCGCGCAGGTGGCGCTGCGCTCTCGCCGCCTGGGCCTGGACCACAGCCAGGTGAACGTGCTGGCCGAGATCCAGCTGGAAAAGATCCTCGCCACCATCGACGCCACCCAGCCCGCCGTGGCGGTGATCGACTCGATCCAGACGGTGTACTCCGACCAGCTCACGAGCGCCCCCGGGTCGGTGGCGCAGGTGCGCGAATGCGCTGCGCACCTCACGCGGGCGGCCAAGGCCTCGGGCGTGACCATCATCCTCGTGGGCCACGTCACCAAGGAAGGGGCGCTTGCCGGCCCGCGCGTGCTGGAGCACATGGTCGATACGGTGCTGTACTTCGAAGGCGACACGCACAGCCAGTTCCGCCTGGTGCGCGCCATCAAGAACCGCTTCGGCGCGGTCAACGAGATCGGCGTGTTCGCCATGACGGAAAAGGGCCTCAAGGGCGTGACCAACCCGAGCGCCATCTTCCTGAGCCAGCACAGCGAGCCCGTGCCCGGCAGTTGCGTGCTGGTCACGCTGGAGGGCACGCGGCCCATGCTGGTGGAGATCCAGGCGCTGGTGGACGAGGGCGGCCCCAGCCCGCGCCGGCTCTCGGTGGGGCTGGACCGCGACCGCCTGGCCATGCTGCTTGCGGTGTTGCACCGGCATGCCGGCGTGGCCTGCATGGACCAGGACGTGTTCGTTAACGCAGTGGGCGGCGTGCGCATCAGCGAGCCGGCGGCCGACCTGGCGGTGATGCTGTCCATCACCTCCAGCCTGCGCGGCAAAGCACTCCCCCGCGGGTTCATTGCCTTCGGCGAAGTGGGGCTGGCCGGCGAGGTGCGCCCGGCCCCGCGCGGGCAGGAACGGCTCAAGGAGGCGGCCAAGCTGGGCTTCAGCGTGGCCGTGGTGCCCAAGGCCAATGCGCCCAAGAAGCCCATCGAGGGCATCACCATCCACGCGGTGGAGCGGGTGGAGGAGGCGATGGAAGTGGTGCGGGGCATGGGCTGAAAACCCCTACGCACCATCCACACCGGGGGGCTTTGACTGCCATAGGACAATCTCGCCCCATGAATCTGCGCAACCTCTTCATTCCCGTCGGCATCGCGGTGCTGGTCTTCGCCGCCCACCGCTCCTACGGCTGGCAGGGCGTCATGGCGGTCGGGGGCGGGCTCATGATGTGGGCGCTGCTGCATTTCACCCGGCTCATGAACGTCATGCGCAAGGCGGCCGACCGCCCCATCGGCCACGTGGGCAGCGCCGTCATGCTCAATGCCAAGCTGCGCAAGGGGGTCAATCTCATGCACGTGGTGGCCATGACGCGTTCGCTGGGCGAGCCGCTGTCGGCCGACGGCGAGGAGCCTGAGCGCTACCGCTGGACCGACGGCACGCAGTCGCACGTGACGTGCGAATTCCGGGCCGGCAAGCTGGTGGAATGGGCGCTCGTGCGGCCCGTGCCGCAGGAGGATGCGCCCCAGGCCCCCGCGGATGTGGCGGCCCCTGCCCGCGCAGACTCGTAAAATCGCCGGTTTTGCGACTTCCAGCAATTCCAAAGGAACCCCATGAGTCCCGTAGCTCCCTCGATGGCCGACCGTGACGGCAAGATATGGATGGACGGCCAGATGGTCGATTGGCGCGACGCCAAGATCCATGTGCTGACCCACACGCTGCACTACGGCTGCGGCGCCTTCGAAGGCGTGCGTGCCTACAAGACGGCCGACGGCACGGCGATCTTCCGCCTCGAGGAGCACACCGAGCGCCTGTTCAACAGCGCCAAGATCCTGCGCATGACCATTCCGTTCACCCGCGACGAGGTGAACGAGGCGCAGAAGGCCGTGGTGCGCGAGAACCAGCTCGAATCGTGCTACCTGCGCCCGCTGACCTGGATCGGCTCGCAGAAGCTGGGCGTGTCCCCCAAGGGCAACCAGATCCACCTGATGGTGGCGGCCTGGGCCTGGGGCGCCTACCTGGGCGAAGAGGGCATGCAGCGCGGAATCCGCGTCAAGACCAGCAGCTACACGCGCCACCACGTCAACATCACCATGACGCAGGCCAAGGCGGTGAGCAACTACACCAACTCGATCCTGGCCAACATGGAGGCCCTGGACGACGGCTACGACGAGGCCCTGCTGCTGGACGCCTCCGGCTTCGTGTCCGAGGGCGCGGGCGAGAACGTCTTCATCATCAAGAACGGCGTGGTGTACACGCCCGACCTGTCGGCCGGCGCGCTCAACGGCATCACGCGCAACACCATCGTCCACATCTGCAAGGACCTGGGCCTGGAGCTGGTGCAAAAGCGCATCACCCGCGACGAGGTGTACATCGCCGACGAGGCCTTCTTCACCGGCACCGCCGCCGAAGTGACGCCCATCCGCGAACTCGACCGCCTCGCCATCGGCAGCGGCTCGCGCGGCCCGATCACCGAAAAGATCCAGAGTGCCTTCTTCGACATCGTGAACGGCCGCAATCCCCAATACGCCCACTGGCTCACCAAGGTCTGAAGAACATGTCGCAAGCCATCGTCGAACTGGTCGCCAAAGACCTCAATCCCCAGGGCGGCGTCTTCTGCCCCAGCCCCAAGGCGGACATGAAAATCTGGAACACGCACCCCAAGGTGTACCTGGACGTCGCCCACACCGGCGAAGCCAAGTGCCCCTACTGCGGCACGGTGTACCGCCTGAAGGCGGGAGAACGCGTTCATTCCGGCCACTGATTGATGCCGGCTGAACGCGGCGGCGCGGCACGGCCCACGCTCACGGTGGCGGTGCTGACGCTGAACGAGGGCCACCGCATCGGGGCCTGCCTGGCGAGCGCATCGTTCGCCGATCAGGTCGTGGTGGTGGACAGCGGCAGCACGGACGACACCGTGGCCGTAGCGCAGCGCCTGGGCGCGCAGGTACATTCCTATCCCGACTGGCAGGGCTTTGCCGTGCAGCGCAACCGCCTGCTGGCGCATGCCACGGGCGACTACATCTTCTTTCTCGACGCGGACGAGGTGATGGCACCCGACTTTCGCGAAGAGCTGCAGGCCATCGTGCGCTCGGGCGAGCGCGCGGTGTGGAAGATCCGCTGGCGCATGGTGGCCTTCGGCCACGAACTGCGCCACCTGCGCACGACCTCGGCCATCGAGCGCCTGTTCAAGCGCGACATGGTGCGGGAATACGTGGGCGTGGTCCACGAGGAAGCCGTGCTCACCGAGCCCGGCGCCCCGCGCCATGTGATGCGCGCCCGGCTGCTGCACCACTCGCGCGAGACGGTGCGCGGCAGCCTGGAAAAGCTCACGCAGTACGCCATGCTGGGCGCCGCCAAGCGCGCGGCGCTGGGCAAGCGCGGCGGCGTCGTGCGCGGTCTGGCCTCCGGCGGCAGCATGTTCGTGCGGCTCTACGTGCTGCGGCTGGGTTTCCTGTGCGGTGGTGCCGGGTTCCTGTACTGCCTGTTCGTGGCCCTGGAGGCTTTCTTCCGGTATGCCGCGCTGGAGTACGACCGCGACCACCTGAGCGAGAGCGTGCGCCGGTGAAGCCTTCGGATGCCTTCGCGCGCCTGTCCGGCGTGGCGGCTTTCATGGTGCCCGGCCTCGCGCTGTGGCTGCGCTCCGGCTATTCGTGGGGTGCCGTGGTGCTGCTGCTGTGCAGCCTGGCGACGGCCGGCGTGTGGCTGCGCCGCCCCCCGGGCCGCGCGGCCTGGTGGCTGTTCGCCTCCATCGTGGCGATGGGCTTCGTCTGGGCCCTCGACTTCGACCCCGCGCAGGGCGGCTGGTCCAACCTGGACCGGCCGTCCAAATACCTGCTGGCGCTGCCGTGCCTTTTCTACCTGCTGGCCTACCCGCCCCGCGCGGTCTGGCTGTGGTGGGGGCTGGCCGCGGGCGCGTGCGGCGCGGGGCTCATCGGCATCTACCAGACCGGCGTGCTGCACCTGCTGCGCGCCAACGGCTACACCAATGCCATCCAGTTCGGCGGCCTGAGCCTGCTGCTGGGCCTGATGTGCTCGGCGGCGCTGCTCGTGCAATGGAGCCGCTGGGCGCCCTGGCAGCGCGTGGGCTGGGTCGTGTGCATCCTGCTGGGCTTCGAAGGCTCGCTGCTGTCGGAGTCGCGCGGTGGCTGGCTGGTGCTGCCGCTGGCATTGCCCCTGTGCGCCTGGCTGCAGGCCCGCTGCGGCCAGCGCCGGCTGGCGATGGCCGGGGCGGCGCTGATCCTCGCGGGCATGGCCGGGCTCATGGCGCTCAAGGCGCATGACGTGCGCACCCGCATGGACGAGGCGCGCCAGGAAATCACCCAGTACGAATCGAAGGGCGATGCAGCCAGCTCGGTCGGCCAGCGGCTCGCGCACTGGAAGCTGGCCTGGTCCATGGGCATCGACCGGCCGCTCACCGGCTGGGGCCGCTATGGCTACGAGACCGAAAAGCAGCGGCGCGTGGCCGCCGGCCTGGCCCACCCGTTCGTGCTGCAGTTCAGCCATGCGCACAACGAGGTGCTCGATATTTTCGCCAAGCGCGGCCTGCCCGGCGTGGCGGTGCTGCTGCTGTTCTACACCGTGCCGCTCGTGCTGTTCTGGCCGACGCGCCGGCGCGTGTGCCGGGCCGTGGAGGAGGGCGGCGTGGACCCGCAGGTGCTGTGCCTGCGCCTGGTGGGCGTGCTGCTGCCCATCGCCTACATCGGCTTCGGGCTCACGCAGGTGTTTTTGGGCCACAACAGCGGCACCATGTTCTACCTGTTCATGTGCATGCTGGTGCTGGCCATCCTGCAAGGCCGCGAGCGCGACGCGCTGCAGCGGCGCGCCGCCCGGGCCGCGGCGTCCGGCACGGGACTGCCGCCCGCCGCCGCCGCATCCTCCTGACCGCCAAGAAGGTTCCGCCATGCACGTGCTGCTCGTCAACAACTCCCCGATCCCGGTCTATGGCTATGGCGGCACCGAGCGCGTCATCTGGGACCTGGGCCAGATGCTGGTGCGCCTGGGCCACCGCGTGAGCTACCTGGTGCCCGAGGGCTCCACCTGCGACTTCGGCGCGGTGCTGCCCATCCGGCCCGATGCGCCTTGGGATTCGCAGATTCCCGCCGACGTGGACATCACCCACTTCCAGTTCAACCCCCGCACCGAGATCGGCACGCCCTACCTCGTCACCGAACACGGCAACGCCCGAAAGCCCAAGCCGCTGCCGCGCAACACCGTGTTCCTCTCGCGCGACCATGCGGCGCGCTACGGCTCCACCGAGTTCGTCTACAACGGCCTGCAGTGGGAAAGCTACGGCGCCGTGGACTTCGCCCGGCCCCGCGACCATTACCACTTCCTGGGCAAGGCGGCGTGGCGCGTGAAGAACGTGAGCGGCGCCATCCGCGTGGCCAAGCTGGCCGGGGTGGAGCTGGACGTGCTGGGCGGCGACCGCATCAACTTCCGCCGGGGCTTTCGGTGGACGCTGTCGCGCCGCATCCATTTCTTCGGCATGGTGGGCGGCGCGCAGAAGACCGAGCGGCTCAACGCCTCGCGCGGGCTGATCTTTCCGGTGCGCTGGCACGAGCCCTTCGGCCTGGCCGTCATCGAGAGCCTTTACTTCGGCTGCCCCGTGTTCTCGACACCCTACGGCGCGCTGCCCGAACTCGTGCCCGCCGAATGCGGCGTGCTGGCGGACAACGCCGGCGCCCTGGCCGAGGCCGTGCGCGCCAACCGCTTCGACCCCCGGGCCTGCCACGACCATGCCGTGCGCCACTTCGGCGCCGAGCGCATGGCGCGCGACTACCTGCGCATGTACGAGCGCGTGCTGGCAGGCGAGACCCTCAACGCCCAGGCCCCCGTGATCCAGGGCGAGGCCCGCTCGCTCGCCTGGCGCAACTGATCCGGAAGCGGCGGTGGGCGTGCCGCCAGTGCTTCACGCCCCTACGATGTCCCGGTAATGCTCCGACACCGCGCGCGAGACCTCGCCGATCTTGAAGGTGTGGGAGTCGATGGCCCTGACCGGCTGGATTTCGTAGGCGGTGCCGCAAAGAAAGACCTCCTCGGCGGCGAACAGCTCCCGCAGCGAAAGCACCCGCTCCTGCACGCGCAGGCCCAGCGCCTGCGCGATGCCGAACACGGCCTGCCGGGTGATTCCGTTCAGCACGTAGTCGGTGGGCGGCGTGACCAGCGCTCCGTGGCGCACGGCAAACAGATTGGCACCGGTCGATTCCGCGACGTTGCCCTGCGCGTCGAGCAGCAGCGCGTCGTCCGCGCCCTGCCTTGCGGCCGAATGCCGGCTCAGCACAGCCAGCGCGTAGTTGCCGGCGCACTTCGCCTGTACCGGGCTGGAGGCCGGGCCCGGGCGCACCCATTCCGATACCGCCAAGCCGATGCCCTGGCTGCGCGCCTGCGGCCCGAAGACATCGGGCCAGTCCCACACCGCGATGGCGACGTGCGGCACGGCCCCGGTGGGCAGCATGGACAGGGTTTCGCTGCCCAGCCAGGCCACGGGCCGCAGGTAGCCCGTGCCCACGCCTTCGCGGCGAATCAGGTCCCGCGCCGCGCTGTCCAGTGCGTCCACGGCGAACGGTAGGTTGAAGCCGATCAGGCGGGCCGAATCGATCAGGCGCTGGTGGTGTTCGGTCAGGCGGAACGGGCGGCCGCCGTACACGCGAATGCCCTCGAACACGCTCTGCGCATAGTGAAGCCCGTGGCTCAGCACATGCAACTGGGCTTGCTCGCCCTTCACTACTTCGCCATCCAGCCAGATATGGCGGATGGATTGGGCCAGATTGCTCATCGCTGTTTCTCTCGAATAGACAAGGGGTGGGCCGTTCAGTACGCCAGGTCGGCGAAATGGAGTTCGTGCGACGGTCCGGCCGCGGCCAGCAACGCCTGCAGCCGGGGCGGCATCTCGAAGCGGTCGCCTGGCTGGCTCGGAGGGTTCAGATAGCGGTGCACCAGCTGGCGGGCCTTTTCCCTGTATTCGTCGCTCAGCGTCGTTCGCTCGAAGGCCTCGATTTCCACCACCAGATGGCGCAGCGCTTCATACACCGCTTCCCGCCGGATGGCCGTGATCCGGTCTCCCTGCATGGCGATGGCGCCGTGCTCTGCAAGCCATTCGAAGAGGAACACCCCGGTGCCGGAGTCGAAATTGCTGCGCACGTCCGCCTGCACGGGGTAGCGGAACAGCCGCTCCAGCAGCACGAACTCGACCACCGACGGGCCGTAAGGCACGTCGGGGCTCAGGCATTCCAGGATCACCTGGCTGTCCACCTTGATCTCTTCGAGCAAGCCGGCATGCCAGTTGAGCTTGAGCTGCAAGTGGCCGTCGAGCGGCAGCGGGCCGCAGTGGTGGTAGTAGTCGTGCAGGTAGCCCCAGACGCAGCGCGCGCGATAGCAGTCCTGGGGCGGCAGGGCGTGCGAAGACTGCAGCCATTGCGCCGCCAGCTCGGGGTCGAGGATGGCCGCGGTATTGCGCACCGTGATCTCGTCGTAGATCTTCTTGAACTTGTTGAAAAAGAAGAGGGCGTATTGCTGGCTGGAGACCTTGCTGCGGGTTCGGATGTTCTCCGGGAAGAACACGATGCAATTGCCCTCCATGAAGCCGGTGGAGGCGGCCAGCAGGCGGGTGGATTCGCATTTGTTTTTCGGGTGCGGGTGGGTCCGTTCCAGCGCGCCGACCTCGGCGGGGTCTTCCCGCCGGGCAATGAAGCATTCAAGGTGGTAGCCCCGCGGGGCAGGGCCGTTGGCGGTGATCACCGGGCCGATGAACAGGTTCTCCGATCCGTCGGGCGGCGGCGTGTAGGCATCGCGGACGCGGTCGAAGCAGGGGCTCGAATCCAGCCCCTGGGCGATCCATTCCCCCACGTCCTGCGCCCAGGGTTCGACCATGCCGTGCTGGCCGAAGTGCTGGTACAGGGCGGTGGCGGTGCGCTGGATGTCCTGCAGCGCGATGCGGTCCTGGGCCACGGGGTTTTCGATGCTGCCGTCGAACCGTTGCCGCAGGCGAAAGGCGTTCACCTGCCGTGTGAGCAGCGGGATGGCCGGGTGTCGGTGGGTGGTGGTTTGCATGGGCGGGTCCGGCCGGGGCTCAGGCGGCCGCATGGACCGTGAAGCCCATCGGCACGGGGCCGAAGTCCTGCACCACCTTCAGCCCCAGCGATTGGGCGGCCTTGGCCGTGGTGATGCACCCCTCGGTCTTGCCGTGCCGGCAATCCACGGCGGCCTGCGCATTGCTGTTGACCAGGGACAACTGGGCGCCAGGGGGCGCCAGCCGCTGCGGCGCGGGATGGGTCGAGATGGTCTGCGGGGGCTCGCCGGTGCGCGACGCCAGGATCATGTTGAAGGTGGGCATCACGAAGATGTCCACCATCTGGAAGCGGCTCAGGTTGGAAAACACCAGGGTGTGCAGGTCGGGGTAGGCGACGCAGCCCAGCAGGGCGATGGCCGGATCGTCTTTCAACTCCTCGGCCGCGATCTCCAGGGTCGGGTGAAGATGCACGGCGCCTTTTCGGCCGTTGCGCTTGAACCATTCGTGGGCCGCGGCTTCGCAATTGGTGCCGGCGGGGCCGAGGGTGTGGATGACCCGGATGTCTTGGACTGGCATGTTGAAAATTCTGTGAATTGGATGGGGTGTGGCGGACAGGGCTGCGCCGCCGGGTGTCGCTGGCGCGTCGGGATTACCGTGCTGCTGGCCAGGGGCGTTGCCATCCGGTGCGGCGCGCAGGGCTGCGATCCCGGGGGATGGGCGGCAAAGGACGGTGCCTGCAGCGCAGGACCTGTGGTGCTTGGTGGACGCGCCGCACCCGTCGGAGGGTCGCAGCCGGGTGGCGTTTCGCTGGCGGAACGCGCGGCGTCAACGGGTCTATCCGGTCGGGCCGCTGCCGCAAGGGCCCGGGGGATGGCGTCTGGAGATGGGGTGCGCTGTGTTCATTGGATGACCTCCCTGATGCGGTTTGGGCCGTGAGCCCCCGCAGTTTCTGGATGCCCACGGTATTCCGTTGGGCGGAACGCAGCATACGGGAAAGGGCTTGGCGATGCCACCCGGGCGGTGGGACCAATTCGCTGATCGGGCGAAACAGATGTGTCCATGCGAAACAGGAGCGGGCCAGGACAGGTGCCGGAGCGCAGCGCGTGGACCGCCCCGACCGATGTGATCGCCATGGCGGGGCAGCGCCGTGGCGCCGCCTTCCATCCGGCCCATCGCCTCGCCCGTGGGCCTGGGCAGGCCGGGGTCAGGTCAGATCAGGTATTCGCCAAGGGCAGCGTCAGCACGAAGCAGGCCCCGCTCTCGCCGTCCGGGCGGTCTTCGCATCGCACCGTGCCGCCCGAGCGCTCTGCGATGGACCGCACCAGCGCCAGCCCCAGGCCCACGCCGCCGGCGCGCTCGCTGGCGCCGGGCAGCCGGTAGAAGGGCTCGAAAATGCGCTCGCGCTGCGCCGGGGGCACGCCGGGGCCCTGGTCGCACACGCGCACTTCGGCGTGCGTGCCGGTGCGCTGCAGCCCCACCGTGATGTCGCCCTGGCTGTAGCGGCGGGCGTTCTCCAGCAGGTTGCGCAGGGCGCGGCGCAGCAGCTTGGCCACGCCGTGCACTTCCAGGCCGTCCGCGCTGGCGGCGCCGGCGTCCAGCTCGGCATCCACCCGCACGCATTCTTCGGCCGCCAGGCCCAGCAGGTCCACCAGTTCGATGGTGCCCATGTCCGCCTCGCGCGCATCCAGGCGGCTGGCGAGCAGGATCTCGTCCACCAGCTGGTCCAGCTCGGCGATGTTGCGCAGGATCTCGTCGCGGAACGCCGGGGACGGGGCCGAGCCCTGCATCAGCTCCAGCCCCATGCGGATGCGCGTGAGCGGCGAGCGCAGTTCGTGCGAGGCATTGGCCAGCAGCGACTTGTGGGATTTGACGAGCGTCTCGATGCGCGCGGCCGCGGCGTTGAACTGGCGCGCCAGATCGGCCACTTCGTCATGCCCGGTCTCGGCCACGCGCACGGACAGGTCGCCTTCGCCGAAGCGCTGCACGCCGCGCTGCAAGGTCTCCAGCCGCTGCAGCAGCCGCCGGATGATGGGGAACACGCCCACGGCCACGGCCACGCCGACCAGGCCCAGCATCCACAGGAAGCCGAACGGCGGGCGCGTCCAGAACGCCACCTCGCCGCGCCGGTCGGGGCCGGGCGGCTTCGGGCGCGGCGCCATCTGCAGCGAGAACACCTCGCCGCCCTCGGCCTCCACGCGGAACTCCAGTCCCTCGGCCGGCCCGTTCGGGATGCGCGTGGCCAGCCCGCGCAGCACCGGCTCGCCGCGCGCGTTGATCAGCACCATCTCGCGGGCGGGCGGGGTGGGGGGCGTCTGCGCGTTCTGGTCCGAGGCGATGCGCCAGGCCCACCCCACGGCCAAGGTGAGCACCGCCACGCCGACCACCACGGCCAGCCAGATGCGCAGATAGAGGCGCCGGGAAAACGGGTTGGACATGGGTCAGTCTTGCTGCTTGGCGAACACATAGCCCACGCCGCGCACGGTGAGGATGCGGCGGGGGTTCTTGGCGTCCTGCTCGATCGCGGCGCGGATGCGGCCCATGTGCACGTCGATGGAGCGGTCGAAGGCCTCCAGCTCACGGCCGCGCACGGCCTCCATGATCTGGTCGCGCGTGAGCACGCGGCCCGCGCGTTCGGCCAGCGCCACCAGCAGGTCGAACTGGTAGGAGGTGAGTTCGGCCGCCTGGCCGCTCACGGTGACGGTGCGCGCGTCGCGGTCGATCTCCAGCGAGCCGAAGCGCAGCACCTGCGCCGCGGGCGTGCCGCCGTCGGTGCGCCGGCGCAGGATGGCGCGGATGCGGGCGAGCAGCTCGCGCGGCTCGAAGGGCTTGGGCAGGTAGTCGTCGGCGCCCAGCTCCAGGCCGATGATGCGGTCCATCGGGTCGCCCTTGGCGGTCAGCATGAGCACCGGCACCTGCGCCGCCGGCCCCTGCAGCGAGCGGATGCGGCGGCACACTTCGAGCCCGTCCATGTCCGGCAGCATGAGGTCCAGGATCACCAGGTCGGGCAGGGGCCCCGCATCGCCCCCCTGCAGGCGCGCCATGCCGCTCTTGCCATCGGCCATGTGCGTCACTTCCAGGCCCGACTGGCCGAGGTATTCCCCCACCATCTGGGCGAGGCGGAAGTCGTCTTCGATCATCAACAGTTGAGAGCTCATGGCGGGTGTCCTTGGGGGAGGCTTCATCGTCGCGCCAGGGGGCGTCGTTGCGTTGAAGTCCCCGTAAAGTTAGGTAAACCAGGGGCGTGAACCCTGCCCGGGCCATTTTGCGGCCGCGCAGGCCGGCCAGGCGTGGCGGGCGTCGTTTGCTACTGAATTAATAGCTGTATCGGCATGAAAATCAACGGCATGGAGGCGTTTCGATCCTGGAAGCCAGCGCCACCAGCACCAGCACCGGCAGGCCCAGCAGCGCGGTGCCCACGAAAAACTCGGTGTACCCGAAGGCATCGACGAAGCGCCCCGAAAACCCCGCGATCCACTTGGGCGCCAGCAGCATCATGGAGCTGAACAGCGCGTACTGCGTGGCCGAATACTGCACGTTGGTGAGGCTGGACAGGTAGGCGATGAACGCCGCCGACGCGATGCCCCCCGCCAGGTTGTCGGCCGAAATCACGAAGACCAGCCCCGTCACGTCGTGCCCGCGCAGGCCCAGCCAGGCGAACAGCAGGTTGCTGACCGCGCTGAGCACCGCGCCCAGCATCAGCACGCGCATCACGCCCAGGCGCATGGACAGCACGCCGCCCACGAAGGCGCCGGCCAGCGTCATCAGCACGCCGAACACCTTGGTGACCGCGGCGACCTCGTCCTTGGTGTAGCCCATGTCCACGTAGAACGGGTTGGCCATGATGCCCATCACCACGTCGCTGATGCGGTAAACGGCGATCAGCGCCAGGATCAGCGCCGCCTGCCAGCGGTAGCGTTTGACGAAATCCGCGAACGGGTCCACCAGCGCGCCGCGCAGCCACTCGGCCGGGTTGCGCGCGGGCGGCAGCGGGCGCGGCACGGGTTCGCGCGACAGCAGCACGGTCGCCGTGCCCACCAGCATCGACACGGCCATCGTCAGGTAGGCGGCCTGCCAGGCGCCGTGCTGGTAGCCGCCCAGGCCGGGCACCTCGGCGCGCGCGGCCACCCACAGCACGCCCGCGCCGGCCCAGATCATCGCCAGGCGGTAGCCCGTCTGGTAGGTGGCGGCCAGCGCCGCCTGGCGGTCGGCATCGGCCGACTCGATGCGGAAGGCGTCCAGCGCGATGTCCTGCGTGGCCGAGCCGAACGCCACGGCCAGCGCGCACCACACCAGCGGCTCCAGCGCCACGCGCGGGTCGTTGAACGCCATGCCCACGAGGCCCGCCATCACCATCGCCTGCGACAGCACCAGCCAGCCGCGCCGGCGCCCCAGCCAGCGCGTGAGCAGCGGCAGCGGCATGCGGTCCACCAGCGGCGCCCACATCCACTTGAACGCGTAGGCCAGGCCCACCCAGCTCAGGTAGCCGATGGTCGTGCGGTCCAGGCCCGCCTCGCGCAGCCAGAACGACAGCGTGCCCAGCACCAGCAGCAGCGGCAGCCCGGCGGAGAACCCCAGGGCCAGCATGCGCAGGCTGGCCGGTTCGAGATAGACGAGCCAGGCTTCGCGCCAACTGCGGCGGGGGGCGGAGGCGGGGGCGTGGTCTGGGGGCATCGGGGGTGGGGCGGGCAGGCGCGGTGGAGGGATCGCGTGGATTATCCGCACCGCTTCGCGCGATTCACCGAGCCGGGCCGGGCAGGGCCGCTACGATGCCGCCATGGGTCCCGCCGCCATCCTCCATCCCGCCTGCTCGGTGCGCTGCTACAGCGGCGAACACGCCGCGCACGCACACGGCCACGCGCAGGTGCTCTACGCGCTGCACGGGCGCATGGAGCTGGAGGTGGCGGGCCGCGCCGCCTTCGTGGACACCACCTGCGGCATGGTGATCCCGGCCGGCACGGCACACGCGTTCCTGGCCCCGCCCGGCGCGCGGATGTTCGTGATCGACGCGCCCGACCAGCCCGGCGTCGAGCGCGTGCGGCGCTTCGCCATCGCGCCCGAATACCGGGCCTTCGCTGCCGCCGACGATGCCGCGCTGCGGCTCGCCCAGATCCTGCAGGCCCCGCGCGTGCTCGCGCGCCGCGCCATTGCGCCGGAGCGGCTGGAGCGCGCCGTGCGCGCCGCCCTGCACGAGGACTGGCCCACGGCGCGCATGGCTGCGCTGTGTTGTTTAAGCCCCCAGCGCTTTCATGCCCGCTGGCTGGCGCTGACCGGCCGTACGCCCCAGGCGTGGCTGCGCGGCGAACGGCTGGACATGGCCGCCCGCGAGCTGGCGAACGGCCTGCCGCTGGACACCGTGGCCCTGCGCACCGGCTACGCGAGCGCGAGCGCCCTGGCCTATGCGCTGCGCCGCGACCGGGGCACCGGTGCACGCGCCCTGCGCGCCTGAAATCGGTTGCTATTATTTTTATAGCTATACGCCCTAGTGATCATTGCACTGGAGGCCGATGGGGCCCATAGCCTGCTTCGCCGCACTTCGAGTGTCGCTCGACATTTGCTTTGCCCGCACGCGACACCATGGCGGGTATGACGACTTCCTCCCAATCCACCCGCGGCATCGCTCTGGTGCTGCTGGCCTCCACCCTTTGGGGCACCACCGGCACGGCGCAAAGCCTGGGCGCGGGTGGCCTCTCGCCCTTTTGGGTGGGGGCCGCGCAGTTGGCCGTGGCCAGCGTCTTCTTCTCGGTGCTGCTCATCGCTGCGCGCGGGCTGGCGCGCCATCGCGCCGCCCGGCTCGGCCAAACCGCTGCTCCCGCCCTCTCGGAGCGCCTGCCCGCGCCTTGGCTGGCGCTGGCGTCGGCGGGCGTGGCGGGCTACAGCATCTGCTTTTACGCCGGCGTGCAGTTGACGGGCGTGGGCGTGGGCACGGCCGTGGCGATCGGCAGCGGCCCGATCTGGGCCGGGCTGATCCAGGCCGTGCTGCTGCGCTCGCCCCTGATCGGCCTGTGGTGGCTGGGCACCGCCGTCAGCGTGGCCGGCGGCGTGCTGATGGTGCTGAGCAAGGGCGCGGCGGGCGCGCCGTCCTGGCCGGGGCTCGCGCTGTGCCTGCTGGCCGGCCTGTCGTACGCCAGCTACGCGCTGGTGAACAAGCGGCTGGTGGCACGGGCCACGCCCGGGTGGGTCAACTTCTGCGTGTTCACCGGCGCCGCGCTGCTGGCGCTGCCGGTGGCGTGGCTGCTGGCCGGCGTGCCGCAATGGAGCCCGCCGTCGCTGGCCGTGGTGGTCTATCTGGGCGTGGTGGTGTCCGGGCTGGCCTACGTGGCGTTTTCCAGCGGCTTGCGCCACATCGCGGGCGCCACCAGCGTCACGCTGACCCTGGTCGAGCCGGTGGCCGCTTTCGTGCTGGCGGTGGCGATCGTCGGGGAGCGTCAACCGCTGGCGGCCTGGAGCGGCCTGGGGCTGGTGCTGCTCGGCCTGCTGGTGGTGATCCGCGCGGAACTGCGCAGGTAGATCGATAGGGCGATAGGGGACGCCGCCGGGCTTCGGATCAGCACCCCGGAAAAACCGCCCATGCATGGGTTCCGGCTGACAGACCGGGGCCCTGCCGTGCGGCTAGACTGCCGCCCATGTCGCACCTGCCCACCTCCGATTCCAGCGTTCCCGCCTCTGCCGAGGGGGAGTCCGCCCTGGCCTGTTGCCGTTTTTGCAGCCTGC
Organism: Acidovorax sp. NCPPB 3576; assembly: GCF_028473605.1. Taxonomy (NCBI): domain Bacteria; kingdom Pseudomonadati; phylum Pseudomonadota; class Betaproteobacteria; order Burkholderiales; family Comamonadaceae; genus Acidovorax; species Acidovorax sp. NCPPB 3576. Next base: position 4,974,378 of record NZ_CP097267.1, on the reverse strand, counting down.
GCGGCGGCACCTGGAACGCGCGGCGCGGCTTCCTGCTGGCGGCGGGGGCGGCCATCGCGGGGCCGGCGCTGGCGCAGGTGGACGTGGGGTCTGCCTCGGGCATGCGCAAGCTGGTGCCGGCCGAGACGATCGAGACCGCCGCCAACCAGCAGTACAGCGAGATGATGGGCAAGGCCAAGGCCCAGCGTGCCCTGGCCGGCGCCGACAATGCGCAGCTGCAGCGCCTGCGCGCCATCGCCCAGCGCCTGATTCCGTTCACCGCCCAGTGGAACGACCGCGCCCGCCAGTGGCAGTGGGAGGTCAACCTGATCGGCAGCAAGCAGATCAACGCCTTCTGCATGCCGGGCGGCAAGATCGCCTTCTACACCGGCATCCTGGACCAGCTCAAGCTCACCGACGACGAGGCCGCCATGATCATGGGCCACGAAATGGCCCATGCGCTGCGCGAACACGCCCGCGCCCGCCTCGCCAAGAGCCAGGCCACCAGCGTGGGCCTGTCGCTCGGCGCCCAGCTGCTGGGCCTGGGCGATCTGGGCAACGCGGCGGCCAACCTGGGCACGCAGCTCATCACCTTGAAGTTCAGCCGGGGCGACGAGACCGAAGCCGACCTGGTGGGCCTGGAGCTGGCCGCCCGTGCCGGCTACAACCCCGACGCCTCGGTCAGCCTGTGGCGCAAGATGGGCGAGGCCACCGCCGGCCAGGGCGGCATCGCGTTTCTCTCCACCCACCCCAGCGGGCCGCAGCGCATCCGCGAGCTGGAGCAGAACGTGCCGCGGGTGCAGGGGTTGTACCAGGCGGCGCGGCGGGGGTGAGCGGGGTGCCATGGTGAAGTCACGGGGGCCGCAACGGCCCCTTTTTTTGGCCTTGGTGCCCCCCGGCCTTTCACGGCCCCGGTAACGGCGGGTGCTTCATCGGCCCCGGTAACGGTGCTTTACCGACCCAGGGCGTTCATTCGTTTTGCTATCGGAACAATGGCGCCTTTTTGAATCCAATTGATGCCATTAACGGCACCATTGCAGTCAATTCCCAATGAAATCGTAGTGTGCAATTGCATGATTTGTTGAACAATGCAAGGCTTTATGTCGGGTGTTCTTATGTCGCAACACAGTAAGAATCGCGTCAATGTTGTGAATATGATGCCCCCATTGTTTCAAATTGAAATGAAACCTGCGGTGGTCGTCGGCTTTCCGTAGGTTTCCCGGTGGCCTGCCTGGCGGGCCCTGAAATCTTGGGGAATATGGCAATGAAAAGAGCCTTCGGCTCACGGGGAGCGGCGCTGGCGTGCCTGCTCGCAGGGGCAGGGCCTTTGCCGGCCCACGCACAGGCGCTCGTGGTGGCGCATCCTTCCAGCCCAGTGCAAGTGCAGGCCGGGCCGGGTGCGCGGACACTGGTCACCCCCACCGCAGCCCAGGACGGAGTGTCCTACAACGGGTTTTCCCGCTTCGACGTCGGGGCTGCGGGCCTGACCTTCGCCAACGATGCCGTGCGTGCCCGCACCATCGTGGCGGAAGTATTGTCGGCAGCGCCTTCGCATATCGAAGGCCCATTGGACGTGACCGGTCCGCGTGCGAATCTGATTCTCGCCAACCAAAACGGCATTCGCGTCAACGGTGGCAGTTTCTTCAATTTCGGCAGCGTCGCTTTGACGACGGGGGCCGTGAGCTTGCGGGATGAAATCCAGCCTTCCGGCCATTCGCAGCGCTATGTGGATGTGCGCACCACGCAGGGCGAGTTGCTAATCGATTCGCAAGGCGTTTCCGGCAATCTGATCCGTTTGGAAATGATGGCCAAAACCGTGGGAATCCAGGGTGCGGTCACCAACAGTTTCTCCTCGTCCACCGCCACGGTGCGCATCGTCGCTGGCGAATCGCTGGCCCAGTTCGATACGGCGGCGTCTCCGGTCGATAACCTGACCCCCTGGGTGCATTACACCGCGGGCAAGGCGTCTTCCTCGGCGTTGGCGCTCAATCTCAGCGCGGATTCCAAGGTGACGTCCGGGCGCATCGAAATCCTGGTGACGGACCAGGGCGCCGGTGTGCGCAATGCCGGGCAACTCGTGGCTTCGGCCGGTGATTTTCAGCTGACGAGCACGGGGCAGATCGAGCAGGTCGGCGGCCAGATCCAGGCGCTCGGCCAGATCCACGTGCAGGCGGACGAGATGAACTTCCGCAACACGGCCGAGCGCAGCAGCCTCGTGGCGGCCGGCTCCAATACGTTGCTGGAAGCCAAGGGCGCCCTTCGCAACGTGGGCGGCGAAATCTCCGGAGAGAACCGTTCGGCCGACGAAGGCGATGGCCGCTATGCCGTCCTGCTCCGGGCGGGCGGGGCCATCGAGCACAGCACGCCAGTAGGCGCTGCGAAGACGGCGCTCCTCTTCGGGCGCAACGATGCCGTGGGCCTGTTCGCCGGCGGCGACATCACCTCGGTGGACGCGCGGATCGTGTCCAACGGCGCGCTCACCGTGCAAACCCCCGGCGCGGTCCGCACCGAAACCCTTCACACGCCAGGGGCTGACAGCATCGACTGGAAAAACCACAGCGTGTTCAAGCGCCGCAGCGGCTACCAGGTGGACATGGGTGCATTGACCGACACGGCCAACCAGGCCTATTGGGTGGCCCAGGGCGATCTCGCGGTGTCGGCGGGCAGCTTCGGCAACCTGGGGGGCTACCTGTTCTCGAACGGCGGCAAGGTGGACATCGCCGCCACGAGCGACGTCACCATCCAGGCGCACAGCGTCGGGCAATTTGCCTATCGCCAAAGCTGCTTTCTCTTCATCTGCAAGCGCACTGCGTCTTCCTCGGAGGCCCTGGTGGGTGGGCAGATCATGGCGGCGGACGCCCTCAGCATCCGCGCCGGCGGGCAAATCGTGAACGATGCCGGCCAGGTGTTCGGCGGCCGGGGCATGGTGCTGGAGGCGCCCGTCATCACGGCGCGTGCCCGCCCGGTGCACACGGTGATCTTGCGCGACCGGGGTTTGAAGGCGGCGTTGGGCGATACGTGGGCCCAGGTGTATGCGACCGACCAGGGCGGCAGCTTCACCGTGCAGCAAGGCCGCATGGTGCTCAAGGGCGCGGCGAGGCAGGAGGGCGGGCTGTTCACGGCCTCGGAGGGCGTCGATGGCGCCATCGAAGTGATCCGGCCTCCGCACCGCGACCCGGTGCGCCTGGAAAACCACCTCGGCTTGTTCTGGTAGGGGCTCGGCATGAAATTCCCCCGCCTGAGCGGCACACTCTGCGTGCTGGCGCTCGCCCCTGTGATGGCGAACGCGCAAGTGCCGCCACCGCTGCGCGATCCCAACGACCAGCTCATCCGTGAGCAGCAAGAGAAGCTGCGGGACGACCTGCTGCGGCAAGGTCCGCCAGCCAACATCCAGTTCGAGCAGCCAGGGCAGTCCACGCGCACGCCGGACGCCCGGGCGCTGTCCGACATTCCGTCCACGGGGCCCGCTTTCCTGATCCACACCATCCGCCAGGACGGAGCGCCATTGCTGTCCCCGGCCGCTTTTCGCGAGGTGTCTGCGCCCTTCGTGGGGCAGGCCCTGGGCGTGGCGCACATCAACGTGCTGCTGGAGCGCATCAGCCGGGCGCTCGTCGCGGCGGGGTACACCACATCGCGTGCCTATGTGGGCAACCAGAGCCTGCACGAAGGGGTGCTGGCCATCACCATCGTGCCGGGCACCATCGAAAAGCTGCTCTACAACGGCGCCGCGGTCGATGCCGCGCGCGCCGACGGGCCTGGCATCGCCATGGCCATGCCCATGCGCGAGGGCGACGTGCTGCGCCTGCGCGACATCGAGCAGGCGGTCGATCAGCTCAACCGCCTGCGGCGCAACAACGTGCAGGTGCAGATACGCCCCGGCACGCAGCCGGGCGGCTCCATCGTGGAGTTCGTCAACCAGCCCCGGGAGGGCGCAAGGTACAACCTGTCGCTGGACAACCAGGGGTCGGCCACCACGGGCAGGTTGCGGGTCCAGATGGGCGTGGACAACGGCAACGTGCTGGGCCTGATGGAGTCGCTGAATGCGGGCCTCACCACCAGCGCGGACACGAACGCGCTCTATGGCACGTTCTCGGTGCCCATGGGCTACACCACGCTGACGGGCATGGCGTCCATCTCGGAATACCAGAACCTCGTGGGCGACACCGCGCTCGTGTACGGCCGGTCCAGGAGCTACACGCTCTCGGTCAACCACCTGCTCGACCGCGACCAGATCAGCAAGACGGCCTTCGACGTGTCGCTCACGCGGCGCGACTCCGAGCGTTCCATCAACAACCTGCGGCTGTCGCCCCAGGACCAGACCGTGCTGCGCGTCGGCATCAACCGCCTGCAGCGCTTCGAGACGGAGCAGGGCATGGGCCAATGGACGGCCGATGCCGGCGTCTCGCGCGGCCTGCCATGGTGGGGGGCCAACCGCGACCCGGCGGACCTTCCGTCCGCCGCAGCGCGCTACGCATTCACGAAGGCCGAGCTGTCGGCCTCGCTGGAGCGTCCGCTGCCGGGTGCCTGGGTGTGGAGATCCCGCGCGGCGGGGCAATGGAGCCGCCATCCGCTGTACTCGTCCGAACAACTCTTCGCTGGCGGGGTCGGCAGCGTGCGCGGCTTCGCCGAGTCCGCCCAGGGCGGGGACCGGGGCGCTTACTGGCGCAACGAATGGGCATGGCAGAAGGCTCCGCCGCTGTTCGGCGGCGAGGTGCGGTACGAGCCCTATGCCTTCCTGGACATGGCACGCGTATCGACCGTGTCCGATGGCCGGTCCCACGGATTGGCGGGCGCCGGGGGCGGCGTGCGCGTGGCGTACCGCTCGGGCTATGTCGAAGTCATCCTGGGCAAGCCGATCCGCAGGCCACAGGGCGTGGCCGACAGCGGGTGGCGCGCCAACGTGAGCGCGGCGTACCAATTTTGATTTGAAGACCCTGGGCAGTTCCAGGGAGCAGCACAGGCAGCACAGGCAGGACGGGCGGTAACTGATGAACAACAACAACCACACCAAGCAAAAGGCAGCGGATGCCGGTCGGCGCGAAGCATCGGCCCCCACGCCGTACCGCGCTCCCCGCTGGGCGCGCCACACCGCACGCGGTGTGCTGGCGCTCTTCACCGCCTTGCAATTGCAGGTGGGTAGTCCGGTGGGTGGGCCGGGCGGGGCATGGGCGATCGGTATTGCGCCCGCCCAGGCCCAGGTGCCGCCACCAGGGGCATTCAACGCAGTCCCGATTGCCGATCCGCGTGCGCCGCTGGCCTTCCAGCCGGGCGTACAGATGCTGCAGGGCGGCGCGGCGCTGGTGAACATCACCAGCCCCAATGCGGCAGGCATTTCGCTGAACCAGTTCCAGCGCTTCGACGTGCCCTCGTCAGGCGTCGTCCTCAACAACAGTCTGGTGGGCGGCACGCCCCTTCTGGGCGGCCAGGCCGCTGCCAATCCGAATCTCTCCAGCGGCCGCACGGCCAACACCATCGTCAACGAAGTGACCGTCGCCGGCCCGGCGGGGCGCATCGGCGGCACGGTGGAGGTGTTCGGCAATCCGGCCAGCGTCATCATCGCCAACCCGAACGGAATCACCTGCGACGGATGCGGTGTCGTCAACACGCCGCACTTCACGCTCAGCACGGGCTCTGTGCAGTGGCGCGACACCACCGGCGCGCCGAGCGCGTTCGGCCAAGCCACGCAGCCACGCTTTTCCGTCGGCGGGGGGCGGATCGACGTGCTGGGCACGGGCATCGAAGGCACCGTCGGCCAGCTCGACCTGATCGGCGAGACGCTCTTCATCGACGGCCCTCTGCGGGCCCATTACCTCAACCGCAGCGTCTCCAGCATCCAGCTCACGGCGGGACGCCAGACCGACGCGGACGGCAACAAGAGCGCGTTTCCTGTCTCCGCCACGCCGCTGGGTCAGCGCGGCATCGCCATCGATGCGACCGCATTGGGCGCCATGACCGCAGGGCAGATCCGGGTGATCTCCACCGATGAAGGCATGGGCGTGAACCTGCGCGGCGCGGTGCTGGCCTATCAGGAAGATGTCACCGTGCGCAGCGCGGGCAGCCTGCAGGCCGCGGGCGTCTCCGCAGCGCGCAACATCCAGCTGGACAGCTCGGGCCGGATCACCGTGGCAGGCGAGGTCACGGCCCACGGCCAATTGCAGGCCAACGGGGCGGCAGGGGCCCAGTTCGATGGCCCCGTGCGCGTGCAGGGCAACGTGCAACTGCAAAGCAGCGCGGGCGATGTGGCCGTGACCGAGAAGCTGCTGGTGGGTGGCAACCTGGATGCCCGTGCCGGCGGCCAGTTGGTGCTGGGCAGCACGCAGAGCGTCATTGACGTGGTGGGTGCCGCCACGCTCAAAGGTCGGGACGTCCGGCAGGACGGCCGCCTTTCGGTGGCGCGGGACCTGGCGATCGAGGGCGAACGCTCCGCAGGCCTGTACGGCACCACGCTCGTGGGCAACCAGCTCGACCTGCGGGCGCGTGACTCCGCCACGCTGGCCGGACGACTGCAAGTGAACGAAAGCGCCACCATTGCCGCGGACAGCGTGAACGCGTCTGGCCAGACGACCGTCAGCCGCAACCTGACGGTGGCGGGCGGGCGCTCCATCGAGATGGGGGGCGCCACCCGCGTGGGCCAGGCGCTGAACATGGACGCGGCCCACATCGGCCTGCGCGGCGACGTCGATGCCGGCGCGATGAACGTGACGGGGGGTGACGTGCAACTGGGCCAGCCTGGCAGCGGCCTGAACGTCAGCGGCAACCTCAACCTGAACGTGCGCGGGCCTCTGAGCGCCCAGGGCGCCGTGAACGTCGGCGGCAGCGCCGCCCTCACGAGCGGGGGCGACATCGGCTTCGGCGATTCCGTCAACATCGGAGGCAACCTCAGCCTGCGCGCGGGCGCCGGCGTGGCCTTCGGATCGGCGGTCAACGTGGGGGGCAACGCCCACATCACGGCAGCGCAGGGCATCTCTGCAGCGTCGGACATCATGGCCGCCGGCGGGATCGGCGCCACGGCCGGCGGCGACATTCGCCTGTCGGGCTCCTCCGTATCCGGCGCCGGGCAGCAGTGGTCGGCTGGCGGAGACTTCACTGCGCGCGGGGGGCTCGCGGGCGGCGGCGTCAGCATCGAAGCGGGCAACGTGGCGATCGGCGGCGATGTCGTCGGGGGTCTGGTGGGCATCACCGCCCGGGACCGCCTTCAGCTGGGCGGAGATGTCCGCTCGGGAGGGCGCGTGCAGCTCAATGCGGGCGCGGGCGGCGTCTCGGCGCATTCCGTGCAGGCCAACGAAGACATTGTCATCCGCAGCGGGGGCAGCGTCGATCTGCAGCAGGCCAGCGCGCGGGGCGATGTCGAAATTGCCTCGCGCCAGGGTGACGTCATGCTGAGCGGTGCCTTGATTTCGGGGCGCAATCTTTCGGTGGCGGCGCAGGGACAGGCAGTGTTCAAGGGCGACGTGCAATCGGGTGGCGGCGTGCAGATCTCGGGATTCGGCGTGTCCCTGGCCCGCGGGGTGCAGGCGCAGGGCTCCGTCCGGCTCGATGCCGCGGCGGGCGGCGTGTCGAGCCTGGCGGACGTGATCGCCAATGGCGATGTGCGCATCGCCTCGGGCGGCGGCATCGACGTGCGGGGGAGCGTCGCGTCGGGCGGGTCGCTCGAACTCGACAGCGCCCAGAAGATCGCCGTCACCGGCAACCTCACGGCCGGGGCGGGCCTGGCGATCCAGACCGCTACCGAACTGCAGGCCCAGAACCTGCGCGCTGGCGGCGACCTTCGGGTGGCGGCGCCCAGCGCCCGACTGCAGTCCGTCCAGGCCGCGGGGAACGCCGTGGTGCAGACGCAGGACGATCTGCGCATCGACGGCGATTTCATCGCCGGCAGCATTGCCGCCACCTCGGCCCGGGCCGACATCGGCGTTGGCGGCAACATCGCTGCCTCGGGCGCCTTGATGCTCTCGGCCGGTAGGAACATCACCGCCACCGACGTCACGGGTGGTGCGGCTGCAGGTCCTTCCAGTAGCGGCGTACCGGGCAGCGGTGCCCCGGGCAGCGCGGGCGGCACGGGCCATGGGGCCACGTCCTTGCAAGCCGGCGGCGATCTGCACCTGCGCAGCCTGCAGGCAGGCGGCCGGTACGACGCTGCCGTTGGCGGCGACCACCGCATCGATCAGTCCATCACCGTGCAGGGGGCCGCCACTCTGGTGGCCGGGCGCGACATTCGCGTCGGCGGCGCCGCTTCGTTCGGTGAGAACCTGGCTGCCCAGGCGGGCGGGCAGGTCGCCATCCAGGGCGACACGCTCGTGCTGCAGGATGCCCGCATCCAGAGCGGCGGCGGCCAGGCCTACGGCGGCACCGCCCGCGTGGCTGGCCAGCTGGACGCGGTGGCGGGCCAGGGCATCGCCGTCGCGCAGGAACTGCGCGTCAACCAAGGCATCGCGCTGCAGGCGAACGCCGGGACGATCGATATCGGCGGCCCGCTGGCGACGCTGGGCGACCTGCGCCTGACCGGGCAGCAGGGCGTGCGCGTTGCGGGCGATGCCCAGTTCGCACGCGGCGACGTGGCGAGCGCCGCCGGCGCGATCCAGTTCGGCGGCTCCGTGCAGGCCGGCGCGCCGCTGGCGCTGCAGGCGCAGGGCGACATCTCCATCGCCGGCCCGCTGGTGGCACAGGCGGCCCTCACCGCGCAAAGCCAGGCGGGCAGCATCGGCTTCGGCCGCACGGTGGAGGTGGCCGGCAATGCCGACCTGCACGCGGCGCAGAACCTCGTGTTTGCGGGCAACAGCCAATGGCTGGGCCAGGCGCAATTGCGCGCCGATGCGGGGCGCATCCACAACCAGGGGCAGATGACGTTCGCCCAGCCGGTTTCCATCGACACCACGGGCGACCTTGTCAACGACGGCCTCATGCAGTCGCAGGGCAACATTGCCATCCGCGCCCGCAGCATCGACAGCAACCGCGCCGTGGCCGGGGGCATCGTCACGGCCGGCCAGCTCACCCTGCAGTCTTCGGCGGGCATGACGCTCGGCGCCCAGGGCTCATGGAGCGCCGCTCAGGGCATCGACGTGCAGGCCGCGGCAGGCCTGGGCACGGCCGGCACCTTGCAGGCGGGCAGCAACATCACCTACAGCGGCGGCACGCTGGCCAATTCGGGCCGCATCGTGGCCGAGGCAATAGGTGTCAACGCCGCTTTGAGCAACGGCGGCGACATCCTCGCGCAGGGGCGCCTGGATGTCTCGGGTCCGGCCACCAATTTCGGGCAGATCGCTGCCACGACCGTCGCCATGGGCGCACTGGTCAATGGCGGGCAGGTTTCCGGCTCGGCGGTCTCGTTGGGCAACACCTCCAATTCCGGCGGCATCTCCGGCACGGCCGTGGACATTTCGGGCGGGCTGGACAACGGCGGCAGCGTCAGCGCCGTGGGCACGCTCTCCGCGAGCGGCGGTTCGGTGGCGAACACCGGCACCCTGAACGGCGGCTCCGTCCTGCTCAGCGGCACCAGCATGAGCAATGGCGGGCGCATCCATGCCGATGGCCTCCTGGCCATCTCGGGCGGCAGCTTCGACAACGGCCTGGCCGAGAGCCGCACCTGCGTCATCGCGGGCGGATGCGCGCCCAATGGGCCCGCCGCCGATTGGCGCTACGTGCAAAACCCGGGCACCGTGGACGCGGGTGCCAAGCTCACCATCCAGGTCGCCAACATGAGCAACAAGGGGGTCGTGAGTTCGGGCGGGGATGTGGAAATCACCGGCAGCCTGAGCAACGAGCGCAGCGCCAACGACCCGTTGACCTCCGCTGGCGTGTCCGGTGGCGGGGCCAGCACCGGCATCATCTCAGCGGGGGGCAGCCTCACCGTGTCCGGCGCGTCCGTGCAGAACAGCGGCGGCCAGTTGAACGCCAACGGCGCCGTCACCATCCGCAGCAGCGGCGCATTCGCCAACACCGCGCCAGCGCAGGGCGTTTCGGGGCAAGTCAGCGGCAGCCGGCTCACCATCGACGCCGCCAGCGTGACCAACCAGGGCCAGCTCATTGCCAGCAGCGGCGACCTGGCCGTGACGGCCGCCTCCGGTGGCATCGACAACAACGGCACCCTGGCAGCGGTGGGCGACGTCACGCTCAAGGCCACCGCAGGCGTGACCGGCGGTGCTGGCAGCCAGGTGCTGGGCCGCAACATCACCGTCACCGGCGCGTCCTTCTCCAACGCCGGCACCCTGTACGGCCAGGGCGGACCTGCGGGCAAGATCGACATCCAGACGGCGGGCGGGTTCAGCAATGCCGCCAGCGGCGTGGTCATCGCAGGCAGTTTGCTCGACATCGGCGCGAACAGCTACGCCAACAGCGGCGTGGTCGGCAGCCTGGCCGACGCCAGGCTGACCACGCCGGGCAGCTATGCCGCCGCGAGCAACGCGCTCATCGCGCTGGGCAAGCTCGATCTGCAGGTGAACGGCATCCAGGTCGGCGTGGGCGAGAGCTGGAGCGTCGGCGCAGCGCAAGTGCGCTGGGGCGGCACGCTGCTCAACCAAGGCAGCGTGGCCATTGCCGGCAGCGCCAGCGGCGCCATCCACAACCAGGCCACCGGCCAGGTGCAGGCCGGCGGCATGCCCAACGTCTTCGACGGCACCTACGAGATCCCCACCGCGCCCGCCGGCCTCACGGACGCGCAGGTGGTGAGCTACAGCAACGTGGCGAACCGGGCGCAGCTTTATATCGGGGGCGGCTTCAACGGCACGCTCATCAACGAAGCCTCGGACGCCACCGTGGGCGGCGGCACCATCGAGCAGCGGTTCATCGACCAGAAAGTGATCTGGGAAGGCAAGGACGCGGACGGCAAGACCGTGCAGGTCGAGGGTGACTCCCGTGCCATCGCGCGGCTGAACACCGGCAGCGGCGCGGCCACCATCACCCTCACCGGGCCGAACACCGGCACCATCGTGGGCGATGCCATCACCATCAACGGCGGCACCATCGTGCACCAGCCGGGGATCGATCCGGCCACCGGACTGCCCCTGGTGCAGCAGGCCCGCGACCGGCAGGTGCAGACCACCGCCATCGCCCAGGCGCCCGAGGGCCAGACCGTACAGGGCAACGTCAAGGGCCCCACCTTCGTCGGGGTGCAGCGGCCCGACACGCTCCCCGGCCCGGTCGGAGGGGGCAGCGGGGTGAGCGGCGCGGGCGCGGGCAACGTCACCGCCGGCACGGGCGGGCCTGGCGTGCCGGGCGAGGTGTCACCTGAGTTCGTCAACACCAAGCCGCTGGCCTTGCCGCGGGTGGACGTGAGCACGCCGCAAGGCGGCATCGGTGCGCTGCTGGGCGGGGGCGCCAGCGTCGCGCTGCCCGACTGGAGCCAGCTGCACATCGTGCCGGGCGGCATCAGCGCCAACGACCTGGCCCTGAACCTGAGCGGGCAGTTCGTCAACCGGGGCCAGTTCGACGTCACCAACAACCTCATCATCGCGGCCGCCGGGGGCATCGACAACTTCGGCGCCGGCATTCAGGCCGGCGGCGTGATGCGGCTGTCCGGCGGTGGCTTGAACAATGAACAAGGCCGCATCGAAGCGGGCAGCCTGCTGACCAGCATCCAGGGCGACATCGCCAACAGCCGGGGCACCATCGTGGCGCACAACGGCGGCACCCTGCAGGCCGATGGCAGCATTGCGGCCACCGACGGCCAGTTCACCAGCGACGCTGGCAAGATCGTGCTGGATGCGGGCGGGAGCATTGTGCTGGATGCCAGCCGGGTCTCCGGCAAGACCGGTGCGGGCCTGTACGCAGGCGGCGACATCCGCCTGGGCACGACGGCCAAGACCACCAGCAGCGACGAGCGCAGCGCAAAGTACGAGACCTTCGTCACCTACAACGGCGACATGGAAACACGCGAGGAAACGCGCGTGCAGACCGGCGAGAGCCGCACGCGCCAATCGAGCACCGTGCACACCGGCACCGTCATCGACGGGGGAGAAGGCAGCACCACCGTGCGCGCGAGCGGCGACGTCGTGGCCCTGGGCGCGCAGATCAAGGCGCAGCAGGACGTGCTGATCCAGGGCGCGAACGTGCGGGTGGAGGCCGTCAAGGACAGCGCCTTCTCGCACGAGGAAGAACACCGCAACGGCTACGACCACGCGCTCATCCAGCGCCAGGAAACGCTCTCGGGCGGGGAGATCAGCGCCGGCCGCAATCTGAGCATCGTTGCCAACGGCAAAGCCCAAGCGGTCCAAGGCGACATCACCCTGCGCGGAGCCACCGTCACCGCCAAGGGCGACGTGAGCCTGATCGCCAGCCGGGACGTGCAGGTGCAGGACCTGCAGACCGAGCACGGGCGCTACGAGGAAACCTATAGCAAGAAAAGCGGGTTCCTCAGCAAAAAGAGCACCCTCACCGTGCAGGAAGGCGCCAGTCGTTTAAGCGAAGGCAGCGTCGTCACCGGCAACGCCATCTACGTGCAGGCCGGGCGGGACATCGGGGTGCAAGGCTCGCACCTGGTGGGCCAGGCCGATGTGGGCCTGATCGCGGGGCGGGACATCGCCATCCGGGCGGGCACCGACACCGCCTCGGCCATGACGCACACCGAGACCAAGAAATCGGGCCTGTTCAGCGGAGGCGGCTTCGGCATCACGCTGGGCAAGCAAAGCACCACCACCGACCACCGCAACGAAAGCCAGCGAGCCTCTGCCTCCAGCGTGCAAAGCCAAGGGGGCAACGTGGCCATGGTGGCGGGCAACCGCTACGAGCAGGAAGGCTCGGCGGTGCTGGCCAAGGGCGACGTGAGCATTGTGGGCAAAACGGTGGACATCCACGAGTCGCGGGAGCTGGAGCGCGACCTGTTCGAGACGCGGGCCAAGCAAAGCGGCCTCACGTTGAGCGTGGGCAGCCCGCTGATCGACTTCGGCATGACTGCGGGGCGCGTAGGCCGGGCCATCGGGCGCACCAGCGATGCGCGCACCCAGGCCCTGGGCGTGGCGGCCATCGGGCTCAATGCCTACAACAACGCCAAGGACCTGGGCAACGCGGGGCAAGCCCTGCTGAACGGCGACCCCCTGGCGGGAGCCAGCTTCAACATCAGCCTGGGCAGCAGCCAAAGCCGCAGCACCAGCGCCTACCAGGTGGACAGCGCCGCCGGCTCGGTGGTGCGGGCGGACGGCAACGTGCACATCACCGCCACCGATGGCGACCTGCGCGTGCGGGGCAGTGACGTGGAGGCGGGCAAGAACGCGGGCCTGATCGCGCAAAAGGGCAACATCGTTCTGGAAGCAGCCGAGAACCGCTTTGCCGAACAGAACAGCCGCAGCAGCAGCTCGGGCAGCATCGGCGTGAGCATCGGAGCGGGGAACGTGAGCGTGAACGCCAGCGCCAGCCGGGCGCGGGGCCAGGGCAGCGGCGAGAGCGTGAGCTACACCAACACGCACATCCAGGCCGGCGGCACGGCCAGCGTGCAAAGCGCGGGCGACACCACGCTGCGCGGGGCCACCCTCGTGGCCGACGCCGTGCGGGCCGACGTGGGCGGCAACCTGGCCATCGAAAGCCTGCAGGACACCAGCCGGTACAACGAGACGGGCCGAAGCAGCGGCTTCGGGATCAGCGTGCCCATTGTGGGCGCGGGGCGCGTGGGCGGCAGCATCACCGCGGGGCGCACGCAGATCGACAGCGACTACCAAAGCGTGGGCGAGCAAAGCGGCATCCGTGCCGGCAATGGCGGCTTCGACGTCAACGTGAAGGGCAACACCGACTTGAAGGGCGGGGCCATCACCAGCACGCAGGCGGCCATCGACGGGGGCAAGAACGCGTTCACCACCGGCGGCACGCTGACCATGAGCGACCTGGATAACCGGGCCAGCTACAACGCCAGCGGGTTCGAAGTCACGGTGGGCGTGGGCAGCCAGCTGGGCAGCAGCGGCGCGGGCGTGGGCAGCGACAAGGGCAATGCGCAAAGCACGAGCCGCGCGGGGATCTCGGGGGTGGCGGGCAACGCCGAGGCCCGCACGGGGGATACAGAGACGGGGATCAAACCCATCTTCGACAAGAACCGGGTGAGCGATGAGGTCAATGCGCAGATCACCATCACCAGGGAGTTCGGGCGGCAGGGCGCGCGAGCGGTTTCCACCTACTCCGACGAAAGAGCGGCGCAACTCAGGCGTGAAGGCAACGAAGAAGAAGCGCGTCAATGGGACGAAGGCGGCGCAAACCGTGTAGCTATGCACGCCATGCTGGGTGGCCTGAACGGCGGAGTGGGTGGCGCTGCGGGTGCAGCGGCCAGCGCAGCGGGGGTTCCACTCATTGGTGAGGAAATTGCCAGCCTGAACCTGCCGGACTCCGTAAGACAAGGGTTGACCCAACTGGCGGGCATGGCAGCAGGCGCGATCGCAGGAGGGGCTGGCGGTGCTGCGGCTGCGCTGGACACGACAGCGCACAACTACCTCACGCACAGCCCGTTTCGGGAAGTACGCAACACGGTGAACCGCGAGAACGCGCGGATGATGAATGCGTGCGGGGCCGATTGCACACTGGCGGACTTGCAATATATCGATCAGCAGATGCAGCGCATTGAAACTGCAGGTAATCTCACGCACATCTCGCAAAGCAGTCAGTTAACAACTGAGCAAGCGGTTCAGTTGGGAGAGACAGTGGCGATGCTTATTCCGTTTTACGGCTCTCCTATCGCTTTATATCAATCTATAACTGGAGAAAGCCTTACAGGACGCGATCTCTCTAAAATTGAGAGATTCCTTGATGGTTTGGCTGCCGTTTTGCCTGCCGGATCAGTTGCTTATAAGGCAATAAAAAATGCAGTGACTGATATCAAAGCTCCTGCAGCAGCGACTCGTGCATTTCCTGGATCAGGTCCTGCTCCTGGAGTGATTGCGGTTAATGACTTCACTTCTGTGGGAGCCTTAAGAAATTACAAGCCAAGTGGCAGGGATGGGATAGAGTTTGTTTTCGATCCGTTAACCAATACATTTGCTGTCGGTAAGCCAAAGCCTGGCTTGTTTGAGGGGTCTCCTCACCAGCAATTGGCTAGATCAATCGGTGCAGATGAATCCTCGGTAGTAGGAGGCACTTTTAGCCGAAAGCCTGATGGCTCGATATTAACGACTGAAAACAGTGGGCATTATGGGCAAAATTGGACGCCAGAAATTTTGGAAAAATTCCAAACTTGGCTCTCAGGTCGCCTTGGAGTTCCTGTGAATCACCAGGTTTGGGGTGCAAAATGAAAGTCGAATTTCTTCTTTCAAAACATTGTGAGTTGCCAATATGGATTTTTAAAATAGGTGCTCTAAAAATAGGAGTGCTAAATTCTGATTGTTGGGTGGTTGATATAAAAGGTCAAATTGAAGTTGCTTCCGTTAAGAATATTATGGGCTTTCTACCTCTTTTGGAGTTGGATAGGAGGGTTGTGTCTGCACACTTGGAAGAGGTATGGGCGATCTGTACAGGATTGAATTCTTTTCCAACCTTCCCAGAGGATTTGTTATTGCGCTGTGCACTTGAGTCATCTGTCTCCGACTATTGGCCATCGAAATCTCTAGATTGGATGAGCGAGGGTATTAGTGAAAATATCAGAGATATTTTGGTTCGATCCTCTGAGCTTCCTTGGGCTAATCAGAAAATAAATCACAGAATAGCGAAAATATTAAAATCAGATACTGGGCGAATTCAAACCTGAAGCGCAACGCCCTGAAGCTCACGCTCATGTCAAAGCGCATTTGTCTTGCATTGGGTTTTGCGCTGCTGACGGTGATGGCATCCCCGTCTCGGAGCAATGAGCCAAAAAACCCTCCAGCGCAATTAGCACTAAGGCATATTGCTATTTATTTGATAGCGAATGCTGCCGTTGACACATCGACCACCCTGTACAGCCAGGGCGGACCTGCGGGCAAGATCGACATCCAGACGGCGGGCGGGTTCAGCAATGCCGCCAGCGGCGTGGTCATCGCAGGCAGTTTGCTCGACATCGGCGCGAACAGCTACGCCAACAGCGGCGTGGTCGGCAGCCTGGCCGACGCCAGGCTGACCACGCCGGGCAGCTATGCCGCCGCGAGCAACGCGCTCATCGCGCTGGGCAAGCTCGATCTGCAGGTGAACGGCATCCAGGTCGGCGTGGGCGAGAGCTGGAGCGTCGGCGCAGCGCAAGTGCGCTGGGGCGGCACGCTGCTCAACCAAGGCAGCGTGGCCATTGCCGGCAGCGCCAGCGGCGCCATCCACAACCAGGCCACCGGCCAGGTGCAGGCCGGCGGCATGCCCAACGTCTTCGACGGCACCTACGAGATCCCCACCGCGCCCGCCGGCCTCACGGACGCGCAGGTGGTGAGCTACAGCAACGTGGCGAACCGGGCGCAGCTTTATATCGGGGGCGGCTTCAACGGCACGCTCATCAACGAAGCCTCGGACGCCACCGTGGGCGGCGGCACCATCGAGCAGCGGTTCATCGACCAGAAAGTGATCTGGGAAGGCAAGGACGCGGACGGCAAGACCGTGCAGGTCGAGGGTGACTCCCGTGCCATCGCGCGGCTGAACACCGGCAGCGGCGCGGCCACCATCACCCTCACCGGGCCGAACACCGGCACCATCGTGGGCGATGCCATCACCATCAACGGCGGCACCATCGTGCACCAGCCGGGGATCGATCCGGCCACCGGACTGCCCCTGGTGCAGCAGGCCCGCGACCGGCAGGTGCAGACCACCGCCATCGCCCAGGCGCCCGAGGGCCAGACCGTACAGGGCAACGTCAAGGGCCCCACCTTCGTCGGGGTGCAGCGGCCCGACACGCTCCCCGGCCCGGTCGGAGGGGGCAGCGGGGTGAGCGGCGCGGGCGCGGGCAACGTCACCGCCGGCACGGGCGGGCCTGGCGTGCCGGGCGAGGTGTCACCTGAGTTCGTCAACACCAAGCCGCTGGCCTTGCCGCGGGTGGACGTGAGCACGCCGCAAGGCGGCATCGGTGCGCTGCTGGGCGGGGGCGCCAGCGTCGCGCTGCCCGACTGGAGCCAGCTGCACATCGTGCCGGGCGGCATCAGCGCCAACGACCTGGCCCTGAACCTGAGCGGGCAGTTCGTCAACCGGGGCCAGTTCGACGTCACCAACAACCTCATCATCGCGGCCGCCGGGGGCATCGACAACTTCGGCGCCGGCATTCAGGCCGGCGGCGTGATGCGGCTGTCCGGCGGTGGCTTGAACAATGAACAAGGCCGCATCGAAGCGGGCAGCCTGCTGACCAGCATCCAGGGCGACATCGCCAACAGCCGGGGCACCATCGTGGCGCACAACGGCGGCACCCTGCAGGCCGATGGCAGCATTGCGGCCACCGACGGCCAGTTCACCAGCGACGCTGGCAAGATCGTGCTGGATGCGGGCGGGAGCATTGTGCTGGATGCCAGCCGGGTCTCCGGCAAGACCGGTGCGGGCCTGTACGCAGGCGGCGACATCCGCCTGGGCACGACGGCCAAGACCACCAGCAGCGACGAGCGCAGCGCAAAGTACGAGACCTTCGTCACCTACAACGGCGACATGGAAACACGCGAGGAAACGCGCGTGCAGACCGGCGAGAGCCGCACGCGCCAATCGAGCACCGTGCACACCGGCACCGTCATCGACGGGGGAGAAGGCAGCACCACCGTGCGCGCGAGCGGCGACGTCGTGGCCCTGGGCGCGCAGATCAAGGCGCAGCAGGACGTGCTGATCCAGGGCGCGAACGTGCGGGTGGAGGCCGTCAAGGACAGCGCCTTCTCGCACGAGGAAGAACACCGCAACGGCTACGACCACGCGCTCATCCAGCGCCAGGAAACGCTCTCGGGCGGGGAGATCAGCGCCGGCCGCAATCTGAGCATCGTTGCCAACGGCAAAGCCCAAGCGGTCCAAGGCGACATCACCCTGCGCGGAGCCACCGTCACCGCCAAGGGCGACGTGAGCCTGATCGCCAGCCGGGACGTGCAGGTGCAGGACCTGCAGACCGAGCACGGGCGCTACGAGGAAACCTATAGCAAGAAAAGCGGGTTCCTCAGCAAAAAGAGCACCCTCACCGTGCAGGAAGGCGCCAGTCGTTTAAGCGAAGGCAGCGTCGTCACCGGCAACGCCATCTACGTGCAGGCCGGGCGGGACATCGGGGTGCAAGGCTCGCACCTGGTGGGCCAGGCCGATGTGGGCCTGATCGCGGGGCGGGACATCGCCATCCGGGCGGGCACCGACACCGCCTCGGCCATGACGCACACCGAGACCAAGAAATCGGGCCTGTTCAGCGGAGGCGGCTTCGGCATCACGCTGGGCAAGCAAAGCACCACCACCGACCACCGCAACGAAAGCCAGCGAGCCTCTGCCTCCAGCGTGCAAAGCCAAGGGGGCAACGTGGCCATGGTGGCGGGCAACCGCTACGAGCAGGAAGGCTCGGCGGTGCTGGCCAAGGGCGACGTGAGCATTGTGGGCAAAACGGTGGACATCCACGAGTCGCGGGAGCTGGAGCGCGACCTGTTCGAGACGCGGGCCAAGCAAAGCGGCCTCACGTTGAGCGTGGGCAGCCCGCTGATCGACTTCGGCATGACTGCGGGGCGCGTAGGCCGGGCCATCGGGCGCACCAGCGATGCGCGCACCCAGGCCCTGGGCGTGGCGGCCATCGGGCTCAATGCCTACAACAACGCCAAGGACCTGGGCAACGCGGGGCAAGCCCTGCTGAACGGCGACCCCCTGGCGGGAGCCAGCTTCAACATCAGCCTGGGCAGCAGCCAAAGCCGCAGCACCAGCGCCTACCAGGTGGACAGCGCCGCCGGCTCGGTGGTGCGGGCGGACGGCAACGTGCACATCACCGCCACCGATGGCGACCTGCGCGTGCGGGGCAGTGACGTGGAGGCGGGCAAGAACGCGGGCCTGATCGCGCAAAAGGGCAACATCGTTCTGGAAGCAGCCGAGAACCGCTTTGCCGAACAGAACAGCCGCAGCAGCAGCTCGGGCAGCATCGGCGTGAGCATCGGAGCGGGGAACGTGAGCGTGAACGCCAGCGCCAGCCGGGCGCGGGGCCAGGGCAGCGGCGAGAGCGTGAGCTACACCAACACGCACATCCAGGCCGGCGGCACGGCCAGCGTGCAAAGCGCGGGCGACACCACGCTGCGCGGGGCCACCCTCGTGGCCGACGCCGTGCGGGCCGACGTGGGCGGCAACCTGGCCATCGAAAGCCTGCAGGACACCAGCCGGTACAACGAGACGGGCCGAAGCAGCGGCTTCGGGATCAGCGTGCCCATTGTGGGCGCGGGGCGCGTGGGCGGCAGCATCACCGCGGGGCGCACGCAGATCGACAGCGACTACCAAAGCGTGGGCGAGCAAAGCGGCATCCGTGCCGGCAATGGCGGCTTCGACGTCAACGTGAAGGGCAACACCGACTTGAAGGGCGGGGCCATCACCAGCACGCAGGCGGCCATCGACGGGGGCAAGAACGCGTTCACCACCGGCGGCACGCTGACCATGAGCGACCTGGATAACCGGGCCAGCTACAACGCCAGCGGGTTCGAAGTCACGGTGGGCGTGGGCAGCCAGCTGGGCAGCAGCGGCGCGGGCGTGGGCAGCGACAAGGGCAATGCGCAAAGCACGAGCCGCGCGGGGATCTCGGGTGTTGCGGGCCACACCGAGGCCCGCACGGGGGATACAGAGACGGGGATCAAACCCATCTTCGACAAGAACCGGGTGAGCGATGAGGTCAATGCGCAGATCACCATCACGCGGGAGTTCGGACGGCAAGCCACCCGTGCAGGAGCGCAATACGCGCAAGACCAGCTGGACAAAGCCCGTGGGCTGCGCAATATCGCCGCGTTGGAAGAAGACCCGGACAAGCGGCAATCCTTGCTCACGCAAGCGCAGCAGATCGAAAACGACTGGAAAGAGGGCGGCAGCAGCCGAGTGCTGATGCACGCGGGCATCGGCCTGCTCACCAGCGGCAGTGTCGGTGGTGCCGCAGGCGCAGCCGGCAGCGCGGCGGCGACCCCGCAACTGGCGGAAATGCTGAACAACCCGGAGATTCCGCAACCCATCAGGGAAGGCATCTTGATGGCTGCGGGCACGGCGATCGGTGCGGCAGTAGGGGGCGTGGATGGGGCCGCCACGGGCAACAACGAGGTCGCCAACAACGGTCTGGGCACGGTCGTCAGACGGCTGGGGCTGGGCGGAGTGGCCCTGTGCTTAAGAACGGTGGCATGCCTGGCATTGACGGGCGCCACGGGTCTAGAACTGACGCGGTTGGCGAACCTGGCAAGACAAGAAAACCCCGCGATCAGCGACGATGGTGCTTACGCCATTGCGGTGGCGGACTATCTGGGGGATCGTGTCCAGGGCAAGCCGATTGCGAGCCCACTGGGCCCCAACAATACCGGGGGTAACCAGACTGAGAATCCGACGCCGGGGGGGAACTCAACGACCAAGCCGAATGAGGGGCCGCGTGGAGGGAACGACACGGGTGGGAATCAGATCGTTGATTTGGCGCCTGGAGGGAATATAACTGTTACCCCTATTCCCGAAGGTCAAGTTCCCAATCTGGTTTTTAGTAACTCTACAGACTCCTCACGTTTTATTAATGGCGTGCGAGTTGTTGACAGAAGAACGGGTCAAATTTATGAAGGGACTGTTGATCTCGGGCCTACGTTAGACAGAATAGCTTCAAACGGATCAAATCCGCATCCAAATGACGGTTCCGAGTTTAAAAATAGAGAAGGCAGATTGCCTCCAAAGCCAGGTGGATACTACATTGAATATGTCCAGCCCACGCCTGGTATTCAAGGGCCTGGGCCTCAGAGAATTGTGGTCGGTGGAGGCGGTGAAATTTATTACACGCCCGATCACTATGGAACTTTTATTAGAATAAATAAGTAATAGCATGAATTTGAAATATTTCGACGAAGGTTCTCCGGCTAACGCGCAGGAAAATTTCTATGTCTTCGTTAATCCGTCAATATGTAGTGCGCAAGATTTACTGGTTTTCTTTTACCATTCCTTATGGCTGCCCGGTTATTTTGGATTTAATTGGGATGCTTTGTATGACTGCTTATGTGATCTATCATGGATTAAGCCGAGGAAAATTATTTTCTTTCACGAGGCGTTGCCAAATTTGGGCGAAGATGATCTAAAAATCTATTTGAAATTATTGATTGATGTGTCTGCGCAGTGGGCTGGAAGATATGACGATCTGCGAGAATTTGTTTTCTTATTCAGTGCAAATGATAAAAATAAAATTGAGAAAATCACGCAGGGCTTTTGATAATTTAATTTTTTTGATGAATTTAGGTGGCGGATTTTCTTAAGGGCACTCTTTAAAAAATTAATCGAGGTCTGATCCAAACCTGCTGCGCAACGTCCTGAAGCTCACTCTTATGTCAAAGCGCATTTGTCTTGCATTGGGTTTTGCGCTGCTGACGGTGATGGCATCCCCGTCTCGGGGTCATGAGCCAAAAAGCCCTCCAGCGCAATTGGATGTAGGGCATATTGCTACAAAAGTTGTAGCTACTGTGTCTGTTGCCGGTACGGCGACCGACCACCACAACGAAAGCCAGCGTGCGGCTGCCTCCAGCGTGCAAAGCCAGGGAGGCAACGTGGCCATGGTGGCGGGCAACCGCTACGAGCAAGAGGGCTCGGCGGTGCTGGCCAAGGGCGACGTGAGCATCGTTGGCAAAACGGTGGACATCCACGAGTCGCGGGAACTGGAGCGCGACCTGTTCGAGACGCGGGCCAAGCAAAGCGGCCTCACGCTGACCATCAGCAACCCCGTGGTGAGTGCCGTGCAGGGCGCGCAGACCGTCACGCGCATCGCGGGCGCCATGGGCAAGACCAGCGACACCCGCATGCAGGCCCTGGGCCTGGCCGCCGCCGGCATGGCCGCCAGCGAAACCTACGGCCAAGTCAGCGAACTCCTCAAAGACCCCGGCAAGGCCGGCAGCGTCGGCTTCAACATCAGCGTGGGCAGCAGCCAAAGCCGCAGCACCAACGCCTACCAGGTGGACAGCGCCGCAGGCTCGCAGATCAAAGCCGACGGCAACGTGCGCATCACCGCGACGCAGGGCGACCTGCGCGTACGCGGCAGCGACATCGAAGCCGGCAAGGACGTGGGTTTGGTTGCCGAAAAAGGCAACGTCGTTTTGGAGGCATCACAAAACCGCTTTGCCGAACAAAACAGCAACTCCAGCAGTTCCGCCAGCGTGGGCATCGGCATCAACGTCGGTGCGCAAAGCGGCGTCAGCTTCAATGCCGGTGTCAGCCAAAGCCGGGGCCAGGGCAGCGGCGAGAGCGTGAGCTACACCAATACGCACATCCGCGCAAACGGCACGGCCAGCGTGCAAAGCGCGGGCGACACCACGCTGCGCGGAGCCACCATCGTGGCCGATGCCGTGCGGGCCGACGTGGGCGGCAACCTCACCATCGAAAGCCTGCAGGACGTCAGCCGCTACAACGAAGCCAACCGCAGCGGTGGCCTGAACGTCAGCGTCTGCCTGCCCCCGCTGTGCTATAGCGCCTCCAGCGTCGGTGGCAGCGTGGGCCGCACCCGCATCGACAGCGACTACCAAAGCGTCGTCGAGCAAAGCGGCATCCGTGCGGGCAACGGCGGCTTCGACGTCAACGTGAAGGGCAACACCGACTTGAAGGGCGGGGCCATCACCAGCACGCAAGCGGCCATCGACGGGGGCAAGAACACGTTCACCACCGGCGGCACGCTGACCCAGAGCGATATCGAAAACCACGCGGCCTACAGCGCCAGCGGGTACAACGTGAGCGGCAGCGTGGGCTTCCAGATGGGCGACCAGGGCAGCGCCCAAACGCCCGAAGACCGCAACGCGGCAGCCAACGACAAGGGCAAGCCCGGCGGCAGCGCGGGGGTGGGCAGCGATAAGGGCAGTGCGGGCAGCACCACCCGCTCGGGCATCTCGGGCGTGAGCGGCAACACCGAAGCGCGCACGGGCGACGCGGAAACCGGCATCAAACCCATCTTCGACAAAGGCCGCGTGCGCGACGAAGTCAACGCACAGATCACCATCACGGCGGAGTTCGGCGCGCGCGCCAGCAAAGCGGTCGGTGACTATGCCGACCGCAAGCTGCAAGAGGCCATGAACAGTGGCGACCAGGCAGAAATCGACAATTGGAAGGAAGGTGGGGCAGGCCGTGTCGCCATGCACGCACTGGTCGGCGCGGCAGGAGGGGGCCTGGCAGGCGCCGTGGGAGCGGGTATGAGCCAAGTGGCTGTGGCGCAACTGGACAGCACGCTTCGTGAACTGGGAGTGGATGACGGAGCGCGCCAGGTCATCGTGGGTGTCGCTGGCACGGTCGTCGGCGCTGCGGTGGGTGGCAGGGCCGGCGCAGTGGCCTCGACCAACGCGACGCTCAACAACTTCCTGAACCACCAGGAACTGAGCGAGCGGGCCAACAAGCAGAGCGCCTGTCAGAAAGGGAATGATGAGGGGGCTTGCAAGCGGGTGAGGGAACTGGATGCCCTCTCGGCGCAGCGCAATGAGGTCATCCGCGACGGCATGGCGACCATGACGACTGACCAGGGGCTGCAGGTTCAGCAGGACTTGGCTACCGTAATGGTGGGGCTCTACGACTATAAGAACCAACTGCAGCAGGAGTTGGGTGCCACCAGCGACCCTAGTAGAAGAGCTGAACTGAGCAATCAGATCAGTGGAGCGGGCAACAACATCCGGCAATTGGCTGGGCTGGGGCAAGACAATCTACTCAGCTTGTATAGCAAGACCAATGAGCTCAAATATTGGTATGCGTACAAGCAGCTTCAAGCGTCCAGCAGTGGTAATGAAATTGCCGATGTATTGATGAGTGGCGTGGCCCTGCTGGGCAAGGATCGCAAGCCGACGCGGACCAACGGAGCGGAAGGAGGAAAAAATCTAGGTGGAGAGGGAACGGGAGGTAATCCTCTTCTTGCTGACGCTCTTCCAAGAAATGGAGATCGAGCTGTTTACGGCCAAGGCGAAGGAACAGTGACCTGCGGCCATAATTCTTGTGGAATGGTCTTGGATACTATGGGGAAGCCGGTTGATGTTGGTGATTTGGTGAAAAAGGCTCCGCCCAGTCAGGAGGGGATAACCAGAGATGATGTTGTTAAGTTGATGCGAACAAACGGGGTTAATGCCGTCGCTGTAGAAAATAGAAATATTGATGACTTGGCCCGATTGACTGCTACTGGGACGCCCGTAGTTGTTCGTTTAGAAGATAAAGAAATGAAGTTTTCTCACTTTGTCGTGGTGGATGGTGTTACTACCACAAGCACGGGTCAATCCGTAGTGGCTGTTAGAGACCCACTTGGAAAGGGAAAGCAATATTTCAGCCCTATTGAGTCTTTTGGGAAGTATTTTTCAGGTGAAGTTGTTATTCCTAGGAGTAAGTAATGATACTTAATATTGTTTTTCCTGACAATTTGATTGTTGAGCAATTGCTGGCTCTTGAGGGAATACCATGTTTATGCAAGGTTAAAGGTGGGGTTTCATTTGAAATTGAATTCGTACATCCGTTGCCGTTAGCCTCTGGTTTTGTTGAAAATTGGAATTCAAGGGATATTGATCGTAGATCCTCTGCGGGTGCTGGAGGAGTTTATACGCACTATTGTTTTGGAAAAATAACTCTAAAAAAAATAGATGAAAAAAAATACGAAATAATAAACCTTGATTTTTTTAATAGAAGTCTCGGTTGGCTTGGTATCTTGGCAAATTCAGAGCTCTGCGAGGAATATAAATCAGATGAGCCTGATTGGTTGAAAGAGTTGGAGAAAACCCCGCTAAAAAACAAGAAAAAAAGGTTTGCTAAATGATCTGCCGTAGTACTGCTCGTAAAATGATAGGGAAATTATTGTCGGTCGTATTAATGAGTATGGCTTTGGTTGCCTGCGGCACCGAACCCCGACGCCTCTACGCCCAACAACCGGGCGATGCCACCGTCCACCTCCATTCCAAAAACATGCCCATGGCCGTCGGCTATTCCCTGAGCAGCAGCGAAGTGCCTTGCGAGGGCTTCGAATACGTGGGCTCCGTTCGAGACGACGGCAAAAGCTCCCTGCTGCCCTGGGTCGCCTCATTGAGCAACGCGCTCAACGGCGTGCCCACCGAGCGGCAGGCCCGAGTACCAGCGGGCAAGCCGGTGCAGGTCAAGGGCTTTTCCTACTGGTCGGACAAGTACAGCAAAGGCTCGTGCGGCCCGGTCGCTCGGCAATTCGTCGCCCAGCCCTCGGGCATTTACCGGGTGGACTTCGTCTGGTCCGGACCTGCGGCCTGCACGATGCGCGTGACGGACGTGGCCGTACCTGAATTGCCCAAGGATGTGCCCGTTCAAAGTTTGAGTTGCCCTCGGCCGCCAGGGCTGTAGGCACAGCCCTGCGTCCCTGAACAGTGGCCAATCGTGCCTCTGCAATGAATGGCCTTCGGCGCGCTTGGGCGGCGGTGCTGCTGGCGGGGGCGCTGCCGCTTGCCCAGGGGTATGAGCAAAAAAGCCCTCCAGTGCAAGTGGATCTAGGGCATATTGCTATAAATTCAGTAGCAAATGTGGCTGTGGTCGTTATGACGACCGACCACCGCAACGAAAGCCAGCGGGCGGCGGCCTCCAGCGTGCAAAGCCAGGGAGGCAACGTGGCGCTGGTGGCGGGCAACCGCTACGAGCAGGAGGGCTCGGCAGTGCTGGCCAAGGGCGGCGCGCGCACCCAGGCCCTTGGGGTGGCTGCCATCGGCCTCAATGCCTACAACAACGCCAAGGACCTGGGCAACGCGGGGCAAGCCCTGCTGAACGGCGACCCCCTGGCGGGAGCCAGCTTCAACATCAGCCTGGGCAGCAGCCAAAGCCGCAGCACCAGCGCCTACCAGGTGGACAGCGCCGCCGGCTCGGTGGTGCGGGCGGACGGCAACGTGCACATCACCGCCACCGATGGCGACCTGCGCGTGCGCGGCAGCGATGTGGAGGCGGGCAAGAACGTGGGCCTGATCGCGCAAAAGGGCAACATCGTTTTAGAAGCGTCGGAGAACCGCTTTGCGGAACAGAACAGCCGCAGCAGCAGCTCGGGCAGCATCGGCGTGAGCATTGGCGCGGTGGGCGTGAGCGTGAACGCCAGCGCCAGCCGGGCGAGGGGCCAGGGCAGCGGCGAGAGCGTGAGCTACACCAACACGCACGTCCGCGCGGGCGGCACGGCCAGCGTGCAGAGCGCGGGCGACACCACCCTGCGCGGGGCCACCCTCGTGGCCGACGCCGTGCGGGCCGACGTGGGCGGCAACCTTGCCATCGAAAGCCTGCAGGACACCAGCCGGTACAACGAGACCAGCCGCAACAGCGGCTTCGGGATCAGCGTGCCCATTGTGGGAGCGGGTCGCGTGGGCGGCAGCATCACCGCGGGGCGCACGCAGATCGACAGCGACTACCAAAGCGTGGGCGAGCAAAGCGGCATCCGTGCCGGCAATGGCGGCTTCGACGTCAACGCGCGGGGCAACACCGACTTGAAGGGCGGGGCCATCACCAGCACGCAAGCGGCCATCGATGGCGGCAAGAACACGTTCGGCACCGGCGGCACGCTCACCATGAGCGACCTCGATAACCGGGCCAGCTACAACGCCAGCGGGTTCGAAGTGACCGTGGGCGTGGGCAGCCAACTGGGCAGCAGCGGAGCGGGCGTGGGCAGTGACAAGGGCAACGCGCAAAGCACGAGCCGCGCGGGGATCTCGGGTGTTGCGGGCCACACCGAGGCCCGCACGGGGGATACAGAGACGGGGATCAAACCCATCTTCGACAAGAACCGGGTGAGCGATGAGGTGAATGCGCAGATCACCATCACGCGGGAGTTCGGACGGCAAGGCAGCACGGCTTGGGGCAACTACGCCACGCATCAATACGCACAAGCGCTGCAAAACGGCGATGAGGAAGGCGCCGAATGCTGGGGTCCCTCGGGCACCTGCCGTGCGGTGGGCCATGCGCTGATTGGTGGCGCCGCGGGTGGCGTGGGCGGCGCGGTGGGCGCCGGAGTCACTTCCATGACCGCACCCCAGGCGCAGGCGCTACTGCGTGGTTCGGGACTGCCCGAGCCGATGGTGCAAGCCCTGGTGCAGGGCTATGGCTTGGGCGTGGGTGGGGCTGTGGGTGGAAGCTCCGGCGCGGCTGCTGGGGGCAATGAAGCTGCCAACAACACGGCAGCGTTTGCTGTACGGCTCATCAAGGAGGGCGGCGGGGTGGTGCTGGCCACCTGTTTTGCGATGCCTGCTTGCGCCAAGAATGTCGGCCCTGAGTTGATCTCTGCGGTGCAGGATTTGCTGCGTGTGGGCGAAGCGGTCGATGAAACCGTGCTGCGAGGCTGCCGAATCACCCCGGCGTGCATGGCCGCTGCGGCGGTGATGGGCGTGAACGTCTTTGGTGGTACGCCGGGCAAGCCTGGGACGCCGGTGCAAGGACCCAACAACACGGGCGGGGACCAGACGGAGAATCCGATACCCGGTGGGAACTCGACGACCAAGCCGAATGAAGGGCCGCGTGGAGGGAATAACACTGGAGGGAATCAGATCGCTGATCCGAAGCCTGGTAGCAATAACACCGAGAGTCCGATTCCAGAGCCTCAAGGGCCTGGATTGGTTTTTGCTTCTCCAATAACCCCTGTGCCTAATCCAGTTGTAGCTGGAAATGGTTTGACATATGGATCAAATGATAAGCATACTCCAGGTGCTCCGGGATCAGGTCGAAATCAAGGCGTAGAGCCTAGAAATTCGTTGGATTTGTTTAATGATTCAATGCCATCATTTAAAAATCCAGATAATGTTCGATATACGACGGATTCGAATGGTGATGTCCATAGGTTTTCCAATGATGGAAATGGAAATGGAAATGGAAATGGAAATGGAAATGGAAATGGAAATTGGCATTGGTCTGGATCTACGAGCGATACAAACAATCCGTTAAATAGAAACATCATTCCGCCGCAAAATGCTAGGCAGCCTACTTCTGATCGGGTGCCAATTTATTCAAACAGGGGGAGTAAATGATTTTTGGTAATCCATACGATTTTGCGGTTGGGTGGGATTTGGTTAAGGATTGGGACGTGCAGCAGCCTAGGTTTTACGAGGGTGTGATTTACATAATAATTAATGGCTCGATCGTGCCTCGAGATAAATTACTGTCAGTAGATGTTTGGGCTAACTTGCGCGATCTAAATGATTCCATATTCTCACATCGGCGGCAAAATATGGATCTTAGATTTTCTAAAAAATCAAATTATGCGTATAGGCAATTATACAAATATAGCTTTATGAATAAACTGGAGGCCAATTGGGAGTATAGGGCGGATTGTGATGCGATTGCTGATAATGGATGTAATTTATTTTTGGTAAAGCATGCTGACCATGATTGCTTGTATGTAGGCAAAGATGGAGAATGTATAAATTCAATAAATACTCCAGATGGATATTTTGCGAAGGTTGTAAAAGAAGCTGCTTTTGCATTTTTTGAGAAGTACCCATCCGCGAAGCGATTTGGTTCTCTGTAGCCAAACGATTTCATAATTATTTTAAAAGGGCGGGTTCAAACCTGAAGCGCAACGCTCTGAGGCTCACTTTCATGTCAAAGCGCATTTGTCTTGCATTGGGCCTTGCGCTGCTGACCAAGATGGCCTCGCCATCTTGGAGTCATGAGCTAAAAAGCCCTCCAGCGCAATTGGATCTAGGGCATATTGCTATAAATTTTGTAGCTAATATGTCTGTTGCCGATACGGCGACCGACCACCGCAACGAAAGCCAGCGTGCGGCGGCCTCCAGCGTGCAAGCCCAAGGAGGCAACGTGGCGCTGGTGGCGAGCAACCGCTACGAGCAGGAGGGCTCGGCGGTGCTGGCCAAGGGCGACGTGAGCATCGTGGGCAAAACGGTGGACATCCACGAGTCGCGGGAACTGGAGCGTGACCTGTTCGAGACGCGGGCCAAGCAAAGCGGCCTCACGGTGAGCGTGGGCAGCCCGCTGATCGACTTCGGCATGACCGCGGGGCGCGTGGGCCGGGCCATCGGGCGCACCAGCGATGCGCGCACCCAGGCCCTGGGCGTGGCGGCCATCGGGCTCAATGCCTACAACAACGCCAAGGACCTGGGCAACGCGGGGCAAGCCCTGCTGAACGGCGACCCCCTGGCGGGAGCCAGCGTCAGCGTCAGCATCAGCCTGGGCAGCAGCACCAGCGCCTACCAGGTGGACAGCGCCGCCGGCTCGGCAGTGCGGGCCGACGGCAACGTGCACATCCCCGCCACCGATGGCGACCTGCGCGTGCGCGGCAGCGACATCGAGGCGGGCAAGAACGTGGGCCTGATCGCGCAAAAGGGCAACATCGTTTTAGAAGCGTCGGAGAACCGCTTTGCCGAAAAGAACAGCCGCAGCAGCAGCTCGGGCAGCATCGGCGTGAGCATCGGAGCGGGCGGCGTGAGCGTGAACGCCAGCGCCAGCCGGGCGCGGGACCAGGGCAGCGCCTTCTTGCACGATGAGGCGCACCGTAACGGCTAAGCCCTTCGCTCATCCAGCGCCAGGAACCCCTCGGCCTCTCAAGCATGGCGCGGCGTGAGCACTGTGGTCAATGGAAAAGCGGTCGCGGGCCAGGCACCATCACCTTGTGTGCGGCCATCTTCACCGTCAAAGCCCATATGAGTCTGGTCCCCGGCACGGGACGTGTGGCTGCAAGGCCCAGCGAAACGGCCAGCCGATCACAAGCCCGCCAAAACTCATATCAACGTCCAGACCGATCAGGTCCCTCCGACATAAGGGTTGCTCACCCGTTCTCGCCCAAAGCTGCTTTCGGGGCCATGCCCTGGAATGAAAATGGTCTCGTCACCCATGGGCCACAGACGCTGAACGATGCTGTCGATGAGTTGTTGGTGGTTGCCCTGCGGAAAGTCCGTGCGGCCGATGCTGCCGGCAAACAACACATCCCCCACGAACGCCCGCTTGATCTGCGGTGCATGAAACACCACATGGCCCGGCGTGTGGCCGGGGCAGTGGCGGACGGCCAGCGTCTCGTTTCCGACCTGCACCGTGTGGCCATCGTCCAGCCATCGTGTGGGCGTGAACGCTTCTGCGGGCGGAAAACCGAACATTGCGCTTTGCTGGGGCAAACCGTCGATCCAGAACTGATCCCCCGGGTGGGGGCCGATGATGGGTAGGGAGAGGGTTCGGGACAGCTCTCCGGCACCGCCCGCGTGATCGATGTGTGCATGGGTCAGCCAGATCTGCTCGAGTTTCAAGCCGCGTTCTTCGACATCGGCCAGCAGCTTGTCCAGGTCGCCCCCCGGGTCGATCAACGTCGCCTGCTGGGTGGCATCGCACCACACGATGGAGCAGTTCTGCTGAAATGCGGTGACCGGACGCGTGTGGTATTGAAGCATGGTGAAAAGATGGGAAGAAGAATGCTGAATCTTGCGCCAAGATGGGCCGAACCTACGTTCTGTGGCGGCTGTCGTGGATCGTTCAATCTTTCTGGGCGGGCGGGCGGGCGGGCGGGCGGGCTGGCTGGCTGGATGAAGCCCGCGGCACGTCTGATGGCCGCCATGGCCGAAAACCCAAGTCTAGCCAACCGGTCCAGGGGGCATGAACGCGTCCAGAGAAGCCGGCAGGGCCGGCCGCAGCACCCCATAGGCGGCTCCGTGTCCGCGATTCACCGACGCGTGTGCACGGCCCCCGAAGCGACAACCATCGGGCTTGTCTACCGCCCGGCTCGGGCCGCCATTTGGCGAGCCAGCGCCTCCCGTGCCCTCGTGGCAGCCTCCGCACTGACGTGGTCTGCCAACACCTGCGTCATTTGCCGCAGCTGATCGGCGGTGAGGCCCACATTCATGCTGATGCCCATGTGCGACTGCACCTGCGATTCAGCGCCCTGCAGCACGGATAGCATCCCGAGCGTGGCGAGTTCACGGCTTTGCCAGTCGAGGTTGTCTCGCTCGAAGATATCGCCGAAGAGATGCGTCTTGAGGTATTCGTCGATGGCAGGTGCGAACTCGAAAAGAGCCCCTTTCACCGGGCTGCCGACCAGTTGGGTTTGATTGGCCGTGCCGGCTTTCAGCAAAGCATCCCCCTGGGGGATGGTGCGGCTCGGCGGGCGCCCCGGTGCATCCTGCATGCCCCGTCGCACCCGGGCCTCGACGACCTTCATCAATTCGCCAATGGCATTCAGGCTGCGCGGAAACCCCGCGTAGGCGTAGAGCTGCACCAGCACTTCCTTCGCATCGCTCACGGTGAGCCCTGCGTCCAGGCCGCGGTTCAACGCGTCATGGAGGCGCGGCATGTCGCCGGCGGCACCGAGCGCTGCGATCGGGATGATGGCCTGCTGCCGGATCGAGAGGGTTTCGGATGGGGATTGCGGCTGTGTCATGGCTTTGGGGTCTTCGGAGGGTGGGGCCGCTTGGGCGAATGCAGCCGAGAGGCCGAGCGCGAGGCCGATGGCGACTTGCGCGGACCGTTTAGCGTGCTGTGTATTGCTCATCGCTGACCTTTTCCATCCATTCCACGCTTTTGCCGTCCCGCGTTCCTGTGACCGCGAGGTGGGTCATGGCGGTGGTGGGTGAAGCGCCGTGCCAATGCTTGATGCCCGGAGGGCACCACACCACATCTCCCGGGCGAAGCTCCTGCATCGGCTGGCCCCACACCTGCGTTCGGCCCATGCCCGACACGACGACCAGTTGCTGGCCGGCGGGATGGGTGTGCCAGGCCGACCGGGCGCCGGGCTCGAAGGTCACATGGGCCCCCGATGCGCTGATGCCGGCGCTCGCGGGCCACAGCGGGTCCACGCGCACGCGGCCAGTGAAGAAGGATTCGGGGCCGGCGGCGGAGGCATGGGCACCGGCGCGGGTCACCGATTGCCCGGCTGTGGCCGCCGGTGCGGGTGGCTCTGCTGCCACTGCAACGCACGCCTGCATGACCGCAAGGCAGCAGCCGACCGATGGATAAAGGCAGCGTTTCAATTGGCACCTCCAGCTTCTGCATTGCCGGACGGCCCGGCGAAATATTCCACGTCGGTGACGTGTTCCAGCCAGACGACGTTCTTGCCGTCCCGTGCCTCGGTCACTGCGATGTGGGTCATCGCCGTCGTGGCGGTGGCGCCGTGCCAGTGCTTGTGGCCGGGCGGGCACCAGATGACGTCACCGGCGCGAATCTCCACGATTCGGCTCGCCTTCGCATTGGGTCCAGCCGCAGCCAAAGGTGACGATCAGCGTTTGGCCCAGCGGGTGGGTGTGCCATGCGGAGCGCGCGCCGGGTTCGAAGGTCACGGCAGCGCAGGAGGTGCGTGCCGGTTCAGGCGGGTCGTTCAGCATGTCGATGCGAACCGTGCCAGTGAAAAATTCGGCAGATCCTTTGGCGGACGGCCGGACGCCGGGGCGGATGAGTTGCATGGAAGGGGCCTTTTTTGTGAGCGGTGAACCGACCTTATTTGGAAATCATTGGGGTGAGAAGAGGACAAAATCGGCATACACCCGTGAAAAATAGACACCAATGGCCAGAGAAAATCTGAACGATCTGCAAGCATTCGTCGTGGTCGCGCGCGAGCGCAGCTTCACGCGGGCGGCAGCGCAAATGGGGCTGTCGCGTTCCGCTTTAAGCCACGCGATGCTGGCCCTGGAAGCCCGGTTGGGCGTGAGGCTCCTCACTCGGACCACGAGAAGCGTTTCGACGACCGAGGCCGGCGAGCGATTGCTCGAGACAGTGGCGCCGCGCCTGCTGGAGATCGAGGCCGAACTCGGTCAGCTCAGTGCGCTGCGCGACAAGCCCGCCGGCACGGTGCGCATCACCGCGCATGACCATGCGATCACGACCGCGCTCTGGCCACGGTTGCTGCCGTTACTCAAGCAGTACCCCGACATCCAGATCGAGTTCAGCGTCGATTACGCCTTCACCGACATCGCGTCGCACCGTTTCGATGCAGGCGTGCGCGTTGGAAACCGCGTGGACAAGGACATGGTGGCCGTCCGCATCTCGCCGGATCTGCGCATGGCGGTCGCCGCCTCGCCCGAATACCTTGCGGGCAAAAAGCCCCCTAAACAACCGCAGGACCTGACCTCGCACCGCTGCGTCAATCTGCGGCTGCCCACCCGGGGCAATCTGTATGCATGGGATTTCGAGAAAGGCAAGAAGTCGGTGAGCGTGCGCGTACAGGGCCAGACCGTGTTCAACAACACCTCCTTGATGCTTCAGGCGGCGCTCGACGGCATGGGCTTCGCGTACGTGCCTCTCGACCTCATGCAGCCGCACATCGACGCGGGCCGGCTGGTTCCTGTGCTGGAGGATTGGTGGCCCTGTTTTCCGGGCTATCACCTCTACTACGCGAACAGGCGCCAGATCGCACCGGCGCTGGCGCTGGTGATCGAGGCGCTGAGGCACCGCGGACCCGGGCGGCCTGCCGCTACCGTGGCGCGCTGAAGCGCAGCGCTTTCACCACCAGCGAGAACGCAGGCGACGGTTGGCGCTTGCTGGGGTAGTACAGGTGGTAGCCGGCGAACTTCGGGCACCAGTCCTGCAGCACCCGCACCAGCCGGCCTGCGTCGATGTGCGCCATCAGTTCATCTTCCGGCAGCAACGAAAGGCCGAGCCCGGCCAGCGATGCGTCCACCTGGGGCGGAGCGGTATTGAAGACCAGTGGTCCGTCAACGCGGACGTTGAGCTTGCGGCCCCGCTTTTCGAAATCCCAGACGTACAGCCCGCCGGAGGTCGGCATGCGCTGGTTGATGCACTGGTGTTTTGTCAGGTCTGCCGGCGTCCTGGGGATGGGATGGACCGCGAAGTAGTCGGGTGAGCCCACCACCGCCATCTGCAGCGGCGGGCCGATGGGCACGGCGATCATGTCTTTGTCGATCGTATTGCCCATGCGCACGCCCGCATCGAAGCGGTCGGCCACGATGTCGCGAAAGCCATAGTTCATGTCGAACTCCAGCTTGATGTCCGGGTACTCGCGCAGGAGCGGCATGAGCTTCGGTAGCAGCACCGTGTGCAGCACGTTGTCGCCGCAGGTGATTCGCACGGTGCCGGCGGGCTTGTCGCGCAATTCGGTCAGCGCCTGCAGCTCGGCCTCGATCTCGTCGAAGCGGTGGCCGATCGCTTTCATGAGGCGTTCGCCGGCCAATGTCGGTGCGACGCTGCGCGTCGTGCGCGTGAGCAGGCGGATCTGCAATCCTTCTTCCAGCCCGCGGATCGCTTGGCTCAGTGCCGATTGCGTCACGCCGAGGATGCCGGCCGCCTTGGTGAAGCTGCCTTCGCGGGCCACGGTCACGAAAGCCAGCAGGTCGTTGAGATTGCGTCGTGGCATGGGGTTCTCCGGCATGTTGACTGATTAGCAGGGCTGATCAATGTATTAAGCATTCATTAACTAGTCAATTTGCCTTCCGATCGGCAAACTTCTTCAGCGGTGCCGAACACCTGCCGGGCGATGCAGCGGATGCGCGCCCGCTGCACCCCATCACAAAGGACATCGACCATGAAACATTCCACGGACAACCCCTCCGCCGCCATTGCAGAGCAAGCCGGCAATGCATCCGATCGCCGCGGCTTTCTGAAGATGGCTGGCACCGGCGTGGCTGCGATGGGCATGCTTTCGGCGGCTGACGCCGCACTGGCTGCGACGGCCCAGCAGAGCACCCAGCGGCCCGGCGGGGCCGACAATTTCTATGCAAGTAGCGAGGTCACGGTGCAGAAGGTCACTTTCAAGAACCAGTACCAGATGGCCGTTGCAGGCAACCTCTTCGTTCCCAAGGCCTTGGACCGCGACCAGCGCAGCCCGGCCATCGTCGTGGGCCATCCCATGGGCGCAGTGAAGGAGCAAGGCGCGAATCTCTACGCGACGAAGATGGCGGAGCAAGGCTTCGTCACACTGTCGGTGGACCTCGCGTTCTGGGGCGGCAGCGGTGGCCAGCCCCGCAATGCGGTCTCGCCCGACCTGTACGCCGAGACCTTCAGCGCTGCGGTCGATTTCCTTGGCGGCCAGGCGTTCGTGGACAAGCAGCGGATCGGTGCCATCGGCATTTGCGGCAGCGGCAGCTTCGTCATCAGTGCGGCGAAGATTGATCCGCGCATGAAGGCCATCGCCACAGTCAGCATGTACGACATGGGGGCCGCCAACCGCGATGCGCTCAACCACTCGCAGAGCCTGGAGCAGCGCAAGCAGATCATCGCTGCGGCCGCCGAGCAGCGGCAGGTGGAATTCAATGGTGGCGCGGTCCATTACACCGGCGGCACCGTCCTTGCGCTGGCGGCCGATACGCATCCCATCCAGCGCGAGTTCTTCGATTTCTATCGCACGCCGCGCGGCGAATTCACGCCAAAGGGCGCTTCTGCGCGGACCACCACGCAGCCCACCTTGACCAGCAACGTCAAGTTCATGAACTTCTATCCGTTCAACGACATCGAGATGATCTCCCCGCGGCCCCTGCTGTTCATCACGGGTGACCAGGCTCATTCCAGGGAATTCAGCGAAGACGCCTACCAGCGCGCAGCAGAGCCGAAGGAGCTCTACATCGTTCCGGGGGCCGGTCACGTGGATCTCTATGACCGCGTCACGCTGATTCCGTTCGACAAGCTGGCATCGTTCTTCAACAAGCATCTTGCCGCGGTGGGCGCCCGATGACGGCGCAAGCCATCGGCTCGGCGGCAGGCAGCGCCGACGCTGAGCAATGGGACGGCGCGCCGCCAGCACATTGGGGTGGTGTCTTTGCGATGGCGCTGTGCGTCTTCGCGCTGATCGCCTCGGAGTTCATGCCTGTCAGCTTGCTCACGCCGCTGGCGTCAGACCTCAAGGTGACCGAAGGCATGGCCGGACAGGGCATCGCCATCTCCGGCGCCTTCGCCGTCCTCATGAGCCTGTCCATCCCGGCGATCGCGGGGAGGTTCGACCGCAAGGTGCTGCTGCTGTCGCTGACCGCATTGATGTGCCTCTCCGGGGCCATCGTCGCGCTCGCCCCCAACTATCCGACATACATGGCAGGCCGGGCGTTGATCGGCGTCGTCGTCGGTGGCTTCTGGTCGATGTCGGCGGCGACGGCCATGCAGCTCGTGCCGCCCTCCAAGGTCCCGCAGGCGCTCGCGATTCTCAACGGTGGCAACGCGCTGGCGACCGTCGTGGCGGCGCCGCTGGGCAGCTACCTGGCCTCGCTCGTCGGCTGGCGCGGCGCGTTCTTCTGTCTGGTGCCGATCGCGATGACCGCGTTCGTCTGGCAGTGGTTCAGTCTGCCAGCGATGCACCCGCAGGCCCGCGCAAACGGTTCGGGCAACGTCTTCGAACTCTTCAAGAGCCGGCCGGTCGTGTTTGGCATGCTGGCGGTGGGCGTCTTCTTCATGGGGCAGTTCGCGTTGTTCACGTACCTCCGGCCATTCCTGGAGACGGTGACACGTCTCGACGTGTCGTCTTTGTCGCTCTTGCTGCTGACGTTGGGTGTCACGGGCTTCATCGGCACCACGGCCATCGGCCGATGTCTGAAGATCGGGTTTTACGGCACGCTGACGATCATTCCGGTGCTGATGGCTGCAATCGCCGTGGCGCTCGTCGCCGTGGGCGCGTCGGCCACCGCCACGACGGTGTTGCTCGGCATCTGGGGCTTGGTGGCCACCGCCGCGCCGGTGGGATGGTGGCTTTGGATTGCACGAACGCTACCGCAGGACGCCGAGGCCGGCGGCGGGCTCATGGTGGCGGTGGTGCAGCTTTCCATCGCACTGGGCTCCACGGTGGGCGGCTTGCTGTTCGACGGCATCGGCTACCGGGGCACCTTTGCATTCAGCGCCGGCCTGTTGCTGGTCGGCGCGTTCCTGGTTTTCTTGACGGCGCGTGCAGACCGCACGAAATCAACATGACCCAACACCTCAGTCCGTTTGCCATGGCGATCCAAATCCGCCGATCGTGGTGCCTGCGTCTTGCGGGCTTGTTCATCGGTGCGGTGGTGCCAGGGGGCAGCCACGCTGCCGAGGGCGCGCTGGCCGACATGCGCGCTGCCGCTGTCGCGGATGCCGGTGCAGCACCCATGGAATCGAAGAGGTCCACCATGCGGATAACCATTGGCGAACGCCGCTTTGCCGTTACCTTGGCCGACACGGAGGCCGCCCGTGCATTCGCTGCGCAACTGCCGCTGACGCTCGATATGACCGATCTCAACGGCAACGAAAAGAAGTTCGACTTGCCAAACGGACTGCCCTCGAGTCCGAGCCGGCCGGGAACGATCCACAACGGCGACCTCATGTTGTACGGCACGAACACGGTGGTCCTCTTCTACCTGAGCTTCGGCTCGCCGTATTCGTACACCCGCCTTGGCCGGGTGGACGACCCGAATGGTTTGGCACAAGCGCTCGGCCGGGGCCGGGTCAAGGTCGGATTTTCAAGGCAGTGACGGCCGGTGCACGCTCGCACGGCACCCCGTTCGTCAAGGCCGATCCGGACTTGGGCCGGGCGAGGGATCTTTCACGCGGCCGGTCGAAGGATGCGCTGGCTTTGACAGGGGGAAATCGTATGACTGCTATCCGGATCACCATCGAAGGCGACACCGTGGCAACGGGAAGGCTCGACCACAACGACAGCGCCAGCGACTTCGCCGCGTTGCTCCCCCTCGACCTTCTTTTGACGGACTACGCATCAACGGAAAAGATCGCAGACTTGCCAAGCCGGCTGTCGATCACCGGCGCACCGCAGGCGTACACGCCTTCTGCCGGTGACATCAGTTTTTATTCGCCTTGGGGCAATCTCGCGATTTTCTACGAGGATGGAAGGCTTTCGAGCGGTCTCGTCCGCTTGGGGCGGCTTGATTCAGGAATCGATGCCATGCGTCGCATCGGTCCGTTGGCGGTGAGAGTGGATCTGGCCGAGCAATGACGGTGGCGTGGCGGCTTTTCATCGACGCAGCCGGCATCGGCGCATCGCTTGTGGGGGTGGACCCTACGCAGAGGGTTCGCAGGCTTCGTCGGCATCAAAGTTGAAAGTCGTAGTCCACCGTGATGGGGGCGTGGTCTGAAAACTTCTCGGTCTTGTAGATGTGTTCAGCGCGGGCCAGGGCCGCGATGGCGGGTGTGGCCAAGTGATAGTCCAGCCGCCATCCCACGTTGTTCGCATAGGCCTGTCCCCGGTTGCTCCACCACGTGTAGGCGGTGTCCGTGGCGTCAGGTTGTAACTGACGGTAAACGTCTATCAGTCCGCCGCCTTCATCAGTTATGTGCAACAACTTTGTCATCCACTCGCGCTCCTCGGGAAGAAAACCGCTGTTCTTCTGGTTGCTGCGCCAGTTTTTCAGATCGATGGCCTGATGGGCGATGTTGATGTCGCCACAGAGGATGAACTCTCGTTCGCCCTTGGTGCGCATGAGGTGGGGGTGGAATTCGGCCAGGAACCGGAACTTGGCCCGCTGGCGCTCTTCGCCCGACGAGCCGCTCGGAAAATAGGCGCTGATGATCGACAGCTTGCGCGCGGGCGTGTCGAAGCGGGCTTCCACATAGCGGCCCTCGGCATCGAACTCCTCTGACCCGTAGCCGATGCGCACATCGCTCGGCTCGTGGCGCGAGTAGATGCCCACGCCCGAATAGCCCTTCTTGGCCGCGAAGTGAAAGTGCCCTTTCAGGCCCGCCAGGTGCTCGAAGCGGCCCAGCATGTCGGCCGACTGCGCCTTGATTTCCTGCACGCAAATACAATCCGGCCGCGTTGCGGCGATCCATGCCTCCACCCCCTTGGATGCGGCGGAGCGGATGCCGTTGAGGTTGAGGCTCGTTAACTTGAAAAGGGGTGAATCCATGGTGACAGACAAAGCGCAATCGGTGGAACAGGACCGCCTGGCGCAGGACTTCGTGCAATTCGCCGTGGAAGCGGGGGTGCTGCGCTTCGGCGAATTCAAGACCAAGGCAGGCCGCTTGAGCCCGTATTTCTTCAACGCCGGGTTGTTCGACGACGGCGCCAAGATGGGCAGGCTGGCCGAATTCTATGCAAAAGCCCTGCTGGCCAGCGGCATCGAGTTCGACATGGTGTTCGGCCCGGCGTACAAGGGCATTCCGCTGGCGGCCACGGTGGCCGTCGAGTTGGCGCGGCACGGGCGCAACGTGCCCTTTGCCTATAACCGCAAGGAAGCCAAGGACCACGGCGAAGGCGGCACGCTGGTGGGTGCCCCGCTGCAGGGCCGCGTGCTGATCGTGGACGACGTGATGTCCGCCGGCACCGCAGCGCGCGAGTCGATCGCGCTGATCCGCGCCGCGGGCGCAGAGCCCCATGCCATGGCCATCGCCCTCGACCGGCAGGAGAAAGCCACCGAGAACGGCCAGGACGTGGAGCACAGCGCCGTGCAGTACGTGCGCGACCATCTGGGCATGCATGTATGCACCATCGCCAAGCTGGCAGATTTATTGCAGTATTTGGCGCAGAGTGGGGAGCCGGGCGTGCACACCCACCATGAACACGTGCTGGCATACCGCCAGCGCTACGGAGTGCAAGGGGGGTAGTTCATTTGATCAAGACGGCCTGGAGCCTCGGCGGGTTGGCGATCGTCCTTTCGGGTCTGGCGGGCGCGCCGGCCTGGGCGCAGCCGAGTGGTTCTTCGACCGCCGGCATCTATACCTGCGTGAATGCCCAGGGCCGTCGCCTGACGGCGGACCGCCCCATTGCCGAGTGCGTGGACCGCGAGCAGCGGGTGCTGGGCCCTTCGGGCACCGAGCGCCAGCGCCTGGGGCCCACACTCACCGACCAGGAGCGTGCAGCCCTGGAGGCCCAGCGCCGCAAGGAGGCCGACGAGCGCGCCCGAGCCGCCGACGAGCGCCGCCGCGAGCGTGTGCTGGTGGCCCGCTACCCGGACCAGGCCTCGCACGATGCCGAACGCGCCGCGGCCATCCAGCAGGTCAACGAAGTCACGGCTGTTGCCGAAAAGCGCGTGGCCGACCTGCAGCGCCAGCGCAAGGCGCTCGATGCCGAAATGGAGTTCTACCGCCGCGATCCGAGCAAAGCGCCCATGCTCCTGCGCCGCCAGATCGCCGAGCAGGAGGACGCCCTGGCAGAGCAACAGCGATTCATCGCCGGCCAGGAGCAGGAAAAGCGCCGCGTGCACCAGCGGTTCGACGCCGAACTGGTGCAGCTCAAGAGCCTTTGGGCGGGGCAGCGCCCCGCCATGCCTTCACAGTAAAGGCCCCCTTCCCCGGTGGCCGGGGCAGGGTGGGCGTCAGGAAGACGCCGCTGCGAGCCGGGCGCGCAGCAGATCGTTCACCTGCTGCGGATTGGCCTTGCCCTTGCTGGCCTTCATGGCCTGGCCCACCAGGGCGTTGAAGGCCTTGTCCTTGCCGGCGCGGAACTGGGCCACGTTGTCGGGGTTGGCGGCGATCACGTCGTCGATGATCTTTTCCAGCGCGCCGCTGTCGTTCATCTGCTTGAGGCCCTTGGCCTCGATGATCGCGTCCACATCGCCCGCAGCCGCATCGCTCCACAGCGCGTCGAACACCTGCCGGGCGGCATTGTTGGAGATCGTGCCATCGGCGATGCGGGAGACCAGTTTCGCCAGTTGGGCGGCGCCCACGGGGGCCGAGGCGATGTCGGCCTCGCCGGCATTCACCCGCCGCGACACCTCGCCCATGATCCAGTTGCTGACCAGCTTGGGTTGCTGGCTGGCCTGAGCGGCCGTTTCGAAATAGGCTGCCATCGCCTTCGACTGGGTGAGCGTGGTCGCGTCGTATTCCGGCAGGCCGTAGTCGGCCACGAACCGCGCGGCCATGCTGCGGGGCAGCTCGGGCATCAGCGCGCGCTGCTCGTCCACCCATTGCTGCGAAATCTGAAGCGGTGGCAGGTCCGGATCGGGGAAATAGCGGTAGTCGGCCGCGTCTTCCTTGGTGCGCATGGCGCGCGTCTCGCCCGTGCCGGGGTCGAACAGCACCGTGGCCTGCTGGATCGCGTGGCCGTCCTCGATCTGCTCGATCTGCCAGCGGATCTCGTAGTCGATCGCCTGCTGCATGAACTTGAAGCTGTTCAGGTTCTTGATCTCGCGGCGCGTGCCCAGCGGGGCTCCGGGCTTGCGCACCGAGACGTTGGCGTCGCAGCGGAACGAGCCCTCCTGCATGTTGCCGTCGCAGATGCCGATCCACGTCACGATCTTGTGCAGTTCCTTGGCGTAGGCCACGGCCTCTTCGGACGAGCGCATGTCGGGCTCGGTCACGATCTCCAGCAGCGGCGTGCCGGCGCGGTTCAGGTCGATGCCGCTCTGGCCGATGAAGTCTTCGTGCAGCGACTTGCCCGCGTCTTCCTCCAGGTGGGCGCGCACGAGCTTCACGGTCTTCTTCTCGTCACCGAGGAAGAACGACACCTCGCCGCCCTGCACCACGGGGATCTCGAACTGGCTGATCTGGTAGCCCTTGGGCAGATCCGGATAGAAGTAGTTCTTGCGGGCGAAAACGCTCTCCGGCGCAATGGTGGAGCCCAGAGCCAGTCCTAATTTGATAGCGCAGGCCACGGCCTCGCGGTTCATCACGGGCAGGGTGCCCGGCAGGGCCAGGTCCACCGCGCAGGCCTGCGTGTTGGGCGCCGCACCGAAGGCGGTGGGGGCGCGGCTGAAAATCTTGGATTTCGTCGCAAGCTGGGTGTGGGTCTCGAAGCCGATGACGACCTCGTAGCCGTGGATCAATTTGGCAGTCATGTTCAGAATCCTCCCGGCGTGCGGAGGTGGAAATCGGTGGCTTGCTGCAGGCGGTGCGCCGCATTGAGCAGCCGGCCTTCCTGGAAGTAGTTGCCGATCAGCTGCAGCCCCACGGGCATGCCGTCCTCGCCGAAGCCGGCGGGCACGCTCATGCCGGGCAGGCCGGCGAGCGAGGCGGGCAGCGTGAAGATGTCGGCCAGGTAGTCGGCCAGCGGGTCGTTGCCGTGTTCGCCGAGCTTCCAGGCCACCGTGGGCGCCACCGGGCCGGCGATCAGGTCGCACGACTGGAAGGCATTCTGGAAGTCGTCGGCGATCATGCGGCGGATCTTCTGCGCCTGCAGGTAGTAGGCGTCGTAGTAGCCGTGCGACAGCACGTAGGTGCCGATCATGATGCGGCGCTTGACCTCGTCGCCGAAGCCCTCGGCGCGCGTCTTCTTGTACATGTCCACCAGATCGGTGTAGTCGCTGGCGCGGTGGCCGAACTTCACGCCGTCGAACCGCGAGAGGTTGGACGAGGCCTCGGCCGGTGCGATCACGTAGTACACGGGAATGGACAGCTCGGTTCGCGGCAGGCTGATGGGCACCAGTTGCGCGCCCAGCTTTTCGTATTCCTTGAGCGCGGCGTCCACCGCGGCGCGCACGCCGGGCGCCAGGCCTTCGCCGAAGAACTCCGCCGGAATGCCGATGCGCAGGCCCTCGATGCCGTCGTTCAGTTGGCGGGTGAAGTCCTGCGCCGGCAGATCGAGCGAGGTGGAGTCGCGGTCCAGGTCCGGGCCGCAGATGGCCGACAGCAGCAGGGCGCAGTCCTCGGCGGAGCGGGCCATGGGGCCGGCCTGGTCCAGGCTGGAGGCGAAGGCGATCATCCCGTAGCGCGAGGCGCGGCCATAGGTCGGCTTGATGCCCGTGATGCCGCAGAACGAGGCGGGCTGGCGGATCGAGCCGCCCGTGTCGGTGCCCGTGGCGGCAGGCGCCAGGCGCGCGGCGACGGCCACGGCGCTGCCACCCGACGAGCCGCCCGGTACGCGGCTGGCGTCCCAGGGATTGCGCACCGGCGCGGGCGCATCGAAGCCCACGGGGGCTATGGCGGAGTTCTCGTTGGCCGAGCCCATGGCGAACTCGTCGCAGTTGAGCTTGCCCAGCGTGACGGCGCCGGCGTGGGCCAGTTGGCCGACCACGGTGGCGTCGAAGGGCGACTGGTAGCCGGCCAGCATCTTGGAGCCGGCCGTGCTGGGAAAGTCGCGCGTGACGAAGATGTCCTTGTGCGCGATGGGCACGCCGGCCAGCGGGCCCGCCGTGCCGGCCGCGATGGCCGCGTCCTGCGCGCGGGCCTGCGCCAGGGTGGCTTCTTCGTTCAAGGCGACGTAGGCGCCCAGGTTCTGGTGGGCCGCGGCGCGGGCCAGGAAGTGCTGGGCGGCCTCGACGGCGGAGACCCGGCGCTCGCGCAGTTCGGTGGCCAGGGCGGCCACGCCCAGGTCGTGCAATGCGGTGTTGGAGTGGGTGGTCATCGCGGCGCCCTTATTCGATGACCTTGGGGACGAGGAACAGGCCGTTTTCCACGGCCGGCGCGCTGCGCTGGTTGGCCTCGCGTTGATCGGGTTCGCTGGCGATGTCCTCGCGCAGGCGCAGGGCCACGGCCTGGACGGCGGCGACCGGGTGCGCAAGGGGTGCGATGCCGGTAGTATCCACAGCCCGCATCTTCTCGACGATGCCGAAGAAACCGTTGATCTGCGTGAGCATGCGCTCACTGTCGTCCGAACTCAAATCGAGCCGCGCCAGATTGGCGATGCGACCGATGTCCTGGGGTGTCAGTGCCATAGGGGAAGGGGGGTGGGAAACCGGATGTAAAGCTGAAATCCGGGCCATGCCGGAGGGAGTTATTCACAGGGGATGCGGTATTATCCCGGCTTTGCCGCAATACCCTCCCAACTGCCGGTCATTGTGCGAAAAAATCCAATAAACACCCCCTAATATCACCCGGCGATGGCAGGCCGACGTGCATGCCGTGCCTGAGAGGATTTTTGAATGTTCGGAGCTTTCCGTCGGTACTTCTCCACCGACCTTGCGATTGACCTTGGCACCGCCAACACCCTGATTTTTGCCCGCGACAAGGGCATCGTGCTCGATGAACCCTCGGTCGTCGCCATCCGCCACGAAGGCGGCCCCCACGGAAAGAAAGTCATCCAGGCCGTCGGCCGCGAAGCCAAGGCCATGCTGGGCAAGGTGCCCGGCAACATCGAAGCCATCCGCCCGATGAAGGACGGGGTGATCGCGGATTTCGTGATCACCGAGCAGATGATCAAGCAGTTCATCAAGATGGTGCACCCCCGCACCCTGCTCACCCCCAGCCCCCGCATCATCATCTGCGTGCCCTGCGGCTCCACCCAGGTGGAGCGCCGCGCCATCAAGGACGCGGCCGAGGCCGCCGGCGCCACGGCGGTGTACCTGATCGAAGAGCCCATGGCCGCCGGCATCGGTGCCGGGCTGCCCGTCTCCGAAGCCTCCGGCTCCATGGTGGTCGACATCGGCGGCGGCACCACCGAGGTGGGCGTGATCTCGCTGGGCGGCATGGTCTACAAGGGCAGCGTCCGCGTGGGTGGCGACAAGTTCGACGAAGCCATCATCAGCTACATCCGCCGCAACTACGGCATGCTGATCGGCGAGCCCACGGCGGAAGCCATCAAGAAGAACATCGGCTCGGCCTTTCCCGGCTCCGAAGTGCGCGAGATGGAAGTCAAGGGCCGCAATCTCAGCGAAGGCGTTCCGCGCAGCTTCACCATCTCCAGCAACGAAGTGCTGGAGGCACTCACCGACCCCCTCAACCAGATCGTTTCCGCCGTCAAGAACGCGCTGGAGCAAACGCCTCCCGAACTGGGTGCCGACATCGCCGAGCGCGGCATGATGCTCACCGGCGGCGGCGCCCTGCTGCGTGACCTGGACCGCCTGCTGGCCGAAGAAACCGGCCTACCGGTGCTGGTGGCCGAAGACCCCCTGACCTGCGTGGTGCGCGGGTGCGGCATTGCGCTGGAGCGCAT
Organism: Acidovorax sp. NCPPB 3576; assembly: GCF_028473605.1. NCBI lineage: Bacteria > Pseudomonadati > Pseudomonadota > Betaproteobacteria > Burkholderiales > Comamonadaceae > Acidovorax > Acidovorax sp. NCPPB 3576. The sequence continues at coordinate 4,929,812 of NZ_CP097267.1, read as the reverse complement.
GGACCGCCAGGGCAGCATCTTCACGAGCGAGTGACACGGCCGGCCCCGGGCGCGAAGCCCGGGCGTTTGGAAAAAGACATGGATCAACCGATGGCCGCCCACCTTCCGCCCCTGCCGGGTGTGCGAGGCTGCGGGCGGGCCGTGGCTGGTTCATTGATGCCGCCTTCGGCCGCAGCGCGGCCTGTCGCCTGATCCATCGGCCCGCCTGCCATGCCCCTCGGTACGCTCGAACGGTCCGCGCCGTCCTTCTTGAAGCAAGGGCCTTCGCCACGCTCCCGCCTTGCCCTCTACAGCGCCCTGGCGCTGTTTTTGATGGTGGCGGATGCCCGGTTCCAGGTGACCGATCCGCTGCGCAAGGCCGTGGCCGTGGCGCTCTACCCGCTGCAGTGGGCCATGCTGCAGCCGGTGGAGTTCGCCAGCAAGGGCGCGGGCTACTTCCAGACGCTGCAGGTGGCCCAGGCCGATGCCGACACCGCCCGCCGCAACATGGCGCAGATGTCGGAGCGCGCCAACCAGGCCGAGCAGCTTTTGCAGGAGAACGCGCGGCTGCGCAAGCTGCTGGACCTGCGCGAGCGCCTGACCACGCCGTCGCAGGCCGCGCAGGTCATCTACGATGCCGCCGACCCCTACACCCGCCGCGTGATGATCGACCAGGGCCAGGTGGCCGGCGTCGAACTCGGCTCGCCGGTGATGGACGAGTCCGGCATGCTGGGCCAGGTGACGCGCGTGCATCCGTTCTTGAGCGAGGTCACCTTGCTCATCGACCGCGACCAGGCCATTCCCGTGATGAACCTGCGCACCGGGGCCCGCAGCGTGGCCTATGGCGATCCGGTCATCGCCCACGGCGGCGGAATGGAGCTGCGCTTCATGCCCGGCAATGCGGACGTGCAGGAAAACGACCTGCTCACCACCAGCGGCGTGGACGGCCTGTACCCGCCGGGGCTGCCCGTGGCCCGCGTGGTGCGGGTGGAGCGGCGCGCCGACTCGGCCTTCGCCCGCATCTACTGCGCGCCGCTGGCGCAGGTGAACGGGGCCCGCCACGTGCTGGTGCTCAAGCCGCTGACGGCCGATCTGCCGCAGCGCCCCGCGCCCGCACCGGCCGCGCCGGTCCGAAAGGGGCGCCGATGATCCGCAACGTCCGCCGCCCTGGAAGGTCCGCATGATCATGCCCCGCGGGCAGCAACTGCTGCTGCCGGTCAGCCCCCTGTTCATCGTCGCCAGCCTGCTGGTGGCGCTGGCGTTCAACATGCTGCCGCTCGGGCGCGTGGTGTGGACGCCCGACCTCGTCATGGTGCTGCTCGTGTTCTGGGGCGTGCACCAGCCGCAGCGCGTGGGCATGGGCGTGGCCTTTGCCATGGGGCTGTGCATGGACGTGTACCAGACAGCACTGCTCGGGCAGCACGCCCTGGCCTACTGCGCGCTGATGTACGGCGCCCTTTACATGCACCGCCGCCTGCTGTGGTTCAGCGTGCCGTCGCAGGCGCTGCAAGTGTTTCCGCTGTTCATTGCTGCCCATGCGATCGAGCTGTTGATCCGCATCGTGTCGGGCGGCATCCTGCCCGGCTTCGAGGGCCTGGTGGCGCCGTGCCTGGAGGCCTTGCTGTGGCCGCTCGCCAGTTGGATACTGCTGGCGCCGCAGCGCCGCCCGCCCGACCGCGATGAAAACCGCCCGCTGTGAGCGTGGTTTCCGCCCGCACCCTGAACTGACCTGACCGTTTCGCCGACATGACCGAACTGCGCAACACCGAAGCCGATGCGTCGCGTTTCCGCACCCGCGTTTTCGTGGTGGCGCTGGTGGTGTTGATGGCGCTGTGCCTGGTGGTGGCGCGGCTCGTGTACCTGCAGGTGGTGCGCCACGACGACCTGGCCGAGCAGGCCGAGAGTAACCGCACGGCCGTGGTGCCCATCGTGCCCAACCGCGGGCTCATCATGGACCGCAACGGCGTGGTGCTGGCCACCAACTATTCGGCCTACACGCTGGAGATCACGCCCTCCAAGGTCGAATCGCTGGACGACACCATCGACGCCCTGTCCAAGGTGCTGGACATCCACCCGCGCGACCGCCGCCGCTTCAAGCGGCTCATGGACGAGTCGCGCAACTTCGAATCGCTGCCCATCCGCACGCGCCTGTCCGATGAGGAGGTGGCGCGCTTCACGGCGCAGCGCTACCGCTTTCCTGGCGTGGACATCAAGGCCCGGCTGTTTCGAAACTACCCGATGGGCGAGGTGGCCAGCCACGCGATCGGCTACATCGGCCGCATCAACCAGCGCGAGAAAGAGCGCATCGACGAGTCGGAAGACGCGGCCAACTACCGCGGCACCGACCATATCGGCAAGCTGGGTGTGGAGCAGGGCTTCGAGAGCACCCTGCACGGACAGACCGGCGTGGAGCGCATGGAAACGTCCGCCGGCGGGCATGCGGTGCGGCGCCTGGCCAGCCACCCGGCCACGCCGGGCAATACGGTGATGCTGTCCATCGATATCAAACTGCAGAAGATGATCGAGGAGATGTTCGGCGAACGCCGCGGTGCGCTGGTGGCCATCGATCCGCGCAACGGCGAGGTCGTGGCGCTGGTCAGCAAACCCACGTTCGATCCGAACCTGTTCGTGGAGGGCATCGACAGCGAGAACTGGCAGGCGCTCAACGAATCGATCGACAAGCCGCTGCTCAACCGCGCGCTGCGCGGCACCTACCCGCCGGGCTCGACCTACAAGCCGTTCATGGCGCTCGGCGCGCTGCAGCTGAACAAGCGCTCCCCCACGCAGGTGTACAACGACCCGGGTTTCTACACCTACGGCGGCCACACCTTCCGCAGCCACGAAGGCGGGCTGGGCGGGGTGGACATGCACCGCGCCATCCAGTTCTCCAGCAACACGTACTTCTATTCGCTGGCCGTGGACATGGGTGTGGACGCCATCCACGACTTCATGAAGCCGCTCGGTTTCGGGCAGGCCACCGGCATCGACATCAACGGCGAGGTGCGCGGCGTGCTGCCCAGCACCGAGTGGAAGCGCAACACCTACAAGCGCCCCGAGATGCGCCGCTGGTATTCGGGCGAGACGGTGTCGCTGGGCATCGGCCAGGGGTACAACAACTTCACCATGCTGCAGCTGGCGCTGGCCGAGGCCACGCTGGCCAATGGCGGCACGCGCTACCGGCCCCACCTCATCAAGGCCATCAAGGACACGGTGACGGGCCAGGTCACCGAAGTGCAGCAGCCTCCCGGGCAGGACCTGGGCTTTTCGCCCAGGAATGTGGAGATCGTTCGCAATGCCCTGGTCGCAGTGAACAAGGGCGGCACCGGCACGCGCGTGTTCGCGGGCGCCCCTTACACCTCGGCGGGCAAGACCGGCACGGCGCAGGCCGTGAGCCTGGGGCAGAACGTCAAGTACAACGCCAAGGCGCTCGAAGACCACCAGCGCGACCACTCGCTGTTCGCGGCCTTTGCCCCGGCTGAAAACCCGCGCCTGGCGCTGGCGGTGATCGTGGAGAACGCCGGCTTCGGCGCCGCGCATGCCGCGCCCATCGCGCGGCGCGTGTTCGACTACTGGCTGCAGGGCGACTACCCCAACGAGCAGGACATGGCCGCCGTGCGCAAGGGCCAGGCGGCGGCACCCATCGGCACGCCGCTGCGCGCGGCCGACGTGCCGCTCATCGACCCCTGATGCGCCGCGCCGCGGCGTGGCTCAGTTCCGGGGCCGCGCGTTGCCTGGAATGGCGTTTCGCGGTGCGGGCCGCCACTGGCTGAAGATCAGCGCCGCCACGATCAGCGCCGCGCCGGCCACCCCGGCGATGCCCAGGCGCTCGTCGATCAGCACCCACGCCGTGAGCGCGGCGAACACGGGCTCCAGCCCGAACACGATGGCGCTGCGCATCGCATCCACTCGCTGCTGGCCCCAGGCCTGCAGCGTCACCACCACCACGCTGGCCAGCAGGCCGAGGTAAACCAGGGCGATCCACGACGGCACCGACAGGGTGGCCAGCGACGCCCACGTGCTGCCCAACCCGCCGTGGCGCACGGCGATCAGCACGCTGGAGGCGACCAGCATCGTCGTGGCCTGCGCCGCGGCCATGCGCGTGGCGCGCACGGGTTCGGCGGCCGTGCGGCGCGCGCATTCTTCCAGCGCCAGGATGTACATGGCATAGAACAGCGTGCTGGCGAAGGTCAGCGTATCGCCCAGGTTCCAGGGATCGTTCTCGTGGAACATCAGCGCCATGCCGGCAAGGGCCAGCACGCAGGCGGCCCACAGGCGCCAGCCGTAGCGCCGGCCCAGCAAGGCCATCGCCAGCAGCGGCACGACGAGCACGTTCAGGCCCGTCACGAAGGCATTGCGGTTGCTGGTGGTGCGCGCCAGCCCTTCGATCTGCAGCCAGAACGCCAGAAAAAGCAGCACGCCCAGCCCCAGCCCCCAGTGCATCTCGGTGCGGCGCATGCCGCGCCACAGCGGGCCGAGCACCAGCAGCGCGATGGCAAAGCGCAGCCAGATCAGCTGCAACGCATCGAGGTGCGCCGACAGCAGCTTCATCGCGGGGAAGGTCGTGCCCCATACCAGGGTCACGGCGAGCAGGGCCAACAGGCCCAGGCGTTCAGGTTTCATGGAAGCAGGCCCGCGCGCCCGCAAGCGCGCGGGCCGGAAAATTGACGGTAGCCAGCAGCGGGAAGGGGAGGCACGTGCCTCCCCGGTTCATCCACTCATGCGGCCGATGAAGGCGCGGATGCGGTCGCTGGCGGGGTTGCCGAAAAACTCGGCCGGCGGCGCGTCGTGCGCGATGCGTCCCTGGTCGAAGAACATCACGCGGTCGGCCACCTCGCGCGCAAAGCCCATTTCGTGCGTGACCACGATCATGGTCATGCCGCCACGGGCCAGCTCGCGCATGACGTCCAGCACCTCCTGCACCATCTCGGGGTCCAGGGCGGAGGTGGGCTCGTCGAACAGCATCACCTTGGGCGCCATGGCCAGCGCGCGGGCGATGGCCACGCGCTGCTGCTGCCCGCCGGACAGTTGCCAGGGGTACTTGTGCGCATGGTCCTGCATGCCCACGCGCCGCAGCAGCGCCATGGCCTGTTCGTTGGCCTTGGCGCGCGGCGTGCGGTGGATGCGGCGGGGCGCCAGTGTCACGTTGTCCAGCACGCTCATGTGGCCGAACAGGTTGAACTGCTGGAACACCATGCCGACCTCGCTGCGCTGCTTTTGCAGCGTGCGCTGGTCGTCGGTCACCTCGGTGCCGCCGATGGTGATGCGGCCGCTGTCGTGCGGCTCCAGCCGGTTGATGGCCCGCAGCAGCGTGCTCTTGCCCGAGCCCGAGGCGCCGATGATGACCGTCACCTCGCCCGTGTTGAAGGTGGTGGACACCTCCTTGAGCACCTGGTGCGCGCCGAACGACTTGCACACGCAGTCGGCGACGATGTAGGGCGTGGCCTGGCTCATTGGGCCCGTCCTTCCACGTCGAAGCGGTACTCGACGGCGTTGGAGATCTGCGTGACCAGCGTGGTCAGCAGCAGGTAGGTGACGGCCACGGTGGAGAGCGTCGCGATGGGCTGGAAGGTCGCCGACTGGATGCGGTTGCCCACGTTGGTCAGCTCCACCACGCCGATGGCGTAGGCGAGCGACGAGTCCTTGAGCAGCGCCACGAAGTTGCTCACCAGCGGCGGCAGCGAGATCTTGAAGGCCTGCGGAAACACGACGTCGAAGAACACGTGCAGGCGCGACAGGCCCAGCGCCCGCGCCGCCTCGGTCTGCCCGCGCGGCACGGCCAGCAGGCCGGCGCGCACGGCTTCGGCGTTGTAGGCCCCCACGTTCAGGCCCAGCGCCACGACGGCGGAGGCGAAGTCGGGCAGGTTCAGCCCCGGCACCAGCACCGGCAGCGCGAAGTACACGAAGAGGATTTGCACCAGCAGCGGCGTGCCGCGGATGACCCAGATGTAGAACCCGGCGACCCAGCGCATCGCGATCCAGCGCGAGGTGCGGGCGAGCGCGGCACTGGTGCCCAGCACCAGGCCCACGCTGCCGCTCACCAGGGTGAGCCACAGCGTGGTGCGCGCGCCGTCGGAGAACGCCTGGGCGTTCGGTCCGATCGGGTCAGGCAGGAAGGAAAGAAGCTGGCCCAGCAGGGCCAGCGCCAACACCATCAGCAGCAGGGCCGATACCAGCGTTGCATTGCTGCGGTGCTGGCGGGTCCAGTGCTGTGGCCATAGAGCATTGAGCATGGAAGGAGGGCGGTCCGAAGCCGGCGCCGCGGCTTATGGCGCGCAGCGCACGTCTTCGTTGAAGTACTTCTGGGACACGGCGGCGTAGCTGCCATCGGCCAGCACTTCGGCGAAGGCCTTGTTCCATGCATCGGCCAGGCCGGTGTTGCCCTTGGAGACGGCGGGGGCGATCTTCTCGATGAAGAGCATGTCACCGAGCTTCAGGCCCGCCTTGGGGTTCTTGGCGACCACTTCCTTGGCCACGAACTTGTCGGTCACCCAGGCATCGACGCGCTTGGAGGTGAGCGCGCTGCGGGCGTCCACATCGGTGGGGAAGTTCTTCATTTCCTTGATGCCGGCGACCTTCTGCACGTTCTCCAGGTAGCTGGTGCCGGTCTGCACGGCGACGATCTTGCCCGTGAGGTCCTTGGCGGTGCGGATCTTGGGGTCGGTGGCGATGATCATGCCGCCCGAGCAATAGTGGGGCGTGGCGAAGGTGACGGCCTTGGCGCGCTCTTCGGTCACGCCGTGCGAGGCGATGACGGCATCCCAGCGGTCCTGCGACAGGCCGGTCAGCAGGGCGTCGAAGCCCAGCGTCTTCCATTCGACCTTCAGGCCCATTTTCTTGGCGACCAGGTTGGCCACTTCGATCTCGAAGCCCGTGAGCTGGGTGCCCTGGAAGTAGTTGAAGGGCGCGAACTGGCCTTCGGTGGCGATGATGATCTTGCCGTCCTTCTTGACGGCCTCCAGCGTGCGGGCCTGCACGGAAAAAGCGGCACACATTGCCACTACGGTGGCGATCGTCTTGAACATCTTCATCTCTGTTGTTCCTGCGCAGGGTGGTTTCAGGTACAAAAAATCCGGCTTGGCGGTTAGCGAAGCCGGAACCAGCGGCCAGTGGGCCGCCCGGGGGACGGGCGGTCACAGGATTGCCACATTATAAAAGGCGTGCATGAAGCCATGCACACCCGCAAACCCTGAGCCGGTGCGCAAAAAACGGGCCCGCTTTGGCTTTTTATGCTCAGCGCAGGAATGCGTCGTAGCCCGTCTTGAGGATCAGCGAGCTGACCACCACGATGAAGATGCCGCGCACGAAACCCGTGCCGTGCTTGAGCGCCATGTGCGTGCCGATGACGCTGCCCACCACGTTCGCCACCGCCAGCGGCACCGCGAAGTGCCACCACACGTGCCCCTTGGCCGCGAACAGGATGATGGCCGCCACGTTGGTCGCCAGGTTGAGCAGCTTGGCCGACACCGAGGCGTTCAGGAAGTCGTAGCCCAGCAGCCGCACGAACAGGAAGACGAAGAAGCTACCCGTGCCCGGCCCGAAGAAGCCGTCGTAGAACCCCACCGCCAGGCCGATGGCGCAGGCCAGGCGCGTCTCGATCCGGCCCTCGAAGCGCGGGGTGTGGTGGCGCCCCAGGTCCTTGCGGGCCAGCGTATACAGCAGCACCGCCAGCAAGATGAGCGGCAGCAGCTTGCGCAGCGAATCCGCCGAGACCACCGTCACCGTCCAGGCGCCCGCGAAGGCCCCCACGAAGCCCGCCGCGGCGGCCGGCAGCATCGCCTGCCAGCGCATCTGCACCCGGCGGCTGTACTGCCAGGTGGCGATGCCCGTGCCCCAGATGGAGGCGCTCTTGTTGGTGCCCAGCAGCGTGGCGGGCGGCGCGTTGGGAAAGGTGGCGAACAGGGCGGGTACCAGGACGAGGCCGCCGCCCCCGACGATGGCGTCCACGAAGCCGGCCAGCAGCGACGCCAGAGAAACAATGATCCATTCCATCCCCCGATTGTCGGGGCTGCCGCAGAGCGCAATGGCGGCGGACGGCGGCTCTCAGGCCCGGTGCGTCACGAACAGGCAAAGAAAAAGCGCCGGGGTCGCCGGCGCTTTGTAAAAAAGGCATCTTATAGGGGGATGCTCGGAATGGTTTGTTCGACTTCGAGATGTCTCCTCGGTCCCCTCGTTCGACGCGACGGGCGCGTTTTCGAGTGGATGAACTGTAACGAGTGCACTCTGATGGTGCATTGGTGGTTTCCCGCACACCGTTCTGGGGCGCCGGGGCTGCGCGTAGGGCGTTCGCTGGTGGGCGTGGCGAAGCGGCTGCGGGATGGGCGAAGTGCGGGTGTGGCCGCCATGGCTTTTTTTCACGGTTTTTACGCGGGCCGGGCTTCAATCGGCGGACTCTTTCGCATCCCCCTTGCCGAGCCTTTCCCCATGACCGATCTTTCCCTTCGCCGAACCGTCTCCGCTCCTGCGGCACTGCCTGCATCGTCCGCATCGTCCGCACCGCCCGCGCATCAAACACGGGGCGCGCAGCCGGCCACCCCGCACCCTGCGCTGCGCCGAACGGCGTCCGCCCCCGCAGGGCTGCAGGCCCGCGGCGCGGCGCAGACCCCTTCGCCGAGCGCGGCCTTGCCGCCCCGGGCTGCGGTGCTGCCCCGCTCTGCGTCGGCACCCGGGGCGCTGGGTGCGCCAGGCGCCGAGTCGCCCCGGCCCGCCATGCCGGCGGCTGCGGTGCCCGAGCCAGAGGCGCCATCGGCGCAGCCGGATGAAGTACGAGAGCATGCGGTGGCCGCCGATGTGCACGCGCCCTTGCTGGCCGGCGCCCCGTCCGGATCGCCCTGGAGCGCGGCGCGCACCGTGTCCGCCTGGAGCGCCCCGTTGATGGATGCCACCGCCGCGGCCGTGTCCCTGGCATCGGCCCGGCTGGCCGCGGTGCCCCGCGCCGCGCAGGCCACGGCCGCGGTCAGCGGCAGCCTGTGGGCGGGCGCCGGCATGGTGGGCGAAGTCGGCAACGTGCCGTACCGCGTCTGGACCACCGGGGCGAACGCTTTCGCCGTGGCGGCGGGTGGGCTGAGCGCCGCCGCCCCGTTCACGCTGGGGCCGGTGCAGCGCGCGATCGCTTACGGCTCCGCTGGCGCCTGGGCCGCCAGCGGCGCGGCGATGGCGCTCGGCGCCGTGGGCACGACGGCCACCCATGCCGCCACGGGGCTGCTACAGGGCGTGAGCGGCATCGCCAACCTGGCCGCGGCCGGCTTGAGCGCGGCGGCCGTCCAGGTATCGGGCCGCGATGCCAGCCAGGCCGTGCGGCTGCAGACGGCGTCTTCCGCACTGTGGCTGGCAGGCTCGGCCGCGGCGGTGGGGGCGGTCTGGGCGAAAACGGCGGCGCAGCGCCGGGAGCCGCTGGCCGATCCGGAGCGCGGCTGAGCGCCGCTCTTGGGGCGCCGCCTGCATCGCGGCGGGCCAGGATGGGCGATCAGCGCATGGCGGCGACGACCGCCTCGGCCCCGGGCGCTTGGGCCTGCGCCTGTGCCGCCTGCCGTATCCATTCGGCGGCCTTCTCGGCCAGCATCAGCGTGGGCGAGTTGGTGTTGCCGCTGGTGATGGTGGGCATGGCGCCCGCGTCCACCACGCGCAGGCCGTCGATGCCGCGCACGCGCAGCTGCGAATCCAGCACCGCCATCGGGTCGCCGTCGCGGCCCATGCGCGTCGTGCCCACGGGGTGGAAGATGGTGGTGGCGATGTCGCCGGCCAGCCGCGCCAGGTCCTCGTCGGTCTCGAACTGCACGCCGGGCTTCCATTCCTCGGGCTGGTAGGGCGCCAGCGCCGGCTGGGCGACGATGCGGCGCGTCACGCGCAGGCTGTCGGCGGCGACCTGGCGGTCCTCGGGCGTGCTCAGGTAGTTGGGTGCGATGGCCGGCGCGGTGCGGAAGTCGGGGCCCTTGATGTGCACGGTGCCCCGGCTGGTGGGGTTCAGGTTGCACACGCTGGCGGTGAAGGCGGGAAAGGCGTGCAGCGGCTCGCCGAAAGCCTCAAGCGACAGCGGCTGCACGTGGTATTCGAGGTTGGGGTGGGCCTGGTCGGGCGAGCTGCGCGTGAAGGCGCCCAGCTGCGACGGCGCCATGCTCATGGGCCCGCTGCGCTTGAAGGCGTATTCGAGCCCGATCTTCGCCTTGCCCAGCCAGCTGCCGGCCAGCATGTTGAGCGTGGGCACGCCGTTCACCTTGAACACCGCGCGGATCTGCAGGTGGTCCTGCAAATTGGCGCCCACGCCGGGCAGGTCGTGCACCACGTTGATGCCGTGTTCGCGCAGCAGCGCCGCCGGGCCGATGCCCGACAGCTGCAGCAGTTGCGGCGAGTTGACCGCGCCCGCGCTCAGCACCACCTCGCGCGTGGCGTGGGCGGTGACCATCTCCTCGCCGGTCCACACCTGCACGCCGGTGCAGCGGCGCGAGCCGTCGGGCTGGGGGTCGATCAACAGTTTGGTGGCCTGTGCGGCGGTCCACATCTCGAAGTTGGGCCGCCCGTAGCAGGTGGGGCGCAGGAAGGCTTTGGCGGTGTTCCAGCGCCAGCCGGCCTTCTGGTTGACCTCGAAGTAGCCCACGCCCTCGTTGTCGCCGCCGTTGAAATCGTCGGTGGCCGGAATGCCCGCCTGCTGCGCGGCCTGGGCGAAGGCGTCCAGCACGTCCCAGCGCAGGCGCTGCTTTTCCACGCGCCACTCTCCCGTGCCGCCGGTGGTCTTGCTGCCGTGCAGGCGCTTGAACGATTCGCTCGCGGAATCGGGCTGATCCAGGCGCCAGTGGTCTTCGTGGCGGCGGAAATAGGGCAGGGCGTTGTCCCAGCGCCAGCTCGCATCGCCCGTGATGTCGGCCCACTGGTCGTAGTCGCGCGCCTGGCCGCGCATGTAGATCATGCCGTTGATGCTGCTGCACCCGCCCAGCGTCTTGCCGCGCGGGTAGCGCAGGCTGCGGCCGTTCAGGCCCGCGTCGGGTTCGGTGTGGTACAGCCAATCCGTGCGCGGGTTGCCGATGCAGTACAGGTAGCCCACCGGGATGTGGATCCAGTGGTAGTCGTCCTTGCGGCCGGCCTCGATGAGCAGCACGCGGTAGCGGCCACCGGCGCTCAGGCGGTTGCACAGCAGGGCGCCGGCCGTGCCGCCGCCGATGATGATGTAGTCGAAAGTGGTGTCGCTCATGGGGGCTGTGAGGGCATTGCGGCAGTGCCCGGCCATTGTGCGTAGCGCCGGGCCGCTGTCGATAGGGAAACAGCCGATTGCTATTATTTTTATAGCTATATGCCCTAGAAGATATTGCGCTGGGGGCCGTTTTGATCATAATTCACGCGGCCCCCACCCTGCGCAGGGACGCGCTCTGCGCTGACGCAGCCCAGCCCATCCGCTCCGCTACCATGCACAGCTTCTCCCGCCCCCCTCCATGACCGAAGACGACAGCCAGCCCCGCATCACCCGAGACGACACGCCCGACGGCCCCTGTGTGGTGTTGCACGGCCGCTGGGGTGCGGCGGAGCTGGGCACGCGCCGCCACTGGCGCGCGGTGTCGGCCCAGCTGTCCGAAACGCGGGGCGGTCCCGCCACCGGCTGGGACCTGCGCAGCCTGCAGTGGCTGGACCACGTGGGCGCGCAGTTGCTGTGGAACCACTGGGGCCGCGCCTGGCCCGAGCGGCTGGCACTCGACGACAGCCAGCGCGACATGCTCCAGCGCGTGGCCGAATTCAGCAGCATCCGCCCGCCCGACACGCCCTGGCGGCTGGCCGAGCAGGTGGACCGGCTCGGCGTGCAGGTGCTGCACGCGGTCTCGCACATGCTCCATCTGCTCGAACTGGTGGGGCAGCTGTTCATCGATCTTTTCTGTGCCGCGCGCTCGCCGCGCCGCGCGCCCTGGCGCGACGTGTCGGGCCACCTCTACCGCATGGGGGCGACGGCGATGCCCATCACGGCCATCGTGGGCTTTCTCATCGGGGTGGTGCTGGCCTACCTGATGTCACTGCAGTTGCGGCAGTTCGGCGCCGAGTCGTTCATCGTCAACATCCTGGGCATTTCATTGATCCGCGAGCTGGGCCCCATGCTCGCGGCCATTTTGGTGGCGGGCCGTTCGGGCTCGTCCATCACGGCGCAGATCGGCGTGATGCGCGTGACCGAAGAGCTCGATGCCATGCGCGTCATGGGCATTGCGCACGGCTTTCGCCTCGTCATGCCGCGCGCCGTGGCGCTGGCCGTGGCCATGCCGCTGATCGCCGTGTGGACCACGCTGTGCGCGCTGGCCGGCGGCATGCTCGCGGCCGACCTCGCGCTGGGCGTGTCGCCCGCCTACTTCGTGCAGGCGCTGCCCAACGCGGTGAGCTTTCCCAACCTGGTGATGGCGGTGGCCAAGTCGGTGGTGTTCGGCGTGTCCATCGCGCTCATCGGCTGCCACTGGGGCCTGCGCGTCAAGCCCAACACGCAGAGCCTGGGCGAGGGCACCACGGCCTCGGTGGTGAGCTCCATCACCATGGTGATCATCGTGGACGCGCTGTTCGCCATCGCGTTCAAGAACCTCGGGATCTGACGCCATGGACGACACCTCGCTCATCCCCGCCCCCGCCGCGCACACCGCGCCGCAGGCCCCGCCCGCCGACGCGCCGCCGGTGGTCGAGATCAAGGGGCTGTCCACTGTGTTCGGCAAGGGCAAGGAGGCCTTCGCCGTGCACGAGAACCTCGACCTCACCGTGCGCCGCGGCGAGATGCTGGCCCTGGTGGGCGGCTCGGGCACCGGCAAAACGGTGCTGCTGCGCCAGATGCTGGGCCTCACGCGGCCGGCCAAGGGCGAGGTGACGGTGCTGGGCCGCCCCGCCGCCGAGATGGGCCGCGCCGGCGCCGCCAGCCGCGTGGGCATGCTGTTCCAGCAGGGCGCGCTGTTCTCCGCCTTCAACGTGCTCGACAACGTGGCCTTCGCGCTGCGCGAGCAGGGCACGCTGCCGGGCGACCTGGTCTGCGATGCGGCCATGGTCAAGCTGCAGATGGTGGGCCTCAAGCCCGAGCACGCCACGCGCATGCCGGCCGACCTCTCGGGCGGCATGATCAAGCGCGTGGCCCTGGCGCGCGCGCTCATCATGGACCCGCCCCTGCTGCTGCTGGACGAGCCCACCGCGGGCCTCGATCCCAACAGCTCCGACGATTTCTGCGAACTGCTGCGCGAACTGCGCGCCGCGCTCGGCCTCACGGTGGTGATGGTCACGCACGACCTGGACACGCTGTTTGCGCTCAGCACCCGCGTGGCCGTGCTGGCCGAAAAGAAGGTCATCGTCTCCGGCCCCCCGCAGGAGGTCGTGCACTTCGACCACCCGTTCATTCAACATTTCTTTCTCGGCGAACGCGGCCGGCGCGCCATGGCGCCCGCACCGGCTTCGCCCTCGACCAAGGACGCCTGATGGAAAACAAGTCCCACGCCCTCGCTGCGGGCATCTTCGTGGTCGTCGTGGCGGCCCTGCTCGCGGGGCTGGGCCTTTGGCTCACCCGCGACAACACCAGCTACCAGCTCTACGAGCTGTCCAGCAAGCAGAGCGTGGGCGGGCTGCAGCCGCAGGCCGCCGTGCGCTACAAGGGCGTGGCGGTCGGCAAGGTGGTGCGCATCGGCTTCGACCCCGACGTGGCCGGCAACGTGCTGATCCGCATCGCCGTGAGCGACCAGGCGCCCGTCACCCCGGCCACCTTCGCCGTGCTGGGCTACCAGGGCGTGACGGGCCTGGCCCACGTGCTGCTGGACGACGGCCAGCAGGCCGAGCCGCCGCTGCCCAAGGGATCGAGCGGCCTGCCGCGCCTGCCGCTCAAGACCTCGCCCTTCGGCCAATTGGCCGAGCAGGGGCCCGCGATCCTCTCGCAGGTGGAAGAGGCCACGGGCCGCATCAACGACCTGCTGAGCGACGACAACCAAAAGCGCATCGCCACTGCCATCGACAATCTGGGCCAGGCCGCCGGCAACGCCAGCGCGCTGATGAAGCGCCTGGACGCCACCGTGGTGCAGCGGCTCGACCCCGCGCTGGCCGCCGTGCCCGGCGTGGCCAGCGATGCGCGCGAGACGCTGCAGGCGCTGCGCCAGGCCGGCAACAGCGCCTCCGCCGCGGCCAACGAGGTGGGCACCGCCGTCAAGCAGCTGAGCGCCGAGGGCGGCCCCATCGACCAGATCGCCGAGGGCTCCAAGTCGCTGGCCTCCGCCGCCGACCGCTTCGGCCGCGTCACCTTGCCGCGTCTGAACCACGCCGCCGACGAGACCTCGCGCGCGGTGCGCCGCCTGGGCCGCACCGCCAGCACCATCAGCGACAACCCGCAGTCGCTCATCTACGGATCGGGCACTGCCGCCGGCGGGCCGGGCGAGCCCGGCTTCGAGGCACCCGTCGTCGTCAAACCCTGAGAGCGCCTGCCATGGATACTATGAAAATGATAGCAAATCGCCGCCGTGTTCATTGCGCTGGAGCCGTTTTTGGCTTGGCACTCGCCGCCGTGCTGGCCGGCTGCTCGGCCCTGCCCGCGCCGCCCGCGCGCGCCGAGGTGTACGACTTCGGCCCCGGCCTGATGGAGGCCGCGCCCTCCGACCGCCGCGCGCCGCTGCCGCCCCTGGCCCTGGCCGACGTGACCACCACCGGCCCGGTCGAGGGCAGCACCGCCGTGCTGTACCGCCTGGCCTACGACGACGCGCGCCGCCTGCGCCCCTACAACCAGGCGCGCTGGAGCCAGCCGCCCGCGCAACTGGTGCAAAAGGCCGTGCGCGACCAGTTGGGCCTGCGCCGCGCCGTGCTGACGGGCGACGAAGGCGCCGCGCAGATCCTGGAGGGCGGCGCCCTGCCGGCCCTGCTGCGCCTGGAGATCGAAGAGTTCAGCCATGTGTTCAGCGCGCCTGCCACCAGCGCGGGGCTGGTGCGCCTGCGCGTGTCCATTGCCGAATCCACGCCGGCCGGCGAAAAGCTGCTGGCCCAGCGCGTGTTCCTGGTCCAGCGCCCCGCCGCCACGGCCGATGCGCCCGGCGGCACCCGCGCCCTGGCCGACGCCACGGCCCAGGCCGCGCAGGACATCGCGCAGTGGCTGGAGCAGATGGGGCGGTAAGGGGAGCGGTTCAGGGTTCCAGCGCCGCGAGGCGCTGCGACAGGGCATCCAGGTCCTCTCGCCGCACCGGCATGAACTCGCGGACGGTGGTGCCCAGGGGAGGCGGGTCTGCCAGTTCCTTTTCGCAGAGGGCCATGTTCGAGCGGATGGCTGCGCGGGTGGCCAGTGGCACGCGGTAATGCTCGCTGGCGGCGAGTTCGAGGTAGTCGGCAATGCCAAAGTGCGCGCACTGCGTCAGCAGGGGAATCTGCGCGCCGGCCTTGTCGAGGTCGAAGGCGCTGCAACGGGAGCGGGGGGTGGTGTAGAGGTGCAGCAGGCGCAGATGCGCGTCGGGGCTGTTCTGCGCAACGCGCAGCATGACGGCCTCCACGTTGTGCGCCTCGAAGCCGGGGATGCGGTCGCAGTAGCCGATCATTTCGCCGCGCAGGTCCAGTCCGTCGCGGGCGCCGTGCATGGCCTGGAGTTGCCAGGCGCGGGCTTCCTGCTCTCGGCGTTCCGTTTCGAGGTAGGCGCCATAGGCCCATTGCGCGGCGTTGTCACCCTGCTCGGCGCGTTCCTGTATGCGCATGAGGCAGATGCCGCGAAGGGTGTACTGGTCCTGCGTCTCGCAGGTGCGAGCGCTGTCGATCCACCACCACGCGGTGTAGGTGCCGATCAGGAGAGAGAAGATTAAGAGCAGTTGAAAACTGCAGCCGATGCGCTTCCACCATGCCATGGGCGCCTCGGCCTTCGGACGGTGCATCTTAGGGTTCCAGCGCCGCGAGGCGGCGAGACAGGGCATCCACGTCCTCTCGCCGTACCGGCATAAATTCCTGCGCAGTCGTATCCGGGGGCGCCTGTCCTGCCAGTTCCTTTTCGCAGAGAGCCATGTTCGAGCGGATGGCCGCACGGGTGGCAGGCGGAACGCGGTGATGCGCACTGGCGGCCTGTTCGAGGTAGTCGGCAATGCCAAAGTGCGCGCACTGCGTCAGCAGGGGAATCTGCGCGCCGGCCTTGTCGAGGTCGAAGGCGCTGCAACGGAAGCGGGGGGTGGTATAGAGGTGCAGCAGGCGCAGATGCGCGTCGGGGCTGTTCTGCGCAACGCGCAGCATGACGGCCTCGACGTTGTGCGCCTCGAAGCCGGGGATGCGGTCGCAGTACCCGATCATTTCGCCGCGCAGATCCAGCCCGTCGCGGGCGCCGTGCATGGCCCTGATTTGCCAGACACGCGCCTCCGGCTCCCGGCGTTCTGTTTCGAGGTAGGCGCCATAGGCCCATTGCGCGGCGTTGTCCCCCTGCTCGGCGCGTTCCTGTATGCGCATGAGGCAGATGCCGTGATAGGAATACTCGTCCTGCTTGTCGCAGCGAGCGCTGTCGATCCACCACCACGCGGTGTAGGCGCCGATCAGGAGAGAGAAGATCAATAGCAGTTGAAGGCCGCAGCCGAGACGCTTCCACCATGCCGTGGGCGCCCTGGTCTTCGGAAGGGGCATCTCAGGGTTCCAGCGCGGCGAGGCTGCGCGAGAGGGCATCCAGGCTCTGTCGCCGCACAGGCATGAACTCGCGGACAGTGGTGCCCATTGGGGGCGGGTCTGCCAGCTCCTTTTCGCAGAGGGATATGTTCGAGCGGATGGCTGCGCGGGTGGCAAGCGGCACGCGGTAATGCTTTTCCGAAGCCGTGCGCAGATAGTGCTCGATGGAAAGATGCGCGCACTGTGTCAGCAGGGGAATCTGCGCGCTGGCCTTGTCGAGGTCCAGTGCGCCGCAGCCAGGGTAGGTATAGAGTTGAAGCAGGGTCAGGTGCGCGTCGGGGCTGGTTTGCACGACGCGCAGCATGATGCTCTCGACGGTGCGGGCCTCGAAGCCGGGTTTGCGATCACAGTAGCCGATCATTTCGTCGCGCATATCCAGCCCGTCTTGGGCGCCATGCATGGCCCTGACTTGCCAGACACGCGCCTCCTGCTCCCGGCGTTCCGTTTCGAGGTAGGCGCCATACGTCCATTGCGCGGCGTTGTCGCCTTGCTCGGCGCGCTCCTGTATCCGCATGAGGCAGATGCCCCGAAGGTTGTATTCGTCCTGCGTCTCGCAGGTGCGAGCGCTGTCGATCCACCACCAAGCTGTGTAGGTGCCTATCAGGAGCGAGAAGATCAGAAGCAGTTGGAAACCGCAGCCGATGCGCTTCCACCATCGCGGCAGCATCATCGTTTCCTCAGCAGTTCCTGGGCCAGCGGACCCTTGACGAGTTCGCCGCCATCGCGGGGCGAGGTGCGCGTGGTGGCGATGGGTTGTCCGTCGGGGCCCCAGGTGCGCCATTGCCCCGGGCGCAGGAAGTTGGGGATGGCCAGCCGCTCCAGTGCGCCAGGCAGCTTCTCGAAGGCACCTTGGCCGATGGCTGCGCCGCCGAGAGGCTGGTTCCAAGTGGTCGTGGTGGGCGCGGTGACGTACGTTCCCAGGGCCCTGGCCAGGACGCTGGCGACGCCATCGGGCGAGGCTCCGGCATTGCACGCATCGATCAGGATCGGCTGCCCATGCCAAATGCCGCTTTGGTGGATAACACTCGTAATTCCTACAATCTTTGTCACTCCCTGGAGGCGATCTGCGTTCGCATGCGCGAACAGATACAGGTAGCCATCGATGCCCCGTTCCCGCAAACCCGAGGCATACAAGGCTTTCTCCCCAGGCTGGATCAGGATGATCTTCTTTCGCACTGGATCGACGGTAGCGATCTTCTTGACGAGTTTTTGGGAGTTGTTCAACCCCTCGAACACCAGCTTGGGCAAGCCCTTCCCCGGTCCATATTGAATCCGCCCATTCTCGATGGGCTCCGCAGATCCCTCCCGGAACCAGTAGGCAAGCGGCATTGTTCTTTTCTTCCTGTGTGACCTCTGCGCAAAAACCGGCCGTTCTCGCGCGCCGGGCCGGATTGTTCCATAGGAAGGAATGTTCGATAAAAACCTATTGACTGTTCTGAGAGGTTTCCTGCTTGGGACCAATCCCTGAAAGGCCGGTGGTCCCCGTCAAAAGCTGTGCCGCAGCGTCACCGTCACATTGCGCGGCGCGCCCGGCAGGTTCAAATTGGGGCTGCTGCCGTGGGCCGAGACGATGTAGTTGCGGTCGAACAGGTTGCGCAGGTTCAGCTGCACCGTGGTCGCCTTGCCGATGCGGTACTGCGCCATGGCGTCCACCACCACGTAGGACGGCAGGGTCACCGTGTTTCCCGGGTTGGCGAAGCGGTCGCCAACGTAGTTGATGCCGCCGCCCACGCTCCAGTCGTCGCCCAGGCGCTGGGTGAGCCAGGCCGAGAACGCGTTGCGCGGCGTGATCGTGGCGCGCTTGCCCTGCACCGCCTGGCCGGCGTCGGTGGCCGTGGAGCGCGTGATGCGCGTGTCCAGCAGCGCGTAGCTCAGCGTGGCCTGCAGGCCCGCCGCCAGCTCGCCTGCCAGCGACAGCTCCAGCCCGCGGGTGCGTTGCGTGCCGATGGGGATCAGCTGCGTGGGCTGCGCCGGGTCGGTGGTCTTGATGTCGGTGCGCTCCAGCTGGAACAGCGAGGCCGTGGCCGTGGCGCGGCCGTCCAGCAGGTCGAGCTTGGCACCCACCTCGTAGTTGGTCGTCTGCTCGGGCTGGATGGCCGTGTTGGTGGCCGACAGCGCGAACATCTCGGCCGAGGGCTGGTAGGAGCGGCTCACCGACACGTAGTACGACTGCGCCGCCGTGGGCTGCCACACCAGGCCCGCGCGCGGGCTCCAGGTGGTGTCCGTGCGCTCGAAATCGCTCTGGCCCGCCGGGCGGTTGTCGGTTTCCTGGCCGAAGCGGTCGTAGCGCAGGCCGGCCAGCACCTTCCACTCGGGAGACAGCGTGATCTGGTCCTGCACGTAGAGCGCGCGCGTCAGGTAGCGGTTCAGCGCGCTGGCCGACACGGCCCCGCCGCCGTTGAGCGGCGCCACCGGCAGCACCGGGTTCCACAGATTCACGTTGCCCAGGGTGCCGCCGGTGAACGAGATCGCATCCTTGTTCTGCTGGCCCAGCTCCAGGCCGTAAAGCACTTCGTGCGCGACGCGGCCGGTGCGCAGGTTCTGGATCAGCTCGGTCTGGTTGAACACGCCGCGCTCGCGCCGGTCCACGCCCGAACGCGTGAGCGCCACGGTGCCCGCGGCCTCGTTCGTGGTGCCCGCGGGCAGGGTGTTCTGGCGATCGAGGTCGTAGTGGTAGTAGCGCAGGGCGTTGCGCACGCGCAGCGTGTCGGAGAAGCGGTGGCTGAACGTGGCGGTGAACGAGCTGACGGTGGACTCGGAGGTGTCCGCATCGCGCGCATTGGCCGAGCCGAAGTACGTGCCCGCGGGCACGTTGACCGGGCGGCCCCGGTAGGCCGGAATGCCGAAATCGGTCACTCGCTTGTCGCGCAGGTAGTCGGCCTGCAGCAGCAGCGAGGTGGCGCCGTCGGGCTTCCACAGCACCGAAGGGGCGATCGCCTGGCGCTCCAGGAACTGCTGGCTGCGATAGCTGTTGGCGTCCTCGGCCGCGCCGGTCACGCGCCAGGACCAGTCGCTGCCCGAGGGCGCGCGGCCCACGTCGAACTCGGCGCGCTTGTCGGCCCAGCTGCCCACGCTGAGCGCGATGTCGGACACGTCCGTGCCGGGCTTTTTCGTCACGCGGTTGACCAGGCCGCCGGACGAGCCGCGCCCGTACAGCACGGCGGCGGGGCCCTTCACGACCTCGACGCGCTCGATGTTGGACAGGTCGCGGAAGTACAGCGCATCGTCCCGGAAGCCATCCACGAACTGGTCGCCGATGCTGGTGAAGCCGCGGATGCTGACTTGGTCGCGCTGGCCGTCGCCGTGCGACAGGCCCACGCCCGCCACGTTGCGCAGGGTGTCCTGCATCGAGGTCGCGCCCTGGTCGCGGATCACCTGCTGCGGCACCACGTCGATGGTCTGCGGCACGTCGCGCAGCGGGGCCTCGGTCTTGGTGCCGCTGGCGGACGAGGCGGCGTTGTAGGCCGTGTCCTCACCGCGCGCCGCCTGCACGCGCACCTCGCTCATGGTGGCGCCGGCCGCCGCAGCACCCGCGGCCCCCGAGGCGCTGCCAGCGGGGGCGGTGCCCGCGCGCTCGACCGTGAAGGTGCGGGCATCCTGCGCGCGCACCACCAGCCCGGTGCCGGCCACCAGGCGCTGGAGCGCGTCGCGCACCTCCAGCGTGCCGCGCACCGCCGGCGCCTGCTGGCCCTGGGCGATGTCGGTGACGAACACGATCTGCACGCCGCTCTGGCGCGCCAGCGCGTTCAGCGACTGCGCCAGGGGCTGGGCGGGCAGGTCCACCGCGACGGGCTGGGCCTGGGCGGCGGTGGCGGCGATGCACAGCGCGGCGGCCAGCGCAGCCCAGCGGGCGCGGTGTGGCGGGCGGCGGTGTTGGGGGATCGGCATGGAAGCTCCTGAAAGAAATCGGTGAAGAACGGGAAGAAAAGGGCAGGCATGGCGCGCCCGTCAGCCTGTGAGCCGATGCAGCGCGCGGGTTTGTACACATGGCGGATCGAAAAAAGTGGCGCGGGGCATGGTTGGCCGCTTTCGGCATGCCGTCCACCGCCAGCCGGGCCATGCATCAAAACAGGCTCTACCGCAATAAAGACGCCGGCGTTCTGCTATGGTTTTTGATGGTCCTGGCGCAGGCCGATCACCACGCCGCCGTTGGCCTGCCGTTCCACCCGCACCGGGGCGAGGCGGGGCAGCAGGTCGATCAGCTGGTCGATGCGGTCCAGGTCGAACTGCCCGGAGATGCGCAGTGCCGCCGCATGCGGGTCGGCCAGCACGATGGGGGCACGGCGGTGGCGCTGCATCTCGGCCACGGCGTCGGCCAGCGGCGTGGCGTCCAGTTGCAGCCGGCCGGCCTGCCACGCGGCGACGCGGGCGGTGTCCGCGGCCACGGGGGCGGGCAGGGCCTTGCCCGTGCGGGTGTGCAGCGCCTGGCCCGCATGCAGCAGCACCGGTGCCGCGCCGGCCCCGGCGTGCACGCGCACGCTGCCCTGCTGCACGGTGATGTCGGCGCCACTTTCCGGCTCACTTTCAGACCCGTTGTCGGCCGCTGGCCTGAAGTCGCGGCGGATGTTGAAGACGGTGCCGATGTCCTCCACCGCCACCTCGCCCGCCTGCACGGTAAAGGGGCGCTGAAGCCAGGGCGCCCAGGCGTGCCAGGGCGCGTGAGCCACCTCGAACGCCGCTTCGCCGCGCACCAGCGACAGGCGGCGCGAGCGCAGATGCAGGGCCACTTCCACGCGGGCGCCGCTGTTCAGGCGCACCGTGCTGCCGTCGGGCAGCGGGCGGGCCTGCCGCTCGCCTACGGCAGCCGCCAGCGTCTCGCGGTGCAGGGCCGGGTCGCCCCACAGCACCCCTGCTACGGCAGCCACTGCCAATGCCGTGGCGGCGCCTGCGGTGCGGGCCTTCGTTGAACGCGAGCGGCGCTCCCGGCGCTGGGCGGCGGCCTGTTCGATGTCTTCGGGCGTGGGCAGGTGCTGGCGCAGCAGGTCGGCGAATGGCGCCAGGGCGTCGTCGATGGGCAGGTGGGCGCGGCGGCCCGCGCCGCGCGCGGAAAGGCTGCCAGCGCCGGCCGCACGGGCTGCCGGTGCGGCTGCGGAATCAGCGGGCGGCATGGCCGGCGCCTTCGTTCAGCACCGGCTCCACGTCGCGCAGGGCGCGCGCCAGGTGGCGGGCGACCATCCCGCGCGACACCCCCATGCGCCGGGCGGCCTCGTCCTGCGGCATGCCGTAGAGCTTGGTGAGAATGAACGCCTCTCGGCTGGCCTGCGGCAGTTGCTCGATGGCGGCCAGCAGCGCCCGCTGGCGCTGGTGGGCGGCCAGCGCCAGCTCCGGCAGCGATAGCGGCGCGGCCGGGCGGTCGGGAGCGTCCGCCTCGGGGTGCTCGTGCGCCGTCTCGCGGCGCCGGGCCTGGGCGCGGTGGCGGTCGATGGCCAGGTCCTGCGCCACGCAGCGCAAGAACGCCAGCGGATTGGCGATCTCGCCGGGCACGGGGCGCTCCAGCAGTCGCACGCACAGGTCGTTCACGATCTCGCGCGGAAAGCACTCCTCGCCAAAGCGGTGCCGCAGCGATCCCACCAGGTCTTCGTAGTGCTTCACCAGGGCGGCGAGCAGGGGCTCGGCCGGTGGAGGAAGCGAGGCGGGATGCGTCATGGAACGCCGATTATAAAAAGAGAATGGGAATGATTCTTATTGTTGTATTTTTGCCGTGGGCCGGCGTTTCGTTGCCCCGGTGGGCGGCAGGGGCGCGTGGCCGGCCTTCTGCGGCCGGGCAGGGCTAAAGGCACAATCGCCCGTCGCACCGGGCCGCTGGCGCCCGGTCCCGTTGGAGCATGGAATGAGCAGCATCGACCTCGCAAGAATCAACGCCGAACTCGGCAAGGACGCCCAGGGCCTCGTGGACTGGGCCGTGGGCCTGGGCCGGCCCACCATCGTCACCACCAATTTCCGGCCGTTCGAGGCCGTCATCCTGCACATGGTCACGCGGGCCCGGCCCGACGTGCCGGTGGTGTGGATGGACAACGGCTACAACACTGAGGCGACCTACCAGTTCGCCGACGAGGTCACCCGGCAGCTCGGCCTGAACCTGTCGATCTACCTGCCGCGCCGCTCGCGCGCCCACCGCGAAGCCGTCGAAGGCCCGGCGCCCGCGCTCGACGATCCGCGGCATACCGCCTTCACCGAAGAGGTCAAGCTCGAGCCCTTCGCCCGCGCGCTGCGCGAGATGGCCCCGCAGGTGTGGTTCACCGCGCTGCGCGCCACCGACACGGCCGTGCGCGCGCAGATGGACCCGGTGAGCATCAACCCCGACGGCCTGATCAAGGTCGCGCCGCTGCTGCACTGGTCGTCCAAGGACCTGTACGAATACCTGGTGGCCCACCAGTTGCCCAACAATTTCGACTATGTGGACCCCACCAAGGGCGAGGACAACCGCGAATGCGGCCTGCATCTGGCGCACTGAGCTGCGCAGCCATTAGCCGAAAGGGGCGTGCATTGCACGCCCCTTTTTTTGTCCTTACCAACCGTAGGCCTGGGCTGACGCGTGCTGTCCCCGGATGACTACGCCTGGTGCGAGGGGGCACTTTTACAGTTCGTCCATCGCATTCAGCCAGGTTTCCAAACCTTCTCGGAATGGAGGGCTGGAGCGAATAACCAAGAGGACTTGTGCCATGAATGAAGACACCGTCAAGGGCAACTGGAAGCAATTCACCGGCAAGATCAAGGAGCAATGGGGCAAGCTGACGGACGACGACCTGGACGTCGTGGCCGGCAAGCGTGACCAGTTCCTGGGCAAGCTGCAAGAGCGTCAGGGCCTGGCCAAGGATGCGGCTGAAAAGGAACTGAAGTCCTGGCAAGACCGCCACCCCGAATTCCGTTTCGACAAGTAATCAATCCCGTTCCGACCCCTAGAAAACCAGTGGTGATCGCCGGTTCCGCCAAAAAGGCATACCGGCATCCGCACCCCTTTACAGACACTCAGGAGAAAAAACATGAAACACGCACGCAACCTGCTCGCTATTGTCGCCGCCAGCCTTCTTGCCACCAGCGGTATGGCCATGACCAAGGAAGAGCACAGCGCCGCCAAGGACCGCATCTCTGCCGACTACAAGACCAACAAGCAAAAGTGCGACAGCATGACGGCCAATGCCAAGGACGTCTGCATGAAGGAAGCCAAGGGCGCCGAGAAGGTCGCCAAGGCCGAACTGGAAGCCCAGTACAAGCCCAGCGACAAGGCCACCTACAAGGTGAGCGAAGCCCGCGCCGACGCTGCCTACGACGTCGCCAAGGAAAAGTGCGATGACCAGCAAGGCAATGCCAAGGACGTCTGCGTGAAGGATGCCAAGGCCGCCCACGTGAAGGCCAAGGAAGACGCCAAGGTCGCCCGCGCCCAGGCCAAGCCTTCGGACAACATGGCCAAGAAAGATGCCAAGGTCGCCGAAGTGAAGAAGGACGCGGCCGAAGAAAAGCGCGAAGCCGAATACAAGGCCGCCAAGGAGCGTTGCGATGCTGCAACTGGCGACGTGAAGGACAAGTGCGTTGCTGACCTGAAGCGCGTCTACAACCAGTAAGACGAACTCCGCTGTTCCGTCCCCGCGCTTGAATGAGCGGGTGGGATGGATGGGCAAAAAAAGGCTCCGCACTGCGGAGCCTTTTTTGTTGGCGTTGCCGGGGCTTCGGACCTCGGCACGGGCGCTTGGCGCCATTGCCGCCACACTGACCTGCATCAAAGCCGCGTGCCTGCACGCCTCGTAAGCTGGCCTTCCACTGGACTGCAAGGACTGGAAATGGCTGCTGCACTGCAATGGTCCGAGGGCCTCTCCCTCGACCTTCCCCTCATGGATGAAACCCACCAGGAGTTCGTGGAACTGCTGGGCGCCGTGGAAGCCGCGCCCGATGCGCAGCTTCTGGCCGCCTGGCACGCCCTCGTGGATCACACCGCCGACCATTTCGCCCGCGAGGACGACTGGATGGCCGCCACCCGCTTCGCCTCGGGCAACTGCCACAGCCTGCAGCACAAGGTCGTGCTGCAGGTGCTGCGCGAAGGCTCGGCGCAGGCCGAGGCGGGCGAGCTGGCCGTGCTGCGCCGCATGGCGTCCGAACTGGCCCTTTGGTTTCCGCAGCACACGCAGACCATGGATGCGGCGCTGGCCCTGCACCTGCGCCGCGTGGGCTTCGATCCCGCCACCGGCACCGTGCACGCACCGGGCGCGCTACCGGCCCAGGCCATTCACGGCTGCGGCGGTGCGTGTTCGGGCGACGACGGCGCCACCCACACGGGGAATGCCGCTGTGCCGGCCCTGGCGCGCGAAGCGGTCGCTGCCTGAAAGTTGCAGCGGCAGGGTGCTACTGGCGTCCCCGGGGCAGCAGCAGGGCGGCCATCTGCCAGGAGAGCGTTCGCATGGCCCGGCGCCAGGCCGGGCAGGCGGCGTCCGCGGCCGCAGGCCCGTAGGCGGCTTTCAAAATGCCCTGCTTGGCCTGGCGCAAGGCTTCGCGGTCCCGCGCGGCCAGGGCGCACAGCAGGCGGTCGTGGTAGCGCTGCAGGCGCTGCGCCTGCGCCATCGACAGCCCGTGTTCGAGGGGCTGCGGCTGCGCTTGCGCGGCCAGGTGCGTGTCCCATGGGATGGCCCGGTGGCCCGGCCAGGACGATGGTGCGCTCATGCGGCCTCCGTGCGGGTGGTGGAGAGGGGGCGCTGCGCGGTCAGGCCGTACCAGTTCACCCGGCGCGTGAGCACCATCACGGCGGCCAGCACCAGGAACAGTGCGATGGCGCCTACGGCCAACGCCGTCTGCTCCAGTTGCAGCAGCAGATACAGCAGGCCATAGAGGAGCCCGATGCCGGCGCCGAATGGCAGGCCGAGCCACAGGCTGCCCAGCATGTGGCTGGCGTAATAGGCCAGCAGCAGCACGCATGCGCTGGCCGCCACGGCATATGAAACGCCAAAGGGCAGGTGCTCCGACAGACTCACCAGCAGCAGGAAGAAGCTGCACAGCGCACTGCCGACCAGCAGGTACTGCACCGGATGCACCCGCAGCCGTTTCATCAGCTCGAACAGGCCCACCGCCACGAAAGTGAGCGCGATGAACAACACGCCGTACTTGGTGGCGCGGTCGCTCAGGGAATAGGGGTTGACCGGGTCCACGAAGGCCACGGTGAAGCTGTCGGCGCAGCCGCGACCGTCGGTGGGTGCTGCGTCATACGCGCGGTCCGCCGTGGCCGCTGCTTCGCACACGGGGCGGCCGGCGGCCACGTCCTGCTGGGCCGTGCTGGCCAGCGACGACAGTCGCCACAGCGCGGAAAAGCCTTTGTCCCCCACGGTGCGCTCCGACGGCAGGAAGCGGCCGGCGAACGAGGGATGGGGCCAGCTGCCGTCCATCTGCACCTGGGTCTGGCTGCCCAGCGGCACGATGGCCACGCTTTCGGTGCCCACGAGTTCCAGGTCCATCTCGGCCTTGAACGGGCCCGTGTCGCCTTCGCGCCGCTGCACCAGCGCTTCGGGCAGCGGGGCATGCAGGCCACGCGGGTAGGCGGAGTGGAAGGTGCCGGGCTTCAGGGCCAGCGCCTGCCCGCCGACGGTGAGCTGGGCCGCACGGATGCCCCGCGCGTCGCCCACCGCCATCATCAGGAGGGGCGCGCCGCACTGCATGCGCGAGCCCTGCACGGTGGTGTCCGGCCGCAGGCTCGCCAGCGACGACCACTCGGCGGCGACATGGGCTTTCAAGGTGTAGGTGTTGACCTTGTGCACGCCGCGCGAGCGCTCCTGCATGGCGGTGCCGGCGCGCAATTGCAGGGAGTCCGGCATGGCGGTGAGAACGAACTCGCGCCGTTTCTCGACCGTGGTGCGCTCGCTGCCGGTGCCGGTCACGGCATCCCAGCTTTCCACGCAGGCGCTGTGGATCAGCGGCCCCAGCAGGGTTTGCGAGCCCGCCAGGCTGCGGGCCACGCCGTCGGCGGTGAGGGTGCGGTAGCGCTGGCGGTCGCGCACCACGTCTTCGATGAGGCCCAGGCCGAACAGCAGGAGCAGGGTGATGGCCGCGAGCGCGGCCAGTTTGGTGAACAGGGGGTGTTTCAAGGAGGCTCTCCGCCAGTGGATGTGGAGGGCAGTGTGGTGAGCGGGCGTGAGGCGGAAATGAAGTTTGTGAGTGCACGGTGAAGTGCGCCGGCGCGCGGGCGGCCCGGTGGCCGGGGCGCCGCCGTCAGGCGGCCGGAAAGGCGAGTTCGACCCGCAGCCCGGGCTGGGTGTTGCGCACCGCCATCGTCCCGCCGTGCAGCGCCATGATCCGGCGCACGATGGCCAGGCCCAGCCCCGAGCCGCTGCGCTCTCCGCCCGGCCGCGCGGTGGTGAAAAAGCGCTCGCCCAGGCGCGGCAGCGCATAGTCCGGCACGCCGGGCCCCGCGTCCTGAACGGCCACCACCGGGCCATGCAACTCCACGCGCACCGCGCTGCCGGCGGGCGCGAAATCGATCGCGTTGTCGATCAGGTTGGTGATCGCCAGCGTCACCAGTTCGGCCTCCCACGGGCCGCTGGCGCCGTCGCCCGTGAGCACCAGGTCGATGGTGCGCTGGCTGGCGCGGGCCTGGGCCTGGCGCACGGCCAGGGCCGCGCAGTCCTGCAACGGGACGGCGGCTGCGCCCTCGGCCCGCTGGCGCTGCTCCAGCTGGCTCAGCGCCAGCAGCCGGTCCACCAGGCGCTGCAGGCGCTCGCTTTGCTCCACCACCTGCGTGGCGAACTGGGCACGGTCGGCCGGGGGCAGGTCCTCCTGCAGCAGCTCGCCTGCGCCGCGGATGGCGGCCACGGGGCTTTTGAGCTCGTGCGTGAGGGCGCGCACGTAGCCTTCGATGTAGTCGTGCCCTTCCAGCCGCACGCGCATGCGGTCCATGGCGCGGGCGAGGTCGCCCAACTCGCCGGGCACCCGCGGCACGGCCAGGGGCTGCGTGGGGTTCAGGCCACCGTCGGCCGGGCCCTGCACGCTCAGGGCGTAGTCGCGCAGGCGGCGCACGTGCCACACCGTCCACACGGTGACGGCCACGCCCACCAGCGCCGACAGGGCCAGCAGCAGCAGGCCGCCGCGCAGCACCTTGCGCTCGGCCCGGTCGATGAAGCGCTGCACCGACCGCGTGGGCTTGGCCACGGTGAGCACGCCGCCGATGGTGCGGCCGGACGGCCCGTCCACCAGGATGGGCGCGGCCACGTACATCACGCCGCTGGTGTCGTCGCCCTGCACCTCGCGCGTGGCGCGGGCGCCGTACTCGCCCCGCAGCGTGCGCGCCACGTCGCGCCAGCCCGAATAGTCCTCGCCCACGGCGCTGCGCTCGGAGTCGAACACCACGCGCCCGGTGGCATCGGTCACGTAGATGCGGAAGTCGAGCGTCTGCTTGGTCAGCCCCCAGATCGCGGCATCGACCGGGCGGCTCGCGTATTGGCGCACGTGCTGCGCGAAGCGGCTCTCGGGCGTGCCGGGCGCGGTGGCACCCAGTCGGCCGGCGGCCAGGTCGTCGCTCGCCAGCTCGGCCAGGATGTTGGCCGTGTCCACCATCATGTCTTCCATCACCTCGCGCACGCTGGGCTTGATCTCGGCGGTGAACACACGCAGCACGAAGAAGGCCGCGATGCCGTTGATCAGGAAGAAGGCGAACAGCAGCCGGATGCCCAGGCGCATGGGTCAGGCCCCCGCCATGGTGGGCGGCGCGAAGCGATGCCAGCGGGCGCTCATGGCTCCAGGCAGTAGCCCATGCCCCGGTGCGTGCTGATGTATTCGCGCGCCGGGTCCGCTTCGCGCAGCTTGGCGCGCAGCGTCTTGATGTGGGTGTCCACCGTGCGGTCGGTGCTTTCGCTGTCGTCGCCCCAGGCGCCGGCGAGCAGGGCCTCGCGCGACTGGATGCGGCCGGCGCCGCGCAGCAGGCAGGCCAGCAGGCGGTATTCGCGCCGCGTGAGCGGCAGCGGCCGGCCGTGCAGGCTCACGCGCTGGCCGGCGGCATCGTCGTGGAACGGGCTGGGCGGCGCCGCTGCGGCGGCCTGTGGCGCGGACGTTGCAGCGCGCCTCAGCAGGGCCTTCACGCGGGCCGCCAGCTCACGGGGGCTGAAGGGCTTGGGCAGGTAGTCGTCGGCACCCAGCTCCAGCCCCAGCACGCGGTCGAGCTCTTCGCCGTGCGCGCTCAGCATGAGCACGGGCGTGGCCTGGTGCGCCGGGTCCCGGCGCAGGTCGCGCAGCAGATCGAGGCCATTGCCGTCGGGCAGGCCCACGTCCAGCACCAGCAGGTCGAAGGGCCGGGCGCGCAACTGCTCGCGCGCGTCCCGCAGCAGCAGGCTGTGCACGATGGACAGCCCCTCGCGTTCGAGCGCATAGGCCACCGTGCGCGCGATGGCGGGGTCGTCCTCCAGCAGCAGCAACCGGGCGTGGGCGGTGGCCATGGCGTGACTTCAGCGCGCGACCAGCACGGGGAACAGCTTGCCCAGCCCTTCGGCCATCACCTCCACCGCCAGTGCCGCGAGGATCAGGCCCATGAGCCGCGTCATCACGTTGATGCCGGTCTTGCCCAGCACGCGCGCGATCGGGTCGGCCAGCGCGAAGCACAGCGCCGTGGCGCCCGCGATCACCACGCCGTAGCCCACCAGCGCCAGGTGCTGCCAGAAGGTCTGCGCCCGGTCGGCATAGATCACCACGGTGGACATGCTGGCCGGCCCGGTGAGCAGCGGAATGGTGAGCGGCACCACGGCGATGCTGTCGCCCTGGGCGACCTTCTCGGCGCCTTCCTCCAGCTCGTGCGTGTGGGGCTTGGCCTCGGCCGGTTGGGCATTGAGCATGTTCATCGCGCTGATGAGCAGCAGCATGCCGCCGCCCACCTGGAAGCTCTGCAGCGAGATGTTGAAGAACGCCAGGATCTGCAGCCCGAGCAGCGCGCAGGCGGCGATCACGCAGAACGCGCTGAAGGCCGCCACCTGGATGGTGCGCCGGCGCTGGCGCTGCGAGAACCCGTCGGTGTAGTGGATGAAGAACGGCACGATGGCCAGCGGGTTCACGATGGCCAGCAGCGTGATGAGCGGTTTCAGGTCCATCAGCGGCCTCCGGAGACGTCGAGCAGGGAAAGGGTGGTGTAGCTGGCCGCCTCCGACATCAGCCAGACGATGGCCTCGGCCACCTCCTCGGCCGTGCCGCCGCGGCCCATGGGCACCTGGTGCGCCAGGTCGCGCACGCGGTCGGGCAGGCCGCCGCTGGCGTGGATGTCGGTATCGATGAGGCCGGGCCGCACGGCATTCACGCGGATGCCCTCGGCCGCCACCTCGCGGGCCAGGCCGAGCGTGAGCACGTCGATGGCGCCCTTGGAGGCCGCGTAGTCCACGTACTGCCCGGCCGCGCCCAGGCGCGCCGCGGCGCTGGACACGTTGACGATGCTGCCGCCCGCGCCGCCGTGCTTCGTGCTCATGCGCCGCACGGCCTCGCGCGCGCAGAGAAAGCTGCCCACCACGTTGATGTCGAACATGCGGCGCAGGCGCTCGGCGCTCATCTGGTCCACGCGCGCGGGCACATCGACCACGCCCGCGTTGTTCACCAGCGCGCCGAGCGCGCCGAAGCGGGCATCGACCGCCTCGAACAGGGCGACGACCTCGTCCTCCTTTGCCACGTCGGCCTGCACGGCGACGGCCTGGCCGCCCGCCTCGCGGATGGCCTGCACCACGGCGTCGGCCGCCTGCGCATCGCGGGCGTAGTTCACCGCCACCGCCCAGCCCTGGCGCGCGGCCAGCCGGGCGGTCGCTGCGCCGATGCCCCGGCTACCGCCGGTCACAAGTACCACTTTGTTCAATTGCCGTCTCCTGCAAGAATGCACCGTTGGCGAAAGGTCCCGCATTACAGCATCCGCCGGCCCGGGCCACCACCGGGCGGCCGTGTCTTTTCACCAGTCTTCCACTTCCAATCCTCTCTTCATTCTTCCGGCAAAGGAGTCGCATCATCATGGGCAATTTCGTGGACATCGCATCGGCCGACGGTTTCAAGGTGCCGGCCTGGGTCGCTCAGCCCGAGGGCAAGGCGCGCGGCGCCGTCGTCGTGCTGCAGGAAATTTTTGGCGTGAACTCGCACATCCGCGCCGTGGCCGACCGGCTGGCCGCGCGCGGCTACCTGGCCGTGGCACCCGCCACCTTCGCCCGCGTGCAGCCCGGGGTGGAGCTGGGCTACAGCGAGCAGGACATGCAGGACGGCATCGCCCTCAAGTCCCGGGTCGAGGCGCTGCCCGGCGCGGGCGTGCTGCCCGACATCCAGGCCGCCATCGACCACGCGGCGCAGGCCGGCGGCGGCAAGGTGGGCATCGTGGGATTCTGCTGGGGCGGCCTGCTCACCTGGCGCGCGGCGTGCGAGTTGCAGGGCCTGTCGGCCGCCGTCTGCTACTACGGCGGCGGCATGACCACCACCGAGGAAAGCGCGCGCACCCCGAAGGCCCCGGTGCTGGCGCACTTCGGCGACCGCGACCACTTCATCGCGCTCGACAGCGTGCAGGCCTTCGGCCGGGCGCACCCCGAAGTAGAGGTGCACGTGTACGACGCCGACCACGGCTTCAACTGCGACCAGCGCGGCTCCTACGACGAGCCCTCCGCCACCCTGGCACGCGAACGCACGCTGGCGTTCTTCGCCAAGCACGTGGGCTGAGCCGGCCCGGTCCGGCAGACCGGCGGCGGGGCCCGGACGGGTGCCTGCCGGACACCGGGGGCGGCCGAGCGGCGTCCCACAGCGGCAGTGGGCGCAGGCTGACACGATCGCCGATGGCCTCCCCCTAGCGTCTTAGAGCCTGTTCAAAGTCTCGCTGAGGGTGTGAGAAGCTCGGGAAGTGAGAAAGAGCTATCCCAGCGACATCAGTCGCGAACAATTCGAGACCGTCAAGCCGCTGCTGGAGAGTGCGCGCAGGAAGACTGCGCCGCGCAGGGTGGATTTGTACGAGGTGTTCTGTGCAGTGCTGTACCTGCTCAGAAGCGGTTGCCAGTGGCGCATGCTGCCCGAGGATTTCCCCAAGTGGCGCACTGTGCACGCGTACTTTGCGATCTGGAGTGAGCCGCGTGAGGGTGGCAGCCTGCTTCAGCAGGCTTTAAAAAAATCAGGTTGGCGTGGTCCGAGAGAGACTGGGGCGCAGCGCCTGCAGCGCGTTCTTGATCGTGGACGCGCAGAGCGTGAAGAACACGGACACGGCGGCCTCGAAGGGCTATGACGCGGGCAAGAAGGTCTCCGGCATCAAGCGCCACATTGCAGTGGACACCCAAGGACTGCCGCATGCCATTGCGGTGACCACAGCAGAGGTGACGGACCGCAAAGGGGCCTTGCAGGCACTGCAGCGCTGCAAACCAGCTCTGGGTCGGATGCAAACCCTGCTGTGTGACAGCGGCTATGTGGGTAAACCTTTCGCTCAGGGCGTCCAAGACATTCTGGGCGGACATGTCAGGGTGCAGATTGCCAAGCGCAGTGAACTGCATACGTTCAAGGTGATGCCCCAACGCTGGGTGGTTGAGCGTAGTTTTGCATGGCTGGAGAAGAACCGGCGGTTGTGGAAGAACTGCGAGAGACTGCTCAACACCAGCCTGCAGTTGATTCACCTGGCGTTCTTGGCGCTACTGCTCAAAAGACTTTGAACAGGCTCTTAGGGATGCGCCGCGACCCCCTGCCCCCCACCGATTTCCCTTTCGGCACCCCCGTGCGCCACGCGCTGGATCAGATCCATGCGTTCGACGCCGACCCTGCGGCGGCGTCCTCCACGGCCGCACGCTTTCGCTGGCTGGCGAAGGTAACGGGGGAGAACGCCGCCATCGGCAAGCTGTTCGAATCCCATCTCGACGCGGTCGGCATCGCGCGGGAGATTCTGGGCGAAGGCGCTGCCGCAACGTTGATCCGTGCGGTCGATCCGTCGCAGGGCCTGTGGGGCGTGTGGGCGGCGGGCGGACCGGCCGGTGCCGAACTGCAACTGGCCCCGGACGCCGCCGGGGGCTTTGTCGTCTCGGGCCGCAAAAGCTGGTGCTCGGGCGCCTCAGGCGTCAGTGCGGCCCTGGCCACCGCCCGCGACGCGGACGGGCAGGTCCAACTCATTGCCGTGTCCATGCACCATCCCCGGGTGACCGTCACCCGCGAGGGCTGGCACGCCGTGGGCATGGCCGATACCGCCAGCGTCGATGTGCTGTTCGATGCGGTGCCGGCATGGCCCGTGGGTGCGCCTGGCGCCTACCTGGACCGGCCGGGGTTCTGGCACGGCGCGGCCGGCATCGCCGCCTGCTGGCACGGCGCCGCCGCCGCGGTGGCGCAACGGCTGCGCGAACGGGTGCAGCAGCGCGGCGCGGCGGCGGACGATCTGCTGGCTGCCCACCTGGGCGCGGTGGACTGCGCGCTGTCCGCGTCCGCCCATGCACTGCGCCATGCCGCCGCCGCCATCGATGCGCACCGGGCGGGCGGCCGGGCGTTCGGCCGCCGCGAGGCCCTGCAGGTGCGCGGCACCGTGGAGGCGGCGGCGTCCGCCACGCTCGACCGCGTGGGGCGCGCCCTGGGAGCCGGTCCCTTGTGCCGTGACGCCGCCCACGCCCAACGCGTGGCGGATCTTTCGGTCTTCCTGCGCCAAAGCCATGCCGAATGGGACTTGGCGGTGCTGGGCCGCCTGGCGGCAGAGGCCGGCGAAACCCTTCCTGGAGACAGTGCGTGGACGCTTTGATCGCATCCCACAAGCCCGCCGCCCGCCGGCTGCCTGCCGTGCCCTCGGACACGCCGGTGCCGCTGGCGCAGCCGCAGCGCTGGATCTGCGCCACCCCCGAGTCGCTGGTGGCGCCCTTCAGCCGCGTGGTGGTCGTCGCCCCGCACCCCGACGACGAGGTGCTGGTGCTCGGCGGCACGGTGGCGCAGTTGGCGCGCCGGGGCCATGAGGTGCGGGTCTATGCGGTCACCGACGGCGAGGCCAGCCATCCCGGATCGACGGTGTGGCCGCCCGAACGCCTGCGGCATACCCGCCCGCAGGAGTCTGCCGATGCCTTGGCGCAATTGGGCATTGCGGCCACCGTGGTCCGGTTGCGCCTGCCCGATGGCGGCGTGGCCGCGCAGGAAAGGGCGCTCGCGGCGAAGTTGCAACTGGCGCCGGGCGACACGGTCTTCGTTCCATGGCGCCACGACGGCCATCCCGATCACGAAGCTTGCGCGCGGGCCGCTCTGGCGGCCGCCCGCAACGCGGGTGCTTGCTGCATCGAATACCCCGTCTGGGCCTTGGTGCCCGAACATGCGGCCCATGCCCGCTTGCGCCACCAGGTGCTGCACCGCATCGCCGTGGCCGACGACTTTGTGCAGGCCAAGGCCCGTGCGGTGCGCGCCTTCCAGAGCCAGATCGAGCCCGACGGCAGCGTGGCGCCGGTGCTGCCGCCTTCGGCGCTGCGGGCCTGGAGCGGCCCCTTCGAATGGACGATGGCCTGACATGGGCCCGCCACTGGCCGATACCGCGCACTTCGATCAGCTGCATGCGCGCAGCGCCGACCCCTGGGGCGTGCACACGCGCTGGTACGAGCGCCGCAAGCGCGACCTGCTGCTGGCCGCGCTCCCCCGTGCCCGGTATGCGCAGGGCTTCGAGCCCGGCTGCTCCGTGGGCGGCAACACGGTGGCGCTGGCGGCGCGGTGCGACCGGCTCATCGCATCCGACGCCAGCCCGGCCGCGCTGGAGCGCGCCGCCGCCACGCTGAACGGCGCCGGCCACGTGGCGCTGCGGCACTGGACCTTTCCGCAGCAATGGCCCGACGCCCCCAGCGACCTCATCGTGGTGGCGGAACTGGCCTATTACCTGCCGCCGGCCGATTTCGCGCGCTTCCTCGCGCAGGTGCCCGGGCATCTGCAACGCGGCGGCCACCTGGCGATGTGCCACTGGCGCGCGCCGGTGGCCGATGCGCCGGCCCATGGCGACGGCGTGCATGCGCAGGCGCGGCAGACCCTGGCGCTCGACCACGTGGGCGGCTGGTGCGACGAAGACATGCGCATCGACGTGTGGCAGAACGGCGGCGACACCTCGGTGGCACAGGCGGGCGGCGCGCAGGAGCGCCTGGCCCGGGCGGCGGAGGGCAGCCCATGATCGGCGTGTGCATTCCGGCGCACGATGAAGCCGCGCTCATCGGCGCCTGCCTGGATTCGGTGCGCGCAGCGGCCGCTCAGGTGCAGGAACCCGTGCGCATCGTGGTCGTGGCCGACGCCTGCCGGGACGCCACGGCGGCCCTGGCGCGCGCCAGGGGCTGCGACGTGGTGGAGATCGGCGCGCGCTGCGTCGGCGCGGCGCGGGCGCTGGGCATGGACCACCTGGTCGGGCTCGGCGCCCGCTGGCTGTGCTGCACCGACGCCGACACCCGCGTGCCGCCGCAGTGGATCACGGCGCAGCTGGCCTGCGCGAGCGATGCCGTGTGCGGCACCATCGGCGTGGAAGACTGGCACGAGCACCCCCTGCACGTGGCGCAGGCCTTCGCATCGCACTACCAGGACCGCAACGGCCACCGGCACATCCACGGCGCCAACCTCGGCGTCTCGTCCACGGCCTACCGGCGCGCGGGCGGCTTCGCGCCGCTCGTGGCGCACGAGGACGTGCGGCTGGTCGAGGCGCTGCTCGCCCAGCAGGCGACGGTGGCGTGGGTGCGCGATCCGCGGGTGATCACCAGCGCCCGCCGCATCGCCCGCGCGCCGGAAGGGTTCGCCGCGTGGCTGCAGGCGCGCTGGCACGCGGGGGACGGGGTGCCGGCCGGCGCCGCCCTGACGTGAGGCGACGGGCGCCGCGCGCTCCTGCCGCCTCTCGGGTATCGAGCCAAAAAGGGCTCTGGCGCATATTCTTCTAGGGCATTGTGCTATTAAATTAGTAGCATCATGCCCCGGCCATCCAGGGGCGCCAGGCACCCCGCCGTGCCCCGCCTTCAGCGCACCGACACGAAGATCGGGTTGGAATAGAACCAGAGGTTGCCGTAGTTGCGGTCGTTGATCTGGTCGTGGCGCTGGGCCGGGTCGGACGTGGTCACGGCCTGGTCCGCCAGCGGTTCGCCGTTGGCCGTGAGTCCGGCCACGTTCTCGCCCAGGTTCGTGCCGCGCAGGCGCAGGTACTGGTTCTTGGCGATGGTGAGCGGGATCTCCATGGCGTAGTAGCCCTCGCCGTCCTGCGTCCAGTCGGCCGCCGTGAACCGGCGCACCACGCGGGTGGTCGGGTTGGTGGCCTGCTGGTAGGCGGCCGAGCCGGGCTGCGCGCGCTCGCCCACGTCGCCCGCGATGAGATCGATGTGGTCCACCTTGGGCGTCATGTTGCCCAGGTTGCCGCTGGCCACCGGACGCTGGTAGTTGTTGACCGGCGGGCTCTTGAAGCGGATGCGCACCGTCACGCTCTCGCCGGCCGCGGCCTTGACCTCCTGGCCCAGGGTGCCCTTGCCGCTCAGGGCGTACACGTTGAAGTCCAGCGCGTTGATGAGGTCGCCGAAGACGCCGAAGCTGCGGCCCGCGCGCAGGCTGTCGACCAGGCCGCCGATGCCGCCCTCCGCCTTGCTGGCCTGCCAGACGTGGTTCTTGGCGTATTCGCCCGGGTAGTAGCCGCTGCTGTTGTTGTTCGAATCGATCTCGAAGTGCGAGTCGGAATCGGCGATGTTCCAGATGCGGCGGCCCTCGCCCAGCAGCGCGTCCCACACGCCGCCCAGCTGCGCCACGATGGCGTCGGTGCCGCCGTAGGTGCGGTTGGGTTGGTTGGCGTCGATGTAGGCCGAGGTGTAGCCGCCGCGGTCGGGTTCGAGCTGGTTGCCCACCATGCCCTCGATGGCGAACACGATCTTCGGGGCCAGGTCGTTCATCTGGCGCAGGTCGGCGATCGAATACTTGCCCGGGTTGCGCGAGGGGTGGTTGATCAGGGCGTAGCTGGTGTCGGGGTACTTCGCCTTCAGCCAGGCGATGGCCTTGAGCGCGTCGTCGGCCGTCTGGTTGAAGCGCTGCGGGTACTGGGCCTTCCAGCGGGCCACGTCCGCCGCGTCGAAGAGCGATTCGGCGCCCGTGGTGAACAGGTACTGGAATTCCTTGGCCCCGCTGGCGGAGGTCTTCAGGCTGCCGCTGGACCCCTCGAAGAGGCCCACGCCGATGTGGTCGTGCGTGGGCATGTCCCACTCGAACCCCGAGAAGATCAGCTTGCCGGCGTAGTTGCCGGAGGCCTGCAGCGCCTGGATGCGCGGGATCTCATAGGCCTCCATGCCATAGGCGAAGGCCCTGGGCGCGGGCAGCAGGTTGGCCGCGTGGTCATACTTGGACGAGCGCAGGTGGTTGGTCACCGCCATCCAGTCCAGGCGGTAGGTGGTGAAGGCCTTGCCGAGCAGGAAGTCGAGCGTCTGCGTTGTGCGCGAATCGTCCGATTGCACCGTGTGGGTATGCAGGTCGCCGGTGGTCCAGCGGCCCTGTTCGGCAGCGGGCGTGCCGTCGCCGGAGCCGCCGCAGCCCGCCAGCAGGAGCGCGGGAAGGGCCAGGGCGATGGCCAGGGGCATCCGCGCACGGCGGAAGGTGTTGGGGGCGAAAGCAGAGGAGCGGGTCATGGGTTGTCTGGATTTTTTGACGCAGGGGCCGCCGGCCGGCGGACGCCGGTGGCAGCCCCGCGTTTGTAGAAATCTCGGATGAACCCGTGATGACATCGCATGCGCAGGCGGCCTGGCACCTGCATCCGTGCCCCGGAATGAGGCCTTGGCGCAACAGTCGCCTCGGCCCGGCCCGGCGGCCCCGGCCTCAGTGCGCGCCGGCCGCGGCGTCCGCGCTGCCGGCGCTGGGGCGCACCGGGTGGGCCAGCCAGACCAGCGGAATCAGCAGCAGGAACAGCACGGCCGACGCATAGAAGATGTCGTTGGCAGCCAGCATGAAGGCCTGCTGGTTCACCATGCGCTCCACCTGCGCCAGCGCCTGTTCGGGCGTGAGGCCGCCCGCCTGCAGCCCCTGCAGCGTCTGCGTCACGGCGATGCCGCCCTGCTGCAGCCCTTCGGTGAGCTGGGCATGGTGCAGCGTGGCGCGCCGCTCCCACAGCGTGGTCGAGACCGAGGTGCCGATGGCCCCCGCCGTGATGCGCATGAAGTTCGACAGCCCCGAGGCCGACGGAATGCGCGCGGGTGCGATCTCCGACAGCGTGATCGTCACCAGCGGGATGAAGAAGAACGCCATGGCGATGCCCTGGATGATCGTGGGCACCATGATCGTGGTCAGGTCGGCCTGGGTGTTGAACCGCGAGCGCATCCACAGCACCAGCGCGAACACCAGGAACGCGAAGGTGGCGAAGCGCCGCGGGTCCACCTTGGCGATGTTCTTGCCCACCACGGGCGACAGCACCAGCGCCAGCAGCCCCACCGGCGCCAGCACCTCGCCGGCCTGCGTGGCGGTGTAGCCCATGTACTGCTGCAGCCACAGCGGCAGCAGCACCACGTTGCCGAAGAACAGACCGTAGCCCACCGACGTGGCCAGCGCGCCGGCCCAGAAGTTGCGGATACGGAACAGCGTGAGGTCCACCACCGGGTGCGGCTCGCCGCGCTCCCAGATCATGAAGGCGGCGAAGCCCACCACCGCCACCACGCCGCAGGCCACGACCCAGGGCGAGGCGAACCAGTCGTGCTCCTTGCCGATGTCCAGCATCACCTGCATGGCCGCGACCCAGATCACCAGCAGCGCCAGGCCGATGGAGTCGATGGGCAGCGCCCGCCGCTCGGATTCGCGCTTGTGGAAGATGCTCCAGGTGACCAGCACGGCCATGATGCCCACCGGCACGTTGATGTAGAAGATCCACGGCCAGCTCATGTTGTCAGTGATCCAGCCGCCCAGGAGCGGCCCCATCACCGGCGCGACGAGCGTCGTCATCGACCACATCGCCATCGCCAGCCCGGCCAGCGCCTTCGGGTAGCTGGACAGCAGCAGCGACTGCGACAGCGGAATCATCGGCCCGGCCACGAAGCCCTGCAGCGCGCGGAAGGCGATCAGCGTGGCCATGTTGGGCGCGATGCCGCACAGCAGCGAGGCGAGGACGAACAGCGTCACGCTGGCCACGAACAGGCGCACCTGCCCGAAGCGCTGCGACAGCCAGCCCGTCAGCGGCACCGCGATGGCATTGGCCACCGCGAAGCTGGTGATGACCCAGGTGCCTTGCGTGGGGCTCACGCCCAGGTCGCCCGCGATGGCGGGCAGGGACACGTTGGCGATGGACGTGTCCAGCACGTTCATGAACGTCGCGGCCGACAGGGCCAGCGTGCCCCACATGCGCGCGCTGCCTTCGAGGGGCGGCGGCGCCTGGGGCGCAGGGGGGTTGGGGGAAGACATGGGGCAGCGTGTTGTGGGAGTGGTTCTACGGCTGGCCCGCTGCGGCGGTGCGCAGCGGGTCTGTCTTTTGGAGGGGCGAGCGTGGCGCGAGCCGCGGCCCGCGCAGGATCAGTGCGAAGCGGTCGTGACCGGCGCCATGGCGACCTGCGCCGCGCCCTTGGCCGGCGCGGCCGCCAGCGTGGGCTTGTAGCCCGGGCCGGCATTGGCGGCGATGATGCGGGCCACGTCGGCGCCGGCGCCCTTGTCCAGGTCGTCATACACGGCGGTCTGCGCCACGGCCTGGGTGCGGGGCGCATCGGCCAGCAGGTGGCCGCTGCGGTCCTGCGTGTCCACCGTCACGTCCATGGACAGCCCCACGCGCAGCGGATGGGCGCGCAATTGCTCGGCATCGATCGCGATGCGCACCGGCACGCGCTGCACCACCTTGATCCAGTTGCCGGTGGCGTTCTGCGCGGGCAGCAGCGCGAAGGCCGAGCCCGTGCCCACGCCCATGCCGGCGATGGTGCCGGTGTATTCCACCTTCTTGCCGTAGAGGTCGGCCGTGAGCTTGGCGGGCTGGCCCAGGCGCAGGTTGCGCAGCTGGTTTTCCTTGAAGTTGGCGTCCACCCACACCTGGTTGAGCGGCACCACGGTCATGAGCGGCGTGCCGGCGGCCACGCGCTGGCCCAGTTGCACGGTGCGGCGCGCCACGTAGCCGTCCACGGGCGCGGGCAGGTCGGTGCGGCGTGCGGCCAGGAACGCCTCGCGCACCTTGCCGGCAGCGGCCAGCACGTTCGGGTTCTGGTCCACCGAGATGCCCTGGGTGAGCGACTGGTTGCTGGCGAGCTGCTCGCGCGCCGACACCACGCCGGCCTCGGCCGCGGCCAGCGCCGTGCGGGCCGCATCCAGCTGGCTCTGGGCGTGGTTCAGCTCTTCCTTGGACACGGCGCCGTTGCCCGACAGGGCCTGGCGGCGGCGCAGGTCGTCGGTGGCGCGGGCGATGTCGGAGCGGGCCTTGGCCACGTCCGCCTGGCGCAGGCTGATCTGCGCGTTGAGCGAGCCGTTGTTGGCATACAGCGTGCGCGCCTGGCGCACCGCCTGGGCCAGGCCCGCCTCGGCCTGCTCCAACGCCACGCTGGCATCCGCCGGATCGAGCTTGACCAGCGGGGCCCCGGCCTTCACGAAGTCGGTGTCGTCGGCCAGGATGGACATCACGGTGCCGCCCGTCTGCGGCGTGATCTGGATGACGTTGCCCTGCACGTAGGCGTTGTCGGTGTCTTCGTAGTGGCTGGCCACCAGCCAGTCGTACACGCCCCAGGCGCCGCCCGCGACCACCACGACGGCGGCGAGCGAGATCAGGGCCTTGCGGCGGCGGGCCTTGGCGGCGGCCGGGTCTGCGGGCGCGGTGGCGGGGGTTTGCGGTGCGTTCATGGAAAGGACTCCTCGCGGTCGGGAAGGTGTTCGGTTCGGTAAAAAGGGCTTGCGGGCGGCTCAGTGCGCGGCGGTAGCGGCGGCAGGTGCCGCCGTGGCCACGGCACCCGCGGCACCGGGCGTGGTGGCGGCGTAGCCACCACCCAGGGCGCGGATCAGCGCGACCTGGGTGTCCAGGCGGCGGGCCTCCAGGTCCACGGCCTGGCGGCGCTGCAGCAGCACGGCCGTCTCGGCGGTGAGCACGTTCAGGTAGTTGCCCAGGCCCGCCTGGTAGCGCTGGCGGGCGATGTCATAGGCGGCCTCGGCGGCCTCCTGGGCATGGCGCTGCTCGGCCTGCTGGCGGTCGATGGAGCGTGCCGAGGCGAGCTGGTCGGCCGCGTCATGCACGGCATCCAGCAGCGCGGCGTTGTAGCTCTCGACCGCCGCATCCACGTCGGCGGCCTTGCCGCGCAGGTTGGCGCGCAGGCGGCCCGAGTCGAAGATCGGCAGGCGGATCGCCGGGCCGATGCCCCATTCCTTGCTGCCGGCCTCGGCGAAGCGGTCCAGCCCGATCGACGACAGGCCCAGGAAGGCCGTCAGGTTCACGTTCGGATAGAACTGCGCCTTGGCCACGGCCACGTCCTGGGTGGCGGCCTCCACGCGCCAGCGCGCGGCGGCCACGTCGGGCCGTCGGCCCAGCAGGTCGGCCGGCAGCGTACCGGGAATTGCTATCGAATGAATAGCATCCAGGGCAGGAAAGTCTAGGGCGTTCGCGGCATTTGGCTGACCCACCAGCGCGCCCAGGGCATTGCGGGTGAGGGCGATCTGCTCCTGGATCGCCTCGATCTGCTGGCGCGCCTCGGGCAGGCCGCCTTCGCTCTGGCGCCGCTCCAGCTGGGTGTCCAGGCCCGCATCCACGCGGTCGCGCACCAGGCGCAGCGTTTCGTTGCGCTGGGCCAGCGTGCGTTCGGCCACGCCCAGCTGGGCCTTCAGGCGCGCCAGTTGGAAATAGCTGCGCGCCACGTTGCTGGCCAGCAGCAGGCGCGCGGCCTGGGCGTCGGCCTGCGCGGCATTGGCGCTGCCCAGGGCGGATTCGAGCGCGGCGCGGTTCTTGCCGAAGAAGTCGATCTCCCAGCTGCCCGACAGGCGCGCCGTGCCGCTGTTGAGCACGCTGCCGGCCAGCGGCGGCGGGTAGGGGCCGTTGGCACTGTAGAGCTGCCGGTTCACGTCCAGGCTGCCGTTGAGCTGCGGGCCGTCGGCCGCGCGGGCGGTCTCGATGAAGGCCTGGGCGCGGTCGATGCGCGCCTCCGTGAGCTTCAGGTTGGGGTTGGTGGCCAGGGCGCGGTCGATGAGCGCATCGAGTTGGCCGTCGCCGAAGCCCAGCCACCAGTCCGTGGGCAGCGTGGCTTCGGCGAAGGACTTCTGAGCCGCCTCGCTGGGCCTCGCGGCGCCGGCCGCTGGTGCCGCGAGGCCCAGCGAGGCGGCGTCGCGCATCTGCGCGTGCGGCGCGATGCCGGACATGTCGGCACAGGCCGTGAGGCCCGGCAGGGCTGCCAGCGCGATGGCCAGCGTGGCGAAGTACTGCAGCGCGCCGCGCAGCGGGCTGGGGGCGTCGGGCGCCGCGGCGCCTCGGACCAAGGCCGCGTCGGCTGCGGCGGGCGTGGAGGGAAAGGTGGCGTTCATGGTGGACTGACTCTCAGGAATGGCGGGGCGCGGCGGTGTCGGCCGCCGCCCCCAGCGTCTGCAGGTTGCCGTGGATGCGCTTGAGGAAATCCTGCAGCTGGTGGTACTCGGCCGGCTGGAAGCCCTGGGCGCACACCTGCTGCACGTTGCCCAGGATGTCGGGAATCTGCGCGGCCGCCGCTTGCCCTTCGGGCGTGAGTTCGATGTGCACGACCCGGCGGTCTTCCACCGAGCGCGTGCGGGAGCACAGGCCCTTGGCCTCCAGCCGGTCGAGCAGGCGGGTCATGCCGCCGGCGTCGAGCTGGCACAGGCGCGCCAGGCCCGCGACCGTGTTCTCGTGGTTCAGGTACAGGCGCAGCAGCGGCTTCCATTGCGCATCGGTCAGGCCCAGGGGCTCCATGCGGCGCTCGATCTCGCTGGCGACGATGCACACGATGCGGCGCATCTGGTAGCCGATGCTTTCTTCCACCAGAAAAGGAATGCCCGCCACGGTGAGCGGGGCGGGCGGCAAGCCGGAAGCATCGGGTTTTTGGGCGTCGATCATGGCCTGAACAATAATTGACTAGACAAACAATGTCAAGTCTCTATTTGCCAGGTCGGGTTAAAAGGGGTCAGCTTCCGGTGGAGGCGTAGTGCCGCAGGCCCAGGCGCCAGGCCCCGAACGCGGCGGCCAGGAAGGCGAAGCCGGCGGCGGGCGACACCCAGCCCACCCAGGCGGGCGCGCCCAGCGGGTCGGGGTGCGACAGGATCGCCAGGCCCGGGTAATACGCCACGCAGGCCAGCGGCACGGAGAAGGTCAGCAGCCGGCGGAACCACTGCGCATAGAGCGCCAGCGGGTACTGCGCCGCCTGCACGCCGCCGTAGGTGAGTACGTTGGCGATCTCCAGGCTCTCCACGGTCCAGAACGCCAGGGTGCCCTGCAGCACGAGGATGCCCAGGAACAGGGCCACGCCCCCGGCCACCGCCCACGCCGCCAGCGCGACGGTGGCCGGTGTCCATTCGATCGGCGCCTGCGCGGTGGCGAACGCCACCACCATCAGCCCCTGCAGCAGCCGCCCCAGCCGGCTCAGGCGCAGGTCGTGGCCCATGAGCTGCAGCGCGAGCGGCCGCGGGCGCAGCAGCAGCCGGTCGAACGCGCCCGTGCGCAGGAACTCGGTGCCCAGCACGTCGAAGCCGCGCCCCAGCGCATCCGCCACCGCGAACATGCAGTTCACCAGGCCGTAGAACAGCGCCACCTCGCCCAGGCTCCAGCCCTGCACGCTGCCGAAGCGGTGGAACAGCGCCCACACCGCGACCACTTCGATGCCCGTGGCGAGGAACTGCCCCAGTGTCATCAGCATGGCGGAGGCGGGGTATCGCGCCTGCGCATGCAGCGAGGCGCCGGCCAGGCGGACGAAGAGCGCGAACGATCCCATCTCAGCCGCCCTGGATTTCGAGGTGGCGCAGCGTGCGCCGCATTGCCAGGCGGCCCAGCGCCACCAGCACGGCGATCCAGAAGGCCTGCAGGCCCAGCCCGCCCACGGCCTGCCAGCCAGCCCAGTGCCCGGAATGGATGCGCGAGGGGATGTCCAGCAGCCCCGCCAGCGGCTGCGCGATCAGAGCCCACTGCCACGCATCGGGCAGCAGGGGCAGCGGCAGCAGGTTGCCCGACAGCACCACCACCGCCGGCACGGCCAGCGCGTTGATGCCGCGCTCGTTCAGCGCCGCCGTGGCCGCCACGTTCAGCAGCATCACCAGCGCGGTGGACAGCAGCACGGCCAGCAACGCCGAGAGCACGAACGCCAGCCCCGCCGCCGCGCTGGCCGGCGGCTGCCAGGCCCATTCGCGCCAGCCCAGCAGCGGCAGCACCACGGCGGCGAAGGTCGCCATCAGCGCCACGCGCGGCAGCACCCGCGCGGCGATCCAGCCGGCGCTGCGCGCGAACCACAGGCCGTAGGCGTCCACCGGCCGCAGCCGGTCGTACGCCACCGCGCCCGTGCGCACGGACTGCGCCACCTCCGGGTCGCCCGACCACGGCAGCAGCGCCAGCAGCCCTTGCGCCAGCCAGGTGTAGGTGATGGCCTGCTGCAGCGGCATGGGCACGCCCGAGGCGCCGGCGCCCCCGTAGAACGCGGCCAGCACCATCACCTTGATGCCGCCCCACCAGCACTGCGTGCCGAAGCCCGCGAGCGCCGCCGTGCGGTACTGCAGCATCTGCAGGAAGCGCGAGA
Organism: Acidovorax sp. NCPPB 3576; assembly: GCF_028473605.1. Taxonomy (NCBI): domain Bacteria; kingdom Pseudomonadati; phylum Pseudomonadota; class Betaproteobacteria; order Burkholderiales; family Comamonadaceae; genus Acidovorax; species Acidovorax sp. NCPPB 3576. Next base: position 4,885,677 of record NZ_CP097267.1, on the reverse strand, counting down.
CGAACGCGGCGGTATAGGGCCGCAGCGCCAGCGGCGGCCTCATGCCTCGGCCGCGCCGTGCAGCGCGTAGAAGCGGGCGATGACCTCCTCGATCGCCAGGCCCTCCAGGCGGATGTCTTGCACCGCGTGCGCGGCCACCAGCTGCGCGATGAGCGCGGGCGCCGTGGTGACGGCCGGGTCGAACCCCAGCACCAGCGAGCGGCCCTCGCGCGCATGGACCGACACGCCGGGCTGCGGCGCCAGCACGGGCGCGTCGTGCCCGAAATCGACCACCAGGCGGCGCTCGGCCATCACCTGGGGGCGCAGGGCCTCGACCGGGCTGTCGGCCAGCACGCGGCCATGGCCGATCACGATCACGCGCTCGGCCAGCGCCTCGATGTCGTGCATGTCGTGGGTGGTGAGCAGCACGGTGGTGCCGCGCTCGCGGTTGGCGCGGCGCACGAAGTCCCGCACCGCGAGCTTGGACGGCGCATCCAGCCCGATGGTCGGCTCGTCGAGGAACAGGATGTCGGGCTCGTGCAGCAGCGCCGCCGCGATCTCGGCGCGCATGCGCTGGCCCAGCGAGAGCTGGCGCACGGGCTGGGCCAGCACGCCCTCCAGCGACAGCAGCGCGACCAGCTCGTCGCGTGCGCGGCGGTAGCGCTGCTCGTCCACGCGGTAGATGTCGCGCAGCAGGTCGAACCCCTCGCCCACCGGCAGGTCCCACCACAGCTGGGTGCGCTGGCCGAACACCACGCCGATGCGGGCGACATGGCGCTCGCGGTCGTCGCTGGGGTGGCGGCCGTCGATCTCCACGCGCCCGCCGTCGGGCCGCAGGATGCCGGACAGGATCTTGATGGTGGTCGATTTGCCCGCGCCGTTCGGCCCGATGAAGCCCAGCAGCTCGCCGCGCTGCAGCGTGAACGACACCCCCGACAGCGCCGCCACGGTGCGCGTGCGCCGGTGCAGCAGCCCGCGCAGCGCGCCGCCCAGGCCCGGCGCGCGCTCGGCGATGCGGTAGGTCTTGACGAGCTGATCGACGAGGATGTGGGCCATGGGGGAGAGGGCGCCGCGCGGGCACGCCGGGCAGAAGGTGCGAGGGGGCGCCGATTCTATCGGCGCGCAGCCGGTCGCAAGCAGCGCCCCGTGCCCGGTCAATGGTTGCCGGTGCGGGCCAGGTAGCGCTTGCGCCAGAACAGCGCGATCAGCGCCACCGCGATCACCATCATCGAACCCATCGCCCACCAGAAGCCGTCCTGCTTGTGCACCAGCGGAATGAACTCGAAGTTCATGCCGAAGATGCCCGCGATGAGGTTCAGCGGCAGGAACACGGCGGTGAGCGCCGTGAGCGTGCGCATGATGTCGTTCGTGCGGTTGCTCTGCACGCTGAAATGCATCTGCACCGCCGTCTCGGTGCTCTGCTCCAGCCGGCGCACGTGGTGCACCACGCGCTCGATGTGCTCCAGCACGTCGCGGCTGCGCACCTTGAGCAGGTCCAGTTCGCGCTGCAGCGCCGGGGTTTCGGGCTCGGGCCAGGTCTCCACCGCATCGATCCAGTCCTGCACGGCGGTGTTCTGGTCTTCGCAGATTTCATCGAGCTGGTGCAGCGCCAGCCGGGCCTCCAGCAGCGCGCTCCAGTTGGCAAAACGCGCGCGGGGCTTGAGCAGCTCGGCCTGCCAGTGGTCGAGCTGGCGGCTCAGCTCGCGGCGCAGGTCCAGGTAGCCGTCCACGATCAGGTTGACCACGCGCATCATCAGATCGGCGGGCGAGGTCGGCAGGCGCGCCACGGGCGAGGAGCCCGGCGGCCGGTGGTCGCGCGGCGCATCGCCCCGGGCGGCGGCCAGCAGCCGCGCCGCGTAGGCATCGCGCACCGCGCAGTCGGACGGGTGCACCGATAGCAGCACCTGGTCGAACACGGCGAATCCCACGGGGCTGGTGTCGATGCGGCGCAGCACGGGCGGGCCTGTCATGCGCTCGGGTGGCGCGGACGGCGGGCTGGCCGGTGCGTTTCCTGCGCTGGATGCCGCCAGGCGGCGGAACACCAGCAGGTCGTACTGCGAGGTGTAGTCGTAGTGCGATGGCAGTTGCGCATTCAGCAGGTCGGACACGTGCAGGTCCACCAGCTGCAGGCCGGTGGTGGCCTGCAATGCGGCCTGCAGCAGGCCCAGTTGCTCGCCGAAGGCCGCGCGGGTGCACGAGATCCAGTAAAAGCCGGCGGCCGGTGGCTGGGAAGGCAGGGTGGCCAGCTCGGTGGCGTTGCCCTGGTGGATGTGAAAGATGCGCATGGGGGCCTGGGGCGGGGCTGAGAAATCTCCGGCGCCTGCCCCGCAGGGGGGCTTTAAGCGCCGGTGGCCGTCACTTTTGCAACAAGCGTGCCGCGTCGCGGGCGAAATAGGTCAGGACGCCATCGGCCCCGGCGCGCTTGAAGGCGAGCAGGCTTTCCATCATCACCGCGTCGTGGTCGAGCCAGCCGTTGGCGGCCGCGGCCTTGAGCATCGCGTACTCGCCGCTCACCTGGTAGGCGAAGGTGGGCACGCGGAACTCGTCCTTCACGCGGCGCACCACGTCCAGGTACGGCATGCCGGGCTTGACCATCACCATGTCGGCGCCTTCGGCGATATCGAGGGCCACCTCGCGCAGCGCCTCGTCGGTGTTGCCCGGGTCCATCTGGTACACGTTCTTGTCGGCTTTTCCCAAGGCGCCGCGCGTGCCCACGGCATCGCGGAACGGGCCGTAGAAGGCGCTGGCGTACTTGGCGCTGTAGGCCATGATGCGCGTGTGGATGTGGCCCTGCACTTCGAGCGCCTCGCGGATCGCGCCGATGCGCCCGTCCATCATGTCGCTGGGCGCCACGATGTCCACGCCCGCCTCGGCATGCGTGAGCGCCTGGCCGGTGAGGATCTCCACCGTCTCGTCGTTGACGATGTAGCCGGTGGCATCGAGCACGCCATCCTGGCCGTGGCTCGTGTAGGGGTCCAGTGCCACGTCGGTCATCACGCCCAGCGCGGGGAATTCTTTTTTGAGCGCGCGGATCACGCGGGGGATCAGGCCCTCGGGGTTCAGCGCCTCCTTGCCGTCCGGGGTTTTGAGCACGGGGTCGATGGCCGGAAACAGCGCCAGCACCGGAATGCCCAGTTTCACGCAATCCTCGGCCACGGGCAGCAGGAGGTCCAGGCTCAGGCGCTCCACGCCCGGCATCGACGCGATGGCCTCGCTGCGGCCCTGGCCTTCGTGCACGAACACCGGGTAGATCAGATCGTGCGGCGTGACGGCGTGCTCGCGCACGAGGTTGCGGGTGAAGGCATCGCGGCGCAGGCGGCGCGGGCGGTTCTGGGGGAAGGGGGTGGGGCTGGACAGATGCATCCTGAAATTGTGCGCCACATTGCCGCGGGGCGGGCTCCGCCCGGTCCTTCGACGTGACGGCGGCGGCCGTGGTTTTTGCGCGTCGGACTCCGTTTTGCGGGGCGGCCCGGCACGTACACTGCGTCCATGCTCTGGGTCAAAGCCTTTCACATCGTCTTCGTGGCCAGCTGGTTCGCCGGCCTGTTCTATCTGCCGCGGATCTTCGTCAATCTGGCCATGGTGGCGCCGGATTCGGCCGCCGAGCGCGACCGGCTGCTGCTGATGGCGCGCAAGCTGCTTCGCTTCACCACGCTCCTGGCCGTGCCGGCCATCGCGCTGGGGCTTTGGCTCTACCTGGGGTACGGTATCGGCCGCGGGCCCGGCAATGGCTGGATGCATGCCAAGCTCCTGGTCGTGGTGCTGGCCGTGGGCTACCACCATGCCTGCGGCGTGCTGCTGCGCAAGCTGGCCAGCGGCCAGAGCCGGCGCAGCCACCGCTGGTTCCGCTGGTTCAACGAGGTGCCGGTGCTGCTGCTGGTGGCTGCGGTGGTGCTGGTCGTCGTCAAACCCTTCTGAAGCGCTGGCCGCGCGCCTTAACGCCGTGCACAAGACATCCGCCTGGCCCCTGGCGCTGATCTACGCGGCCCTGGTGGTTTTCGCCAGCCTGTTCCCCTTCGACGGCTGGCGCGAGCAGGGCATCTCGCCCTGGGTCTTTCTCACCGCACGCATTCCCCCGCCGTACTGGACCTGGTTCGACGTCAACATCAACATCGCAGGCTATGCGCCCTTCGGCTTCCTGCTCGCGCTGGCCCTGCTGCGCACCGGCTGGCCGCGCTCGGCGGTGCCCGTGGCGGCGCTGGCGGGCGCGCTGCTATCGATGCTGATGGAGTTCCTGCAGATCTACCTGCCGCGGCGCGTGCCTTCCAACATGGACCTCGTGCTGAACGCGCTGGGCACGCTGGGCGGCGCGCTGCTGGCCGCGCTGCTGGAGCGGCTGGGCGCGCTGGCCCGCTGGAGCCGGCTGCGGGCACGGTGGTTCGTCGCCGACGCCAGCGGGGCGCTGGCCTTGCTCGCGCTGTGGCCGGTGGCTCTGCTGTTCCCCGCCGCCGTGCCCTTCGGGCTGGGCCAGATGTGGGAGCGCCTCGAGATCGCGCTGGAAGACCTGCTGGCCGACACCCCGTTCCTGGACTGGCTGCCGTTGCGCGAAACACCGCTGGAGGCCCTGTCGCCCAGTGCCGAACTGCTGGCCGTGATGCTGGGCCTGCTCGTGCCCTGCCTGCTGGGCTACTGCGTGATCCGCCACATCGGCCGCCGCGTGGCGTTCTCGCTGGCCACCGTGGTGGCGGGTGTGTCGGTGACCGCGCTGTCCTCCGCGCTCAGCTACGGCCCCGCCCATGCCTGGGAGTGGCTCGGCACCCCGGCCCGCGTGGGCGTGTGGGCGGGCATGGCCGTCGCGCTGATGCTGTCCGGCCTGCCCCGCCGGGCCAGCGCGGCCGTGCTGCTGCTCTTGCTCATGCTCCAGCTGAACATCCTCAACCAAGCGCCCACGAGCGCCTATTTCGCCGACACCCTGCAGGCCTGGGAGCAAGGCCGCTTCATCCGCTTTTACGGCCTGGGCCAATGGCTGGGCTGGCTGTGGCCTTATGCCACCTTGGTCTATGTGGTGCAGCGCGTGGCCCGGCGCGACCGTGACCTTGGCTACGGGAGCGCAGATGCCCCTGCGCGCTCCGGCTCCTAAAATGCCCGCATGAACGACACCCCCACGCCGCCAGCCGCGCAGCCTGGCTACTACGCCCGCCACATCTTCTTTTGCCTGAATGACCGCACCAACGGCGAAGACAGCTGCGCCCACCACGGTGCGCAAGCCGCGTTCGACCGCTGCAAGTCCCAGGTCAAGGCAGCGGGCCTGTCCGGCCCCGGCAAGGTGCGGGTGAACAAGGCCGGCTGCCTGGACCGCTGCGCCGGCGGCCCCGTCGCCGTGGTCTATCCCGAGGGCACCTGGTACACCTTCGTGGATGGCAGCGACATCGACGAAATCGTGGAATCGCACCTGAAGAACGGCCAGTTCGTCGAGCGCCTGCTCACCCCGCCGGAACTCGGGCGCTGATCCCCGCGCGATCGGTTTTAAGTGTTTTTGGCTGTCTGCCCTAGATTTTATTGCCCTGACAGCTATTTATTTGATAGCAAATCCAAGTGAATGCCCAGACTGAACGCCTGACCCTCGCCGGCGCTGCCGGTGCCATCGAAGCGGCACGCGATGCGGCCCAGGCGCAGGACGGCGCGCCCTCCCGCGGCGTGGCGGTGATCGCCCATCCGCACCCCCTGTTCGGCGGCACCATGGACAACAAGGTGGTGCAGACCCTGGCGCGCGCCTTCGTGCACAGCGGCTGGACCGCGGTGCGCTTCAATTTCCGGGGCGTGGGCGCCAGCGCCGGCACGCACGACGCGGGCCAGGGCGAGCTGGAGGACTTTCTGGAGGTGGTGCGCCAGACGGCGTCCGAGGGGCCGCTGGCCCTGGCGGGCTTCTCGTTCGGCGCCTTCGTCACCAGCCATGCGCTGGAGCGCCTGTGGGGCGAACGTGCCATCGAGCGGGTGGTGCTGGTCGGCACCGCCGCCAGCCGCTTCACCGTGGCGCCCGTGCCGGCCGAGGCGCATGAGCGCACGCTGGTCGTGCACGGCGAGCAGGACGACACCGTGCCGCTATCGGCCGTCATGGACTGGGCGCGGCCGCAGATACTCCCCGTCACAGTCGTGCCCGGCGGCGGGCATTTCTTTCACGGACAATTGCCGCTCCTGAAAAACTTGGTGTCCCGCCACTTGCTGGCGGGGAACTGACCACCCCCCAGACGCCTCCTTCAACGGCCACCGCACGGCGTGCCATGCCCCGCCGCCGTTTTTGACCGTTTGGTTTGTTTCCTTGCCCCGAATGCCTGTTTCCATGAAGCCTTTCCTCTCCACGCTGCGTTCCTTCGTTCTCGCCGCTGCGCTGGCTCCTGTTGCCCTGTGGGCGCAGGGGCAGGCGCCACAGCCTCCTGAAATCGCCGCCCGCAACTACCTGCTGCTCGACGTGACGGCAGGCCAGGTGCTCGCCGCCAAAGACATCGATGCGCCGGTGGAGCAGGCATCGCTCACCAAGCTCATGACCGGCTACCTGGTCTTCGATGCGCTGCGCGCCAAGAAGATCACGCTGGAGCAGAAGCTGCCCGTGAGCGTGCTGGCCTGGAAGATGCCCGGCTCGCGCATGTTCATCGATCCCAAGATGCAGGTGCCGGTGGAAGACCTCATCAAGGGGATGATCGTGCAGTCGGGCAACGACGCCACCATGGCCCTGGCCGAAGGCGTGGGTGGCACGGCCGAGAACTTCGTCAAGCTCATGAACGACCAGGCCAAGGCCCTGGGAATGAAGAACACGGCGTACAAGAACCCCGAAGGGCTGACCGAGCCGGGCCACACGACCACCGCGCGCGACCTGGGCGTGCTGGCCACCCGCCTGATGCAGGAATTCCCCGAGTACATGCACTATTACGCGACCAAGCACTACGCTTACCCCGGCACGCCGCCCTCCAACGGCACCAACCGCAATTCGCTGCTGTTCCGTGATCCCACGGTGGACGGCCTCAAGACCGGCCACACCGCCGCCGCTGGCTACTGCCTGGTGGCCACGTCCAAGCGTGACTTTCCGAATGTCGGCCAGCGCCGGCTGCTGTCCATCGTGCTGGGCGCCTCCAGCGAGAATGCCCGGGCCAACGAAAGCCAGAAACTCCTGAACTGGGGCTATACCGCCTTCGATGCCGTCAAGCTGTTCGACGCCGGTCAGCCCGCGGCCACGCCGGCCGTCTGGAAGGGCAAGCAAAACACCATCCAGATCGGCCGTCCGGACGCCATCGTGGTCACCGTGCCTTCGGGCAGCGCAGGCAAGGTCACGACGCAGATCGTGCGCACCGATCCGCTGGTGGCGCCGTTCACCAAGGGGCAGTCGATCGGCACGCTGAAGGTGTCGCTGGGCGAGCAGCCCATCGCCGAAGTGCCTTTGGTGGCGCTGGAAACGGTGGAGCAAGCCGGCATCTTCGGCCGCGCCTGGGATGCCATCCGCCTGTGGATCAAGTGACGCGGCGGCGGCCGGCTGGCCGCCCCGCGATTGCCCTGGCAGCGCCAACCTGCTACATTAGAAGGCTTTTCGGAATTTCCGAAGGGATTCACGTTTTCGTTTTTCACGAAGCATTTCACGTTTAGGGACGTATTCATGCCAACCATCAATCAACTGGTCCGTCAGGGTCGCGAGGTCGAAAAGATCAAGTCGAAGAGCCCCGCGATGGAAAACTCTCCTCAGCGCCGCGGCGTGTGCACCCGTGTGTACACCACGACGCCAAAGAAGCCTAACTCCGCTCTGCGGAAGGTCGCCAAGGTTCGCCTGACCAACGGTTTCGAAGTCATTTCCTACATCGGCGGCGAAGGCCACAACCTGCAAGAACACAGCGTCGTGCTGGTTCGCGGCGGTCGTGTCAAGGACTTGCCTGGTGTGCGTTATCACATCGTGCGTGGCTCGCTCGACTTGCAAGGCGTGAAAGACCGCAAGCAATCGCGCTCCAAGTACGGTGCCAAGAAGCCCAAGGCCAAATAAGCCCTGCGCTTTTGCACAAGATATCCGGTGCTGTTTCCCGCGTGGCGCGGTGATCCAGCGTAGTGACCCCAAGCGCAAGTGTTTTGCGTGGGTCGAGTAAGTGGGAGTCCTGAATGGCTCTCGCGGTGTCTGAAAAGATGCCAACTGAAGCAATCATGAGGTGAAAAAATGCCACGTCGTCGCGAAGTCCCCAAACGTGAAATCCTGCCGGATCCCAAGTTCGGCAATGTAGAGCTGTCCAAATTCATGAACGTGATCATGGAAGGCGGCAAAAAGGCAGTGGCAGAGCGCATCATTTATGGCGCTCTGGAGCTGATCGAAAAGAAGCACCCTGACAAGGACCCTCTGGAGGCCTTCACCGTTGCCATCAACAACGTGAAGCCCATGGTCGAAGTGAAGTCCCGCCGCGTGGGCGGTGCCAACTACCAAGTTCCCGTGGAAGTTCGCCCCGTGCGCCGTCTGGCGCTTTCGATGCGCTGGATCAAGGAAGCCGCCCGCAAGCGTGGCGAAAAGTCGATGGCGCAGCGTTTGGCCAACGAACTGCTGGAAGCCACGGAAGGCCGTGGCGGCGCAATGAAGCGCCGTGACGAAGTGCACCGCATGGCAGAAGCCAACAAGGCGTTCAGCCACTTCCGCTTCTAAGCCTTCTGGCTTTCTCCGGTGCAAACGTAAGGCCGCTGGCATTTTCTGCCTGCGGCCTTATCTTGATTCAGGTCGCCGGCAAATTGTGGTGCTGCGTCGCAAAAGCGGGTGGCCCATCACAACGAACACAACGTTCAACCAAGGATTTACCATGGCTCGCAAGACCCCCATCGAGCGCTACCGCAATATCGGTATCTCGGCCCACATCGACGCTGGCAAGACCACGACGACCGAGCGGATTCTTTTCTACACCGGTGTGAACCACAAGATCGGTGAAGTGCATGACGGCGCGGCCACCATGGACTGGATGGAGCAAGAGCAAGAGCGTGGCATCACGATCACGTCGGCTGCCACCACCTGCTTCTGGAGCGGCATGGACCGTTCGTTCCCCGAGCACCGCATCAACATCATCGACACTCCCGGCCACGTGGACTTCACGATCGAAGTGGAGCGTTCCATGCGCGTGCTGGACGGCGCCTGCATGGTGTACTGCGCCGTGGGCGGCGTGCAGCCCCAGTCGGAAACCGTGTGGCGCCAGGCGAACAAGTACAAGGTGCCTCGCCTCGCGTTCGTGAACAAGATGGACCGTACCGGTGCCAACTTCTTCAAGGTCGTCGAGCAGATGAAACTGCGCCTGAAGGCCAACCCCGTGCCGATCGTGATCCCGATCGGCGCCGAAGAAAACTTCACGGGCGTGGTCGACCTGCGCAAGATGAAGGCCATCATCTGGGACGAAGCCTCGCAGGGCATGAAGTTCACCTTCGAAGAAATTCCCGCTGAATTGCTGGAAACCGCCAAGGAATGGCGCGAGAAGATGGTCGAGGCTGCGGCCGAGGCCTCCGAAGAGCTGATGAACAAGTACCTGGAAGAAGGTGATCTTTCCGAAGAGGAAATCACCCTCGGCCTGCGTACGCGCGCCATCGCTTGCGAAATTCAGCCGATGCTGTGCGGCACGGCCTTCAAGAACAAGGGTGTGCAGCGCATGCTGGACGCCGTGATCGAACTGATGCCCTCGCCAGTGGACATTCCTCCCGTGGGCGGTACCGATGACGATGAGCAGCCGACGAGCCGCAGGGCCGACGACTCCGAGAAGTTCTCTGCCTTGGCGTTCAAGCTGATGACCGACCCGTTCGTGGGTCAGCTGACGTTCGTGCGCGTGTACTCCGGCGTTCTGTCCAAGGGCGACACGGTATACAACCCGGTGCGCGGCAAAAAGGAACGCATTGGCCGTATCGTGCAGATGCACGCCAACAATCGCGAAGAAGTCGATGAAATCCGCGCCGGCGACATCGCAGCCTGCGTGGGCTTGAAGGACGTGACGACTGGCGAAACGCTGTGCGATCCATCGGCCATCCTGACGCTGGAGCGCATGGTGTTCCCCGAGCCCGTGATCCGTCAGGCCGTGGAACCGAAGTCGAAGGCTGACCAGGAAAAGATGGGTATCGCGCTGGGCCGTCTGGCTGCCGAAGATCCTTCCTTCCGCGTCAGCACCGACGAAGAATCCGGCCAGACCATCATCGGTGGCATGGGCGAACTCCACCTGGAAATCATCGTGGACCGCATGAAGCGCGAGTTCGGCGTGGAAGCCAACGTGGGCAAGCCCCAGGTGGCCTATCGCGAAACCATCCGCAAGACGGTGGAAGAGGCCGAAGGCAAGTTCGTTCGCCAGTCCGGTGGTAAGGGCCAGTACGGTCACGTCGTGCTCAAGATCGAGCCGAACGAAGCTGGCAAGGGCATCGAGTTCGTCGACGCCATCAAGGGCGGTGTGGTTCCTCGCGAATTCATCCCCGCGGTGGAAAAGGGCATCAACGAAGCCGTCACGCAAGGCGTGCTGGCCGGCTACCCAGTGGTGGACGTCAAGGTAACGCTGCACTTCGGTTCGTACCACGATGTGGACTCGAACGAACTCGCGTTCAAGATGGCTGCCATCTTCGGTTTCAAGGAAGGTTGCCGCAAGGCCAACCCCGTGATTCTCGAGCCCATGATGGCCGTGGAAGTCGAGACGCCGGAAGACTACGCCGGTACGGTGATGGGCGACTTGTCGTCCCGCCGTGGCATGGTGCAGGGCATGGACGACATGGTCGGCGGCGGCAAGGCCATCAAGGCCGAAGTGCCCCTGTCGGAAATGTTCGGCTACTCGACCTCGCTGCGCTCCGCAACGCAAGGCCGCGCCACGTACTCGATGGAATTCAAGCACTACAGCGAAGCCCCTCGCAACGTGTCGGAAGCCATCATGGCTGCCCGCGCCAAGTAATTGGCGCACGAAGGGCCTGCTTCGGCAGGCCTCTTCCGGTTGGTTTTATGGAATTGGCTGCCATCGCTTATTGAATAAGCGATGGCAGCTATGAAAAAAATAGCAGCAAGATCCTTGCAATCTGCGACCCGGTGCCGTCCTGTTGCCCTGTGCGGGACGATTCAGCAATCGGGTGCAGACGTTAAACCCTGACACAGGCATTGCTCTTTGGAGATTCAAAATGGCAAAAGGTAAGTTCGAACGTACCAAGCCCCACGTGAACGTGGGCACCATCGGTCACGTGGACCATGGCAAGACAACGCTGACGGCGGCTATCGCCACGGTGCTGTCCTCCAAGTTCGGCGGCGAAGCCAAGGCATACGACCAGATCGACGCAGCGCCCGAAGAAAAGGCCCGCGGCATCACGATCAACACCGCTCACGTGGAATACGAAACGGCCAACCGCCATTACGCCCACGTGGACTGCCCCGGCCACGCCGACTATGTGAAGAACATGATCACCGGCGCTGCCCAGATGGACGGCGCCATCCTGGTGTGCTCGGCCGCTGACGGCCCAATGCCCCAGACCCGCGAGCACATCCTGCTGGCTCGCCAAGTGGGCGTGCCCTACATCATCGTGTTCCTGAACAAGTGCGACATGGTCGACGACGAAGAACTGCTCGAGCTCGTCGAAATGGAAGTGCGCGAACTCCTGGACAAGTACAACTTCCCAGGCGACGACACCCCCATCATCCGCGGTTCCGCCAAGCTCGCCCTGGAAGGCGACAAGGGTGCCCTGGGTGAAGAGGCCATCATGAAGCTGGCAGAAGCACTCGACTCTTACATCCCCACGCCTGAGCGCGCTGTGGACGGCGCATTCCTGATGCCCGTGGAAGACGTGTTCTCGATCTCTGGCCGTGGCACCGTGGTGACGGGTCGTATCGAGCGCGGCATCATCAAGGTCGGCGAAGAAATCGAAATTGTCGGTATTCGCGACACGCAAAAGACCACCTGCACGGGCGTGGAAATGTTCCGCAAGCTGCTGGACCAAGGCCAGGCTGGCGACAACGTCGGTCTGCTGCTGCGCGGCACCAAGCGTGAAGACGTGGAACGCGGCCAAGTGCTGTGCAAGCCCAACTCCATCAAGCCGCACACGCACTTCACCGCCGAGGTGTATGTGCTGTCCAAGGACGAAGGTGGCCGTCACACGCCTTTCTTCAACAACTACCGTCCTCAGTTCTACTTCCGCACGACCGATGTGACTGGCGCCATCGAGCTGCCAGCCGACAAGGAAATGGTCATGCCCGGCGACAACGTGTCGATCACCGTCAAGCTGATCAACCCCATCGCCATGGAAGAAGGCCTGCGCTTCGCCATCCGTGAAGGCGGTCGTACCGTCGGCGCCGGCGTCGTGGCAAAGATCATTGCTTAAGCCTCAGGCACAAAGGAACTTGCCATGTCCAAGCAAAAAATCCGCATCCGCCTGAAGGCGTTTGATTACAAGCTGATCGACCAGTCCGCTGCCGAGATCGTTGACACGGCCAAGCGCACTGGCGCCATCGTCAAGGGCCCCGTGCCCTTGCCGACGCGAATGAAGCGTTTCGACATCTTGCGTTCACCGCACGTCAACAAGACCAGCCGTGACCAGCTCGAAATCCGCACGCACCAGCGCCTGATGGACATCGTCGATCCGACGGACAAGACGGTGGACGCACTGATGAAGCTCGACCTGCCGGCTGGCGTGGACGTCGAAATCAAGCTGCAGTAATCTGCCAGCTCCGGTGCGCGGCGATTGCTGCGCTCCAACACATAACGCGGACTTGCTTGCAAAAGCAGTCCGCGTTATACTTTGCGGCTTCGCCTTTTTTGCGCTTTTGTGTGACGGCGGCGGAGTTTTATCAACCTTCTTTCGCGCACGGCGGTGCAAACGTTGTGCAAACGCTTTGGCCAATTGAAGTCGAGGCGGTGAAAGTTTTGGAGAAAATCAATGAGTCAAAGCAACTCCCAAGGGTTGCTGGGCCGCAAGGTGGGCATGATGCGTCTGTTCACCGATGACGGGGACGCAGTGCCCGTCACGGTGGTGGATGTGTCCAACAACCGTGTGACCCAGGTTAAAACCCAAGAGAATGATGGCTACGTGGCCTTGCAGGTCACGTTCGGTTCGCGCAAGGCATCGCGCGTGACCAAGCCCGCAGCGGGCCATCTGGCGAAGGCCGGCGTCGAAGCCGGTGAAGTGATCCGCGAATTCCGCGTGACCGCTGACGTCGCTGCCCAGTACGCCGTCGGTTCCACCGTCCCCGTGACGCTGTTCACCGTGGGCCAGAAGGTGGACGTTCAAGGCACGTCGATCGGTAAGGGCTACGCTGGCACGATCAAGCGCCACAACATGGCTTCGCAGCGCGCATCGCACGGTAACAGCCGTTCGCACAATGTGCCTGGCTCCATCGGTATGGCACAAGACCCCGGTCGCGTGTTCCCCGGTAAGCGCATGACCGGCCATCTGGGCGATGTCACCAAGACCACGCAAAACCTCGATGTCATCCGCATCGACGAAGCGCGTCAACTGCTCTTGATCAAGGGCGCCATTCCGGGCTCCAAGGGTGGGTTCGTGACGGTGCGTCCGGCAGTCAAGGCCAAAGCTTCCAAGGGAGCGAACTAATGCAGCTCGAACTCCTGAATGACCAAGGCCAGGCCGCATCGAAATTCGATGCGCCCGAAACCGTGTTCGGTCGCGAATACAACGAAGATCTGGTTCACCAGATCGTGGTGGCTTACCAGGCCAATGCCCGCCAGGGCACGCGCGCTCAAAAAGACCGCGAGCAGGTCAAGCACTCCACCAAGAAGCCGTTCAAGCAAAAAGGCACTGGCCGTGCTCGTGCCGGTATGACCTCCTCGCCTCTGTGGCGTGGCGGTGGCCGCATCTTCCCGAATCTGCCTGAAGAAAACTTCACGCAGAAGATCAACAAGAAGATGTACCGCGCTGGCATGGCCGCGATCTTTTCGCAGTTGGCTCGCGAAGGCCGTCTGGCTGTTGTGGACTCGCTGACGCTGGAAAGCCCCAAGACCAAGGTGCTCGCCGACAAGTTCAAGGCGATGAACCTGCAATCGGTGATGGTGATCGCCGATGAAGTGGACGAAAACCTGTACCTTGCTTCGCGCAATCTGAAGAACGTGTTCATCGTCGAACCCCGTTATGCAGATCCCGTGTCGCTGGTGCACTACAAGAAAGTGCTCGTCACCAAGGGCGCTATCGACAAACTCAAGGAGATGTTCGCATGAGCACGCCCAAGTTTGACGAAGGTCGTCTGATGCAAGTGTTGGTCGCTCCCATCGTGTCCGAAAAGGCCACCATGGTTGCAGAGAAATCCAATGCTGTGACGTTCAAGGTGCTGCAGAACGCAACCAAGCCCGAAATCAAAGCCGCTGTGGAATTGATGTTCAAGGTCGAGGTCAAGGGCGTCTCTGTGGTGAACACCAAAGGCAAGGCCAAGCGTTTTGGCAAGACCATGGGCCGCCGCGACAATGTTCGCAAGGCTTATGTCACGCTGCAACCAGGTCAAGAGCTGAACCTGTCCGGGGAGGCCGCGTAATCATGGCCGTCATTAAAATGAAACCTACTTCGCCCGGCCAACGTGCCGTGGTGAAGGTTACCCGTGACCACCTGTACAAGGGTGAAGCGTATGCGCCGCTGCTGGAGCCTCAGTTCCAGAAGGCCGGTCGCAACAACAACGGTCACATCACGACCCGCCACAAGGGCGGCGGCCACAAGCACCACTACCGCGTGGTGGATTTCGTCCGTAACAAAGACGGCATCCCCGCGAAGGTCGAGCGCATTGAATACGATCCGAACCGTACGGCTCACATCGCTTTGGTGTGCTATGCCGACGGTGAGCGCCGTTACATCATTGCCCCCCGTGGTCTGGAAGTCGGCAGCACGCTCCTGAGCGGCTCCGAAGCCCCGATCCGCGCAGGTAACACGCTGCCGATCCGCAATATTCCCGTGGGTTCGACCATTCACTGCATCGAGCTCAAGCCCGGTGCTGGTGCGCAGATCGCACGCTCGGCAGGCGCTTCCGCAACGCTGCTGGCCCGTGAAGGCACTTATGCCCAGGTGCGTATGCGCTCTGGCGAAGTGCGCAAGATCCACATCGAATGCCGTGCAACGATTGGCGAAGTCGCCAACGAAGAGCACAGCCTGCGCCAACTCGGCAAGGCCGGTGTGAAGCGCTGGATGGGTATTCGCCCAACGGTTCGTGGCGTTGCCATGAACCCGGTGGATCACCCTCACGGTGGTGGCGAAGGCCGCACCGGCGAAGGCCGCCATGCTGTCGATCCTTGGGGCAATCTGACCAAGGGTTATCGCACCCGCAACAACAAGCGCACACAAGTGATGATTGTGTCGCGTCGTAAGAAGTAAGGGATAACAAATGACTCGCTCTCTCAAAAAGGGTCCGTTTGTTGACCACCACTTGATGGCAAAGGTCGAGAAGGCCGTTGCTACCAAGGACAAGAAACCAGTCAAGACCTGGTCGCGTCGCTCCATGGTTCTGCCCGATTTCATCGGTCTGACCATCGCCGTGCACAACGGCAAGCAGCACGTACCGGTGTATGTCACCGACCAGATGGTGGGCCACAAGCTGGGCGAATTCGCCCTGACGCGCACCTTCAAGGGTCACCCTGCTGACAAAAAAGTCAAGAAGTAAGGAACGACATGTCTGAAACACGTGCAGTCCTCCGGGGCGTCCGTCTGTCGGTCGACAAGGGCCGTCTGGTCGCTGATCTGATCCGCGGCAAGAAGGTTGACCAAGCTCTGAACATCCTGACGTTCACGCAGAAAAAAGCTGCAGGAATCGTCAAGAAGGTGCTTGAGTCCGCTATCGCCAACGCTGAGCACAACGACGGCGCTGACATCGACGAACTGAAGGTCAAGACCATCTACGTCGAGCAAGGCACCACGCTCAAGCGTTTCACCGCGCGCGCCAAAGGCCGCGGCAATCGCATCAGCAAGCCCACGTGCCATGTGTACGTGACGGTTGGCAACTGAAGGCCCGAGGAAGACTATGGGACAAAAAATCCATCCTACCGGCTTTCGCCTCGCGGTCAGCCGCAATTGGGCTAGCCGTTGGTACGCGAGCAACCGTGACTTCGCCGGCATGTTGGCCGAAGACATCAAGGTTCGCGAGTACCTGAAGGCCAAGCTGAAGAACGCTGCCGTCTCGCGCATCTTGATCGAGCGTCCCGCCAAGAATGCCCGCATCACAATCTACTCGGCACGTCCGGGCGTGGTGATCGGCAAGAAGGGCGAAGACATCGAGAACCTGAAGAAGGAACTCGCTATCCGCTTGGGCGTGCCTGTCGCAGTGAACATCGAAGAAGTGCGCAAGCCCGAAATCGATGCCAAACTGATTGCTGACAGCATCACCCAACAGCTGGAAAAGCGGATCATGTTCCGCCGCGCCATGAAGCGCGCCATGCAAAACGCCATGCGTCTGGGTGCCCAGGGCATCAAGATCATGTCGTCCGGCCGCCTGAATGGGATTGAAATCGCTCGTTGCGAGTGGTACCGCGAAGGTCGCGTGCCGCTTCACACCCTGCGCGCCGACATTGACTACGGCACGTCCGAAGCCAAGACCACCTACGGCGTCATCGGCGTCAAGGTCTGGGTCTACAAGGGCGATACGCTGGGCCGCAACGATCTGCCCGCAGTGGAAACACCGCGTCCAGAAGAAGAGCGTCGTCCCCGTGGCCCGCGTCGCGATGGCCGCCCAGGTGGCGATCGTCCCGGTGCAGGCCGAGGTGGTCCGCGTCGTCCTGCCGGTGCCAATGCGGCACCTGCAGACGGTAGCGACAAGCCCGCCGGTGCCGGTGGCGCCGATAACACCGCCGTTAAGCGCGTTCGCAAGGTTGACGCGCCCGCTACAGCAGCGGACGGCAAAGGAGAATAAAGATGCTGCAACCCGCTCGCCGCAAGTACCGCAAAGAGCAGAAGGGCCGTAACACCGGCGTTGCCACCCGTGGCAATTCGGTGGCCTTCGGTGACTTCGGCCTGAAATGCACGGACCGGGGCCGTCTGACGGCCCGCCAGATCGAGGCCGCACGCCGTGCGATCTCCCGTCACGTGAAGCGTGGCGGCCGTATCTGGATCCGCGTGTTCCCCGACAAGCCGATCTCTACCAAGCCCGCCGAAGTTCGGATGGGTAACGGTAAGGGCAACCCCGAGTATTACGTGGCTGAGATTCAGCCCGGCAAGGTGGTTTTCGAGATCGTCGGTGTGCCTGAAGAACTGGCCCGTGAAGCGTTCCGCCTGGCTGCTGCCAAGCTGCCGCTGCGCACCACGTTCGTGGCCCGTCAAATTGGCGCTTAAATTCAGGAGAATCGAAATGACGAAAGCTGCTGAACTGCGCCAAAAAGACGTCGCTGGCATCGAAACCGAAATCAAGTCCTTGCAAAAGGCCCATTTCGGTCTGCGCATGCAGAAGGCCACTCAACAACTGGCAAACACCAATACGCTGCGTATCACCCGTCGGGATATCGCTCGTGCCAAGACCATTCTTGCTGAAAAGCAAGCCGCCAAGTAAGGAGCCCACATGACGGAAGCTAAAAAATCCCTCAAGCGCACCTTGGTTGGCAAGGTGGTCAGCGACAAGCGTACGAAGACTGTGACCGTGTTGGTCGAGCGCCGTGTGAAGCACGAGCTCTACGGCAAGATCGTGGCCAAATCCAGCAAGTACCACGCCCATGACGAAAAGGGCGAATACAAGTTGGGTGACACCATCGAGATCACGGAAAGCCGTCCTATCTCCAAGACCAAGAACTGGGTTGCTACCCGTCTGGTTCAAAAGGCCGCTTTGGTCTAATTGGAAGATCCTTACAAGTCCTTCGGGCTTGTTGGCTGTCAAGCCGCTCAAAACGACCCACAATGCTGGGTCGTTTTGTTTTTTGGGCCTGCGTTTTGCAGAGCCGCCATTCCACCCATAGGAGAGCCCAGCATGATCAAAGTCGGTGAGAGTCTGCCTGCCATTACCCTGATGGAGTATTCGGAAGTCGAAGGCGAAGGTTGTAGCCTTGGTCCCAATCCCGTCGTGGTGGATCAAGCCACCGCTGGCAAAACCATCGCACTGTTTGCCGTGCCAGGGGCTTTCACGCCAACCTGTTCTGCCAAGCACGTTCCAGGCTATGTGGAACAGGCCGAGGCTTTCAAGGCAGCGGGTGTGGACGAGATCTGGTGTGTGAGCGTGAATGACGCGTTCGTGATGGGCGCCTGGGCACGTGACCAGAAAACCCAAGGCAAAGTGCGCATGCTGGCCGACGGCGATGCCGCCTTTGCCAAGGCCACCGGTCTGACGCTGGATCTGAACGGCAAAGGGCTTGGCCTGCGCAGCAATCGTTATTCGATGCTGGTGAGAGATGGCAAGGTGGCTTCGCTCAATATCGAAGCGCCTGGCAAGTTCGAGGTGAGTGACGCGGCGACGCTGCTGGCACAGGCCAAAGGCTGAACTGGAGGATGCTGCTGGCTCGGGAGAGGAGAGATATCTCGCGGCCAGCGCAATGGCCTTGTTCGTCGGGTTCACGGGCATGGCATGGCGGATGTCAGCACCATGCGCGCAGGTTTTTCATGACGGACCGCGGTGCCGAACCACCAAGAGTCCGATATGGGCGTAGCTAGTTAGAGGCGCGCGATGATTCGTTCTGGCGCCCTTCGGCACGATTGCGGTTGATCGGCACCCCTAATCGATATCCGCCTTGAGGTAGTGCGATCCCGCGATGGGGTTGTGGTAGTAAGGGGGGATTTCTTCGAAGCCCAAGTCGGCGTACAGCGCGCGGGCCGATTCCATGCCATCGAGCGTGTCAAGCAGCACGCAGGCATACCCCGCCTGCCTCGCCGCATCGAGGATGGCCTCTGCCAGTTGCCTGCCAAGGCCAAAGCCGCGGAAGGCCTTGCGCACGTACAAGCGCTTCATTTCGCTGGCATTGGGGTAGTCCGCGTTGTCCATGGGACGCAAGGCACAGCAGCCTGCAATGGCCCCGTCCACTTCCGCCAGCAGGATCTGGCCGCGCGGCGGTGCGTAGTCTGCCGGCAGGGTGGCCAGTTCGGACTCGAAGTTCTGAAAATAAAGATCGATGCCCAGGCTGTCGGCATATTCCCGGAAGATGTCGCGCACAGCGTCCATCTCCGACGGAAGAGTCGGCGTCAACAGGGCCACGGAAGGCTGGTCCACAGGCGGTTGCTAGGAGCGAAGGACTTGGCAGTGTAGCGGGCTCCGGCCAACCCATCGCGCCGGTAGCTGATTGCGATGGGCGCAGAGCGCCAAACGGAAATCAGGTTTCGGCGAGCAGTCGCTCGATGAGCCGGTGGAGTTCAGGGAAGTCAGGTGCACCGACGTAGGTTTTGACGATCTCGCCGCGCTTATTGACGATGAAAGTGGACGGGGTGAGCTTAACGTCGCCCCAGGCCTGGGCGACCGCTCCGGTGTTGTCGATGGCAACCTTGAAAGGCAGCTTGCGGGTCTCAGCAAAATTCACCACATAGCTCGGTGGGTCGTAGCTCATGGCGACGGCCAGGGTGTCGAAGCCCTGACCCCGGTATTTTTGGTACGTCGCTACGACTTCCGGCATTTCGGCCACGCAAGTGACGCAACTGGTGGCCCAGAAATTGACCAAGGTGACCTGGCCATGAAGATCAGCGGTGGTTTTCTTTGATCCGTCCAGAAGGACGAAAGTCGATTGTGGTGCCTTGGATGTGCCAGCGCTCAGAAACACAAAGGCGCCGATGCCTGCGAATGCCGCCACTGCAGCCGCTCCCAACCAATGCTTGATGCCCATTGCGCTCTTTCCACCTGTGTCTGCGCGGTTCGCGCAGTTGTCGACATTTTGCCGGATGGCCCCATCTTCGGGGTGATGGAGCGCAAGGCCCGGCGAAAGTTCGCTGACTGCCAAAAACCCGACGCAGCTGGCGGTGAGACACGCCGCCTGAAGCGGCGCGCCACGAACTACGGCGACCGAGCGCGCGACTCGAAGCCCGGAACGCCATGGCAGGACTGCTTCCGCACTCCGGATAATGCACGGATGCGTCGCCCCATCACTGTTGCCACTGCTTTGGTCCTGTTACTGACTGGTTGTAGCCCCGCGTTGAACTGGCGAAGCGTGCCGCTGGAAAATGCCGGCCTCACGGTGCTACTGCCGTGCAAACCCGATCAGGCCACACGTTCGGTGGACTTCGGTGGTCGCGCTGCGGACCTGGCCATGGCAGGCTGCGAGGCCGAGGGCGCAACGTTTGCCATCTCTCACCTGGTGGTCGAAGATCCTTCGCAGGCAGGCGCTGGCTTGGCACAGTGGCGGGTAGCGGTGCTTGCGCGCATGCAGGCCACGGCAACGGATGCGGATGCGGCCGAGGCCGGAGCCTCCTCCTTCGTGCCGAGCGGGGCGTTGGCCTTGCCACAGTCCCTGCGGCTGCAGGCGCAGGGCCGGCGCAGCGACGGCAGCCCGGTGGCCGCACAAGCCGTCTGGTTTGCCCGCCTGGAAGGGCAACAGGCGCGCCTGTACCATGCGGTGGTCTACACGGCCACCCCACAAACGGCGGTTGCGGACACGTTCTTTGCCGGGCTCGTCCTGCCATGAGCGTGCCCCGGCCGGATCGAGCCAGACCGCGGTGGGCCTGCGCAGGGCTGACGGTGGCCATTCCACGGTGCATGCGGCGCCATAATGCGGTTCACTCCATTGCCCCATGAGCACGCGCATCCTCATCATTGCCCACTCCCCGCTGGCCCATGCGCTGCGTGAGTGCGCTCTCCATGTTTTTCCTGACTGCGGCGACGAAGTGCTCGCGTTCGACGTGCACCCCAACACGCCGCCCGAAGAGACCCTGGCCACCGCCCGCATCCTGCTGGCTTCGCACGACGGCGATTCGCCCACGCTGGTGCTGACCGACGTGTTCGGCGCCACGCCGTGCAACGTCGCGCAGCGCCTGGTGGATGGCGAGCATTCGCGGCTGGTCACCGGCGTGAATCTGCCCATGCTGCTGCGCACCGTGAGCTACCGGCACGAACCGCTGGAGGCGCTTGTCTCGCGCGCGGTGGTCGGCGGCACCCAGGGCGTGATGCAGGTGGCGATCTCGGCCCCGCAGAACCAGATACGACGTTCCCACCATGATCAAGACGACCATCACCATCAGCAATAAGCTGGGCCTGCATGCCCGGGCGTCCGCCAAGCTCACGAAGCTGGCAGGCAGTTTTCCGTGCGATGTCTGGCTGGCCAAGGGCGAGAGGCGCATCAATGCCAAAAGCATCATGGGCGTCATGATGCTGGCCGCCGGGCTGGGCTCGA
Source organism: Acidovorax sp. NCPPB 3576 (assembly GCF_028473605.1). Classification (NCBI taxonomy): domain Bacteria; kingdom Pseudomonadati; phylum Pseudomonadota; class Betaproteobacteria; order Burkholderiales; family Comamonadaceae; genus Acidovorax; species Acidovorax sp. NCPPB 3576. The sequence goes on along the minus strand of NZ_CP097267.1, from coordinate 4,864,537 downwards.
CGGTCGAGTTGGAGACCAACGGCGCACAGGAGCAGGAAGCCATGGATGCGCTTCGGGCCCTGATCGACGGCAAGTTCGGCGAAGGGGAGTGATGTGCGGGCCGCGCTGATCGCCTGCCGCGCCGCCTGCAGGCCTGCGCGCGCCGCGGGCAGTCCAGGAGCGCCAGCGCCATGACGTTCGCCGTCCACGGTCTTGCGGTTGCCCGCGGCATCGCCATCGGGCGCGCCGTGCTGGTCGCGTCGAGCCGCGTGGACGTGGCGCACTATTTCATCGAGGCGGACCAGGTCGGCGCGGAGATCGTGCGCGTGCGCAACGGCCGCAACGCCGTGGTGGAGGAACTGCAGCGCCTGCAGGCCGAAATGCCGCACGATGCGCCCCCCGAACTGGCGGCGCTGCTCGATGTGCACATGATGCTGCTGCAGGACGAGGCGCTGGTGAGCGGCGTCAAGCACTGGATCACCGACCGCCTCTACAACGCCGAATGGGCGCTGACCACCCAACTGGAGGTCATCGCACGCCAGTTCGACGAGATGGAGGACGAGTACCTGCGCGAGCGCAAGGCCGATCTGGAGCAGGTGGTCGAGCGCGTCCTGCGCCACATGAAAGGCGTGGCCAGCCCCGTGGCGCCGCCGCCCAGCAGCCCGCGCCGCAGCAACCAGCAGGACCTGCTGCTGGACGACACGGTGGACGTGCCCCTCGTGCTGGTGGCCCACGACCTGTCGCCAGCCGACATGCTGCAGTTCAAGAAAAGCGTGTTCGCCGGCTTCGTGACGGACGTGGGCGGCAAGACCTCGCACACGGCCATCGTGGCGCGCAGCATGGACATTCCCGCGGTGGTGGGCGCGCGCGCCGCCAGCCAGCTGGTGCGGCAGGACGACTGGGTCATCATCGACGGCGATGCCGGCGTGATGATCGTGGACCCGTCGCCCATCATCCTGGCCGAATACGGCTTTCGCCAGCGCCAGACCACGCTGGAGCGCGAGCGCCTGTCGCGCCTGCGCCATACGCCGGCGGTCACGCTGGATGGGCAGAAGATCGAGCTGCTGGCCAACATCGAGCAGCCAGCCGACGCGGCCGCTGCGCTGCGCGGCGGCGCTGCGGGCGTGGGCCTGTTCCGCAGCGAATTCATGTTCATGGGGCGCAACGGCAACCTGCCGGGCGAGGAAGAGCAGTACCAGGCCTACCGCGAGGCGGTACAGGGCATGAACGGCATGCCCGTCACGCTGCGCACCATCGACGTGGGGGCCGACAAGCCCCTCGACAAGGGCTACAAGGACAGCTACCTGAACCCCGCGCTCGGCCTGCGCGCCATCCGCTGGAGCCTGGCCGATCCGGCCATGTTCCGCACGCAGCTGCGCGCCGTGCTGCGCGCGGCCGTGCACGGCCCGGTGAACCTGCTGTTCCCGATGCTCGCACACGTGAGCGAGATCCAGCAGACCCTCGCCCAGGTGGAGATGGCGCGGGCCGAACTGGATGCGCGCGGCGTGGCGCATGGGCCGGTGCAACTGGGAGCGATGATCGAAGTGCCGGCCGCCGCGCTCATGGTGCGCAGCTTTTTGAAGTATTTCGATTTTCTGTCGATCGGCACCAACGACCTGATCCAGTACACCCTGGCCATCGACCGCGCCGACGAGGCCGTGGCCCACCTCTACGACCCCCTGCACCCCGCCGTGCTGCAGCTGGTGGCCCAGGTGATTGCCGAGGGCGAGCGCCAGGGCAAGAGCGTGTGCGTGTGCGGCGAGACGGCGGGCGACGTCTCCATGACGCGGCTGCTGCTGGGCCTGGGCCTGCGCAGCTTTTCCATGCACCCGGCGCAGATCCTCGCGGTCAAGCAGGAGGTGCTGCGCGCCGACACCCGCAAGCTCGGGCCGTGGGCGCAGGGCGTGCTGGCCTCGGAAGACCCGGCCGCGCTGCTGGCCGAGTAGATTGCTATTTATTTAATAGCTAGAGGGGCAATGAATCTCAAGGCATCGGGCCTGTTTGGCCAGATGCCGCTGCGCCGGCCCCGCTGGCGGTGCTCCCGTCAGAAGACCTGGGCCAGCGTGACGATGAGGCGCCCTTTGTTGGGCGAGTAGCGCGCTGCATCCGCTGCCGGGCCGGTGGCGGCCGCATAGGCAGCCTGCCGGTTGGCCCCCTGCAATGCCCCGGCGAGCGAGAGTCCGCCGCCGAAGTCGTAGGCCGCACCGACCTGGTAATCGACGTAGCTGGGCCATCCCAGGCGGCGGATGTCCGCGGCCATGCGCGTATAGCCGATGGCGGCCTTCAAACTGAGCTGCGGCCCCAGCGCGCGGCTGTACGCCAGATTCACGTAGCCCGTGTTGCGCCCCGACAGGCCCGAGCCCGCCCGCATAGCCGAAATAGTCGTCCGACACGGTGTGCGAGTACTTGAGCGTGAACGTGCCCAGGGCCTCGTCGGCATGGGTGGCGCTGGCATACAGCTCGGTGGTGTTGCCGCTGCGGTTGCCAGGGTAGAGGTAGGCGAGGGCGCCCACGTCGAGGTCGGTGGCACCGGCCTTCCATTTGTAGCCGCCGTAGAGGTCGCTCTCCAGGCGGTTGCCGCGCAGCCAGTTCACGCTGGCGTTCCAGTTGCCGAGGTACCAGCCACTGTCGCCGAAGGCGTAGTCGAAGCCGCCCTGTACCGCCGGCTTGAAAGCGCCGGTCTTGGCGAACTGGTTCGAGCGGAGCATGTCCTGGTCCTGTCCGCGGAACTTGTAGTTCGACGTGAGGGCGATGTTGCCCGTGAACTGGGCGTGGGCCAGCAGCGGCAGCGCCGCGCACAGGGCAGCGGCCAGGGGCAGGGCTCGGAAAACGGAGAAAGGGGTCATGGCTTCACGCGGTCGTTGGAAAAGCGCAAGCGTAGGCAGGCCCCCGTAAAAACGGTGTCAAAAGCACGGGGCTGCCCATCAAGAATCGGTAGCGGCGTCCCGCCTTGCCGCGCATTTTTACGGCGCGTTTACGCCCGCCCCCCCAGTCTGTGCACCCTTTTTACGGGCGCCTTCCGAGAATCGATTCCATCGTTTTGATGCAGGAGTGAGAGATGGACATCGTGTGGATTGCAGCGCTGGTGGTGCTGTGGGTGGCCATGGCAGAAGCCGTGGTGCTGCTGGGCCGGTTCGACGGCCCCAAGGGAGCATCGCGGTGATCGCGCTCGAAGTGCTCTACGGCTTCGGCGCCATCGTTGCCGTGGTCCTGTTCGCGTACTTGGTATTTGCGCTCATCTGCGCCGAGGAGTTCTGAGATGGACGCATCCGCCTGGGGCCTGCTGGCCCTGTTTCTCCTCGTGCTCTTTGGACTGGCCTGGCCCCTCGGTCAATGGCTGGCTGCGATCTGCGATGGCCGGTTGCCGCGCTGGATGCACCGTGCCGAGTCGCCGCTGTACCGCATCGCCGGCGTTCGGCCCGAAGAGAGCATGCATTGGCGCCACTATGCGCTGGCGCTGCTGGCCTTCAATGCCATCGGTGCCGTGGTGGTGTACGGCCTGCAGCGTCTGCAGGGCGCGTTGCCGCTCAATCCGCAGGCAATGGCGGCCGTGTCGCCCGACTCGGCCTTCAACACCGCCATCAGCTTCGTCTCCAATACCAACTGGCAAGGCTATGCGGGCGAGGGCACCATGGGCTACCTCACGCAGATGCTGGGGTTGTCGGTGCAGAACTTCCTGTCGGCGGCCACGGGCATCGCTGTTGCTTTCGCGCTGGCCCGGGGCTTTGCCGCTCGCCGCACGGACGGCCAGGGGCTGGTGGGCAACTTCTGGGCCGACATGGTGCGCATCAACGCCTGGGTGCTGGTGCCGGTGTCTCTGGTGATCGCCGTGTTTCTGGTGGGGCAGGGCGTGATCCAGAACTTCTCTCCCTCCAAGGAAGTTGCCACGCTGGAGGCCACGGCCTACCAGAACCCGAAGCTGGGGACCGACGGGCAGCCCGAGAAAGACGCGGCCGGCAACCCGGTGACGGAGAGCGCGAGCACCGCCACGCAAACGCTGGCCATGGGGCCGGTGGCATCGCAGGAGGCCATCAAGATGCTGGGAACCAATGGCGGGGGCTTCTTCAATGCCAACTCGGCCCATCCGTACGAGAACCCCACGCCGCTGACCAACTTCGTGCAGATGCTGGCGATCTTCCTGATCCCCGCCGCCCTGTGCTTCACGTTCGGCCGGGTGGTGGGCGACCAGCGCCAGGGGCTGGCGATCCTGGCGGCCATGACCGTGATGTTCGCCGTGGCGGTGGCCGTGGTCATTCCCGCCGAGCAGGCCGGCAACCCGCGCATCGCCGCCCTGGGGGTGGACCAGGCGGCGACGGCGCTGCAGTCCGGCGGCAACATGGAGGGCAAGGAGGTGCGCTTCGGCATCACCGCATCGGCGTTGTTCGCCGCCGTGACGACGGCCGCCTCGTGCGGCGCGGTGAACGCAATGCACGACTCGTTCACCCCGTTGGGCGGGCTGGTGCCGATGGTGCTGATGCAATTGGGCGAGGTGGTCTTCGGCGGCGTGGGCACGGGCCTGTACGGCATGCTGGTGTTCGCCATCCTCGCAGTGTTCATGGCGGGGCTGATGATCGGCCGCACGCCGGAGTACCTGGGCAAGAAGATCGAAGTGCGCGAGATGAAGCTCACTTCGGTGGCCATCCTGGTCACCCCGATCCTGGTGCTGGTGGGCGCAGCGGTCGCCGTGATCGCGCAGGCGGGCCAAGCCGGCATCGCCAACCCGGGCGCCCATGGCTTTTCAGAGATCCTCTACGCCCTCACGTCGGCGGGCAACAACAACGGCAGCGCCTTCGCGGGCCTGTCGGCCAACACGCCGTTCTACAACGTGCTGCTGGGACTGGCCATGTGGTTCGGGCGCTTCGGCGTGATCGTGCCGGTGCTGGCCATCGCGGGTTCGCTCGCGGCCAAGAAGCGGCTGCCTGCCACCTCCGGCACGCTGCCCACGCACGGGCCGCTGTTCGTTGCCCTGCTGATCGCCACCGTGCTGCTGGTGGGCCTGCTCAATTACGTTCCGTCCCTGGCGCTCGGTCCCGTCGTGGAACACCTGATGCTGTGGACCCCAGTGAGGCCCTGACATGACAACCCCCAAGACATCCATTTCCCTTTCGCTGTTCGATGCCGCGCTGGTCAAGCCCGCGCTGTGGCAGTCGTTCGCCAAGCTCGATCCCCGCGTGCAGTGGCGCAATCCGGTGATGTTCATCGTGTTCATCGGCAGCCTGTTCACCACGCTGCTCTGGCTGCATGCGCTCACGGTGCCGCAGGACACGGGCATGCGCCCGGCCTTCGTGCTGGCGATCGCCGTCTGGCTGTGGTTCACCGTGCTGTTCGCCAATTTCGCCGAGGCGCTGGCGGAGGGCCGCAGCAAGGCGCAGGCCGCATCGCTGCGCGGCCTGCGCAAGGACACCTGGGCCAAGAAGCTGGCCGAGCCGCGCCATGGCGCCACCTTTTTGCCCGAGCAGGCCACCAACCTGCGCCGCGGCGATGTGGTGCAGGTGGATGCGGGCGACGTGATTCCGCTGGACGGCGAGGTCATCGAGGGTGTGGCCTCGGTGGACGAGAGCGCCATCACCGGCGAATCCGCGCCGGTGGTGCGCGAGTCGGGCGGGGACTTCTCGGCCGTCACGGGCGGCACGCGGGTGCTGTCGGACTGGCTGGTGGTGCGCGTGACGGTGAACCCCGGCGAGTCGTTCCTGGACCGCATGATCGGCATGGTCGAGGCCGCCAAGCGCCAGAAGACGCCCAACGAGGTGGCGCTGACCATCCTGCTGGTGGCGCTCACCATCGTGTTCCTCGTGGTCACCGTGACGCTGCTGCCGTTCTCGATCTTCAGCGTGGGTGCGTCGGGGGCGGGCACCGTCGTGTCGCTCACCGCGCTCGTGGCGCTGCTGGTGTGCCTGATTCCCACCACCATCGGCGGCCTGCTGTCGGCCGTGGGCGTGGCGGGCATGAGCCGCATGATGCAGGCCAACGTGATCGCGACCTCCGGCCGAGCTGTAGAGGCCGCCGGCGACGTGGATGTGCTGCTGCTGGACAAGACCGGCACCATCACGCACGGCAACCGCCAGGCGAGCGCATTCCTGCCTGCGCCGGGTACGACCAAAGAGCGCCTGGCACGCGCTGCCATGCTCGCTTCGCTGGCCGACGAAACGCCCGAGGGCCGCAGCATCGTCGAGCTGGCGCGCCGCAGCGGCGTGCCCGACGAGGCCGCCGCACCCGGCGTGCGCCTGGTGCCCTTCACGGCGCAGACGCGCATGAGCGGCGTGGACCTGCCGGCCACGGCCGGCGCACCCGAGGTGGCGCTGCGCAAGGGCGCGGTGCAGGCCATGGTGCGCCACATCCAGGCGCTGGGCGGCAGCGTGCCGGCCGAGGTGGTGCGCGCGGCCGACGACGTGGCGCGGCGCGGCAGCACGCCCCTGGCGGTGGCCGAGGGTTCCCAGGTGCTGGGCATCGTCGAGCTCAAGGACATCGTGAAGACCGGCATCAAGGAACGCTTTGCCGAGCTGCGTCGCATGGGCATCAAGACGGTGATGATCACGGGCGACAACAAGCTGACCGCCGCCGCCATCGCCGCCGAGGCGGGGGTGGACGACTTCCTGGCCGAGGCCACGCCCGAGGACAAGCTGGCGCTGATCCGCCAGTACCAGGCCGAGGGCCGCCTGGTGGCCATGACGGGTGACGGCACCAACGATGCGCCCGCGCTGGCACAGGCCGACGTGGCCGTTGCCATGGGCAGCGGAACGCAGGCCGCCAAGGAGGCCGGCAACATGGTGGACCTGGACTCCAATCCCACCAAGCTGCTGGAGGTGGTGGAGACCGGCAAGGCCCTGCTGATGACGCGCGGCTCGCTCACCACGTTCTCCATCGCCAACGACGTGGCCAAGTATTTCGCCATCATTCCGGCAATCTTCGTGTCCACCTATCCGCAGCTGGCCGCGCTCAACGTGATGCGGCTGGCGAGCCCCTCCTCGGCCATTTTGTCGGCGGTGGTGTTCAACGCGCTGGTGATCGTGTTCCTGATCCCGCTGGCGCTCAAGGGCGTGCGCTATCGCCCGGTCGGCGCCGCCGCGCTGCTGCGCCGCAACCTGGCGATCTATGGCCTGGGCGGGCTGGTGGTGCCGTTCATCGGCATCAAGCTCATCGACTGGGTGCTGGTGGCCGTGGGCCTCGTTTAAACCGTGCAAGGAACCGACATGATCAAAATCCTCCGCCCCGCGCTGGCCCTCTTCGTGCTGCTGAGCGCGATCACGGGCATCGTCTATCCGCTCATCGTCACCGGCGTGGCGCAGGCCGCGTTCCCGCAGCAGGCGGCGGGCAGCCTGGTATTGCGCGGCGGGCAGGCCGTAGGTTCGTCCCTGATCGGGCAGAACTTCACCGACCCGAAGCACTTCTGGGGCCGCCCCTCGGCCACCGCGCCCATGCCCTACAACGCCAGCGCGTCAGGCGGCTCCAACCTGGGGCCGCTGAACCCCGCCCTCACGGAGGCCGTCACCGCGCGCGTCCAGGCGCTGCGCGAGGCCGATCCCGGCAATGCCGCGCCGGTGCCCGTGGACTTGGTCACGGCCTCAGCGAGCGGGCTCGACCCGCACATCAGCCCCGCCGCCGCGCGCTACCAGGCCACCCGCGTGGCCAAGGCGCGCGGGTGGCCGGTGGAGCGTGTGCAGGCACTGATCGACAAGCACACCGATGCCCCGTTCATGGGCCTGCTGGGCGATCCGGGCGTGAACGTGCTCGCTTTGAACCTCGCGCTTGACGCGGCGCGATGAGCCGCTTGCTTTGCACGCCGATCCCGGCACGGTGCCGGCCACAATAGGGCCCGCACATTCCATCGCCCATGCCTGACATCGCCCGCCCGGACCCCGACGCGCTCATCGCCCAGATGCGCGCGGAGGAAGAGCGCACCCAGCGCGGCAAGCTGCGCATCTATTTCGGTGCCAACGCCGGCGTGGGCAAGACCTGGTCGATGCTGAGCGCGGCGCAGCGCGAGCGCAAGGCCGGGCGCGACGTGCTCATCGGGGTGGTCGAAACCCATGGCCGCAGCGAGACCGCTGCACTGGTCGAAGGCCTGCCCGTGCTGCCGCTGCGCAGCCTGGACTACCGGGGACGCCAGCGCACCGAGTTCGACCTGGATGGTGCACTGGCGCGCCAGCCTTCCGTGCTGCTCGTGGACGAACTGGCCCACTCCAATGCGCCCGGCTCCCGGCACGCCAAACGCTGGCAGGACGTGCAGGAACTGCTTGCCGCCGGGATCGAGGTGTGGACCGCGCTCAACGTTCAGCACCTGGAAAGCCTGAACGGCACCGTCGGCGCCATCACCGGCGTGCGCGTGCACGAGACCGTGCCCGACACGGTGCTGGACGAAGCCGACGAGGTGGTGCTGGTCGATGCCACACCGGACGAACTGGCCGCGCGCCTGGCGGCGGGCAAGGTCTATCTGCCGCACCAGGCCGAACGGGCCGCGCAGAACTTCTTTCGCAAGGGCAACCTGATCGCGCTGCGGGAGATCGCACTGCGGCGCACGGCAGAGCACGTCGAGGACGACGTGCGCGGCTGGCGCGTGGAGCAGTCGGGCGCGGGCGGCGACCGCGTTCCCCCGGCCTGGAACACGTCCGGCGCATTGCTCGCCTGCGTGGGGCCGAGCGAGGACGCGGCCCAGACGGTGCGCACCGCGGCGCGCCTGGCGGGGCAGCTCAATGTCCGCTGGCATGCCGCCTATGTGGAAACGCCGCGGCTGCAGCGGCTCGACGCCCGCCGCCGCGACCGCGTGCTGGCCGTGCTTCAACTGGCCGAGGGCCTGGGTGCGGAAACTGCCGTGCTGACCGGTGGCGAGGTCGCCCCGGTGCTGGCGGAGCATGCGCACCGCCTCAACTGCGCCACGCTGGTGGTCGGCCGCCCCGCTCCGGCGGCCAGCTGGCAGCGCTGGTGGCGGGCGCGTCCGGTGGCGCAGGCCCTGGCCGTTGCCGCACCTGCGCTCGACATCGTGGAGGCGGGGCGCGCCGGGAGTTCACGGCGCCTGGCGCAGGCGGACTGGGGCCGGCCGGGCGGCGATGCGCTGGACAGCGAAGAGCGCCAGCCGGCCCGCTGGCCGGGCTTCGTGTGGTCGCTGGCCGTGAGCGTGGCCGTCACCCTGCTCACCCACCTGCTGTCCGGGGTGTTCGAGCTGGCCAACATCGTCATGCTGTACCTGCTCGGGGTGGTGGGTGTGGCCATGCGTTTCGGCAGGGCGCCCGCGGCCCTCGCGGCGCTGGTCAACGTGCTGGCGTTCGATTTCTTCTTCGTCTCGCCGCGCATGTCGTTCGCCGTGAGCGACGTGCAGTACCTGGTCACCTTCGGGGTCATGCTCATGGTGGGGCTGCTGGTGGGGCAGCTCACCGCGGGGCTGCGCTTTGCGGCGGGCGTGTCGGCGAGCCGCGAGCGGCGTGCGCAGTCTTTGTTCGACCTCACGCGCGAGTTGTCCGCCGCGCTGCAGGTGGAGCAGATCACCGCCATCGGCGCCGCCGCGGTGCAAAAGCACTTCGGCGGGCGCGCGGCGGTGCTCGCGCTGGACGAGAGCGACCGCCTGGCCATGCCCGAGGGGCTGCCGCCTGGATTCGATGCGAACGTGGCCGACTGGACGCTGCGCCAGGGCCAGAGCGCCGGCCTGGCCACGGCCACGCTCGCCGCGCAGAGCTGGCGCTATGTGCCGCTCACCGCCCCCATGCGCGTGCGCGGCGTGCTGGCGCTGGAACCCGCGCAGCCGCGCTGGCTGCTGATTCCCGAGCAGGCGCAGCAGCTCGACACGCTGGCGCGGCAGATCGCGATCGCCCTGGAGCGCGTGCACTACGTGGATGTGGCGCAGCGCGCGGTGGTGGATATGGAATCCGAACGCCTGCGAAACGCCCTGCTGGGGGCCATTTCGCACGACGTGCGCACCCCGCTCACCGCGCTGATCGCGCTGGCGGAGTCGCTGCCCGCGCAGTCGGCCGAAGGCCAGGCCGAAGCCGGCCGCGCCATCGTGGCGCAGGCCCACCAGCTGCATGCGCTGGTGAGCAACCTGCTCGACATGGCGCGGCTGGAGAGCGGCATTGCCGGCGGCAGCGTGAACCTGCGGCGCGACTGGCAATCGGTCGAGGAGGTGGTGGGCACCGCCATCCGTGCGGCACGCCCTGCGCTGGGGAGCTTGCCGGTGGTCACGCACCTGCCGGCGGACCTTCCGCTGGTGGAATTCGATGCCGTGCTCATCGAGCGGGTGCTGGTCAACCTGCTGGAAAATGCCGCCAAATACGGCGCGCCGCCCATCGAAGTGTCCGCCTCCACCACGCCCACGGCCTTGCGGCTCACCGTGCGGGACCACGGCCCGGGCTTGCCGCTGGCGCTGCGTGGGCAGGAGCACACGCTGTTCGAGAAATTCACCCGCGGCCAGTCGGAGTCGGCCACGCCCGGCGTGGGCCTGGGGCTGGCCATCTGCAAGGCCGTCGTGCAAGCGCATGGGGGCGAAATATCAGCCTCCAGCGCCGAACGCGGCGGTGCGGAATTCACCGTGACCCTGCCGCGGCGGGATGAGCCCCCCCTTCCCCTGGACGAACCTCTGGAGCCCGGTGGTGCACCGGGAACGCCATGACCCTGGCTGTGCGAACGGTGATCGTGATCGAGGACGAGCCGCAAATCCGCCGCTTCGTGCGCAGCGCGCTCGAAGCCGAGGGCTGGCAGGTGCACGAGGCCGCCACGCTGCGCGAGGGGCTGTCTGCCGCCGGCACGCGGCAGCCGGACCTGCTGGTGCTCGATCTGGGGCTGCCCGATGGCGACGGCGTGGGCCTGATCCGCGACGTGCGCAGCTGGTCGGCGGTGCCCATCATCGTGCTGTCGGCCCGCACCGACGAGGCCGACAAGATCGCGGCCCTGGATGCGGGGGCCGATGACTACCTCACCAAGCCGTTCGGCACCGGCGAGCTGCTGGCGCGTGTGCGTGCCAACCTGCGCCGCCCGCGCGCCGCCAGCGGCAACGGGCTCACCCCGGTTGCCGAAGAGCCCGTGTTCCGCTTCGGCGACATCGAGGTGGACCGGAACGCCCGGGTGGTTCGGCGTGGCCATGCCGAGGTGCACCTCACGCCCACCGAGTACCGCATGCTGTCCGTGCTGGTGGCCAATGCCGGCCGCGTGATCACGCAGCGGCAGCTGCTGCGCGAGGTGTGGGGCCCCATGCGCTCCGACCAGAACCACTACCTGCGCATCTACATGGGCCACTTGCGCCAGAAACTGGAGGCCGACCCGGCCCAGCCGCGCCATCTGTTGACCGAGACCGGTGTGGGGTATCGGCTCGCGGTGTGATTTACCGGCCATGGCGGCATTTGCAATGGCAGTGTTGCATTTTTGTCTCGGTGTTTTCAGCTACGTCTTGCAGACTCCAAGATAAAAAATCACTGCTATATTCATTGCAGATTTATCAAAATAAAACTAGATCAAAGGCGAATGCAAAGGCAGGTCCAGTTGGATCTTTCCTTAATGACATACCGCCTTTCCAATAGGGAGGGATTTCTGATGAATGCAGGTCAAAAGCTGCTGCGGCCTTTCATGGAATCACGCGCCGTGCTATTCCATGGTCCGCCCATGGCGCTCATGTAGCCGTCTGCAAAGCCGGGGCATGGAGGTCAAGGCCGTTCGTCCGCAACTCCATTGATTTTCCGCCATCCGTGCATGGGCATGGAGACCTGTCTGTACTTGTCCGTGGAACTGATATTCGTGCGGCATGTATTTTCAATATGCATGCCAAGCATGGTTGTGTGGATGCGTCTTCATATTGAGGGGCCATCCATTTCTTCATCCACTGAGAAATATCGAAGCGGAAATCCAGCTTCTGCATCTGACGGCATCACCCCTGTGCCCCCCGGTAAATGCCACCCGCACGCAAGTTCCATGTCGGCGATTTTTGCCAATGGGTAAAACCAATTCAACCAAGGGAGTGAACCATGTCTCAAACCATCCAGCTGCCACCGGATCTCGCATCCAGCCTGACCGTCGCCATCAATACCGCTATCCAGTCACCTGCGGCGCAAAACTACACGTTCGAGATCGCCCAGGGGTGCAAGCCATCCGTGCTGGACAACATGTACTTCTGCAATGCGGCAAGCGTCACAGAAACCTATGGCTCCAGTTCCACCATTCCCCATGCGGATTCGACAGGAGCCCACGTCGACACCAACGATCACGTGGACACGAATAACCATGTCGATTCCAAGCTCGTGCATGACGATATTCCCGGCTACAAGCCGTTGGGCATACCGCATACCGACACCACGCCGCACGACGATACGTCCACGCCACACGACGATACCTCGCTGCCGCACGACGATACGTCCGCGCATTACGACACCCCGGCGACCACGGTGGGCGGCATCATCTGTACGGCAAAGCTCAGTCAGCTGACCGGCTGCGGTTCGCTGGTGATCAGCAACTTGGTGATTCCTTCATCGGTGGACATTCCCATGCCTCCCGCGACAGGGTATTCGTTCCCCTTCTCGGCTGATGTTTCTTTCGGCTCTGCCTTGACGCCATCGTTCGATATCAGCGTACAGGCTCCGCCGCTTCCAGCCGCCACGGACCATTCCAGCGTGGCGGTGAAAGGGACGACCGGCACCATGGCCGGCGCCATCTCGCTCTACTGCACGGGCAATACCGAGAACAAGGTCCCCGGTTACTACGCATCGATCGACAGCATCACGGTCACGTTGCCGACGAATGTCAGCAGCTACAGCAACTGGAGTGGCATTGCGGGTGCACTGATCTCGGTGGGCCTGAGCGATGCCGATGCCCTCAATCTGGGGAATGCGTTGCTCAAGACGGTGACTGCGCTGGTCAATGGCTTCATCGCATCCGAGACCGAGGATGCCATCAACGGGGCCATCCCCGCACCATTCCTGGCCTGCCAGTGCTGACCGCTGCGCGGGGGCCATGTGCCAGCCCGCGCAGCTTGGCGGTGTCCATGCATCCATGGATGCTGCGTTCCGTCCACGAGAAGATGACCACTGGAGATCCAGGCAATGACCATCGAACTTCGCCCGCTGGGCGTGGCATGCAATCTGGCGTGCAGCTACTGCTACCAGCAGCCGCAGCGGGACGCCGGCAATCACCGCACGCCCTACGACCTGGAGAAGATCAAAGCGGAAGCCGAGCGCATCGGCGGACCCTTCACGTTGTTCGGCGGGGAGCCCCTGCTGATGAAGTTCGACGACCTGGAGCACCTGTTTGCGTGGGGGCTTGAGCGGTTTGGCGCCAATACCATCCAGACCAACGGCGTGCTGATTGAAGGCCGGCACATCGACCTGTTCCGTCGATACAAGGTGAGCGTGGGCATCTCGATCGACGGACCGGGACCGATGAATGACGCCCGCTGGAACGGCAGCCTGGAAAAGACACGCCAGGCCACTGCGCGGGTGGAGGACGTGATTGCGCAACTGTGCGACGCGCGCCAGGTACCCAGCCTGATCGTCACGCTGCACGGTGGAAACGCGAGCGGTGAAAAGATTCCGGAAATGATCGAATGGATGCACCGGCTGGACACGATGGGCATTCGGAATGTCCGGTTGCATCTGCTCGAAGTCGACGATGAATCGTTGCGGGGGCGCCTGGTGCTCTCAGCCCAGCAGAACATTTCGGCGTTGTTGGCTTTTGCGCAGGCGGAGCCTCGCTTCACCAACATTCGTTTCGATCTGTTCCGCGATATCGAGAACCTGTTGGAGGGAAAGGACGGCAAGGCCAGCTGCATCTGGCGCGCCTGCGATCCCTACACCACGGAGGCGGTGCAGGGCGTGGAAGGAAATGGACAGTCGAGCAACTGCGGAAGGACCAACAAGGACGGCATCGATTTCATCAAGGCGCAGGTACCGGGATTCGAGCGCTATGTGGCTCTTTTCAACACGCCTCAATCGGATCATGGTTGTTCTGGATGCCGCTTCTTTCTCATGTGCAAGGGACAGTGTCCCGGCACGGCGGTCGGGGGCGACTGGCGCAACCGCACGGAAAACTGCGAGGAATGGAAGCATCTCTTCCAGTTGATCGAATCCCGATTGGTTCTTGCGGGAAGAATCCCCTTGACCTTGCAGCCTTTGCGCATCGAACTGGAGCGTTTCCAGATCACCGCCTGGAAACAAGGTCGCAATCCGTCCATCAGCAAGACCCTGGGCTATTTTCACCAGGGCCTGCTGCCTGCCGGGCCTGCGGCTGAACCGGAGCCCCGATCCTCTGAAATCGAGAGCGGTGCGGGCAGCATTCCCCGGATCAGCTGGGTCAGCAACGCTGCTCGCAGTTTCTGGCAGCCGCGCATGGAGCAAGTGCGCACGATGCTGGAAGACGTCACCATCCATGCAGGCCGGCTGCATTCTGGGCGTTGCTCGGTCCGGTTGGTTCCTGAGTCCAGTTTCGAACGCCTGGCCGGCTTGGCGGGACGAATGGAGGTGGGGCATGCGTTCCTGCCGTCGTCCGCGCTGACCCATGCAATCCCTTCCGATCCCTGGGCAGAACGCGCGGGGCTGCTGATCTGCGGCGAGCCCTCCAGCGTGGCTTCTGTCCAGGCCGCGTGGGCCGATGGCGATCGGGGCGCGTTCCTGGCGCGGCTGGAGGTTCCGCCATGTTGCCTGGCAGGCCATGCCGCATCGGCAGAAGCGCCGTCCACAGTGCATCTGGACGATGGCTTTTTGCCGCACTCGCTGCTGGCTCCCCTGGGTCTGTCTCTGCTGCCGGTGGCGCCGTGCCAGCCCGGTTGCCGGCACGCGCTGGATGCGGCTCGGACGCTGCGGCAGGCCGCACTCGATGGCGGTTATGGAACCGAGGTGGATTGGCTGCAGGAAATGATGTCGTGGTCGATTTCATGGACTGACCGGCATGGCATCACCGAGGTGAAGGCGCCCGTATTCAAGCTGTGCTTTCTCGCGCCACCGGGGGCTGCAGACATGGCGATCCTGAAGCAGGGCGTCAGCCATGTCGCTTTCGCGACGCAGGGCCTGGGTTTTCCGTTTTCGGTCCCGGCGCGCAAGACGATCACGCTGCACGCCGATGGCCGCCGTGCCGCAGCCTGCGTGAATTCGGGTTGACGGCACTGTGCTGAACCGCCGCAACCATCTGCCGCATGACCCCACGTGGTCATGGGCTTGGAGGGATCGTGAAGCCATTCGATGAAATTCTGGCGGCCATTGACTGGTCGCGCATGGCGGTGCCGCAGCCAGACGGCTACGACACCGATGCCATTCTGGCTCTGGCTGGCAGCGGGGCCTCTCCGCTGCGGCCTGCGCCATATCAGCGCCGTCCGCCAGAAGGCTCGCATGCCTTTTGCGGTGGCATGGTGGCGGTGCGCGCCGGTCCGGAGCGGGGCCTTGGGTCGGCCAGCATGGTGCCTGCTGCGTTGGACCACCCGCATCTCGACAAGGCTGCGGCACTTCTTGCGCGATGGCCTGCGGCCCACGCGCAGTTTCAGCGCTTGGTGGAAGCCGTGCATCCTTATTGCGATCTGGCGCAGGTGCGGCTGGGCCAGTGGGCTTTCGGATCATCGAGCCATTCGCACGAGGCGGACTTCGGCTGCATCCTGGTGACCGTTGATGACCCGCTGGGCCTGGCGCAGGCCTTGCTTCACGAGATGGCGCACCACAAGCTGCGTGCAATGGGTGTGTCGGTGGAAGCGGCAGACCGGCTGATCGCCAATTCGCCCGATCAGCGATTTGATAGCCCTATACGCAAGGATCGAACGAGACCGATGACGGCGGTGTTCCATGCGCAGTATTCCTTCATGCACGTGACCGCGCTGGATCTGTACATGCTGGAGAAGGCCGGCGATCCGCTGGAAAGGACCAAGATACTGATGCTGCTGGCGCGCAACGTGATCCGGATGGAGGCCGGATACCGGGAGATCGACCTGCACCTCAGAACGGATTCGATCGGGCAGACTTTTGTCGAGCCCTTCATGCGTTGGTCCCGTCAAGTGCTGGATGATGGCCGCGCTGCGCTGGATGCCCACGGCTACACCCTTGCCTGACCTTGGCGCCCGGCAGGCGCTGGCCCTCGGTCTTTCCCGCTCACTGCGGTGATTCAGAGGGCCAGCCTCAGACAGCGGCATGGCGTGTCAGGCAAGTCAGGTCGCAGGCGCTGGCGCACCGCCTGATTCTTCCTCTTCGCTGCGCCGGTGCACGATCCGATAAAGCAGCGGCAGCACAAGCAGCGTGAGCGCGGTCGAGGACAGGATGCCGCCGATGACCACCGTCGCCAGCGGCCGCTGCACCTCCGCTCCGGTGCCGGTGGCAATGGCCATGGGCACGAAGCCCAGCGAGGCCACCAGCGCCGTCATGAGCACGGGCCGCAACCGGGTGAGTGCTCCCTCGCGGATGGCCGCGTCCAGCGGCATGCCGCCCTCGCGCAGGCCGCGGATGAAGGCGATCATCACCAGCCCGTTCAACACGGCGACGCCCGACAGCGCGATGAAGCCGACCGCGGCCGATATCGAGATCGGAATGTCGCGCAGCCACAGCGCCACGATGCCGCCAGTAAGGGCGAACGGAATGCCGGTGAACACGACCAGCCCGTCCTTCACGTTGCCGAACATGGCGAACAGCAGGGTGAAGACCAGCAGCAGCGCCACTGGCACGACCACCTGCAGCCTTTGGGTGGCCGACTGCAGGTTTTCGTACTGGCCACCCCATGCGGTCCAGTAGCCTGCCGGAATCTGCACGGCCTGCATGGCCTGTTCCGCCTCGGCCACGAAAGAGCCCAGGTCCCGTCCCCGCACGTTGGCACTGACGACGATGCGGCGCTTCCCGTCCTCCCGGCTGACCTGGTTGGGGCCAGGGGCGAGTTGTAGCGTGGCGACTTCGCTCAATGGGATGAATCGGGCGCGCGCGTCGGCGGCGTCACCGCTGCGGGGCAGCGCCACGGGCAACCGCTGGATGGCCTCCAGGTCGGTGCGAATGTGCTCAGGCAGCCGCACGAGGATGCCGAAGCGCCGGTCTCCTTCGAACAGGGTGCCGGCTTCGCGTCCGCCCACGGCAATCGACACGGCCTCCTGAACATCGCCCACATTCAGCCCGTAGCGGGCGGTCTTGGCGCGATCGATGTTCACCGTCAGCACGGGCAGGCCGCTCGTCTGCTCTACCTTGACCTCGGTGGCGCCGTCGATGCGGTTGAGTACCTCGGCCACCTTCTGGGCGGTCTGGTCGAGCACGGCCATGTCGTCACCGAAGATCTTCACCGCCACATCGCTGCGCACGCCGGAGATGAGTTCGTTGAACCGCAACTGGATGGGCTGCGAGAACTCGTAGTTGTTGCCCGGCAGTTGCTCCACCTCGGCCTGGATGGCTGCCAGCAGCTGCTCCCGTGACCTGGCCGGCGCGGGCCAGGTGTCCTGCGGCTTGAGCATGATGTAGGCGTCCGAGATGTTGGGCGGCATCGGGTCCGACGCGATCTCGGCCGTTCCGGTGCGGGCGAAGACCCGCTCGATCTCGGGAAACTTCGCCTTCAGCGCGCTCTCCAGCTGCTGCTGCATCGCCACGGATTGCGACAGGCTCGTGCCCGGAATGCGCAGTGCCTGCATGGCGAAATCGCCTTCGCCCAGGCTGGGCGCGAACTCGGTGCCCAGGCGCGTGGCCAGCAGGCCGGACAGCAGCACGGCCGCAAGTGCCAGCGTGATGACGACGGGCTTGGCACCCATGGCGCGGTCCAGCAGCGGCGCGTAGGCGCGGCGGGCCCAGCCCATGAGCCGGTTCTCCTTCTCGCCCACCGTCTTGCCGATGAACAGCGCCACGGCCGCTGGGATGAAGGTGACCGACAGCACCATCGCTCCGATCAGCGCGATGACCACCGTGAATGCCATCGGATGGAACAGCTTGCCCTCCACCCCCGTGAGCGCGAAGATCGGCAGGTACACGATCATGATGATGAGCTGGCCGAACAACAGCGGACGCCGCGCCTCCTGCGAAGCGGCGAACACTTCGTGAAACCGCTCTGCCCGCGTCAGCGGCCGGCCCTTGTGCTGCTGTGCATGCGCCAGGCGCCGCACGCAGTTTTCGACGATCACGACGGCGCCGTCGATGATGATGCCGAAATCCAGCGCGCCCAGGCTCATCAGGTTGGCGCTGACCTTCTGGTTCACCATGCCGGTGAAGGTGAACAGCATCGACAGCGGAATGACCATGGCCGTGATCAACGCCGCGCGGATGTTTCCCAGGAAGAGGAACAGGATCACGATCACCAGCACCGCGCCCTCGAAGAGGTTCTTCTTCACCGTGGCGATGGCCTTGTCCACGAGCACCGTGCGGTCATACACCGTCACGGCATGCACGCCGGCGGGCAGGGTCCGGTTGATCTCCTTCATCTTGCGGTCCACGGCCTGCGAGACCGTGCGGCTGTTCTCGCCGATGAGCATGAACACCGTGCCCAGCACGACCTCCCGGCCGTTGTCCGTGGCGGCGCCCGTGCGCAGTTCCTTGCCGATGCCGACCTCGGCCACGTCCCGCACCCGCAAGGGCACACCGCCCGCATTGCCGAGGATGACGTTGCGCAGATCGTCCATCGACTGCACCTGCCCGGGAGCGCGGATCAGGTACTGCTCTCCGCGGCGCTCGATGTACCCGGCTCCCACGTTCGCATTGTTGCGTTCGAGCGCGGTGACGAGGTCGCCCATCGTGAGGCCATGGGCCAGCAGCTTGTCGGGGCTGGGGGCGATCTGGTACTCCTTGGCATACCCGCCGATCGAATTGATCTCGGTCACGCCGGGCACGTTGCGCAGTTGCGGCTTGATGATCCAGTCCTGGATCTCCCTCAGGTCGGTGGAGGTGTAGGGTTGCCCGTCCGGCTTTCGGGCGCCGTCCTGGGCCTCTACCGTCCAGAGGTAGATTTCTCCGAGCCCCGTCGATATCGGCCCGATCATCGGGTGAACGCCTTCCGGCATCTGACCGCGCGCCGATTGGATGCGTTCGTTCACGAGTTGCCGCGCAAAGTAGATGTCGGTGCCGTCCTGGAAGATCACGGTCACCTGCGACAGCCCGTAGCGCGACAGCGAGCGGGTCTGTTGCAGTCCGGGCAGCCCCGCCATGACGGTTTCCACGGGAAAGCTCACGCGCTGCTCCACCTCCAGGGGCGAGTAGCCGGGCGCCGCGGTGTTGATCTGCACCTGGACATTGGTGATGTCCGGTACGGCATCGATGGGCAGCTTCTGGTAGCTATAGAGGCCGAAGGCCGCCATGCCGAGCACGGCCAGCATCACAAGCCAGCGCTGCGCGATGGAAAACTGAATGACACGTTCAAACATGGGTCACTTTCAGTGCGAATGCGATGCCGAGCTTTTGCCCTGCTGCGATTTCACGACGAAGCTGCCGGCCGCGGCATAGGCTGTACCGGCCGCCAACCCCTTGACGACCTCGACCCGCTGGCCATCGGTGCGGCCCAGTTGCACTGGCTGAGGGATGAAGCCGCCTTCGACCCGAATGAAGACCACGGTTTTTTCATCGATGGTCTGCACCGCATCGGTCAGCACGGTGACTGGTGCCGCCGTCTCGGACGACACCAGTTCGACCTCCACGAACAACCCGGGCCGCCAGACCTTTTGCGGATTCAGAACCGCCACGCGGGCCGTTGCCATGCGCGTCTGCGCGCCGATCAGGGCACCGACGTAAGAGACCTCTCCCTCCGCCTTCGCATCGAATGCCGTGGAGCGCACGGTCACCCGTTCACCCCCACGCACCAACGGCAAGTGCTGCGCGGCCACGCTGATTTCGGCCCACACGGTGGAAAGGTCGGAGAGGGTGAACACGTTGGCGTCTTCCTTCACCGACTCGCCCAGCGACAGGTGTTTTTCGACCACCATGCCGTCGAAGGGGGCGCGCAGTTCATAACGGCCCAGAGCCGATGAGGCAGGCGTTGCGCCAATGGCAGAGAGCTTCTGCTGCGCATTGGCGACCGCGATCTGCGCCTCGCGCAGGGACTGCTGTGCCTGCAGGTAGTCCTGTTCTGGAGAAATTTTTTCTTCCCACAGCTTTTTCTCGCGCTCATAGGTGGTTCGGGCCAGTTCAGCCCGGCGCTGGGCGGTTTGCAGTTCGCTGCGTTGCTCGGACAGGGCCGGGCTCGACAGCACGGCCAGCACCTGCCCCTTGCGAACCTGTTGGCCGAGCTGGGCCGAGACGCTCTCCACCACGCCTGCCAGCCGCGGCACGACGTGTGCGGTGCGGTCTTCGTTGAATTTGATTTCGCCCGGCAACTGCAGCGAGGCGCGGAGGCGCGCCGGTCCTGCGGTGTCGATCGCAATGCCGGAGGCCTTGGCCTGCGCTTCCGTGAGGGGAATCTTTCCCTCTTCCTGGTGGAGCGTGAAGGCACGGGCGCGGCCATCCTTCTGCACCGAGAGGGTAATCTCGAAGACGTGCGGTTCCTCGACGGGCTGCACGCTCTTCAGTCCCGCGCCATCGGCGGCGAACGACAGTGTTTGCCGCTCACCCCCCGGCCGTGTGAGCGTGGCGGACACCTGGGTTGCATCCGCCTTCAGCGGCTTTCCCTGCTCGAAAAGCCAGACTGCAAGGTGCGGCGCGCCGCCGTCTTCCGATACTTTCGCTTCCAGGCCGAAGCCGTCTTCAGTGAAGAGCTGGCCTCCATTCGGTCCTTTGGCCGCTTCTTCGCCTGCATGGGATTCCTGGGGCGCGCCTTTTTCATCGTGGGAGCCATGGGACGCTTCTTCCGCGTGGGATGCATGGGAATCCGCTTCGGCATGGCCGCCTTGGACGGGTGCACTATTGCCCCGCAGGATCAGTGCGCCGGCGATCAGCGTGATGACCAGAATGGCCGCCACCACCAGCCATTGCCGCTTTCCGGTCTTGCCGGTCGAATTGTTCAGTGTGTTGCTCATGGCGGGCTTTCAACGGGCAGGAGAAGTAGGAGTGGGCAGGACGTCGCCGGCATGGCCCAGCAGGCGGTCCAGATCGCTAGCGGCGCGGTGTGTGGCGGCCAGGGTACGCAGCGTTTGTGTGCGCACCTGCAGCAGCGTGCGCTGTGCATCGAGGGCTTCCAGAAAGCTGAACTTGCCTAGTTCGAAGCCCTTGGTGGCGGCCTGGTAGGCGTTCTCCGCTCCGGGGAGGGCGTCGCGTTGCAGCGTTTCGGCCTCGATGCGGGACGAATGGATGGTCTCCAGTGCCGCCGCTGCTTCGGAGGCGGTGCGCAATTCGGCCGACAGCAGCTCGTCGCGCGCCTGCTCCTCTCGGCTCAACGCTTCGGACAGGTTGCCTTGGTTGGTGTCGAAAATGGGCAGCGGAATGGACACGCCCACTATCCACTGGCTTCCTCCCACGTCGGGGCTGCGTTTGCTGCCCAGCGTCACGGCGATGTCCGGCATCCGCTTGGCTTGTTCCAGCGCGGTCAGCGCGCTGCGCCGATCGACTTCCAGCCGTGCCTGAACCATTGCTGGCGCATCGCGCAGTCGCTGCTCGATCTCCAGACTGGACGGTGGGGTCGGCAGGGCATCGAGCTGTCCCACGGCGTGCGCAAAGGCGGGCTTGGGGTTGCCCCACAGCGCGGTCAATTGCTGCCTCGCCGTCCGCAGCGCGCCTTCGGCCTGCAAGCGCTCCACCTGCACACCGGACTCGGCCACTTTGGCCTTCGTTTCTTCCAATGGCGAGACCTTGCCTGCCGTCACCCGGTTGGCCGCGGCTTGCACCGCCCGCTGCGCGAGGGTGACGGAGTCCTGGGCCAAGCGAACGCGTTCCTGTGCGGCCAGGACTTCGAAAAAGGCGGTGATCACGGTAGCGCGAAGGTCCGCTCGGCGAGCCAGGGCCGCGGCCGCGGCTTGGTCCCGCGCCCGCTCGGCGGCGGCAATGCGGGCCGTTCGCTTGCCCCCCAGTTCGATGGGCTGGCTGATCTGTACGGTCGTCGTGCGGCGTTCCTGCCGCAGGTCTTCCACCGTGGCTTCCAGCACGGGGTTGGGCCGGGCGCCTGCCTGCTGGATGGCCGCGTCCGCCGCGTCGCGCCCTCGAGCCATTGCAGACAGGTCGGGATTGTTTTGCCATGCCAGCGCCACCGCAGTGGCTAGGCTCAAGGGCTCGGACGATTCAACGGCGCGTGGTTGCGCCGTGAACGAGGAAGGAAAGGAAACGGTCTGGCTGTGTGAAAAGACCGGAAATGCCGCCAAAGCCATGGTGGCCAGCGACACGAAATGCCTGTGCATCGAATTCTCCTGGGTTGCAACAACAACGGGCGGACGAATTCGGCGAGAGTTCTCAGCGAAGGGCTGTGATCAAAGAGAGGGCATGCCGCGTCTCTCGCCGAATCAGGCGAAAGCGGACCAGGCAGGGCGGGTGGGAACGCCACCCACGTGGGTGCGATACGGCTCGGCAAAGGGTTGCGGCCGGGCCGCGGGGCTGGCTGTGGCCGCGATGCTGGCCGTGTCGGCCAAAGGCTGCACTGTGCAGGTGTGGCAGGCCAGGCAGTCGTTGTCCTGACTTCCCGGCAGAGGGTCCGAAGGCGTATCGGTGCCTTGTTCCAATGCGCTGGCAGCCTCGACATGGTGGTGTTCGTGATGTCCGAAATGCGAGGCGCCGGCATTGCTTTCGTGCTGGCAATAGCCTGCGGCAGCCGCCCAGCTCAGCTGGAACGGCATCGCAAAAAGCAAGAGAATCATCAGCCAGCGGCGCATCGGGCGGCAGTATATCGGTGGGCCGTAAGGGCCTGGCACGGGGCCGGGCATTGCCCGAGGCCACCGTGTTGCCAGGCGCCTGGCGTTTGCATGGGTGTCTTCGCTTGATCAATGGTCGCCATAGCGCAGCAGATTGCCCTTGGCGGCACGCTCGGCCTCCGTGCGCACCTGCTCGCGTGTCAGCGTGCTTTGGGCGTTGGCGTCCTTGCTGGGTGGCACCAATCCCCACTGCATGGCCACCAGGGTGCCGTCGGTGCGGGCGGTGGCCAGTTCCGACAGGACTTTTGCGCGCGATGTCGCCTCGACGGCGTGCTGCGGATGCACGGTGTAGCCGGCTTCGGTCGGGGCGCTGTGAATGGTACTTGCCGCAGAGGCGCTCAGGGGCACCAGCGCAGCGGACATGGCAGCGAGCAGAAAAACAGCGGGTGAACGGGTCATGGTCAATCTCCTGGGTTGGGCATCCGGTCCGAACCGCCGGACCGGGATGCAGCCGAACGGTGTGCCGGCGTGAAGTCACTGTAGAAAACCAGTCGGCCAATTCACCGACGGTCAGATGACGAATTCGTAATCTTCCAATCTGCCCCGGGCGATACGATGGCCCGATGCGCATACTGGTCATCGAAGACGAGCCCAAACTGGGCGACTACGTCAAAAAAGGATTGGAAGAAAACGGATATGTGGTGGACATTGCCAGGGATGGCATTCAGGGCCGATACCTCGCCACGCAGGGCGATTACTCGGCCATCCTGCTGGATGTGATGCTGCCCGGGGTGGATGGTTTTGGCGTGCTTGCCGCCATTCGGCAAGGCAAGGACGTGCCCGTGCTGATGGTGACCGCACGCGATCAGGTCGAGGACCGTGTCAGTGGCCTGCAGCAGGGCGCCGACGACTATCTGGTCAAGCCTTTTGCATTTTCCGAACTGCTGGCGCGGGTGCAGGCCCTTCTGCGAAGGGGCCCGCTGCAGGAGCACACGGTGCTGAGGCTGGCCGACCTGGAACTCGATCTGGTCGCGCGCAGGTGCCACCGCGAAGGTGTCCGGATCGACCTCACTGCCAAGGAGTTCGCCTTGCTTGCCTTGCTGATGCGTCGCCAAGGGCGAGTGCTGTCTCGAACCACGCTCGCCGAGCAGGTGTGGGACATGAACTTCGACAGCGAGACCAATGTGGTGGAAGTGGCCGTGCGGCGGCTGCGGAGCAAGCTGGACGACCCGTTCGCGCGACGCCTTCTGCACACGGTGCGCGGAATGGGGTATGTCTTGGAGGACCGAGGCGCGACATGAGC
This sequence comes from Acidovorax sp. NCPPB 3576, assembly GCF_028473605.1. Classification (NCBI taxonomy): domain Bacteria; kingdom Pseudomonadati; phylum Pseudomonadota; class Betaproteobacteria; order Burkholderiales; family Comamonadaceae; genus Acidovorax; species Acidovorax sp. NCPPB 3576. Next base: position 4,840,652 of record NZ_CP097267.1, on the reverse strand, counting down.
CCGTTTTCGCAATCGATACAGCATCGGCTGTCCCTTTGGCTGGCCCTGCAGACGTTGATCGGCCTCAGCGTGCTTTGCGCCTCTGTCTATGGGGTCACGGCGTGGAATTTTCGGCAAAAGGCGCAGGAAGAATTGGACCAGCAGGCCCGTCTGACATTCCATCTGCTGAACGAGCGCGGCCAAGAGGGCGGGGCGCTGTCCATGCAGCACAAGCTGGAAGATTACTTTTCCTCCCATGGCAACGTGAGCGTGTCCATCGAGCGCGATGGCGCGCAGGTGTTCAGTTCCACCCCAGCCACTTCGAGCGAGTGGGTCTGGGCCGATCATCGGGTGATGTCGCAGGACAGCGGCCCACCCTTTAACGTGCGCATCGGCGTCGACACGACGCAGGACGCGCGCCTTCTGCGCCGGCTGGGTGGGACTCTGGCCCTGGCCGTGTTGCTGGGCACGCTGCTGGTTTCTCTGACGGGGGCGTTGCTTGTGCGCCATGGCCTTCGGCCGCTGCGAAGGCTGGCGGAGCGGACCGCCCGCATTGCACCAGACGCCTCCAGTGTGCCCATCGACCCGTTGGAATTCGCTCAGGAACTCCGCCCCTGGATTGCGCAATTCAACGCGCTCATGGCCCGGGTCGAGCAGGCCTATTTGCAGTCCAAGGCATTCAATGCCGATGTGGCCCACGAGTTGCGCACGCCCTTGGCGAATCTCATTGCCTCGGCAGAGGTCGAGTTGGCCCGACCGCGTTCTTCCGAAGACATGCAGTCGCTGCTGGTGTCCAACCTCGAAGAGATTCGGCGGCTGTCGGGCATCGTGGCCGACATGTTGTTTCTGTCGCGCGCTGATCGGGGAGAGTCCTTGCGCTCACGCCAACCAGTCCGCCTTTCAGAGCAGGCCTGTGCCGTGTTGGAATTTCACGAAGCCTTGTTGGAAGAGGCGGGATTGCGGGCAACGGTCGTGGGCGAAGCAACGGCCCCGGTGGACGTGCCGCTGGTGCGCCGAGCCCTTTCCAATCTGGTAGGCAATGCCATCCGCTACGCGGCGAAGGAGTCCACCATCGTCGTGACCGTCAGCGCATGGGGCGACGGCGCGGAGATCGCTGTGGAAAACCAAGGGCCAACCATCGCGCCGGAGGCACTTTGCAGGCTGTTCGAGCGTTTCTACCGTGCCGCTTCGGCCCGTGATGGCTCGGACCAGCACCACGGACTTGGCTTGGCCATCGTGGATGCGATCGCGCGAATGCACGGTGGAAGAACCTTCGCGCGCAGCACGGCACAGGTCACGCGCATCGGCTTTACCGTCAGCGCATCAACGGTCGGAATGCCCGCAACATCCTGAGTGATAGGGGCAACGGGAGGTCAGTGCTCGGCGCTACACGCCAGCCGCGTGCGCTTGCTGGTCCGCGTGGTAGCTGGAGCGAACCATCGCACCCACGGCAGCATGGCTGAAGCCCATTTCGTAGGCTTTTTCCTCGAACATCTTGAAGGTGTCCGGGTGCACATAGCGGCGCACGGGCAAATGGCTGTTCGAGGGAGAGAGGTACTGGCCGATGGTCAGCATGTCGATGTCATGCGCACGCATATCGGCCATGACCTGGAGGATCTCTTCGTCCGTTTCGCCAAGGCCCACCATGATGCCGCTCTTGGTCGGCACGCCGGGATGCAGTGCCTTGAACTTCTTGAGCAGGTTCAGGCTGAACTGGTAGTCGCTGCCGGGCCTGGCTTCCTTGTACAGGCGCGGAGCGGTTTCCAGGTTGTGGTTCATCACGTCGGGTGGCGCCGCCTTGAGGATTTCCAGGGCCCGGTCATCCCGTCCGCGGAAGTCCGGCACGAGGATTTCGATCTGGGTCGTGGGGGAGAGTGCGCGGATGTGCTGAATGCACTCCACGAAGTGCCCGCTGCCGCCATCGCGCAGATCGTCGCGGTCCACGCTGGTGATCACCACATACTTCAGCCGCAGCTGCGCAATGGTCTTTGCCAGGTTCAGCGGCTCGTCCTTGTCCAGCGGGTCGGGGCGGCCGTGTCCCACGTCGCAGAACGGGCAGCGGCGCGTGCATTTGTCGCCCATGATCATGAACGTGGCCGTGCCCTTGCCGAAGCATTCTCCGATGTTGGGGCAGCTGGCTTCCTCGCACACCGTGTGCAGCTTGTTTTCGCGCAGGATGTCCTTGATCTCGTAGAAGCGCGTGGTGGGGCTGCCCGCCTTCACGCGAATCCACTCGGGTTTCTTGAGTACTTCGCCCTGCTCGACCTTGATCGGAATGCGCGACAGCTTGGCGGCGGCCTTTTGCTTGGCCAGCGGGTTGTAGGCAGCGGTGGTTTGCGCTTCGCGCACGACTTCAGGAGTGCTCATGGCAGGGGTAGTGGTCAGGGGGCCAGTCGGATGGCGAGTTGATGGCTCAGCACGTCGGCGGCTTCTTCCCAGGTGGTTTGGACCCCGATTGTAGAAAGGTCCACCGTTTGCAACCCTGCGTACCCACAAGGGTTGATGCGCGAGAAGGGTTCCAGATCCATGTCCACATTGAGTGCCACGCCGTGATAGGTGCAATGGCGCGACACCTTGATGCCCAGCGCGGCGATCTTACCGAGCCCGGTGAAGTCAGGGGTTTCTGTGGCTGGCAGACCCTCGGCCTTGCGTGGGCGCTGCAGTAACTGGGCATGGCCTGCCGGGTCCTCCAAGCGCACGTAGATACCTGGAGCCCCGCCCACGCGGTGCCCCGTGACGCCGAAATGGGCCAGCGTCCGGATCACCGATTCTTCGATGCGGTAGACGTATTCCTTGACGAAATAACCGGCACGCTGCAGGTCCAGCAGCGGGTACGCCACGACCTGGCCCGGGCCATGGAACGTCACCTGCCCGCCCCGGTTGGTGGAGACGATCGGGATGGCTCCAGGGGCCAGAACATGATCGGCTTTGCCGGCCAGCCCTTGCGTGTAGAGAGGAAAATGCTGGCAGATCCACAGCACATCGGGCGTCTGGGCCGTGCGCTCTTCGGTAAACGCCTGCATGCCATGCAACGTCTCGACGTAATCCACAAGGCCCAGGTGGCGAATCTCCATGATGGCTTAAAGCACCACCTTGACCATGGGGTGCGAGGACAGGGCCCGGTACAGGTCGTCGAGCTGTTTGCGGCTGGTCGCGGTGATTGTGATGGTCACGCCCAGGTAATTGCCGGCCCGGCTGTCGCGCAACTCGATGGTCGATGCGTCGAACGTCGGGTCGAAGCGGTGCGCCAATTCCGTCACTGCATGAACGAAGCCATCTACTTTCTGCCCCATGACCTTGATGGGGAATGCCGAGGGGTACTCGATCAGGGAGTCCCTTCGTGGATCGGTTGCGGACTCGTCGTCTGGCGGGGGCGTCGAAGGAGGTTGTGTCATTGCAATGGTCTATAAATGGCGGCTTTTGTGCCATTTTGATTGGGTTCAGGGCTGTGAGCACTCCCTAAAGCATGCACCTTGGCAGGGCGGCTCACGTTGGCCGATCACCACAACGGAGCAAACGTGCGCCCGCTTTCATGCCGACCTGAGAGGGTCATTGCTGGATGAAAGTGGTTTCTACTTATAATCAGGGGCTTTGTGAAAGTTTCGGTCTGTAAAGTGGGCGTCATTCCTCGATGAAAACAAACGCTCCCGATCACGAAACTGAGGCTGAAGATTCCGACTTCAAGCCCCTGTCAGCCGAAGAGGCTGTTCAGTGGCGTTTGCGGCATCCGCGAATTTCCGTTTGGCGAATCGTCTGGGGTCAGGCATTCGTCGGAGTGCTGGCTGCCCTGGTGGCATGGCTGGTTTCCGGCAAGCCCACCGTGGCTTGGTCCACGGGGTATGGCGCACTGGCTGTGGTAATTCCCGCTGCCCTGTTCGCTCGCGGAATGGCCCGGCATCAAACTTCCGCAGGAAGTGCGATGACTGGCTTGTTCGGCTGGGAGTTGGTCAAGGTTGCAATGACCGTTGCCATGCTGGCGGCGGCGCCCCGGCTGGTTCCGGGGCTGAGTTGGCTGGCATTGCTGGCCGGCATGGTAGTGACGATGAAAACGTACTGGATCGCCCTCATGGTGCGGCCCGGTGTCCGAAAAACCGATTGATATTGATAGAAGAGTTGTCCGATGGCCGCAGAAGCGCATGCACCGACTGCCAGTGAATACATCGTTCACCACTTGCAGCATCTCCAGAACATCAAGCAGAAGTCCATCGTCGATTTCTCCGTGGTGAACTTCGATTCCGTGATCGTGGGTTTGGTTCTCGGTTTCATCGCACTTTTTGTTTTCTGGCGTGCGGCGCGCACGGCGACCTCCGGCGTGCCGGGCCGCTTCCAGGCCGCGGTCGAAATCCTGGTCGAGATGGTGGACAACCAGGCCAAGGCCAATATCCACAACGCCGAAAGCCGCAAGTTCATTGCGCCCCTGGCTCTGACTGTGTTCGTCTGGATCTTCCTGATGAATGCCATGGACATGCTGCCGGTCGATCTGCTGCCTGCCATCTGGGCCCAGATCTACGGTGCCGCCGGCCACGACCCGCATCACGCCTACCTGCGCGTGGTGCCCACCGCCGACCTTTCCACCACTCTCGGCCTGTCGTTCGCCATCCTGGTGCTTTGCCTGTACTACAGCGTGAAGATCAAGGGCCTGGGCGGCTGGGCGCATGAACTGGTCACCGCACCGTTCGGCACCAGCAAGAATCCCGTCTTCGCCCTGATCCTGGGCGTGGTCAATCTGCTTATGCAGATCATTGAATACATTGCCAAGACCGTGTCGCATGGCATGCGGCTGTTCGGCAACATGTACGCTGGTGAGTTGGTGTTCATGCTGATTGCCCTGATGGGCGGTGCTGCTGCCATGTCGCTTTCCGGTGTGTTGCTCCCTCTGGGGCACATCATTGCAGGCTCGATCTGGGCGATCTTCCACATCCTGGTGATCACCCTGCAGGCCTTCATTTTCATGATGCTTGCGCTGATCTATCTCGGCCAGGCGCATGAATCTCACTGATCCTTTCCCTTTCTTTTTCAACCTTTCTTTCTTTTCATCCTAGGAGTCATCATGGAAAACGTTCTCGGTCTCGTCGCTCTGGCTTGTGGTCTGATCGTGGGTCTCGGCGCTATCGGCGCTTCGATCGGCATCGCACTGATGGGTGGCAAGTACCTCGAAGCGTCCGCTCGCCAGCCTGAGCTGATCAATGAACTGCAAACCAAGATGTTCATCTTGGCCGGTCTGATCGACGCCGCCTTCCTGATCGGCGTGGCCATCGCGCTGCTGTTCGCTTTCGCCAACCCCTTCGTCCTGGCCTAAGCTCCGTTCAACGCCCAACTAGAAAGGTGTTGCCGTGAGTATCAACGCGACCCTGTTCGTTCAGGCCATCGTCTTTCTGATCCTGGTGCTGTTCACGATGAAGTTCGTGTGGCCCCCGATCGCGAAGGCCCTGGACGAGCGAGCCCAGAAAATCGCCGATGGCCTCGCTGCCGCCGACCGTGCCAAAACCGAATTGACCGCTGTGAACCAGCGCGTCGAGAAGGAACTGGCCCAGACGCGCAACGAAACGGCATCGCGTATTGCGGACGCCGAGCGCCGCGCTCAGGCCATCATCGACGAGGCCAAGGCCCGTGCGACCGAGGAAGGCAACAAGATCGTCGCCGCTGCCCGCGCAGATGCCGAGCAGCAGTCGATCCAGGCCCGTGAAGCCCTGCGCGAGCAGGTCGCTGCGCTGGCCGTCAAGGGCGCCGAGCAGATTCTCCGCAAGGAAGTCAACGCTGGCGTCCACGCCGACCTGCTGAACCGCCTGAAGACCGAGCTGTAAGGAGCGACGCACATGGCAGAACTCGCCACCATTGCCCGCCCTTACGCGGAAGCCCTGTTCAAGGCCAGCACGTCCCAGCCGGGTGCCGACCTGAACGGCACCGTGGCCTGGGTGGAAGAAGTGGCGGCGATTGCCGCCAATCCCCAACTGCGCCAGTTGGCGGACAACCCCAAGGTGACCGCCGAACAGGTGTTCGACGTCATCACGGGCGTGGTTCGTAGCGCGCTGCCCGAGGCGGCCCGCAACTTCCTGCGCGTCATCATCGAGAACGGCCGTGTGGACGCGCTTCCCGAAGTGGCGGCCCAGTTCCGCGCGCTGGTGAATCGGCGCAACGGCTCTTCCGATGCCGTGGTGTTCAGCGCATTTGCACTGGACGCCGCCGCGTTGGCCGGCCTGGACGCAGTGCTCGAAAAGCGCTTCGGCCGCAAGCTGAATGTCTCGGTACAGGTGGACGAATCCCTGATCGGCGGCGTTCGCGTAGTCGTGGGAGACGAGGTGCTCGACACCTCCGTCAAAGCCCGTCTGGAACAAATGAAAGCGGCCCTCACTGCGTAAGCGGCTTGAGGTCTCGGCTAACCAAAGAAAGAAGGAAAGAGTCATGCAACTCAATCCCGCAGAAATTTCTGAACTGATCAAGAGCCGCATCGAAGGTCTGGCAGCCAGCAGCGATATCCGCAATCAGGGCACCGTGGTGTCCGTGTCCGACGGTATCGTGCGCGTGCACGGCCTGTCCGACGTGATGCAGGGCGAAATGCTGGAATTCCCGGCCAACAAGGAGGGCGCGCCTTCCTACGGCCTGGCGCTGAACCTGGAGCGCGACTCCGTTGGCGCCGTGATTCTGGGCGAATACGAGCACATCTCCGAAGGCGATACCGTGAAGTGCACGGGCCGCATTCTGGAAGTGCCCGTGGGCCCTGAACTCATCGGCCGCGTGGTGAACGCACTGGGCCAGCCGATCGACGGCAAGGGTCCCATCAACGCCAAACTCACCGATGTGATCGAAAAGGTCGCTCCGGGCGTGATCGCCCGCAAATCGGTGGACCAGCCCCTGCAGACCGGCCTGAAGTCCATCGACTCCATGGTGCCTGTCGGCCGTGGCCAGCGCGAGCTGATCATCGGCGACCGCCAGACCGGCAAGACGGCCGTCGCCATCGACGCCATCATTGCCCAGAAGGGTCAGGGCGTGACGTGTATCTACGTCGCCATCGGCCAGAAGGCATCGTCCATCAAGAACGTGGTGCGCTCCCTGGAGCAAGCTGGCGCGATGGAGTACACGATCGTGGTGGCCGCTTCGGCTTCCGAGTCCGCCGCCATGCAATACGTGTCGGCCTACTCCGGCTGCACGATGGGTGAGTACTTCCGCGATCGCGGCGAAGACGCGCTGATCGTCTATGACGATCTGTCCAAGCAAGCCGTGGCCTACCGCCAGGTTTCGCTGCTGCTGCGCCGCCCGCCAGGCCGCGAAGCCTACCCTGGCGACGTGTTCTATCTCCACAGCCGTCTGCTGGAGCGTGCTGCCCGCGTGAACGCCGACTACGTCGAAGCCTTCACCAAGGGTGAAGTCAAGGGCAAGACCGGTTCGCTGACCGCACTGCCGATCATCGAAACGCAAGCCGGCGACGTGTCCGCCTTCGTTCCGACCAACGTGATCTCGATCACGGACGGCCAGATCTTCCTGGAAACCAGCCTGTTCAACGCAGGTATCCGCCCCGCCATCAACGCCGGTATTTCGGTGTCGCGCGTCGGTGGTGCTGCCCAGACCAAGATCATCAAGAGCCTGTCCGGCGGTATCCGTACCGACCTGGCCCAGTACCGGGAACTGGCTGCGTTCGCGCAGTTCGCCTCCGACCTGGACGAAGCCACCCGCAAGCAGCTGGACCGCGGTGCCCGCGTGACCGAACTGCTCAAGCAAGCCCAGTACAGCCCGCTGCCCATCTCCCTGATGGGTGCCACGCTGTTCGCAGTGAACAAGGGCTTCATGGACGACATCGAAGTCAAGAAGGTTCTCGAGTTCGAACACGGCCTGCATCAGTTCCTGAAGTCCAGCCATGGCCCTTTGCTGGCCAAGCTGGAGCAGGCAAAGGCCATGGACAAGGACGCTGAAGCCGAATTGACCGCCGCCATCGGCGCGTTCAAGAAGTCGTTCGCCTAAACCGAACGAGGAATCATCATGGCAGCAGGCAAGGAAATACGCGGCAAGATCAAATCGGTGGAAAACACCAAGAAGATCACCAAGGCCATGGAAATGGTGGCCGCGTCCAAGATGCGCAAGGCGCAGGAGCGGATGCGCTCGGCCCGTCCTTACAGCGAGAAGATCCGCAACATCGCCGCCAACCTCGGCAAGGCCAACCCGGAATACGTTCATCCTTTCATGAAGGAAAACGATGCCAAGGTGGCCGGTGTCATCGTGGTGACGACCGACAAGGGTCTGTGTGGGGGCATGAACACCAACGTGTTGCGTGCCGTGACCACCAAGCTGCGCGAGTTGCAGTCCGCTGGCGTGTCCACCGAGGCCGTGGCCATTGGCAACAAGGGCCTGGGTTTCCTGAACCGCGTCGGTGCCAAGGTGGTTTCGCATGTCACCGGCCTGGGCGACACGCCCCATCTGGACAAGCTGATCGGCCCCGTGAAGGTGCTGCTCGACGCTTACGCCGAAGGCAAGATCAATGCGGTGTACCTGGGGTACACCAAGTTCATCAACACCATGCGGCAGGAGTCGGTGGTGGAGCGTCTGCTCCCCCTGTCTTCCTCGCAGATGGAAGCCGAGAAGACCGAGCACGGCTGGGACTACATCTATGAGCCCGATGCGCAGAGCGTCATCGACGAATTGCTGTTGCGCTATGTCGAATCCCTGATCTACCAGGCCGTGGCAGAAAACATGGCCTCCGAGCAGTCCGCGCGCATGGTGGCCATGAAGGCCGCCACCGACAACGCAGGCAGCGTCATCGGCGAGTTGAAGCTGGTCTACAACAAAACGCGCCAGGCAGCGATCACGAAAGAGCTTTCGGAAATCGTGTCCGGCGCTGCTGCTGTGTAAACAGACAGCTCAACCCATATTTATTTGGAGCAAAAAATGGCTCAAGTGCAAGGCAAGATTGTTCAATGTATCGGCGCCGTGGTGGACGTGGAGTTCCCGCGCGACCAGATGCCCAAGATTTACGACGCCCTGAAGCTCGACGGTTCCACCCTGACGCTGGAAGTGCAGCAGCAGCTGGGCGACGGCATTGTGCGCACCATCGCCCTGGGCTCGTCCGACGGCCTGCGCCGCGGCATCCTGGTGACCAACACTGGCAACCCCATCACCGTGCCCGTGGGCAAGGCGACCCTGGGCCGCATCATGGACGTGCTGGGCGCGCCCATCGACGAACGTGGTCCGGTGAGCCAGGAACTCACGGCCTCCATCCACCGCAAGGCCCCTGCGTACGACGAACTGTCGCCTTCGCAAGAGTTGCTGGAAACCGGCATCAAGGTGATCGACCTGGTGTGCCCGTTCGCCAAGGGCGGCAAGGTGGGCCTGTTCGGCGGCGCCGGCGTGGGCAAGACCGTGAACATGATGGAACTCATCAACAACATCGCCAAGGCCCACAGCGGCCTGTCGGTGTTCGCTGGTGTGGGCGAGCGGACCCGCGAAGGGAACGACTTCTATCACGAGATGGCCGATTCCGGCGTGGTGAATCTCGAGAAGCTCGAAGACTCGAAGGTCGCCATGGTCTACGGCCAGATGAACGAGCCCCCAGGCAACCGCCTGCGCGTGGCCCTGACCGGCCTGACGATCGCCGAGTCGTTCCGCGACGAAGGCCGCGACGTGCTGTTCTTCGTGGACAACATCTACCGCTACACGCTGGCCGGTACCGAAGTGTCCGCCCTGCTGGGCCGCATGCCTTCCGCCGTGGGCTACCAGCCTACGCTGGCCGAGGAAATGGGCCGCCTGCAAGAGCGCATCACCTCCACCAAGGTCGGCTCGATCACCTCCATCCAGGCCGTTTACGTGCCAGCGGATGACTTGACCGACCCATCGCCTGCCACGACGTTCGCCCACTTGGATTCCACCGTGGTGCTGTCGCGTGACATCGCTTCGCTGGGCATCTATCCCGCCGTGGACCCGCTGGACTCGACCAGCCGCCAGCTCGACCCGCAAGTCGTGGGCGAAGAGCACTATGCAGTGGCCCGCGGTGTGCAAGGCACGCTGCAGCGCTACAAGGAACTGCGAGACATCATCGCCATTCTGGGCATGGACGAACTGGCACCGGAAGACAAGCTGGCTGTGGCCCGCGCCCGAAAGATCCAGCGTTTCCTGTCGCAGCCGTTCCACGTGGCCGAAGTGTTCACGGGCTCGCCCGGCAAGTACGTGCCCCTGTCCGAAACCATCCGTGGTTTCAAGATGATCGTGGCCGGCGAGTGCGATCACCTGCCCGAGCAGGCGTTCTACATGGTCGGCACCATCGACGAAGCCTTCGAAAAGGCCAAGAAGGTCGCGTAAGGCGGCGCAATCGGCTGCCCGCCCTATGGGTGAGCGTGTCATGCAGGTGCTTCAAAGTACCCGCGGCGCGCCAACCGACCGGGCTGCCGATTCCTAGCTTTCCCGACTTTTGGAAGGAACCACCATGAACACCATTCACGTCGATGTCGTCAGCGCCGAAGAATCCATCTTCTCCGGCGAAGCGCGGTTCGTCGCTCTGCCCGGCGAAGCCGGTGAGCTGGGCATCTATCCCCGCCACACCCCGCTGATCACGCGCATCAAGCCCGGCTCGGTGCGCATCGAGATGGCCGACGGCGGCGAAGAGTTCGTCTTCGTGGCCGGTGGCATTCTGGAAGTGCAGCCCCACCGCGTGACGGTGCTGTCCGATACCGCAGTGCGCGGCAAGGACCTGGATGACGAGAAGGCCAACCAGGCCAAGGCTGCTGCCGAAGAGGCCGTCAAGAACGCCAAGAGCGAACTGGACCTGGCCAAGGCGCAATCGGAACTGGCCGTGATGGCCGCGCAGATCGCTGCGCTGCGCAAGTTCCGCCAAAAGCGCTGATCGATTGAACGGCTCTCCGTTCCTTCTGTGACAAGCCGCCTTCGGGCGGCTTTTTTCATGGGCGGCTGAAATGAAGCTGGCGACACGGCGACACGGCGACACGGCGACACGGCGACACGGTTGCAGGGGGCTCTGGAGGTGGAGCTGGACGCGGCAAGACGCACGGTAGGCGCCGGCTGACACAGGCATGCGGCGTTCCGCACCCGGGCGAAAGAAGGGTGGGCGATAGCATTCGGCATGCAAGCGCACACAGCACTTCCTTCTACGCACGGCGCATTGGGCGGCGGGGTCAGACAGGTCGCTCGTCGGCGCTTCTCTCCTTTCGCGAAAGACACCGGACATGGCGCGCGGTGAGGTCGATCTGATCGTCGCGCGCCCCGAAGGCCTTTATTGCACGGCGGGCGATTTCTACATCGATCCCTGGCGGCCGGTGGAGCGGGCGGTCATCACGCACGGTCATTCGGACCATGCGCGCGTGGGCCACGCCCACTACCTGGCCCACACCGACAGCGAGGGCGTGCTTCGGGCCCGGCTGGGCGCCGACATCGCCTTGCAGACATTGGCTTATGGCGAAGCCATCGAACACCACGGCGTGCGTCTGTCGCTGCACCCTGCGGGCCATGTGCTGGGGTCCGCCCAGGTGCGGCTGGAACACGGCGGACGGGTTTGGGTCGCGTCAGGCGACTACAAGACCGAGGCCGATGGCACCTGCGTCCCGTTCGAGCCGGTGCGCTGCGACACCTTCATCACCGAATCCACTTTCGGCCTGCCCATCTACCGCTGGCCCACGCAGCCCGTGCTGTTCGCCGACATCGACGCCTGGTGGCGCGCCAATGCCGCGCAGGGCCGGCCTTCGGTGCTGCTGTGCTACGCCTTCGGCAAGGCCCAGCGCATCCTGCACGGCGTGGACCGGAGCATCGGCCCGATCGTGGTGCATGGTGCGGTGGAGCCGCTCAATGCGGTGTACCGCGCGGCGGGCGTGGATCTTCCGCCCACCTTCCGCGTGACCGACCCGGGCGTGGACGCGCAGATGCTCAAGACCGCGCTCGTGCTGGCCCCGCCGTCTGCCCAGGGCACGCCCTGGATGCGCCGCTTCGCCCGCCATGCCGATGCGTTCGCCAGCGGCTGGATGCAGTTGCGCGGCACGCGCCGCCGCCGGGGCGTGGACCGCGGGTTCGTGATGTCGGACCACGCGGATTGGCCCGGCCTGCAGCGGGCGATCGGGGCCACCGGGGCCGAACGCGTTTTCGTGACCCACGGCAGCGTGGCCGTGCTGGTGCGATGGCTGTGCGAGCAGGGGCTGGATGCGCAGTCGTTCCACACGGAATACGGCGACGAGGATGACCAGGAGGCGGCTGGCGCGCAGACGGCGCCGGCGCAGGCCGCGGCACAAGCCCTGGAGGCGGAGCGTGAAGGCAATGCCGCCACGCCCGCCATCGCATTGCCGGGGGGAGATGCCCCACTGCTTGCCGACGCCGCGTTGCCTCCGCAGGGTCCGGGCGACGTCGCTGCCGCAGCAACGAAGGCCCGATCGAAGCGCGCGGTCAAAGACGCCGACCGAAGCACGGACAGCGTTCACACCCCGCCAGCTGGCAAAGCGGTGCCCACTTCCGAGCCCGAGTCCCCACCTTCGTCCGCGCCATGAAGGACTTCGCCGCGCTCTACCGCGCGCTCGACGCCAGCACCTCCAACCTTGCCAAGCAGGCCGCGCTGCAGGCCTACCTGCGCGCGGCGGCGCCGGCCGATGCGGCCTGGGCGGTGTATTTCCTGGCAGGCGGCAAGCCGCGCCAACTGGTTCCGACCAAGCTCCTGCGCGCCCTGGCGCGCGAGGTGGCCTGCTTGCCCGAATGGCTGTTCGACGAAAGCTACGAGGCCGTGGGCGATCTGGCCGAGACCATTTCGCTGCTGCTGCCCGCGCCCACGCAAGTGCAGGCGCTGGGCCTGGCCGAATGGATGGAGCACCACCTGCTTCCCCTGCGCGGCATGCCGCCCGAAGCGCTGGAGGCCACGTTGCGCGCGCAGTGGGCCAGCCTCGCGCCCGAAGAGCGGCTGGTGTATTTCAAGCTCATCACCGGCGCGTTCCGGGTGGGGGTATCGCGCCTTCAGGTGACGCAAGTGCTGGCCGCGGTCAGCGGCGTGGATGCCAAGCGCATCGCGCAGCGGCTCATGGGCTACACGCACATCGGGGCCCGTCCGGGCGAGGCCGATTACCTTCGCCTGGTCGCGGCGGAGGGCGAGGGCGGCGATGCCGCCGAGGGCGAGGCCCGCGGCCACCCCTATCCCTTCTTTCTGGCGCACCCGCTGCAACTGCCGGTGTCGCAATTCGACACGGTGCTCGGCCCGCCTGCGCAGTGGATCGTGGAGTGGAAGTGGGACGGCATCCGGGCACAGATCGTGCGCCGTGGCGCCCTGGCTGCGGATGGCAAGGATTCGGCCGAGGGGGCCGGCGCCAATGCGGGCATCTGGATCTGGTCGCGCGGCGAGGAGTTGGTGAGCGACCGATTCCCCGAGCTGCAGTCGCTCGGCGCCGCGCTGCCCGACGGCACGGTACTCGACGGCGAGATCGTCGTCTGGCGCGCGGCCGAGGGCGGCGCCGCGGCCCATGTGCGGCCGTTCGCCGATCTGCAAAAGCGCATCGGCCGCAAGACCCTCACGCCGAAGCTGCTGCGCGAACTGCCCGTGGTGCTGCTCGCCTACGACCTGCTGGAGGAGGGAGACCAGGACCTGCGCCAGCGGCCCCAGCACGAACGCCGGGCGCGGCTCGATGCGCTGCTGGCGCGCGTGGCGCACCCGGCGCTGGTAGCCAGCCCCGTGCTGCAAAGTGAGCGCTGGGACGATCTCGCCTTGCAGCGCGAACAGGCCCGCTCGCTGGGCGTGGAGGGCATGATGCTCAAGGCCCGCGATGCCGGGTACGGCGTGGGCCGCACGAAAGACGTGGGCACCTGGTGGAAGTGGAAGATCGACCCCTTGAGCATCGACGCCGTGCTGATCTACGCCCAGCGCGGCCACGGCCGGCGCGCCAGCCTGTACAGCGACTACACCTTCGCCGTGTGGGATGGCCCGCCGGGCACCGAGGGCCGCGCGCTGGTGCCGTTCGCCAGGGCCTACTCCGGCCTGACCGATGCCGAGATGGCGCGCGTGGATGCGGTCATCCGCAAGACCACCGTCGAGACCTTCGGCCCGGTGCGCAGCGTGCGGCCCACGCTGGTGTTCGAGCTGGGGTTCGAGGGCATCGCCCGCAGTTCACGCCACAAGAGCGGGATCGCCGTGCGCTTTCCGCGCATGCTGCGCTGGCGCGAGGACAAACCCGTGGCCGAGGCGGATTCGGTGGACACCCTGGCGGCCTTGTTGCCGAGGTCCGATGCGTGAGCGCCGCAGGTCCCGTGCCGCTCATTGAAGAAGACCGCGAAAGGGCGGCATTTCTGGGCCGGGCGGTGGCCCGGCGGCCGGCGCATCCCGCGGTGGTCCACCCCAAAAAGACGCTTCGGAAAAAGGCGGCGCATTCCGCCTGCCTGCGCTTTTCGGCCGGCTGCCTGCGATGCGCTCGGCGATCGGCGGATGGGCCTGCGCGCTGCGCCGCTTTGCACTCCGGAATGGTCCAGCCGTTTGTGCGGCAACCCGTGCGCGCCGCGGCGCACCCGCAGCGGGGCGCCGAAGCCACCCGGCCTCCGGTGGCCCGTGGCTGGGTTCGCGCGGGCCAGGCGCTGTCTGTCTTCAGGCAAAGCCCTTTGCCGCGGCCGGAGGCCTGGCGGTGACCCGGTCTGCGGTGCAGCGCGCGGTGGCCGACTGGTTCGCGCAGCGGGACTGGAAGCCGTTTCCGTTCCAAAAGCAGGTGTGGAAGGCCATGGCGGAAGGCCGCTCGGGCCTGCTGCATGCGACGACCGGGGCTGGCAAGACCTACGCGGTGTGGCTGGGGGCTTTGCAGGCGCTGGCAGGGGCTTCGGAGGGTTTTGAGCCAAATCGGCCTTCGCCGCAATCAACACTAGGGGATGATGCTATAAAAAAAGTAGCAACCCCTTCGCGGGGGCGGCACAGCACCGCCGCGCCGCTCACGGTGCTGTGGCTCACGCCCATGCGGGCGCTGGCGGCCGACACGCTCAAGGCGCTGCAGGCGCCGCTCGATGCGCTGGCGCCGGTGCACGGCGGCGTGGCGCGCTGGACGGCCGGCGCGCGCACGGGCGATACCGCCAGCGGCGAGCGCAGCGCGCAGTCGCGGCGGCTGCCCACGGTGCTGGTGACCACGCCCGAGAGCCTGTCGCTGCTGCTGGCGCGCGGCGATGCACGCGAGGCGCTGTCGTCCGTGCAGCTCGTGGTGGCCGACGAATGGCACGAACTGCTGGGCAACAAGCGCGGCGTGCAGGTGCAGCTGGCCATCGCCCGCCTGCAGGGCTGGAACCCGGCGCTGCGCGTGTGGGGCATGTCGGCCACGCTCGGCAACCTGGAGGAAGCCATGCACACGCTGCTGGGCCAGCCGCCCGGTTGTCAGGGCGGCGGCTGCGCCGAGGGCGTGCTGGTGCAGGGCCGGGTGGACAAGCGCCTGGTGGTGGACACGCTGCTGCCCGACCACCCCGAGCGCTTTTCCTGGGCCGGCCACCTGGGCCTGTCGATGCTGCCGGCCGTGGTGCGCGAGCTGGCCGGCACGCGCACCACGCTGGTTTTCGTCAACGTGCGCTCGCAGGCCGAGGTCTGGTACAAGGCCATCCTCGATGCGCGGCCCGACTGGGCGGGCGAACTGGCCATCCACCACGGCTCGCTGGACCGCGGCGTGCGCGAATGGGTCGAGGCCGGGCTCAAGGCCGGGCGGCTGCGGGCGGTGGTGTGCACCTCCAGCCTGGACCTGGGCGTGGACTTCCTGCCCGTGGAGCGCGTGCTGCAGATCGGCTCGGCCAAGGGCATCGCGCGGCTGCTGCAGCGCGCAGGGCGATCGGGCCATGCGCCCGGGCGGCCGTCGCGCATCACCCTGGTGCCCACCCACAGCCTGGAGCTGGTCGAGGCCGCCGCCGCCCGCGCCGCGGTGCAGGCGGGCCAGGTGGAGATGCGCGCCAGCCCGCGCCGCCCCGTGGACGTGCTGGTGCAGCACCTGGTCACCGTCGCCCTGGGTGGCGGCTTCGAGCCCGATGCGCTCTATGCCGAGGTGCGCCGCACGGCGGCCTATGCCGACCTGCCGCGCGCCGTGTGGCAGTGGTGCCTGGACTTCGTGCACCGGGGCGGGCCGTCGCTGGCCGTGTACCCGGACTACCAGCGCGTGGTGCCTGACGAGGGCGGCGTGTGGCGCATGCCCGATGCGCGCCTGGCGCGGCGCCACCGCGCCAACATCGGCACCATCGTGAGCGATGCCAGCATGGTGGTGCAGGTGCTGCACGGCGCGCGCCTGGGCACCATGGAAGAGAGCTTTCTGTCGCGCCTGTCGGCCGGCGACTGCTTCGTGTTCGCAGGCCAGGTGCTGGAGATGGTCCGCATCGAGGACATGACCGCCTACGTGCGCCGCGCCGCGCGTGGCCGGCCCACCGTGCCGCGCTGGGCGGGCTCGCGCATGCCGCTGTCCACGGTGCTGGCCGATTTCGTGGTGCGCCAGCTCGCGCTGGCGGCGGACGGCGACTACCGCTCGCCCGAGCTGAAAAGCGTGCGCCCGCTGCTGGACGTGCAGCAGCGCTGGTCGGCCCTGCCCACGCCCGGCACGCTGCTGGCCGAAACCCTGCGCACGCGCGAAGGCTGGCACCTGTTCCTCTACCCCTTCGCCGGGCGGCACGCGCACACCGGCCTGGCCAGCCTGTTCGCCTGGCGCGCTGCGCAGGGCGAGGCGGGCACCTTCTCGATCGCGGTCAACGACTACGGCCTGGAGCTGCTCAGCGCCACCGAGCGCGACTGGGCGGCCCTGTTGCCCGAGCTGCTCAGCACCCGCGCCCGTGCAATGCCCGGCGCCCCCGCTGAATCACCCGATGCATCCGGCGCATCCGGTGCACCCACCTCGGTCCCGCGGCTGCCCGCCAGCGAAGCCCTGGCCATCCGCAACACCGCCAATGCCGCGCGGGCCGAGGCCGACGATTCCGCGGGCCATCCCCTGCCCGAAACCCCGCACGGCGACCCGGAGCGCCAGGCCCTGCTGCACGAAGTGCTTGCCAGCCTGAATGCCACCGAGATGGCACGGCGGCGCTTTCGCGAGATCGCACGCGTGTCGGGCCTGATCTTCCAGAGCCACCCCGGCGAGCGCCGCAGCGCACGCCAGCTGCAGGCGTCGTCGCAGCTGTTCTTCGAGGTCTTTCGTAAATACGACACCACCAACATGCTGCTGCGCCAGGCCGACGAAGAGGTGCTCAGCCAGGAGCTGGACGTGGCCCAGCTCCTGGCCGCTTTGCGCCGCATGCAGGGCCAGCAACTCGTGGTGCGGGCGCTGCTGCGGCCGAGTCCGTTCGCCTTCCCGCTCATGGTGGAGCGCTTTCGCGAAAAACTCACCAACGAACACCTGGCCGACCGCATCGCCCGCATGCTCGCGCAACTGGACAGCGCTGCCGATGCGCGCGGCCCGGCGGCCGATGCCGCGCCCCGCATGCAGGACGTGGTGCCGCCCGACCCGCCCTTGCGCGCGCCGCGGCGGCGCCCCACCAAGGCATCTGCTGCGGCGGCCAGCGAACCGCAGGCCATGGCCGAAGCCCCATCGGCGCCGAATGACCCCATGCAGGCCGCGACAGCCGAGGTGCGCCGCACGCTGGATTTCTCGCTCACCGCGGCCGACGAATCCGCCCCGGGCGGTGCCGCGAAGCGGCGCCGGGAGCGGAAGCCCTCGCGGCCGCTGCCCCGGCTGTGAGGGGAAAATGCCGCATGAGCGCAGCAGACATCCATACGGCAACCCAGGGCGCCGCCATCTGCCACCTCGCCGGCACCGAAGTCCACCTGCTGCCCGACCGCTCGCTGTGGTGGCCGGCCGGCCGCACGCTGTTCGTGGCCGACGTGCACCTGGGCAAATCCGACACCTTCCGCGCGCGCGGGCTGCCCGTGCCCTCCGGCACCACGCGCGACAACCTGGCCCGGCTTGCTGCGCAGATCGCGCAGCAGGAGGCGCAGCGGCTGGTGGTGCTGGGCGACTTCCTGCATGCGGCCGAGGCGCAGTCGCCCGCCGTGCTGGCCGCCCTGTCGGCATGGCGCGCCGCACATGCCGCGCTGGAGGTGGTGCTGGTGCGAGGCAACCACGACGGCCACGCCGGCGATCCGCCGGCCGGACTGGGCATCGCCATCGTGGACGAGCCCTGGCCGATCGGGCCGTTCGCCTGTTGCCACCACCCGCAGGCGCATGGCACGCTGCATGTGCTGGCGGGCCATGTCCATCCCGCCGTGGTGCTGCGGGGGCGGGGGCGCGACGCCCTGCGCCTGCCTTGCTTTGCGGTGGAGCCGCAACTCACCGTGCTGCCGGCGTTCGGCGAGTTCACGGGAGGGCAGACGATGGCCACCGGGCCGGAGCGACGCTTTTTCGCCGCCGGCGGCGGGCGGGTGTGGGCGGTGCCGGGCTGGGTGGACCCCACCGGCACCGGCTGAAGCGGCAGGGGGCTGCGTGCAGCGGCTCAGGCCGCGCCCGGCTCGGGCTTCACGGGACTCAGCGGCGCTTCGAGGCCCGCCAGGTGCCGCAGCAGCCGGTCCTCCTCGTGCCGCCACCGCGCCTCGACCGCCCGGGCACGGATGGCGTATTCGACCTGCCCTTCCAGGTCCGTGGAAGCGGGAATGTCTTCATCGAAAAACGGATCGTCGTCGCGCGCTTGCTGGAGCCAAGCGAACGCACGGGAGTGCAGTGCCTTCATGCCTTCGCGCCAGGTCGTGTGGCCCATGCGGAAGTCGCCGTAGGCGGCGGTGTCGCGGGCCTGCTGCAACACGGCTTTTTCCAGGTCGTTCACGTCCTTTTGGCGCAGCACGCTCAGCTGCAGGGCCTGCACGCCCGTCACGGTGCCTTCCGGCAGGTCAAGGCGATCCCGCAGCGCCTGCTTGGCGTGCATCAGGGTCTCCAGTGGCTCCCGCGTCAGCTGGCGTTTCGGCCAGGGCCCCAGGTCCTGGCGCTGCAGTTCGCGGTGGATGAACCGGGTGACCTCGCTCTCCAGCAAGGCCAGCCGAAATTGCTGTCCCGCCCAGTGGTCGAACTGCGCGGCGTCCAACCGGCCGCTGCGGATGTCCGCCACCATCTGGTGGTTGCGAACGGCCAGCAGCGCCTTGGAAAAGCCTTCGAGTACGTTGTCCCGGCAGCTGCCCAGGGCCGTCTGCGCAATCAGGTAGACCTGCGCCCGCAGGTCGGGATCGCCCGCCACCGCATGGATGACGGCGGCGACCTGCTCCGCCCGCTGCGCCACCGCCGTGGATGAGCTGCCTTCATGGCCATCGTGGCTGGCATCCCGCAGCCGTGCCAGCAGGCGGGCGAAAACGGGGGCCTGGGGTTCGTCGTCGAAGGTGCTCAACGTTGCGGCATCGGGATGGTCTTGGCCCAGCCATTGGGCGATTTCCCAGCCCAGCGGCATTGTCTGGCGCCGCAGGTCCCGGGCGAGTTCTTCGCGCTCGTTATCCTCCCCTTCGTCCTCCGACTCGACATCGTCGTCCTCGAAGCGCACCAGAAGGCCCCGCAATTGCCAGACGGCCTCCGCCGTGACCGGGTGCAAGGCCCCGTCCGCGGCGCGGGCCTCCAGACCGTCGCGCAGTTCGGGCAGTGGCCCCAGTTCCACGAGCAGGTCGGCCGAAACACGCATGACCTGCTGCGCGCGCTCCGGGTGGGCATCCAGCATGTCCAGCAATGCGAAGACCTGGGCCGAATGGGGCGTGCCATGAATGCCGAGTTCCGCATGGTTCACGAAGGGAAGCGTGAGCGGGTCCGGCGCCGCTTCGTCCTCGCTTTGCCAGTCTTCTTCTTCGGAATCCGAGGTGTCGGCCCCGCTGCTTGATGAAGTCGGCGGCGTGCCGTTCAGGTCCGGCAGGTCTGGTGGCTGGGGCAGTGCGGCGTTCAGGTCCGGCAGGTCTGGCGGCTGGGGCAGTGCGGCGTTCAGGTCTGGCAGGTCCGGTGGCTGGGGCAGCGCGGTGTTCAGGTCCGGCAGGTCTGGCGGCTGGGGCAGTGCGGCGTTCAGGTCCGGCAGGTCTGGTGGCTGGGGCAGCGCGGTGTTCAGGTCTGGCAGGTCCGGCGGCTGGGGCAGTGCGGCGTTCAGGTCCGGCAGGTCCGGCCGATGCAGGGGCAGAGGGGCGCGCGGCGCTCGCCAGTGGGCTCCGGCTTCGGCAGTGCTGCCCGGCAATGCATTGCGCGCGACCAGGGGGCCCGCCAAGTGCGTGGCATTGTTCCAGCGGGGGCGGACTTGGCGGTCGGACGGGGACGGCGCATCGGCGCTGGGCTCGCGCGGCCGCACGCGGCCCATGCGTGCGATGCCAGTCAAGGGTCGGTTTTCCACGGGAGTGCGGTGGTTGGCCGGCTAGCTGGCGCGCGAGGGCCCGGCTTCCGATGTCGAAGGATGGCGCGGCGGCAGCGCCCCGCTTGCGCGAGCCGCCAGAGCCTCCAGCTGCTGTTCCACGGCGGACTGCCAGGCGGCGTAGATCTTGTTGCCGACTTCTGCGTGCTCGAACGCGGCGGCGCTGGTGCTATCGCGCGGGGGGAGCAGTTCGTAGTAGGGGTTTTCATCCCGGATGGCGTCGATGGCGTCGAAGGCGGTCCGGTGAAGCGCTTGCATGCTGTCGCGCCAGGGCGCATCGTTCATCAGGAACTGGTGGTAGGCCTGGGGGTCGGCCGCCTGTTCCAGAACCTCGGCTTGCAGTGCGGCGATATCGGCCGGCTCCAGCACGCTGAAGTCCAGGCTCGTCAGGTCCTGTGCCGTGTCCTGCGGGAGATTCAGGCCCGTCTTCAAGGCGGCCTTGGCATGCACCATGGTTTCCACGGCGTCCTTTTCCAGCCAGTTCTTCTTCCAGGGCGGGAAGTCGGCACGTTCCTTTTGCCGGCCGATGAAGCGGTTCGTGGCGGTCTCCAGCAGCGAAAGCCGAAACCGCTGGCCCGTCAAATGGTGGGCCTTCGACTCATCGATCTTGCCCATCCTCACGCCCAGCACCATTTGGTGGCTGCGCACGGCCAGCATCACCTTGGAGAGGCCATCGAGCAGGTTGTCGCGGCAGTCGCCCAGAGCCGTCTGGGCGACCAGGAAAACGTTGAGGCACAGGCCGGGATCGCGCACCATCATCATGGCGGCGGTGCGCACCTGCTCTATCAACTGGTGTTGCGCCGCGGGAGAAAACGTGGGCAGAGCCTCCTGATGAAGGCGCTCCAGCAATCTGGCGAAGGCCCTCGCCTGCGGGTCGTCGTCGAAGGCCTGGAAATGCGCGGCGATCGCACGGCCCATGTTGCCCGCATTGCCCAGCCAGGCGTGGATCTGTTGCCCCAGCGGTTTTTCCAGGCGTTCCACATCGACCTCCACATCGCCGTCCTCGCTGTCTTCTTCCAGTTCGGTCTGCAGATAGGCCTCCAAGTCTGCTTCGAGGGCGGCAGGATCGCCGCTTCCGTCCGGGGCCGGCCCCACGGCGGCGAAGGTGCCCACCGGTCCCAGTGCGGTTTCGATCACGCGGGCCGCGGCAGGATGGCTCTGGCAATGCTGTCGCCACAGCGGCTCCAGCCGGTCGGCCATCGCCCGTCCGGCCCCCCGGTGGGCGACCAAGGCGGCGGCCGCTTGCCGGAGCCGGTCTTCATCTTCCGGGCGTTGCACGGCCAGATCCACCAGGGCCAACAGCTGGGAGGGGTCCAGCGGGCCATGGATGCCCAGTGCCGCCAGCTCTTCCTGCAGGCGTTCGGGATCTTCGACATCCCAGGTCTCCAGGTCGCATTCGGGTGATTCCGGCTCTGACAGCGCTGGCGGCGGAGAACTCGGCAGGGCGGTGCCGGGCACGGGAGGGCGCATCGCGTGCAGCGGGACGGCGGTGCGAGGCGGCAGCGTGGAGGGCCCGGCGGCATGCCGGTCGTCCGAGGGGCGGCGCGGCGATAGCGGGGGCGTACCGATCGCGCCCGGCCCCGCCGTGCGGGCGCGCACGTGCCGTGCCGGCGCAGGGGTGCCGGTGTGGTTGCCAATCTCTGGGCTGTGCTCGCGCGGCCTGGTGCGGTTGGGAGGTCGAAGGGGGTCCATGGGGCGCCTTTCCTGCCGCGCTGGTACGCGGACGGTGCCAGCGATCGTCGGTCCATCGGCGAAAACGCTCCCGGTCCCTCGCGCAGGGATGCCCGGGTTTGCGAAGGCCCGGGGGGCGCGCCCGGCACGGCACGCCTGCGCCGCGGGCCGGGGCTACTCTTTCAGGAGCGCATCGCCCGCGAGCACCGGCGCATCGGGCAGTTCATTGTGTCCACCGGCCACCGTGCCGTCTTCCCCGGTCCCTGCCGGGAAACGCGCGGCCAGCAGCGCGGACACCTCCGCCAGCGCCTGCGTCAGGCCATCCTCGTAGCGGCCGGCGCGAAAGGCCTCGCCCATGTGCGCGACCAGGGTGCGCCAGGTCTCGGGCGGCACGGTGCGGGACAGGCCCCGGTCGGCCACGATCTCGATGGCCTGCTCGGCCAGCAACAGGTAGATGAGCACGCCGTTGTTGTGCTCGGTGTCCCACACGCGCAGCTTGCCGAACAGGGTGACGGCGCGCTCGCGGGCGCTGGCGCCGCGCCACAGGTAGCTGGTGGGCAGGCCGCCTTCGGCGCAGATGCGGATCTGCCCGGTGTGGCGGCGCTCGCTGGCCGCAACGCGGCGCGTGATGCGCTCCAGCAGGTCGGGCGGCAGCGCCTGTTGCAGGCGGCCTTCCACCCAGCGGTGCCGCACGAGCCGTGCGATGCGCGACAGGGCAGACGGGGACGCCGAGGAAGGGCCAGTCGTCAAATTCTTCGCCATGGTCACCAGTCTCCCGAGGCGCCGCCGCCGCCAAAATCGCCGCCGCCGCCCGAGCTGAATCCACCCCCGTCGCTGCTGCTGCCGCCGCCACTGCCACCGCTCCAGCCGCCGAAGCCCCCGGTGGACGTGCCGATGCCGGCCCCCCCGGCCGGCCCGAAGCCGCCGCCGCTGCGCCGCCCGCCCAGGGACAGGCCGGTGCCGCTGAAAAGCCAGGTGTAGATCAGCGCGATCAACCCCGCGCCGCCGGCCAGCAGCACGCTGGTGGTGAACAGGAACGCCAGCCCGCCCACGCCGCCGCCCAGCAGCAGGCCGCCCAGGCGGTTGCCGAAAATGCCGCGCGCCACCGGGCCGCCCACCATCACGCCGAAGAACAGGAAGATGGCGAGGTCGGTCCAGTCCACGCCCGGCGCAGACCGGGCCGCGCGTTCGCTGGTGTCACTGGGCAGGGGCAGCGATTCGCCGGCGATGCGCGCGCCGATCTGGTTCACCGCGGCGGACAGGCCGCCTGCGTAGTCACCCTCGCGAAAGCGCGGCTTCATGGCGCCGTCGATGATGCGCGCGGCCGCGATGTCGGGGATGGCCCCTTCCAGCGCCTTGGCCACTTCGATGCGCATCTTGCGGTCGTCCTTGGCCACCAGCACCAGCACGCCGTCGCCCACGTCCTTGCGGCCGATCTTCCAGGCGTTGCCGACCCGGTTGGCGAACGCGGCCAGTTCCTCGGGCGCGGTGGTGGGCACCATCAGCACCACCACCTGCGAGCCGTGGGACTTTTCGATGGCGGCCAGGCGCGTTTCCAGCGCCTGCCGGTCGGCCGCGCTGAGCGTGCCGGTCTCGTCGATCACGCGCGCAGTCAGCGCCGGCACGGCGCGCTGCGCCTGGGCCGGCGTGCCAAAACAGCCGATTGCTATCAAAAAAAGAGCTATCAGCGCTAGTCGGACGTGCGCCAGGGGCATATCGGGCACTCAGATGTGGGGCTTCAGGGCCTGGACGCCGGCTTGGAGAAGTCCACCGCCGGCGGGGTGGAGATCTGCGCCTCGTTCTGCACGGTGAAGCTGGGTTTGGCGTCGTAGCTGAACACCTTGGCCGTGAGGTTGGTGGGGAAGCTGCGCGCGAGCACGTTGTATTCCTGCACCGTCTGGATGTAGCGGTTGCGCGCCACGGTGATGCGGTTTTCGGTGCCCTCCAGCGTCACGCGCAGGTCGCGGAACGCCTGGTTGGCCTGCAGCTGCGGGTAGCGCTCGGCCACCACCATCAGGCGCGAGAGGGCGCCGGACAGCTCGCCCTGCGCGGCCTGGAACTTGTTGAATGCCTCGGGGTTGTTCAGCGTCTCGGGCGTCACCTGGATGGAGGTGGCCTTGGCGCGGGCCTCGACCACCTTGGTCAGCGTGTCCTGTTCGAAGGCGGCCTCGCCCTTGACGGTGGCGACGATGTTGGGCACCAGATCGGCGCGGCGCTGGTACTGGTTGAGCACCTCGCTCCACGCGGCCTTGGACTGCTCGTCCAGGCGCTGGAAGTCGTTGTAGCCGCAGCCTGAGAGGGCCAGGACGGCGGCCAGGGTGGCAAGAAGACGTTTCATGGCGCGTGCGCTGGGCCGGGTGCAGGCGACAGTGCCAATGGCTGGCAGCGCTCGCGCATTCTGCCCCAGCGGGCCAGGGAGGCCGCGTAGTCCGCCGGGCCGACCGCTGCCGCGCGCCAGCCCCGACAATAGCGCCACCGCATGACAGCCCACACCAGCGCCATGACCCGTTCCCCCTACCGCGCCGCCAACCTGGGCGGCTCCGCCGACGAAACCGAAGCCGCCTTCTACGAAGCCCTGCAGACGGGCAACCTGGAGCGCCTGATGGCGTGCTGGGCCGAAGAGGACGACATCGTCTGCGTCAACCCCGGCGGCCCGCGCCTGCTGGGCGCCGCGGCCATCCGCGCCGCCTTCAGCGCCATGTTCGAGCACGGCACCCTGCGCGCCCGGCCGGCCCAGGTGCACCGCGTGCAGGCCATGGCCAGCGCGGTGCACAGCGTGGTCGAGCATGTCGAGGTGGTGCTGGACGGCGGAGTGCGCGAGGCCATCGTGCACTCCACCAACGTCTATCACAAGACCCCGCTCGGCTGGCGCCTGGTGGCCCACCACGCCAGCCCCGGCACCCTGCACGAATCCCAGGCGCCCGGCCAGCCGCCGCCGGTGCTGCATTGAGGCGCTGCCTGCCATGTTGCCGGCCTATGGGCTTCAAGCCTTTTAGCCCTCCAGCGCAATAAAGACTAAGGCATGTTGCTATGAAATATATAGCGCCTCGCTGGTTGCCCGGCGGCCACCTGCAGACCATCTGGCCGGCGCTGGCCTCGCGTCGCGTGCTGGCCGCGCCCCCGGCCTACCGGCGCGAGCGCTGGACGGCACCCGACGGCGATTTCGTGGACGTGGACTTCCTGGACCCGGCCGCAGGGGCCGGGCAGGAGGCCGATCCTGGTCGGCCCCTGCTGGTGCTGTTCCACGGACTGGAGGGGTCGTCGCGCAGCCACTATGCCGAGGCCTTCGCCGACGTGGCGCGCGAGCGCGGCTGGGCCTACGCCGTGCCGCATTTCCGCGGCTGCAGCGGCGAGCTCAACCTGGCCCCGCGCGCCTACCACTCGGGCGACCATGAGGAGATCGCCTGGATCCTGGCGCGCCTGGCGCAGCGGCAGGCCGACGGCGCCCTCGGGGCCGACGGTACGCCCGGCCCGCGCGCGCCGCTGCTGGCCGTGGGCGTGTCGCTGGGCGGCAATGCGCTGCTGCGCTGGGCCGCCGAGGCCGGCGCCAGCGCCTCGCGCAGCGCCGATGCGGTGGCGGCCGTGTGTTCGCCGCTCGATCTGGCCGCAGGCGGGGCGGCCATCGGCCGGGGCTTCAACCGGCAGGTGTACACGCGCATGTTCCTGCGCACCATGGTGCCCAAGGCCCTGGCCAAGCTGCGCCAGCACCCGGGCCTGTTCGACCGGCAGGCGCTGCTGGCCGCGCGCGACCTGTACGACTTCGACAACGTGTTCACCGCGCCGCTGCACGGCTTTCGCGACACCGACGACTACTGGCGCCGCGCCTCGGCCCAGCCGCTGCTGGCGCGCATCCGCATCCCGGCGCTGGCCGTCAATGCGCGCAACGATCCGTTCGTGCCGGCGTCCAGCCTGCCGCGCGCCGGGCAGGCCGGCGCCCACGTCACGCTGTGGCAGCCCGCGCATGGCGGGCACGTCGGCTTCGCCCAGGGGCGCCTGCCGGGCCACGTGCGCGCCATGCCGGCCGAGGTGGCCGGCTGGCTGGCGGCCCACGGGGCACCGGACTACGCGGCAGGGCAGGCCCCCTCGATACCATCGCGCCATGGATGACATCGTCAAACAGGCCATCGCCAAGTGGCCCAACGTTCCCGACTGCTACGGCTGGCTGGGGCTCGATGCGCGGGGCCGCTGGTACATGCGCGACGACGCCACCCAGGCCCAGGGGCCGTTCCCGCAGGCCAAAGGCTCGCTGCTGGCGCATGGCAAGCTCATCGACTTCATCCAGCGCAACTACGAGGCCGACGCCCAGGGGCGCTGGTTCTTCCAGAACGGCCCGCAGCGCGTGTACGTGGAGCTGGAGATCACCCCGGTGGTCTGGCGCATCGAGCCGGACTTCAGCCTGGTCGCCCACACCGGCCGCGCCTCCACCGCCCGCGAATGCCTGCTGGACGAAGCCGGGCACCTGTACCTGTTCGACGGCACCGTGCTGGGGCTGGCGCACACGCTGGACATGGAAACCGCCGCGCAGGCGGTCGAGGCCGGGCAGTGGGACCCGCAGCCGGTGCAGGCAGCCGATCTGCCAGTGCGCTATGGCTACGTGCTGCAGCCGTCGGTGTTCCGGGTCTGATCCGCCGCCGTGCCCTGGGCCGGGGCGATATCCCGGCGGCGAGGGCCTTGTAACCCTGTCCGAAACGAAAAAAGCCGGTCGATGACCGGCTTTTTGCTGGGGGTCGGGGGCCTCGTCTTACTTGGCCGCGTTGGCCATGAACTCGACCGCCGCGTGGATGTCCGCGTCCGACGCCTGCGTGCCGCCGCGGGGTGGCATGGCGCCCTTGCCGGCGATGGCGATGCGCGTCATGCCGTCGATGCCGTCCTTCAGGCGCTCGGCCCAGGCGGCCTTGTCGCCGAACTTGGGTGCACCGGCAATGCCGGCGGCATGGCACACCTGGCACGCCTGCTTGTACAGGGCTTCGCCAGCGCCGGCGGCGGCCGTCGCCGTGGGGGCGGCGGCAGGCGCAGCGGCCGTGGCGGGGGCTGCTACGGGGGCGGCCTGTGCAGCGGAGGCGGGTGCCGCAGCCGCCATGGGGGCCGCAGCGGGGTCGGAAGCCGCGGCAGCGGCACCGGAGGCGCCAGCGGCTGCAGGGGCGGCGGGTTCTTCGAACTTGGCACCGGCCGCGTTGGCCATGTAGGCCACGCCGCGTGCGATTTCGGTGTCGTTGAATTCGCCGCCGCCTTGCGGGGCCATCGCGCCCTTGCCGGCGAGGGCGGAATGCACCAGCGCCTCGAACCCGGTCTTGATGCGCGGACCCCAGGCCGCGGCGTCACCCAGCTTGGGGGCGCCCGCCGCGCCCGTGGCATGGCAGGCGGCGCACTGGCCCTTGAAGACTTCCTCGCCGGGGCGCAGGGGGCGGTTGGCATCGCGCACTTCCACCATGCCCACCTTCTGGATGCGTTCCGCCAGCGCCCGTTCGGGGTTGGCGGCGCCATCGGCCGGCTTGGTGCCCGAGGTCACGTACAGCACGAGCCCGATGATGGCGAAGATCGGGACCACAAAAGAAAAGAAGACCGTCAACAGCAGTTGCTTGGGGTTCTTGATGGGGCCGGTGTGCGCTTCTTCGTGGGGGGTGTCGCTCATGACGTCCTCTATGTATCGGGGGCTTGATGAAACCAGCCGCTGATTATAGGAAGGCTCCCCGGGGCCGGCCGTTAGGGAAAACGGCTGGCTTTTCCCGGTGTTTGCGCTGCATCAATGACTGGCGGGAGACATTGGGGTGGCGGCGTGCATGGAGCCGCCCTGGTGGGCGGGCGGCTCCATGCCAGCGGACTGCCGCAAACCCTGAAAACACGAACGCCCTGCAAGGAGGTCTTTCCTTGCAGGGCGCGGGGCCCGCAGGGCCGGATCGCTGCGCACCAGAGTGCGTGCCCGGACCGGTGGCGGGAGGAGGGGTCAGGAGCCCTGGGCGCGCTCGTCC
Organism: Acidovorax sp. NCPPB 3576; assembly: GCF_028473605.1. Classification (NCBI taxonomy): domain Bacteria; kingdom Pseudomonadati; phylum Pseudomonadota; class Betaproteobacteria; order Burkholderiales; family Comamonadaceae; genus Acidovorax; species Acidovorax sp. NCPPB 3576. Next base: position 4,812,783 of record NZ_CP097267.1, on the reverse strand, counting down.
TGCGGCGTCCAGCCGCCACCCAGCACCTTGTAGAGGGTGATCTGGTTTTGCAGCTGGATCAGTCGCGTCTGCACCACGAGCTGCTCGGACGTGAACAGCGAGCGCTGCGCATCCAGCAGGTCGAGGTAGCTGGCCACGCCGTTGCGGTAGCGCAGGTCCGACAGCTGCAGGCGCTTGGCATCCGCATCCGCCTGGGCGCGCTGGGCCGCCAGTTGTTCTCCGAGGGTGGCCTGGCCCGCGAGGGCGTCGGACACTTCGCGGAAAGCGGTCTGGATCGACTTTTCGTACTGCGCCACCGAGATGGAGCGTGCGGCCCGTGCCGATTCGAGCGTGGCCTGGTTGCGGCCGGCATCGAAGATCGGCAGCGCCGCCTGCGGTGCCAGCGAGAAGGCCCAGGAGCCGCTCTTGAACAGGCCCGACAGCTCGTTGCTCACCGTGCCCACGCTCGCGGTCAGCGAGATGCGCGGGAAGAACGCCGCGCGCGCCGCGCCGATGTTCGCGTTGGCGGCGATGAGTTGCTGCTCGGCCTGGCGGATGTCGGGGCGCCGCGTGAGCAGGTCGGACGGCAAGCCTGCAGGCAGCGCCGGCATGGCGGGCGCGTCGGCCAGGCGCGACACCGTGGTGCCCAGGCTGTCGCGGATGTTCTGCGGCAGGGGCTGGCCCAGCAGCAGGGCCAGGGCGTTCTCGTCCTGCATGCGCTGGCGCCGCTGCTGCGCATACGTTGCGCGCGCGGCCTGCGCCAGACCTTCCGCCTGGCTGTTGTCCAGCTCGGAACTCACGCCGTTTTCCAGGCGCAGGCGCGTCAGCTTGACCGACTCTTCGCGCGTGCCCAGGGTGCGGCGGGAAATGTCGAGCAGTTCCTCGTCGGCCAGCAGGTTGAACCAGGCGGTGGCCACGGACGACACCAGGCTCAGCTGGGTGGACCGGCGCGCTTCTTCGGTGGCGAAATACTGCGCCAGGGCCTGTTCCTTCAAGGCGGCGATGCGCCCGAAGAAGTCGATTTCCCAGGCGGAAACCGCCAGGCCCACCTGGTAGTTGTTGGCGTAGGAGCCCGTCGCCGCATCCGGCTGGCGCGTCGCGTTGACGGCGGCGTTCACCGTGGGGAACTGGCCGGCGCGCTGGATCTGGAACTGCGCGCGGGCCTGCTCGATGTTGAGCGCGGCCACGCGCAGGTCGCGGTTGTTCTCCAGCGCGATGGCGATCAGCGTCTGCAGGCGCGCATCGGCGAAGTATTCCTTCCAGTCGATGTCGGCCGCGGCCTTGGCCGTTTCGGCGCCGCCGGCGGCCGCGGCGTTGGGGTACGCCTGCGGCACCGGGGCGGCGGGCCGCTCGTAGGTCGGAATGAAGCTGCAGCCGGCCAGCAGGGCGGCTGCAGCCACCACGCTCAGCAGGGGGCGTGCGATGCGCGCACTAGCGCGCAGGGACGAGGGATGGGGCATGGGGGTCTCCAGCGGATCGGTCGTCATTCAAGGTTTTCCGTGGCATGGCGGTGCTGGACCTGCTTGGCGTCGTGCTCCTGCTGGCGTTTACTGCCCTTGAAGAGCGTGCGCACCAGCACGAAGAACACGGGCACGAAGACCACGGCCAGCACGGTGCCGGTGATCATCCCGCCGATCACGCCGGTGCCGATGGCACGCTGGCTGGCCGAGCTGGCACCTGAGGCGATGAACAGCGGCACCACGCCCAGCGTGAACGCCAGCGAGGTCATGATGATCGGCCGAAAGCGCAGGTGAGCGGCTTCCAGGGCGGCCTCCAGCGCGCTCTTGCCTTCGGCCTGCAGGTCCTTGGCGAACTCCACGATCAAGATTGCGTTCTTCGCTGACAGGCCGATGATGGTCACCAGCCCGATCTGGAAGTACACGTCGTTGGACATGCCGCGCATCAGCGTGGCCAGCAGCACGCCCAGCACGCCCAGCGGCACCACCAGCAGGACCGAGACGGGAATCGTCCAGCTTTCATAGAGCGCGGCCAGGCAAAGGAACACGGCCAGCAGCGAGAACGCATACAGGATCATGGCCTGGGAGCCCGCGAGCTTTTCTTCGCGGGACTGGCCCGTCCACTCGAAGCCGAAGCCGGGCGGCAGCTGGCCTGCCAGGCGCTCCATCTCATTCATCGCATCGCCGGTGGTGAAGCCGGGACCGGCGTCGCCTGCGATCTTGATGGACGGATAGCCGTTGTAGCGCACCGTCTGCATGGCGCCCGTGATCCAGCGCGTGGTGGCGAAGGTCGAGAGCGGCACCGTCTGGCCCTGGCTGTTCACGACGGGCAGGTCCAGCACCGATTCGGGACGCATCCGCGCGGCGGCGTCGGCTTGCACCACGACGCGTTGCAGGCGGCCCTTGTTCGGGAAGTCGTTGATGTAGCTCGAACCCAGCGCGGTGGACAGCGCGGAGCTGATGCTATCGAAGCCGATCCCCAAGGCGTTGGCCTTGTCGCGGTCGATGTCGATCTGCATCTGCGGCGCATCTTCCATGCCGTCGGGGCGCACGCCCGCCAGGATCTTGCTTTGCCCGGCCATGCCGAGCAACTGGTTGCGAGCCCCCAGCAGCGCATCGTGGCCCTGGCCTGCACGGTCCTGCAGACGGAAGTTGAAGCCGGTGCCCGTGCCCAGTTCGGGAATGGGTGGCGGGCTCAACGCGAAGATGAACGCATCGCGGATGCTGGACAGGGCACCGAAGGCGCGGCCCGCCACGGCCGCGGCCGCATGCTCGGCGCCGGAGCGCTCGCTCCAGTCCTTCAGGATCACGAAGGCCAGGCCGGCGTTCTGGCCCTGGCCGGAGAACGAGAAGCCTGCCACGGTCACGATGTTCTCGACCTCGGGCTGCTTGAGCATGTAGCCCTCGACCTGCTTGAGCACCTCGCTGGTTCGCGACTGCGCGGCGCCGGGCGGCAACTGCACGTTGGTGATGATGTAGCCCTGGTCTTCGTTGGGCAGGAACGAGGTCGGCAGGCGCATGAACACCACCGCCACCGCGGCGATCAGCGCGAGGTACACGATCATCATGCGGCCGCTGCGGCGCAGCAGCTTGCCCATGCGGGTTTCATAGCCGTGCGTGGCGCTCTTGAACGAACGGTTGAACCATCCGAAGAAGCCTTTCTTCTCGGCATGGTGCTCCGGATCGATCGGCTTGAGCAGCGTGGCGCACAGGGCGGGCGTGAGCGACAGCGCGAGGAACGCCGAGAAGGCGATCGACGTCGCCATCGTGGCTGCGAACTGGCGGTAGATGTTGCCGGTGGAGCCCGCGAAGAACGCCAGCGGCACGAACACCGAGATCAGCACCACGGTCACGCCGATCACAGCGCCCGAGATCTGGCCCATGGCCTTGCGGGTGGCCTGCAGCGGCGGCAGCCCTTCCTCGGCCATGATCCGCTCGACGTTCTCCACCACCACGATGGCATCGTCCACGACGATCCCGATCACCAGCACCATGCCGAACATGGTCAGCACGTTGATCGAAAAGCCCATGGCCATCAGCACCCCGAAAGTGCCCAGCAGCGCCACTGGCACCACGATGGTCGGGATGATGGTGTAGCGGAAATTCTGCAGGAACAGGAACATCACGATGAACACCAGCACCACAGCTTCGATCAGCGTATGCACCACCTTCTCGATCGAGACCGACACGAACTTGGAGGTGTCGTAAGGCACCACGTAGTTCACGCCCTGCGGGAAGAACTTCTTGAGTTCTTCCAGCTTGGCCTTCACGGCCTTGGCGGTGGCCAAGGCATTGGCGGAAGGCGTGGGCTGAACGCCCAGGCCCACGGCGTCCTTGCCGTTCAGGCGCGCGCTGGTGTTGTAGCTCTGTGATCCCAGCTCGATGCGGGCCACGTCCTTCAGGCGCACGGCCGAGCCGTCCGTGTTGGCGCGCAGCACGATGCGGCCGAACTCTTCGGCCGACGACAACTGGCCCTGCACCACGATGGTGGCCGCCACGGGCTGGCCCGTTTCAGCGGGCAGATCGCCCAGGTTACCGGCGGACACCTGCGCGTTCTGCGCGCGGATGGCCGCGTTGACCTGATCGAGCGACAGGTTGAAGCCCTTGAGCTTGGCCGGGTCCACCCAGATCCGCATGGCGCGTTCCGAGCCGAACTGCGTGAGCGTGCCCACGCCGGCCACGCGCTGCAGTTCGGGAACCACGTTGCGCGCGGCATAGTCGTTCAGCGCCTCGATGCTCACGTCCGGGCTTTCCGTGGTGAGCATGGCGAACATCAGGAAGTTGGAGCGCGACTGCTCCACGCGCACGCCCTGCTGCGTCACGGCGCTCGGCAACCGCGGCGTGGCGCGGGAAAGCCGGTTCTGCACGTCCACCTGCGCGAGATCGGCGTTGGTGCCGGGCTCGAAGCTCAAAACGATGCTGCCGGTGCCGTTGGCCTGGCTGGTCGTCTCGACGTAGGCCAGGCCGCTCGCGCCGTTCATCTCGCGTTCGATGACGGCCAGCACGCTGTCCTCCAGCGTCTGGGCGTTGGCGCCGGGGTAGGCCACCGAAACCTGGATGGTCGGCGGCGCCACGGCGGGGTACTGCGCGATCGGCAGCCGCGTGATGGAGATGGCCCCCATCACGATGATGAAAATGGTGATCACCCACGCGAAGATGGGGCGCTCGATGAAGAACTTGGCCATGTGCCGCGCTCCTTCTTATGGCTTGGCCGGGGCGGCAGCGGAAGCGGCGGACGCAGCGGGAGCCGCAGCAGAGGCGGGCGCACCGGGCGCCGCAGCAGCAGTCGGCGCACCAGGCGCCGGGGCGCCAGCGCCGCCGGCCTGCCAGGCCACGGGCTGCACGACGATCGGATCGCCAGGCTTGCCGCGCGGCAGCTTCTGGAAGCCGTCCACCATGACCTTCTCGCCCGTCTTCAGGCCTTCCAGCACCACCCAGTTCGTGCCCTGCGCCGGCCCGAGCTTGATCGGGCGGGGGGTCAGGTGGTTGTCGGGGCCCACCACCATCACGGTGTCGGCCTTGGCCGAGCGGGTCACTGCCTGCTGCGGGAGCAGCACGCCGCCGGCCACCTGGGCCTGCTCCAGGCGCACGCGCACGTAGAGGCCGGGGAGCAACTGGCGGTCGGTGTTGGGGATCTCGGCGCGCAGCGTGACCTGGCCGCTGGTCGGGTCCACCGACAGGTCGGTGAACAGCAGCTTGCCGGTCTGGGGGTAGAGGCTGCCGTCTTCCAGCACGACGCTCACGCTGGCCGTTCCCTTGCCCGCCTGCTTGTATTTACCGCTGGACAGGCCGGCCTTGAGCTTGAGCGCGTCGGAGGCGGACTGCGTGAAGTTCACATACAGCGGATCGATCTGCTGGATGACTGCCAGCTCGGTGGCCGAGCCCTGGCCCACCAGCGCGCCTTCGGTCACCAGCGCACGGCCGATGCGGCCGGAAATGGGGGCGGTCACGGCCGCGTAGCCCACGTTGATCTGCGCCGTCGTCACGGAGGCGCGGGCGGCGGCAAGGTTGGCCTCGGCGGTCTTTTGCGAGGCGACGGCGTTGTCGTACTCCTGCTTGCTGATCGCGTTCACGGCGACGAGGGGCTTGTAGCGCTCGGCCAGCGCGCGGGTCTGGGCCACGTTGGCATCGGCCTGCGCCACGCTCGCCCGTGCGCTTTCCAGCGAAGCCCGGTAGGGCGCGTCGTCGATGGCGAAGAGCTTTTGCCCGGCCTTCACGTCGCTGCCTTCGGTGAAAAGGCGCTTTTGCAGGATGCCCGCAGCCCGTGCGCGCACTTCCGCCACGCGGGAGGCCTCCAGCCGGCCAGGCAGCTCGGTCACGAGACCCACGTCGCCGGGCGCCACGGTGACCACGCCCACCTGGGGCGGTGGGGGGGCGCCGCCGCCGGCCTGGGCCGGGGCTTCGCTTTTGCCACAGGCCACCAGGACGGCGGCGGCGACCAGGCTGAGGCACAGGGCCACGACACGGCGGGCGGGGGGGATGGCGGCAGCGGAAACGCCAAGATCGTCACTGAGGCGGGGCATGAAAGTCCTTCCGGAAATGCGCTAATTGAAAAGGCCATGCAGGCACGGAGATGTCTTTGATCGGCATCAACCACGCAGATGGCCCTTGAATTCGGTGCGCGATTATACATACAAACATGAATGTATAATTGCGGCGAAGCGCTGGCGCGGCCCTTCCCACAGGGTGAGCGACGCCAGAAAAACGCGGACATCGAACACAAAAGGAGACACGCCCCCATGGCCCGACGCACCAAAGAAGATGCCGTTGCGACACGCAATAGTTTGCTGGATGCGGCCGAGCAGGTCTTTTACCAGAAGGGTGTCTCGCACGCGTCGCTCAACGAGATCGCGCAGGCCGCCGGCGCCACGCGCGGCGCCATCTACTGGCACTTCAAGGACAAGGTCGATCTTTTCAACGCCATGATGGAGCGCGTCACCCTGCCGCTGGAGCGCGCCAATGGCGAGTGTGAGAGCAATGAAAACATGGCGCCGCTGCAACGCATGCGCGGCGTGATCGACATCGTGCTGCGCAATCTGTCGCAGGACCAGCGCATGCAGCGTGTTTTCGAGATTGCCTTCTTCCGGGTGGAGTACGTCGAGGAACTGGCGGGGGTGCGCGATCGGCACATCGCCGCCTGCGGCGCCTTCCGCGAGCAGCTCGCCAACGACCTGCGCCTGGCCGCCGAAAGCCAGAAGCTGCAGCTGCCCATGCCCCCGGAGATCGCGGCGATCGCCCTGCAGGCCATCTTCGAAGGGCTGCTGCAGGGCTGGATCCTCAACCGGGCCAATTTCGACCTTCCCGCCACCGGGCGCGCCTCCGTGGATGCCTACCTGCGCGGGCTGGGCCTGGACCTGCCGCCGCTGCCGGACTGGCTGGAGGATTGTTCATTGCAGAGCCTGTGTCCGCGCGCCGCGGGTGCCGTGCCATAATCGCCGACTGATCGGGCCGCCATGGCCCTTCTGTGCGGCTGTAGCTCAGTGGATAGAGTATTGGCCTCCGAAGCCAAGGGTCGTGGGTTCGATCCCCGCCAGCCGCACCATCGATGATTTCCGGAGTGCCCGACAACGCACTGTTCCGGCTCCCTCCGTTTCCATTCCTGCCGATTCCCCGTCGGCCGTCGTTACCGCTGCTTCAAGGCCGCCTGCGTAACGCATCGCGCTTTTCGCGCCGCTCCAGCCACAAAGACAATGCCACGCGCGCGGCGAGCAGTGCCACGGTGGTGGCCAGGGCGCTGGTGGACATGGCGGCTGCGGGAGTCATGGAGGCCGGGGCTGGCAGCGGGGTGACGGGCGTGAGTGCCGTGTCGCTGCCGACTGCGCCCTTGCGCGGCTCGACCGGGTCCAGCAAAGCCTCCGGCGCAGCAGCGTGCGAGCCGTGTTCGGCCGCATACACCTTGGTGAATTCCGCGCCCAGCAGGAAGATCTGCGCCGCGTAATACACCCAGATCAGCACCACCGCGATGGCGCCCGCTGCGGCATAGGTCGAACTGAGGCCCGCCTTGCCCACGTACAGGCCGATCAGCACCTTGCCCACCTCGAACAGCACGGCGGTCACCGCCGCGCCCACCCACACGTCGCGCCAGGCGATCGGCACCGAGGGCATGAACTTGAAAATCATCGCGAACAGCACGCAGCTGATGCTCATCGACAGCAGGGTGTTGATGCCCATCAGCATCAGCTCCCATCCCGGCATCAAGGCGCCGAGCCAGGTGCCCGCGGCCGCCACCGCGGCACTCACGGTAAGCGATGCCATCAGCAGGAAGGCCAGGCCCAGGATCAGCCCGAACGACAGGAAGCGCGCGCGCAGCAGGCCCCAGAGGCCGCTCGGCTTGGAGGGCTCCGGCACATGCCAGATGCGGTCGAGCGCGCTTTGTATTTCGCCGAACACCGTGGTCGCGCCGATGCCCAGCAGCACCAGGCTGATGGTGCTGGCGATGATGCCTTCTGTGGGCTCGCGCGCGCTTTTGATGAGGCCCTGGATGGCGAGCGCGCCGTCGCGCCCCACCAGCCCGGAAATCTGTCCTTCGATGGTGCCGCGCACCGCGTCCTGGCCGAACACGGCACCGGCGATGGAGATCACGATGACGAGCAGCGGCGCAATGGAGAACGCGGTGTAGTACGAGATGGCGGCGCCCATGCTGGGGGCGTAGTCGTCGAGCCAGGCCTGGCAGGATTTCTTGGCGAGTCGAAAAAGGGTTGAGGCGTTCATTGCGGTTCCGGGGTCAGGCCTCTGGTGTAACCAATCGCATTGCCGCGGGCTGTAGGAGGGGGCCGGAAGCGCCCGTGCCTGCCGTGGGGGAGGCCCGCTCCGCGCTGGTGCGTCCGATGGGCCGCAGGGGCGCTGTCCGACACGGCGGCCAGGGCGTGCGGTGCGCTAATGCAGTCATCCCAGCCCCTTTTGCGAGGTCCGTGCATGTCCCCATCGCAGCGCCAGTGTTCAGACAAAGCCAAGCCCCGGGAGATCAAGCGCCAGCGCCAGCGCGAGGCGATGTTCAAGCCGGCCGGACGGGGCGGCGTGCCGTTCTATCCCGACCCTGAACCCCCTGTGTGGAAGCCACTGGGCTGACGCCGCTGGCGCAGCGCCCGTGCGCTACGGCGTAACGCAGGCACCGTCCACGAACACCCGCAACTCGCCGCTTTGGAAGGCGGTCCACTGTTCGTCGCTGGTCAAGGGCGCCGTCACGACGACCGCCACCCGGTCCTGCGGCGTGGTGTGGGCGGAAAAATCGATGCGCAAATCCTCATCGCACAGCCGCGCCTGCGAAAAAGGGTGGCGCCGCTCGATGTAGTAAAGCTGGGTGGAGGCATGCGCCCACAGCGCCTGGCCGTTCGACAGCAGGAAGTTGAAGGTGCCGTGCGGGGCGATGCGCGCGGCCAGTTCGCGCAGGGTGATGGTCAGCTCCGGAATGCTCGGCACGCCCGCATGGGACTTGGCCAGCTCCTGCATGATCCAGCAGAAGGCGTGTTCGCTGTCGGTCGTGCCCACGGGGTGGAAGTGCGAATGCAGCCGCGGGCGGAAGTCCTTGAGGTCGCCGTTGTGCGCGAACACCCAGTACCGGCCCCACATCTCGCGCACGAACGGGTGGCAGTTCTGCAGCGAGACGCTGCCCTGCGTGGCCTTGCGGATGTGGGCGATGACGTTGCGGCTCTGGATGGGGTAGCGGCGGATCAGCTCGGCCACGGGCGAGTCCACTGCGCGCTGGTGGTCCACGAAATGGCGCAGGCCCTTGTCTTCGAAGAATGCGATGCCCCAGCCGTCGGAGTGGTCCGCCGTGTTGCCGGCGCGTTGCGCGAACCCCGTGAAGCTGAACGTCACATCGGTCGGCGTGTTGGCATTCATTCCGAGCAACTGGCACATGGCGGGGCGTGTGTAAAAAAGGGGGAATAAGCGAGGAAGGATGCGTGCGGCGTCAGCGGCCCGCTGCACCGTTCTTCGGCGCGCGCAGTTGCCAGGCCGCCACCAGGGCCAGCAGGCACAGGCCGGTGAGCAGCAAGAAGGTTTCGCCGAAGGCGGCGATGCGCGCCGGGCTGCTGACCGCGTTCTGCAGCGAATCGCCATGTGCGGCGATGCGCCATTCGAGCACGATGCCGCACAGGCTCACGCCGGCTGCGCCGCCCAGCATGCGCACGAAGCTGATGGCGCTGGAGCCCTGCGCAATGAGCGGCTTGGCCAGCGGCCGCATGGCCCCCAGGTTGAGCGAGGGCAGGATGAACCCGAGCCCGATGCGCCCCAGCACCGCGAACACCACCAGCATCCACAGTCCGCTGGTCAGATCGACCAGCACCATGAGCGCGAACGAGATCGCCAGCAGCGCCAGGCCCGTGCCCACCAGCCAATGCGTGGGGTGGCGGTCGGCCAGCCGGCCCACGATGGGAATGGTGATGGCCAGCACGATGCCCGCCGGCAGCATGATGGTGCCCACGTGCGAGGCCGACAGCTGCAGGCCCAGCTGCATGAACACCGGCAGCAGGTAGGTCGAGCCGAAGAGCGCCGTGCCGTAGATGAAGGCCACGATGCTGCCCATGGCGAACTGCCGGTATTCGAACAGGCGCAGGTCCATGAGCGGCGTGGCGCCGCGCGCCAGTTGCCGGCGCTGCCACGCGATGAAGACGGCCAGCGCCGCCAAGGCCGCGAGCAGCAGGGCGCCGGCCTGCAGGCCGGGCCCGCCGTGCAGCGCCACCAGGCCATTGAGCAGGCACAGCGTGCCGACCGCGCCCAGCACCAGCCCGCGCCAGTCCAGCGCGGTGCCGGACTGGCCGGCCACGGCGCCGCCGGGGCTGCTCACCGGCACGAATTTGTATGCCAGCGCGATGGAGGTGATGCAGAACGGCACCACCATGAAGAAGATCGAGCGCCAGCCGAACCAGTCCACCAGCAGCCCGCCGATGCTCGGGCCGATGGCCGGCGCCAGGACCACGCCCATGCCGAAGATGCCGCTCGCGCGGCCCTGCTCGTGCGGCTGGAAGGCGTAGAGGATGATGACCGCCGGAATCGGCTGCACCACGCCCGCGGCCAGCCCTTCGAGCACGCGGGCGGCCAGCACCAGCCCGTAATGGCTGGCCACGCCGCCGCCGATGCCGCCCGCCAGCAGCAGCGCCATGGCGCCCACGTAGGTCGCGCGGTAGCCGAAGCGGGCCAGCAGCCAGGGCGTGGTGAGCATGGCGACCGTGGTGGCCACCATGAAGCCCGAGGACACCCACTGCGCGCGATCCTGCCCCAGCGTGAAGTAGTGGCTCATGTCGGGAATGGCCACGTTCACGATGGTGGACGACATGATCGAGGCCATCGTGCCCACCATCACGGACAGCAGGAGCAGCCAGCGGTAGCGCTCGCCGTACCGTTCGCGCAGCAGGGCGGTGGAGCCGGGGCCGGTCATCGGGCGGGATCCGTCAAAGGCTGGGCAGATCAGGTCCGCTCGGACCAGAGCTTTCCGCCGGTGGCCCAGTTCTCGCGCTTGACGTCGGTGATGAGGATGTCCACCGAGTCCGGCGAGCCGCCCAGGATTTCCACCGAGACGCGGGTGATCTCTTCCACCAGCTTTTTCTTTTGCTCGATGGTGCGGCCTTCCATCATTTCGATGTGGTACGTCGGCATGTCAGTCCTTCCGGGAGGGTTCAAAAAAAGGGAGCGGCCATCATATCGGCGCCATGGGCCCTGCGCCCTGGCGCGCGGCGCCCGTGCCGGCAGCGCATTGGGGGCACAGGCACGCCCCGCCCCGCTGTTCGGGCGCCAGCCGTGCCAGGGCCTGGGTGGACACGGGGGCCGCCATGCACCAGCAATCGGCTGCGGGCGCGCCCGCCTCGATGGCGCACTGGTTTCGCCCGCCGCACAAGGGGCAGCGGGAGGGATCAGCAGGGGTGGGGTCGGGCGGCGCGGCGGTCATGGCATCGGGGAAGGCGCCAGTGTAGGCCCCGCCAGCGCGCGCAGGTGCCGCACAGGGGAAAGAGTCAAAATGCCTTCCGGCGCATATTCTTCTAAGGCAGTGTGCTATTAATTAAATAGCAATCGCCGAGAGCCCCGCAAAGGCTGCCTCAGGGCCTGCCTGGCGCCGCCGTGCAGGGAAGGCGCCCAGCGCGGCCCCGTCCGTCAGCCCGCGATGGCCGGCGTGTGCCGCGCCGCCGCGAGAGCCGGGCCGGAGCCCTGGGCGTTGCTGACGCGGAACACCGCCACCGCGCGCACCAGCTGCGCCGTCTGCGATTCCAGCGAGCCCGTGGCGGCTGCGGCCTCTTCGACCAGTGCCGCGTTCTGCTGCGTCACCGTGTCCATCTGCGAGATGGCCTGGTTGACCTGCTCCAGCCCGGTGGTCTGCTCCTGGCTGGCCACGCTGATCTCGCCCACGAGGTCGGTCACGCGGCGCACGCCATCCACCACCTCGCGCATGGCCTCGCCGGCCTGCTCCACCAGCCGGTTGCCGGAGTCCACGCGCTGCACCGAGTCGTCGATCAGGCCTTTGATCTCCTTGGCCGCCGCTGCGCTGCGCCCGGCCAGCGCCCGCACCTCGCTCGCCACCACGGCGAAGCCCCGGCCCTGCTCGCCCGCGCGGGCGGCTTCCACGGCCGCGTTCAGCGCCAGGATGTTGGTCTGGAAGGCGATGCCGTCGATCACGCCGATGATGTCCACGATCTTGCGCGAGGCCGTATGGATCTCGCCCATCGTGGAGACCACGTTGCCCACCACCTCGCCGCCGCGCACGGCCTTGTCCGAGGTGGCCTGCGCCAGTTGGTTGGCGGTGCGCGCGTTGTCGGCGTTCTGGCGCACGGTGGCGGTCATCTGCTCCATCGACGCGGCCGTCTGCTGCAGCGCGCTGGCCTGCTCTTCGGTGCGGCTGGACAGGTCCAGGTTGCCGCGCGCGATCTCGCTGGAGGCCACGGCGATGCCCTCGGCGCCATGGCGCACCTGGCCCACGGCGGTGCGCAACTGCTCGCCCATCGCGTTCAGCGTGCGCAGCAGCTGGCCGGTTTCGTCCTTGGCGGTGCTGTCGGAGGTCACGGTGAGGTCGCCGGTGGCCACGGTCTTGGCCATGGTCACGGCGTCGTGCAGCGGATGGGTGATGCTGCGGGTGATCGCCACGGCCAGGGCCAGCGCGATCAGCGTGGCGATGGCGCCCAGGACGATCAGCTGCAGCCGGCCGCTCTGGTAGTTGGCTTGCACGTCCTTGGAGGATTCGTTGATCTCGGCGCGCTGGAAGTCCAGCAGCGCCTGCAAGGCCTGCAGGTATTGCTCGCCCGCGGGGGTGAAGTCGGCATTCAGGATGCGCTCGGCGTCTTCCGAACGGCCTTCGGCCTTGGCCTTGTAGATGGCGTCGCGGGCGACGACGAAGCGCTTGCGCTCTTCGCCGGCCTTGTCGAACAGGGCCTGCTCCTGCGGGCTGCTGATGAGCTTGGACAGCTGGCTCTGCTGCTCGGACGACATCTTGGACGCGGCCGCGTTGTCCGCCGCGAACTGCTGCGCCAAGGTCGAATCGGTGCTGCGGGCCACCACGCTGTGGCGGCGCACGTTGCTGAAAATGGTGCGATACCAGTCGGAGATCAGCCGCTCCTTGGTCAGCGGCAGGGCCATCATCGACGCCGTCTCCTGCGCCACCGACTGCAGTTTCCAGGTGCCCACGCCCAGCATGGTGACGAGGAAGAGGATGAGCACGGCGAAGGCCAGGCCCAGGCGTTTGCCGATGGAAATGTTTTGGAGGTTCATGGTGAGACTAGGGAAAACCCTTGGTTGGTGGGCGATTCTCTCCGCATTGCTCTGGCGCAACTACAAACCCTTACGCCTTGCCGGAACATATGGATTTACCCGAATACGCTGGTAGGCGTGTTTTTTGGCGATGGGGCGAGGTCGGGCCGCCGCCGCGCGACTGCAAACAAAAACGGGGCACCCGGCTGGGTGCCCCGTCATCGGCGCCCGCTGAAAAGCAGGCGCCTGACCGGCCAAAAATCGCGGACGGGTTTCAGCGCACGGCCGTGCCCGCCTTCACCTTCAGCCGCCACGCGTGCAGCAGCGGCTCGGTGTAGCCGCTGGGCTGCTCCACGCCCTTGAAGACCAGGTCGCACGCGGCCTGGTAGGCGGCCGATTCGGCAAAGCGCCCGGCCATCTTCTGGTAGAGCGGGTCGCCGGCGTTCTGCTGGTCCACCACGGCGGCCATGCGCTCGAAGGTTTCGCGCACCTGCGCTTCGGTCACCACGCCGTGGAGCAGCCAGTTGGCCATGTGCTGGCTGCTGATGCGCAGCGTGGCGCGGTCTTCCATCAGGCCCACGTTGTGGATGTCGGGCACCTTGGAGCAGCCTACGCCCTGGTCGATCCAGCGCACCACGTAGCCCAGGATGCCCTGGGCGTTGTTGTCCAGCTCCTGTTGCTTTTCGGCATCGCTCCATTGCGGCGCGGCAGCCACGGGCACCGTGAGCAGGCCGGTCAGCAGGTTGTCGCGCTCGGCGTCGGCGTCGGTCTTTTCCAGTGCCTTCTGCACCTCGGCCACGTTGACCTGGTGGTAGTGCAGCGCGTGCAGCGTGGCGCCCGTGGGGCTCGGGACCCACGCGGTGTTGGCGCCGGCCTTGGGGTGGGCGATCTTTTGCTTGAGCATCTCGGCCATCAGGTCGGGCATGGCCCACATGCCCTTGCCGATCTGTGCCTTGCCACGCAGGCCGCACGACAGGCCCACCAGCACGTTGTTCTTCTCGTACGACTGAATCCAGGCGCTGGCCTTCATGTCGCCCTTGCGCACCATGGGGCCGGCCTGCATGGCGGTGTGCATCTCGTCGCCCGTACGGTCCAGGAAGCCCGTGTTGATGAACGCCACGCGCGCCGAAGCCGCGGCGATGCAGGCCTTCAGATTCACGCTGGTGCGGCGCTCCTCGTCCATGATGCCCAGCTTGACGGTGTTGGCCGGAAGGCCCAGCAACTGCTCCACGCGGCCGAACAGGTCGCTGGCGAAGGCCACCTCGGCCGGGCCGTGCATCTTGGGCTTGACGATATAGACGCTGCCCTTGCGCGAGTTGCGGATGCCGCCCTGGCCCTTGCCCTGCAGGTCGTGCAGCGCGATGGTGGTGGTGACCACGGCATCCAGGATGCCTTCGGGAATCTCGCGCTGCGTGCCCTGCGCATCGGTCCACAGCACGGCCGGGTTGGTCATCAGGTGGCCCACGTTGCGCAGGAACATGAGCGAGCGGCCATGCAGGCGCACCTCGCCGCTGCCGTTCGGCGCGATGTACAGGCGGTCGGGGTTCAGCCCGCGCGTGAAGGTCTTGCCGCCCTTGCTCACCTGCTCGGTCAGGTCGGCTTTGAGGATGCCCAGCCAGTTGGCGTAGCCGTTGACCTTGTCCTCGGCATCGACGGCGGCCACGGAATCTTCCAGATCGAGGATGGTCGAGAGCGCGGCCTCCACCACCAGATCGCTCACGCCAGCAGGGTCGGTCTTGCCGATGGGCGTGCTGCGGTCGATCTGCAGGTCCAGGTGCAGGCCGTGGTGGCGCAGCAGCACGGACGAAGGCGCCGACGCCTCGCCCTGGTAGCCCACGAACTGGGCCGCTTCCTGCAGGCCGGTGGTGCCGCCGTCCTCCAGCGCGACGACCAATTGGCCGCCTTCCACGCGGTATCCGGTGGCGTTCTTGTGCGTGCCCTGGGCCAGCGGCGCGGCCTGGTCGAGCACCTCGCGTGCGAAGGCAATGACGCGGGCGCCCCGCACGGGGTTGTAGCCCGGGCCTTTTTCGGCGCCATCGGTCTCGGGGATGGCATCGGTGCCGTAGAGCGCGTCGTACAGCGAGCCCCAGCGCGCGTTGGCCGCGTTGAGCGCATAGCGCGCGTTCAGGATCGGCACCACCAGTTGCGGGCCGGCCTGCGTAGCGAGTTCGTCGTCCACATTGGACGTGGTGGCCTGCACGTCGGCGGGCTGGGGCACCAGGTAGCCGATCTGTTCGAGGAAGGCGCGGTACGCCGCCATGTTCTGCACCGGGCCGGGGTGGGCGCGGTGCCAGGTGTCCAGTTCGGCCTGCAGGCGGTCGCGCTCGGCCAGCAGGGCGATGTTGCGCGGCGCCAGGTCGGACACCAGCGCGCTGAAGCCCTTCCAGAACGCCCCGCTGTCCACGCCCGTGCCGGGCAGCACCCGGTCCTCGACGAAGCGGTGCAGGGAGGTGGCCACTTGCAGGCCGTGAACGGGGGTGCGGTCGGTCATGGTGATGGGGTCTCGGTGGATGGGGGAAAGAGGAGGAAAACGGGGCGGTGGCGCCTGCGGGGCACCGTGCAGCCCACTGTATTGGAATTTTTTAGCCACATAAACCGCCTGAAAAGCGCATAACCAATGACTTTTACGCACGAATCGCGGATGGTCAGAGGAGCGCGCCCGGCACAGGGCCGCCGGACGGCGTTTTCCTGGTGCTATAAATTTAATAGCTATATGCCCTAGTTGAATATGCGCCGAAGGCCATTTTTGCTTTGAATCCTACGTGTGGAATCGGTGCGAAACCTCAGCCGATCCATGACCTGCATCCCCATAATCGGCGCCCATGGACAAGCTCAAGGCCTTCGAGTCATTCGTGTCGGTGGCAGCGCGCGGCAGCCTCACCGCCGCCGCCAAGGCCGAAGGCGTGGCCCCCGCCATCATGGGGCGCCGGCTCGATGCGCTGGAAGAGCACCTGGGGGTGAAGCTCATGGTGCGCACCACGCGGCGCATCCACCTCACGCACGAGGGCAGCGCCTTTCTCGAAGATTGCCAGCGCCTGCTGTCCGACGTGGCGAATGCCGAGGCCAGCGTGTCCGCCGGCGGCGTGAAGGCCACCGGGCACCTGCGCATCACCGCGCCGGCGGGCTTCGGCCGGCGCCACGTGGCACCGCTGGTGCCGCGCTTTCGCGACCTGCATTCCGAGGTGACCATCTCGCTCAACCTGAGCGACCGCGTGGTCGATCTGGCCGGCGAGGGGTTCGACTGCGCGGTGCGCGTGGGCGACCTGCCCGATTCGTCCCTGGTGAGCGTGCGCATCGCCGACAACCGGCGTCTGTGCGTGGCAACGCCCGCCTATCTGGCGCGCCACGGCACGCCGCGCCACCCGGGCGACCTGGCGCAGCACGCCTGCCTCACGCTCTCCAGCGACGCTTCGCAAACGCGGGGCTGGGCCTTTCGCATGCCGGCGGCCGAAGGCGACGGCACCGAGGTCGTGCACTTCAAGCCCGGCGGTCCGCTGGACTGCTCGGATGGGCAGGTGCTGCACGACTGGTGCCTGGGCGGCTGGGGCATCGCCTGGCGCAGCACCTGGGAGGTCGAGGCCGAGATCGCCGCGGGGCGCCTGGCCGCCGTGCTGGAAGACTTCGCCGCGCCGCCCAATGGCATCTACGTGGTCTTTCCCCAGCGCAAGCACATGCCGCTGCGCGTGCGGCTGTGGATCGACTACCTCAAGCACCATTACGGCCAGCCCGAGTTCTGGCGCCGCACGGCGGAGCCCGCCGCCGCACCATCCACCCCAAAAGGAGCCTTGCCATGACCCACCATTCCCTACCGAGGCGGCGCGGCACCGCGGCGCGCGCCGCGGGCATGGCCAGGCCGGGACGCGGCCGCGCGGGCGCGGCGCTGGCCCTGCTGGCCGCCGCCGCGGTGCTGGCCGGCTGCGCGGGCGGGCCGCCAGCGGCCCCGGAAGCGCCCCAGGCGCCCTTGGCGAGCCGAAGCCCGGCCCCGGAATCCGCACGGCCGGCCGCTCCCGGCCCCGGCGCGGCACACGGGGCGCATCCGGTTCCTCCCGGCATCGTCAGCGTGGAGTACGACGATCCCTCCCGCTTCAGCGATGCCCGCATGGGCCCGCACGAGTCCGACCGCGCGCGCCGGGCGTGGGTGGACGCCTTGTGCCAGTACCTGTCCGAACGCGCCGCGGCCGCGCTGCCCGATGGCGAACGGCTGGCGGTGCGCATCACCGACGTGCAGCGCGCGGGCGGGTTCGAGCCCGGGCGCGGCCCCCAACTGGCGCAGGTGCGCATCGTGCGCGACGTGTATCCGCCGCGCATCGACCTGGAGTTCCAGCGCGTGGCCGCCGATGGCCGCGTGCTGCAGACCGGGCGCCGCGAGCTGCGCGATCCGTCCTTCATGTCGCGGGCCGGGCGGGGCGCCAGCGATCCGCTGCGGTATGAAAAGGCGCTGCTCGACGACTGGGTGCGCACGGACATCGGAGCGCCTGCGCCGCAGTGATGGGCCGCGGGGCGCGCCGGCACCGCACCGCGGCCGGCGCGCTGCCGGTGGGGGTCAGCGGCCCGGGGTCATGACCGCAGGATCTTTCAGCGCGGTATTCATCCGGTCGATGTAGGCGCTGGCGTTGGCGTTGCTCGGGTCGGGGTTGCCCGACACGTAGTACGCCAGCCCTTGCTGCAGGCCGCCGTTGTCTTCCACGCGTTGCGCCAGGTTGGATGCGGCCATGCGCAGCTGGGTCGTCACGCTGCCCTGGTATTGCTCTGTGGACACCTTCTGGCCGCCGACCCGCTCGTTGCCGGGGCCGCCGTCCGACCATTCGCGGCCATCGAGGAACTTGCGGGAGATCTGTCCGAGGCCGATGGAAGTGTTGTTCTCGCTGGCGCGCCCCAGGTCGCCTTCGTGCTTCATGGCGCCCTGGAAGCCTTTGGAGAAGGCATTGGATTCCACCTCCAGCTGGGCGCGGAACAGGTTCGGGTCCAGCCCGTATTCCTTCGCCGTGGCATCGACCGCCTTGCCGAAGTCCGCCTGGGTCTTGATCTGCGCATCCTTTTGCGACTCGTCGCCACGCAGCACCGGCTGGAATTTCGGGCTGACCTTGCCCGCGCCTTCCGCCACGCTCTGCGTGCTGAAATCATTGCCCGCCGTGCCGCTGGGCGCGGGATTGGGCGTGGTGGTGGTGGCGGTGCTGGTGGGCGTGTCGGATGGTTGGGGGGTGGAGGCCGGAGCCGGAGCCGGTGCCGGTGCCGGTGCCGGTGCCGGTGCCGTCGCGGACGGGCTCGGCGGGGCAGGGGGTTGTCCGCCGGATCGGCTGCGGTCCGTGTTGGACGCCGGGTTCACGCTGGGTTGGCTGGTGGGGCTTGCGGCCGGGCTGGCTGCGGGAGCGTTGGTGGGCTGGCTGGACGATGGCGCATCGTCTTTCTGGCTCAGCTTCTGCAGCAGGCTGACGAGCAGCATTTCCAGGACCTTCTTGACGAGGTCCTGCGTGTCGGTCTTGCCCTGGCCGTCATTGAACAGGGCGCTGAGCTGCGTATGGGAAATCGATTGGATCGGCATGGAGATGCCTCGCAAAAATGGAGAAGGTTTCACTGTTGCGCCCGGCCCGACCATCCCGTGCGCGAATCCGAAGCGCTGACCGGCCAGGCGAAGCGCGGCGCAGGCTTTCCCATGGGCGCGCTAACATCGCGCCGCCCCACTTCAAGGATCGCTGCATGACCACCGAAGCCCTGCTGGCCTACGCCCATTTTCTGGCCATCCTCACCATGGCCACCTTCCTGGCGAGCGAAGCCGCGCTGTGCCGCCCGGCGTGGCTGAACGCCGCGGTGGTGGAGCGGCTGGCGCAGCTGGACCGGCTGTACGGCATCGCGGCCCTGGCCGTGCTGGCCACGGGGCTGGCGCGCGTCGGCTGGGGCATCAAGGGTGCGCAGTGGTACGGAACGCAGCCGCTGCTGCACGTGAAGGCGGGGCTGTTCGTGGTGATCGGCCTCCTCTCCATCGTCCCCACCTTGCGTTTCCTGCGCTGGCGCAAGGCCCTGCGCGCCACGGGCGCGCTGCCGGACGAGGCGGCGATCCGCAGCACGCGGCGCCTGGTGATGATCGAGGCGCACCTGCTGGTGCTGGTCCCGCTGGCGGCCACGTTCCTCGCGCGGGGCGTCGGCACCCGCTGAACGCGCCGCGCCCAGCAAAAAGCCCCGCACTGCGGGGCTTTTTCACGAGAGGGCGGGCCGGTGGCCGGATCAGGCGGCGGGCTTGTTGCTCAGGCACTGCTTCATGAAGGCCTTGCGTTCGTCGCCCTTGAGCGCCTTGGTCTTGGCGTCGGCGTTGCAGGTGGTCATCTTGCCCTGCTGGGCGGCCTGCTTGTCGGCGCTGAGGCAGTCCTTCATGAAAGCCTTGCGCTCGTCGCCTTTCAGGGCCTTGGTCTTGGCATCGGCGTTGCAGGTGGCCATCTTGCTCTGTTGAGCGGTGGGGGCCTTGGCCGGCGCGGAGGCGGCGGCTGCGGGGGCATCGGCGGCATGGGCCGACACGAGGGAGAGGGCGAGGCCGGCGGCGGCCACCACGGAGAGCAGATTCTTCATGTCGTATTCCTGCAAAAAGTGGATAGGAAGCCCCCCGTCGACGCGCACCCCGCGAGGCTGTTCAGCATAACGTCATGGCCGAAAGTTTGGATGACGGGCGGCCCGTAGAATCGCCGGATGCTCTCCGTCAAACAGGAATTGCTCGCGGCGCTCGCCGACGAGCTGGAAAAATTGTCGCCCGGCGCCGCCGGGCGCGCTGCTTTCGAATCCCCCAAGGTGGCCGCGCACGGCGATTTCGCCTGCACCGCCGCCATGCAGCTGGCCAAGGCCGCCAGGCAGAACCCCCGCCAGCTGGCCGAAACGCTGCGCGCGGCCCTGCTGGCCACGCCGGCTTTCGGCCGCTGGGTCGATGCGCTGGAGATCGCCGGCCCCGGCTTCATCAACATCCGCCTGAAGCCCGCCGCCAAGCAGGAAGTGGTGCGCGAAGTGCTGGCCGCCGGCGAGCGCTTCGGGCAACAGCCGGACAACGGCCAGAACGTGCTGGTCGAGTTCGTCTCGGCCAACCCCACGGGCCCGCTGCACGTGGGCCACGGCCGCCAGGCTGCATTGGGCGATGCGATCTGCAACCTTTTCGCCACGCAAGGCTGGAAGGTGCACCGCGAGTACTACTACAACGATGCGGGCGTGCAGATCCACACGCTCACGCACAGCACGCAACTGCGCGCCAAGGGCTTCAAGCCCGGCGACGACTGCTGGCCCACCGACCCCGAGAATCCCGCCAGCAAGGGGTTCTACAACGGCGACTACATCCAGGACATCGCCAACGACTTCCTCGCGAAAAAGACGGTGCAGGCGACCGACCGCGCCTTCACGGCCAGCGGCGACGTGGACGATGTGGAATCCATCCGCAACTTCGCGGTGGCCTACCTGCGCCACGAGCAGGACAAGGACCTGCAGGCCTTCAACCTGAAATTCGACGAGTACTACCTCGAGTCGAGCCTGTACACCAGCGGCCGCGTCGAGGCCACGGTGAACCGGCTGGTCGCCAACGGCAAGACCTACGAGCAGGACGGCGCGCTGTGGCTCAAAAGCACCGACTACGGCGACGACAAGGACCGCGTGATGCGCAAGCAGGACGGCTCGTACACGTACTTCGTGCCCGACGTGGCCTACCACATCTCCAAATGGGAGCGCGGCTACGCCAAGGTCGTCAACATCCAGGGCACGGACCACCACGGCACCATCGCCCGCGTGCGCGCCGGGCTGCAGGCCGCCGACGTGGGCATTCCGCAGGGCTACCCCGACTACGTGCTGCACACCATGGTGCGCGTGGTCAAGGGTGGCGAAGAGGTCAAGATCAGCAAGCGCGCCGGCAGCTATGTGACCCTGCGCGACCTGATCGAGTGGACCAGCAAGGATGCCGTGCGCTTTTTCCTGCTGAGCCGCAAGCCCGATACCGAATACACCTTCGACGTCGATCTGGCCGTGGCGCAGAACAACGACAACCCGGTGTATTACGTGCAGTACGCGCATGCGCGCATCTGCTCCGTGCTGCGCAGCTGGGCCGAGCAGGGCGGCGGCGATGTGGCGTCCCTCCAGGGCGTGGACCTGTCCGCGCTCGAAGGCCCGCAGGCCCAGGCGCTGATGCTGCAATTGGCCAAGTACCCCGAGATGCTCACCGCCGCGACCGAAGGCGAGGCGCCGCACGACGTCACCTTCTACCTGCGCGACCTGGCCGCCAGCTACCACAGCTACTACGACGCCGAGCGGATCCTTGTGGACGACGAAGCCGTCAAGCGCGCGCGCCTGGCGCTCGTCGCCGCTACCGCACAGGTATTGCACAATGGCCTGGCCGTGCTGGGCGTATCGGCGCCAGCCAGAATGTGAGTGTTTACGGATATGACAAAACAGCAACGTGGGGGCACCGCCATCGGCTTCATCCTCGGGGTGGTCGTGGGCCTGGGGGCGGCGTTGGGCGTGGCCGTGTATGTGACCAAGGTGCCGGTGCCGTTCCTCAACAAGGGGGGCGCGCGCAGCGCCGATCAGGACGCCGTTGAATCCCAGAAAAACAAGAACTGGGACCCGAATTCGCCGCTGTACGGCAAGAACCCGGCGCGGCCCCCCGTGCCCGCCAGTTCGACGCCGGCGGTGGCCGGTGTCGCGCCAGCGCCCGCAAGCAGCGCGTCGGTGCCGGCCGCCGTGGCCGCCGCTTCGGTGCCACGGGGCGCCGCCAGCAAGCCGGCCGCTTCGTCCGATCCGCTGGGCGATCTGGCCAAGGCCCGGGCCGCCAGCGCGCCCGGTGCCGCCGAGCCGTTCGATTACTTCGTGCAGGCCGGTGCCTTCCGCACCCAGGCCGACGCGGACGCACAGCGCGCCAAACTGGCCATGCTGGGCTGGGAAGCCCGTGTGAGCGAGCGCGAGCAGGCCGGCCGCACCGTGTTTCGCGTGCGCGTGGGCCCGTTCACCAAGCGCGACGATGCCGAAATGCTCAAGGACAAGCTCGATGGCGCGGGCGTCGAATCCGCGCTGGTGCGCGTGCAGCGCTGAACTTTTCCCGCCGCCTGCCGCTCACAACCCACTGACCGAACAAGGAGTGTCTTTTTCATGAAACGCCGCGAGTTTTCCCTGTCCACCGCCACGGCCGTGGCCGCTTCCGCCCTGACGCTGCCCCTGGCGACGCCCGCCATGGCCCAGGCCCGCCAATTCAAGGAAGGCAAGGACTACGTCAAGCTGGGCAAGCCCGTGGCCAGCGACGTGCCCGCCGGCAAGGTCGAGGTCATCGAGTTCTTCTGGTACAGCTGCCCGCACTGCAACGCCTTCGAGCCCACGCTGGAAGCCTGGATCAAGGCGGCGCCCAAGGACCTGGTCATCCGCCGCATGCCCGTGGCGTTCAATTCCAGCTTCGCGCCGCAGCAAAAGCTGTACTTCGCCCTGGAAAGCATGGGCAAGGTGGCCGATCTGCACGCCAAGGTCTTTCGCGCCGTGCATGTGGAAAAGCAGGCCCTCAATAAGGACGACCTGATCTTCGAATGGATCGGCAAGCAGGGCGTGGACGTGGCGAAGTTCAAGGAGGCGTACAACTCCTTCTCCGTCTCCAACCAGCTGCGCAAGGCCTCCCAGCTGCAAGAAGGCTATGGCGTGGAAGGCGTGCCCTCGATGGGCGTGGCCGGCCGCTACTACACCGATGGCACGATGGCTGGCAACATGCAGGGCGTGCTGCAAGTGGTGGAATACCTCGCATCCACGGCGGCCAAGGGCGGTTGAGCCCCGGGAACGGGACCCGTTCCCAGCCGCCGGTCGAACGACAAGCCCGCGTTTGCGGGCTTTTTCTTTGCCGCTCCCGGATCGCGCCTAGGGGTGGCTACAATCTTTGCAAGATTCGTGCCCTATGAGAAAACGCCTCCTACCGATCCTCCTGCTTGCTGCCCTGGCTTTCGCCATGGGTGGCGCCCGCGCCGAAAAGGCCGACCGCAACAAGCCCATGAACATCGAGGCCGACGCATTGCGCCACGATGAACTCAAGCAAACCAGCGTCTTCACCGGCCGCGTGGTGGTCACCAAGGGCACCATCTTGCTGCGCGGCGCGCGGCTGGACGTGCGGCAGGACCCCGACGGGTTCCAGTACGGCACCATGACGGCCGAAACCGGCAAGCGGGCCTTCTTCCGGCAAAAGCGCGACACGGCGCCCGGCATGCCCGACGAGTTCGTCGAGGGCGAGGGCGAGGTCATCGAGTACGACGGCCGGGCCGATCTGGTCCGCCTCATCCGCCGCTCGGAACTGCGCCGCTACCGCGAATCCACCCTGACCGACGAGATGGCCGGCGCCCTCATTGTCTATAACAACCTGACCGACGTGTTCACCGTCGATGGCCAGAAGGCCGCCCCCGCCGGCAGCAACACCGCGGCCACCCCCGGAGGCCGCGTGCGCGCGGTGCTGTCGCCCAAGGAAACCCCGGCCAAGCCCGGCGCGCCGGCTGCGTCCCCGGCCCCCACCTCGCCGGCGCCCGCCTTGCGGCCCAGCGGTGAACTGGGCGGCGGCGCGAAGTGATGGCGGCGGCACACCCTTCCGAAGCCTCGGCGGCCGGCAACATCAGCCGGCTGGAGGTCGAACACCTGGAGAAGTCCTACGGCAGCCGCAAGGTGGTCAAGGACGTGTCGATGGTCGTGCAAAAGGGCGAGGTCGTCGGCCTGCTCGGCCCCAACGGCGCGGGCAAGACCACCTCGTTCTACATGATCGTGGGGCTGGTGCGTAGCGACGGCGGCGACATCCGCATCGACGGCCATTCGGTGGCCGACATGCCCATCCACCGCCGCTCGCGGCTGGGGCTTTCGTACCTGCCGCAGGAAGCGTCGATCTTCCGCAAGCTGACCGTCGAGGAAAACGTGCGTGCCGTGCTGGAGCTGCAGCGCGACGAGAACGACAAGGCCCTGACCCGCGACGAGATCGAGTCGCGCCTCACCGCCTTGCTGCAGGAGCTGCGCGTGGAGCACCTGCGGGCCTCGCCAGCCCTGGCGCTGTCGGGCGGCGAACGCCGCCGCGTGGAGATCGCGCGGGCCCTGGCCACGCAGCCGCGCTTCATCCTGCTCGACGAGCCGTTCGCGGGCATCGACCCCATCGCCGTGATCGAGATCCAGCGCATCATCGGCTTCCTCAAGGCGCGCGGCATCGGCGTGCTGATCACCGACCACAACGTGCGCGAGACTCTGGGCATCTGCGACCACGCCTTCATCATCAGCGATGGCCGGGTGCTGGCGCGGGGCACGCCCTCCGAGATCGTGGACAACGCCGAGGTGCGGCGCGTGTACCTCGGCGAGCATTTCAGGATGTGAGCATGGTCCCCACGCTGGCCACCGTGTGTACTGCGCTGCTCCCCGAGGGCGCCCCCGCGCCTTGGGGCGGCCCGGCGGCACGCTGGTGATGAAGCCTGGGCTGTCGCTGCGCGTCTCGCAGCATCTGGCACTCACGCCGCAGTTGCAGCAGTCCATCCGGCTGCTGCAGTTGTCCACCCTGGAACTGTCGCAAGAGGTCGAGCAGATGCTCGACGAAAACCCTTTCCTCGAACGCACCGCCGAAGAGGCCGCGCGCGAAGAATTCGGCCTGCCGCAGGCCGATGCGCCCGTGAGCGAGGACGACCGCCACACCGAGGACGCGATCTATTCAGGCGCATCGAGTGAGGCCAGTACGGCGGCGGAGGCCTCTTCTTCGGAGGGCGATTCCGCCAGCGCCGCCGAGGCGCCTGGCAGCGCGGACGCCCCCGACTGGGAAGGCGACGGCACCGTCGAGATGATGCCGGACGACGGCGAATGGGGCGGCGACGCCCCGGCGCGCACGCGCACGGCCGGCGAGGGCGACGATGCCGACGCCACCGAACTGGCCCGCAGCCACGAGTCGCTCACCGCCTACCTGCACCGGCAGGCGCTGGGCCTGCGCCTGTCCGAGGTCGATACCGCGGCGCTGCGTTTTCTCATCGAATCGCTCAACGACGACGGCTATCTGGACGAGTCGCTGCCGTCGCTGGCCGTGAGCCTGGCGGGCGAGGAAGACACCGAGCAGGTCGAGGAACTGGTGCACCGCTTCACCGTGGCGCTCGGCCTGCTGCAGAGCCTGGACCCGGTCGGCGTGGGCGCACGCGGCCTGGCCGAGTGCCTGACCCTGCAGCTCAAGGCGCTGCGCGAGGACGGCGAGGGCGACCCGGACGTGGTGCAGACCGCGCTGCGCATCTGCCAGCAGCCGCTGGAGATGCTCGCGCGGCGCGACGTGCGGCGCCTGGCGCAGGCCTGTGGCGGCGGCGAGGAGCGCACGCGTGCGGCCATGGCCCTGATCGCCCGCCTGGAGCCCCGGCCCGGGCGCGCCTTCGCCGAGGTGGAGCGCAACATCATCGTGCCCGACGTCATCGTGAAGAAGACCGGGCGCAGCACGCAGCAGAACTTCAGCGTGCAGCTCAACCCCGATGTGATGCCGCGCCTGCGCGTGCACGACATCTACGCCGGTGCGCTGCGCGGCAACCGGGGCGGCGAGGGCCACCAGGGCCTGCAGCAGCGGCTGCAGGAGGCGCGCTGGTTCATCAAGAACATCCAGCAGCGCTTCGACACCATCCTGCGCGTGTCGCGCGCCATCGTGGACCGGCAGAAGAACTTCTTCGTGCACGGCGAGCTGGCCATGCGGCCGCTGGTGCTGCGCGACATCGCCGACGAACTGGGCCTGCACGAGTCCACCATCAGCCGCGTGACCACGGCCAAGTACATGGCCACGCCGCAGGGCACGTACGAACTCAAGTATTTCTTCGGCTCGGGCCTGGGCACCGAGACCGGGGGCAACGCCTCCAGCACGGCGGTGCGGGCGCTCATCAAGCAGTTCGTCTCGGCCGAGAGCCCGGCCAAGCCGCTGTCGGACAGCCAGATCGCCGAGATGCTGAAGGAGCAGGGCATCGAGTGCGCCCGCCGCACCGTGGCCAAGTACCGCGAGGCGCTCAAGATCGCGCCGGCCAACCTGCGCAAGGCGCTGTAGCGCCCGCGCCGTAAAAGACGCCGGGCCCCTCAGCCCAGCAACTGCGGATTCAGCCGCCAGACTGCGAAGTTCAGCGCGGCGGCAAAGGTGATCCAGGCCAGGTAAGGCACCAGCAGCGCCCCGGCCAGGGGCCGCAGCCGCCAGAACGCCACCAGGGTGGCGGCCACGCAGCACCACAGCAGGCCGATGTCGGCCAGGGCCCACGCGCCCAGATGCCACTGAAAGAACAGCCAGCTCCACAGCGCATTGAGCGCCAGTTGCACGGTGAACAGCCACAGCGCGCGCTGGCGCACGGCCCCTGCGGGCTCGCGCCACACCAGCCAGGCCGCGATGCCCATCATGGCGTACAGCGCGCTCCACACCGGGCCGAACAGCCAGGCCGGAGGCGCCCAGGCCGGCTGGGTCAGCTGTGCGTAGAACTGCGGCGCCTTGACCGATGCGATGCTGCCGACCGCGGCGGCCACGAAGGCGATCGCGAGCCAGCCGGCCAGGGCGAGCCAGGTGCGTGGCGTGAGGGGGGCTCGGCCGGAGCGGGCCGGCGGCGAAGGGGCGCGCGAGGGCAGGGTGGGGGTCATCGCGCCATCATGGCCGCCAGGGGGCCTTGGCGCCGTCAGCGAAGGCCGAAAGAAGGGCGCGCGCGGGCTTCGGATCGCCACCCGGCGCCCCTGTGCCCCGCCATGGGCCGGCGCCGCAACGCCCGGGCCTGAGCCAGTGGCCCCCTGCCGGGCGATAGTGTGAAAGCGGTTGCTATTAAATTAATAGCTATATGCCTTAGTGCTAATTGCGCTGGAGGCCGTTTTAACGCAGGGTCGGCGCGCGGTTCGCGCCGCCTGCCGGGCCGCCACGCGAGGGTGCCGCGGTCCCGTGGGCGTCAAGCTTGAAGCCGGCGACCGCGTCGGCCAGCTGCGCCGCCTGCTGCTGCAGCGACTGCGCGGCGGCGGTGGCTTCTTCGACCAGCGCGGCGTTCTGCTGGGTGGACTGGTCCATCTGGCTCACGGCGCTGCCGATCTCGGCGATGCCGGTGCTCTGCTCCTGGCTGGCGTTGCTGATCTCGGCCACGATGGCCGTCACGCGGCGCACGCTGTCCACCACCTTGTCCATGGTGGCCCCGGCGTCCTGCACCAGCTTGCTGCCGGCGTCCACCTGGGTGACCGAATCGTCGATCAGCGCCTTGATTTCCTTGGCGGCGGTCGCGCTGCGCTGGGCCAGCGTGCGCACCTCGCTCGCCACCACGGCGAAGCCCCGGCCCTGCTCGCCCGCGCGGGCGGCTTCCACGGCCGCGTTCAGCGCCAGGATGTTGGTCTGGAAGGCGATGCCGTCGATCACGCCGATGATGTCCACGATCTTGCGGGCCGAGGCATCGATGCCGCCCATGGTCTTCACCACCTGGCCCACCACGGTGCCGCCGTGCGTGGCGATCTCCGATGCGCCCGAGGCCAGCGTGTTGGCCTGGCGCGCGTTCTCGGCGTTCTGCTGCACGGTGGCGGTGAGCTGCTCCATGGCGGCGGCCGTCTCTTCCAGCGAGCTGGCCTGCTGCTCGGTGCGCGAGGACAGGTCCTGGTTGCCGCTGGCGATCTCGCTGGTGGCCAGCCGCACCGATTCGGACGAGGCGCGGATCTGCACCAGCACCGCCGCGATCTTGTCCACGAAGTGGTTGAAGGCGCTGGCGATCTGGGTGAGTTCGTCGCTGCCGTGGGTGGACAGGCGGCGCGTCAGGTCGCCGTCGCCCGAGGCGATGTCTTCCAGCGCATCGCGCACCACGCCCAGGCGGCGCAGCTGGTGGCTCACGGCCACGGTGACCAGCGCGACGGCGGCCAGCACGCTCAGCAGGGTGATGACGACCGCCACTTTCAGCAGCGCGCTGACCGATTGCGTGGCCTCGGCGCGGTCGATGGCGATGGCCAGCGTCCACGGCGTGCCCTGCACCTTGGCGGCGTAGAGCATCTGGTCGGCGCCGTCGATCTGCACGTCCGTGCGCTCGTTGCGCTCGGCCAGGCGCTTGATGAGCGCGGCATCCAGGCTGCCCGCGATCTCGGAGACGGGCTTGAGCGCCATGCCGGGCTTGGCATACGCCAGGATCTTGCTGTCGCCGTCCAGCAGGAAGGCGAAGCTCTTGGCGATCGGGTGGATGGCGTTGACCTTGGCGGTCACTGAATCGAGGTAGATGTCGGTGGCCACCACGGCCGTGGGCTGGCCGGCCGGGCCGGCGGGCTCGGCGAAGGTGATGGTCAGCTTGCCGCTGCTCGCGCCCACGTAGGCGGGGGTGATGACGGGGCCGCCCGCCTGCGCCGCCTGCCTGTACCAGGGGCGCGAGGTGCCGTCGTACCCGTCCGGCACCTTGGTGAGCGCCATGTGGCGCTTGTCGGCATAGGTGAAGTACACCAGGTCGAACGCGCCGGCCTGCTTGATGGCGCGCAGCATGGGCAGCGGGTCCGGCTGCTCGGTGGCGACCTTGAGGGACGAGGTGATCCGTTGCTTTTCGCGCACCCATTCGGCCACTTCGTCGGCATGCAGGCGGGTCAGGCCCCCGACATGCTCGTCCAGTTGCGCCAGCGTGTCGTTGCGCACCACGAAGAAGGTCACCAGCGCCAGGGCCAGCAGCGAGAGCACGGTGATGGCGACGCAGATGCCAATGAGGCGCGCACGCAGGCTTTTGAACATGGAGTACCTTTGCAAATGGATACACACAAGGGTTCATTCTGACAATTGGTTGACCCAAAACAAATGGCAAGTCGGTGGTTCTGCTAGGTGGAAACCCTGGTGCTTTGAAAGGCGTGCGCTCCGGGACGCCGGCCGCTGCCGCGCCAGGCGGCGTCGGCCCTCGGCCACCCGGCGGCGCTGCCAGCGCGTATCCTCGGGGCCGTCTATGAATCAACTGCAACTTTTCCTGCCCTGCGCCGCCGGCGTCGAGGGCTTTCTGGCCGACGAAGTGCACGGCATCACCGGCCTGACCGGCCAGGACCTGCTCACCGGCCGGGGCGGCGTGCTGCTGCGGGCCTCCTGGCGCGACGCGCTGATGCTCAACCTGCACAGCCGGCTCGCGCAGCGCGTGCTGGTGCAGCTAGGCCACCGGCCGTACCGCTCCGAAAACGATCTGTACACCGCCGCGAGCGAGGTCGCCTGGGAGATCTGGTTCACCCCGCGCCAGAGCTTCAAGATCGACGTCACCGCCCAGCACAGCCCGCTCACCAGCCTGAACTTCGCCGCGCTGCGCGTGAAGGACGCGGTGGCCGACCGCTTTCGCGCCAAGACCGGCGTGCGCCCGGACGTGGACACCCAGTGGCCCGACGTGCGCATCCACCTGCACCTGACCACCGACGAGGCCACGGTGTACATCGACACCTCGGGCGAGCCGCTGTTCAAGCGCGGCTGGCGCGAGGACAAGGGCGACGCCCCGCTCAAGGAAACGCTGGCCGCCGCCATGATCGCGGCCACCGGCTGGGACCCGCAGGGCGACGTGCCGCTGTACGACCCCTGCTGCGGCAGCGGCACCGTGCTGATCGAGGCGGCGCAGATGGCCTGCCACATCCCCGCCGGCATGCAGCGGCGGTTCGCCTTCGAGAAGCTGCTGCCGTTCCAGGCCCATGTCTGGTCTGCTATCAAAAGTGAAGCAGAAAGGGCAATCAAACCGGCGGCAGTGGGCATTTTCGGCTCGGATGTGTCGCACCGCATGGTGGACTTCGCCCAGCGCAACGCCGAGCGCGCGGGCGTGGCCCAGGCCATCGAGCTGCGCGGCGGCGATGCGCTGCAGCGCATGCCGCCCACCGACCAGCCCGGCGTGATGCTGCTGAACCCGCCCTACGGCGAGCGCATTGCCGCCGCCGGCACGGCCGGGCGCAGCGCGTCCGTGCGCGCGGGCCACGTGGAGCGCGCGGGCCGCGAGACGGCGCAGACCGAGGACGGCGGCGAGTTCTTCAGCCAGCTCGCCACGCACTGGAAGAAGAACTTCGCCGGCTGGCAGGGCTGGATGCTGACGCCCGACCTCAAGCTGCCCGGCAAGATGCGCCTGAAGGAGTCGCGCCGGGTGCCCATGTGGAACGGCCCCATCGAATGCCGGCTGTTCCGCTTCGACATGGTGCGCGGCTCGGCACGCGAGCGCGCTCCCCGGCCTGCCGACGGCACGCCCGATGCGGGTTGAGCTGCGCCTGCCGGCGCAGGCCGCGGGCGGCGAGGCCCCGCGCGCCGTGGTGGTGGACACCAACATCGTGCTGGACCTGCTGGTGTTCGCCGACCCTGCCGTGGCGCCGCTGCGCGATCTGCTCGCCCAGGAGCGGCTGCAGTGGGTGGCCACGCAGGCCATGCGCGACGAGCTGGAGCGCGTGCTGGCCTACCCGCAGATCGTGCCGCGCCTGGCGTTCTATGGCCTCGATGCCGCCGCGGTGCTGACGGCCTTCGATGCCCGCAGCCGCGCGGTGCCCGAGGCGGCGCGCGTGCCCTCGGTGTGCAAGGACGCGGACGACCAGAAGTTCATCGACCTGGCCGTGGCGCACCGCGCCATCCTGCTGTCCAAGGACAAGGCCGTGGTCTGCATGCGCAAGCGCCTGCTGGCGCAGGATGCGCACGTGGCGACCGTGCTGGTGCTGGAACCCGCGGCGTGCGCCGCTTGAACCCGCCCACGCCACCCGCCGCGCACGCGGCGCTCCACGCCCCTCACGCCTCGAACTGAAAGCCCTCGGCCGGGTGCAGGGCCCAGCGGCCCTCGCCCAGCAGTTGCAGCACGTGCGTGTGGTGCGCCAGCACCGCCGGCCGGTGGGCGATGCTGATGATGGAGGCGCCGCTGGCGCGCAGCCGCTCGTACAGCGCCGCTTCGTTGGCGCCGTCCAGCGCGCTGGTGGCTTCGTCCAGGATCACGGTGCGCGGCTGGCGCACCAGCACGCGGGCGAAGGCCAGGCGCTGCTGCTCGCCGACCGACAGCTGCTTTTCCCAGTCGCGCGTGGCGTCGAGCCCGCCCACGCGCTCGGCCAGTTCCGGCAGGTGCACGTCGTTCAGGATCTGAAGCAACTGCGCGTCGTCCAGCTCGGTGCTGCGCGCCGGGTAGATCATCTGGCTGCGCAGCGTGCCGGGCTGCATATAGGGGCGCTGGGGCAAAAAGAACACGTCGTCCAGCGGCGGGTGGTGCACCACGCCGTCGCCCGTGCGCCACAGCCCGGCGATGGCGCGCAGCAGCGAACTCTTGCCGCAGCCGCTCGCCCCGGTGATGAGCAGCGCGTCGCCCGGCTGCAATTCCAGCGACAGGTCCTTGACCAGCAGGCGGCCGAACTGGGGCGTGTAGAGCGTGAGCGATTCGATGGCCAGGCGCTTGCCTTCCCTGGCCTGGATCTCGCGCGAGGTGTCGGGCGCTGCTGCTTCGGCGGCGGATGCCGGCTCAGGCGAAGGGGCAATGCCACTGGCCACGGCGGCGTGGCCGCGCCGGCGCCGCTGCTCGCGCCTTTGCTGGCGGCGCAGCTTGCGTGCGGCCGACACGGCCTCGGGCTCGGCCGGCTCCTCGCGCCGCGCCGGTGCGCCCAGCAGGGCCTGCGCCAGCGTGTCCAGCCGGCCGATGCCGGCCACGAAGCGGCTCAGGCTCTCGAAGTTGTCCACGATCAGAGAGACGGCGGCCAGCACCGCCGCGAACGCCCCGGCCGCCTGGATGGCGCGGCCCACCTCCATGTCGCCGGACAGCACCGCGTCGGCCAGGATGATCGCGGGGATCACCACGGTGAGCTGGCTGAACGCGCGCTGGAACAGGTTGAGCGAGCGCTGGCGCTTGATGAGCCGCGCGTAGTTGGTGAACACGGACTGAAAGCTGTGGTCCAGCTGCGCGCGTTCCTGCGCCTCGCCGCGGTAGAACGCGATGGACTCGGCGTTCTCGCGCAGCCGCATCAGCCCGAAGCGGAAGTCCGCCTCGCGCCGCAGCTGCCAGAAATTGAGGCGGATCAGCGGCGCGCCGAACACGTACAGCGCCACCACCGTGCCCAGCAGCGCATACACCGCCAGAAAGCCCACCAGCACCTTGGAGATCGACCACAGCACGGTGCTGAAGGCCACGAGTTGCATGCCTGCGCCGACGAAGATCAGCAGAAAGTGCGTGGAGCGGCCGGTGAAGGTGTTGATGTCTTCGCTGATGCGCTGGTCCGGGTTGTCGATGCCGCCCTGCGTGTTCAGCTCGTAGTAGCGGCGCCCGCCCAGGTAGCCGTCCAGGAACCGGTGCGTGAGCCAGCGCCGCCAGTGGTTGGAGAACGCGTCGCGCATGTAGTAGTAGAAGGCGTACACCGGCACCGCGAAGCCCAGCACCATGAGGCAGGTGCGCACCGCATCCCAGAAGCGGTCGCGGTCCTTGGCGGCCAGGGCCGAGGTCATCTCGCCCGTGCGGTCGATCAGCATCACGGCCAGCTGCGTCTCGCACAGCATCAGCAGCACGAGCAAGCCCAGCAGCGACCAGGCCGCCACCTTCTTGTCGCCCTGCCAATAGGGCTTGGCCACGCTCATGAATTGCTTCCACGCGGCGATGGAAAAAGTAGGGGCGCGCCTGGAAGCGGAAGGGGCGGCGGCAGGGGCCGCGTTGGCTGCCGCAGGATGGGCAGCGGCAGAAGCAGAGGAAGACATGCAGGCGATGGAGGAAGAAAGGCGGGAGCGCTGGGGCGAAGATAGTGGGCGCTGGGGCTGCGCCCTGTCGGACGCGGCCCACGGCGGGCTACGGAATCGCCCGCGATACGGAGGCTGGCGGCGGCCAGGAAGCCGGTGGCGGCCTTTGTCGCCACCGCGCAGGGGGTACAGTGCCGGCTGTTTTCTTTTCGGGGCTTGCCCCGCATCCCGCCCATGTCCAATCTCATCGTGCACGGAGGCACGCCGCTGCGTGGCCGCATCACGCCCTCCGCCAACAAGAACGCCGTGCTGCCCGTGCTGTGCGCCACGCTGCTGACGCAGGCGCCGCTCACGCTGCACGGCGTGCCCGACATCACCGACGTGCGCAAGATCCTGGACATCTTCCGCACCCTGGGCAGCGACGTGCGCATGGACCACGCCAGCGGCACGCTGGACCTGCACCACAAGGACACCGCGTTCGACGCCGCCGCCCACCGCCTGCCCGAGGAGATGCGCTCGTCCATCATGCTGGTGCCGCCGCTGCTGGCCCGCTTCGGCGTGGCGCGGCTCGAAGACAACGTGAAGGGCTGCACGCTCGGCGTGCGCGAGATCGACCCGCACGTGGAGGTGTTCCGCAGCTTCGGCGGCGCGGTGGAGCGCGCGCAGGGCTCGCTGCTCGTGCGCTGCGCCGGGCCGCTGCATGCCACCCACCACTGGCTGGACTACGCCTCGGTCACGACCACCGAGAACTTCGTGCTGTGCGCGGCCTCGGCCAGCGGCGTGTCCACGCTCAACAACGCCGCGTCGGAGCCGCACGTGCAGGAGTTCTGCCGCTTCATGGCCATGCTGGGCGTGCGCATCGACGGCATCGGCACGTCGCGCCTCACGGTGCACGGCGGCGCGGCGCTGGGGGGCGGGGAGTTCCGCTTCGACGAGGACTTCCACGAGATCACCACCTTCCTGGCGCTCGGGGCCATCACCGGCGGCGACGTGGTGGTGCGCAACAGCGCGCCGGAGAACTTCCCGCTGATCGACCGCACCTTTGCCAAGTTCGGCGTGCGCATCGAGCATGCGGACGGCTGGTCGCGCGCGCACCGCGAGGGGCCGCTCACCGTGCAGACGCCCTTCACCAGCAACGTGCTGACCAAGGTGGAGGCCGCGCCCTGGCCCTACTTTCCCGTGGACCTGCTGCCCATCTTCATCGCGCTGGGCGTGCGGGCGCAGGGCAACGCGATGTTCTGGAACAAGGTCTATGACGGGGCGCTGGGCTGGACGGGCGAGCTGTCGAAGTTCGGCGCGCACGTGTTCTCGTCCGACCCGCACCGCATCGTGACTTTCGGCGGCAATGCGCTCACGCCCGCCGTGGTGGAGAGCCCCTACATCATCCGTGTGGCCATCGCCTTGTTCATGGTGGCGGCGAGCATCGACGGGCGCTCGGAGATCCGCAACGCCACGCCCATCCGGCGCGCGCACCCGCGCTTCGTGGAAAACCTGCGCAGCCTGGGCGTGCAGGTGGAGTGGACGAGCGAGGAGTGACGGTGGCGCCGCGGCGCCGCCTCCCCGGCCAGATTCAGGGCGCCAGCAGGTCGTAGGCGGCGCGCACGCGCTGCAGGTCGCGGCCCAGGCGCCGGCTCGGCGGCAGGTGGCGCAGCCAGCGCAGGCGGCGCACCGTGGTGGCCAGCACCGCGCGCATGTCGGGGCCCTGGGCGCTCAGCCAGGCCGCCCACAGCGTGCGGGCCGCCTCCAGCGCGCCCGCCTGGCGCAGGTAGAGCGCGGTGGACTGGGCGTAGCACAGCGCATCGCGCGCGTGGCACACGGCCAGCGGCAGCGCGGTGGCGGGGTCGTCCTCGAAGTCCACATAGCCCACCACGCCGTCGGGGCAGCGCACGAGATTGCGGGCGAACGCCTGGCTCAGGCAGGTGCCGCTGGCGTGCACGCGGGCAATGGCCTCCAGGCCCTGGCGCCACAGGGCCAGCACGGCCTCGGGGCCTTCGGCCACGGCGTGGTCGATCTCGTTGCCCAGGGAATGGGTTTCCTCGTCGGGGCGCCCTAAGTGCCGCATCAAAAAAGCGTCGTGCTGCACCGCCAGCACCTCGGGCGCGCGCAGCCCGCGCGCGGCGAAGTCTCGCAGGCGCTGCACCTCGATGGCGATGGCCGCGGGCCCGCCCGGCGTGGGCACCGGGCGCAGCACCGCCAGGCCCAGCACGCGCGCCAGCACGGCCATGGCGCGGTAGCGCCCGGCGCCGTGGCTGGCGCCCGCGCGCTTGAGCCACCACTGCTCGCCGGGCAGACGGTAGCTCTGCACGTTGGGCGCCTGGGTGGCCGCGTGTTCGCGCAGGAAGGCCGCAGGGTCGGTCGGGGCGGCGGTGCGGGGCGCAGGGTCGGCTGAAAGCGGCATGTGGGCAGTGGGCGAGGGCGAAAGGGGCCGGTGGCGGGCGGGGACACCAATGGGGGGCGGGCGGGCTGCCAGGGCTTGGCGGATAAAATCGCCGGCTGCGGCCGGGCCGTGGCCTGGGCGGGTCGGACCTGCCACCAGCGCCATGCCTCGCGCCTGCCCCGGTTCGCGGCTTTGCGCGGGCTGCGGCATCATAACGAAGCCTTTTTTCTCCCCCCGCCGCGCCCTGGAGCCGCCCCATGACCGAATCCTCCCACGACACCGCCGCCACCGATGCCGGCACCGAACCCGCCCTCGACAACGACGCGCTCGACGAACTGGACACGCTGCTGGACGACCTGCGCAGCCGCGCCGAAGAGATCCCGCAGTGGGAGTTCTGCGACGGCTTCCTGACCGCCCTGGCCTGCACGCGCCGCGCCATTCCCGCAGCCGAATACCTGCCCATGCTGCTGGACGACGGCGGCCCCATCGATGTGACCGAGGGCGCGGGCGCCGCGCTGCCGCTGCTGCCGGCCTTCAAGGACGAAGCCCAGCAGGCGCGTTTCATGGAGCTGTGGACGCTGCGGTTCGACGAGGTCAGCCGCCAGTTGGCGACCGAGGTGGAATCGCTGGAAGACGACCGCGCCTTCCAGCCCGAGGTGATGGACATGCGCGGCGCCGTCGCCTGCCTGCCCGAGGAGGAGCGCGCCGAGATGGCCGGCCAGGACATTCCCTCGTTCGGCCAGGTGTGGGCGCTCGGCTTCATGTTCGCCGTCGAGAACTGGCCCGAGGAATGGGCCGCCCCGCGCGACAAGGACGCCGCGCAGTGGCTCGACGGCGCGCTGGAGAACATCGTGGTGCTCACCGAGGACGACACCGGCAAGCCCGAGCACAACCTGTATGCCGAGGATGGCCCGGCCAGCGTGAGCGAAAGCCGCCTGGAGTCGTTCAGCGAAGCCGTCTGGGCCGTGTACGACCTGCGCCAGCTCTGGAAGAGCATCGGCCCGCGCGTGGAGGCCGTGCGCCGCGCCGACACCCCGGGCCGCAACGACCCGTGCAGCTGCGGCAGCGGCAAGAAATACAAGAAGTGCTGCGGCGCCTGACCGGCGCCGGCGCGGCCTGACCGGGCGCTTCTTCTTCCCCTTTCCTTTTGCTTTTACGCGCGCTCCGGCGCGCGTTGCCGTTCCATGACCCCTGCTTTCCTGGCCCGCCTGCGCGCCGAATGGGCGCCCAGCATTCCGCGCGAACTGCTCGCGGGTGCCGTGGCCACGTTCGCGCTGATCCCCGAGGTGATCGCGTTTTCGTTCGTGGCGGGCGTCGATCCTTCCGTGGGGCTGTTCGCCTCGTTCGTCATCAGCATCGTGATCGCCTTCGCGGGCGGGCGCCCGGCGATGGTGTCGGCAGCCGCAGGTTCGGTGGCGCTGGTGGCGGCGCCGCTGGTGCAGTCGCACGGCCTGGGTTACCTGCTGGCGGCGGGGCTGCTGGCCGGTGCGGTGCAGGTGGCCTTCGGGCTGCTGCGCATGGGCGTGCTGGTGCGCTTCGTCTCCAGCTCGGTGCGCACGGGCTTCGTCAATGCGCTGGCGGTGCTGATCTTCTCGGCGCAGTTGCCGCACCTGCGCGGCGCCAGTGCCGCCACCTGGGGCCTGCTGGCGCTGGGGCTGGCCCTCATCTACGGCCTGCCGTGGCTCGGCCAGCGGCTGCGGGTGCGGGCGCTCACCGCCATTCCGTCGCCGCTGATCTGCGTGGTGGCACTCACGCTCATCGCCTCCACCATGGGCCTGCACCTGCCCACCGTGGCGGACCTGGGCCGGTTGCCCGACGCGCTGCCGCTGTTCGGCCTGCCCGCGGTGCCGGTGTCGCTGGAGACACTGCGCACCATCGCGCTGCCGGCGCTGGCGATCGCCATGGTGGGGCTGCTCGAATCGGTGCTCACCGCCGCCGTGGTGGACGAGATGACCGACACGCCCAGCGACAAGAACCGCGAATGCGCGGGCCTGGGCCTGGCCAACATCGCGGCCAGCTGCTTCGGCGGCATCGCCGGCTGCGGAATGATCGGCCAGGCCGTGGGCAACGTGAAGTACGGCGGGCGCGGGCGCCTGTCCACGCTGTTCGCCGGCGTGTTCCTGCTTATCCTGATGGTGGCGCTGAAGGACTGGGTGTCGCGCGTGCCGGTGATCGCGCTGGTGGCCATCATGGTGATGGTGTCGGCCTCGACGTTCGACTGGAAGTCGCTGGGCGCCGTGGTGCGCCACCCGCGCCTGTCCAGCGCCGTGATGATCGCCACCGTGGCCGTGACGCTCGCCACGCACAACCTCGCGGCCGGGGTGGGCGTGGGGGTGGTGCTGAGCGGCGTGTTCTTCGCGTTCAAGGTCGCGCGCCTGCTCGGCGTGCGGGCCGAGGACGATGCCGCCACCGGCCTGCGCACCTGGCGCGTGACGGGCCAGGTGTTCTTCGCCTCGGCCGATGCCTTCATCGACGCGTTCGACATCCTCGCGGCCGAAGGGCGGCCCGTGCGCATCGATGTCTCCCGCGCGCATTTCTGGGACGTGACAGCCGTGGCCGCACTGGAGAAGGTGGTGCAGCGGCTGCGGCACCACGGGGCGGTGGTGGAGGTGGTGGGGTTGAACGAAGCCAGTGCGGGGCTGGTGGGGCGGCTGGGGGGCGGCGCGGACTCTGCTATGTAATGCATAGGTCGGCCATCGCTGTGAGGGAAATATCCTGCATTAGATTTTGTTCAGATAACTATAAATTTTCATTATTTAGTGAGTTGTCTATTTAAGGGTAAATTCATGGGTTAAGAATTTTTTAAGAAGTATCTTCTATGAAAATAACTTCACCCGTGGGTAAGACTTCAGGGAATAAAAGAAATGATGTTTTGGCGGTTCAGGCATCGCTCAACCGTCACATGAAGTGCAAAATGGGTTATTTGCCTGTCAAAGAAGATGGTTATATCAATGCCAGAACATTAGACGCGATTCGAACATTTCAGGAAATGGTTGGAATTCTTCCTGTGGATTCGACTGTTTTCCCAGGAGGACCCACCCACCAAGCCCTTGATAAACCTAGTATCAGGATCTTAAATCCCACCGCCGCCTGCTGGATTGCAAATCAGGAAAAAATACGTCAAGCCCTGATTGATAGGTTATCGATAGTTGATCGCCTCAGTTGGAAGGCTCAAAATCCAGCGATGATTCCGCCCAACGATTGGAACTATCACTCGATTGCCATTCATCACGCAGGAAACACATTCGGTTGTGCGGCCCCTGGCATGGAGTCCATTCGTCAAGTAGAGAAGATAGACATCAAGAAATTCGGGAGAGTTAGCTATCACTATGCGGTAGCCTGCGACGGTACCATCTACGAGGCACTTGATATCCGTCACAAAGGGGCTCATGTGGAGGCGATGAATACGGGAGTCATTGGAATTGTGTTATTGGCAGACCTGAGCGTGAGAGGGGAGGGCGCTAAATACGGACCCGGCGTCATGAATGTCGCCAAGGCCAAGGGTGCCCAGGCTGCTATCAATGAGTTTTTGAGTGTGCAAGCTGATCGATTAAAGGTGTTGCACGACGAAGGTACGGAGCAGCAGATATCTAGAACGGAGGCGTTGGTAGGTGCACTGAAGGATTTTTTCCCAATCCGTCGATTGGGCGGGCACAGGGATTTTGCAAGAACTGTTCAAACCAGTCGCGCATGTCCAGGGATCTATGGAATGGTCATTGCCGATCAGCTCAGGAAAAAATTGGGGTTGTCGGAGCCTTAATATGTTTAAAAAACAGAATTTTCGTTATTTTGTATTGTGTTTTTTAATGATTTTGTTGGCGTGGCTATTTCTGGGTCTGGATAAATACACCGGGGACCATGAGATGGGGGTGAGTTGGAATCCTTTCATTAAGGCTCAGCCATCTTGGATTATTTTTTTTCAAGATCCATCGCAGGATGGCCTTGAATACGAACGCTATGACCTGCTGAGAGCAGAGGATAAGGCTAGATTTATAGAGTATTGTAAATATCGGCGTGGCACGCTCGATCCGTATGAGTGCCAAAAGATCAACGACGCTAGCAGAATCTAGCCGTCAAACTACCCGGCGGAAAGATCGAGAGCATCCGGTCATGGGCTTCATTGCAGCGATCGAAGCATTCGCCAGAAAAGAATCTGGGATTTTCCCAGGCCGAAATTTCCACCCAGAGACAACGATCGAGGACGAACTTGGCATCACGGGCGACGATGCGGTGGAGTTCATGGAGACCTTCTTCGCGGAATTCGGCGTCGATTCCAGCGGGTTCGATTTCGGACGGTATTTCCACAACGAAGGGTTCAATCCACTGCAGTTGTTTTTGATGCCTTTCCGCCGCTATCGGGATCGCCAGAAGAAGGTGCCGCTCACCTTGGGCATGCTCGCGAA
This sequence comes from Acidovorax sp. NCPPB 3576, assembly GCF_028473605.1. Lineage (NCBI taxonomy): Bacteria > Pseudomonadati > Pseudomonadota > Betaproteobacteria > Burkholderiales > Comamonadaceae > Acidovorax > Acidovorax sp. NCPPB 3576. The sequence continues at coordinate 4,773,321 of NZ_CP097267.1, read as the reverse complement.
ATCTGTCGAACTGAAGCGCTGGGATGCCGCCTGCATCGAATCCGCCGGACCGAGGGAGACTGCCACTTGAGGCTTGGGCGTTGCGTTCAACGCAGAAGATCGGCCAGCCGCGCCAGCGCATGCCGCACGGTGGCGGCACGCACCGCAGCCCGGTCGCCTGCGAAGCGCACTACCTCGCTGCGCACCACGCCCGCCACCGACCAGCCGAACCACACCGTCCCCACCGGCTTGTCCGCGCTGCCGCCTCCCGGTCCGGCCACGCCGGTCACCGCCACGCTCACCTGCGCCAGCGAGCGGGTCACGGCGCCTTCGGCCATGGCGCGGGCCACGGGCTCGCTCACCGCGCCGTGCGCTTCGATGAGGGCTGCGGGTACGCCCAGCAAATCGGCCTTGGCGGCGTTGGAATAGGTGACGAAGCCGCGCTCGAACCAGCGGCTCGACCCGGCCAGGTCGGTGCAGGCGCCGGCGATCAGGCCGCCCGTGCAGCTTTCGGCAGTGGCCAGCATCCACCCGCGCGCGACGAGTGTTTGCGCGATATGAGCCAAATCGGCCTCCAGCGCAATATTCTCTAGGGCATCATGCTCTGATTTTGATAGCGAATCGTCCGGCGTCACCACAGGTGCCTCCACAGCGCGATCACGACCAGCGTGCAGAAGGCCGCCACCAGGTCGTCGAACACGATGCCCCAGCCGCCGCGCCAGCCGAAGCCCTTGAACCGGCTGTCGGCCCAGGCCACGGGGCCGGGCTTGGCGGCGTCGAAGAAGCGGAACAGCGCGAACGCCGCACACTGCCCCCAAAAGCCCATGGGCATGGCCAGCCACAGCACGAGCCAGAAGGCGATGACCTCGTCCCACACGATGCTGCCGGGGTCGGCCACGCCCAGGTGGCGCGCGGTGGTGGTGCATGCCCACCAGCCGACGAGCGTGCCGGCCAGGATCAACACGCCGAAATGCAGGGGCGCGAGCCACTGCTGCAGCACCAGGTAGGCCAGCCACGCCCACAGCGTGCCCACGGTGCCGGGCGCCTTGGGCGACAGGCCGGCGCCGAAGCCCAGGGCGATCCAGTGCGCGGGATGCGACCGCATGAAGGCGGCAGTCGCGCGGCGCGGTGCGCCAGCGGGCGTGGCGGGGCCGAAGGGGGCGGCGTTCATTCCCGCTCCCTCAGCGCGATCTCTTTCGGGTAGCGCACGGTGTGCGTGGCCGTGAAGCGCGCGGTGGCGCCGGCGGCCAGCGGCTGCTGCCAGGCGATGGTGCCGGGCGTGCCGTTCCACGCCGTGTCCTGCGGCGCGGGGGCGTAGCGGGATTCGACCTCGATCTTCTCGTTGCGCGAGACCGGCGCCGCGTCCAGCACCTGCAACGCGATGGGCCGGGTGTGGCGGTTTTCCACGCGATAGGCGCGATCGGTGCGGCGCTCCGTGCGCCCGCCGGTGAAGCCGGCGCTGCCGGTGCTCTCCTGCGGCGGCTCGGCCTGCACGACCACCTGGTCGTCGGCCCCGAACCACAGGGTGGCCTTGCCGCCGGCCGTGGCGTCCTGCGTGAAATCCAGGGTGTCGTTGCCGATGAAGGCGCCGTCGCGGTACAGCCCCACGGGCCCTGCGGGCCAGGCGCCCGGCGGCGGCGCGATCTCGGCCACGAGGTAGGCCGTGCCCTGCCGTGCGGGCGCGGCGCGCGTGAGCAGCGTGGCGGCCGCGTTGTGCGTGCCCAGGGCCAGCGTGGTGCGCTGGCCGTTGGAGGGCACGGTGATGCGCTGGGGCACGGCGAACTGCGTGGCGTAGGTGCCGGCGAACGCGGTCACGTCGAAGCTGGGCGGCTCGGCTTCCTCGGCCACGCTGGCCGGCGCGGCCATCGCAGCGGGTGCCGCCGGTGCGGGCAGGCGGGCCATGGCCATCTGCGGCTGCGGGGGCGGCGCCACATCGAGGGTCCAGGCACCGGGCGCGGGGCCGCGCGTGGCGCGGGTGGCGGCTTGCGTGGAGAGGGTGAGCCGCACGTCGGTCCAGTCCTCGCCGCTGTTTTGCGCGACGAGCGCCAGGCGCTCCAGCACCACGGCGCCGGTGTCGCTGTTCAGCACGGCGCGGTAGGTGGGCTGCCAGCCGGGGCCGCGCACCTGGTAGGACAGGCGCAGTTCGCCCTCGCGCTCGGCGGCGAGGTGGACGGCGACCGACACGGCGCGCGCCCGCGGGCCACCCGCGTTGCGGTTGCGCTCGGCCACCAGGGGCTTGAGCGCGAGTTCCAGCGCCTCCTGCCGGCGCTGGAGCGCGTGCGACCGGGTGAGGGCGTCGAGCGAGGTCTTGCGCAGCGCATCGGCCGTGGCGCCGATCTGGCCCGGGCTCACCGGCGCGGCGGCGCTGGCAGGGGCGCGGCGGTCGGGCTGCGGCGTGTCGGCCGCGCTGCCGGCATTGCCGGCCACGCCCTGCAGGTAGCGGTTCACGAGCTGCAGCGAGGCGGTCTCGGCGCGCACGGCGGCCAGCTGGTCTTCCAGGTCCTGGACGCGGCCGTCCAGCGGGCTGGCGCAGCCCGTGCCCACGTCGCGGTCTTCGGTGGTGATCTTGAACTCGCCCACGCGCACCCCGGTGCCCGCCGCGATCTGCAGGCTGGCGGTGTCGATGGAGGCGGGCAGGCAGCGGAACACGGCGCTGCGGGCGCCGGCGGCCACGCGCGCGGTGCGCTCCACGGTGGCGCTGCCGGGGGAGACGGTGACCTGGGTGATGCGCGAGGCCACGCTGTCCTGCGCCAGGGCGGCGCCGGTGCCCAGCAGTGCCGTGGCGCTGGACAGACAGGTCAGCAGCGCGGCCATGGTGGGGCCGGCCGGCCGGACGGCAGGCACGGGCCGCAGGGAGGGCATGGAGGGAATCAAGGGCGGCTCCTGGGTGGGCTGGCGGATGGATCTGGAGGCGGCGGCAAAGTACCGCGCCCGGCGATTATTCACCCGTGCCCGCCGCGGCCCGCAGGAACCCCGCGCCGAGGGCGCTTCGGCGATCAGTCCATGAACGCGGCAGCGGCCGCGGCGGCCGGGCTGACGCCGGTCGGCCGCATGCGGCCCAGCGTCTCGCTGCCCACCAGGCCCTCGATGTCCACGAGGATGAGCATGCGGTCGTTCACGCTGCCCAGGCCCAGGATGAATTGGGCGTCCACGCTGGAGGACAGCTGGGGCGCGGGGCGGATCATCTCCGCCGTCAACTCCACCACATCGGAGACGGAGTCCACCACCGCGCCCACGGTGTGCTGTCCGACGTTGAGCACGATCACCACGGTGGAGTGGTTGTACTCGGCGCTGGCGCAATGCAGCCGCAGGCGCAGGTCCACGATGGGAATGATGATGCCGCGCAGATCGACCACGCCCTTGATGAAGTCGGGCGCGCCAGCCAGCCGCGTCGGCGGCTCGTAGGAGCGGATCTCCTGTACCTGGAGGATGCCGATGCCGTACTCCTCATCGCCCAGGCGGAACGAGAGGAATTCGCCGCCCTTGCTGACGGCATTGGCGGCGGTGGTGTCGGTGGGAGAGGAAGAAAGGGCCATGGCGGATCTCTTTCAGGCAATGAAGGAAGAAAAGGGGTCCCGGTGGCGTCCGGTGGCCCATCGTACCGGGGCGGGACGATGGGCCATGGACGGTGCGCGGGGGCGGGTCAGAAGTTCTGCCAGTCGTCTTCGCTGCCGCCGCCGGCCATGGCCAGCGAGGGCTGGTTCGGGCTGGGCACGGCGGCCTTTCGGGGAGCGGCCGCCACGCGGGCCGGGGCACGCGGTGCGGTGGCGTCGCGCAGCGGGGCGGGCTTGGGTGCTGCGGCGCGGGCCGGTGCGGGGGCCGCCACCGCGTGCAGGCTGAGGGCTTCGTGGTCCAGCCGGAACACGCTCACCGCCTGCACCAGCCTGCCCGCCTGCGCCCGCAGGCTGTCCGCCGCAGCGGCGCTTTCCTCGACCAGCGCGGCGTTCTGCTGCGTCACCTGGTCGAGCTGGCTCACGGCGTCGCTCACCTGGCCGATGCCCAGTGTCTGCTCCTGCGTGGCGGCGCTGATCTCGCTGATGAGGTCGTTCACGCGCTTGACCTGCGCCACGATGTCGGCCATGGTGCGGCCGGCCTCCTCCACCTGCTGGCTGCCTGCGTCCACCTTCTGCACGCTGTCGGTGATGAGGCCCTTGATCTCCTTGGCGGCGTCGGCGCTGCGCTGCGCGAGGCTGCGCACTTCGCTGGCCACCACGGCGAAGCCGCGGCCCTGCTCGCCGGCGCGGGCGGCTTCCACGGCCGCGTTCAGCGCCAGGATGTTGGTCTGGAAGGCGATGCCGTCGATCACGCCGATGATGTCCACGATCTTCTTGCTGGAGGCGGTGATGGCCTCCATGGTGTCCACGACCTGCCCCACCACCACGCCGCCGCGCTGCGCCACGGCGCTGGCGGAGTCGGCCAGCTGCGTGGCCTGGCGGGCGGTATCGCCGTTGTTCTTGACGGTGGCCGTGATCTCTTCCATCGAGGCGGCCGTCTGCTGCAGGTTGGAGGCCTGCTCTTCCGTGCGCTGGCTCAGGTCGGCGTTACCGGTGGCGATCTGCGTGCTGCCGGTGGCGATCGAGTCGCTGCTCTGGCGGACCTGGCCCACCACCTGCGCCAGGCTGTCGCGCATGGCCTTCATGCCCACCAGCAGGCTGGCCTGGTCGCCTGCGCGGGTGCTCACGTCCACGGCGAGGTTGCCCGCGGCGATCTGGCGCACCACCTCGGAGGCGTAGTCCGGCTCGCCGCCGAGCTGCCGCGTGATGGACCGCGTGACCCACACGCCCAGCGCACAGGCCAGCCCGATGGCGAGCAGGGAGCCGGCCACCAGGCGTTGACATTGAAGGCGCGCAGCTGCTCGGCTTCCGCGGAGCGGCGGGCCAGCAGGTCGCTCTCGGCCTTGTCGAGTTCGCCCTGCAGCGCGCGAAAGCCGTCCATGGCCGCCTTGTCCTTGCCCTGACCGAACTGCACGAGGAAGTCCTGCATGGTCCTGGTGCCTGCCGCCACGTCGCGCCGTGCCTGCATCAAGGCGATCACCACGGCGGTGAATTCGGTGTTGCGGGCCTTCATCCCGTCCAGGCGCTGCTGCTGCGCCGGGTTGTCCGAGGTCAGCTTCTTGACCTCCGTCCAGGCTTGGTCGAACGCCTGGCTGCCTGCTTTCCAGGGCTCCAGGAACCGGTCTTCGCCGCTGAGCAGAAAGCCGCGCGTGCCGGTTTCCATGTTGACCATGCTGTTGAGCAGCGTGTTGGAGCGGTCCAGCACCTGGTAGGTGTGGATGTTCCATGTTTCCGCTTCGGCCAGATGGGCGCTGCTGTACAGGGACGTGGCGGCGACCGCCAGGAAGATACCGATGACGGTACCGAAAGCGATCAGAAGTCGCCGTGAAACGGTCAGGGTGCTGCTCGGGTTCATATCCATCCTTCCGGGTCTGGTTGGGGTGATTTGAAATGTAATAATTCGTATAAATGATAAATTTGAAACCCTACAATGGGTATCAAAAAATAATCTGAATTCTCGGAATTTCAGCCCTTGGAAAGAGAAATGGGTTGCATTGAGGATTTGGAACCTCTGTATTTATTTGATAAATATGATACTTTGTGCGCCCATCCATTGGGTGCGATCCAAAGAAAGGCAGCCTGCAGGCCCGGGATCGGATCCCGGACCGGCAGGCTGCGGTGGGTGGGCTCGGGGCTGGGCCGGAAAACGTCAGCCGTCGATCACGCCTGCGGTGCCACGTAGGCGATGAGCCGCCCCATGCGGCGGATCCACTCCGAGGTGACGATGAACTGCGGCTTGTCCCGCTTCACGTAGGGCGGCACCTCCGGCGGGTTGTCGGCCGGGTAGGGCGACGTGTCCCAGGCATCGCCCACGTGCTTGCTGCGGTAGGCGGTGCCGGTGTAGGCCGCCGAGGGCCCGTCGCCCTGGTAGGGGTTGACGATCTCGGGCACGGGCGAGGTCCAGTAGCCCTTGCTGCCCAGCTCGTCCACCAGCGTCTGCGCCTCGCTGTCGGCGACCTTCGGCGTGGCCATGGTGGCGCCCGTGAACAGGTCGGGAAAGTCCACCTCGCGGATCGAGAAGTACCGGGGCAGTGCGCGCGTGGCCGTGCCGGCCTTGAGCGGCGAGCGCGCAGCCATCGCTGCCACGGCGGCATCGCTCATTCCATCGAGCTGCCGGTAGGTGGCCTCCAGCCCTGCGATGTCGATGGCGCGGCCCGCCGAGTAGTGGCTCACAGTGTTGGCCCAGTCCTTGTCGGCGTAGTAGCCGCCGTTGTGGATGTTGGAGCCGTAGCGGTGCACGTACAGCGGCGCGTTGGTGCCCAGCTCCACGAACGTGGGGTGGGTGCGGCCGCCGCCCAGCAGCGGGCTGCCGGCGATGGCCGCGGCCGGCAGCGGGCAGGTCTTGAGCCAGGCGATGGCCTCGGGGATGCGCGCGAGATAGCGGCGCTCGCCCGTGAGCTGGAAGTAGTTGAACAGCTGGCGGATGTTGGTCTGCGTGGTGTGCGTGGCCAGCGAGCGGGGCTCGTAGCTGCGTGCGCCGGCCGGGGCGCCTGCCGGGCGCCCGTCCTTGGGACGCGACAGGTGCTGCAGGCTCCAGCCGGCCTGCGGGCCGCTTTGCTGCATGAGGCGCATGCACTCCATGGCGCGTGCGATGGGGGCCAGCAGGCGCGTTTCGCCCAGCGCCATCACGCATATCGTGAGGAACTTGATGTTCTCGCCCATCACGTCGTCGTTGAAGGTCACGTGCAGCGTGTAGTCGCCGTCTTCCATGCCCGAATGGGCGCCCGCGGGCACCTGATCGGGGTGGGGCGATGGCATGGCACCGACCGCGCCGGGAAAGTGCGGAAACCGCTGCGGCCAGCCGCCGTTCGCCACGCCGTATTCGGGGCCGAACTGCGCGTTGAGCACGAAGTCGATGGCCTTTTGCAGCGGCGCGAGAAAGCGCGCATCGCGCTTTTCGACATACATGCGCAGAAGCAGCTGCGAGGCCACGGCCGTGCCTGCGTCGTCGAACGTGGCATTGCCGTAGTAGTGCTGGAACTCCTCCAGCCGCCAGCCGTTCTTGCCGATGGTGTCGTACCACTTTTGGAGCGACGCCTCGCCCGCGAAGTCGTGGATGTAGTTCCAGCCGCCCGAGGCGTGCTGCGCCGCGACGATGGCCAGCGTGGTGCGCTCGGCGGCCTGCAGGAAGCGGTCGTCGCCGGTGGCGTGGTAGGCGTCCAGGTACACGTGGCCGACCGAGGGCGTGCCCGGCGGCTGGATCCAGCACATGGTGCGGTAGGCCTCCATCTCGCCGAACGTCTGCTTCAGGTCGGGCGAATACGACCATACATAGCCGCCGCGGTACGAAACCACCTCGTCCATGTAGTCGGCGGCGCGCCGCAGCGCGGTGGCCGCCTCGCCCTGCGGGCCGGATGCGCTGCCCGAACCGCCTCCACAGGCGGTGAGCCACAGCGGCGCGAGCGCCGTCAGCGCGAAATCTCTGCGTTTCATGGAATGTCTCCTCTCGTCTTCGATGCAAGGAATGCACGCGCCGTCGGCGCGGCGATCGCAGCCTGGGGTGTCCCGGCTGTCTTGGTGTGCAGATCATCTTGAAGGATGTCGTACAACTTGCCGGCGATTGTGGGAGGAGGGCAAAAAGAGGGTGTTCGCGTATTCCCGATCCACCCGCATTCCTGGACCTTGTAAGGGTCCGGTAAGTCGCTTCGAGTTAGTACCTACTTAGGCACAAACGATTGCGCTTTCGGCATCTGTCGTCATCGTTCAGGGGGCTGAAATGTGAATTTCCGTGGCATTTCGTCACAAAGTCGTATGACGACGATGAAAAAGTACGCGCAGCCCTGTCACGCAGGTGATTGCGCAGAGGACTACTGAAAGTGGTCGTACGACAAGTACTGCTGTGCCAGAGCGCGGCCCTGGGCGTCGATCAGCCGCAGTCCAGGTGCGGCTTCGATGGCGCCGATGCGGGTGACTGGCGTGGCTGTGGCCTCGCCGGCGGCCTGCACCGCAGCCCGGTGTTCCGGCGGGGCGCTGAACAGCAGTTCGTAGTCGTCGCCCCCGGCGAGGGTGCAGCGCAACAGGGTGTCTTGATCGAAAATGCCCTCTGCCGCCGTATCCATTGCACCTGTTGCTATTAATTTGGTAGCAATCGAGGTATCGATGCGGGCCCCTGCGCCCGAGGCGCGCAGGACGTGGCCCAGGTCGCCCACCAGCCCGTCGCTCACATCGATGGCACTGTGGGCCAGCCCGCGCAGCGCCTGGCCCAGCGCGACGCGCGGCGTGGGGCGCTCCAGGCGCTCCCGTGCCCGCGCCAGCAGGGGCGCGGGCAGGGCCCGTTCGCCGCGCAGCGCCTCCAGCGCGAGCCGCGCGTCCCCCAGCGTGCCGCTCACCCACAGGTCGTCGCCCGCGCGCGCGCCACTGCGCAGCAGCGCCTGGCCACCCGGCACTTCGCCGAACACGGTGATGCAGATGTTGAGCGGCCCGCCCGTGGTGTCGCCGCCCACCAGCTCGCAGCCATGCGCATCGGCCAGTGCCAAAAGCCCCGCTGAAAAACGCTCCAGCCAGGCGCTGTCGGCCCGCGGCAGCGCAAGGGCCAGCGTGAACGCCAGGGGGCGCGCACCGCACGCGGCCAGGTCGCTCAGGTTCACTGCCAGCGCCTTGTGGCCGAGCGCTTCGGGATCGACATCGGCAAAGAAATGGCGGCCCTCCACCAGCATGTCGCTGGAGACGGCCAGGTGCATGCCCGGCGCGGGCGCGAGCAGCGCGCAGTCGTCGCCCACGCCCAGCTCGGCACGGCGCACGGGGCGCTGAAAGAAACGGCGGATCAGATCGAATTCACCCATGCCGGGAGCATAAGGTGCGGCATGCCGTGGCGCGGGCAAATGGAGCGCGCGGGAGCGTTGTCCGGCTTACGTCTGGTAGTCGCCCGTGGCCTCGGGCTGAAAGAGGATGGCCGCGACTTGGCTCGCGCACTCGTCGCCATGGGGCGTCAGCCACTTCGCGACGTCCCCCACTTTCAGGCCCAGGAGGCTGCTGCCTACCGGCGAGAGCACCGAGATGAAGCCGGCCGTGGGCTCGGCATCGCCTGGGTAGCAGACGGTGAGCGTTTGCCGCCGGTGGGTGTGCACGTCGACGAGTTCCACCCGTGAATACATCGTCACCACATCGGAAGGCACGGCGCGTGAACCCGTCACCTCGGCGCTCGCCAGCAACTGGGCGAGGCTGGGTGGACGCACGTGCCCGGGCAATTTGCTCAGACGAGCGAAGTCCAAGTCGGTGAGCGTGCGCTCGCCGTGAATCGTTGCATGCATTGACGCACTCCATCGAATGCGGGTGCCGTCCAGTCAGGCGGTGCCCGCTGCCGCGCGAGGCTTCGTGCCCGGCGGTGAATGGTTGCGCTAAAAGGGGAGGAGAGCGGACCGCCGGGCTTGGGAATGTGCGGGCGTCAGCCGGCGATGCGCCCTTTTTGCGGCCGCATGTGCGCAGGTCGCAGCAAGAAGCAGTGCGATCAAGGCAGCATCGGTGCAAACCAGGGGGGAGTCCATGGGGCCAGTGTAGGCCGCCATGGCGATTGCACAAGCAATGGCCTCACGCCCTTTGCCAGATTGAAGTCGCCCTCGCATCGATCGGGCGCAGAAAGTCGGGACGAAAAAAAGCCGGCTCAGGGGAGCCGGCTTTTCACGGGGCGGTCACTGGGCTCAGTAACGGCCACCGCCGTAGCCACCCGTGCCGTAGCCGACGTCCGAGCGCTTGTTCGCGCTATAGCCCGCTGGGCTGTAGCCACCCGAGCCGCCACCTTCTTCGCGAGGGCGGGCCAGGTTCACGACGATCGAGCGTCCATCGACGGACATGCCGTGCAGGCCGGTGATGGCGGCCTGGGCGACTTCGGCAGAAGCCATTTCCACAAAGCCGAAGCCCTTGGAGCGGCCGGTTTCACGGTCCATCATGACCTTGGCGGAAGAGACGTTGCCGAACTCGGCAAAGTTGCTTTGCAGGATCGCATCGGTCACGGAATAGGGCAGGTTGCCCACATAGATTTTGCTGCTCATGAGGAGCCTTTCAGAAAGAGGTACGCAACGAATGGCGCGCCGTTGGAAAACGGGAGATGCGGGTCGGGAGTCCGCAGCGGCTGGCAAGGGAGGATGGAATCTGCATCAGCAGACCATCAACATGTCGGCGGGTGAGGCATGCACGTTTGCAGCCAGCCCTGGGTGACTGCAAAGAGCCGGGCGGCTTCGCGCGATGCGAAGGCTTTGTCAAAACGGAAAACCCGGCAGTAGCTGCCGTTTCCCTGGGAACGATGGACCGAAAAGGAGGCGCGAAAGCGGCCACAGTCGGTCGGGTGTGTCGCGGGCGAAACGACGTACTTGCCCATGGGAATGGCGGTCTTTGGAATCTAATTCATTCAGGATCGCAGGCTGGAATGGACCTGCGCGAGCATCGAAGGACTCGGTTGGCTGAAGCTCGACAGACCAACAGGGCGACAAGGGTCGCAAAAGGCGGCCTGAATGGAGCGGATGACCCTCTCCAGACAGGTGTTGCGGTGACTGCACTAGTCAAGAGCCGTGACTGCAACAAAAGGCATTATATCACCGGTTTGCATTTAAGAAGCGATTAATATTCTTCGCAGTTTTAAAGATGCCGTTGCGGAGGCGCCTCATGCGTTTTTCACGCTCTCCGGAGGCCTTTGCGCCGAGTTGCCCGCGCCATGCCGGCCCTCGCCGGCCCACCTTGCACGATCAATCCCGGGCGGACGCGCCTGTACGCTCTGCGAGAGCCGTTCGATAAACGGACAGGTCTTCCTCCGAAAAGCAGCAAAAGGCCACCTCTTGGATCCCTGGCGTCTGTTCCAGGGTGGCGCGGACCGTGTCGATGGCCACCTTCGCCGCCTGCTCGATCGGGTAGCCGTAGATGCCCGTGCTGATGCAGGGAAAAGCGATCGTCCTGGCCCCCAGCCCGCTCGCCAGCATGAGCGACTTCCGGTAGCAGGACGCCAGCAGGTCCGCCTCGCCGCTCGTTCCGCCGCGCCACACCGGGCCGACGGTATGAACGATGAAGGAGGCCGCCAGCCGATAGCCTTTGGTGGTCTTGGCGTCCCCTGGCTTGCACCCTCCCAGCAGCCGGCATTCATGCACCAGCTCCGCACCCGCTGCGCGGTGGATGGCGCCATCCACTCCGCCGCCCCCGAGCAGCGAGGAGTTGGCCGCGTTGACGATGGCGTCCACCGCCATGGGGGTGATGTCGGCTTGCAGCGCGTGAAGCGTTGCGTTCGTCATGGGCGCGGCGTGTGCAAACAATGCGTCAGGACACCGCGCCCCGAAAGCGCTGCGCCGCCTGCCGGCTCACCTCGCCCAGCAGCTGCTCGTTGCGCTGGCGTTCGCGCAGCCAGCGTGCATCGTTCTGGCCGGCGTCGGCCTCGCTGCGCAGCATGTGCAGCGCGCTCGACGCTCCGGTGACACCCGCGTGGCGCGCGATGTGGTCGATCGTCTGCAGGATGTGGTCGCGCAGCGGCATGTGGTTGCCGGTGGCCGGGTCCACATAGACCGCATCCATGCCGAAGCGGCAGGCCTGGAAGCGGTTGTAGGTATAGACGAGGTAGTCGTCTTCGGTGGGCATGAACGGCTGCTCGGCCAGGAACCACGCACCCAGCGACTGCACGAAGCCGGCCAGCGCGGCGGCGCGCTCCACGGTGAGCGGCGTGTCGAACACGCGAATCTCGATGGTGCCGAACTCGGGCTTGGGGCGGATGTCCCAGTAGAAGTCCTTCATGCTCTTGACCACGCCGGTGCGCGTCATCTTGTCGAAGTAGTGCTCGAAATCGGTCCAGGTGAGCGCCATGGGCGCACGGCCCGACAGCGGGAACGCGAACACCGAGTTGAGTCGCGCGGAGTCGAACGCCGTGTCCTGCCCCTGTACGTAGGGACTGGAGGCCGACAGCGCGATGAAGTGCGGGATGTAGCGCGACATGCGGTGCAGCATCAGCAGCGCCGCGTCGGCGTCGGGGCAGCCGATGTGCACGTGCTGCCCGAAGATCGTGAACTGCTTGGACAGGTAGCCGTACAGCTCCGACAGCTCTCGAAAGCGCGGCTTGTCGTAGATGCGCCGCTCGTGCCATTGCTGGAACGGGTGCGTGCCGCCGCCGGCCACGGCGATGTTGAGCTTGTCCGCGCTCTTGACCAGTGCATCGCGGATCTGCGTGAGCTGGCCCAGCACTTCGCTGCTGCTGTGGCACACGCCGGTGGAGATCTCGATCATGCTGTTGGTCATCTCGGGCACGACGCTGCCGGGCAGCGGCGTCTTGTGCATGAGGCGCAGCATGTCCTCGGCGTACGGCGCGAGGTCGTAGTCGTGCGTGTTGACGAGCTGCAGTTCCAGCTCGACGCCCAGCGTCAGGGGTTCGGAATGGTGGAAGGCTTCAAGACTCACGGCTGTTGTCTCCGTTGCCGGCGCGCGAAAGTGGCGCCCAGGGTTTCGAACTCTCGCCCGCGCGGTAGATGGCGACGGTGGCGATCACGGCCCCCAGCACTTCCATGACGAGGATGGCCGGCAGCGCCACACGGGCGATCAACTGGCCGGTGGAAGCCGAAGCCACCACGAACTGCGAGGCGATGAGCAGCGCGATGGAGGACATCGGCGTCATCGCGCAACCCACCCACAGGGCCTGGCGCCAGCTGGCGCCGCTGCCCACATTGCCCACCGCCACGCCTACGGCCTTGGCCGCCAGGCGCACCACGATCAGTGCCAGCACCATGCCCGCCACCGGGCCGCTCCAGTCAGCCTGAGCCGCCACGGTGGACACCAGCACGAACATCAGCATGGTCAGCAGGGAAGAGGCCGTGCCCATCTGGCGAGGCCAGGCCCAAGGGCGTGGATTCAGCTGCTTGAGCAGCATGCCGGCCAACAGCGCTGCCAGCGGCGCGGACCCGCCCATGTGAGCCGCCACGGCCGTGCCTGCGGCAATGAGGGTCAGCAGCAGGAACGAGGTGTTCTCGCTCGTCGGGCTCATGAAGCGCAGCGCCATGCGCAGCACCAGGGCCAGCACGGCGCCCACGATGATCGAGACGCCCAGCACCACCATCACCGGGTACATGGTGTCCATGATGCGGGCGGCGGGGCGGTTGATCAGTTCCGCCGTGGCGCTGCCCAGCGTCAGCGCATACAGCGTGGAGAGCGTGGCCAGCACCATGGCGCGGTCGGTCACGGGGCCGGCGGCACGCGTGTCGGCGATCACCCGGCTCAGCACGGCGGGCGAGGCCGCCAGGGCCACCAGCGCGAGCGGGCCGGCGGCGCGCTGGGGCACGTCCAGCCAGATCAGCACGTAGTACACGGCGAAATAGGTCAGCGCCGATTCGGCGATGCTTTGCACCAGCACCATCGGGTTGTGACGGAACCAGCGCAGCGGAATGCGTCCCCCCGCTTCGAACAGCACCAGGGCAATGCCCAACTCCAGCAGGAACAGGCTGATGCCCTGCAGCGGCCACACGGCGCCCGTGAAACCCAGCAGGCCGGCAATGGTGCCGACCAGGGTGTAGCCGACCACTTTGGGCAGGCCGATATGGCGTTGGAAAAGGTAGCCCGAAACCGCGGCCACTGCGAGCAGCAGCGACCATTGCACGGTGGGCAACCCGGCCGAAGGGCGCAACCATTGCGCCCAGAAGCTCAGGATTTCATCCATTCTTTGTATGTCCTCTTCGCGCAGGCACATGGCCTGCAGGGTTGGGTCGGCCTTCGCGAAGCCCCCTCGGCGCGCAGCGGCCCGACCCCGGGGTCGCCCGAATTTACCCGCTGGGGTCGCTCCATCCTGTAGGACGGAGGCCCCCATTCCCGGGTGGTTCAATGCGGTGGAAAAGACCTTTCAACAGGGCTCAAACCGCGCGCCGGGCGGGCATGAAAAACTCCAGCGGAGCGCACCGCAAGCGTGATCGAAGCCCCGCATAGATGCGGGCGCGCTCCACCCCCGTCACGCTGTGCGCGCGCAGCGCCAGCCGGAAGGCCAGGTAGAAACTGACCGACACGTTCAGCGCGCCCAGCAGCGGGATCGTGGCCACCGCCCACCAGAACTGCGGCATGTGCAGCACCTGCAGGCCCAGCGCCGTGCTCGCCGCGCCCAACTGGCCCGACGACAGCGTGACATGGCGCACGTCCAGCCCCAGCCCGAAGAACGAGGCAATCGGCGGCACCAGCCCCAGCATGAAGCCCAGCGAGATGTTGGCTGCAAAACCTGACAGGTTCTCGCGCAGGAAGTGCGCCCAGCGGTCCGCGCGCGCCGTGCCCAGGAACCGGGTGATGCGTGGGTTGTACCGCACGGCCGAATCCAGGCGGTGCAGCACGAACCAATTCTCCGCCCAGCCCGCGATGATGCTGGAGGCGAACAGCAGCACGCCGGTGAAGGCGGCGAACAGGAGCGAGGGACCGAGAAGGTGCAACGACTCCAGCACATGGTGGGCCTGTGCCGTGCTGATGGCCGGCTGGCCCGTTCCCTTGGCGATCAGCAGCGTGATGCCGATCACGGTCGGGAACACCACGAGTACGTTGCCCAGCACCGCGGCCACCTGAGACCGCACCAGATGAGTGACCTCATCCACGAAAGACACCACGGCCTCGTCGGAGCGCAGATCCTTGAGCTTGGCCGCCATGGCGGGCGCGGTCATGGCGGGCTGCTTGGTGGCCACGGTGAAATGCAGCAACAGGATCAGCACGAAGCTCACCGAGTAATTCACGCCAGCCCAGAAGCCGCCCCAGAAGGCCGACAGCGCCAGTGCGGCCAGGCCGAACTTCATCAAGGTGGTGAAGGCCATCACCAGGCCGCCGCCTGCGGCCTTGCCCACCATTGCGCGGTACTCGGCGCCGGTGCGCGTGATGTAGTGCTCGCCCGTCTCCGCACTGCGCTCGGCCACCTTGGCCGCGAGCAGCGACGAGTTGGATGCCAGCAACGCGCGCAGGCTGCGCCGCTCGCGGCCCACCGTCACCAGCCGCGCCATCAGCCGGGCAGCGGTGGGCGCGGGCGCGGGCGATAGCAGGCAGTCCAGCAGTTCGCGCACGCGCAGGATGCGTTCGCGCAATTGCCGCAGCCGGAACACGAGGCCCACCGAAATGCCGTTGTCCTCGAAGTGCGAATACACCGTGGCCGCGGCCGCGCGGCAGGCATCGAGCCGCTCGCGCAGGCGCTGCACGGATTCTTCGAGCCGGTCGGTGGTGCGCAACTGGTGCATCACTTCCACGCGCACGCTTTCCACATCGCGGATCAGTGCGTGGAACGGCTGCGCATCGCGCGCGGCTTCGCTCATGCGCAGGCGCAGTTCGGGGGCAAAGCCGGTGGACAGGATCTGCCCCGCACAGTAGGTGATGGCGTCCAGCAAGGCGCGCTGCCAGCGGGTAGCGCCGGGCGCCTGGGCAGGCGCCATGGCCGACAGCAGCCGTGCGAGCAAGGCCTCGTCCAGGGCGGCGAGCCACAGCGCATCGAAATCGTAGGGCAGCGCCAGCATGAACAGCTCGGACGCGTCGATGGTCTCCGGGCTGCCCGGCAGCAGCTTGTAGCGCAGCCGCTCGGCGACTTCGCTGGCAAGGGCGGTGCGCGGGGCGAAGCCGAAGTCGGCGAGCAAGGTGGTGATGTCCACCGTGCCGACGAGCGCGCTCCACCAGTCCTGCAGGCGCTGGCGCGCGGCGTCGTCCTTTTCGATGGCCTCCACGAACAGCTGCATGCGGCCGACCGCGGCCTCGACCGAGCGGCGGTTGCCCCGCACCCAGTCCAGCAGCGAGATCAGCCAGAGGTGGCGCTGCGCCAGCGGCGCGCCCGCATCCAACTGGGCCAGCAGGTGGCCCAGGTCATTGGCGTGGCGCTTCAATGCAGCACTCTGCCGTTCAGGGGAGCGCCCGAGGCGTCGCCGGACACGGCTTCCAGCACGAAGAGCGCAATGGGGCATTCGAACGACTCGCCGTCCTCGGCCACGCAGAAATAGCGGCCGTGCATGCTGCCGCTGGCCGTGCGCAGGCGGCAGCCGCTCGTGTACTGGAAGGATTCACCGGGCTTGAGCAGCGGCTGCTGCCCGACGACGCCCAGGCCCTTGACCTCTTCGGTGTGGCCGCGCGCGTCGCTGATGACCCAGTGGCGAGAGATCAACTGGGCGGGTATGTCGCCCGTGTTCGTGATGGTGATGGTGTAGGCGAAGCCATAAAAGCCCTCGTCGGGCGTGGATTGCTCGGGCAGGTACTGGGGTTGCACCTCGGCCTGGAACTGGTACTTCGGCATGGGTGCAATGGTAACTGCGCCGGTGGTCGTGCCTTCCGGATCGCTCCGGGCTGCTGCGACAATCGGGGGATGAGCCGCACCTACCGCATTGCCCCATCGATCCTGTCCGCCGATTTTGCCCGCCTGGGCGACGAAGTGAAGAACGTCATCGCCGCTGGCGCCGACTGGATCCACTTCGATGTGATGGACAACCACTACGTGCCCAACCTGACGTTCGGGCCCATGATCTGCCAGGCGCTGAAGCCCCACGCCAAGACCCCGGGCGGCCAGCCCGTGCCGATCGACGTGCACCTGATGGTGCAGCCCGTGGATGCGCTGGCCGCCGCGTTCGCCGACGCCGGCGCCGACTACATCAGCTTTCACCCCGACGCCTCGGCCCACGTGCACCGCAGCGTGCAGGCCATCCGCGCCAAGGGCGCCAAGCCCGGGCTGGTGTTCAACCCCGCCGAGCCGCTCGACGTGCTCGACTGGGTGATCGACGACATCGATCTCATCCTCATCATGAGCGTGAACCCGGGCTTCGGGGGCCAGAGCTTCATCGACTCGGCCCTGCGCAAGATCGAGGCCGTGCGCCGGCGCATCGACGCCTGCGGCAAGGACATCCGCCTGGAAGTGGACGGCGGCATCAAGACCGACAACATCCGCCGCGTGGCGGATGCAGGCGCGGACACCTTCGTAGCGGGCAGCGCGATCTTCGGAAAGCCCGACTACGCCGGCGTGATCGGCGCCAT
This sequence comes from Acidovorax sp. NCPPB 3576, assembly GCF_028473605.1. NCBI lineage: Bacteria > Pseudomonadati > Pseudomonadota > Betaproteobacteria > Burkholderiales > Comamonadaceae > Acidovorax > Acidovorax sp. NCPPB 3576. The sequence goes on along the minus strand of NZ_CP097267.1, from coordinate 4,756,369 downwards.
GCGCACGCAATTGGCCTGAGGCGGGCCGCTGCGGACGCGGCCTGCATTGAGGGCGATCAGCGCGAGGCAGGAGCCGGAGCCGGCACGATGGTGGTCGTGGTGCTTTCGCGCAGCACGCCGCCCGCGGCGGGCGAGCCGGACACGGCGCTCGGGCCTTTCACGCGGTCCTGGCAATCGGAGCGCTCTTCGGCCGTCTTGAACACGGCGCAACGGTCCACCGCATTGCTTTGCTCGGCCTGGACGCCAGGGTTGGTCAACTGGCCGGTGCGCGACGATTCGAGGGCGGCGCCCGCTTCCTGCAGGCACACGGCCTGGGACTGCTGCGTGTTGCCGCTCAGGCAGGCCTGGCGGTCACGCTCGTAGCGCGCCCGGGCGGCTTCGTCCGGTGCGGCATGCGCGGTGCCGGCGGCTGCGGCCAGCAAGGCGGTAGTGGCAAGGAAAGAAAAGCGGCGAAGAGAAATCGGCATGGTGGTCCTTCTGAATGGAAACCGCCCCTGGCAACTGGACAAAGGGCCAGCCGGGACAAGGTTTGCAGACTAGGGGCGCACCACCGGGGCGTCTGTCGGACGGCGCGCAGGTGCAATGCGGGCCAGCCACCCGCAGCGGCCCGCAGCAGCTTCAGTCCACGATGAAGAGCTTGGCGCCTGTTTCCGTCGAGGACCGGTGGGCCGCATCGCCGAAGTCGGACACCTGGTAGCTCATGCCGGCCGTGAGCGTGACGCGGCGGCCATCCTTCAACTCGGTCTCCAGGGTGCCCTCCAGCACGAACAGGATGTGGCCCCGGTCGCACCAATGGTCGGCCAGGTAGCCGGCGGAATAATCGACCCGGCGAATGCGGATGTCCCCCACGGTGAGCGTGCGCCAGAGCGCCATTCCGGTCTCGCCAGGATGCTCGGTCGGGGCGATGAGCGACCAGTCCGTCGTGGTGAATGGCAATGCGGGAATCTTCATGTCAGGACGGTGTGGAAAGTGAATCGGGGCGGCAGGCCGCTCAGCGAAAGCCCTGCGCCAGCGCGTGCGTCAAGGCGGCAGAGGACACCTCCCGGCATCCGCTCGCGTTCTGTCCGGACCAGAGCGGTGAAAAGTCGCTGCTGCCCTGGGCCTCGGCCTTGGCGCGCAGGGGCGCCAGCGCGGCCGTGGCGAGGGGAAACTCCGGGGCTGCGGGATTCATGGGGCCCAGGTCGTGCATGAGGCGGTTCATGATGCCCCGCGCAGGACGGCCGGTGAAAAGATGGGTGAGCGCGGTATGGCGCGCCGCATCGCTTTTCAATGCGGCCCGGTGCACCGCGCTGGTGGTGGCCTCTGTGGCCAGCATGTAAGCCGTGCCGACCTGCACGCCGGAGGCTCCCAGCGCCATGGCCGCCGCCACCCCGTTGGCGTCCGCGATGCCCCCCGCCGCGATGACGGGGCACCGGACGGCGCCGACGATCTGCGGAAGCAGCGCGAACGTGCCGGACTGCTTCGTGAGGTCGTGCGACAGGAAATGCCCCCGGTGCCCGCCGGCCTCCAGACCCTGCGCGATGACGGCATCCACGCCGCGCGCTTGCAGCCAGAGGGCTTCTTCCAACGTGGTGGCCGACGCGAGGATTTTGGAGCCCCAGCTTCTGACTTGCGCCAGGAGGTCGTCCGGCGGCAAACCGAAATGGAAGCTGACCACGGGCGGCCGAAACTCCGCCAGCAAACCGGCCACTTCGGCATTGAACGGATGGCGCCCGGCACCGGCGGGAATGTCCTCCGAACGCAGACCGAACTCGGCGTAATAAGGCGCTAGCGCCGAACGCCATGCGGCCTCCCGCTGCGCATCCGGCCGTGGGGGTGTGTGGCAAAAGAAGTTGACGTTGTAAGGGCGGCCGGTCCCCGCGCGGATGGCGGTGACTTCCTGACGGATCAGGTCGGGCGTGAGCCCCGCGCATGGCAAGGAGCCCAGGCCTCCCGCTTCGCTCACCGCAATCACCATGGCACTCCCGGACACCGCCACCATGGGCGCCTGGATGAGGGGAAGGTCCGTGCCGAGGATGTTTTGGAGCGTTGTCATCGATGGGCCTGTATTGACGTGGTGGGCATTCTGCATCACCCGCCAGTGCGGGCTTGGCGCGTATGGCATGCACCAACGCGCCTGACGGCGGGCTGCACTCCCCGAGTCACAGCGGCTCGGCGAGGTACCGCTGGACCGTGCGCCCCAGGACGCGGACGGTGGTGACCCGGTCCAAAGGCTCGGATGGCAGTTCCAGCACATACCGCACCAGCGCCAGCCCAAGCATTTGCGACGCGATGAGGGCGGCGCGGGTCTGTGCTTGCGCCGGGGCGCATCCCATGGCCTGAACCGTCGTCAGCAATTGGGACTGGAAAATGTCCCGCATGCGGGCCTTCGCAGCGGGATGGCTCGCCGCGGCTTTGAGCAGGGCCACCAACTGCCGGCCTGTGGCATCGTCCTCCCAGATAGAGAGGAAGTGGGAGACAAGGTGCTCTCCCAACGTTTCGGGGTCGAGTTCTGCCAGATGGGGCAGCCTCAGGTCGAAGCTGGCCGCCTGTGCGAACAAACCGTCCTTGCTTTCGTAGTAACGAATGATCAGCGCCACGTTGGCGCCGGCTTGCAGCGCCACGTCGCGCAGCGTCGTTCCCTCATAGCCATGGGTTGCGAAAAGGGCGCGTGCGGCTTCCAGGATTCGGTCCCGGGTGGCCTGCGAGCGGGGGGTGAGAGCGCGGGGAATCAAAGAATCGTTCCGAGTGATGTAAACAACAGTTTACCTTTTGATGTTTACCGGTCAAAATGCAAACGTGCGTTTACTTTGGAGCGAAACATGCAGAGCATTGCCGATTCGTCGCTGAACACCGAGGTATTGATCGTCGGGGCAGGCCCGGTGGGCTTGACGCTGCGCCTGGCGCTGGAGCATGCGGGCATTTCATCGGTGTTGGTGGACCAGCACGCCGCAGGCCTGAACACGTCCCGCGCAGCGGTCATCCATGCGCGGACGCTGGAGGTTCTTGGGCCTTACGGTGTGGTGCCGGCGCTTCTGGAAAAAGGGCACAGGACCACCGAGTTCCGCGTGCGGGATTCGGATCGCGGCTTGCTAAACATCGGGTTTTCGGCCCTGCCCTCCGCCTATCCCTTTGCTCTCATGTGCCCGCAGGACGAAACGGAGCGCATCCTGCAGGCCCGGCTTCATGCCCTGGGAGGGCATGTCATTCGTCCGGCACGCCTGATTTGCGCAGCGCCGACGCCCGATGGAATCCGCGCTGACCTGCAATCGCCGGTCGGCGAAATCCGGCAGATCCATGCCCGATGGATCGTGGGTTGCGACGGCGCCCACAGCACGGTGCGCCAGTGCGCGGGCATTGCCTTCGAAGGGGGCGATTACGAGGAGGTATTCCTGCTGGCGGATGTGCGAATGGCTTGGCCTTTGCCGCGGGAGGAGGTCACTTTGTTCTTCTCGGCGCAGGGGCTGATGGTGGTCGCCCCGCTGCCTGGGGGCCCCGAGGGTGCTTCCGACCGATACCGCATCGTTGCCACCGTGGCGCATGCTGGCGAAGCGCCAACACTCGCGGACATCCAAACTTTGCTGAACGAGCGGGGACCCCAACCCCACCTGCCAGGCATTGCGGAGATTTCATGGAGTTCCCGCTTTCACTTGCAGCACCGTGTCGCGTCCCAATTGCTGAAGGGGCGGACGCTGCTTTGCGGCGACGCCGCGCATGTCCACAGTCCCGCAGGCGGGCAGGGCATGAACACGGGAATCCAGGATGCCGCTGCCTTGGCCGAGCCTTTGCTGCAGGCTCTACGGCGGGGCGAACTCGGTGGCCTGCAGGCATGGGCGGCGCGGCGCCATGCCATCGCACGGGAAGTGGTCGATACCACCGATACCATGACGCGCGTTGCCACCGTGTCCTCGCCCATCGCCCGGGCGGCGCGCAACGCCGTGCTGGGATGGATCGGGCATCTTCCTTTCGTTCAAAAGAGGATTGCGTTCCAGTTGGCTGAGTTGGGCAACTAACGCCGGTGCTCAACGGGAGGGGCCGAATCCGAAGAGGGACGTTCTGGATGGGGCCGGTGGCTCAGCCTCTGGTCGGTCTGTGGCACGTGCGTCGTCAGATGGTTGCCTCGCGACTTTCGCGCGCTTCAGCGGACGGCGGGGCCCGATGTCCAGGTCGTCGATCATGGACTGCAGGACCACCAGTCCATCGGCCATGGCTTGGTGGTAGGTGCCCGCTGCCAACGCGGACCGTTGGATCTCCGCCCAGGTCCCGCTGTCTTTACGCTCCATCAGCGCCCAGACGAACTGCCCTGGAGTGGGCTCCTCGACATAGATTGCAATGGGGCGCAGCAGTGCGGTGGGCATGTCCTCAGCATAGGGGATATTGAAACATCTGCAGCCCATCGCATGGCCGCACATGGGCACGCACAAGGCCGCGCGGAAAGCCGATTGGGACGCAAGGCCTACCGTCCAGGTAAGCGGCCGCCTACAAAAACTGCGGGCCAAGCGTCTGACACTTCGGCCAACCGGGTTTCCCGTTCGGAGAAAAGTCACATGGCAACTGGCAGTCGCACGCTCTGGAAAGGCGCCATCACCTTTGGTCTGGTCCACATTCCTGTCGGGCTCCACACGGCCGCGACGGAGCAGGGGATCGACTTCGACTGGCTGGACAAGCGGTCCATGGACCCGGTGGGCTACAAACGCATCAACAAGAAAACGGGCAAGGAAATCGACAAGGACAACATCGTCAAGGGGGTGCAGTACGAAGACGGCAAGTACGTCATCATCAGTCCGGAAGAGATCGAAGCGGTCTTCCCCAAGACGACGCAGACGATCGAGATCGAACGCTTCATCGATGCCAACGAAATGCCGTTCCTCTTCCTGGAGCGGCCTTACTACGTGGCGCCGGTCAACAAGAGCGACAAGGTCTATGCGCTACTGCGCGAGACCCTCATCGCGACGGGAAAGGTCGGACTGGCGAAAGTCGTCATCTCGACGAAGCAGCATCTGGCCGCGCTGGTGCCTTCCGGCCCGGCGCTGGTATTGAACCTTCTGCGCTGGGGCGACGAGGTCAAGACCCTCGACTCCCTGGAGTTGCCGCCCGCAGGCAAGAAAAGCGTGAGCGCGGCCGAACTCAAGATGGCCAAACAATTGGTCGAGGAAATGTCCGGCAAATGGGACCCCGCCGATTTCAAGGACGAGTTCCGTATCCAGGTGATGAAGCTGGTGGACAAAAAGGCAAAGGCCGGAGAAGGCCAGACGGTTCTGGACCCGGAAGAAGACGCCCCACAAACTGGCGAAGTCATCGATCTGACAGCGCTGCTCAAGCGCAGCCTCAAAGGGGGCTCCAAGCCCGCGTCAAAGGCTGCAGCCAAAGCGCCAGCCAAGAAGGCAGGCGCCAAAACCGCCGTGGCGAAAAAGAGTGCGCCCGAGAGAAAAGCGGCATGAAAGACGCGTTGCCGCGTGGGCCCCAAGTGCTGAGGCGCGCCGGCGTTTGAAAGGCCCGATACCCGCCTGCCAAGCGCGGCGCCCGACCTGCGAGTTGCCGAAGGGTGGGGGCGGCTGGGCGCGGTCGATGCCAGAATCCATGGCGCCCAGACCCTTGCGAAAGAAATGACTCCATGAACGACCACAACGGTTTTCCCGATCTCGAATATGTCGGCTTCTGGGCGCGCGTGGGCGCAACGCTGATCGACACCGTGCTGCTGATCGTCGTGACGGTGCCGCTGCTGGTGTCGTTCTATGGGTGGGAATATTTCGAATCCGAGCGCTTGATCGTGGGGCCAGCGGATTTCATCATTTCCTGGGTGCTGCCCGCGGTGGCGGTGGTGTTGTTCTGGCTCAGCCGGCAGGCTACGCCGGGAAAGATGGCCATCGGCGCCCGGGTGGTGGACGCCGCCACTGGCAAGCCGATGACGCCCGGGCAGTCCGCAGGCCGCTACCTGGCGTATTTCGCCTCCGCGATTCCGCTCGGCCTGGGTTTGCTGTGGGTGGCGTTCGACGACCGCAAGCAGGGCTGGCACGATAAGCTGGCGGGCACGGTGGTCGTGCGGCCGAAGCGGCGCGAAACGCAAGCGGTGAGTTTTCCGCAGGGGTGAGGGCGTCCTTCCCCCTTGGCCGGTCACAGTCCCCCTTACCTTTCACTCATTGCACGCTTGTGCGTGGCCCTGACGATGCACACCAACCCATTTTCAGACTTTATTCCGCTGGCCCCGGCGCGGGCCGACGCGGCCATCGTGGACCTGGACGGCACCATGGTGGACACGCTGGGTGATTTTTCCGAGGCGATCAACCGCATGCTGCGAGAGCTGAGATTGCCCGGCATCGCGGCGCCCGACATCGAACGCATGGTGGGCAAGGGCTCGCAGCACCTGATTGTTTCAGTGCTGAATCACGTGCTGGCGCATGATTCACTAGGGCGTATTGCTATCAAAAAAGAAGCAATCTACCCGCAGGCATGGGAAAGTTACCAGCGCCATTACGCGGCCATCAACGGCCAGTTCGCCGCGCTGTATCCCGGCGTGGTCACCGGCTTGCAGGCGCTGCGGCGTCAGGGCCTTCGCCTGGCCTGCCTGACCAACAAGCCCACGGCGTTTGCCGTTTCGCTGCTGCAGGCCAAGGGACTGGACGGCTTCTTCGAGAAGGTGTTCGGCGGCGATGCCTTCGAGCGCATGAAGCCCGACCCGCTGCCGCTGCTCAAGACCTGCGAGGCCCTGGGCACGCCGCCCGCGCGCACGCTGATGGTCGGCGACTCCAGCAACGATGCCCAGGCCGCCCGCGCCGCCGGCTGTCCCGTGGTGCTGGTGACCTATGGCTACAACCATGGGCAGCCGGTGCGCGAGGTGGATGCCGATGGCTATGTCGATTCACTGGAGGCCCTGCTGCCCGGCGCGTGACGCGCCGTGGGGGCTGCCCGGCGGCCAGCCCGGCGTCGACGCCGATCATGAAAGCGGCGGCATCAGCCGCCCGCCTTGCCCAGAAGGGCGTCCTTGAGCTTCCAGTCCGCCGGCCGCTCGCCCAGCCAGATGCCCAAGAGGGCGTCGAAGAATTCGGGCTCGCGAAACGGCTCGCCCTGCACCACGCCTTTGACGCTGATCACGGTGCCCGTGCCGGGCAGCCAGTCCACCGTGAACGCGTCTCCCGCCGAGAGCTTCTTGTGCTGGGAAAAGATCTCGCTCATGCGCAGCACGCCGGGCACCAGGCGAGAGAAAGAGGCCTTGTCGATGTTGTCTTCCATGCCGCGGGAAAACAGCTTGCCCAGTTCGGCCGATTCGATGTCGCGCAGCATGGTGATCGACAGACGCTTGGGGCCACGCAGCGCCGCCACCTCCTGCGGCGTGCTGGCCCGTCGCTCCAGGTAAAGGCCGGCGGTGTACACCTTGAACACGGCTTTGTAGCGGATGCCCGCGCCGTTGAGGATCAGCGGGGAGCCTTGCAGTGGCAGGGCGGTGTCGTATTTCACATCGGCCACGGTCACGGTCTGGGCCCAGGCCGTGCCCATCAGAAGAACGCTGGCGAGGGCGGCCACCAGCCACCGCTGCAGAAACATCATGGCAACTCCAAAAAAAGAACGATCGTTCGTTTCTAATTGTTGCTGCGGGATCAAGGCAGGCACAACAGGGTTTTCAGCAGGCAAGCGCCTGGGTCCCGTTCCCTGGCCAAGGTGCCCATACTGCTTTGCTACACTTTCTCCCCATGTTCATTCACCACGTGTTCATCACAGGTTGCAGCGACCGGGGAGCCTGGCCCTGGCGCAAGCCAGCCGCATCGAACGCCTGATGGCACCTGGGGCAATCCCAGCTGCACCCGTGGCCCTGCCGGGCCGAACGCAATGAACTGCGGCGCCCACCGTCCTTGTCCTGGCGCTGCCCGATTGGGAAATTCCCGTGATTACAGAACTTGAATTCAAAAGCCTGGCCAGCGAAGGCTACAACCGCATTCCGCTCATCGCGGAGGCCTTCGCCGATCTGGAAACGCCCCTGTCGCTCTATCTGAAGCTGGCCTACAGCAAGGACGGCGGCAAATACAGCTTCCTGCTCGAATCGGTCGTGGGGGGCGAACGTTTCGGCCGCTACAGCTTCATCGGCCTGCCGGCGCGCACCTTGCTGCGGGCCAGCGGCTTCGGGGCCGACGCCAAGACCGAGGTGGTCACCGACGGGCAGGTGGTCGAGACCGCCCCCGGCAATCCGCTGGACTTCATCGAGGCGTACCAGAAGCGCTTCAAGGTGGCGCTGCGCCCCGGGCTGCCCCGTTTTTGCGGCGGCCTGGCGGGGTACTTCGGCTATGACGCGGTGCGTTACGTCGAGAAGAAGCTCGAAGCCAGTTGCCCGCCCGACACGATGGGCATGCCCGACATCCTGCTGCTGCAGTGCGAGGAACTGGCCGTCATCGACAACCTTTCGGGCAAGCTGTATCTCATCGTCTATGCCGACCCGGCGCAGCCCGAGGCCTATTCCAAGGCCAAGCAGCGCCTGCGGGGTTTGAAGGACCAGCTCAAGTATTCGGTGGCAGCGCCTGTCGTCAAGCCGACGGAGAGCCATCCCGCCCAGCGCGACTTTTCCAAGGCCGATTACCTGGCGGCCGTGGACCAAGCCAAGGAGCTGATCGCCGCGGGCGACTTCATGCAGGTTCAGGTGGGCCAGCGCATCCACAAGCGCTACACCGAATCGCCGCTCTCGCTGTACCGCGCACTGCGGTCGCTGAACCCCTCGCCCTACATGTTTTATTACCACATGGGCGACTTCCACATCGTCTCGGCTTCGCCCGAAATCCTGGTGCGGCAAGAGAGCACGCCGCAAGGCCAGAAAGTCACGATCCGCCCGTTGGCCGGTACGCGCCCCCGCGGCAATACGCCAGAGCATGACAAAGCGACGGAAGTCGAGCTGGTCAACGACCCCAAGGAGCGGGCCGAGCACGTGATGCTGATCGACCTGGCCCGCAACGACATCGGCCGCATCGCCAAGACGGGCACCGTGAAGGTGACGGAGGCGTTCGCCGTGGAGCGCTACAGCCACGTGATGCACATCGTGAGCAACGTCGAGGGCCTGCTCAACGACGGCATGACCAACATGGATGTGCTCAAGGCCACCTTTCCGGCAGGCACGCTCACCGGCGCGCCCAAGGTGCATGCGATGGAACTGATCGACCGGCTGGAGCCCGTCAAGCGCGGCCTGTACGGCGGGGCCTGCGGCTATCTCAGCTACGCCGGGGACATGGATGTGGCCATTGCCATCCGCACCGGCATCGTGAAAGACGGAACGCTTTATGTTCAGGCCGCGGCCGGCGTCGTGGCCGACTCGGTGCCCGAGCTGGAGTGGAAGGAAACGGAACACAAGGCCCGCGCCCTGCTGCGCGCTGCCGAACTGGTTGAAGAAGGACTCGAATGATGACCCGGGCGATCGACAAAGTGGAGCGCTGCAGCAGCATGGCGCAGGTGCGCGCGCGCATCGACGCGCTGGACGACATCCTGGTGCCGCTGCTGGTGGAGCGCGGTGGCTACATGACGCAGGCCGCCTTGAACAAGCAGCGCGAGTCCCAGGTGCGGGACGAGGCGCGCATCGAATTCATCGTGGCCCGGGTGCGCGAGCGTGCGCTGGCCGAGGGCGGCGAGCCCGCGGTGATCGAGGCCATCTACCGCAGCATGATGGAAACGTATATTGCCTACGAGCACGGGGAATTCGCACGACTGGTCGAGCAAGGGGCCAAGAAGGGCGCTGCGGAGTAAGCGGAGAAAGGGCCGGGCGGCGGGCGGCTGCCGCGCCCTGCCGGCCGCGGGATCAGTGCGCATCTGCGGCGCGGGCGGACGACAGCTTGAAGGCGTTGGCCAGCGTGGACCGGTTGCAGATGCCCCAGCGGGACGCCACGTCCAGCATGTGGGCCCGTCCGCCGGTCTCGCTCATCTCGCGCAGCTCGTCTTCGATGCGCTTCACGCGCTCTGTACGGATCAGCTCCGCCGGCGTCATGCCCAGGTGGTTGCGGAACGCCAACTGCAGTGCGCGCTCGGTGACGCCCAGGCGGCCTGCGATCTCGCGCACCGACAGGTTGGCGTCGTGCAGGTGCTCGACGATATAGCGGTAGGCCGCACGGTAGCGGGGGGGCAGGCGCAGCCCGGTCGTGTCCTGCGCTTGCGAGGGCAGGGTGGCTGCCGCGCTGTTCATGCGCGCAAGGACCGTGTTGTGCACCACCCGCATGGCCTGGGCGACGTGCCGCTTGTATTGGCGCAATGACTCGCCCAGGCGGCCTTCTTCCATGTGGATCTTGGACAGGCAGTACTGGATGTCGGACGCGTAGGGGTGCCGATCGACCTCGCGCTCGACGCTGGCCAGCGGCTGGATCACCTCACGGGCGCCCGTGGCCGCCTTGTCGGTCAGCAACGCCAGGCAGGCTTCGACTCTGACTTGCGATTCCAGGCCGGCCAGTTCGTGTTCGCGCAGCCAGCGCACGAAGCCAGCCACGGCCTCCTGCCGGCCGGCAGCGTGCTGTCCCAGCAAGCCGCAGCGCAGGTAAGCCAGGCGGGCTTGCAGCAGTTTGGGCACGCGCGCGCTCGATTCCAGTGCCGCCAGTTCGGCCACCATTTCCGCCTCCGAGGGGAGGTCGCGCGCCAGCGCTACGGCGGACTCCGAAAGCGCGTGGTCGGTCAGCTCTTCGTGGCGCAGCAGGTGAACCCTTGCCAGCACTTCAAGGCGGATCGCCTGGGCATGAGGCTCCAGCATGGCCGCATTGCCGGCCTGGCAGAGCGCCTCGGCCTGGCGTGCCGTGGCCAGGGCTTCGGCATGCTGGCCCAGGGCCTGCAGCGAAAGCGCCTTGCCGCAGTGGCCTTCCACGCGCAGTTCCACCGGGGCTTCGTGGTCCCCGGCCACGATCGCCCAGCAGGCGACGGCACGGGCGGGCTTGTTCAGGTGATGAAAGAGCCAGGCCTGGTCCAGTGCAGACTGCCAGCGCACATTGCTGCGCGAGACTTGGTCATAGGCCTTGAGTTGCTGGTGAAACACTTCGCTGGCGGCCTCTTCCATGCCCACCAGCAGCAGGCTGCGTCCCAGCAGCGCCCCTTCTTGCGGGGTGCCGGTATCGCGGCCATTGCGCTCTAGGCGGCGCCGGCCGATGCCCGCTGCGTCCTTGACGCGCATGGCGTGGATGAGATTGGAGAGCTCCGGCGCCTGGGCTTGGGCGCGCTGGCAGGTCAACGACAGAAGTGTGAGCAGCATGGGTCTTCGCGGTGTTGCCGCGCCTTTGATTGATGACCACTCGATGCTAGGAACGGGCGTCCAGGCAATGCTCAACTTCCTTACGTTCAATCCTCAACTTTTGCTAATTGGCACGTTTTGATGTGAGTGCCTTCGGATACCTTTGAACGCGCTGCCTGAAGCTATTGGCAGCGCCTTCATTCACCATTCATCCAATATTCATCTGCGGGTCATCGGCTTTTCATGAAGGGCTGCTTCCGCGTTCATCCAAGGTGCTTAGAGTGAATTCATGTCGTCAACCAGCGGCTGCTCAGGGAAAAGGGAGCTGCAAAAAGGGCTGGTACTGCCAACAAAAAACGGCTAAGGCAGTGCCATTCGATTGAGAAAGGTGGGGCTCGATCGGTGAGCGATAAGGGAGTGCTATGGCGTCGAATAGTTATTGCCTATAAGCAATTGCCCTGCCAAAAGGGCATACTGCGGAGCACATTTCGCTGATTCTGTTCCGCGGAAGGCTGCAATAAAATTGCAAAATCTGTGACGATGTGTAGCAACCCAATTGCTCTCGTTCGGCACCTACGTCCAGCTGAACAGGCCAGGGGGCAGCGCGATGCGCCGCCATTTGTCGATTTAAATTTGCGTCGAGGGTTTCCATGAACATTGCTCTTCTTTCGCGTCGATCGACGGTAAATCAGTTCCTGGTGGATCTGCTTTCCCGTGGCGGAATCCAGGCCATGCTGCACGTCAGCATTGCCGCTTTTCGCATGCAGGTGAGGCAGCAGGCTTTTGATGCCGTGATCCTCGAAGACTGTGGAGGCACCTTGGCGGAAGATTTGGGATTGATCAAAACCTGCGTGTCCGATCAGGTCCCTGTCGTGGTGGTGGGCGCAGAGTTGCACGCCGGCTTCGGTGTGGCCCTGGCCTGCGGGGCGGTGGACTACATCAGCCTCTCCCGCGTAGGGCACGACGAACTCAAGACTCGGCTGCGAGGGCACATGGAGGCCCAGGCTTTCCAGGCCGCCCACCCCATCGATGTGGACGGCTGCCGGCTCGACCCTGCCAGGCTCTGCCTCGTTCATGGAGACAAGACCGTCGGACTCACGCACCGCGAATGCGAATTGGCCTGCCTGCTGTTTTCCAAGCCCAACCAAGTGGTGTCTTTGCCGACCATCACTGCCAAGGTATGGGGGCGCTCGGTCGAGTCCAACAAGCGCACCTTGGAGCAGCACATCTACAAGCTGCGCACCAAGTTGCGCGAAGCCGGATGCCAACTGCGCGTTCAGGCGGCTTATGGGCGGGGCTACCGGCTGCTGTCGCATGAGGGGAAAGAGGCGGCAGGCAACGAATACACCGCGCTTTACTGGTAACGGGTCAGTGCGCCGCCCAGAAAAGTGCGGGGCCCGCCGGAATTTCACACCTTGAGCCAGATGTAGTCTCCCGCACAAATGCCGTTGAAGGCTTCGTCGGTGGAACTGAGCACGTTGTCCTTCCAGTAACGTCCGTGTTCGGTGTAGTGGGTCAGTGTTTCGGCCAGCCAGGTGCCAGTAATTTCCGGTGTCATCGGCACCCGCACGATGAGAATGATTCCTCCCGTGTCGGGGTTGATTCCGGCCTGGGCCTGATCCTGTGCATAGACAGTGAGGTTGGCTTCCAGCAGCAGCCGGAAGATGGTCAGCGTTCGTCCCGCGGTGACGATTCCGAAGTGAAAGTTGAGATACAGCGCTGCGGGATCGTTCTCGTAGTGGGACAGCAGAACCTCGAACCCTTCCACCTCGATCCAGCCCTGGGCCAGCACCGCTTGCGGATCGGGCAGGTCGATGGCCTCGCACAGCTCGGTGACCAACTGGTTGTATTGGTCGAGGCTCATGGGCGAAGGGGCCTCGCCAGGGACTGGCTGGCCTGCAATTGCCGCTCCATCGCGATTTGTGCCTGGGAGGGCGTGCGCGGCAGATCGGTGTTCAGCAAGGCCAGGGGCAGCAAAACCTTGAGATTTTTCATGCGAACGGTGTCGCTGGCGGAATCGGGTGCGGCTGCGCCGCACTGCAGCACCGCGATCTTCACCCGCTGCAGGGTGCTCAATGCCCCCCGTTCGCCATGGTGTCGCAGATAAGCCGCTGTCTCTGCCATGCTCCGCGTGGCGGTGGCCGCGAAGTGGGGCTTGCGGCTGTGTTCCCACAGCCGCTGCGTGAGAGCCTGGGCCCGGTCCTGCGCCGTGCCGGCGTAATGCCTCTGCAAGGCATCTTGAGCCGCCATGGCGCCTGCGGCCAGTCCGGCTTTGGCCATCCGGTTGGTTGGCGACTGTTCGCGTGAGCCTCCTTGGTCGCCTTTGCCAGAGCCAGAGCCTGACCCCGAACCGGACCCTGACCCTGACCCGGAGCCCGAACCGGACCCTGACCCCGAACCGGACCCAGAACCTGATCCCGAACCGGAATGGCTGCCTTCCGAGTTGTCCTGGGAATCTCCTTTGTCCCGGCTGTTGCTTCCTTGGCGCAAAAAGCTGTCCAGCGGAACGGATTCGTTTCCGGCGTCCCGGAGCGATTCCCGATACCGGGCGTAGCGTTCTCCGCGGTCGTCGTCGAGCGCAGTCTTCCACCGTTCGGCAGATCCCAGGCGCTCTTCGGTGTCCTGGGGATCGGTTTGCAGGATTTCGAGCGGGATGTCTTGCCCCTGCGCCAGGAATGGAGCTTCGGGCTGGCCGGGGAGCTTGGCCTGTTTTGGCGGCAAAGGCAGCGGCGGGCGGGGAACCGTGCGAAAAACATAGTCGCCGAAACGGCCCTGCATGATCGATGCGTTGCGCGCAGCCTGCTCATGCTGGGCCGAGGCGGCCTGCGCAACCAAATGGTTGTGCTGGCGCAGACGCAGCTGCTTGAGCAACTGCATCTGCACCCCACGGACGAGTGGCGTGTTGGGATTCATGGCGTGAACGTTGCGGCAAGCAATCTTTGGGAGAACTGAAGCACCGTCGTGCCGACCCAGGGCGCGGACACCGCGACGGTGACCGTCACGCAGATCAGCTTGATGCCTTGCGAAATGGCCGCATCCTGAAGCGAGGTCACGGCCTGCACCAGGGCCACCAGCAAGCCGACGATGGCTGCCACTGCCACGGCGGGCAGCGACAGGATGAGGCACAGCATGAGCGCCTCGGAGGTCAGTTGAACGATGCTGTCGTGCGTCATGGCGGCGTGTCCTTCGTCATCGGTAGGTCAATACGAGCCCGTGCATGACCTGAGACCATCCGTCGAGCACGACGAACAGCAGCAGCTTGAACGGTATGGCGATGTTGGTGGGCGACACCTGCGACAGGCCCATCGCCAGCAGCACGTTGGCGATGACCAGCTCCACGATCACGAACGCCAGGTACAGCAGAAAGCCGATGCGAAAGGCGGCCGTCAGCTCGGTCAGCAAAAAGGCGGGGGCTACGACGATCAAATCGTCCGCCAGCAGGGCCTTCGCGCGCTCCTGGGGCCATATCGCCTGCGCCGACTTCAGAAAGAATGCCTTCTCGGCAGGGTGCGCGTGCTTGACGAGAAACTGCCGGAATGGCTCTTTGGCGGCCGAGGCCGCCGCCAACAGCTGCTGGGTGTTGGACGTCTGCGATGAGGGCGGCGCGTTCTGGATCTGGTCGGCCGCTTCCATGGCCACCGGTGCCATGACGTAGATCGAGATGATGATGGCGATGCCGTTGAGCACCATGTTGGGCGGCACCTGCTGAATGCCCAATGCGTTGCGCAGCAAGCCCAGCACCACCACCACCTTGGTGTATGAGGTCACCACCATGGCCGCGAATGGCAGTACCGCCAGCGCCATCAGGGCGATGAACAGCGAGACGGGGTCCAGCCCCTGCACGGACGACAGCGGAGTCATGGCAAATCTTGCGATGGGGCTTCGGCCGCCTGGCTGAGCCCCATGCGCTCGATGCGCACGCCGAGCTGCTCGCCGATGACGATCAAGCGGCCGATGCCGACGACCTGGTCGTGGCACACAAGGCGCACCAGTGCTTCGCGCACTGGCATGTCCAATGTGATGACGGACCCCGGACCGAAGGCGGCGAGGTCGTCGAGCCGGACACGGGCACTGTCTATCTCGAAGGCCACGGGGATGGACAGCTTTCCGATGCCACCGATCTCCACACCCGCTGGCACCTCATGCTCCGGGATGGAATCGCCGCCGGGTTGAGGTGCCCTGTCGAGCGTGGCTTGGTGCGAGTCGATATCGATTTGTGCGGTGGTTTCCATGGAGACGCCCATTCCAAAAAACAAGTGGCAATGCAGAGAGGCCGAAGCTGCGGCGGGCAAGCCTGTGAGCAACACATCGCCCTTCCCGACCGATCCCAGTTCGGAGGCGCAATACGTTTTGCTTGCGAGCCGGATGCGGCAGGCCACGCGCAGGCCGAGAAGGTGGCTTGCATCGCTTCGGACCGAGGCGGCCAGCAGCGCTTGAATCTGTCCAGCCATCGCGTCGTCGATGGTCTGCAGCCCGATGCGGCGATTTCTCGTGGTGATTTCAAACGGCGCTGCGACGGTATCAAGCTGCAGTCGATGCAGAACCAGGCCTGCAAAGCGGGACTGGAAAGGAGCCAGTGGCTGGGCCAGCAGCGACTGTGCGACGTCCCGAGCAAGCGCCATGTCTGGTAGGCGTGCTGCCATTTCCAGAGCAGGCCAGTCTGCCCTGGGTACCGACAGTCGCATCGTGCCCTGCGTCGACCGGAATTCCATGCTGATGCGTTTGCCCGATTGACCGGGTGCCCAACTGATCGACGCATCCGGTTGCCCCGAAAGGGCCCGGACCCATCGCACGAAACGCCGGTCGAACATCACCCGCGCCAGACGGGCTTCGCCGCGGTCCATGGGCTTTAGGTACCTTGCGAGGTCGCTGAGGGGAAAAGCCGGTGGCTTGACTGCGTTCAAGGTCATTCCAGGTCAATGTCGATGCTTCGGTGGGCTGTGCCCAGACGGGCGAGCAACCCATGCAGTTGATCGCGATGCTTTGAGATTAGGTGGCGGGACTCGGAGGACACCGTTCGAAAGCGAAGCGTCATGGCATAGGCCGAAAGACCCAGGGCCAGGTCGCATTCCGGCAGCACCTTGGGGTCCATGGGCACCGTCACGGCCCAGGATTGGAAGGCCGGATCTGCCCGCAGGCACAGGTCGGTGATCGTCTGAGCGGTATCGCGCAGCCACTGCGGCGGCTCCGCATCCGTGGCGTTGCCGGCCATACCGGCCGCTTGCACGGGCGCGCGGTCGTCAGGCAGGCCGTGCCCTGTTTCTCCCGGGGTGGGGGCACGTGCGAGCGGCGGCGGCACGGTGTCGCCCTGAATGAAGAAATACTGCGGGGGCGACAGGTCGGGGGCCGGGGCTTGGCTTGGTGGCGCAGAGGCCGCAGGGGCGCTGCTGTCTCGCTCTTCTTCCTGGGGCGAATCGTCCTGCGAGTCGGCCTGCTCCCGTGTTTCTCCATCGCCCGAGTCCGTGGGGTCGGGTGGTGCGCCATCCACGGCCATTGCGAACGGGTCGGTGGACTCGATCGTCTCTGCCTGGGCAAGGGACTCCTGAGGCAGTGCGGGCGGAAACAGCTCGCGGCGGAATCGCTCCTGCGCGTTCGGCCGCAGCAGCGCGGCGGCGGCTGCCACTGCGGGATGCGCCACGTGGCGCAGGGTGTGATCGGGGCGCTGGAGAGAGGCCATGGCCGTGCGCCTCAGGAAACGCGGCCGATGGGCCGCAGTTCTACTTGGGTTCCCAGCTCCTGGAACGAATACACGCGCAGCCAGTCGAGGCGGCTTTCGATCATCTTCTTCACATAGCGGCGGATGTCCATCGAGGTGACCAGCGCCACGCCGGGCTGCCTTGCGTTATCCGCGACCGCCGCGATGCGCTCGGTCAGGTCGCGTGCGTCATCGGGCGACATGGCCAGATAGTTCCCCGCCGGCGTGGGCTTGATGCAGCCTCGGATGGCCTGCTCGATGTCCGGGTCGAGCAAGATCGCCGACAGATGCCGCTGGCCGCTGGTCGCTTCATGCGCGAGATAGCGGCCCAGGTCGGAACGCACGTATTCGGTGAGCAGCAGCAGGTCTTTTTCCTTCGGCCCCCAGACGATCAGGCTCTCGAAGATGCTGCGGATGTTGCGGATCGGCACTTGTTCCTCCAGCAGCCGGCGCAGTACTTCGGCCATGCGTTGCAGGGGCATGATTTTCTGCACTTCGGCCACGAGCCCCGGGTATTCCGGCATGCTGCGCTCGATCACCCATTGCACCTCCTGCACACCCATGAACAGGTGGGCGTGCCGCTGCAGCATGCCCACGACTTCGCGTGCGATGACCTGCTCCACGTCGATGCACACGCCTTCGCGCTGAGCGCCGGGCACGGCCTCCGGTGGCAACCACAGCGAAACCTCGCGGCCCAGCGTGGGTCCATGCTGCTGGGCGGATGCCGCCAGCGGAGATTCGGAATCGAGCAGCAGCAGCATGCGGCCGGGCAGTTCCGGCTGCGCCACCGGAACATCGTTGATCAGCACCTCGTAGCGAAGCCCGGTCATGTCGGTGGCCACCCACATCGCAGCGCCGGGAAAGGGCAATCCCAGCCGGGACTGCAGGCCCTCCCGCTCCTTGTTGAGTGCCCCGTTGAGCCGCTCGGCATCGATCAGCTTGCCCAACGCATCCGACATGCGGATGGACAGGGGCTTGGCAAATTCGGGTGCTTTTTGCTGGATCGACGGCGCATCGCCCTTGGCCCCCTCGCGCATCAGTGCCGCGATCGGCTTGGACAGCGAATTGCCTGCCAAACGGGCGCGCTTCTTGGTCAGGAAGTGTCCGCCAGCCACCAGCCCGCCCGCCAGCACGGCAAACGGCAACAGCGGAAAGCCCGGGATGAAACCGAAGCCGATCGTGAGCGCTGCAGCCAGATACATCGAGCGCGGGTTGCGGGTCAGCTGTTCGGTCATGTCCTCGCCGAGCGAGGTGGGCTTGGTCTTGTGCTCGTCCGTCACACGGGTGGTCAGCACGCCGGCTGCCATACAGATGAAAAGGGCGGGAATCTGCGACACCATGGCATCGCCGATGGACAGCACCGCGAAGCGGTTGGCGGCTTCGCCGGCCGTCATGTTGTGGTACATGATGCCCACCACCACGCCGGCGAGGATGTTCACCATGGTGATGATCAGCCCGGCGATGGCGTCGCCCTTCACGAACTTCATCGCACCGTCCATGCCGCCGTGCAGCATGCTCTCCATCCCCAGGTGCGCGCGCTTTCGCTTGGCCTCGTCGGGCGTCAGCAGGCCGGCCCGCAGGTCGGCGTCGATGCTCATCTGCTTGCCGGGCAGGGCGTCCAGCGTGAAGCGCGCACCGACTTCTGCCACGCGCTCGGAACCCTTGGCGATCACGATGAACTGCACGATGGTGATCACCAGGAACACCACGATCCCCACGACCAGGTTGCCACCCACCACCAGCTGGCCGAAGCTCTCGATCAGGTGGCCCGCGTCCGCATGCAGCAAGATCGCCTTGGTGGAGGCGATGTTCAGCGCCAGCCGGAACAGCGTGGTGAACAGCAGCAGCGAGGGAAAGGTCGAAAGCGACAGTGCGTCCGGTATGAACAGCACGGTCATGAGCAGCAGGATGCTCACCGTGAGATTGATGGCCAGCAGCGCATCGATGAGGATGGTGGGCAGCGGCAGGATCATCAGCGCGATCACGCCGACGAGAAAGCCCGCCATCGTCACGTCGTTGACCAGGGTGGAGTCGAAGCGTTTGGCCATGGGGTTTTCCTGGTAATGAATGCTTGTCAGGGAGCCGGGTTGTTTGATGCAGTGCCGCCGCCGAACTGGTCGAGTTCGGCCACCCAGCGCAGCACGACGGCGACGGATTCGAGCAGCTCTTCGGAGATGGGCTGGTTCAGCGGCAGGCGGTGCAGCGCACGGGCCAGCGGCGGGTTGGCGATGATCGGAACGCCATGCGTGGCGGCCAGGCCCCGGATCACCGCTGCCTGCGCATCCATCCCCTTGGCCACCACGATGGGCAGGGGCGTCACGCCCTCTTCATAGAGCAATGCCACTGCATAGTGGGTCGGGTTGGTGACCACTACCGTGGCGCCGGGAACACGTTCCTGCGGCGGGCTGTTGGCCAGTTCATCGCGCAGCGATTTCTGCTGCCCTTTCACGTGGGGATCGCCGTCGCTGTCCTTGCGCTCGCGCTTGATGTCGTCCTTGCTCATGCGCTGGTCGCGGATGAAAAGCCAGCGCTGCAAGCCGAAGTCCACCGGCCCGATGATCACGAACACCAGGCACGAAAAGCTGATCAGCTTCAGGATGGCGCTCCACGCCACCTGGCCCGCACCCTGCGCGGACAGATAGGCAGAGCCCACGAGCAACGGCACGAGGCTGAGTACGATTTGCCAGATCACCGCGCCCAGTGCCACGGCTTTCACCACCGACTTGCAGAACTCGATGATCGAGCGTGCGTTGATCAGTTTTTTAAGGCCTTCGGCGGGGTTCAGTTTCTCGAATTTCGGCTGGATGGCTTCGAAGGAAATGATGACCCCCACCTGGCCCATCATCGCGATGATCGCCACCAGCACAGAGACGATGACCAGGGAAAACGCGGCGATCGCGCCGTCGAACACCATGGAGGAGATCAGGGCCAGGACTTGCTGTGTGTTCTGCGCCTGGATGCCTTGGTGTATGGCTGTCTTCACCACCTTCGCGATGTGGTCGTAGAGCATGGGTCCCGAACCGATCAGCACCAGCAGCGACGCGACCAGGATGGCTGCGGCGACGATGTCCTGGCTCTTGGGGACTTCTCCCTTCTTGCGGGCGTCCATGAGCTTCTTGTCTGTGGGTTCTTCCGTTTTTTCTGACATGGAGTGGGCTCGGTGGTCGCGGTGCGCGATGGGTTCGTGCAATCTAGTTCCGCATGGCACCTGGCGTGCCGCCGATGCGAAGTCCTTGCCCTCGCAGACGAACGTGGCGTATCTCGCCCCGTGCCCTGCGCGCCAACATTCGCTTTGCCGTGATTGCCTTCGTTCTGGGTCCCTGTCGCGGGGCTTTGCGCTTCTAGTCTTGCCGCCAGAAGGTTGATCGATGTCGGTCGGCCACTGGAGAGGGATTCATGAGCACGATCAAGGGGTTGCGCATCCTGGTGCGCCTGAAGAAGCGGCGTGTCGAGCAGAGCGAAGCGGCATTGCAGGAAAGCGCCCGTCAGCGTGACCGCGACCGGGCGGCGCATGAGGCGGCCATGGCCGATGAGCAGCAGGTGCGTCAGGCCGAGAGCGACATGCGTGACCGGATCGCTTCGACCACCGAGCGTCCACGGGGCTTTCATGCCCAGGAGGTGGTGACGCTGCAGATCCTGGTGAAGGAGGCCGAAGTGCAAAGCGCGGAAGCCGGCAAGCGCACCCATCGTGCCGAAACGCAGGTGGAGGCGGCCGTGCAGCGGGTGGCCGAACGCGAGTCCGCGCTGCGGCGGGCAACGCAGCAACTGGAGGCGACCGAGGCCCGGCTGGAACGGGCGGTGCAAGAGGCCGAGCGTGCACAGGAAGATGCGCAGGACGAGGAGGCTGAGGAAACTGCTGTCGCACGCATGCTGGCCTGCTCACGGGCCGCTGCGCGCACGCGATTGCAGCTCGCGCGCGGCGCCAGGGCGTGACATGGCGATGGACCCCTCCATGCAGCAGGGGCTGGGCCTGTTCCAGCTGACGCTCGATCTCAAAGGTTTCTTTGCCGTGCTGGCACTGTCCACCGCGCGCATCTATGCCGCCATGCTCGTCATGCCGGCAACGAACGACATGCTCTTGTATGGGCGCACCCGCGGCGGGCTCGTTCTCGTGCTGGGCGCCTTCGTGGCCTGGGGCCAACCGACCGAGCTGTTGCATTCCCTGACCGCCGTGGACATGGCGGTGCTGGTGCTCAAGGAGGGCGTCATCGGAATGCTGATCGGTTTTGCGGTCGGCACCGTCTTCTGGGTGGCCGAGAGCGTAGGCATGCTCATCGACAACCAGACCGGCTACAACAACATCCAGCAGACCAATCCGCTCAGCGGCCAGCAAAGCACGCCAGTGGGCAACCTGCTGTCTCAACTGGCCATCGTCGGCTTCTACATGCTGGGGGGCATGCTGGTCTTCATCGGCTTGCTGTTCGATTCTTACGAGTGGTGGCCGCTCACGGGCGTCATGCCCAGCTGGTCGGTGTTGATGGAGCGGTTCCTGCCGACCGAAGTCACCAACTACGCCGAAACCGTGCTCAAGATCGCCGGACCGGTGATCGTGATCCTGATGCTCATCGACCTGGGCATCGGGTTGCTGGGCAAGGCGGCAGAAAAGCTGGAGCCCAACAGCCTTGCCCAGCCCATCAAGGGAGCAACGACCATGCTGCTGCTGGTGCTCCTGGTGGGAGTGTTTTTCCAGCAGGTGCGGCCCCAGCTCACGATGCGGCCGGTGGCCGAGCGCATCAAGCGCCTGCTGTCGCCTTCGCCGGCCTCGCCCGCTCCAGCCCTTTCGCCGGGGGTGCCCCATGGGTGAAGGCGGATTCACCTGGCGGGCATTGCGCTACCGCCCCAGAAGCTTGGCGGCCAGTCTGTCGCGTGCACTGGCTTCGCGCCGATGCGCGGTGTTGGCCGTGCGGCGGCGCCCCCCGCCGCCGCCGCGCTTGACGTGCCCCTGCGAGGTTCATCTCGGTGCCGGGGTTTCCCACCACGTGCCGATCCGGTCGCCACCACGTTCGTGCCTTTCCTTTGATCCCTTGCCCATTCGCGCCACACGGTGGATCCCTCCGCCGGACTTTCCCTGTCTGAACCGCCATCGGGTGGACAGCTTTTTTTTCACTTTGCTTTAAGGAGTCAGCATGTCAGTCAATTTTCAAACCCAGACCACCTCCCGGTTCAACAACAACCTGGACTCTCTGTCGGGCAACCAACAGAATTCTTCCCAGAAACTGCAGGACGAACTGCTCCAGCTGGTTGTGCTGGTGCTGCAGCAAGTCATGAAAGCGATGGACAAAGACGGTTCCGACAGCAAGGCGGGCGGCACGGACGGTGTGTCGGGCAAGGGTGGCGCGGACGGCACCAACGGAGGCAGCGGCACGAACAAGGGCCAGGGGATGTCCGGGCTGATCCAGCAGTTCGCCGAACTGCTGCAGCAGATCGCCAAGTCCATGGAACAGAACTCGCAGAAAAATCCCGCCAACGATCTGGCCAACAGCATTGCCGACAAGCTCGGCGGCGGTGGCGGCAACACGCTCGATGAAATGGGCAAGGACGGCGGCGGCGGTGGCAACCTGCTGGAGCAACTGGGCGAAAGCTATCTGCGCCAGATCCTGGACAAGATGTCCACAGGCGGTACGGGCAGTGCCGGCGGCACGGGGCAAACCAATGGCGGTGGCAGTGGTGGCGACGGCAATACAAGCGCCAGCGACATCGGCGATCTGGCCAAGCAGTTCATCGAGGCACTGCTGTCGGGTGGCTCGGGTGCGGTGGAAGACCTGGGCAAGAAAAACGGTACGGGCGGCACCGGAGGCACGGACGGTGCCGGCGGCACTGGCGGCACTGAGGGCGCGGACGGCACGCAAAGCGGCGACGGCCAGTCGTCGATCCAGCAGCTGCTGCAGGTGCTCGAGCAGATTCTGCAAATCCTGCAAACTCTGCAAGGCGGAAAGGCGGAAGGCTCTGGTGGTGGCGGTGGGGCCGGCGGCACCGGGGATTCCGGCGGCACCGGCAATACCGATGGAACCAGCAATGCCGGCGGAACTGGCGGCACTGGTGATTCCGGTGGAGCCGATGGAACTGATGGTGCAAAGGGGCAGGGCTCGCCGGGCGATATGCTCAAGCAATTGGTAGAGGCCCTCATCAAGGGCGACAGCAGCGCATTGGACAAGCTGGCCAATGGCGATAAGCAAAATGGTGGCGCACAGGATGCAACCCAACAACTGATGGAGTTGCTGCAAAAACTGATCGAACTCCTGACGGGCAAGAAGCCGGACGAGTCCGATAGCGAGTCGGGCGGAGGCGGTGGTGGCGGCGGCACGCAGCCTTCTGCTGGTGGTGGCGGCGGCACGCAGCCTTCTGCTGGTGGTGGCGGCGGTACGAAGCCTTCTGCTGGTGGTGATGGCGGTACGAAGCCTTCTGCTGGTGGTGATGGCGGTACGAAGCCTTCTGCTGGCGGTGATGGCGGTACGAAGCCTTCTGCTGGCGGTGATGGCGGTACGAAGCCTTCTGCTGGCGGTGATGGCGGTACGAAGCCTTCTGCTGGCGGTGATGGCGGTACGAAGCCTCCAGTGGGTGATGGCGGCGGTACGGAAAAGCCTTCCACAGACAAGCCTTCCACGACGGGTCCTTCTACCGGCACCAAGCCTTCCGAGACCCCTTCCACTACGGGTTCTGGCTCTGGAGGCAAGGTAACGAGCATTCCACCCGCCAGCGGCGAGAAGATCGTCAATGAGCCCATTGTGGTCAAGGCCGGCACCACCTTCGACGGCGGCAACGTGCATTACAAGGCGGGCCCTGCTCTTGGAGACGGCGGTCAGAGCGAGAACCAGAAGCCGGTATTCATCCTGGAACCCGGTGCGACCCTTAAGAACGTCCAGATTTCCGGCGGCGATGGCATTCACACCCAAGGCAATGCCACCCTCGACGGCGTGTTCGGCCGCGATGTGGGCGAGGACTTCATGACGAAGAAGGGCGAAGGCGACGTGGTGTTCAAGAACGGCGGCGCATCGAACGCCACCGACAAGACGTTCCAGCTCAACCACGGCGGCGCCTTCTCCATCGACAACTCCTTCTTCGATGGCACCAGCAAGCTGGTCCGCACCAACGGTGGCAAGGACTTCGCGACCGACATCTCGATCACCAACTCGACGATCAGGAACGTCAAGGAAGCCGTGGTGCGTACCGACGCGACGCAGGCCAACATCAAGCTGGCCAACAACGACATTGTTGGCGCACCCCACGATGTGCTCGCACCCGCCGCCACCAAGGTGGAAGGTGCGGAAAACCGCGGTACCAAGGCCTTCACGGGCTGATGAAAAAGAGGCTGGAAGTCTGCTGCGTCATGCCAGCGGATCTTCCCGCCTTGCTTGGCCACAGCGGCTGGTGCATGCAGGCGTTCGCCTGCCTTGCCAAGCCGCTGTGCCTGCGTGCAGCACATCCAGCCGCAACACGGCCTGCTGCCTCGTTTTCAGCAGCATCGGCAGTGCAATGTCTTTTCGTCGGGGCCACCTCCGTGCCCTGATTTCTCTCCCCCCCCCCCCCAACACACTCAATTCGTCATAGGACAGTCCCATGAGCGCCCCATCCACCGTTGCCCGCGTGCCCGAGGCCGCGACGCGCGCCCAGATCGATTTCTTGACCCAGTTGGCCGTGCACATCGGCCTGCGGGCGGAAGACGGCCTCTTCCTGATGGCCCCGCGGGTCATCAGCGGGCCGGCCGGTTTGGCCGGCCGTTTCCATTTGCACCCCGAGCATGCCGCGGTGCTTCCCGAAGTGCTGCTGCCGGTCGCAGCGCAAGAGCTTGCCGGGCCGGAGGTCTTGAAGCTTTTGACGCTGCAGGCCGCGGTCCTGAAGGAGTTCGGCTGGTACTTGGGCGCATCCGCCGAAGGCATGCTGCAGCTCAGCTCGCTGTCCTGGATCGAGGCCCCGCAAGACGCGGCCACCGCCATGGACATGCTCAACGGCGTGGGTGCCAGCGTGCTGCAGGCATTGCTGGAGCAGCCCGGGCCGGCCTCGGCCTCCGCTTGAGTCTCCACCGGACGTCTCGTCTCCCCGAATCACTGGACCCAAGGACATTCCCATGGACCATCCGAACGTCACCAGCCGCAGCCTCCGGCCCACCCACCAGCGTACCGGCGCCGACACGGCGCCCCCCGGGAACCCGGTTGACCGGTCTCGGCCCCGGTCGCAGACGCTGGAGCACCAAGAATTGAGCCCGCGAGCTTCGCCGGGCACACCGGACAGTGCCGGACCCATCCGCCGAACGGTGCTTCCCGACCGTGGCACTCATGCATCAGGAACGTCTGAAGCCAGCCATTCCCCAACGACGTCCGTGCCCTACGTCGCCATCGACATGCCGTCTTTCGGTGAAGGCGTTGCCAATGCCGGGGCCTCTCGCAGCTGGATGGGGGCCATCGGTCAGACCATGCAGTCGGGTGGACGGCTCATGGCGCAGGGCATGGGGGCCGCCTGGGCGGGCGCCAATGCGCTGGCGGGGCAGGTCGGATTGCGAGGGCAGGCGCCCCAGACTGCAGTGGCGCAGGCCACCGATTTGCAGGCATCGGTGCAGGAGATCGCCATCGACATGGTGGACCTGGAGGCCAACATGCCGCCCGCGGCGGCCGATCCTGCGGCGGCGGACCTACCCGCTCTGACGGCGGGCGATCGTCTGGTGGCCGCTCTGGATAACATGCAGTTCCGTAACGAAAGCCCGCAGCAGCTCGAGATGGCCGCGCAATACAAAGACTGGGCCAGGCAGACAGCCGATGCGCGCGAGGCCGCTGGAGCTGCCGGCTATTCGCTGAAGGCCGCCGATGCCGCGCTGCCGGCGGGGTACGACTTTGTCCGCCAATTGTTGAGCTCGATGTCGCGGTCGCCAGCCGCCAACGCGATGGCAACCGCCATCGGCCCGCGCTCGGGCCTGAACGCCGAGGGCCAATCGGTGAACATCGGAGAACTGAGCAACCAGTACGACCCTGCGCTCGCTGGCGGCGCTCTCGGCGGGGTTACCGCGCATCTGGCCGACACCACGTTGCTGTCGGCCATGGACCGCCGCGCTGCCTTTGCCAACTTTCCCCAGTTCAAGGCCATCGATCCCCGCGTGCTGGTCCCCGATCCTTGCCCCGTGCAACTGCGCGTGGTTGACGGAAGAAAAGAGTTCTGGAAACCGGTGACGGCCGATGCTCTGGGTGGCCCGAGCCATCTGCCCACGATGAATGAATTGAAGACCCAGGCAGACCTGCGGCGAAAGTCGGTGACGACACTGCAGGCTGCGCTGGACGGCAAGCAATGGGGGGTGTTGGCCCAGCCGCTCGTGACGGCAGGCTTCAACGTGCTGCGCCGGCAGGTGATGCCGATCCATGCGTTCACCAATCCGGCCTTGGTGTTTGCCCACTCGCTGTGGGCTTCAGGGCTCGGCGGAGGGGTGACCAAGCTCGCGCTGGGCATGGGCAAGTCAGTGGCCTATGCCAACCTGGACGACCTCGCTGGCGGGACACAGAAAGCCAACGTGTTTGCCAAGAGCCTGCCGCATCCCGAGCTGCCTGCTGCCGGGCTGGCGGACTTCCGAGGGTTGCCAGGCTATGGGGCGGAAGTGGCAAAGGAGACGCTGGCACTGACGCAGCATTTCTGGATCGGTCCTTGGCGCACGAGCGGGTCGTGGTCGCCCAATGGCGACGATGTGCGCGCCCGTTTGAGCGACATGGGCCGTTCGCTTGCATCCAACGTGATGGCGGGCGTTGCATCGACCGGCATCGGCGCCCTGGTCGGGCAACTGGGGCGGGGGGGCTCCAACTCGGCCTTGTCGGGCGAATCCCTGCGCTCGCAGGGCTACATGCTGCAGCAGGCCGGCCAGAGTTCTTCCAACGATTTCGTCTGGCAAGCCAGCAAGGAGTATCTGGGCGGCGCGTCCCACAGCCTGACCGACTCCATCGACAAGTGGCGAGACAACAAAATGGTGCGGCTTTCGAACGCGGCCTACCTCGCACAGAACGAGGTGTCCGCTCTGGCTGCCGAACTCCGGGGCGTGTTTCCCGAGCATGGCAACGATCAGACGATGTACCTCAGCACAGCGATGGACACGCTGGCCAGACTGCGGGAGGCCAGCGAGCCGCAATTGGGTGATCTGCAGGTTGCTCAGCGGCTGCTGCTGGGCGGCGCGGCTGGCGCAGGCGAACACAGGGACGAGATCGCGCAGATCCAGGGGATGGTCGATCAGACCCTTCGCACCCTGCAGCACCGTGACGAGTTGACTGATTGGGTCAAGCCCAAGTCCGATTGATGCATCGCAGGCAGGCGCCGGGGGCCGGCCCTGCCATCGGGCCGTTGGCGAAGCCAGGGCTTAACTGCGTAAGCACCCTGGCCGGTGGCCTTTCATCCGCGTGCGCGCGAACCGATTCCTCGACCCAGGCCAGGCCCCCTGTTCCCGGCCCTGGACGGCCCATCAGCCCATACCGGAAGCCTTCAACCGAGGGCGGTCATCAGTGCGCGATGGGTTTGCGCATACGCACGGTTTCCCCGCTCGGAAAACGGGTTGCTCCACAGGTCCAGCGATGCCAGCGTGCGATTGCCAGCCAATGCGTGCGCGCCTGACTCGCCGATCCGGTTGCGGGCCAGGTTTAGTTTCTGCAGGCGGGGGTTGGCTGCCAGGGCCCGGGCACCGCCGGAGCCGATCTGGTGGCCCTCCAGGTCGAGTTCGGTCAGGCAGGCGCTGGCTGCCAGGGCGCAAGCGCCGGCTTCCGTGATTTGCACGGTCCCTGCCATGTCGTTGCGCAAAACCAGGCGGGCCAGCGTGCGTGAGCGGCCCAACGCGCAAGCGCCGGCATTGCCCACTTGGCAACTGCCCAGATCCAGGAAAACCAGGGATGGGGCGTCGGCCAGTGCCTGGGCACCGGCATCGCCCACCGGGTTGTGGCGCAGGTCGAGCGTGGCCAGGGCGGTGTGTTGCGCGAGGGCTTGCGCGCCTGCCGTGCCGATGCCATTGCCCGACGCCACCAGGGTGTGCAGCCGCGGCATCCGCGCCAGGGCGCCCGCACCCTTGTCTCCGATCCGGTTGCGCTGCAGGTTCAGCGACTCCAAAAAAGGGTGCGTCGCCAGGCTGTGCGCACCATCTTCGCCGATCAGGTTGCCGCCCAGCGCCAGGTGGGTCAGGCTGCGGTTGCCGCCCAGCGGGGCGATGGCTGCATCGCGCAGCCGGTTGTCGCTCAGGTCCAGCGAGCGCAGGGCATGGCTGCGGGCGAGGGCGCGGATGCCCTCGGCACCCAGCGAAGGGTTACTCCGCAACTCCAACACCTGAAGGTGCGGGTGGGCTGCCAGGCCAGCGGCGCCTGCATTGCCGATACCGCAGTCGTTCAGCCGCAGCGTCTGTATGCCAGTGCTGCGGGCCAGCGCGCGGGCACCCTCGTCGCCGATCGGGTTGTGGCTGAGGTCCAGGCAGCTCAGCGTGGGATGGCCTGCGAGGATCGCGGCGCCTTGCGCGTCGATGTGCAGATGGCGGGCCGTGAGCGAGCGCAGGTCCAGCCGGCAAAGCTGCGCCAGGCCCGCTGAACTGATGCCTTTGCAATGCAGCAGTTCCAGGTCCTGAAGCGACCCGGGAAGGTGCTGCAGATCCGCGTCGCTGAACTCGCCCCGCAGGACGATCTTGCGCAATCCGGGGAACAGCCCGTCTTCGCAGATGTCCAGCAGCCCTTGCGAGCCGCGAACGACCGGTACGCCGGCGAGCCCTTCGGACAGGTCCCGTACAGGCTGCTCGGCCGGCCGGGCGGCAGCTTGCCGTACGGCAGGAGCGGGTGACATTTCCCCCACGCGGCGGGGAGATGCGCGGCGCAGGCGATGGACGCCCAAGGCCTTGGCGCTCAACCAGGCAAAGAGGCCGCCCGCTACCGGGCGCAGTTCTGTCGGGGGGCTTTTCAGGATGAGACTGTTCATGGCGTTCTCGCGTTGATCGGGATGCCTTCAGGGTAGGCAGCCAACGCCTGCGTGCGCGGCCAGCATGCGAAGCGATCGCCAGACAAGCGAGCGGGGCCGTCCGCCAGGGGCGCGCTGCATCGATTGTCATCAGCTTTTCACACGGGCTGACGATCATCCACCCTCATGTATTTCGATGTGCAGATTCGGCGCGGCGCGCCAGCAGGCTCTTGGTCGCCCTCTCACGGCACGCCCTTGCCTGCCCCGGTCTTCAAGGGGGCTTCGCGTGCGGAGAGCCGGCCGCAGGCACGGTTTCTCTGCCTGGAGGACATCCCCCAATTGCTGCGCCTGGAGGCCCGGCAATGGACTTCGGAGCAAGCGGCCGACGAGGCCGCGCTGCGTGATCGCATCCTGGCTCATCCCGATCTGTGCGTCGGCGCGTTCTGCCCTCGAACGGGGGAGGCGCTGGCATCGCTCTTCATGAAGCCGGTCTGCCGCCAGGCCGTGCTGGCTGCGCGCTCCTGGCACGACTGTGCAGGGCACCCGGTGGGCGCGCAGCGCAGCCGCAGCCTCTTCGGCATCAGCCTGACGAGCGTGGACCCGGAGGCTGCCTGCGAGCTGATCCGGTTCTTTTGGCCCCATGCGCTTCGCAATGGCTGGCGCGACATTTATCTGGGATCGCCCGTTCCAGGCCTGCGCCGCGCCATGGAAGACGGGCAAGCGCCCGACGCGCAAACCTATGTGCATTCACGCCGCGGCGGCCTGCCGGCCGATGCGCAGTTGCGCTACTACCACCGCAAGGGCTTTCGGGAGATCGTCGGCGTGCGGCCGGATTATTTTCCGCATGCGGATTCGCTGGACCATGGCGTCCTGTTGCGCGGTGCGGTGCCGCTGGCAGCGGGGTGGCCTCTTTGGCGCATCCTGCCTTTCGGGCTGCTGCGCCGCGCAACGCACTGGGCGGGGGGCCTGCTGTGACCGCGGCGCATGCCCGTGTGGCGCCATGGAACGGCGACATGTTCCGCACGCGGTTCTTCGATGCGCTGTCGCTTTTGCTGCCTTCCGGCGAGGCTTTCGTGATCGATGCCATCTCCGATGCGCTGCAGGCCCACGGCGGGCAAGGCCTCCCGTCCCCAGCGCTGCGCGAGGAAGCCCTGCGCTTTGTGAGGGAGGAAGCCGCGCACCAGCGGGCGCACCGTCGCTACAACGAGCGGTTGGCGCAGTCGGGCGTTCCGGTGGCGGCGCTGGAGGGCCGGGTGGCAGCCGCAGTCCAGGAACTGGCGGGGTTGCCGCTGCCCACCCGCCTGGCGCTGGCCGAGGCGTTCGAGCACCTGACCGCGCTGCTGTCGGCCCAGGTCCTTGAAGGAACGGCTTGGCTGCAGGGCAATGGCCGCGAAGCGCGGATGTGGCGCTGGCATTGCGAGGAAGAGGTCGGGCATCGCCATGTTGCCTCCGACGTGGCGCGCGCCCTCGGCGTGGGACATGCCCGGCGCATCGCGTGCCTGGCGCTGGCGGCGCTGTACCTCGGTATCGATCTGTCGCGCTTGCTGGCGGGGCTTTTGTGGCGGGACATCCTGAGTGGGCAGGTTCGCCCGTTGGGCCTGCTTGGGCAAGCCGCGCGGTTCGCGTTGCGCACGGCCCCCGGCGTGGGCCGCATCGCCATCGCATCGCTGGCCTGCCTTTTCCCCCGCCGCCCGGCTTGACCGGTGGCCGAACCCCGGCCCACGGACGCGGGTATCAACCGTTGGCCACCTGAGCCAGGGTGCCCACCGATCGGTCGAAATCCCAGAGATCCGACGTGGCCTGGTTCAAGAACTCCAGAATCTGAGGCATCTTCTGCATGGCCTCGTCGGCGAGCGCGTCGTTGCCGGGTTTGTATTCGCCCATCTGCACCAGTGGCTCGATCTCGTCGTATTTCGCCATGAGACGGCGAAAGTGGCCACCTGCTTGCTGATGGTCCTTGGGCACGATCTGCGACATCACGCGGCTCAGGCTGCCCAGCACGTCGATGGCCGGGTATTGGTTGCGGGCCGCGATCTTGCGCGACAGGATCATGTGGCCGTCCAGAATGCCTCGCACCTCTTCGGAGATCGGATCGCCCCCGCTCTCGTCTTCGTAAAGAATGGTGTAGAGCGCCGTGATCGAGCCCACCGCGCCCATGCCGGCCCGCTCCAGCAGGCGGGGAATCTCGGCGAATACCGAGGGCGGAAAACCGCGCCGCGCCGGAGGCTCGCCTGCCGCCAGGCCGATCTCGCGCTGCGCGCGGGCGAAGCGGGTGAGCGAGTCCATCATCAAAAGCACTTTCAGGCCCTGGTCGCGGTAGTACTCGGCCACGGCGGTGGCCACGTGGGCCGCCTTGGCGCGCTCGCTGGATGACCGGTCGGAGGTTGCGCAGACCACCACGGACCGCGCCATGCCCTCCTCGCCCAGAATGAACTCGACGAATTCCCGTACTTCGCGGCCCCGTTCGCCGATGAGTGCGATCACGCTGATGTCGCACTCCGTGCCACGGGCGAGCATGCCCATCAAGGTGCTCTTGCCGACGCCGGCAGGGGCGAAGATGCCCATGCGCTGGCCTTCGCCCAGGGTGAGCAGGGCATCGATGGCCTTCACTCCGGTGGGCAGGGGGTGCTCGATCATTTCCCGCTCCATCGGCGTGGGCGGAAGGGCAAATACCGGGCGCCGCTCCAGGCAGTCGAGCGGGCCCTTGCCGTCGATGGGTTGGCCCAGGCTGTCGATCACCCGGCCCAGCAGCTTCGGCCCCACGGGAACGGAGAGCACCTCGCCCAGTCCGACCACGGCCGAGCCGCCCCGCACGCCGAGGATCGATCCGAACGGCGACAGAATGCTCTGGCCGTTGGCAAAGCCGATCACCTCGGCGGCCTGCAGCAGGCCACCGCTTTCGTCGAGCACATGGCACAGCTCTCCGAGCTTGGCATCCAGGCCGGTCACGCGCATCAGGGTGCCGATCACCTCAACGACCTTGCCGCTGCGGCGAACGATCGTCGCAGAGGCAATTTCCCGCTCCATCCAATCGGGCAGTCCGGAGACTTCAAGCATGGTGCTTTTCCTCTTCGTCATCGCCGTCGTCGGCGGTCAGGTTCATCGGGTCCAGGGTTTCGATCCAGTCCGTTGCATCGCCATCCAAAGGCTCGGCCGAGGAGAGCCAGTCGGAGGAGGCGTATGCCGCCTGGGCGGAGGGCGTTGCTTCCGGCGCCAGGGCCGGGTAGGGCGCAGGATCCTCTTCCCCCAGCGGATCTTCAGATGCAGAAGCCTCTTCGGCCTCTTCAAACTTTGGGGTTTCCTCAGTCTCTTCGGCCTCTTCGACTTCTTCGACTTCTTCGGTCGCCTGCAGCCAATCCGGTGTTTCCGGGGTCGGCGTCGGTGGGTCTTCCTGCAAAGACTCGAACGCGATCTCTTCGGGGTCGGGCGGCACGTTCGTGTCCGGCGAAGCATTGGCCATCGCCAATCGGGTGGCCCGCTCCAGTGCCGAGCGCACCCCGGCAAGCTGAACGCCCAGGCTGGTGTCGAGCCGGCCGATGTCGGACTCGAAGATGCAGGTACCCAGCGCGAGGGACGCGTCGGTTTCGACACGCACCTCGGGCTCGTTCGGCCCACGCACGGCGGATGCGATTGCCGTGCGCGCCGCGTCGGCTTCGTCGGGATGCACGCGCAGGCTGGCCGTTGCTGCCTGGCGCAGCGCATCCTTCACGGTCAGGAGGGCACGCCGAAAAAGGGCTTCACGCGATTCGGATTGCACGATGCGCTCGACGGCCAGCGCGACCACGCCGGCCAGCTTGGTGTCCATGGCGTGCCAGGCGGCTTCATGCGTGGCCTTGAGTTGCTCGAAGCGTCCGTGCCACCGTGCGGCGGCTTCACGTTCGCCGTGGGCATAGCCCAATTCCCGTTCGGCAGCGGCCTCGCGGCGGGCTTCGTCCACCAGGGCATCGGCCTCTTCCCGCGCCTGCTGCAGCAACGCCTGTGCCGAGTGTTCGGCTTCTTCGGCGCTTTGCTGCGCCTGCGCCTGCGCTTCCTCGCGGATGGCGGCGCATTCCTTGCGTACGCTCTCCAGCAGCCCCAGTACGCCGGTCACCGTGGGAATTTCATGCGCCCGGAGAATACCGGTATCGGTGCGCAGATGAGCGCCACCCGGGTTGGACCAGATCAGCATGGGGCACTTTCGAACAGTGATTCGAGCCGCTCCAGGCGGGCTTGGGCCGGAGTGAGTGCCGCCGGCACGTTCCGGGCGCGGGGTTCCTCCTGGCGCGACAGGGGCAGGGACAACCGGGCCAGCCGGCGCAGTCCCCGATCGGGCCACATGCCTTCTCGCACCAGTTCGCGGTAGCCGACCCAGGCCCAGGCGAGGGGCGACCAGGCCGCCACTTCACTGGGAACGGGTGTGCCTTCCTGGATGCCGCGCAGCGCACCGTAGGCCGGGCCCAGGCATTGTTGCAACGCGGCCCGCGAGCTGCGTTCGACGCAGCAGCGCAACACGCCCGGCCGCCCCATCAGGGCGAGCGCGCACAGCCGCGACAGCATTTGCTGCCGGTCCATCAGAGCGAGCCGCCCGGCAGGGTGGTCCAGCGAGGGCAGCGGGGGCAGGGGGCCGCAGCTGCGTTCATACAGTGCGATGGACATTCGCTGCCCCACGGCCCCCTGGTCCCAGTCCTGGGACGACTGCGCCAGACCGAGCGGGGCACGCCAGCTCGGGTCCATGCCATCGTGCAGCGCTTCGAGCCGCTGCTGGAGTGCCTGCGCCAGCGACGCCAGCTGACGAGCCCGGGTCATGGCCGCCGCTCCTGGCCAGGCACGATCGCGGGCAAGGCGGTCATGCCGAAGCTCCTGCGGCTGTCGTGGCCGGGAGGTTGGCCTTGGCTGCATCCGCAGCGGGCTGCGAGGCGTTGGTCGCCTTGCGCCGCAGCGGCTCCGGCAGCCAGGCGGGACGCTTCCAGGCGAGCCATCCGCCTGCCGTCAGGAGCAGGAACAGCGCGGCGCCGAGACCGATCCAAAGCGGGGTGTTCGACTCTTCCTTGAGCACGGCGGGGCTCAACGGCATGCCAGGCACGAGCGTGACGGTCACGTTCTCGTAAGACAGCCCTTCCACGCTGCGCGCCACCATGTTCTTGATGCCTGCCACCAGGCCTGCCAGGTTCGCGCTCTCGCGGTATTTGATGAAGACCGAGGCGCTGGCGGGCTTGACGGCGGAGGCGAGCGGATCGTTGTTGGGCAGCACGATGTGCACCCGGGCGGTAACGACGCCGTCGATCTGCGACAGCGTGGCCTCCAACTGCTGGGCCACGCCATAGATGAAGCGCACCCGCTCTTCGGTCGGCGTGGAGATGAGGCCCTCCTTCTTGAACATTTCGCCGAGCGTGACGTGGCGCTCGCGGGGCAGGCCGTAGGAGCGCAACACCGTCAGCGAGCGCACCACGTCGTCCTGGGCGACCTGAACGTTCCACGTCTTGCCGGCATCCGTGGTGGCCTTGTTGACCTGAACGCCGCTTTCCAGCAGGGCGGCCACCATGTCGTTGGCGTCGTTTTCCGTCTGCTTGGTATAGAGGTCCGTCTTGCAGCCGGTCAGGGCCAGCAAGAGCAGCAACGGGATCAGAGCGCGGCGCGCGAACTGGCGATATGTCGCTGCGCGGGAGCAGAGGGATTGCGCCATGGTGGGTGCTTCGCTGAAAGGGGTTATTGGTTGCGCATGAGCGTCTGCAGGCCGGTTTTAGCGGTTTGTGCGAGGCTGCTCATCGCCTGGACCTGGAAGTGGGTGCCGGCGAACTGGTACATCAGAGTGACCTGGTATGCCGTCAGGTCCACGCCGGGCGGCTGCTGGATCGCTGCCTGCATGAGCGCTGCCGTGTCCTGCATTTCCTTGCGGATGGATTCGTCCTGATTGATCAGCATCTTGCCCAGGGTGGAGGGGCTTTCGGCTTCCACGGAGGACAGCGGGGGCGACTCCTTCATCATGCGGGCGAATTTCTCCGCGACGGCGCTCAGGTTCATCGAGGGGCCGGAAGCCTGCTCGACGATGAGGGAGCTGGATGCCGCGCCAATGCTGCCGATGGGGTCCATGGTGGATTCTCCGGAAATGAAGGGAGCGTCTAGGCGCGCATGAACATGAAAGGCATCTGGAACACGGAGGCGCTGGCGGCCTCGGCAGGCTTGGTCGGCTCGGTGGTTTCCTCAAAGGTGCCGGCGGCCTTGGCCCGGTTGACGACCAGGCCGCTGACCAACTCCAGCGCGTCCGGGCCTGCGTTGCCTTGTTCCAGCTCATTCAAGGTCATTTCCCAGCCGCGATCGCCCAGCATGTACTGGCAGTTGGCGATCATGGCTTTGGCGGAGTCCCACTGTTCCGGGTGGCTTTCCAGGCTGCGCACGAGCTGGATGCACTCGCGGTAGGCACCGCGACGGAAGGAAATCCAGCCATCGATCATGTCCAGCTCAGCCACCTTGGGCCGCAGTGTGCGGATGCCGGCAAGAATGTCCGATGCCTCGTCGTTCATGCCCTGGCCTATGGTCCGGTAGACCAGTTTGATCAGCGCAGTGACGAATTCCTTGCGCTCAAATTTCGGATTCATAAAAACACTCCTGTTTCTTCTGCATAGACGGCCTGGGCCCGCGTACAGCCCTGCGCCGGTGTTGGTCGATGGTCCGTCTCGGCGCTCACCAGTACGACATACGAAGCGCAGGCCAGAAGGGCCACGATCGTGGTGACAAGGGGGGGCATCGCCTGTGGCGACTGCAGCACGCCTTGCAATTCATGCGCGGCTGGGGAGCCTTGGGTCCAACGAGGACCCGATTGGTTCATCCCGCAGCCTGCGCGAGCTTGTCCGTCATGCTCTTGGAACTCTTCTGGAACGCGTCGGCCATGTTGGAGATGACGGAGTTGCGGCCTTGCTTCTCGCTCAGCTTGGCTTGCAATTCCGTCATGGCGTTCTGGTTTTCCTGTTGCTGATCCATTCTTTTCATCAGCGCTTGCGTTTTTGCATCTGCTCCGGTGACCATGTCGAACTCCTTGTGAAAGAAAAAAATGGGTAGGCTGTGCAGCGCCATGGGCGGGTCGAACCGGCATGGCGCGATGCAGCATTAGCCCGCGCCCTGAGCCTGTTTGTCCGACAGGGCTTTGGAGTTCTTTTGGAACGCGTCGGCCATGTTGGAGATGACAGAGTTGCGGCCTTGCTCTTCGCTCAGCTTGGATTGCAGTTCCGTCATCGCGTTTTGGTTGTCTTGCTGTTGATCCATGCGTGCCATCAACGCCTTCGTCTTGCCATCTGCACCAGTAACCATTTTTGAACTCCTTGAAAGTAGGGAAGAAAAAAGACAGGGAATGCAGCACCATGGGCGGATGGGCCCACGGCGCGTGCGGAATCAGCCCGCGCCTTGCGCCTGCTTGTCCGACAGGGCCTTGGAGTTCTTTTGGAACGCGTCGGCCATGTTGGAGATGACGGAGTTGCGGCCTTGCTCTTCGCTCAGCTTGGATTGCAGTTCCGTCATCGCGTTTTGGTTGTCTTGCTGTTGATCCATGCGTGCCATCAACGCCTTCGTCTTGCCATCTGCACCAGTAACCATTTTTGAACTCCTTGAAAGTAGGGAAGAAAAAAGACAGGGAATGCAGCACCATGGGCGGATGGGCCCACGGCGCGTGCGGAATCAGCCCGCGCCTTGCGCCTGCTTGTCCGACAGGGCCTTGGAGTTCTTTTGGAACGCGTCGGCCATGTTGGAGATGACGGAGTTGCGGCCTTGCTCTTCGCTCAGCTTGGATTGCAGTTCCGTCATCGCGTTTTGGTTGTCTTGCTGTTGATCCATGCGTGCCATCAACGCCTTCGTCTTGCCATCTGCACCAGTAACCATTTTTGAACTCCTTGAAAGTAGGGAAGAAAAAAGACAGGGAATGCAGCACCATGGGCGGATGGGCCCACGGCGCGTGCGGAATCAGCCCGCGCCTTGCGCCTGCTTGTCCGACAGGGCCTTGGAGTTCTTTTGGAACGCGTCGGCCATGTTGGAGATGACGGAGTTGCGGCCTTGCTCTTCGCTCAGCTTGGATTGCAGTTCCGTCATCGCGTTTTGGTTGTCTTGCTGTTGATCCATGCGTGTCATCAACGCCTTCGTCTTGCCATCTGCACCAGTAACCATTTTTGGACTCCTTGAGAAAGATGCGGAACATTCCGCGTTGCTGAAGGCCGCACTGCGCGGCCCCCATTCGGTGAGGCATGTCGGCAGGTGCCGCCATGCCAATTCGGGTCAATGAAGGGAAACCCTTCGGCTTTGCTGGCCCACATACTTCAGTACCCCGAAGGCCGCTTCGCGCACCTCCTGGTCTGCATGGGTGGCCAGCACGTTGTCGATCCAGTAGCGCCATCCCTTGTCGCCGCCGAAGAGCATTGCGACGGCCATGGCGACCTTGTTCTCGCCGTTCTGAGGGTCTTGCTCGATGCGCGAGGCGAGCGCCTCGCGCGCTTCGCCTAGCTGGCCGCCCATTGCCATGGCAACGGTCCGGTACAGCGAATAGCCATGGGCGTCTTCGAGCGTCATCTCGACGGTGGAATGAATGGTTTGCGCGTCCTCGCCCACCCGGTAGATCGTTCCCAGCAAGCCCACGGTCATGAGGTTGCGGTAGATCACCGGATATGCGCTCTTGGCCGCGGTTTGTGCTTCGGGGACCAGCATGGCGGGCTCCTTGTTTCTCAGACGGCCAGGGTGGTGCCGTGCACGGTTTCCCAGATCCGCTGGATCACGCGCTGCGACGCGTAGAACGCCTGGATCAGCTGCTTGACGAGCTGGCGCTCGGCATCCACCTGGGTGGACTTCAGCATCGCACTGCTCTCTTCCGCGATCTCCGCGAAGTAGCGGATCATGGCCCGAGCACGGTCGCCGGTCTTGTCCTCGGTGAGCGCCTGATCCAGATTGGCGAGGTCGCTGAAGATGATGGATTCGTTGGAAGCAGTCATGGTGTTGGCGTTCGTTGGGTGAAGGGTTAACGGGAAACCGACCAGTCGTTGGCGGCCAGGCTTTCTGCATTCGGCGGCGAAAGGTGCTTTACGCCGTCGCGTGTCTGTACGTACTGCAGATCCCCTGTGTTCATCAGCGCGCTCATGCGCTTGACGCCCGTGGGGGGCAGCTCTGCGGCACTCACTTCGATCCGTTTGACCAGCGGTGCCAGGTCGGAAGCGATGCGGGTGGCGCTGTCTTTGAGCGCCGACAGGTTCTGCGTGTCGCCGGTCACGTTGAAGCGGCCTTCGCCCAGGTGATGGACACGAATGCCTGGACGTGCAATGGCGTCTGCGATGCTTTGCTCCACCTCGTTGCTGGTGGCGTAGGCGTGCACGATGCGTTCGGCCTTGAACGGCGCCAGCAACTGGCGCACCGTGTCGGCGTCCGATGCCTCGGCCAGCAAGCCGCGCACGACGACACCATCGGCCTGCGCAATCACTTCCAGCCCCGAGATCGGTGCCGTGGCCAAGGTGCGCTGGACCCGTACCAGCAGCGGCTCTTTCGGCTGGGGCTCGCGGGCTGCGGCGTCCGTTGCCGGGCGCTCCCGTTTGGTGGGGCTCAACGGCATGACCGCAGCGCTCAGCGCGGCGGTCATGAGCGCGGTTCCCACCACGGCGGACAGGACTACCGGCGATACCTTGCGGCGCTGGGGCACAACCACGGGGGCCTGGCTGAGGCGTGCGATCAGATCGACACTGGCGGGCCAGGCGGCGTTGCCGGGGCCGGTACACAGCACGATGTCGCCCAGGCGATGGGGAACGAAGTCTTCCATGGGCAGCCAAGTCTGGGCAGTGCCTTGTGGTGACAGCGCGAACTGAATCATTCCGTTCTCTCCCGCTTCGATCAACATCGCATCCGAAGTCCAGTCGGTAAGCTGGATATCTGCTGCGTCTTCCGCGCTGACCAGGTAGCGCGTTGAGGTCAAATTTATCTGTGCACCGGCATGCTGGCCGGTCAGTATGCGAAGCTGCTTCATGGCTTGCGAACCTCATTCAAAAAGGCGACAGGAGCGGGCGAACCGGCATTAAGAAGCCGCGGCGTGATGAGAAAAAGCCGCTCGGTGCGCTGCGTCTGGCGCTCGTTGTTGCGAAATGCCCCGCCCACGAGCGGCAGCTTGGAAAGCCCGGGAACCGCGTTGTTCTGGGACTGCTCCGACTCCACGGTGATGCCCCCGATGAGCAGGCTCTCGCCTTCGCGCACATGGGCTTCGGTGCGGATCTCGGTTTTCTTCACGATGGGGACCTGGTCCACCACGTTGGTCTCGAACGCCCCGTCTTCGATGTAGAGCGTGAGCTTGATGTTGTTGCTGCCGTCCATGCGGGTGACCTGCGGCGTCATCTCTAGCAGCGTTCCGGCCTCGATCTGGAACAGGTTGGCCTCCAGGTTGCCTGCCACCCGCACCGTGACGACGCGTTTTTCGCGCATGACGGCGGTCCGGTTGGCAACACCCATGACGGACGGCTTGGACAGCACCCGGGCTTTGCCCTCGCCCTGCAGGGCGTTGACGCGGGCCAGCAGATGGCGGCCTGCATCGGCCACGATCGTGCCCAGGGCGGAGGCCGGCATGAGGCTGTTGGACAGGTTCATGCTGATGTTGGTGTCGCTGCCCCGCAGGGTCCAGTTCACGCCCAGCGCGTCCACGCTGTCGGAGTTGACCTCAATGATGGTGGCCTCCAGTTCGATGAGCTGTGGCTTTTGGTCGAGGCGGCGGATCAAGGTCTCGAACTCCGCCATGCGGTCGGCGCGCCCGAAGACCACGACGGAGTTGGTGCCCTCGTCGGCTTCGAAGCGTGGCTGGTTCTCTTCGTCGGAGTTCTTCGCGGGCGGCGTCAGTGGGCGCAGGTCGGCTGCTGACGTGCTGGCGTCCTGGTTGGTCGCGCGGGGCAGCGGTGGCAAGAACTGATTGGCGGCGGGCAAGGGGATGTACGCACCGAGCTTCTTGCGCGTCGTGCTGTCGTTATCCTTGTCCATCATCCGCACCAGCGGGGCGATGCTGGAGCCTTCCTTTTCGCGTTCGCCGTAGAGCTTGCGCAGCATGGTGGCCACCCCCGGCACGGTGGTGTTGCCCACGGCGCGGTCGCCCGCCGAGGCGAACTGGAGCGAGAAGACGCGCGCGGTGCGGGCGTTGTTATCGGTCACACCCGCATCGAGTGCTTCGAGCGCGGAACTCACCAGCTCCAGGTGCCGTGGCGGGCCGGACGCATACAGCGTGCTGTTGGCCTCGTTGAAACGGATGGGGTAGCGCTTGTCGCCCAGATCGAACGACTGCAGCAGATCGGCCACCTGTTCCCGGTTGAAGCCCTTGAGCCGGAACATGCGGCTTTGCATGGAACGGCCCGGATAGAAGTACAGCGCCGAACCGTCGTGGTACCACAGCAGGTTGTAGGCGCGCGAAATGCTGTCGAGGAATTCGCGTGGCTTGAGATCGAAATTGGCATTGACCACGCCTTCCACCCCGTCGGCCACGATGGCCGGGGTCCCCCGGCTGGCGGCGAAGTCCTGCAGCACGTCCGAGATCCGCTTGTTTTCTGCCCGATAGACGAAGCGGCCCTTTTCCCAGGCCGCCATTTCATTGGCGCTGGGTGGCAGTGGCAGGGCCTGCGCGGTGGACAGCGACGTGGCCCGGGCCGAGGGCATGGCCACGGGCCGGGTGGCCACGGGCGCATCGCTTTGGACGCGGTCTGCTGGCGGCGCCGCGAACGGACTGGCCGCGGAAGACATGCCGGAGATGCTGCCCAGCTGGTGGGACATCTTCATGTAGTTCGGCGAGGGCTGTCCGAAAGCGGAACCGGTAAGGGTCAAGGCGAGCAGCACGGCGGCGAGGGTGTCGCGCTGAACGGCTCCCATGCCGCAGGCCGGAGGGGCGGATGGCTTGCGTGGGATGGGGGCGGTGGACTTCAACGCAGTACTCCGGTTCGTTGGACTGACGAAACGAAGAGTAGGTGGCCCCCATCGCCTGGGTGGCCCGGTAGGCGAAGACACGGCCTAGGGTGCGAAGGCCGCGTTTTTCGGGGATTTTGGCGCCCGGTTTCACCCCCGCTGAAGGGATTTTGGCCAGTGCGCTGGAGGGGCGATGTGAAGACGCTGCTTCGCCTTTCCGGCCATCTTTTCGACTGCGGGGCCGGCGTTGCAGCGCGTTGCGGCTGCAATGGGCGCAGCCGTTGGCGCCTTTCGCGAAACGCGGAGGTGCACACGCCCTGTCACCGTCCCAACGCCCAGAGGAAGACCGATGAAATCACCCCAGCCCGCCGTGCTCGACGTGCGCAGCGAACCCTATACCCGTGGCTACTACCGCGCCCTGTCGCCCGCACAGATGAGCGTGGCCCTCGAATCCCGCGGTGTGTGTGGTCCCGATCTGTCGGCCCCCCTCAATTGCTTCGAACTGGGCATGGGGTTCGGCCTGCCGCTGGTAGCGCATGCCGCGTGCTTTCCGCACATGCGCTTTTACGGCAACGACTTCAACCCCCATCACGTCGCCTATGCGAACGAATTGGCCCAGGACGCAGGCCTGTCGAACGTGGAGGTGTTCGAGGACGCCTTCGAGACCTTGCTCGAGCGTGACCTGCCCCCCATGGACATCATCTCCATGCACGGCGTGTATTCCTGGATCTCGCCGCCGCTGCGCAAGGTGGTGATGCGCTTCATCGCCGAGCGGCTGCGCCCGGGAGGCGTGGTCTTCGTGAGCCACAACGCGCTGCCCGGCTGGGCTGCCCAGATGCCGCTGCGCGAACTGGTGAATCTGCATGGGCTGCGCCAGGTCCCGGCCAGCGCGACGCCGATCGAGCGCCTGTCGCAAACGCTGGATTTCCTCGACGAGTTCGCCGAGGTGAACCCTACCTATTTCGCCGACGACCTTTCCGTGCAGGCGCGCCTGTATGGACTGCGGCGGCTCGATCCGCACTACGCCGCGCACGAGTATTTCAACCCCGACTGGCACCCCATGCACTTCCACCAGGTCGCTGCCGAGATGGCCGAGGCGGGCCTGGAGTTCGCTGCGCCTGCCGTGCTGGCCCAGCAGGTGGATGCCGCGATCCTGCCCTTGCCCACACGGCAGTTGCTGGGCGGAGTCGATGACCCGGTGCTACGCGAGACCCTGCGAGACTTTGCCGTCAACCGGTCCTTCCGCTGGGATCTCTACACCCGTGGGGCGCCCCAGGCCAGCGCGGCGAAGCAAGCGCAGTTCCGCCTGGACAGGACGTGGCTCCTTGCCACCGCGCGCAGCGAAACCAAGGAGAGCCCGCTGTCCGATGGCGCGGCCGAGTATGTGGATGGCGCCACCGCCCTGCGCCTGCTGGACGCGTTGGCGGAAGGCCCCGCCACCGCCCGCGAACTGGCCCGCCGGCCCGAACTGGCGCCGCTGGGAGAAGATTTCATCGTGGATGCATTGATGCTGCTGGAAAACGAAGCACAAGTGCACCCCGCATTGCCGGCCGCCCTGCGCGAGAGCGCACGGGAATCGGTGCAGCGCTTCAACACGGCGGTCATGCAGCGGTCCGCCGACGACGGACTGAATTACCTGTCCTGCGCCGCCAGCGGCCAGGCCATGGGCTGGTCGCCGCTCGCCATGGCGCAGATCCGCGCCGCCTCTCAGGGCGCGCAGACCGCGGACGACATGGTCCAGGCGATGCGCGCTCAGTTCGAGGGCGATGGCGACGGCCAGATGCCGGCTGAACGCCTGGCCCACAGCGCCCGCTGCTTCTTTGCCAGCCGTGCCCCGGTGCTGCGCCACCTGGGCTTGCTGTGATGGTGCGCTGGCAGCGCCACGCGCTGGTCGCTGCGACCGCGCTGCACGCATGCGGCGCCAACGCGCTCGTGGCCTACGACTGCTGGGTGAAGGGCCCGGACTCCGATCCGGTGCGCGTGGCGTTCGACATCGCCAAGCGCTATCCGGCCATCGTCGGGCAATGCCGGGCGGTGGAACTGCCCGACCCGCCAGCCGACCCGGTGGACACGGATGAGCCCGTGGCCAATGCGGCAGCGGTGGCGAGCATACGGGTGATCCGCGCGCCCCGCGCCCAGGGCGCGGCACCTTCCGGCGCAGTCTGGCCCACGGCCATGGTGACGCCGCGGTGGCGCCACGAATCGCTCTGGCCAGTGATCGAGTCAGCGGCCACCCGACACTCCATCGACCCGCACCTGGTCCAGGCCGTGATCGAGGTCGAGTCGGCCTATGCTCCCAATGCGCGCTCGCCCAAAGGCGCGCTGGGACTGATGCAGCTGATGCCCGCCACGGCAGCGCGCTTTGGCGCGCCATCTTCCGCCGATCTGTTCACGCCCGCAGTCAACGTCGAAACCGGGGTGCGCTATCTGCGCTTTCTGGCCGACAAGTTCAGCGGCCAGACCGAGCTGGTCCTGGCCGCCTACAACGCGGGCGAGGGGGCCGTCGTGCGCCATGGCTACAAGATTCCCCCCTTCCGCGAAACGCAGGATTACGTGCGCAAGGTGCTGGACCGCTATCCCGCCACCCGCTGATTTCCACTGACGTTTCCCGAGGGCCGTGCATGTTTGCCGGCCCTTTTTTTGTCCGAAGTTCAGGCAACGAAAAAAGGACGATGGCGTGGGGCATCGCCCCTCGCCATCGTCCTCATCCTGTTTTCGGCCGCGTGTCCTGGCCTGATCAGGTCCTGATGGAAACCTGGGCGCTCACGCTCACCCTGATTTCGATCTGCACCCCGCGCTGCTGCTCCCGGGCCTGCAGTCCCTGGAGCACTTGCGACAGCAATTCGCGGATGCCCGAGTGCGATGCAGCGGCGCCACCCACACCCGGTACTTCGCCGCGTGCGGCAGCCAGCAGATTGCCCACGCCCGATTTGCCATCGGCACCTGGGACGTCATGGGTCTCGATGGCCTTGTAGATATCGGGGTTCTGGAGCATGAACTTCGCAGCCTCGGCGACCTTGGGCGGGGCCGTGCCGCTCTCGGCCAGTTGGTAGAGGCGGCCCGGAGACATGTCCTTGCCTGCGAACGCCTTCGCGAGCAGGCCGCCGTGGCCGCCCAGCATGTGGTCGGCCAGAATGCGCGCGGCGCCTTGGGCGTCCAGCTGCGCGGGTTGCAGGGGTTGTGAAGGCCGTGAGGCCGCCTGCGACGGGGTGGTTCCTTGGCCCTTGAGCAACTGCAGGATTTGCTGCAGCGCATCGAGCACCGAGCGGTTCACACCCGCGGTGCGTTCCATTCCGAGCCGCAGCAATCCGATCAGGTGGGGAGCGTGCGGTCGCGAAACGGCAGCGCCGCATCGGTGAGCAGCCACTGGATCAGGTGGGCCGGGCTCAGGTGCTCGGCCAACGCGATGGCTTGCGCCGATAGCTGGACTTTCGTGTCGCCCAGACCTTGCTGCGCCAGCGCGCGCGCGGCCTCCAGCACCAGGGGCTTGGCCGCCTCGATCGTTCCTGCGGGATCACCCGCATCGACCAGGCGGCGGCGGGCATGCACCGGTACTTCGGCCAGCCGCACCAGCGCGGCGATCAATGCCGCAGAGGGTGCGACGCCACCCGGGTGAAAGCCCTTTTGCGCATCCACCAGCAGCCATTCGCGCTCTTCGTCGATGCATGCCGTCTCGGTGCCGCTGGCGGCAGGCCCGGCCGGGCCCGACAGGCCACTCGGTGCGCTCAGGCGCTCGAAATCCGCGCTGCTGGCGTGTACCTGCGAAAGCCGGTTGTCCGAGAACAGGCGCAGGGTCCGATTGAGCGTGCGCCCTTCCTGGCCTGCCAGCGCTTCCAGCCGGACCAGCAGGCCCTGCACGGCCATGTGGCGCTGCGTCAGCGCGCTTTCGCAGCCGGGCAGCAGCAGGTTGCTGGACACCCAGAGCCC
Source organism: Acidovorax sp. NCPPB 3576 (assembly GCF_028473605.1). Lineage (NCBI taxonomy): Bacteria > Pseudomonadati > Pseudomonadota > Betaproteobacteria > Burkholderiales > Comamonadaceae > Acidovorax > Acidovorax sp. NCPPB 3576. The sequence continues at coordinate 4,711,835 of NZ_CP097267.1, read as the reverse complement.
GGAAGAACGGGGAAACCCGTCGTCCAGAAAAATCGGAGGCTGGACCATCGACACCAGCCGCAGGCGGACCCCCACGCCCTCGTGGGGAACGATCCGGTGCGCGCCCGCACCCCAGGCCTGGGGTGGCTGCTTGGCGGAGGCGCTCATTGAGGTTGAAGGCATGGCGATGCTCCGAAGAAGGATGGGCCTGTCGTGCGAGCTGCTGGCACGCCGGGGCGACGGGGGCTCGTGTACTCGGTCTTGCGCAGGCCGCCCTGCGGCGTGATGCGGTAGATGATGTCGTCGCCGCGCGCGCCGACCCGCTGCCAGCCATGGCGCTCCATGAAACGCAGGCAGCGGTGGTTGTCGTTTTCCACCGCGACCAGGATCTCGTTTTTCAGCGAAAACAGCCACTGCAGTGCAGGCTTGAGCAGCAGGGCCCAGAGGCCGTGGTAGCGCGGCAGCACCGCGATGTGGGCCTGCTCGCCATCGAACAGGATGCCGCCGATCGGCGCACCATCGGACTCGAATCCGATGGAAGGGCATTCGGCGTAGAACGCGGTGAACGCGTCGCGGGTGACCGTCTGCGTGTAGTCCTTGGCGGAATCAGCGCCATAACGGGCTGAATCCGCGTCGTAGAACACGCCCAGGTCGGCCTGGGGAGTGAGCTTCAGCATGGCAGAGGCCTTACGCGAAATCGCCGGCGAGTTCGGGTTCCAGCTGGAGCAGCTCGCGCATGGATTTGCGCACGTGCTCGTCGGAGCTCTCCAGGCAGCTTTGCGCGTGGTAGTGCCAGGTGGGATCGCCCAGGATGTTCAGGCACAGGGCCTTCAGTTCCGGGGCGGTGTCCTCGCCCAGCGAGTTCAGGTACTGCAGTGCCTCTTGCGTGTAGCCCCGCTGGATCGCGATGAGTACCGGAAAGATCAGGTACTCCTCGGTGTCCGGGCTGAGCGCATTCAGCTCCTCCAGCATGGCTTCCGCCTCGTCCAGCTGGTTCTCGCGAATGGCGTTGACCAGGGAGACGGCCAAGGCTGCGATGGGATCTTCGTGAACAGTGGAGTCGTCCATGGTCATTGCCTTTCAAAAGAAGTGAGGAAAAAGCAGCGTCCGCGTCAGGCGCGGATGTGCATGTGCATGTCGATCGACACGCGGGTTTCGGAGGTGATGGAGGTGGGCAGTTGGGGCAACTGGGGCAGTTGGGACAGACCCTTGTTCAGCGACAGCCCTGCCGCGACGCCCTTGTTGGCGGTGTCCATCACCGACTGCATCACGCCGCCGATCACATCCTTCACCACGGACTGGATGCGGTCCTGGATGCCTGCGCGCAGGTCCGAGGTCAGCGGGTTGCCAGTGCCGCTTGGCGACAATGCGTTGCCCGTGGGCTGCAGGCCCTTCAAATCCTGCAAACCTTGTGCGCCTTGCAGGCCCTTCAAATCCTGCAAACCTTGTGCGCCTTGCAGGCCCTTCAAATCCTGCAAACCTTGCGCGCCTTGCAAGCCCTGAAGGCCCTTCAAATCCTGCAAACCTTGCAAACTCTGAAGGCCCTGCAAACCCTGAGTGCCTTGCGTGCCTTGCGTGCCTTGCGTGCCCTGAAGGCCCTGCAAGCCTTGTGTACCCTGCAAGCCCTGCATACCCTTGGCCATCACCTGATCGACGATGCCCTGGATGGCTTGGTCCGCCACGCCGAGCAGCTTTTCCTGGATGGAGTTCTGCAGGCCCTGCTTGAGGTCCGAGGCCACTTGGCGGCTGCCCGACTTCAGGCCCGTCGCGTTGCGCGGGCTGCTCACGTTGGACAGCGTGTCCTCCAGAACGCCTTGGCCGAGCGATGCCAGTGCGCTGTTCTGGTCGAGTCCGAGCTTCGGAAGCAGCGTGTAGAGGGCGGCCTGCACTGCGGCCTGGATGGCCATGTCGATCGCGTTGTGCACCGAGTTCTGCACCGATTCCTTGACGGCCTCGCGGCGCGTCTGCGGAGGCACTTCATCCGGGCCTTGCGCCTGGCGCGTGCCTTCCGAGCCGCGGCGTCCGCGGGTCTGCACGGCTGTGCTGGCGGCGTCTTGCAGCGCACCACCGACCATGTTCGTGCCGGTGCTGACGGCATTCGAGTCGTTGTTGGGGTCCAGCGTCTGCTGCAGGCTGAGCATCAGCTTGTCGATGGTGCTCTGGATGACCGTATCGACTGCATCGCGTGCCGCGGTTTCCGCCGCGTCGCGCGCGCCCTGGCGAAAGCCGGTCGGGCGGGTGTCGTACACATCGTCCACGCCATTGCGGTTGGTCGCCAGGCGCGTATCGGTCGCGTCGTCCACATCCTGGCGCGTGTTGCCCGTGCGCGTGCCAGGCAGGTCGTCTCCGTCCGTGCGCAGGCCGGGCGAGCGCGTGTCGGGCAGGTCTTTGGCGCCCTTGCTGAAGCTTTCGCCATCGGCGAAGCGGCCCGCGCGCGAGGCGCTGAGGCCACCGCTGGTGGCTGCCCCGATGGTGTCCACCGCCAGGCCGCCCAGCATCGAGGTGCCGTTGGGGTCCAGGGCCTTGGCCGCGACCTTGGTGACCTCCTGCGTGGCCAGGTCGATGGTGGAGTCCACCGCCAGCCGTGCCACGTTCTTGGCGATGCCGCCGGGCCCGAAATTGGACGCGGTTTCCATGGCGCCCAGCGCCAGGTCCTTGATGCCGTTCAGGGCCTGGGACAGGTTGCCTTTGGCAATACCCTTGGCCAGGCCCACGGCGCCCTTCTTGATGCTCGTGAGGCCGCCCTCGACGCTGTCCACGGCGGTGTCCACCACTTTCTGGGCGACGCTCTGCACCTTCTTGAGCACCTTGTCCAGCGCTCCGTCCAATAGCGTGTTGGCCGCCATGGCGGCCGGCGTGAGGTTGATGATGCCGCGGGTGATATCGCCACCCGCTTCCCCCAGTTTCTTGAGACCGGCCGCTGCCCCTTTCAAATCGAGCGTTGCCAGGCCTTTGGCGATTTGCCCTACGCCCTGAACGGCTTTTTCAATGCCCTTCGCGATTGATTTGAACGCGTTTTTTATCGCACCCATGGATTGACCCCTTGCAGTTGATGAAGAAATGCACTGGACGGCAATCGGCCTTCCTGGAGTGGAAGGGGGCGGTTGCATGACCCAACGCGGAGGTTCCGACTTTCCGCGTGTGAAGCGTATGTAAACGCTCTGTATGCGATGCGGATTGCGGCCATGCGAAGTGCGGGGGCGCGGGCAGGGCGCGCTGGAGGGCCGGCGCGGGGGCGCCATGGGGGTTTGAAGGGCTGCCGCCGCGGATCGGGGCCATTCCCAACGGGCGGGCCTCCCAAGCGTTCAAGGGGGCAAGTCCGCCTTCGCCTCGTCGTGCGAAAGGGGGGGGCGACGGGTGGATCGGCTTGCCATCAACGATGCCAGCCACCAGGCTGCCTCCCATCGATGGATGGCGCAAGCGCTCACGGGCGCGGCGACTACCCTGCGCGGCGGGATGTCGCGAGTCGCCGAGCGAAGGGCGTCTTCGGCAATCGGTCCGGTCAGGCCTTCGCGGGAATGGGCCTGGACGGATGCGCGGATGATCCGACGGGGACGCAGGACACGCTAATGCTGCTTGACGAGTTCGACCCTGCGGTTTTGCGACCGGCCATTTTCGGTGGCGTTGTTGGCCACTGGATCGGCGTCGCCAAACCCAGCGGAAGACAGTCTCGCGGCATCAATGCCCTGCGCGGCAAGGGCGGCGACAACGGCCTTGGCCCGGCCGCCAGACAGTGTCCTATTGTGGGCTGGGTCACCCGTGCTATCGGTGTAGCCGTTGATGGCCAACTTCAGCGATGCATCCCGCTTGAGCAACTGCACGACCTGCTCAATCTGCGGTTGCGAGTCGGGAAGGATTTCGGTCTTGTCCGTGGCAAAGTTGACGTGCAATGCCACCTTGCCAGTCTTGTCGATCTGCGACTTCAGCTCGCTGGCTGGCAGCAAGCCAGCGGTCACTTCGAGCGGCTTGGTCTCGGCAATGAGCAGTCCGCCGCCGAACTGGTAGCTGCACCAGTGAATCCAGATGTTGCGATCGGCCCGCCGGACCACAAACACCTGCGCGGGATTGTTCCAGATGTCGCCCAAGCCGCTGTTGTACTTGAGGGCAAAATCGCGCGGCCATTCTTTGATCTTCTGTCCGGCTTCTTCCGGAATCCTGCCATCGAAGATCTTCTTGCCGCCCAGCGAAGAAACCACGGATTCGATGTTGCGCTGCAGCTCCAGATCCGAGAATGTCTTGCCCTGCGCGGCGCTGATGTGCGCCGACCAGACCTTGCCTTCCACCGGCTCCAGGCGATCGCCTGTCCAAAATGGCACCTGATCGAAATCGGCGACATCCGGCGTGCTGGCGGCGACATATCCGTCGGGAAGCGCGATATAGGGAAAGGCGCCCAGCGGCACGCTCGAGATCGGCAGGCTCGACGGCTCGAACGCTTTGCTGGTGGCTGCTGCCTGCGCAGGGGGTGATGGCGGAGTGCTGGCGGCCGTCGCCGCCGGCGATGCCGTGTGATCGTTGCTGTGCGCCGTTGGGTCTTGTTTCTTGCATGCGCCCAGGCCCATGGAGATGGCCAGAACCAACGTCGCCGCTACCGTTTTTTGCACAGAGATACTCCTTGCCGAGGGACGGACGGATGAGTTTAGCTGCGCCTCGTGCCCCCCTTGTTGCGAAACGATGCACGCGAGCCGCCGTGCGTGCGCCTGGGCGGCCCGCAACACCGCGTCGATGCGCGACACGCGACAAGCCAGCCGTTGGCTGCACGGGATCTTCTTCGCTCGGCCTTCTTGCCATCCTGGGCTCCGCCCTTCACGCGAGGCATTACACTCCGGCATGAATCGGTTCGCATCCGCATCCCCTGGCTGCCGGACCCTCTCTACCGATCAGACTGGCCAAGCATCATGACCCGCAACGCACCGTTCAACGCAATTCAGTGGTGGCGCTTCTTGTAGAAGCGGCGTATCGCTGCGGTCCGTGACTGCATGCTGCCGCCTTGACCGGTGGCAGTTGGTTTCCTCGCTTCCGGCACGGCGGCTCCCTTACAGGAGAGTTGTTTTGCCCACCAGTACCTATCCCCGCTTTGATGCCAACCATGCGAATGAACGCCCTGGGGGCTTTCTTCGTTCCGGATCTCCCTCTACATCGCTCCCGCGGCAGGATGTTTTTTGGCGCAAAGCGGTGCCATGCCGCCGCGCAACGGGTTGGAGCCTCGCTGCTGCTGCGCCTCGATGGGCCGCCTGGCGCCAGCAGGCATTCCGATGGCGACGGGTGCCATTCGATTTCAGTTCCAGTGCTAATGTGGATATCCATGGCCCTGCCCATGGATGCCTCATGACGTTTATTTTCAAAAAATCAATGAGTTAGGCAGATGAATATCCTGATGCTCGACAACTACGACAGCTTCACCTACAACATCGTCCAGTACTTCGGAGAACTGGGTGCCGAGGTCGAGGTGTTCCGCAACGACGAGATCACGGTGGAGGGCATCGCCGCGCGCGCGCCCGACCGGCTCGTCATTTCCCCCGGGCCGTGCTCGCCGGCCGAGGCCGGCATCTCGGTGGCCGCCATCAAGCACTTCGCCGGCAAGCTGCCCATCCTGGGCGTGTGCCTGGGCCACCAGGCCATCGGGGCCGCGTTCGGCGGCACCATCGTTCGGGCCCAGGAGCTGATGCACGGCAAGACCAGCGTGATCACCACCACGCAGAAGGGCGTTTTTGCTGGCCTGCCCGAGCGGTTCACGGTGAACCGCTACCACTCCCTGTCCATCGAGCGGGCCACCTGCCCGGACGTGCTGGAGGTGACCGCCTGGACCGACGACGGCGAGATCATGGGCGTGCGCCACCAGACGCTGGACATCGAGGGCGTGCAGTTCCACCCCGAAAGCATCCTCACCGAGCATGGGCACGCCATGCTGCGCAACTTCCTGCAGGCGCGGCCATGATCGAGACGCACCAGCTGCTCCTGTTCATCGCGGCAGGGTGGCTGCTCAACCTCACCCCGGGGCCGGACGTGCTCTACATCGTCACGAACGCCCTCAAGTCCGGCGTGCGCGCAGGGCTCGTCGCGGGCTTCGGCATCACCGCCGGGTGCTTCGTGCACATCGTCGCGGCAGCGGTGGGCGTGGGCGCGCTGCTGGCCGCATCGGCCACCGCCTTCACGGCGCTCAAGTGGGTGGGCGCGGCCTACCTGCTGTGGATGGGCGTTCGCATGCTGTGGTCCAAGGCCCCCGGGGATGCGGGCGATGCGGGCGATTTGGCGGGCCTGGCTGCCGGGCGCGCTGCGCCTGCGGTGCCTGCGTCGCTGAAGAAGGTGTTCCTGGGCGGATTCTGGACCAACGTGCTCAATCCCAAGGTGGCCATCTTCTTTCTGGCCTTCGTGCCCCAGTTCATCGCGCCGGGCACCGAGAACAAGGCCTGGGCCTTCGTGCTGCTGGGTGTGCTGTTCAACATCAACGCCATTCCGGTCAATGCCGGCTGGGCGCTGGCGGCTGCCTGGATGGCCCGCCGCCAAGGTGCGATCCAGCAAGGCATGCACTGGCTGGACCGCGTGGCCGGTGCGATGTTCATCGGTTTCGGCATCCGGCTTGCGCTCTCCGAGCGGCCCGGAGCCTGAGCTTCATTCGAGGAAACACTATGTCCATCACCCCTCAGGAAGCGCTGCAGCGCACCATCGAGCACCGCGAAATCTTCCATGACGAGATGCTGCACCTGATGCGCCTCATCATGCGCGGCGAGCTGTCGCCCGTGATGACGGCGGCCATCGTGACCGGCCTGCGCGTCAAGAAGGAAACCATCGGCGAGATCGCCGCCGCCGCGCAGGTCATGCGCGAGTTCTCCAACAAGGTCCACGTGCCCGACACCACGCACATGGTGGACATCGTGGGCACGGGCGGCGATGGCGCCAACACCTTCAACATCTCCACCTGCGCGATGTTCGTGGCCGCCGCCGCCGGCGCCAAGACCGCCAAGCACGGCGGGCGCGGCGTCTCCAGCAAGAGCGGCAGCGCCGACGTGATGGAGTCGCTGGGCGTGCACATCAACCTGCCGCCCGAGGCCATCGCGCGCTGCATCGCCGACGTGGGCATCGGCTTCATGTTCGCGCCCAACCACCACCCCGCGATGAAGAACGTGGCGCCGGTGCGCAAGGAAATGGGCGTGCGCACGCTGTTCAACATCCTCGGGCCGCTCACCAACCCCGCGGGCGCGCCCAACATCCTCATGGGCGTGTTCCACCCGGACCTGGTGGGCATCCAGGTGCGCGCGCTGCAGCGCCTGGGCGCCGAACATGCCGTGGTGGTCTATGGCCGCGACGGCATGGACGAGGTCAGCCTGGGCGCGGCCACGCTGGTGGGCGAGCTGAAAAAGGGCGAGATCACCGAGTACGAAATCCACCCCGAGGACTTCGGCATGGCCATGGCCAGCAACCGCACCTTGAAGGTGGACTCCCCCGAGCAGTCGCGCGAGGTGCTGCTGGGCGTGCTGCGCGGCCAGCCGGGCCCGGCGCAGGACATCGTCTGCCTGAACGCCGGCGCGGCGCTGTATGCCGCCAACGTGGCCGATTCCATCGCGGACGGCATCGTCCGCGCGCGCACGGCCATCGCCAGCGGCGCGGCACTGGCCAAGCTGGAGCAGCTGGTTGCGCGCACCCATGCGCTGGCGGCGGGCTGAGGGGTCGCACTGCCGCGGAGGGCCGGGTGCCCGCCGCGTTCGTCCATCGATGCAAAAGGGGCTCTAGGAGCCGGAGAAGGTTTTCGACATGAGTGACATCCTGAACAAGATCATTGCCGTCAAGCGCGAGGAAATCGCGGCGGCGCAAAAGAAAACGCCGCTGGCGGCCATTCGCGCCGATGCGGAAAGCCGTGTGCTCACGCGCGACTTTGAAGCGGCCCTGCGCGCAAAAATAGCCAAGGGCCAGGCGGCGGTGATCGCCGAGGTCAAGAAGGCCAGCCCGTCCAAGGGCGTGCTGCGCGCGGATTTCATTCCCGCCGACATCGCCCAGAGCTATGCCGAGGGCGACGGCAAGGTGAGCGCGGCGTGCCTGTCGGTGCTGACCGACCGGCAGTTCTTCCAGGGCCAGCCCGACTACCTGAAGCAGGCGCGGGCCAGCTGCCAGTTGCCGGTGCTGCGCAAGGATTTCATGGTGGACGCCTACCAGATCTACGAATCGCGGGCCATGGGCGCCGATGCCATTTTGCTGATCGCGGCCTGCCTGGACGATGCGAAGATGGCCGACTTCGAGGCCATCGCCCGCAGCCTGGACATGGCGGTTCTGGTGGAGGTGCACGACGGCGCCGAGCTGGACCGGGCGCTGCGCCTGCGCACGCCGCTGGTGGGCATCAACAACCGCAACCTGCGCACCTTCGAGGTGTCGCTCTCGACCACCCTGGCGCTGCAAAAGAACGTGCCGGCCGACCGCCTGCTGGTGACCGAGTCGGGCATTCTCTCGCCCGCCGACGTGCGGCAGATGCGCGACGCGGGCGTGAATGCGTTTCTCGTCGGCGAAGCCTTCATGCGCGCGCCGGAGCCGGGCGAGGCGCTGGCCCAGCTGTTTGGCTGACAGAGTGGGTGCTATAAATTTAGTAGCAATATGCCCTAGATAATATTGCGCTGGAGGCTGTTTTGACCATGAATGATTCTGCCGTGCCACCGACCCAGCTGCAGAGCGCCGATCCTGCCGACTGGCCGGTCGCGCCCGCATGGCAGCCGCTGGTGGATGCGTTTTTCGCCGGTGCGCGGGGGCAGGCGCTGCTGGCGTTCTTGAAGGCGCGGCTGGCGGATGGTGCCGCCATCTTCCCGCCCCGGCCGCTGCGTGCGCTGGAGCTGACGCCGCCCCAGTCCGTGCGCGTGGTCATCCTGGGGCAGGACCCGTACCACGGCCGCGGGCAGGCCGAGGGCCTCGCGTTTTCGGTGGCGCCCGGCGTGCAGCTGCCGCCCTCGCTGCGCAACATCTTCAAGGAGATGCAGCGCGACCTGGGCACCCCCTTTCCTGCCTGGCCCGAGCCGGGCGGGAGCCTGGCCAAGTGGGCCAAGAACGGCGTGCTGCTGCTCAACACCTGCCTCACGGTGGAAGAGGGGCAGGCCGCCAGCCATTCCGGCAAGGGCTGGGAGGAACTGACCGACGCGGTGATCCGCCATGTGGCCGAGGGCGAGCGGCCGGTGGTGTTCATGCTGTGGGGCTCGCACGCCCAATCCAAGCGCGTGTGGATTCCGGGCGACCGGGGCCACCTGGTTCTCACCGCCAACCACCCTTCGCCGCTGTCCGCGCTGCGCCCGCCCGTGCCTTTCATCGGGTGCGGGCACTTCGGCAAGGCGCGGGAGTTTCGCCAGCAGCACGCCGAGAAGTAGCCGCGGCGTGAGGGCTGGGCGGCTGCCCACGCTTTGCCAATGGGGGATTCGCCAGCCCTTGAGCCGCTTCGGGTTTTGAGAGCCTTTCCGCAGTACCTCAGCCATCGTTCAGGCTGTAGATTTTTACTGCGTCAAGGTTTTTCATGCCCACAGGAAATGTGAACCGTCGCGGCCATGCCGCAGGGGCACCGTCCCGTCCTGCCACCACGCCGCCTTCGCAGGGTGCCGCTCCGCCGGCCAGACCACCGGCAGGAAGGCAGAGTGGCAGCGCGGTTCACCAGGGCGGCCCTTCGGACACGTTGCGCCCGCGTGGCGGGGCCGAGGCCGGCAGATCTTCCAGCGCTGCAGCACCGCGCCCCCGTGGCAACGCGCCTGAGCGGCGCAGTGTCGCGGCGACGGCTTTGTCGCGCCCGTCGCCCGCAGCCCAGGCGGCGGGTGCGATCATCGACAATGCGGTTCCGTATCTTCAGCAATATCACAAGACAGCGGACTCGATGTCGATGGCGACTCACGCGCCGGCAGTGCGCATGATCTCGTCCCGTGCTTTTCAGAAAGCCCAGCCCGCCATGGAGGCGCTGGGCAAACTGACGATGGCCCAGTCGCAAGAGCTGGGTCCGCTTTATCCGATTTTCATCGAGCAGCAGCGGACGATGTCTGCCTATCGCGTGCTCATGACGACGCCCAAAATCGACGTCCATCCGCTGGTGGAGAAGCTTCTTTCTTATCCTGACATGGCGAGCGCCCAGGCATTGTGGACTGGCTATGTCGAACAGACAGATGTGCAACTCAAAGAGCTGAAGCCCTATGCCGTGGCCTTGGCGGAAACCATGCAGTCGCTTGGAAAGCGGGAAGCGTTCGAATCGACGGCCGACGCCGCCAACACGCTCAGGGCCGCGGTCATGGGCACTGCCCAGAGCCGGCTCATCGCCATCAATTCGCACGTGGATCGGGTCATGCTGAGCGTCATCATGTTGACGCTGGCTGACGAGGCAGAAAGCGTGAGCGCCCAAACACGGGAAATGCAGAAAGAGCTCGTTGGCGATGTCGTGAGCATGCGCAGCGTCGTTGACCTGCTGCAGGACGCGCGCGTCGGGCCCCTGCCCCGCAAACAGGCGTGGCTGCAGAACTACGTGAAGGTACTGGAGCGCCACGCGCATGATCACCTCATGGCGGCGACCCGGAATCTGCCTCCTGACCAGGATCTGGCCGCATCGCCGGTCGGCAAGGCGGCGCTGGAAATGGCGGCAAGCATCCGGCTGCTGACCAGCGAGATCGGCGAGGTGCTGAACGCGTACAAGCTGTCGCCGCAGATGGCCGGGCGCATTCATGACGTCAATGACGTCAATAACGTCACGATGAATGGTCAGAAATTGACCGAGCATGAAGATCCGATCGAGCCGGAAGAGCCTGCCGCGTCAGCGCAGGAGGCCGCAGCCTCCGAGCAGGCCGCTCAGGCGGAGTCGTCCAAGCCCAGCCGCAAATCCCGCCGGAATTCAAAATCCGCGCAAACCGCACCGACGCCATCGGCCGCTCTGGCTTCGAAGCCTGGCTTGTCGGTGGAGCAGCAGGTCCACATCGAACTGGCGCAAGCACGGGTCAACCAATTTCGAAAGCCGCCAGTGGTGCCGTCCGGAGCGCGCTTCGACTTCTTCGCTTTGGGATTGCCGATGAAGCAGGATCTGAAGGAAATCCGAGCCGCGCTCGATGCCGGCACCGATCCCATCAATGCCGGGCAGGCGATGCGTCGCGCGCTGGCGGACCGGTTCGGGCAGCCCGGCATCTGGGCTCAACGAAGCAAGCAACTCGAAGATTTGACCGGTGTGGAGCTGGACCCTAAAACGGTCGAGTTGCAAAAGGAAGTGGCCGAGCGCGCTGTGCAAGTGCGGTCCTTGCACGACCAGGTCAGCACCTTCGAAATCGATCTCGTGAAGCAATACGCGCTTCCGCAGGCAAACCATGTGTCGATGTTGCTGAACTCCGGCGATGCGGTGCCGGACGGAGCGGTCAGGAAGCTCCGGTCCGATGGCGATCCGGATGGCGATCACGGCACGCTGTTCGAAGTGCGCCTTGCCGTGAAGCCACTGTCGAACGGGCAGCCAGCGGCACCTCTCTATGTGCACTTCCATACCAAGAACGTGGTGGGAACCGATGCCATCGCCAATATCTCCCCCGGAGAGCTGGCGGCAGTGCATGTCAAAACGGCCGAACAGCGCGCGCTGGGCCCCAAGTGGGAAGCCCTCAATGCCGCGTTGCTAGGACCAGTGCACCGTGGCGCTTTGACGGACCAGGTGCTGGTGGATCTGCAAAAGTCCATGAAGGCATGAGTTTGCAGCCCTTGCCTATCGCGTTAGAAGGGTAGGCCCGTGTCCGGCGAACGCGTGCAATCGGCAGGCACCTCTCGGAACGACCGCGGCCATCGCGCTGTGCAGGATCAGGCGGCAGTGCCCGCTGACGACCAGCATGCCAGCGTGTCGGCCAGCCCATCCAGTCACTTGACGGAGTGCCTTGTCCCCCGGTCCAGCGGCGCCGCGGCGAGCCATGGGGCGCCTGCGCCCCGTGCGCAGTTGCCCGCGCAGCGGGTACCGACGCCGGCGCAGCAACAGCAGCTTGAGAAACACGAAAAAAAGCAGGCAGCCATGGCCGCCGCCCAGACGGTTGACGGTGCAATGGCTTATCTCCGTACTTTCGACCAGCTTTGGACGCGCGGGCTCGTCACGGTCGAGAAACAGCAGCGCACGTTGTGGACGGCCTTTCAGTCGGCAGATCGCGGCATTGCGGCCTTCAAGGAGATGACCGAATTTCACCGGGCCGGTGAGGACGGACGAACATCGTTCGTGGCCCTCTACAACAAGCGCGCAGCGCTGGCCGCCACCTTGGTGGGCTACCTTCCTCCATTGCCTGCCAAGGCAGGCTACTCGCTTTCGCAGCGCATGCTCCAGGCGCGCTCGGAGCCGGTGGACCTGCCAGCGCTGGACCGCGACCTGCATGCCTACCTCGGTCAGGTTGATTTCGCCGTCGAGGCGATCGAACCCTATCTCCGTGCGACTTCCGAGGCGATCGAAAACCTGAGTGCGCCCGCCCATCTCAAGGCCTATCCGACGATGACCGAGAACTTGAAGGAGGCCATCCTCACGCTCACGAATCTGCGGATGAGAGCGTTCGATCTGCACAAGGAGCAGATCTGGACACTGGGCAATCGCATGGTGGTTGCAGAAGGCTTGAATAGCACGGAGCTTCTGCGAGAGACCGTCGCACTGCTGACCTGTGCGGCAAACCTGTCGGACGCCCCTGCAATCGACCTGCTGCAGGACGCCCGCATCCCCCGGCAGCAACCGATGGTGAGCCGCATGGAAAACGGCGCTTTGCTTTTGCGTGAGCACGCCGAGACATTCATCGTGCTTGCGAGTCGCCACTTCGACACCGAAACCGGTGCTTCGCAGTCCGGCGTTCTCGACTTCGCCAAGCGGCTGGTAGCCGCCATCGGCGCGCTGGCCCAGCAGTGCGATGCGGTGCTGAACGCCCACAAAGTCTCCTACACCGTTGGCAAGCTGCTGGAAGGCAACACATTCCTGGGACATCCGACGCGACGCGAAACCGCAGCGTTGCCGGACGACGATGCGCAGAGCGATTCGGTGTTAGAAGAAACCGCCGCGTCCGGTTCCGCTTCCGCAACGCGGCCCAAGCGCTCCGGTACGGGCAAGGCACGCAAAGCCTTCGCGCGCAACAAGGCGGCTCAGGAGACTGCCCCTGCGCTGTCCCTGCATCAGGCGGTCGTGCTGGAGCTGGCCCAGGAGCGTCTGAAAACGTTCCCTGCGCCAAAGCTCGACAGGCTGCGCGGGCCTGGCGACTTGTTGGCGCTAGCCGAATCGATGCACAAGGACGCTTCTGCGATCAGCGCAGAGATGGACCCGCGCACCGAGCCGCTGAGCGCCGCGCGGCAGATGCGGCAAACGCTCGATGGATGGTTCGGCGTACGGGGGCAGTGGCGGGCCAGGCGCGAGCAACTGGCGGCGGCGGGCGTGGCGGGGATGCCATCGGTCTCGGACGCGCTCCGGGCGCTGAATGAGCGCATCGCGGCGATCGAGGGACTGCACCGGTCCGTCGATGCCATCGGGGCCGATCTGATCAAGACCTTTCCGTACCCGGACCTGAAGCACGTGTCGCACCTGCTCAACATGGCGACGGACGCCGAGGCGCAAGGGCCGGCTTTGCGGATCGGCGCTCCCCGCAAGCTGCCATCGCAAGGCGACCCCGACCACCGCCACGGCACCCTGTTCGAAGTGAAGATCGATACGGGAAAGCTGGCGGATGGCCGGCCCGCGCCCGCGCTCTACGTGCATTTGCATGCCAAGGCGCCGATCACGGCCGAGGCGTGCCGCACCGTGCCTTTCGAAGCCCTGGACGCGTTTCATGTGAAAACTGCCGATCAGCGGGGCAAGGGGCCGACCTGGGAGTTGCTCAACGACGCCCTGCACAGCGTGCACCGGGGCAGGCTGGACGCCGAGGTGCTGAAGGCACTGCAGCACCGCATGGCCCCCGGCTGATCCCTCGGCCTGCGCTGCAGTCCGTCACCATCCCGCCAACTGTTCTTTCAGCCGCTCCAGAAAGGCCTGTGCGGCCACGGGCAGCGCGCGGCCGGCGAGGGTCTGCACTTCGATGTCGCGCAGGTCCAGGCCCGGGTCGCCGAGGGGCCGCGCCACGATGGCGCCTGCGGCCATGGCATGGCGCGTGGCGACTTCGCTCGACACCGACACGCCGCCGCCGTGCGCCACGAACTCCAGCACCGTGCGGGCGTGGTTGCTGACCAGAACGGGCTCCAGCTGCAGGCCCTGGCGGCTGCACACGATGTCGATCATCTGGCGCACGATGGTCTCCGGCGGCGGCAGGGCCAGCGGGTACCGGGCCATCTGCACCAGGCTCACGGGGCCGGCGCCGGCCAGCGGGTGCCCGGGCGGCAGCATGGCCAGCACGGGCGCGCTCTGGCGGTGGGCCACCTGGATGCCGGGCTGCGGCGCACGGCTGAAGCACAGGCCGATGTCGGCCACGCCCGTGCGCACGGCCTCCGGCACCTGGGCGGTGGGCAGCGCCGTCACCGTGAACCGGATGCCTGCATGGTCCCGCTGGAAGTCCACGCACAGCCGCGGCACCAGCTCGTTGGCGAAGACATCGGAGGTGGCCAGGCGCACCTGGCCCGCCCGCAGCCCGAGCAGCGCGCCGATCTCGCCCATTGCGCGCTCGGCGTCCAGCCCGGCGCGCCGAGCATGCGTGGCGAGGATCTCGCCGGCCGCCGTCAGCACCATGCCGCGCGGGTGCCGCTCGAACAGCGGCGTGCCCAGCTGCGCCTCCAGCCCCGCGATCTGGCGGCTCAGGGCCGATGCGGCCACGTGCAGCCGGGCGGAGGCTTCGGTCAGCGATCCGCATTGCGCCACTTCCAGGAAGTAGCGCAGGGCGGTGTCTTGCAGCAGGTGGGCTCGCATGGCGGAGAAGGCGCGGAAGGCTCCGAAGGGTTTGCTCGGGAAGGTGCAAAGTATCGAGTGCTTTGCCGTTGCGGCAAAGGGCATTGCCGAATTGCTGTTGGTCAGCGGGCACGCCGATTCCTAAGATGGCCCCTTTTGCCGCTTGCCCGATCGGAGTGCCCCATGCCCTTTGTGAAATTCAGCCGTCGCCTGCTCGCTGCGCTGTCGCTCGCCGCGATGGCCGGCGGGGCCCTGGCGTAGTCCTGGCCCAGCCACCCCGTGCGCGTGATCGTGCCGTTTCCGGCCAGCGGGGCCACCGATCTGGTGGCGCGCGTGGTCACGCAGCGCGTGTCGCAGGACCTGGGCCAGCAGATGGTGGTGGACAACCGGCCCGGCGCGGGCGGCACCATCGGCGCGGCCGAAGCCGCCAAGGCCCCGGCCGACGGCTACACGCTGCTGCTGACCACCAGCAGCACGCACGCGATCTCGCCCCACCTGATGCCGCGCCTGGCCTATGACCCGCGCAAGGATTTCACGCCCGTCGCCCATGTGGCGGACGCCGCCAGCGTGCTGCTGGTCACGCCCTCGCTGCCGGTCAAATCGGTGGCGGACCTGATCGCCTACGCCAAGGCGCACCCCGGCCGGCTCAATTACGCCAGCAGCGGCAACGGCACCATCGTGCACCTGAACGCCGCGGCCTTCAGCGCGCAGGCCGGCATCGAGATGACGCACGTGCCGTACAAGGGCACGGCCCAGTCGATCGCCGACCTGGCGACGGGCCAGGTGCATGTGCTGTTCGACTCGATTCCCACCGGCATGCCCCATGTGAAGAGCGGCCGCCTGCGGGCCCTGGCCGTGACCAGCGAGCAGCGCAGCGCGCTCGCGCCCGAACTGCCCACGCTGGCGGAGTCCGGCCTGCCCGGCTATTCGTCGGTGACCTGGTTCGGCGTGTACGCGCCGGCCGGCGCGCCGCCCGCGCTGGTGGAGCGCATCCACCAGGCCTTCGCCAAGGCCATGCAGTCCCCGGACGTCGTCGCCAGCCTCGCCAAGCTGGGCGTCGAGCCGGCCCGGCCCAGCACGGCGGCGCAGTTCGCGGCCATGGTGCAGGCCGACAGCGCGCGCTGGGCCGCCGTGATCCGCGAGCGCAAGATCACCCTGGAACAATGAGCCCGCCCCGAGCGCCTTCCCCAACCCAAGGAGACAAGACATGACCCAAGCGCCCCCACCGAACGCCACCGCCCTCGACTGGGGCCAGCCCTATGCCTCGCAGCGCAGCCCCGTCATGGGCCGCAACATCGTGTCCGCCTCGCAGCCCCTGGCCGCCCAGGCCGGGCTGCGCATGCTGATGGCCGGCGGCAATGCGGTGGACGCGGCCATTGCCACGGCCATGGCGCTGACCGTGGTGGAGCCCACGGGCTGCGGCATCGGCAGCGATGGCTTCGCCATCGTGTGGGATGGCAAGGAACTGCACGGACTCAATGCCTCGGGCCGCTCGCCGGCGGCCTGGACGCCCGGGTACTTCGCCCAGCGCGGCGGCATTCCCGAGTCCGGCTGGAACACCGTGACCGTGCCCGGCGCGGTCTCGGCCTGGGTCGCGCTGTCGAAGCGGCTGGGCAAGCTGCCGTTCGCGCAACTGGCGCAGCCCGCCATCGAATACGCGCGCGGCGGTTTTCCCGTCTCGCCCATCATCGCCACGCAGTGGGCGCTGGGGGCGGACCGGCTGGGCGCCCAGCCGGGTTTCGCGGAGTGCTTCATGCCCGGCGGGCGGGCGCCGCGCGCGGGCGAGATCTTCCGCAGCGAAGCGCATGCCCGCACGCTGGAGCGGATCGCCGAAACCGGCGGCGAGGCCTTCTACCGCGGCACGCTGGCCCGCCAGATGGCCGCCCACGCGCAGGCGAATGGCGGCGCGATGACCGAGGACGACCTCGCCGCGCACCAGGCCGACTGGGTGGGCACGGTGAGCCAGCCGTTCGGCGATGCGGTCGTCCATGAAATCCCGCCCAACGGCCAGGGCATCGCCGCGCTGATCGCGCTGGGGCTGCTCGACGCCGTGGGCATCGGCACTCGGCCCGTGGACGACGTGGAGACGGTGCACGCCAGCATCGAGGCCATGAAGCTCGCGCTGGCCGACCTGTACGAACACAACGCCGACATCGACGCGATGCGCGTGGCGCCGCGCGACCTGCTGGAGCCGGCCTACCTGCGCGAGCGTGCGCTGCACATCGACCCGGCGCGCGCGGGCGATCCCGGCCATGGCGCACCGCGCCGCGGCGGCACGGTGTACCTGGCGGCCGCCGATGCGTCGGGGATGATGGTGTCGTTCATCCAGTCCAACTACATGGGCTTCGGATCGGGCGTGGTGGTGCCGGGCACGGGCATCAGCCTGCAGAACCGGGGCCACGGCTTCAGCCTGGTGCCGGGCCATGCCAACGAGGTGGGCCCGCGCAAGCGCCCCTCGCACACCATCATTCCGGCCTTCGCCATGCATGCCGACGGCACGCCGCGCATGGCCTTCGGCGTCATGGGCGGTCCCATGCAGTCGCAGGGCCATGTGCAGATGGCCCTGCGCGTGCTGCGCTACGGGCAGAACCCGCAGGCCGCCGCCGATGCGCCGCGCTGGCGGGTCACCGGCGGACGGGGCGTGGCCGTGGAGCCGGGGTTCGATCCCGCCGTGCTGGCCGAGCTGCGCGCGCGGGGGCATGAGGTCACCGTGGAGTCGGGCCACGGCGTGTTCGCCTTCGGCGGCGCCCAGCTCGTGCTGCGCGAGGGCGGCATCTACATCGCGGGCTCGGACCCGCGCAAGGACGGGCACGCCGCTGCCTTTTAATTTGCTATCAAATAAATAGCAAGACAGGCAATCAATACGGCGGCGTGGGCATCAAAACCCCCAAACCGCCGTTTCAGCGCGTCTCGCGCACCGTGAGCCAGGCGCTGGCCGCCCCGCTGAGCACGATGGCTGCGATGCCGGCCAGCGACCAGGCATCCGGCACGTGCCGGAACAGCAACCAGCCGGCCAGCATCGCAAAGCCGATCTGGCTGTACAGGAACGGCGCGATGGTCACCGGCGTCGTGCGCGCATAGGCCGTCAAAAGCAGCATGTGCCCCACGGCGCTCGACAGGCCCATCGCGAACATGCCGGCCCAGAGCCACGGGTCCGCGATGTCGGTCCAGACGAACGGCACGCCCAGCGACACCAGGGCCGCCGCCAGCCAGCCGGTATAGAGCTGCGTGGTGGCGGGGCTCTCGTGCCCGGCCATCTTGCTGCTGATGACCTGGTAGCCCGTGCCGGTCGCCAGCAGGCACAGCGGCCACAGCATGGCCCAGGTGAAGGATTCGCCCCCCGGGCGGATGATGGCCATCGTGCCCGCCAGCCCCAGGGCCACCAGCGCCCAGCGCGGCGCGCTCACGCGCTGGTGCAGCCACAGCGCGGCCACCAGGGTCACGCACAGCGGCGTGGCCGCCACGATGGCGGTGAACTCGGCCAGCGGCAGGTGCTGGATGCTGATGAACCCGAACAGGCTCGTGGCGGCGAACAGCACCGCGCGCAGCGCCTGGAACCGCGGCTGCGTGGTGCGCAGCACGGCCACGCCTTCGCGCTGCAGCACGAACACCGTGGTCAGCAGCGCCTGGAACAGGTAGCGCAGCCACAGCGCCATGAAGAGCGGCACGGCGGCGCTGACCCATTTGGTGGTGGCGTCCAGCACCGCGAAGCACGCGCAGGCGCCCACGGTGAGGCCGATGCCCGCCACGGCGGCGCTGCGGCTGCGCAGGGCGTGCAGCGGCGCAGGCGGCGTCTGCGGGTGGGGCGTCACGGCGCGTGCGGCCCCGCGTTCAGTGCGCCGGCTGGGGGCGCTGCAGCAGCATGGCGTCGCCGTAGCTGAAGAAGCGGTATCCCTGCGCGATGGCGTGGCGGTACAGGCCCATCACATGCTCGTAGCCCGCGAAGGCGCTCACCAGCATCATCAGCGTGCTCTTGGGCAGGTGGAAATTGGTGACCAGCACGTCCACCACCCGGAAGCCGAAACCGGGCGTGATGAAGATCCGTGTGTCGCCCGTGGCCTGGCCGCTCAGCGCCCACGATTCGAGCGTGCGCACGGTCGTCGTGCCCACCGCCACCACGCGGCCTCCGCGCTGGCGGCAGCGCTCCAGCGCGGCCAGCGTGGCCAGGGGCACCTCGTACCACTCGCTGTGCATCTGGTGCTCGGCCAGGTTCTCGGTCTTGACGGGCTGGAAGGTGCCGCCCCCCACGTGCAGCGTGACGCTGGCGCGCTCCACGCCGCGGTCCTCCAGGTCGGCCAGCACGCCGGCATCGAAGTGCAACGCCGCCGTGGGCGCGGCCACGGCGCCGGGGGCGCGGGCGAAGACGGTCTGGTAGCGCTGCGCGTCCTCGGCCGCATCGGGATCGTCGCCGCCCTCCTGGTGCCGCTCGATGTAGGGCGGCAGCGGCAGGTGGCCGTGCCGCTCCATCAGGTCGTAGGGGGGCTCGCCCGCGGGGCCCCGCAGCGCGAAGCGAAACAGCGGGCCGTCGTCCTCGGGCCAGCGCGACAGCAGCGTGGCGTCGAAGCCGCCACCGGCCAACCCGCCCGCCAGGTGCACCACGGCGCCGGGCAGGGGCTTCTTGCTCACCTTCATATGGGCCACCACCTCGTTGCCGGTCAGCACGCGCTCGATCAGCAGTTCCAGCTTGCCGCCGCTGGCCTTTTCGCCGAACACGCGGGCCTTGACCACGCGCGTGTCGTTGAACACCAGCAGGTCGCCCGCGCGCAGCAGCCCGGGCAGGTCGCGAAAGACCCGGTCGGCCGGCTCGGTGCTGCGGCCATCGAGCAGGCGCGAGGCGCTGCGTTCGGGGGCGGGGTGTTGGGCAATGAGCTGCGGTGGCAGCGTGAAGTCGAAATCGCTGAGCGTGAAGGTGCGGGGGCTGGCAGGCATGGGGGCTTGAGGGCCGGACGGGCCCGTTCCAAGGAAAGAACGACCAAAAACAGCGTGCGATTGTCCCATGGCCACTTGGCGCTGGGCGCGGCTGCGCCCGCCCCTAGCGTGCCGAAGGGCCGCCGGCTCCGGCCGGCGCCAACTGCCGGCGCAGGAACGCGATCACCTCGCGGTGGAACGCCGCATGGAAGGCGATGCGGTCGAAGCCGGGCGCATCGCGGCAAAGGGCGGGCAGCCGCTCGGCCAGGGAGGCGGAGCAGGGCGCGAGGAACGCGAAATGCCCCGCCTGGGGCACCCCATGCCATTCGGGGGCGGCCGGCAGCGCGCGGCGCAGGGCCTCGACACTGCCGGGCGTGACGCCATCGCCGCCCAGCGCGGAGGCCCACAGCTGCACGGGGGCCTTCACGGCCTGCAGTGTCTCGGGGGTGAAGAAGTTCAGTGGGTCGGCGATCACCGCGGCGCGGATGCGCGGGTCCGGCGCGGGCACCGCGGGCCAGGAGCGGTTGCGGATCTCGGTGCACAGCGGGATGGGCGAGCCGGCCGGGCACAGCTCGGGGCGCTGGGTGAAGTCCGGCACCGCGCCCAGGGCCACGAGCCCCGTGGTGCCGCCGCGCGAGAACCCGAAAAAGCCGATGCGCCCGAAGTCCAGCTCGGCGTGGCCGGGCCAGGCGCCCAGCAGGTAATCGGTGAGCCGCCGCATGTCGGCCGGCCGCGTGGCGAAGGCGGAGAGCCTGCCCTGGCGGCTCAGGTCCTGCGCGTTGTCGCCCGGGTGGCTGATGGCCGCGACGGCAAAGCCCGCATCGGCCAGCGCCGCGGCCGTGTCGTGGTGGCTGAAGGCGGAGCCGCCCGAGCCATGCGAGACGATGACCAGCGGCAGCGGTGCGCCCTGCACGGGGCAGTTGCGCATCGCCTCCAGGGTGAGCGGGCCGATGCCGACGGGCCCCGGCGGCGTGGCGCAGGGCGTCCAGATCGCGCCGCGCAATGCCGGGCCCTGGGCATCGGCGGGCACCTCGATCATGCGCAGGCCCGCCGCCTGGGTCAGCCCGGCGGCCAGGCCCAGCAGCGGCAGGACCACCCGGCGGGACAGGGAGGCGGCATGCGCCACGAGGGCGGCCACGGCGCGTGCCGCGCACCCGCGGCGCGGCTCAGGAGCGGAAGGCGAAGTCATGGCGGGGCAGTGTGCCACCGCCACGCCAGTCGGCCCGCAAACGCCTGCTCGGCGCCGCTGCGGCCCGTTTCAGACCACGCGCAGCGAGAGGTCGGGCAGGCCGTCGATGTGCGCCACCATGAGGTCCCCCCGCACCACGGCGCCCACGTTCTCGGGCGTACCGCTGTAGATCAGGTCGCCGGCCTTCAGCTCGAACGCCTGCGACAGGTTGCTGATCTGCTCGGCCACGCTCCAGATCATCTGCGCCAGATCGGCGCTTTGCTTGACCGTGCCGTTCACCGACAGCGTGATGGCGCCCCTGGGAAAGTGGCCGGTCTGGGCCACGCGGTGGATCGGCCCGATGGGGGCCGACAGGTCGAAGCTCTTGCCGATCTCCCAGGGCTTCTTCTGGTCCTTCATGTCGCTTTGCAGGTCGCGGCGCGTCATGTCAAGGCCCGCGGCATAGCCGTACACATGCTGCAGCGCGTGCTCCGGCGCGATGTTGCGCCCGCCGCTGTGCAGGGCGGCCACCAGCTCCACCTCGTAGTGGTAGTTGCGGGTGAGGGCGGGATAGGGGTGGTCCACCGTGGTGCCCGGCGGCACGAATTGCACCGCGTCGTTGGGCTTTTGGAAGAAGAAGGGCGGCTCGCGCGTGGGGTCGGACCCCATCTCGCGCGCATGGGCTGCGTAGTTGCGGCCGATGCAGTAGATGCGGTGCACGGGAAAGACTTCGCGGCTGCCGGCGATGGGCACGGCCGGCACGCTCAGCGAAAACGGCGTGGGCTGGGACGGGGTAGCGGTCACGCTGGCGCAGCCGGCGGCCAGGGCGCCGCCCAGGGTGGCGGTAGAGGTCATCAAGAGGTCTCGGCGGTTCAGGTCCATGAAAGCGTCTCCGTTGTTTTGGTCAACGGAAAGCTTAAGGTTCGCCGCCGCGGCGCACCCGGACGATTCAGCGCAACACTTGGACGGAACCGGGCACCGCCACGGCCGTGCCCTGCAGTTCGCGCAGCCGCTGCGCGCGCCAGGCGCTGGGGCTCAGGCCGTGCCACTGCCGAAAGCGCCGGGCGAAATACGCTTCGTCGGCAAAGCCGCAGCGCCGCGCGATCTCGCCGATGCGGTCGCCCGTGGCCAGCAGCAGTTCCTGCGCCAGGGCCAGCCGGCGTTCGGTCAGCAGCTCGGTGAAGGTCTTGCCGGTTTCCTTTTTGATGAGGTGGGCCAGGTAGTTGGGCGACAGGCAGGCGGCCTCCGCCGCGTCGGCCAGCGTGGGGTCGCCGGCCAGTTCGCCGCGCAGGTAGCGCAGCAGCCGGGCCATGGCCGCGCGGCGGCTGCCGCGCTGCGCCTGGGCCGCGGCCAGCGCGCGCAACTCGCCTTCCCAGCGCTGGCAGGTCAGCGCCAGCAGCTGCAGCAGGCAGCCGCGGATGCACGCCAGGGAGGCCAGGCGCCGCGCCGCGTTCTCGCGCTGCAGGCTGCCCAGCAGCGCCTGCACGTCTTGAAAGCCGTCTTCGTCGAACGTGAAGTCCAGGTGCTCCTGGAACTGGAACGGCGCCAGTTCCGGCGCCAGGGCCAGCGGCACGTCTTCCAGGTCGAGCGGGTCCACGGTCAGCCCGGGCCACAGGAAGCGCTGGCTGAAGTTCACCACCAGCCAGCGCGTGCCCGGCGGATGCGGCACCAGGTGCATGCGGTGCGGCAGCACGAAACTCAGGGTGCGCGCGGTGAACGGCCGGGCCACGCCGCCGATGTGGTGCTGCGTGCTGCCCGCCAGGTTCACCTGGATCTGGAAATACTCGTGCTTGTGGGGCTGCGTGAGCGGCGCACGCCCGCTCTGGTCGCGGATGTCGAAGTCCAGGTGGCTGGAGCGCTCCACCATCGCATAGGTGCGCACGGCACCCGCGGGATCGTTGCTGGCGCGCGGCGGGGGCATGCGGGCGGCCGGTGGCGCGTCAGGGCCGGGGCGTCAGCGCGGCACCGACGGCATGCCGGTCCACAGCTCGTTCAGGTCCGGAAAGCGCCATTTGTCCGGGTCTTCGCGGGCAACGATCTTCTCCGGGCAGCCGGGCTGGGCCAGGTCGATGATCTCGGGCGGAATGCGCAGGTCGGACTTGGTGGAGAAGAACACCTTCACGCGCGGCGACACCAGCGAGGCGGCCTGCTCCATCACCACGCCGATGCGCCCCGAGGTCAGCCGCACGAGCGAGCCCACGGGGTAGATGCCGATGCTCTTCACGAAGGCCTGGAACAGGCGGGGGTCGAAGTGCCCGTTGGTCCACTCGGCCATGCGCCGCAGCGATTCGGCCGGGTCCCAGCCGCGCTTGTAGGGCCGGTCGGAGGTGACGGCGTCGTACACGTCGCAGATCGAAGCCATGCGCGCGGTCAGGCTGATCTGCTCGGCCGGCAGGCGGTGCGGGTAGCCTGAGCCGTCCATTTTCTCGTGGTGGTGCAGGCAGGCGTCCAGCACCTCGTCCTCCACGCCGCCGCCGCACTCCAGCAGCATGCGGTAGCCGTGCTCGGAATGGCCGCGCACGATGTCGAACTCCTCGTCGGTGAGCTTGCCGGGCTTGTTCAGCACCGCCAGCGGGATCGCCGCCTTGCCGATGTCGTGCATCAGCCCGGCCAGGCCCGAGGTGCGGATGCGCGCGGTGTCCAGGCCGATCTGGCGCCCCAGGGCCACCATGAGCGCGCACACCGCCACCGAATGCATGTAGGTGTAGTCGTCCGCCGTCTTGAGCCGCGCCAGGCTGATGAGCGCGGACGGGTGGCGCGTGATCGAATCCGAAATCTCCTGCACCAGGCTGCGCGCATCGCTGGAGTCCACCGCGCGGCCCATGCGGGCCTCATGGAACATCGAGGACACGGCTTGGCGGGCATGGTTGCAGATCGATGCCGCATGGCCCAGCTCCTCGGCCATGCTGGTGGGGGCCAGCGAGCGCACGCGCTGGGACGGGGCAGTTGCCGGCGCGGGCGGAATCTTCAGGTCCGGCATCTCCTGCAACTGGCTGAAATCGGTGTCGAGGCGGGCCTCGGCCTCCTCGGGCGAGGTGGTGGCCACATCGGAGGCCACGTCCAGGCCCTTGGAGACATCGATCCACACCTCGGCGATGGTGGTCTCGTGGATGCGGGCCAGGTCCGCCGGGTCCTGCAGCACGAAGCCGGTGCGCCAGAACGGATGGTCCATCCACGAGCCGCAGAACTGGTGCAGGTACATGCCCAGGGCAAGATGTTGGACGCTGATTCGCTTGAGCATGGGACGGATGGGTAACGCCGGGCGTCCGCAAAAACCGCCGAACGACGGCGCTGGCATGTTAGCCTTTTCTGCCCATGCCGGTTCCCCCTTATTGCGCTTTGCCTGCGCCCGCTCCCCCTTCCCATGCCCGACCGTAGCGCCGCCACCACTGCCGCCGCCGGTTCCGTGGCCGCGCCCGGGCGTGCAGCCCCCCCGGGGGGGCTGCACGCCCCCAGCCCTGCGCAGAAGGCCCTGCACAAGCTGGGGCTGGTGCGCGACATCGACCTGGCCCTGCACCTGCCCCTGCGCTACGAGGACGAAACCCGCATCACCCCCCTGCGCAACGCCCGGGACGGCGACACCGTGCAGATCGAGGCCACCGTCGTCTCCAGCGAGGTGCAGCTGCGCCCCCGCCGCCAGCTGCTGGTGCAGGTGGACGACGGCACGGGCACCTGCGAGCTGCGGTTCTTCAGCTTCTACCCCTCGCACCAGAAAACCCTGGCCGTGGGCGCGCGCCTGCGCATCCGGGGCGAGGTCAAGGGCGGCTTCTGGGGCCGGCAGATGCTGCACCCGGCCTTTCGCACGGCCACCGGCGACCTGCCGGCCGCGCTCACCCCCGTCTATCCGACCGTCGCGCAACTGCCCCAGGCCTACCTGCGCCGCGCCATCGTGAGCGCCCTGCAGCGCGTGGAGCTGTCCGAGACGCTGCCGCCCGGCGTGGAGCCGCCGGTGGGCCGCGTTTACAGCCAAAACGGCCCGGCGCCGGGGTGGAATCTGCGGCAGGCGCTCACTTTTTTGCACCACCCGGCGCCCGACGTGGCCATCGCCACCCTGGAGGACCACAGCCATCCGGCCTGGCAGCGGCTCAAGGCCGAGGAGTTGCTGGCCCAGCAACTGTCCCAGCAGCAATCCAAGCGCGAACGGGCCCGGCTGCGCGCGCCGGTGCTGCAGGCGCCGCCGCCCGGTGAAGGTGGCCTCACGCTGGCCGAGCAGCTGCTGGCCGTGCTGCCCTTCGGCCTCACGGGCGCCCAGCGCCGCGTGGGCGAAGAAATCGCCCGCGACCTGGGCCGCCCCGTGCCCATGCACCGCCTGCTGCAGGGCGACGTGGGCTCGGGCAAGACCGTGGTGGCGGCCCTGGCCGCCGCCGTGTGCATCGACGCGGGCTGGCAGTGCGCGCTGATGGCGCCCACCGAAATCCTGGCCGAGCAGCATTTCGCCAAGCTCGTCGGCTGGCTGGAGCCGCTGCTGGCCGTGCGCGGCCAACGCGTGGCCTGGCTCGTCGGCGGGCAAAAGAAGAAAGAGCGCGCCGCCATGCTGGCCCTGGTGGAAAGCGGCGAGGCCGCGCTGGTGGTGGGCACCCATGCGGTGATCCAGGACCAAGTGCGCTTTCGGTGCCTGGCCCTGGCCGTGATCGACGAGCAGCACCGCTTCGGCGTGGCGCAGCGCCTGGCGCTGCGGCAAAAGCTCGAAGGGCAGGGCATGGAGCCGCACATGCTCATGATGAGCGCCACGCCCATCCCGCGCACCCTGGCCATGAGCTACTACGCCGACCTGGACGTCTCCACCATCGACGAGCTGCCCCCCGGGCGCACCCCCATCGTCACCAAGCTCATCGCCGACAGCCGCAAGGACGAGGTCATCGAGCGCATCGCCGCCCAGGTCGCCTCGGGCCGGCAGGTGTACTGGGTGTGCCCGCTGATCGAGGAAAGCGAGGCGCTGGACCTGTCCAACGCCACCGCCACCCATGCCGAGCTGAGCGAGGCCCTGCAGGGCGGCGTTGCGGCAGGCCAGCCGCCCGTTCAGGTGGGCCTGCTGCACTCGCGCATGCCCAGCGCCGAGAAGAAGGCCGTCATGGCGCTCTTCACCAGCGGCGCCATGGGCGTGCTGGTCAGCACCACCGTGATCGAGGTGGGCGTGGACGTGCCCAATGCCTCGCTCATGGTCATCGAGCATTCCGAGCGGTTCGGCCTGTCGCAACTGCACCAGTTGCGCGGGCGCGTGGGGCGGGGCGCGGCAGCCTCGGCCTGCGTGCTGCTGTATTCCACCAACGACAGCGGCCGCCTGGGCGAGACCGCCCGCGAACGCCTCAAGGCCATGGCCGAGACCAACGACGGCTTCGAGATCGCCCGGCGCGACCTGGACATCCGCGGCCCGGGCGAATTCCTGGGCGCCCGCCAGTCCGGCGCGCCGCTGCTGCGCTTTGCCGACCTGGCCACCGACACCGTGCTGCTGGAGTGGGCGAGGGAGCTGGCGCCGCACATGCTGGACCGGTTTCCTGCCCTGGCCGAGCGGCATGTGATGCGGTGGCTGGGGGGGAAGTCGGATTATCTGAAGGCGTGAAAAAAAAGGCCTTGCGCATTTTCAAGGCAGGGCTCGGGTGATGTAACTCCCTGTATCTCGATGATCGAGTTTCTGCATAGTCGATAAAATGCGTAACTCAATATCAAACGGGAGGGGGATTCATGAGGGTCGTATGGGCCGCCTGCATCGCATTGCAGGCCATGGGTTATTGGGGCGTGGCGGAGGCAGGGGGGATCGACAGAAGCAAGCCGTTTGGGTATGGAATCGAGTCCACGGGAGGGCCCGACATGCGCTACACGGTGCTGTCCGGCACGGTGGCAGGCGTGTGCGGTGCGTTGCCCGATGGGCCGCATCGGTTCTGCGCGCAGTCCATTTGGGGGCGCAACCGGTGCCAGCTGCTGCCTTCGCTGGGCACCCCGTGCGAGGGTTCGGATGGACTGGGCGACAGCATCGCGCCCATCTGCAACCGGCCCACCAACGAGCACCCCGAATACCTCTACAACCCGGCGGGCTGGACCCAAAGCCGGGGTAAATACGATTACGCCACCGACCAGTTCTCCTGTGTCTGCCTGAATGCGGAACGCGGGGATGTCCGCGATTCGGAAACCAGCGGCTGGTGCGGCCCCAAGCAGCTGATCGACCCCGATCCGCCACCACCGCCCCCGCCGCCACCCCCACCGCCGCCACCTCCTCCCCCACCCCCGCCGCCCCTGCCGCCGCCCCCGGTACCGCCGCCCGGTGACGGCTACCGGGGGGTCTCCGTGTTCCCGGGCGGGCAGGACGGCATGTGCGTGGGCGACCCCGTCATTCCCGCCACCGGCGAGAACTTCCAGGAGATCGTGGACCACCAGGACCCGTGGGGCGGCAGCCTGGACTTCGTGCGCATCTACCGCAGCCACTGGGCGCTGGACTCCGCCCGCACCAGCCGGGGCTTCGGCCGCCAGTGGGGGCACAACCACGCCATCAGCCTGCGGGTGTCCGAGGGCGTTGCGACCGTCCTCTTCGGCAATGGCGAAGAGCGGGGCTTTCAGCGCACGGGCGCCCAGCAGGACTGGGTGGGCGATCAGCGCAGCGACACGCTGTCCCAGGCCGATGGCCTGTGGCGCTTTCGGAACGCCAGCGACGACTCCGTGCTCACCTTCGACAGCGCCGGCAAGCTCCTGAGCCGCAGGGCGCGCAACGGCTGGGTCACCACCTACGGCTACACCTACGGGCGCCTGACCAGCATCACCAACGCCTTCGGCCAGACCCTCACCCTCGTCTGGGGCGAGCGGCTGATCGAGAAGATCATCACGCCGGACTACAAAACCACCACCTACCGGTACAGCTACCAGGACGGCGTGGGCGACCGGCTGGTGTCGTCCCGCCTGCAGGACACGTTCCAGAAGACCTACCTGTACGAAGACACCGGCAACCCGTTCCTGCTGACCGCCCTCGTCGATGAGAACGGCAGCCGCTTCGCCCAGTTCAGCTACGACGCGCTGGGCCGCACGCTCCGGGCCGCGCATGCGGGCGACGCCCTGGCGCACCAGTTCGACTACACCGACATCGCCTCGGGCCAGGTCGGCGTGAAGGACCCGCTCGGGCAGAGCCGCCGGTACGGCTACACCGTGCAGAACAAGGCGCTGGCCGTCACCAGTGCCTCGTCGGCGCCGGGGCTGGCCTACCGCCCGGTCAACCGCCGGGTGCAGAACGCCGCCGGCCTCGTCACGGCGGAAACGGACTTCCTGGGCCGCCAGACCACCTACGAATGGGACAACGACCGCCAGTTGCCCCTGCTGGCCACCCACGCCAAGGGCACCGCGCAGGAGCGCCGGGTCGCCACGCAATGGCACCCCACCTACCGCCTGCCCGTCAAGGTCACCGATGGCAACCGCGTCACCGAATACACCTACGACGCGGACGGCAACGTCCTCACCGAGCGGGTGTACGACGCCAGCCAGCCCGACGGCGCAGCCAAGGCCGCCGTCCGCCGATGGGAGTACCAGGGCGGCCAGGTCACCGCCGAAATCGATGCCCTGGGCGTGCGGCGCGAGTACACCTACCACAGCAACACGCCCTTGGTGTTCGAGTCCACCGACCCGTTCGGGCGGCGCACCAGCCACCACTACAGCGATGGCCGCCTGGTGTCCAAGCTGCTGCCCAACGGCCTGCTCACCGAGTATGCCCATGGCGACCCCCGGGGCCTGCTCAACTATGCCTGGGTGCTGGGGCTGGCATGGACCTACCAATACAACGCCATCGGCAAACTGTCCCGCTCGACCCAGCCGGACGGCTACCAGATCGACTACGCCTACGACAGCGCGCACCGGCTGGCCTCGTGGAAGGACAACCGGGGCGCCTCGGGCAGTTATGGGTACGACCTGTTCAACAACGTCATCCTGCAGGAAGTCAAAGACGCCGCGGGCCAAACCGTGTGGCGCCAGGAGCGGGGCATCAACGCCGCCAACCAGCTGGAGACCGTCAAGGCCGGCAACCAGGTGGACCGCTACGCCTACGGCCCCAACGGCGAGCGCCTCGCCGCCGAGAACGCCCTGGGCCAGCGCTACCGGTACGCCACCGACCCCCTGGGCCGCGTCGCGGAAATCACCGACCCCCTGGGCAAGGTCGCCTCGCTGTCCTACGACGGCCTGGGCGCCGTGCAGGGCGCCAAGGACTTCGCCGGCGTGGCCACCGCGTATGCCAACGACATCCGGGGCAACGCCACGCGGGAGACCTCGGCCGACAGCGGCGCGGTGACCGTGCAGTACGACGCCCTGGGCCGCCCCACCCAGGTGAGCGATGCGCTCGCCCGCACCACCGGGCTTACGCGGGACGCGGCGGGGCGCCTGACCCGCATCCTCTGGAAGGACGGCAAGCAGAGCGTGTGGCGGTACGACCTCACCGGCGCCAGCTACAACGCCCCCGGCACGCCGCAGGCCAGCATCGGGTCCTTGAGCGAAATCCAGGACGCCGGCGTCACCACGCGCTGGCAGCGCGACCCGCTGGGCCGGGTCACCGCCCGCACCCAGGTGCTGGCCAACGGCGACAGCCGCACCTTGGCCCAGGCCTATGTACCAGCAGGGCCGGGCGGGACAAGCGGCGCAGGCGCCGGGCAGATCGCCACGCTCACCTACGCGAGCGGCAAGAAGCTGCAGTACCAGTACGACGCCACGGGCCAGCTCACCGGGCTGCAATGGAACGGCCAGCCGCTGCTCACCGCCATCACCTGGAACCCGCTGGGCCAGCCCACCGGCTGGAAGTGGCCGGCGTTCGGGCCCGCGCCCGGCCTGACCGAGCAGCGCAGCTACACCCTGGCGGGCCAGTTGGCCGCCAGCCGGCTGCTGCCGCACCTCGCCTGGGACAGCGCCGGGCGCCTGGCCCAGGTGCAGCAGCGGCACGCCCTGCGGGGCGCGACAGGGGCGCAGCAGGCCGTGATCACCACCGCCCACACCTACGACGCCACGGGCCGGCTCACCGCCAGCGCCCACAGCGCGCCGGGCACCCTGGTACTGGCGAGCGGCGCAGCGTTGAGCGACACCCTCGGGGCCAACACCAGCGGCTACGCGTGGGACGCCAACGGCAACCGAAGCCAGAGCCACTACAGCAGCACCACAGCGGCGGGCACGGCCACGCTCAAGCGCAATTACGTCGCCGTCAGCGGCAGCAACCGGCTGCAGAACTACACGCAGACGTTCCAGCCCGCCGGCGGCAGTGCGCAAACCAGCATCGTGGCTTACGCTTACGACGCCACGGGCTCGATCACGAGAAAGGGCGACAGCTACCTGCACTACGGCGTGGATGGCCGCATCGCCAAGGCGGGGCCCAACGCCGACCCGGCGAACACCCTGGCCGTGAGCTACACGTACAACGCCTTGGGCCAGCGGGTGTTCAAGAGCGACGCGCGGCTGTCCGGGGCGAACAACCCGGCCATCACCACGCAGACCGTCTATGCCGAAGACGGCATCGGCAGCACCGTGCTGGGCCAGTACGGCAACCGCAGGAGCAGCAACAGCGCCGCGCCGGCCGGCGAGATGGACAGCACGGAGGTCATCTACCTGCCCACGGCCAGCGGGCCGATGCCGGTGGCGGCGCAGATCAACGGCAGGCTGTATGCCATCGATGCGGACCATCTGAACACGCCCCGGCGCCTGACCAACACGCAGGGCCAGGTGGTGTGGCAATGGCTCATCACGGGGTTCGGAGAGGCTAACCCGACGACCGGCGCCACGGGCTACGCGCAGAGTGGGCAAGGCAGCGCCAACTACAGCGAAGCCATCAAGTTCGACCTGCGGTATCCGGGGCAGGTGTGGGATGAGGAGACCCAACTGGCGTACAACCTGAATCGGTACTACGACCGGGAGGGCGGTCGGTACATCCAGGCGGATCCGATTGGGTTGGATGGGGGGTGGAACCGGTTCTTGTATGTGGGGGGAAATCCACTTAGTTTTATAGACCCTGAAGGGCTACAAATTGCACCTCCTCCCCGTAGGCCGAATTGGCCAGAATGGTTACAACCTAATGCACCCAATTCGAACTGCGCCACTCCAGAATGTGCGGCAGGTCTATTGCCTGCGCCTAGTGAACGACGCACTACGGAGCAGATATCGAAAGACCTTAACCATCGTGTTTGCAAATGGTCTTGTGGCAAAGCCATCTCATCTGTCACTGGTGGGGTGGGCGATATGTGTCGTATCGGGCCATTAGAGAAATATGGCGCTGGAAAAGCAGTTAAACAAGCTTGTGACTGGGTGTGTGAATGAATACCAAAAGATATTTTCTTATAAATGGGGTGGCGGGGGTTTCGACCGTCTTATTGATTGTTGCAGGTTGCAAAGGTAAGGAGGAAGTAAAACCGACTGTATCCATCCAGCAAACATCTCCATCAGGTGACATTCCATTGGTGGCAGGAGATGAGATTAATTTTCAAATAGATGTGAGAGTTCAAGGGCTTCAAAATGCTGGGCAAATCAGCCTGATAGTTCAATCTGCAGAGGGCGTGGTGATTGCCGATTGCGCCCCAGTTACAGTGAGCAATGGGGCAGCGGTAAGGCTAAACGCTGCGGGGGTAGTGCCAGAGACTACGGTGGTGCGTGTTTTTACACCTTTATATATAAATGGTGGAAATAATACGGAGGTGCTGGATACACGTTTATTTAAAGTTGTCGGTAAACGATCAAAATAGCACTTGTGTCGTGAATTAAATATCTTTGAATATTTAGGAATAGTCCATCTTGCAGAGTTCCCAAGACCAGCAAGTTTGCATTAAGGGGCGGCGGCTGTCGCCCCCAATTCTTGCGGTCAGGGGGCGACGCCGCAGTCTCTGGAATCCCATGCCTGCCCGCAGCAGGCAAGTGTCCGCCAAGCAGTCCTGTTTGCTATTAATTAGTCCGTCCTGAACAATTCCCAAGCTGTTGATCTGGCTTGCAGTTCTTCGGTTTGATGGACGCAGGATTTGCAAGGTATGGTTGTTCCAGTACCTGTTTTCTTGCAAATCGCCCCGAGGAG
This sequence comes from Acidovorax sp. NCPPB 3576, assembly GCF_028473605.1. NCBI lineage: Bacteria > Pseudomonadati > Pseudomonadota > Betaproteobacteria > Burkholderiales > Comamonadaceae > Acidovorax > Acidovorax sp. NCPPB 3576. The sequence goes on along the minus strand of NZ_CP097267.1, from coordinate 4,679,978 downwards.
TTCGATGGGTCCGAAGCCTTCACAGCCGCAGAGCGGCGAGTTGTTCATCTCCCGGCTCGACGAGTTGATCAACATGCAGCACCCGCTGGTCCGACTGGCGGCGCTGATCGACTGGGCCGAGATCGAGCGCACGTTCGCGGTGTCGTTCACTTCTGTGCGTGGCCGGCCGGCCTTGCCGCCGCGCTTGGTCGCCGGCCTGCTGTACCTGCAGCACACGTTCGACGCCTCCGACGAAGCCGTGGTCAATACGTGGGTGGAGAACCCGTACTGGCAGTTCTTCTGCGGCGAGACCTACCTGCAGACCGAGGCGCCCATCGATCCGTCGAGCCTGACGCGCTGGAGAAAGCGCATCGGCGAAGAAGGCGTGGAGACGCTGCTGGCCGCCAGCATCGACGCTGCCCGCCAGGGCGGCGTGATCCAGAAGGCCAGTACGCAGCAGGTGATCGTGGACACCACGGTGATGCCCAAGGCCATTGCGCACCCCACCGACAGCCGCTTGCTGGACAAGAGTCGCCAGCACTTGGTCAAGGCGGCCGAGGACAACGGACTGCGGCTGCGCCAGAACTACAACCGGGTGGCCCCTCGGTTGGCCGTGCAGATCGGGCGCTACGCGCACGCCAGGCAATTCAAGCGCATGAAGAAGGCCGTGCGCACGCTGCGCACTCGTGTCGGGCGGGTGCACCGCGAGGTGCAGCGCCAACTGCACGTGCTGCCCGAAGCGGCCAAAGCCAAGGTCCTGGACCTGCTGCAGCGCACAGGTCGCATCCTGACCCAGGCACCCAAGGACAAGAGCAAGCTGTACGCCCTGCACGCGCCCGAGGTGGAGTGCATCAGCAAGGGCAAAGCCAGGACACCCTACGAGTTCGGCGTGAAGGTCAGCATCGCCACCACGCTCAAGGAAGGCCTGGTGGTGGGCATGCGCTCCATGCCGGGCAACCCCTACGACGGCCACACGTTGGCCCAGACGCTGGAGCAGGTGGGCATCCTCACAGGCACGGACAGGCCGCCCGCCACGGCCATCGTGGACAAGGGCTACCGGGGTGTGGAGATCGAAGGCGTGCGCATCCTGCGCTCGGGCCAGAAGCGGGGCATCACGAGGACGCTCAAGGCCATGATCAAGCGAAGAAGCGCCATCGAGCCAGCGATAGGCCACATGAAGATGGACGGCAGGCTGGGTCGCAATCCGCTCAAGGGTGCGCTGGGCGATGCGCTGCATGCGGTGATGTGCGGCGCCGGGCACAACCTGCGCCTGATCCTGGCCGCGCTGCGGCTTTATTGCGTCCGATTCGGGCTGTCCATGCAGGCAGTCATCTCTGCACTGGTCGCAGCACCTGATGACCGCCGACCCGTCTGATGCTGAAAGCAGAATTGTTCAGGGCGGACTAATTAAATAGCATTAACGGCATAATTTACTAGGGCGTGGGGCCTGTTTGACCTCATATCAGGCCCCACATCAAACGGGAGGGCAACATGAGGGTCGTGTGGGCAGCCTGCATCGCATTGCAGGCCCTGGGTTTTTTGGGGCACCAGGACGGCGTGGGCGACCGGCTGGTGTCGTCCCGCCTGCAGGACACGTACCAGAAGACCTACCTGTACGAAGACACCGGCAACCCGTTCCTGCTGACCGCCCTCGTCGATGAGAACGGCAGCCGCTTCGCCCAGTTCAGCTACGACGCGCTGGGCCGCACGCTCAAGGCCGCGCATGCGGGCGACGCCCTGGCGCACCAGTTCGACTACACCGACATCGCCTCGGGCCAGGTCGGCGTGAAGGACCCGCTCGGCCAGAGCCGCCGGTACGGCTACACCGTGCAGAACAAGGCGCTGGCCGTCACCAGTGCCTCGTCGGCGCCGGGGCTGGCCTACCGCCCGGTCAACCGCCGGGTGCAGAACGCCGCCGGCCTCGTCACGGCGGAAACGGACTTCCTGGGCCGCCAGACCACCTACGAATGGGACAACGACCGCCAGTTGCCCCTGCTGGCCACCCACGCCAAGGGCACCGCGCAGGAGCGCCGGGTCGCCACGCAATGGCACCCCACCTACCGCCTGCCCGTCAAGGTCACCGATGGCAACCGCGTCACCGAATACACCTACGACGCGGACGGCAACGTCCTCACCGAGCGGGTGTACGACGCCAGCCAGCCCGACGGCGCAGCCAAGGCCGCCGTCCGCCGATGGGAGTACCAGGGCGGCCAGGTCACCGCCGAAATCGATGCCCTGGGCGTGCGGCGCGAGTACACCTACCACAGCAACACGCCCTTGGTGTTCGAGTCCACCGACCCGTTCGGGCGGCGCACCAGCCACCACTACAGCGATGGCCGCCTGGTGTCCAAGCTGCTGCCCAACGGCCTGCTCACCGAGTATGCCCATGGCGACCCCCGGGGCCTGCTCAACTATGCCTGGGTGCTGGGGCTGGCATGGACCTACCAATACAACGCCATCGGCAAACTGTCCCGCTCGACCCAGCCGGACGGCTACCAGATCGACTACGCCTACGACAGCGCGCACCGGCTGGCCTCGTGGAAGGACAACCGGGGCGCCTCGGGCAGTTATGGGTACGACCTGTTCAACAACGTCATCCTGCAGGAAGTCAAAGACGCCGCGGGCCAAACCGTGTGGCGCCAGGAGCGGGGCATCAACGCCGCCAACCAGCTGGAGACCGTCAAGGCCGGCAACCAGGTGGACCGCTACGCCTACGGCCCCAACGGCGAGCGCCTCGCCGCCGAGAACGCCCTGGGCCAGCGCTACCGGTACGCCACCGACCCCCTGGGCCGCGTCGCGGAAATCACCGACCCCCTGGGCAAGGTCGCCTCGCTGTCCTACGACGGCCTGGGCGCCGTGCAGGGCGCCAAGGACTTCGCCGGCGTGGCCACCGCGTATGCCAACGACATCCGGGGCAACGCCACGCGGGAGACCTCGGCCGACAGCGGCGCGGTGACCGTGCAGTACGACGCCCTGGGCCGCCCCACCCAGGTGAGCGATGCGCTCGCCCGCACCACCGGGCTTACGCGGGACGCGGCGGGGCGCCTGACCCGCATCCTCTGGAAGGACGGCAAGCAGAGCGTGTGGCGGTACGACCTCACCGGCGCCAGCTACAACGCCCCCGGCACGCCGCAGGCCAGCATCGGGTCCTTGAGCGAAATCCAGGACGCCGGCGTCACCACGCGCTGGCAGCGCGACCCGCTGGGCCGGGTCACCGCCCGCACCCAGGTGCTGGCCAACGGCGACAGCCGCACCTTGGCCCAGGCCTATGTACCAGCAGGGCCGGGCGGGACAAGCGGCGCAGGCGCCGGGCAGATCGCCACGCTCACCTACGCGAGCGGCAAGAAGCTGCAGTACCAGTACGACGCCACGGGCCAGCTCACCGGGCTGCAATGGAACGGCCAGCCGCTGCTCACCGCCATCACCTGGAACCCGCTGGGCCAGCCCACCGGCTGGAAGTGGCCGGCGTTCGGCCTGACCGAGCAGCGCAGCTACACCCTGGCGGGCCAGTTGTCCGCCAGCCGGCTGCTGCCGCACCTCGCCTGGGACAGCGCCGGGCGCCTGGCCCAGGTGCAGCAGCGGCACGCGCTGCGGGGCGCCACGGGGGCGCAGCAGGCCGTGATCACCAGCGCCAACACCTACGACGCCACGGGCCGGCTCACCGCCAGTGCCCACAGCGCGCCGGCCGGCCTCACGCTACCCACGGGCAGCGCGTTGAGCGACACCCTCGGGGCCAACACCAGCGGCTATGCGTGGGACGCCAACGGCAACCGCAGCCAGAGCCACTACAGCAGCACCACGGCGGCGGGCACGGCCACGCTCAAACGCAGCTACATCGCGGTCAGCGGCAGCAACCGGCTGCAAAACTACACGCAGACGTTCCAGCCCACCAGCGGCAGTGCGCAAACCAGCACCGTGGCCTACAGCCACGACGCCACCGGCTCTCTCACCAAGAAAGGCGACAACTATCTGCACTACGGCAGCGACGGCCGCATTGCCAAGGCCGGCCTGAATGCCGACCCGGCGAACACCCTGGCCGTGAGCTACACGTACAACGCCCTGGGCCAGCGGGTCTTCAAGAGCGATGCGCGGCTGTCCGGGGCGAACAACCCCGCCATCACCACGCAGACCGTCTATGCCGAAGACGGCATCGGCAGCACCGTGCTGGGCCAGTACGGCAACCGCAGGAGCAGCAACAGCGCGGCGCCGGCCGGGGAGATGGACAGCACGGAGGTCATCTACCTGCCCACGGCCAGCGGGCCGATGCCGGTGGCGGCGCAGATCAATGGCAGGCTGTATGCCATCGACGCGGACCACCTGAACACGCCGCGGCGCCTGACGAACACGCAGGGCCAGGTGGTGTGGCAATGGCTCATCACGGGGTTCGGAGAGGCCAACCCCACGACCGGGGCCACGGGATATGCGCAGAGCGGGCAGGGCGCGACGAACTACAGCGAAGCAGTGAAGTTCGATCTGCGGTATCCGGGGCAGGTGTGGGATGAGGAGACAGGACTGGCGTACAACCTGAATCGGTACTACGACCGGGAGGGAGGGCGGTACATCCAAGCCGATCCGATTGGGCTGGAGGGGGGATGGAATCGGTTCTTGTATGTGGGAGGAAATCCGGCCTCCTACACCGACCCGACAGGCGAGTTCGCAATCGCCATTCCGTTCATTCCAGCAATCATCACTGGGGCAGATATTGCTATCGGAACGGGTTTAGGTGCATTGGGCTATGGTTTGGATCGAATATTTAATCGCCCAAAAAATCCACCAGATGTGGGTCCGCCTGGCGGCTTTGTTCAAGGCCCAAACCGTGGAAGAGATTACTGTCCCGACGGTAGCCCTCAAACAGACTATGACAGGCCTCACCAAGGCGCGCAGTATCCGCATATTCATGACTGGTCTGATGGAAAGAGGGATGACCATGCTGGTCGGCCCTACTCTCCGTGGCCAGCTGGTAATGTTCCAGCAGACGGTCCATTTTCACCATTTCCCAGGTAAATTGCTGATCCTGACAATTGATTTAGAAAAGATTTTATATGAATTTTGTAGAAAGTAGATTACTGGGAGTGCAAATTGATGATACAGGTCGCGAGATTTCATTGTCGATTATCAGGTCTGACGGGACTAAGTTCTTTCTAGAGTTGCATGGCATTGAGAGGTTTCTTGTCAACGAATTGAGGCAGCAGAATATCATTGAAAATATGAAACATTGGACGCAAGGTACGGAAGACTCGTCCCTTCGTGATGCAGCATATTTTTTGATGACTGGCGTCGCAGAGAACGACTGTGAGCCGCGGTTAGCCACGATCGCACATGCAGTTGTTGAGAGAGTGCTTCGCGGTGAACTTGAGATGGTGGAAATAACCGCAGTTTTCGGAGCGCAAATTCTTGCCTCGTTTACGTCAATGACCCTTCGCGCTGAGACGTGATTTCACCAATAGCGAAGCCATTTTCTAAACGGTGCTATCACTGAGTCATACCGCTGGCACCTTCATCGCACGCAGACCATAGGCTCTGGGGGCGTAGCGGGCCAGGGGTGACAGAAGAAAGCCATTTGCGCACGACGGCTACTGCGGCATTGTCATCGTCCTAGATTGGCAATTGATGGATTTTGTCCATGGCGTGGAGAGAATTGGCGTATGCGTTGCGTGCAGCGTGAGTTTTTAAATTGAATGGATGAATGTAATGCCGAGTGATCAATTCCCGATAAAATCCAATCTAATGATTTGGAGGTTGAGGAGTAGTAGTTGAATTGATGATTAATTATTTTCTAATCAAATGAGGGGCTCATGGGTTTTTTATTGTTCTTGATTGTCTGTGCATTGACCGTTTTGGCATGGTTGGCAGCTATTGGGTCTGCAATACCTTATGGCGGCGGTGGCATGGGGTTTTTCCTGATTGCTGTGGCTATGACGATTCTTGTAATCGGGTGGGTTGGAGTGTGGATCATCGGAGGGATTTGGGGGGCTTTCACTGAGTCTCCTGTTTCTCAGCAGCCCGAAATACCACCTCTCGCTGTTGAGGAAAATCGGCGAAAAAATATTGATTAGAAAGGAAGGGATTGATTGGTAAAACCACTGGTCTAAAGCGGCTACAGGCATGTTTGGCTCTCAAGAAAAGGGCGTTAGCTACTTGCTATTGCCTAGGTGACAGTCGTTAAATTTTTTCTTGGCAATCGCCGGTGATTGGAATGCGATTTGATTTTACAGATAGCTTTAGGCAATTTTTACTCACGAGGTGATGAGCGGCGCCTTTTTCAAGGTCTGGAAGAAATAATTGCAATACGCAGCGTGAGGGGCGTAGGTCGATATTTGTTGATTGATATCGGCATTTCTGCCCTTGACAAAGAAGCAATGTGTGAGTTGCTAGCCCTGCTTTGGCGCTATGAGATACCACTTGCCCCTTTACGCGCGCTCGCAGAAAAAAAGAAGTTTGACTGGCTGAATGACTCGCAAGGCTATTGGCACAGCGCGATGTTTAAGAATCAAGCGTAATGCCTGAGATGAATTCGGATGAAGAGCAATCCGAAAAAGCCCAACCAACGCGGAAGTCGTAACAGCGAGGCGGCGGAAGGCGGCCTAAACAGCACGAAACCCATCTGATCGTTTATGTGGCAAATCAATTCGCCTTATGGCGTTGGTACTCCCGCAGCAGTGTTCAGAGCGATGCATGGCGGCAAGGCGTTAATTTCTCAGCCGTCCAATGCGGACGGAATCCATCCCCCTGGGCCGACGACTTGCCCTCGCCAGAGTTCGGAACAAACACATTCGATGTGCTATATTTTTAATAGCGTCATGACCATGATTTTCTAGGGCATGAAGCCTATTCGGCCATAAGGAAAATCGCGGCGAAGATGGCTGGCAAGCCCCATTAGCGCGCAACGCGCATGCCTCAGCCACTAGCGTTTGCCGGGCATGCAATGCACCTTTCGCCAGCCCCTGGCCCGCCCCGCCACCCAATGTGAAGCCTGGGTAAAGTTCCTTCCCCCCCACCGCGTTGCTCGCGAACTGCCGACCGACAGGGGTTTCATCTCAGCGCACAATGTCGCGTTCGCCAATCCGCATCCAACAATGACCCTCACGGAACTCAAATACATCGTCGCTGTGGCCCGGGAGAAGCACTTTGGCCGGGCGGCCGATGCTTGCTACGTATCGCAGCCCACGCTGTCGGTGGCCATCAAGAAGCTGGAAGACGAGCTGGAGGTCAAACTCTTCGAGCGCAGCGCGGGCGAGGTGTCGGTCACCTCGCTGGGCGACGAGATCGTGCGCCAGGCGCAGAGCGTGCTGGAGCAGGCCGCCGCCATCAAGGAAATCGCCAAGCGCGGCAAGGACCCGCTGGCCGGGGCGCTCACGCTGGGGGTGATCTACACCATCGGGCCCTACCTGCTGCCCGAGCTGGTGCGCCATGCCATCGCGCGCACGCCGCAGATGCCGCTCATGCTGCAGGAGAACTTCACGGTCAAGCTGCTGGAGATGCTGCGCACCGGCGAGATCGATTGCGCGATCATGGCCGAGCCGTTTCCCGACACGGGCCTGGCGATGGCGCAGCTGTATGACGAGCCCTTCATGGCGGCCGTGCCCAGCAGCCACCCGCTGGCCGAACAGAAATCCATCTCCGCCGCGCAGCTCAAGAGCGAGACGATGCTGCTGTTGGGCGCGGGCCACTGCTTTCGCGACCATGTGCTGGAGGTGTGCCCCGAGTTCGCGCGCTTTGCGAGCAATGCCGAGGGCATCCGGCGCACGTTCGAGGGCTCATCGCTGGAGACGATCAAGCACATGGTGTCGGCCGGCATGGGCGTGACGCTGGTGCCGCGCCTGTCGGTGCCGCGCGATGCGCTGCACACGGGTTCGCGCCGCAGGAAGAGCGACGACACGCACATCCGCTACCTGCCCATCCAGGAAGACGACGGCAGCCCGCCACCGATGCGCCGCGTGGTGCTGGCCTGGCGCCGCAGCTTCACCCGCTACGAGGCGATCGCTGCGCTGCGCAATGCGATCTATGCCTGCGAACTGCCGGGCGTGACGCGCCTGTCCTGAGGCGCGGGCTCCTTCTCCGGGGCTTCCTCGGCACGTCTTCGGGACATGGTGGCAGCGCGGTCGGCGCTGACTGCCGTGCAGCCTTCATCCAAACGCCTCGGGGCAGGGCTAAACTCGCCCCGCGCGCGGCCGGTGGTCATCCTCCACCCGTCCCGCCCGCAGGCTGCGCCACATGCCGCCTGCGAGCGGCGCTGCGCTTTTCCACAATCCAAGGACAACATTCCATGAAGAAGCTTTTGATGGCGGCCGGGCTGGCCCTGGGCCTTTCGGCCTGCTCCAGCGTGACGGCGCCCGCCGATACCGCGCCGCTGGCGGGCACGCTCAAGAAACCCGATCTGGACCGCCTGGTGGTCGCCGAGACGGGCGCGCCCAGCGGCGATTTCAGCGCGTTCCTCGAACGCGCGGTGCGCACCTATCCTGCGCTGGCGCCCAGCGTGAAGGCGTATGAATCCAAGGCCACGCTGGCGGGCGACGATCTGGTGAACATCAGCCGCCTGCTGGGCCTGTACAACCGCCTGCACCACCACACGGCGGTGATCGACACGACCGCGAAGATGGTGGCGATTCCCACGGTGCGCGCCGACAAGGTGCCGCCGCACGAAGACAAGGCGATCATCGCCTTCGGCACGCTGGTCGAAGGCATGGCCAGGGATTTCGGCCTGCAGTACCGCAACGTGGACAACCGCATTTTCGAAGTGAAGCTGCCCGGCACGGGCACAGAAGAATTCGGCATCCTCACGCATGCCGACGTGGTGCCCGTGGTGGCCGACGAATGGGTGCTGGACGACGGCACGCGCCTGGACCCGTTCAAGCTCACACGCGTGGGCGGCAACCTGTATGGCCGGGGCTCCATCGACGACAAGGGCTCCATCGCCGCCGTGCTGTACGCGATGAAGGCGGTCAAGGACAGCGGCCTGCCGATGGCCCGCACGATCCGCCTGATGGTCGAGACGACCGAAGAGACGGGCGGCGACGCGATGAAGTACTACCGCGCCAAGACCGCGCTGCCCGAGTACAACATCGTGCTGGACAGCAAGTACCCCGCCGTGGTGGCCGAAAAGGGCTCCGGCGCGCTGCGTGCGTCGTTCGCGCTGGCGCCCACCGCCACCGCGCCGGCCGGCGCAGTCACCATCGCTGCGATGACGGGCGCCGCCTCGGCCAACGCCGTGCCGCAGACGGCCACCGCACGCCTGCAAGGTGGCGACCTGGCCGCCACGGCGCAGCGCCTGGGCGCGGCCCGCGAGGCGTTCATCGCCAAATACACTGGCCAGGGCGGCCCCTTCGCCATCGACATCGTTCAGGACGGCGCTGCGCTCACGGTCAAGGTCACGGGAACGTCGGCCCACGGCTCGCGTCCCGAAGAGGGCGTGAACCCGCTGCCGCGCCTGGCGCTGTTCCTGCAGGAGTCCGGCGTGCCGCTGGCGGCCAACGGCTATGCCGGCGCGGTGCGCTACATCGCTGATCTGTACGGCACCGACTACCTGGGCCGCACGATGGGCCTGGCGTACAGCGACGACTTCATGGGACCGCTCACCATGTCGCCCAACCTGGTGCGCGAGAAGGACGGCAAGGTCGATGTGCTGGTGAACGTGCGCATGCCGCGCGGCAGCACGGCGGACGTGCTGACGAAGGCCACCACGGCGCGCATCCAGGCGTGGGGCACGCAGGCCGGCGTGGCGGTCGAGGTGGACCACAGCCAGGGCGAGTGGATGGCGCGCGACCCTCAGGGCGCCTGGCTGTCCACGTTGCTCAACACCTTCGGCGACACCACCGGCCTGGAGGCCAAGCCCGTGCCCACGGCCGGCAGCACCACGGCCAAGCTGATGCCCAACGCGATCAACTTCGGCCCCGCGATGCCGGGCAAGAAGTACACGGCCCACAACGCGAAGGAATTCAAGGAAGTGACCGACCTCGACGCCGACATGCAGATGTTCACCGAGATGCTGGTGCGCATCGGCAACCTGCCGCAGATGCAGTGACCCCGGGCGGCCGCTGGCCGCCCTGCATGCGCTAAAGTGTTTCAGGCGCCCGGGCGCCACGCCTCCCCCTCAGCGGCGGAGGCCCGCCCGGGCCGGCAAGATGGCAACGCAACGCATCGTTCAGTTCAGCACCCGAAGGAGTTCTCCATGGCAAAAACACCCAAGACCCCTATCGCCCGCGCCAGCGCCAGCGGCGCACCGCGCATCAACATCGGCATCAGCGACAAGGACCGTGCGGCCATCGCGCAAGGCCTGTCGCGCCTGCTGGCCGACACCTACACGCTGTACCTCACCACCCACAACTTCCACTGGAACGTGACGGGCCCGATGTTCAACACGCTGCACACCATGTTCATGGGGCAGTACACCGAGCTGTGGAACGCGGTGGACCCGGTGGCCGAGCGCATCCGCTCGCTGGGCCATGCGGCGCCGGGCTCTTACGCGCAGTTCGGCAAGCTCACCTCGCTGCCCGACGCGCCCACCGAGCCGCCCCACGCTCTGGAGATGGTGCGCATCCTGGTCGAAGGCCACGAGGCCGTCGCCCGCACGGCGCGCGAACTGTTCCCGGTGGCCGACAAGGCCAGCGACGAACCCACGGCCGATCTGCTGACCCAGCGCCTGGCGGTGCATGAGCAGACCGCCTGGATGCTGCGCTCGCTCCTGGAGGAGTGAGCCGGCCGGGCCTTGCACGGCCCTGCCCAGCCAGCGCCCGCCCACCCGTGCGGGCGTTTTCGTTTCCCGGGTCCCCTCTCTTTCTCTCTCTTTCTTTCCTTTCCTTTTTCCGCGCCATGCCGCTTTCCGCCCCCACGCCGTCGCGCCTGTCGCTCTACCTTGACCTGATCCGCTGGAGCCGCCCGGCCGGCTGGCTGCTGCTGCTGTGGCCCACGCTGTCGGCGCTGTGGGTCGCGGCGGGCGGATTCCCCGGCTGGCACCTGCTGGCCGTGTTCACGCTGGGCACCATCCTGATGCGCAGCGCGGGCTGCTGCGTGAACGACGTGGCCGACCGCCGGTTCGACCGACACGTCAAGCGCACGGCGCAGCGGCCGGTGACCAGCGGCGCCGTCTCCCCGCGCGAGGCGCTGGCTGTGGGGGCGGTGCTGGCGCTGGTCGCCTTCGCGCTGGTGCTCACCACCAATGCCATCACCATCGCCTGGTCGGTGCCGGCGCTGGCGGTGACGGTGCTGTACCCGTTCACCAAGCGGTTCTTCTCGATGCCGCAGGCGGTGCTGGGCGTGGCGTTCAGCATGGGCATTCCGATGGCGTTCACCGCCGTGCGCGGCGAGGTGCCGTGGCTGGCGCTGTGGCTGGTGCTGGGCAATCTGTTCTGGGTGCTGGCCTACGACACCGAATACGCCATGGTGGACCGCGACGACGACCTGAAGATCGGCATGAAGACCTCGGCCATCACGCTGGGCCGCTTCGACGTCGCGGCCATCCTGGCGTTCTACCTGCTGCTGGTGGCTTTCTGGGGCGTTTCGCTGGCGCCGTTGGGGCTGGGCGCGGCGTTCCACCTCGCGATCGGCGCGGTGCTGGCCCAGGTGGCGTGGCACTTCGCGCTGATCCGCCACCGCACGCGCGAGGGTTGCTTTCGGGCCTTCCGCGAGAACCACTGGATCGGGTTCACGCTGTTCGCCGGCATCGCCGTGGGTTACGCGCTGCGGTAAGTTGCTATTGTTTTTGTAGCGATATGCCCTAGTACTTATTGTGCTGGAGGGCGTTTTGGCTTGAAGCCGGCGGGGCGCCCGCCCGCGCTGGCGATCAGGCGCCGAACTCGTCGCCCAGTTCGCGCGCCCGCTCACGCGCGGCCTCCATGGCGCGCATGAAGCGCTGGGGCACTTCGTCCTGCTCCATCGACTGCAGGGCGGCGTAGGTGGTGCCGCCCTTGGAGGTGACGCGCTGGCGCAGCACCTCGGGCGGCTCGTCGGAGCGGCGGGCCAGTTCGGAGGCGCCGGCGAAGGTGGCCACGGCCAGCTGGTGGGCCTGGGCGCGGGTCAGGCCCATGGCGGCGCCGGCCTCGGTCATGGCCTCCAGGAAGCGGAACACATAGGCCGGGCCCGAGCCCGACAGGGCGGTGACGGCATCGAGCTGCGGTTCGTCGTCCACCCACAGGAATTCCCCCGTCGTCGCGATGATCCGCTCGATGGCCGCGCGCTCGGCGGCGGTCACCTGGGGGCGGGCGTAAAGGGCCGTCATGCCGCGGGCGATCAGCGCCGGGGTGTTGGGCATGGCGCGCACGATGCGTTCGCTGCCCAGCCACCGGGCGATGCTGTCCGAGCGGATGCCGGCCGCCACGCTCAGGTGCACGGCGCTGCCGGTGTGGGCGCGCGCCTGCTGGGCGGCTTCCTGGAAGGTCTGGGGCTTGACGGCCCACACCACGGTGCCGGCCCGGGCCAGCGCGGGGCCGGCCGCTTCGTGCGCCGTGATGCCGTGCTGCGAGAGCAGGGCGGCGCGGGCTTCGGCCCAGGGCTCGACCACTTCGATCTGCGCGGCCGGCACGCCCTGGCGGATCAGCCCGCCGATGATGGCGCTGGCCATGTTGCCCCCGCCGATGAAGGCGATGGCGGAAGGGGTCGAATCGGTCGCGGCGGGCGTGGCGTTCATGGCGGCGGTGGGCTGGTGGAGGCGAAGCGCAGGATGTTAGCGCCTGCGCCGCGGGGAACGCCGGGGCTCCCTTCTTTTCAGTCGAGCGAGGCCTGCCGCACGGCGTGCTCCCAGCGCGCCATGAGTTCGCGGGCGCGGGGGGCGCCCAGCGTGGGCATGAAGCGGCGCTCGGCGCGCCACAGGTCCGACAGCTCGTCGGTGCTGCGGTACACGCCGCTCGACAGGCCGGCCAGGTAGGCCGCGCCCAGCGCCGTGGTCTCGATCACCGCGGGCCGCACGACGGGAATGCCCAGCAGGTCGGCCTGGAACTGCATGAGCAGGTCGTTCACGCAGGCGCCGCCGTCCACGCGCAGCTCGCTCACCGGCGCGCCGCCGGCGGCCACGGCGTCGCGGCTCATGGCCTGCAGCAGCGCGGCGCTCTGGTAGGCGATGCTCTCCAGCGCCGCCCGCGCGATGTGGGCGAGCGTGGTGCCGCGCGTGAGGCCGGTGATGGTGCCGCGTGCGTCGGGCTTCCAGTAGGGCGCGCCCAGGCCGGTGAAGGCCGGCACCATCATCACGCCGCCCGAATCGGGCACGCTTTCGGCGAGCGACTGCACCTCGTTGCTGGCGGAGATGGCCCGCAAGCCGTCGCGCAGCCACTGCACCACGGCGCCGCCGACGAACACGCTGCCTTCCATCGCGAACTCGGGCGTGCTGCCGGCCAGGCTGAGCGAGGCCGCGCCGGGCGGCGCGGTGCCGATCTGGGCCGCGCTGGTGGTCAGCAGCCCGTTGGTGGAGGTCTGGAACTTCTGCCCCGTGTGCATCAGCATGAAGCAGCCGGTGCCGTAGGTGTTCTTGGCCATGCCGGCCTTGAAGCAGGCCTGGCCGAACAGCGCGCTCTGCTGGTCGCCGGCCACGCCGCCGATGGGCAGGGCGCTGCCCAGCAGCTCGGGGTGGGTGTCGCCGAAGTGGGCGCTGGAGGGTCGCACCTCGGGCATGAGGGCGCGCGGGATCTGCAGCAGCTCCAGCAGTTCGTCGTCCCACTGGTTGGTGCGCACATTGAAGAGCATGGTGCGCGCGGCGTTGCTCACGTCGGTCACGTGCACTTGGCCTTGCGTGAGCTGCCAGATGAGCCAGCTGTCCACGGTGCCGAAGGCCAGTTCGCCGCGCTCGGCCTGGGCGCGCGCGCCGGGCACGTGGTCCAGCAGCCAGCGCAGCTTGGTGCCCGAGAAATACGCGTCGATCAGCAGGCCGGTCTTGGCCTGGATGGTGTCGGCCAGGCCGCGCTCGCGCAACTCGGCGCACAGCGGCTCGGCCCGGCGGTCCTGCCAGACGATGGCGTGGTGCACCGGCTCGCCGGTGCGCCGGTTCCATAGCACCGTGGTCTCGCGCTGGTTGGTGATGCCCAGCGCGCGCACGTCGCTGGCCTTCAGATTCGCCTGGGCCAGGGCCTGCCGCGCGGTGGTCAGCTGGGTGCGCCAGATCTCGCGCGGGTCGTGCTCCACCCAGCCGGGTTGCGGGTAGATCTGCGGCAGCTCCAGCTGTGCCTGCGCGACGATGTGGCCGCGCTCGTCGAACACGATGCTGCGGGAACTGGAGGTGCCTTGGTCGAGGGCGAGCAAATAGGTCATGGTGTGTTCTGTAGGGAAAGGGCCGGCGGGGTGCCGCGGGGCCGTGGGGGCCTCATCCGGCGACGGTGCAGTCCACACCGGCATCGCGCAGCAGCGCGGGAAAGGGCTCGGGCGGCGGCGCATCGGTGAACAGCCGGCCGATCTGCGCCAGCGTGGCGGCCTGCACCATCGCCGCGCGGCTGAACTTGCTGTGGTCTGCGGCCAGCCAGACCTCGCGGGCCTGGGCGATGATGGTTTGCGCCACCTTCACCTCGCGGTAATCGAAGTCGCGCAGCGTGCCGTCCGATTCGATGCCGGAGATGCCGATGAGCGCGATGTCCACCCGGAACTGGCGGATGAAATCCACCGCGGCTTCGCCCACGATGCCGCGGTCGCGCGAGCGCACCACGCCGCCGGCCACGATGACTTCGAAGTCGGGCTTGCCGCTCAGGATGGCGGCCACGTTCAGGTTGTTGGTGATGACGCGCAGGCCCCGGTGGTGCATGAGCGCACGGGCGATGGCTTCGGTGGTGGTGCCGATGTTGAGGATCAGCGAGCAGTCGTTGGGCACCTGGGCTGCCACGGCGCGCGCGATGCGGGCCTTGCCGTCGGCATGCAGGGTTTCGCGCTGCGTGTGCCCGAGGTTCTCGACGGTGGAGGTCGGCACCCGCACGCCGCCGTGGAACCGCCGCACCAGCCCCAGTTCGGCCAGCCGCTGCACGTCGCGCCGCACGGTCTGCAGCGTCACGCCCAAGGTATCGGCCAGTTGCTCCACGGTGGCGGACTGGCGGGAGCGGACTTCTTCGAGCAGGCGCAGTTGGCGGGGGTTGGTGTTCACGTGGGGGTCTGGCAACGAAGCGAAGTGAAAGCGCAGTGCATGCAAAAAGGGCTGGCCTGACTTTAAAGCGAACCAAAACGAACGGATCAAGGGTAAACCTTGATGGGAAACGATCAAGAAGCAACAATCCCGATCCGGATCGAACGCTGAGGCGGAGGGTGCCGCGGTCGGTGCCCCGCAAGGTTTTCGGTGGCCCCGGACGAAAAAAATCCCCCTTGCGGGGGATTTGTCTCGGCGGCCAAAGGCTTCTTTTGGAAGACTGCGGAGCGCGTCAGAACCGGTGGCGAATCGACACGGCGATGCTGTTCACGTCCTTGCCTGGGGAGGCCGCCACGCCTCCGATGAAACCGTTGCCACCCAGAAAGTCCTGCGAAGTGTTCTTGTTTTCCAGGTGCGTCAGCACGGCGCTCACGTCGGTGCGCTTGGACAGCGCGTAGGTGTAGGCCGCGCCGTAGGAGTAGCGGTCGGCATTGAACGGGCGCTTGTCGTTCATGTTGTTGTAGGCCACGGTCACCGTGTGCACGCCGCTGGTGATGCGGTAGCCGACCTGGAACAGGCGGGCGTCCTGCTTGAAGCCCTGGATGAACGCGTTCTGCACCAGGCCCGCCACCGGCGCCGTGGCCGGGTTGGCCGACAGGCTCGCGGCGATGGTGGACAGGTCGCTCGGGTGGTCGTCCTTGATGACGGCGTACTGGCCGGACAGCGTGCCCGGGCCGATGTCCAGCGTGGCACCCAGGATGCCGGTGGTGAGCGACTTTTCGCCCAGTTCGTTGTTGCGGGTGTTGTAGCCGCCGCCGAACGAATAGCCGTCGCCCTTGTAGATCGCCATGATGCCAAGCAGGCGCCGCGCGCTCGGCTTGCCCGCCACCTCGCCGGCGGCGTACATGGCGGTGGCGGTGAGGCCGTCCTTTTGCAGGGCGTACTGGATCGAGTTGCTGACCCGGATGTCGAACGAGTTAGGGATCGCCACCAGTTGTCCCAGGGACAGGCTGGACTCGGTCTTCATCACATCGAAGTTGCCGGTGGCCAGGTAGCCGGGCGTGTACTGGCGGCCGAACGTGAAGGCGCCGAACGGGGTCACCAGACCGCTGAATATCTGGCGGTCGAAGAAGGTTTTGTTCAGGTTGACGCCGATGTTGGAGCCGATCTGATTGGCCACGGCGGTCACCGCGGGCTGCAGGGCCGCTGGCAGGCCCAGCGAGGTGGCCGTGCTCAGCCGGTCGGGCAACTGGCCCAGGGACACGGGACGGTTGCTGGTGTCGCCGGTATCGGCCTCGATCCGCGCTTCCATGGTGAAGATCGCGCGGTAGCCACCGCCCAGGTCTTCGTTGCCCTTGAAGCCCAGGCGCGAGCCTTCCATGTTGCCGCTGATCAGCCGGGTCTGGTTGCCGCCGGGGCCGCCGGTCACATGGCTGACGCCCAGGTCCACGATGCCGTACATGTTGAGGCTGCTGCTGCCCGCCATGCCCGACGTGCTTTGTGCCATGGCGACCGACGATAGACAGGTAAGAACAGCCACCGACAGCACACGCATTTTGTTCATGACATCTCCCAGATACGAAATTGGACGGGAGCGCCGCCGACGCCGCCGACGCTCGTGAATGAAGCCCGAGACTAGGGGCAATGTTTCAAGCGGTAAAGGGTGTGAATACCGAGCAGGGCGTTTGCGACACAGGGGAAAACCCGGAACCTCCAGAGGACGGAGTGCGCTGGAGACGCTGTTTTTTGGCAATCGCCCTCGCTGCAGACGTCTTTCGTTGCACGGCGCGCTGACGGTGGGGCTGGGCGCGCCACTGGCGCCAAGCGAACAAAAACGAATCAATCAAGGGTAAACCTTGATTCAAAACGATCACAAAACAACAAAAATGATCGCAATCGAACAACGAAGACTTGGCCGTGCGCGCTCTGCGCTGCGGTTCGGGTCGCAGAAATGGGGTAGCTGCATGCAGCTGGCACTTGAGAGCATCAACAAGCGGGTAGGGGCCCAGAACTGGCTGCATGGCATGGACATGGCGCTGCAAAGCGGCGCGGTGACCGTTCTGCTGGGCGCCACGCAGGCGGGCAAGACCAGCCTGATGCGCATCATGGCGGGGCTGGACAAGCCGACCGAAGGCACGGTTCGGGTGGATGGCGTGGATGTGACCGGCGTGCCCGTGCGCGAGCGCAACGTGGCCATGGTGTACCAGCAGTTCATCAACTACCCCTCCATGACGGTGGCCGACAACATCGCCTCGCCGCTCAAGCTGCGGGGCGACAAGGGCATCGCCGAGCGCGTGCGCGCGCTGGCCGAGCGGCTGCACATCGACATGTTCCTGAACCGCTATCCGGCCGAGCTGTCGGGCGGGCAGCAGCAGCGCGTGGCGCTGGCCCGGGCCCTGGCCAAGGGCGCGCCGCTGATGCTGCTGGACGAGCCCCTGGTCAACCTCGACTACAAGCTGCGCGAAGAGCTGCGAGACGAATTGACGCAGCTGTTCGCAGCCGGCGACTCCACCGTGGTCTATGCCACCACCGAGCCGGGCGAGGCCCTGCTGCTGGGCGGCTACACCGCCGTGCTGCACGAGGGCGAACTGCTGCAGTACGGCCCCACGGCCGAGGTCTTCCATGCCCCGAGCTCGCTGCGCGTGGCCCGCGCCTTCAGCGACCCGCCGATGAACCTGATCGCCGCCGATGCGGCCGCGGGCGGCGTGCGCATGGCCGGCGGTGGCCTGCTGGCATTGCCGCAGGAGCTGCCTGCGGGCAGCGCCGCGACGGGCCTGACGGTAGGCGTGCGGGCGAGCGCCCTGCGCCTGCAGCCGCGCCCCGGCGACGTGTCGGTGGCCGGCACGGTGGAGCTGGCCGAAATCTCGGGCTCCGACACCTTCGTGCATGCGCACACGCCCTGGGGCGAACTCGTGGCGCAGGTCACGGGTGTGCACTACTTCGACCTGGGCGCGGCCATCACGCTGCACCTGGCACCGGGCGAGGCCTATGTCTTCGGCGCCGACGGCGCCTTGCTGCTGGCGCCCGCGCGCCGGGGAGGGCGCTGAGATGGCGCGCATCAATCTGGATCTGGCGCACGCCTACAAGCCCAACCCGCAGCAGGACAGCGACTACGCGCTGCTGCCGCTGTCGATGGAGTTCCGCGACGGCGGCGCCTACGCCTTGCTCGGCCCCTCGGGGTGCGGCAAGACGACCATGCTCAACATCATGTCGGGCCTGCTCGTGCCCTCGCAGGGGCGCGTGCTGTTCGACGGCAAGGACGTCACCCACGCGAGCCCGCAGGAGCGCAACATCGCCCAGGTGTTTCAGTTCCCGGTGATCTACGACACCATGACGGTGGCCGAGAACCTCGCCTTTCCGCTCAAGAACCGCAAGGTGCCCGAGGCCCAGATCCGCCAGCGCGTCGGCCAGATCGCCGAGATGCTGGACATGAGCGGGCAGCTCGATCAGCGCGCCTCGGGCCTGGCGGCCGATGCCAAGCAGAAGATCTCGCTCGGGCGCGGCCTGGTGCGCTCGG
Organism: Acidovorax sp. NCPPB 3576; assembly: GCF_028473605.1. Classification (NCBI taxonomy): domain Bacteria; kingdom Pseudomonadati; phylum Pseudomonadota; class Betaproteobacteria; order Burkholderiales; family Comamonadaceae; genus Acidovorax; species Acidovorax sp. NCPPB 3576. Next base: position 4,661,454 of record NZ_CP097267.1, on the reverse strand, counting down.
ACGTGGCGGCCGTGCTCTTCGACGAGCCGCTCACGGTGATCGATCCGCACCTCAAGTGGCAGCTGCGCCGCAAGCTCAAGCAGATCCACCACGAGCTCAAGCTGACCCTGATCTACGTGACCCACGACCAGGTGGAGGCGCTGACCTTCGCCGAAGAGGTGGTGGTGATGACGCGCGGGCGCGCCGTGCAGGTGGGCGCGGCCGATGCGCTGTTCGAGCGGCCGCAGCACGTGTTCGTGGGCCACTTCATCGGCTCGCCGGGCATGAACTTCCTGCCCGCGCAGGGCGAGGCGGACGCCATCGTCGTCGCGGGCCACCGCCTGGCGCGGCCCGCGGGCAAGGCCCTGCCGGCCGGCGCGCTGCAGGTGGGCGTGCGCCCCGAATACCTGGCCATCGCCACGGCCGGACAGCCCGGCGCGCTGCCCTGCACGGTGGAGAAGGTGCAGGACATCGGCACCTACTTCCTGCTCACGGCCCGCGTGGGCGAGTACACGCTCAAGGCCCGCCTGGGCACGGGCGGGCCCGTGCCTTCGGCGGGCGACACCGTCTGGCTGCAGGTGCTGGGGCGCCACACCTGCTTCTACCAAAACGAGGAACTGCTGGCATGAGCACCACGACCAAACCGGTGAACCAGAAGGCCTGGTTCCTGATCCTGCCCGTCATCCTGTGCGTGGCCTTCTCGGCCATCCTGCCGCTGATGACCGTGGTGAACTACTCGGTGCAGGACATCATCTCGCCCGAGCGGCGCGTGTTCGTCGGCACCGAATGGTTCGCCGCCGTGATGCGCGATGAAGAGCTGCATGCGGCGCTGTGGCGCCAGATCACGTTCTCGCTCGCCGTGCTGGCGGTGGAGATTCCGCTGGGCATCTGCCTGGCACTGTCCATGCCCGCGCAGGGCTGGAAGTCCTCCGCCGTGCTGGTGACGGTGGCGCTGTCGCTGCTGATCCCGTGGAACGTGGTGGGCACCATCTGGCAGATCTATGGCCGCGCCGACATCGGTTTGCTGGGCGCCGCGCTGCAGTACATCGGCATCGACTACAGCTACACCGGCAACGCCACGCAGGCGTGGCTCACCGTGCTGGTGATGGACGTGTGGCACTGGACGCCGCTGGTGGCGCTGCTGTGCTTCGCCGGGCTGCGCTCGATCCCCGACGCCTACTACCAGGCCGCGCGCATCGACGGCGCGAGCAAGTTCGCCGTGTTCCGCTACATCCAGCTGCCCAAGATGCGCGGCGTGCTGATGATCGCGGTGCTGCTGCGCTTCATGGACAGCTTCATGATCTACACCGAGCCCTTCGTGCTCACCGGCGGCGGGCCGGGCAATGCCACCACCTTCCTCAGCCAGTACCTCACGCAGAAGGCCGTGGGCCAGTTCGACCTGGGCCCGGCAGCGGCGTTCTCGCTGATCTACTTCCTCATCATCCTGCTGCTGTGCTTCATCCTCTACAACTGGATGCAGCGCGTGGGCACCGACGCACAGACCGGAGCCGGCCATGAATGAAAAGCGCTTTCGCAAGCGGAGCCTCTTCCTTGCGGCCTACATCGTCTTCGCGCTGCTGCCCATCTACTGGATGGTCAACATGAGCTTCAAGACGAACGCGGAGATCCTCTCCACGTTCTCGTTCTTTCCCCAGCATTTCACCTGGGACAACTACAAGACCATCTTCACCGACGAGTCCTGGTACTCCGGCTACATCAACAGCCTGATCTACGTGGCCATCAACACGGTGATCTCGCTCACCGTGGCGCTGCCGGCGGCCTATGCGTTCTCGCGCTACCAGTTCCTGGGCGACAAGCACGTGTTCTTCTGGCTGTTGACCAACCGCATGACGCCGCCGGCGGTGTTCCTGCTGCCGTTCTTCCAGCTCTACACGACCGTGGGGCTGATGGACACGCACATCGCCGTGGCACTGGCCCACCTGCTGTTCAACGTGCCGCTGGCGGTGTGGATCCTGGAAGGCTTCATGACCGGCATCCCGCGCGAGATCGACGAGACGGCGTACATCGACGGCTACAGCTTCCCGCGCTTTTTCCTGACCATCTTCCTGCCGCTCATCAAGGCCGGCGTGGGTGTGGCAGCGTTCTTTTGCTTCATGTTCAGCTGGGTCGAGCTGCTGCTGGCGCGCACGCTCACCAGCGTGAACGCCAAGCCCATCGTGGCGACGATGACGCGCACCGTGAGCGCTTCCGGCATGGACTGGGCGACCCTGGCCGCGGCCGGCGTGCTCACCATCGTGCCGGGCGCCATCGTCATCTGGTTCGTGCGGCACTACATCGCGAAGGGTTTCGCGATGGGTCGGGTTTGACGTGTGAAAGGGAGCACCAGCATGAATCACACACTTTCACAGCAGAGCGCGCGATGCGTCCAAGGGGAGCGGCAGCCGTGGAACGGGCTTTGCCCGGCCACCAGCTGCGTCCCCCTGGGGGGAAGCGCCGCAGGCGCTCAGGGGGGTAACCATGTTTGAGTGGATGGCCTGGACCACGCCGGTGGCCGTTTTCTTCCTGTGCATCGTGCTCATGCTGGCCGGCATGACGGTGTGGGAAATCAAGTCACCCACCACGCTCCGGCGTGGCTGGCTGCCGCTGGCGACGACGCGCGGCGACCGCCTCTTCATCGGGCTGCTGGCCGCCGCCTACGTGAACCTGGCGTTCGTGGGCATCAGCGGGCATTTGATGCAATGGTTCTCGCTGTCGGCCGAGCCGTCGATCTGGATCAGCTTCGTGCTGTCGATGGCGTTGCTGGCGCTGATCCTGCGCAAGGGCTGACGGCGCGGCTGCCTGGGGTTTTCTCTGCCGCCGGTCCGACCCATCCCCCGGACCCGGCGGCCGCTGGAATGCAAAGGGGAGTCGATTCAACTGACTATCAGGAGACAAGCACTATGAAGATGCAGTATTCGGCGCTGGCGTTGGCCGTCGCGGTCCTGGCCGGCAACACCGCCATGGCGGGCGAGGCAGAGGCCAAGAAGTGGGTGGACAGCGAATTCCAGCCGTCCACCCTGGCCAAGGACCAGCAACTGGCCGAGATGAAATGGTTCATCGACGCGGCCAAGAAGCTGCAGGCCAAGGGCGTGAAGGAAATCTCGGTGGTGTCGGAAACCCTGACCACGCACGAGTACGAGTCCAAGACGCTGGCCAAGGCCTTCGAGGAGATCACCGGCATCAAGGTCAAGCACGACCTGATCCAGGAAGGCGACGTGGTCGAGAAGCTGCAGACTTCGATGCAGTCGGGCAAGTCGATCTATGACGGCTGGATCAGCGACTCCGACCTGATCGGCACGCACTACCGCTACGGCAAGATGATGAACCTGACCGACTACATGTCGGGCGCCGGCAAGGAGTTCACCAACCCCGGGCTGGATCTGAAGGACTTCATCGGCACCAAGTTCACCACCGCGCCGGACGGCAAGCTCTACCAGCTGCCCGACCAGCAGTTCGCCAACCTGTACTGGTTCCGCGCCGACCTGTTCGAGCGCAAGGACCTGAAGGACAAGTTCAAGGCCAAGTACGGCTACGACCTGGGCGTGCCGCTCAACTGGAGCGCCTACGAAGACATCGCCGAATTCTTCAGCAACGACGTGAAGACCATCGACGGCAAGGCCATCTACGGCCACATGGACTACGGCAAGAAGGACCCTTCGCTCGGCTGGCGCTTCACCGACGCGTGGCTGTCCATGGCGGGCGCAGCCGACATCGGCACGCCCAACGGCCTGCCGATCGACGAATGGGGCATTCGCGTGGCGGCGGACAAGTGCACGCCCGTGGGCGCCTCGGTGTCCCGGGGCGGCGCGACCAACTCGCCCGCGGCTGTCTATGCGCTCACCAAGTACGTGGACTGGATGAAGAAGTACGCGCCCAAGGAAGCCATGGGCATGACCTTCGGCGAATCCGGCCCCGTGCCTGCGCAAGGCCAGATCGCCCAGCAGATCTTCTGGTACACCGCCTTCACGGCCGACATGGTCAAGCCCGGCCTGCCCGTGGTGAATGCCGACGGCACGCCCAAGTGGCGCATGGCCCCCGGCCCCAACGGTCCGTACTGGAAGCCCGGCATGCAGAACGGCTACCAGGACGTGGGATCGTGGTCGTTCTTCAGCGGCCATGACGCCAACAAGACGGCCGCCGCCTGGCTCTACGCCCAGTTCGTGACCGCCAAGACCGTCTCGCTCAAGAAGACCATCGTGGGCTTGACGCCCATCCGCGAGAGCGACATCCAGTCCAAGGCCATGACCGACATGGCGCCCAAGCTCGGTGGCCTGGTGGAGTTCTACCGCAGCCCGGCGCGCGTGGCCTGGTCTCCCACTGGCACCAACGTGCCCGACTACCCCAAGCTCGCGCAGCTGTGGTGGAAGAACGTGGCCCAGGCCGTCACGGGCGAGAAGACCCCGCAGGGCGCGATGGACACGCTGGCCGACGAGATGGACCAGGTCATGGCACGCCTGGAGCGCGCCGGCATGGCCCACTGCGCACCCAAGCTCAATCCCAAGGGCGATCCTGCCAAGTGGCTGAGCGACAAGGCCGCTCCGTGGGCCAAGCTGGCCAACGAAAAGCCCAAGGGCGAAACCATTGCCTATGACCGCCTGCTGCAGGCCTGGAAGGACGGCAAGGTGCGCTGACCCGGCAGGATGGGCCGGCGCCCACGCACCGCCGGCCTGGTTTGCCCACCTCCCGCCCTCGTCCTTGTCTGCAAGGGCTTGGGCGGATTTGTTTTTTGCGGTGAATCAAGGGTTAACCCTTGGTTTTTCCGAGACGCATGGACAATCGACCCCATGAATACCGTGACCACCCCCCTGTACACCAAGCGCTCCGAACTGATGGCGCGGCTGGCCGAGCCTCGCCTTTACGACCTGGCGGTGATTGGCGGGGGCGCGACGGGCCTGGGCGTGGCGCTGGACGCTGCCGCGAGGGGCTTCAGCGTGGTCCTGGTGGAGTCGCACGACTTTGCCAAGGGCACGTCCTCGCGGGCCACCAAGCTGGTGCATGGGGGGGTGCGCTATCTGGCGCAAGGCAACATCTCCCTCGTGCGAGAAGCGCTGCACGAGCGCACCACGCTGCTGAACAACGCGCCGCATTTGGCCCAGCCGCTGCCTTTCGTGATGCCGTCGTACCGCTATTGGGAAACGCCGTTCTACGGCGTGGGTTTGAAGGCCTATGACATTCTCGCGGGCAAAGCCGGCTTGGGCGCCACCGAGTTTCTGGGCCGGGAAAGCACCTTGCGGCTGCTGCCCACCGCCCGCAAGGAGGGGCTCAAGGGCGGGGTCAAATACTGGGACGGCCAGTTCGACGATGCCCGCCTGGCGCTCGCGCTGGCCCGTACGGCAGCGCAGCGGGGGGCGTTGCTGGTCAATTACTGTTCCGCGAACGAACTGGTGCACGAAGGCGGCAAGGTTTCGGGTTTGATCTGCGAGGACCGCGAAACCGGCACGACATACACCATCCGGGCAAAGTGCGTAGTCAACGCCACCGGCGTGTGGGTGGATGCGTTCCGCCAGCAGGACGCTGCGGCACTCGGCCGTCCTGCCAAGCCCATCGTGGCGCCCAGCCAGGGCGTGCACATCGTGGTGGACCGCGAGTTTCTGCCTTCCGACCATGCACTCATGGTTCCCAAGACCGCCGATGGCCGGGTGCTCTTTGCCGTGCCGTGGCTGGGCAAGGTCATCCTCGGGACGACCGACAGTCCGCGCCAGGACTTGGCACGCGAGCCCTTGCCGTTCAAAGAAGAAGTGGCTTTCATCCTCAGCGAATCCGCACGGTATCTGACGCGTGCGCCAGCGCCTTCGGATGTGCGCAGCATCTGGGTTGGGCTGCGTCCCCTGGTCAAGCCGCAGGACGACGATGGCGACAACACGAAGAGCATCAGCCGCGAACACACGGTGATCGCGAGTGCCAGCGGACTGGTCACCGTGACCGGCGGGAAATGGACCACCTACCGCGCCATGGCGGAGGATGTGTTGCAAAAATGCTTCACTGCGGGACTGCTGGAGGGGCGCGCCAGCGGCGTGACGCGCATGCTTCCCTTGGTTGGCGCTCCTCAGAAGGCGGTCGAGCACCGCATCAGCGCACCCCAGGGCCTTCACTCCTATGGCAGCGAAGCGCCCTTCATCGCAGCCTTGTCAGGGGCGGGCGCCGTGCTGGCAGAGGGGCTGACCGAGGCAATGGTGCGATTCGCCGCGCGCTATGAATACGCCCGCACGGTGGAAGATGTGCTGGCCCGCCGCAGCCGGATGCTTTTTCTCGATGCCGCTCAGGCTGCCCGCCTGGCGCCGCGCGTGGCCGCAATCCTGCGGGAGGAACTAGACATCGACCCTCAACTGAGTACGTTTCAGGCGCTGGCTGCGCAGTATTTGAATGTGCCGCTTTGAAGTGCTTGACGCCCTTTTCTTTTTTTGACAAAATCGAAGGCTTCGCGTTTAAAGCGCGAGGTTTCTGCCCAGCGGGAAATGCTGCAAATGGTTTGCGGCATGGACGACGGGCCCAAGACTGACTGGCTGATCTTCGGCCCTTGAGGCGTTCTCTGGGGCTGTCAATCCTGCCGGTGCAAGTTGGGAATATTGAAATGATCCAAACAGAATCTCGGTTAGACGTTGCCGACAACACCGGCGCGAAGTCCGTCCTGTGCATCAAGGTGCTGGGTGGTTCCAGGCGTCGTTACGCCAGTGTTGGCGACATCATCAAGGTGAGCATCAAAGAAGCCGCTCCGCGTGGCCGCGTCAAAAAAGGCGAGGTGTACAGCGCAGTGGTGGTTCGTACGGCGAAGGGTATTCGTCGTGGCGACGGCTCGCTCGTCAAATTCGATGGCAACGCAGCAGTGTTGCTCAATGCAAAGCTGGAGCCTATCGGCACCCGCATCTTCGGGCCCGTGACGCGTGAACTGCGTACCGAGAAGTTCATGAAGATCGTGTCTCTGGCTCCTGAAGTTCTCTGAGGACGCGCCATGAACAAGATTCGCAAGGGCGACGAAATCGTTGTGCTCACCGGGCGCGACAAGGGTAAGCGTGGCACGGTGTCGCTGCGCAAGGATGACTCCTATCTGGTCATCGACGGCATCAACCTGGTCAAGAAGCACGTCAAGCCGAACCCCATGAAGGGTACGACTGGCGGCATCGTGGAAAAGGCCATGCCGATCCATCAGTCCAACGTGGCCATCTTCAATGCGGCTACCGGCAAGGCTGATCGTGTAGGTATCAAGGTGCAGGCTGATGGTGCGCGCGTTCGCGTGTTCAAGTCCAGCGGCGCTGAAATCAAGGCGGCCTAAGGAGTCAACATGGCACGACTGCAACAACACTACCGCGAAAAAATCGCCCCCGAACTCGCCAAGCAGTTCGGTTACACCTCTCCGATGCAAGTCCCTCGGCTGACGAAGATCACCCTGAACATGGGTGTGAGCGAAGCCGTGTCGGACAAGAAGGTGATGGACAATGCCGTCGCCGATCTGACCAAGATCGCTGGTCAGAAGCCTGTGGTGACCAAGGCCAAGAAAGCCATCGCCGGTTTCAAGATCCGCGAAGGCCAGGCCATCGGCTGCATGGTCACCCTGCGTGGCGTTCAGATGTACGAATTCCTGGACCGTTTCGTGACCGTGGCCCTGCCCCGCGTCCGTGACTTCCGCGGTATCTCTGGCCGGGCTTTCGATGGCCGTGGCAACTACAACATCGGTGTCAAGGAACAGATCATTTTCCCTGAAATCGAGTACGACAAGGTGGATGCCTTGCGCGGTCTCAACATCAGCATCACCACGACGGCAACAAGCGATGAAGAAGCGAAGGCGCTTCTCGCTGGTTTCCGTTTCCCGTTCAAGAACTGAGGCAGCGTATGGCTAAAGTAGCTTTGATCCAGCGCGAACTGAAGCGCGAAAAATTGGCCGCCAAGTACGCAGCAAAGTATGCGGAATTGAAGGCAGTTGCCAGCGACATGAAGCGCAGCGATGAAGAGCGTGAAGCAGCCCGTCTGGGTTTGCAAAAGCTCCCACGCAATGCCAATCCCACGCGCCAACGCAACCGTTGCGAAATCACCGGTCGCCCACGCGGCACGTTCCGCCAATTCGGTCTGGCTCGCGCAAAGATCCGTGAACTGGCTTTTGCCGGCGACATCCCTGGTGTCACCAAGGCCAGCTGGTAAGCAGGCAGGAGAGATACAACATGAGCATGAGTGATCCCATCGCTGACTTGCTGACCCGCATTCGCAACGCGCAAATGGTGTCCAAGGCAACCGTGCTGGTGCCGTCTTCCAAAGTGAAGATCGCCATCGCACAAGTGCTGAAGGACGAGGGTTATATCGACGGCTTCCAGGTCAAGACCGAAGCCGGCAAGTCCGAACTTGAAATCGCACTGAAGTACTACGCCGGTCGTCCGGTGATCGAGCGTATCGAGCGCGTGAGCCGTCCTGGCCTGCGTGTGTACAAAGGCCGTGATTCCATCCCGCAAGTCATGAACGGTCTGGGTGTGGCAATTGTCACGACACCCAAGGGCGTGATGACCGATCGCAAAGCGCGCGCTACCGGTGTCGGCGGCGAAGTGCTTTGCTACGTCGCTTAAACGTGGCATTGAGGAGTAACTGAAATGTCCCGCGTAGGAAAAATGCCGGTGACCATCCCCGCAGGTGTGGATGTGTCCATCAAGGACGACCAGATCAATGTGAAGGGTACGGGCGGCACGCTGTCGCTGACCCAGAGCGCGCTTGTGAAGGTCTCCATCAAGGACGGCAAGCTCAGCTTTGAGCCTGTCAATGAGTCCCGTGAAGCGAATGCCATGAGTGGCACCATCCGCCAGTTGGTGAACAACATGGTGGTGGGTGTCAGCAAGGGCTTCGAGAAGAAGCTGAACTTGATCGGTGTGGGCTACAAAGCCCAGGCCGCAGGTGCCAAGCTGAATCTGAACGTGGGGTACTCGCATCCCGTGAATTTTGAAATGCCCGCTGGCATCACGGTTGCGACGCCAACCCCGACCGAAATCGTGATCAAGGGTGCCGACCGCCAGCGCGTTGGCCAGTTGGCCGCTGAGATCCGTGCCGTTCGTCCGCCCGAGCCCTACAAAGGCAAAGGCATCCGTTATTCGGACGAAAAAGTCACGATCAAAGAGACCAAGAAGAAATAAGGAGCTGCAACATGTTGACCAAGAAAGAGCAGCGTCTTCGTCGTTCGCGCCAGACCCGCATTCGCATTGCGCAGCAAGGCGTGGCGCGTTTGACGGTGAATCGCACGAACCTTCACATCTACGCCAGTGTTATCTCCGGCGACGGCAGCAAGGTCCTGGCCAGCGCATCGACGGCAGAAGCCGATGTGCGCAAGTCCCTCGGTGGCTCTGGCAAGGGTGGCAATGCCACCGCTGCACAGATCATCGGCAAGCGCATCGCTGAAAAGGCGAAGGCGGCCGGTATCGAGAAGGTTGCATTCGATCGTGCGGGTTTTGCCTATCACGGCCGCGTCAAGGCTTTGGCCGACGCTGCACGTGAAGCTGGCCTGCAGTTCTAAGCGGAGCGAAATACAAAATGGCTAAATTTCAACCCAAAGTGCAGAGCGAAGGTCAGGACGACGGTCTGCGCGAAAAAATGATCGCGGTGAACCGCGTGACCAAAGTCGTGAAGGGCGGCCGTATTCTCGGTTTCGCCGCACTGACTGTGGTCGGCGACGGTGATGGCCGCGTCGGCATGGGTAAGGGCAAATCGAAAGAAGTGCCTGCAGCCGTGCAAAAGGCCATGGAAGAAGCCCGCCGCAATCTGGTGAAGGTGTCGCTCAAGAACGGCACGATTCACCATCAAGTGACGGGCCACCATGGCGCTGCACACGTGATGATGGCTCCTGCCCCCAAGGGTACGGGCATCATCGCAGGCGGTCCGATGCGTGCTGTGTTCGAAGTGTTGGGCATCACCGACATCGTGGCCAAGAGCCACGGTTCGTCGAACCCCTACAACATGGTTCGCGCAACGTTCGATGCGCTGGTGCATTCCACGACCCCTTCGGAAGTGGCAGCCAAGCGCGGCAAGTCGGTCGAAGACATCTTCGCCTGAACGGAGTTGAGCAAATGACTACGCAACAAACCGTCAAGATTCAACTGGTGCGCAGCCCGATCGGCACCAAGGAATCGCACCGTGCCACCGTACGCGGCCTGGGCCTGCGCAAGCTGAACAGCATCAGCGAACTGCAGGACAGCCCTGAAGTGCGCGGCATGATTAACAAGATCAGCTATCTGGTCAAAGTCCTCTGAGAGATTGATGATGGAACTCAATAGCATCAAGCCTGCAGACGGAGCCAAGCATGCCAAGCGCCGCGTTGGTCGCGGCATCGGTTCTGGTCTGGGTAAGACCGCAGGTCGCGGTCACAAGGGTCAAAAATCGCGCTCTGGCGGTTACCACAAGGTGGGCTTCGAAGGCGGTCAAATGCCTCTGCAGCGTCGTCTGCCGAAGCGCGGCTTCAAGTCCCATCTGCTGAAGTTCAATGCGGAAGTGACCTTGACGGCGCTGGACCAGTTGGGTCTTGCTGAAGTCGACCTGCTGGCTCTCAAGAGTGCCGGTTTGGTCGGCCAAATGATCAAGGTGGTGAAGATCATCAAGAGCGGCGAACTGAGCAAGTCGGTCAAGTTGACTGGCATCGGTGCAACGGCGGGCGCGAAGGCGGCCATCGAAGCTGCCGGCGGTAGCCTGGCTTGAACACGTTCTGAAGGAACGCATCTGTGGCTACTAACGCAGCTCAAATTGCGAAGACCGGTAAGTTCGGCGATTTGCGTCGCCGGCTGGTTTTTCTGCTGCTGGCGTTGGTCGTGTACCGCATCGGAGCGCACATTCCCGTGCCGGGCATTGATCCGGCGCAGCTGCAACAGCTATTCAGTGGCCAGCAGGGTGGCATTCTGAACCTGTTCAACATGTTCTCGGGTGGAGCGCTTTCGCGTTTCACGGTTTTCGCTCTGGGGATCATGCCGTATATTTCGGCTTCGATCATCATGCAGCTAATGACCTACGTCGTTCCGACGTTCGAGCAGCTGAAGAAGGAAGGCGAAGCAGGGCGGCGCAAGATCACGCAATATACGCGTTATGGAACGTTGGGCTTGGCCATATTCCAATCGCTGGGCATTGCCGTGGCGTTGGAGAGTTCTGCAGGTTTGGTTCTGAGTCCCGGATTCGGGTTTCGGATGACCGCAGTAGTGAGCTTGACGGCTGGTACGATGTTTTTGATGTGGTTGGGCGAGCAAATCACTGAGCGTGGCTTAGGCAACGGAATTTCGATTCTGATCTTCGCAGGTATCGCTGCAGGTCTGCCGAGTTCTATCGGTGGATTGCTGGAGTTGGTGCGCACAGGTGCTATGAGCATTCTCGCAGCGATTTTCATTGTGTTGGTCGTAGCCGCGGTGACCTATTTCGTCGTGTTCGTCGAAAGGGGTCAACGGAAGATCCTCGTTAATTATGCGAGACGTCAGGTGGGCAATAAGGTATATGGTGGCCAGTCGTCACATCTGCCGTTGAAGCTCAACATGGCAGGGGTGATTCCACCGATCTTTGCTTCGTCCATCATTCTGTTGCCGGCAACAGTGGTGAACTGGTTCAGCTCGGGTGAATCGATGCGTTGGTTGCGTGACATTTCTGGAGCACTGACCCCGGGTCAGCCGATCTATGTGATGTTCTACGCCGCAGCCATTGTGTTCTTTTGCTTCTTCTACACCGCATTGGTGTTCAACAGCCGGGAGACTGCAGATAACTTGAAGAAGAGCGGTGCCTTCATTCCTGGGATTCGTCCAGGAGAACAGACGGCTCGCTACATCGACAAGATATTGGTTCGCTTGACACTGGCTGGAGCGGTGTACATCACCTTTGTGTGCTTGCTCCCTGAGTTCATGATTCTGAAGTACAACGTGCCGTTTTATTTTGGCGGTACCTCTTTGCTGATCATTGTGGTGGTCACCATGGACTTCATGGCCCAGGTGCAAAACTACATGATGTCGCAGCAGTACGAGTCTCTGCTAAAGAAGGCCAACTTCAAAGCAACACCTGGCAGCTAAGTCAGTCAAACATGAGTGGAATCTTGGCAAATGCGCTATAGTGGCGGGTTGGCCTTGGTGGATACGGTTTATTGATGCCTTCGATCTATCGCGGGCGCAAATTGTGTTCCGCGCAATCGGCCGGGACGAAAAGACGAGTTTTAGGAGAATGAAATGAGAGTTTCGGCTTCGGTCAAAAAAATCTGCCGCAACTGCAAGATCATCCGCCGCAAGGGTGTGGTGCGCGTGATCTGCACGGACATGCGCCATAAGCAGCGCCAAGGTTGATTGAAAGTATTAGAGGACGCATATGGCACGTATCGCTGGCATTAATATTCCGCCGCATCAGCATGCTGAAATCGGCTTAACCGCCATTTTTGGCATCGGTCGCACTCGCGCTCGCAAGATTTGCGAAGCATGTGACATCGCTTACTCGAAGAAGATCAAAGATCTGACAGATGGCGATCTTGAAAAAATTCGCGACCAAATCGCACAGTTCACCATCGAAGGGGACCTGCGCCGCGAAACCACGATGAACATCAAGCGTTTGATGGACATCGGCTGCTATCGCGGCTTCCGCCACCGTCGCGGTCTGCCTATGCGTGGTCAGCGTACGCGCACCAATGCTCGCACTCGCAAGGGTCCGCGTAAGGGTGCCGCAGCGCTGAAGAAGTAAAAAGATTGAAAGATCAACATGGCAAAGTCTCCCGCCAATAACGCTGCACAGCGCGTTCGCAAGAAGGTTCGCAAGAACGTTTCGGACGGCATCGCGCATGTGCATGCGTCGTTCAACAACACCATCATCACGATCACTGATCGTCAAGGCAATGCTCTGTCTTGGGCGTCGTCGGGTGGTCAAGGTTTTAAGGGTTCGCGCAAGTCCACGCCTTTCGCTGCACAGGTTGCATCGGAAGTCGCGGGTCGCGCTGCCATTGAGCAAGGCATCAAAAATCTTGATGTCGAGATCAAGGGTCCTGGTCCTGGTCGTGAATCGTCAGTGCGCGCGCTGGGCGCTTTGGGTATTCGTATTACGTCGATCTCTGACGTAACGCCAGTTCCCCATAACGGCTGCCGTCCTCAGAAGCGCCGTCGCATCTAATTTTTGTAAGCCCACCGCCACCTGATTGCTTTGGCAGCAGGTGGCTCCCGCAATGATGTTGCGGAAGATGACAATCCAAGGAAGTTCAAGTGGCACGTTACCTCGGCCCCAAGGCCAAACTCTCCCGCCGTGAAGGCACCGACCTGTTCCTGAAGAGCGCTCGCCGTTCCATTGCGGATAAGTCTAAGTTCGACTCCAAGCCTGGTCAACATGGCCGCACCTCCGGGGCTCGCACGTCTGATTACGGCCTTCAGTTGCGTGAAAAGCAGAAGGTCAAGCGGATGTACGGGGTGCTGGAAAAGCAATTCCGTCGCTATTTTGAGGCTGCTGATCGCCGTAAAGGCAACACCGGTGCCAATCTGCTGTTCCTGTTGGAGTCGCGGCTGGACAACGTTGTTTACCGCATGGGCTTCGGTTCTACGCGTGCAGAAGCCCGTCAGTTGGTATCGCACAAGGCGATCACGGTGAACGGCCAGTCCGTCAACATCGCTTCGTACCTCGTCAAGACGGGCGATGTGGTGGCTGTGCGTGAAAAGTCCAAGAAGCAAGGTCGCGTGGTCGAAGCATTGCAACTGGCCCAGCAAGTGGGCATGCCAGCTTGGGTGGAAGTGAATGCCGACAAGGCAGAGGGTATCTTCAAGAAGGTTCCGGATCGCGATGAATTCGGCGCTGACATCAACGAATCCCTGATCGTTGAACTCTATTCGCGCTAATTCTTTTAGCGCATATTCGAGAAAATTGTTCCTATACCGCGAGGCATCGCGGTATAGGCGCTTCACCAGCCTTACCGGTGTAACGAGCTGGGGGTATTGAGAGGAAGTCTGAATGCAAACCAATTTGCTGAAACCCAAGGCGATCAATGTCGAACAGCTTGGTCACAATCGTGCCAAGGTGGCGTTGGAGCCCTTTGAGCGCGGTTACGGCCACACTCTGGGCAATGCCATTCGCCGTGTTCTGCTCTCGTCCATGGTGGGTTACGCAGCAACAGAAGTCACGATAGCAGGCGTCTTGCACGAGTATTCATCCATTGATGGTGTGCAGGAAGATGTTGTGAACATCTTGCTGAATCTCAAGGGCGTGGTGTTCAAGCTCCACAACCGCGATGAAGTCACGCTGAGCCTTCGTAAGGACGGCGAGGGTGTGGTCACGGCGCGGGATATCCAGACGCCTCATGACGTTGAAATCGTCAATCCTGATCACGTTATTGCCCATCTGTCGCAGGGCGGCAAGCTGGACATGCAGATCAAGGTGGAAAAAGGCCGTGGCTATGTGCCAGGCAATCTGCGCCGTTATGCCGACGAGTCGACGAAGTCGATCGGCCGCATCGTGCTGGATGCATCTTTTTCCCCGGTTAAGCGCGTGAGCTATACCGTGGAAAGCGCCCGCGTTGAGCAGCGCACCGATCTGGACAAGCTGGTTGTCGAAATCGAAACCAATGGTGCTATCACTGCGGAAGATGCAGTGCGCGCATCCGCCAAGATTTTGGTGGAACAGTTGGCGGTGTTTGCACAACTCGAAGGCGGCGAATTGGCTGCATTCGATGCACCTGCAGGTCCTCGCGGCAGTGCAACGTTCGATCCGATCTTGCTGCGCCCTGTGGACGAGTTGGAATTGACAGTACGCTCTGCCAATTGCTTGAAGGCCGAGAACATCTACTACATCGGTGACCTGATCCAGCGCACCGAAAACGAGTTGCTGAAGACGCCTAATCTGGGCCGTAAGTCACTCAATGAAATCAAGGAAGTTTTGGCTTCCCGTGGTTTGACTCTGGGAATGAAGCTGGAAAACTGGCCGCCTGCAGGCCTCGATAAGCGTTAAGCTATAATTTTGGGTTCCCTCAATGGGAGCCAGTGCCTTGGGCAGTACCTGATACGGCTGCCCGATTTAATTACTCATAAGGAAAGCACCATGCGCCACGGACACGGCCTTCGCAAACTCAATCGCACCAGCTCGCACCGACTCGCGATGCTGCAGAACATGATGAACTCGCTCATCGAGCACGAGGCCATCAAGACCACGCTGCCCAAGGCCAAGGAACTGCGCCGTGTGGTGGAGCCCATGATCACTTTGGCAAAGGAAGATACCTTAGCCAATCGCCGCTTGGCATTCGATCGCCTGCGTGATCGTGACAGCGTGACCAAGCTGTTCAATGTGCTCGGCCCCCGTTTCAAGGCACGTCCAGGCGGCTACACGCGTATCCTGAAGATGGGCTTCCGCGTGGGGGACAATGCACCCATGGCGTATGTCGAACTGGTTGATCGCGCAGAAGAATCTGCAGAAACCGTAAATGCTTCCGCAGAAGCATAAAAGTAGGTTATAATTTATCTCTTGCCGCGCGATGGAGCAGTCTGGTAGCTCGTTGGGCTCATAACCCAAAGGTCGGAGGTTCAAATCCTCCTCGCGCAACCAACATAGCGGAAACGCTTTCAAAAAAGCCCACTCATAAGTGGGCTTTTTTGTTTTTGCCCTGGAAAGCAGGATCCTCAACCTAGTGGGATACCTTTGCTGTCCCATGCGATCGATGGGGTATCGCCCTCCGTTATCAATGTCGAGAAGTCTCAATGGCACTGAATTGCCTTGATGAGCACTTGGCGACGACTCCTCTATTGTTTTTACGAACGCTTTCTTAATTTCGGGAGTCGATGCCCCATCTCCCGATCTGTTCACGATGACATTTTCAGAAGAAACCACCCTTGGCATTGATTTCGGAACCTCAAACTCGGCGATGGCATTACGCCGAGGCCGTGGCCCGGTGCAATTGCTTTCCTTGGAGGGGGCCGCCACCACTTTGCCGACAGCTTTGTTTTTCAATGCGGAAGACCATCGGACACACATCGGACGCGATGCTGTAGCGCATTACCTTGCAGGTACAGAGGGGCGATTGATGCGGTCGCTGAAAAGCCTTTTGGGCAGTGCGTTACTTCAGGACAAGACCGCAGTGCACCAGAACATGGTGAGTTATCAAGACATCATTGCGCTGTTCTTGCGCACGCTGGCGGGGCAGGCCAGGCAGGTGCTGGGCGCAATGCCCAGCCGCGTGGTCATGGGTCGGCCGGTGCACTTTGTTGACGGTGATAAGGTGCGTGATGCACAAGCAGAAGATGCCCTGCGTCAGGCCGCTTTGGATGCGGGATTCAACAACGTGTCGTTCCAGTTGGAGCCCATCGCGGCAGCGCTGGACCATGAGCAAAGAATTTCGCAGGAATCGTTGGTGTTGGTGGTAGACATCGGAGGAGGCACTTCGGATTTCACAGTGGTACGCCTCGGGCCTGAGCGTGCGCTGCAGGCAGACCGCAGTTCCGATGTGCTGGCGACTTCCGGCGTTCACATCGGTGGAACTGACTTCGACCAACGATTGAGTCGTGCCCAAGTGATGCCTCTCCTCGGCTTGCGCCATATCGGGCCCAGTGGTCGCGAAGTTCCCAGTCGCGTATTCTTCGATTTGTCGACTTGGCACCTGATCCAGTGGCTATACAGCGCCAAAGCACTGCGGGAAGCACAAGGGCTTCGGGCCGACTATGCAGACCCTCGTTTGCACGACCGCTTGATGGAGGTGCTCAACGAACGTTGGGGACACCGCTTGGCCAATGAGGTGGAGCAGGCCAAGATCTTTGTTTCCCAAAATAGCGCTAGGCAGCCCATCGTACTGGATTGGCTCGAATCCGGCCTGCAATCTTTCATATCGCCCGATGTTTTGGAGGCTCAACTTGAAGGGCCCTTGGGGCAGATCGTGAATTGCGCTCGAGAGTGCTTGCTCAAGGCTGGGCTGGACGCCAGTGGCATCGATGCCATTTATCTCACCGGAGGTTCCTCTGCATTGCGCCCGCTGCGTACGGCATTGAAAAGCGCTTTCCCGCAGGTGCCTCAGATCGAAGGCGATCTGTTCGGCGGCGTGGCCTCTGGTTTGGCCTACACCGTCAACTGACCCGCTAAGGCCATCCCAAAGATGCAAGGCATCTGGCGGCGGAATGGCTTGCGATCTCTCAAGTTCTCCTACGCGTCCTCTGTCCCTTCCTGCTTGAACGCCAATGCCGATTCATAGAGGGCATTGCGCGATGCCCCTGTGATCTCTGCCGCCAGCCGAACGGCGGATTTGAGGGGTAGTTCCTGCATCAATAACTTCAAGACACGCAAGCTGTCTCCTTCGTCTTGCGTCGGCTGCACAGGGTGCAATAACACTACGAACTCGCCCCTGCAGCGTTGTGTCCCTTCGGCCAGCCAAGCCGGCAGCGCACGCGCTGGCTGAGTGGCAATTTCTTCGAACTGTTTGGTCAGTTCACGTGCGAGCGTCACCTGCCGATCGCCAAGCACTGCAAGGGCCAGGGCCAGTTCGGCGATGCGGTGCGGCGCTTCCAGCAACACCACGCACCGTGTCTCCACCGACAGCCGCTGCACGGCTGTCGCCCGCTCACCGCTCTTGGTGGGAAGAAAACCAGCAAAAAGAAACCCTTCGGCGCTCTGAGCGACCGCGCCCGCTGCACTGAGTGCCGAGGTCACGCTGCTGGCCCCCGGCAAGGGTACAGCGCGCAACCCGGCCGCGTGCACAGCTGCGACCAGCCGCGCTCCCGGGTCGCTGACGCCCGGGGTACCGGCATCGCTGGCGTAAGCCACCCGCTGGCCAGCACGCAAACGTTCCACCACTGAAAGCGATGCTTCAGCCTCGTTGTGCTGGTGAAGCGCCAGCCACTGGCCGCCGTTTTTCTCTATGCCATAGGCGCGCAGCAACGCCTGGGTATGCCGGGTGTCTTCGCACGCGATGGTGTCTGCCAATTGCAGCACGTGCAGTGCCCGCAGCGTGATGTCGGCCAGATTGCCGATGGGGGTGGCTACGACGTACAGAGCCCCTTGCGGATAATGCTGCGCAGCCGCCGCGTCGCGTGCGGCGTTCAGGGCTGAAGCGAAAGAGGCGCTCAATGGGATTCCTTGGGAAAAAACCGGTGGCCACTACGCGCGTGGTCGGCAATGCTGCCGAAGACCGTGCGTTGGCTCACCTCCAGGCCGCTGGACTGCGGCTAATCGAGCGCAATTATCGAACGCCAGGGCGTGGCGGTGGCGAGATCGACCTGATCGTTCGCGAGCGCGATGGCACCGTGGTGTTCGTAGAGGTCCGAAGCCGCGCCAGCAGCGCGTTTGGTGGCGCCGGTGCCAGCATCGGCCGGGTCAAGCAGCAGCGGATCGTATTCGCCGCCCGTTGTTACTTGATGCGCATGCCTGCGCCACCGCCATGTCGCTTCGATGCCGTGCTGGTGGAGGGCGAAACGGTGCAGTGGCTGCGTGGCGCTTTTGATGCGCACTGATCCCGTGAGTCATTGCCTGAGCAGACGAGGATGCAGTGTTTTACGCCTGCCTCCGATGGTTGACCAAAACGGCATCGACCCCACGAGTATCATCGTTGCCTCATGCTCGAGCAACGCATCCAACAGCATTTCATCGACAGCGCCGACCTCAAATACCAGTCCGCGCAGACCCTGAGCCATCCCATCGCTTCCGCTGTGCAGGCGATCCTCGCCTGCGTCACCAGTGGCGGCAAGGTGCTTGCCTGTGGCAGCGGCCCAGCCGCAGCGCAGGCGCAGCAGTTTGCTGCGCTGTGCATAGCCGGGTTCGAACGGGATCGGCCTGAACTGGCGGCGATGGCATTGGCCCCCGACGCGATCTGGACCCCCGCAGGCGTGGACGGCCCTGATATCGACGCGCTGGCTCGCCAGGTACGCGCGCTGGGGCAGGCCGGCGACGTGTTGCTGGCCATTTCGGAGTCCGGCAACGATCTGCCGCTACTGGCCGCATGCGACGCTTCGCATGAAAGGGACATGACAGTGATCGCTCTGTCGGGGCGCAGCGGCGGTCGGCTGGCTGGCATGCTGCGCGAGACCGATGTCTTGATCGCCGTGCCCCATGATCGGGCTGCGCGCGTGCGGGAGGTGCATGCGCTCATCCTGCACTGCCTGTGCGACGGCGTGGATGCCCAATTACTTGGTGAACAGGAGATACCGCTATGAACTTCCCGATGACCCGCTTGACCCGCCGCCTGACTTGCACCCTTCTGGCCGTGGGCGCCTTGGGGGCGTCCCTCTCGGCATGCGCACCCCTTGTGGTGGGCGGCGCCGCGGTCATGGGCAGCATGATGGCGTCGGACCGGCGCACGACAGGTACCCAGGTGGAGGACGAAGGCATCGAGCTGCGCGCCTCCAATCGCATTCGCGACACCTTCGGCGACCGCGTCCATGTCAATGTCACCAGCTACAACCGCCAGGTGCTGCTGACCGGCGAGGTGCCGACCGCGCAGGACAAGGAAAAACTCGAGCAGGCCACGCTGGCCGTGGAGAACGTGCGCTCGGTCGTCAACGATCTGGCTGTGATGCCTCCCAGCTCGCTGACCCAACGTTCCAATGACACGCTAATCACCGGCAAGGTGCGCGCGAGTTTCGTCGATGCCAAGGACCTGTTCGCGAGCGCCTACAAGGTGGTCACCGAGCGCGAGACGGTGTACCTCATGGGCCGCGTGACGCAGCGTGAGGCGGACCGGGCCTCCGACATCGCCCGTGGCGTGAACGGCGTGCGCAAGGTCGTGCGTGTGTTCGAGATCATCACGCAGCAGGAACTGGAGCGCGGCTTCGCGCAGCAGCGCCCCGCGCCGGTCACCACGGACGCTTCGCCCAACGTGCCGGTGCGCTGAGCGGCGGCTGCCAGCGAGCCCGCCAAGAAGCGGTTCCGGCGCCGGGCCTCTGGCCGGTGCCGTGAAGCCGCGGCCGGGCTGAGCGGCCGGTTCTTTTATCCGTTCGTTTTCTTGCGGCCCAGCCGGGTGATCAGGCTGGAGGTGTCCCACCGGGCGCCGCCGTGCTGCTGCACATCGGCATAGAACTGGTCCACCAGCGCCGTGACCGGCACGCGTGCGCCGTTGCGGCGGGATTCGTCCAGGACCAGGCCGAGGTCCTTGCGCATCCAGTCCACGGCGAAGCCGAAGTCGAAGCGGCCCTCCACCATGGTCTTGCCGCGGTTGTCCATCTGCCAGCTCTGCGCGGCCCCTTTGCCGATGACGTCCAGCACCAGCGGCATGTCGAGCCCGGCATGCTGGCCGAAGGCGATGGCCTCCGACAGACCCTGCACGATGCCGGCGATGCAGATCTGATTGACCATCTTGGCCAACTGGCCCGATCCGCTGTCGCCCACGCGGGTGAAGGCCCGCGAGAAGGCCAGCGCCGTGGGCTTCACGCTGTCGAAGGTGTCGGCGTCGCCGCCGCACATCACGGTCAATTGGCCGTTCTGGGCGCCTGCCTGGCCGCCGGACACGGGTGCATCGATGAACTGAAGTCCCAGCGTACGCGCCGCTCCGTACAGCTCGCGAGCGACCTCAGCCGATGCCGTGGTGTGATCGACGAAGACCGCTCCGGGCTGCATGCCAGCGAATGCGCCATCGGCACCCAGCGTGACGGAACGCAGATTGTCATCGTTGCCCACGCAGCAAAAGACGATCTCCGCCCCCTGGGCTGCCTCTCGCGGGGTGGGCGCGTGCCGGAGCGCAGCGCTGCCCGCAAATTCTTCGCACCAGGCGGCGGATTTGGCGGCGGTGCGGTTGTACACGGTGACGGAGTGGCCGGCGAGTGCGAGGTGCCCCGCCATGGGGTAGCCCATGACGCCCAGGCCGAGAAAGGCGACCTTGCGGGAAGGCGTTGCGTCGTAGCTGCGGGGATTCGTGCTGGGCATGGAAAGTGGCTCCAATTCAGAAAAAAGAAAACCCGCCGGGCAAGGGCGGGTAGCGGGGCGGCCTGCGTCAGACGATGGCGAAGTGCTCGGTGCCCGAGGCCAAATCAGTGGTCTTCGCGCGCTGGCTGCCCAGCTTGATCTGCAGCCGCAGGTCGTTCAGCGAGTCGGCATTGCGCAGCGCGTCTTCGTAGGTGATGACGTTGGCCTCGAACAGGTCGAACAGCGATTGATCGAACGTCTGCATGCCAAGGTTGCGGCTCTTCTTCATGATCTCTTTGATCTCGACGACGTCGCCCTTGAAGATCAGGTCGGCGATCAACGGCGTGTTCAGCATCACCTCCACTGCGGCGGCCCGCCCCTTGCCATCCTGCTTGGGGATGAGGCGCTGGGAGATCATGCCGCGCAGGTTGAGCGACAGGTCCATGAGGAGCTGCGCGCGGCGTTCTTCCGGAAAGAAGTTGATGATGCGGTCCAGCGCCTGGTTGGCGCTGTTGGCGTGCAGCGTGGCCAGGCACAGGTGGCCGGTTTCGGCGAAAGCGACCGCGTGCTCCATGGTTTCGCGGTCGCGGATCTCGCCCATCAGGATAACGTCCGGCGCCTGCCGTAGCGTGTTCTTGAGGGCGGCTTCCCAGCTGTCGGTATCGAGTCCCACCTCGCGCTGGGTGACGACGCAGTTCTTGTGCGGGTGCACGAACTCGATCGGGTCTTCCACCGTGATGATGTGGCCGAAGGAATTTTCGTTGCGCCAGTCCACCATCGCCGCCAGCGTGGTCGATTTGCCCGAGCCCGTGGCACCCACCAGGATGCACAGGCCCCGCTTGGTCATCGTGACTTCCTTGAGCACCTGCGGCACGCCCAGCCCGTCAATGGTGGGCAGCGTGAGCGGAATGGTCCGCAGCACCATGCCGACCCGGCTTTGCTGGATGAACGCGTTCACGCGAAAGCGCCCGATGCCTGCGGGCGAGATGGCGAAGTTGCACTCCTTCGTGCGCTCGAAGTCCGCCACCTGCTTGTCGCTCATGATGGCGCGCGCCAGCGTCAGCGTGTGGGCGGGCGTGAGCGGCTGAGGCGACACCTTGGTGACTTTGCCGTCCACCTTGATCGCCGGCGGAAACTCGGCGGTGATGAACAGGTCGCTGCCGCCGCGGCTCACCATGAGCTTGAGCAGGTCGTTGATGAATTTACTGGCCTGATCGCGTTCCATCAGCAAGCTCTCCCTGGGGTAGTTGCAGTGCGGTGCGTCATTTCTGGCTGTCGGACAGACGGGCGCTCACGACACGAAGTCGCAGCGAGAGTTTGCGCGCCAGAAGCGCTACCAGGCTGGCGGCGAGTTGCGGGTCCTTGGTCATCATGTCGTCCATGGCCTCCGCGCTGAGAACGGCGATCTCGCAGTCGGTGAGCGTGGTGCAGGCCGAAAAGCGGATACCGCTGTCCAGCAGCGACATTTCACCCAGGATATCGCCGGGGCGGGTTTCCGCCAAGCGCAGGTGTTCGCCCCAGGGCTGGACGCGATCGACGGCGATCGTGCCGGTGAGCAGCACCACCATGAAATTGCCGTATTCGTCCTGGCGGATCACGTCGCGGTTGGGTGCGACCGCCGCGAACTCGAAGAAGCGTTCCATGCGTTCCACCGCGTCCTTGTCCAGGTGCGCCATGTACTTGTCCTTGGACCACAGTGCCTGCAGCAGCTTGCCGCCGCGGCTGGCCGCCATTCGCTTGGCGCCTACCTCCACCGCACGGGCTTCCCAGGGCACCAGCATGGCGTCGTCCACGCCTTGGCCTGCGAAAGCCGTGGTGAAGAAGACGGAATCGCCGCCGCCTTCCTCCACCGCTTTGCCGCCGCGGGTCTTGGCCTTCAACAGGCCGAGGATGCCTTTCATAGGGGATGCTCCGGTGTGCGGCCTGAAAAGGCCGCGAATCTCAAAAAGTGGATGGACAGGGCGGCGCTCGCGTCGCGCATCAACCCGGGAAGTTGTCGGGGATCTTGGCCTTGCCCCGCGCTTCGGCAGGGCTGATGACATTGCGCCGCACAAGGTCGGTCAGGTTCTGATCCAGGGTCTGCATGCCGGCGCTGCTGCTGGTCTGGATGGTGGAGTACATCTGCGCCACCTTGGCCTCGCGGATCAGGTTGCGGATGGCGCTGGTGCCCAGCATGATCTCGTGCGCCGCAACGCGGCCCTGGCCGTCCTTGGTCTTGCACAGTGTCTGCGAAATGACGGCCTGCAGCGACTCGGACAGCATGGCCCGCACCATTTCCTTTTCTTCGGCAGGGAACACGTCGATGATCCGGTCGATGGTCTTGGCAGCGCTGGAGGTGTGCAGCGTACCGAACACCAGATGGCCCGTCTCAGCGGCCGTCATGGCCAGGCGGATCGTTTCCAGATCGCGCATTTCGCCCACCAGGATGGCGTCCGGGTCTTCGCGCAGCGCGGACTTGAGCGCTGCGGCGAACGACAGCGTCATCGGACCGACCTCGCGCTGGTTGATCAGGCACTTCTTGGATTCGTGCACGAACTCGATCGGATCTTCCACCGTGAGGATGTGGCCGTATTCGCTTTCGTTCAGGAAGTTGACCATGGCCGCCAGCGTGGTGGACTTGCCCGAACCCGTGGGGCCCGTCACCAGCACCAGCCCGCGCGGCTTCAATGCCAGCTCGCCGAAGATCTTGGGTGCGTTGAGCTGCTCCAGCGTCAGGATCTTGCTCGGAATGGTCCGGAACACGGCGGCCGCGCCGCGGTTTTGGTTGAAGGCGTTGACGCGAAAGCGCGCCAAGCCTTCGATCTCGAAGGAAAAGTCCACTTCCAGGAACTCTTCGTACGCCTTGCGCTGCGCGTCGCTCATGATGTCGTAGACCATGGCGTGGACGGTCTTGTGATCGAGCGCATCGACGTTGATGCGCCGGACATCGCCGTGGACCCGGATCATGGGCGGAAGGCCGGCTGACAGGTGCAGGTCAGAAGCCTTGTTCTTCACGCTGAATGCCAGCAATTGGGTGATGTCCACGGAGTCCCTCGGTCGTTTGGTACGCTCAGAGGAATCATTATGACGACGATTGGTAACAACCTCCAACAGGTTCTTGGGCGCATCGCGCAGGCCTGCAGCGCGGCGGGACGAGACCCCGCCGGCGTGCGCCTGCTGGCCGTTTCCAAGACCTTCGGCGCCGATGCGATGCGCCTGGCCGCCGAGGCCGGACAGCGGGCGTTCGGCGAGAACTACATCCAGGAAGGCGTGGAAAAAATCGCTGCATTGCGACAGGGCCCCACGCCCTGGGCGCCGCCGCTGCAGTGGCATTGCATCGGCCCGGTGCAGAGCAACAAGACCCGGCAGGTGGCCGAGCATTTCGACTGGGTCCACACGGTGGACCGCGAGAAGATCGCCCAGCGCCTGTCGGACCAGCGGCCTGCCAGCCTGGCGCCGCTGGACGTGTGCATTCAGGTCAACGTGGATGGCGGGGCGACCAAGGCCGGCGTGCCGCCGCCGGAGGCCTTGGCGTTGGCCCGGGCTGTTGCGCTGTTGCCACGTTTGCGGCTGCGGGGCCTGATGAGCATTCCGGAGCCTGCCCCGGATTTCGCCGCGCAGTATGCGGTCCACGCGGCGGCGAAAGCGCTGTTCGAACAGATACGGAGCGAAGGCGGGGAAGGCTTTGCAGCGTTCGACACGCTGTCGCTGGGCATGACGGCCGACCTGGAAGCCGCCATTCATGCGGGAAGTACTTTGGTGCGGGTCGGTACGGGCCTCTTCGGCGGAAGAACGGCCCCGGCCTGAGAGCCCGGGCCTCGGCGCTCAGGCCCGGCTGGTCCAGCCCAGCTGCATCGACGGGCCAGTGTCGACGCCTTGCGGTCCTTCCTGATTCAGCCGGAACACTCCCACCGCCTGCAGCAGGGCGCTGGTGCGGTCCTTCATGCCGCTGGCGGACGCCGCCATCTGCACGACCACGCTGCCGTTCTGCTGCGTGACCTGGTCCATTTGCGACACGGCCTGACCGACCTGCGCGACGCCCATGGCCTGCTCGTTGCTCGCTGCACTGATTTCCTGCATCAGATCCGTCACGCGGCGGATGGACGACACCACCTCCGTCATGGTGGCCCCGGCCTTGTTCACCAGCACGCTGCCCTGCTCGACCCGCTGTACGCTGGTGGAAATCAGGTGCTTGATCTCGCGCGCGGCCTCCGCCGACCGGCCGGCCAGGCTGCGCACCTCGCTGGCCACCACCGCGAAGCCCCGGCCCTGCTCGCCCGCGCGCGCCGCCTCCACCGCGGCATTCAATGCGAGGATGTTGGTCTGGAACGCGATGCTGTCGATGACGCCGATGATGTCGGCGATCTTGCGGGAGCTTTCGTGGATGCCCTTCATGGTCTCGACCACTTCGCTCACGACTTCGCCGCCCTGGATGGCCACCGCGCTGGATTGGTTGGCGAACTGGCTGGCCTGGCGGGAGTTGTCGGCGTTCTGGCGCACCGTGGAGCCCAGTTGCTCCATGGACGCGGCGGTTTGCTGGAGCGCGCTGGCATGGTGCTCGGTGCGGCTCGACACGTCCTGGGTCCCTTGGGATATCTCGGTGCTGGAGGCCGCCACGGCCTCCGATGTGCGGCGCACGTCGTGCAGCACGTTCTGGAAGCTGTGGCGCAGCTCTTCCAGTGCCTGGAGCAACTGGCCGGCCTCGTCGGTCTGCCGGGCCGGGGCTGCTTGCGTCAGGTCGCCGGTGGCCATGGTCCTGGCGGCCTGCACGGCCCGCTGGATGGGCCGCACGATGCTGCGCGAGATGAGCCATGCCGTCGCTGCCGCCACCACGATCGCCGTGCCGCTGAGCACCAGCATCAGGATGGAAAAACCTTGCGCGACCGACCGTGCATTGGCCGATTCGGCCTTGTTCTTTTCTTCCTCGATATCGATCAGCCGGTTGATGCTGGCCAGCCATTCCACATAGGCGGGGCGGGCCTGTTCCTGCAAGACCTTGATGGCCTCCTCCGGCTGGTTGGCGCCACGCAGTTCGATGACCTTGCGGGTCAGCGGCAGGGCGCGCGATTCGACTTCCTTGATCCGGTTCAGGGCCTCCTTCTCGCGGGGCTCGATCGGGGTGGAGGCGAACATCTGGTCCAGCGGCGCCGCCGACTGCGCATAGTGGTCCGCGAGCTTTTGGATCAGATCGATCTCGGCCTGCAGTTCTTGCGGGCGTGCCGCCAGGGTGACGTCGCGCAGTGCAATCGCGCGGTCGTGCACGCTGCCGCGGAAATTGATCGCATAGCGCTGCTTGACGCTGTTGAAATCCCCGATGGTGGCCAGGCTCCCGTTGATGTTGGACACCCGGTTCACGCCAATGCTGGTCAAGCCCAGCATCAGCAAGATGAGCAAGGAAAATCCGATGGCCAGCCGGTTGGCGATCTTGATGTTCGAGAGTTTCATGGGAGCACCTCTGGGTTGGGGAAAGGGGTCGCAGGGATGTATTTGTTTCTGTTTGTAATTTTAACAACGGTGTGAAATTTTTCAATCGTGAAAAACCGGGCGTTGCTTCTGCGCCGTTGTTGAGGATTGTTGAGGTTTCATGCGTGGCGGGCGCGGACACGACCTCCACGGCCTGCCGCGCAAGGGCTTTGCCTACCCATCTCTGAAACGGGCCACTCGTACAATGCGGCCGGCCATGCTCTATGGCGAACTGCGATTGGATAGTTTCTTTGAATGTTGAAATCACGCCCGCCGCGGCGTCGGAAACGATGGTGGTGCTGCGGCCTTCGGGGCAATTGGTGGCCGGCGAATCAAGAGCCAAAGCCTGGAATGCGTGGGAGGCTTTCGCGTCTTCCGGAGTCGAGCCCCTGGGGTTTTACCTGGACGGTTGGGAAGGCGATGCCCCCGCCGCGCTGGCCGCACAGCTGCGTGCCAGCGTCTGGTGGGACCGCCCGCTGTTCATGGCTCCCGGCGATGCCCCCCCGCCCCTGCTGGCGGATGGCGCAGCCCCTTATGCGGCGGCCCTTGCCGCCAGCGAGTTGTGCCTGGCGGTGCGGCGCAGCCTGCCACTCGATCCTGCGGCCCTGCATTTCGACGAGCGGGTGCTGTACTTCCTGTGCCTGCGCGATGGGGCCGAACTGCAGCCGCAATGCGACCGCGCCAGCCTGGCGCTGTACCGTTTCCCCATGGTGGAGGCGCTGGCCCGGGCCGGCGACGATGCCGATGCCTGCCTGGCCGGCCTCACGCGGCGCCGGCTGCTGGAGCCGGCCGAGCTGGTGGACCGCACGCGGCACTGCCGCACCTGCGGCAGTGCCCATATCCATTACCTGGACGTGTGCCCGCACTGCACCAGCATCCACATCCGCAAGTCGCCTTCGCTGCATTGCTTTGCCTGCGGGCACGTGGCGCCCGAGGCCGACTTCCACTCCGATGGCGCGCTTTCCTGCCCCAAGTGCAGCACCATGCTGCGGCACATCGGCGTGGACTACGACCGGCCGCTCACGCAGTACGCCTGCGGCAGTTGCCACCATGTGTTCGTGGAGACCCAGGTGGTCGCCCGCTGCCTGGACTGCCGCACCACGGCCGAACCCAACGCGCTGGATGTGCGCGAAATCTCGGCCTTGCGCCTGAGCCCGCAGGGCCGCGCCGCGCTGCGCGCCGGGCAGATCCAGGAATCCTTCGCCGCGCTCGATTCCACGCACTACGTGCCGCCCGCCGACTTTCGCCGCATGCTCGACTGGGCGTTGGCCACGCACTCGCGCCACGGCGAGATGCGTTTCGCGCTGATGCTGGTGGAGTTCCAGAACGCGGCCGAAGTGATCGAGCGCGAAGGCGCCTCGCGGGTGTTTTTGATGCTCGACGAGTTCGCGCGGCGCCTGCACGAATTGCTGCGCACCTCGGACATCACCACGCGCACGCAGGAGGAATGCCTGTGGCTGTTCCTGCCGTTCTCCTCGCCCGAGGGACTGGCGGCACGCCTGCAGGCCTCCCTTCAGAGCGCTGCCGGCGGCGCGGCCATGCCGCTGCGCACGCACATCCGGCACATGGAAGTGCCGGGAGGCACCCGCTCCGGCGAGCAGGCCGCGGACCTGATGGCGCGGCTGCGCGACGGAGCCTGAACGCATGTGGGAGCAGGTGGTGTTCGCGTTCGTCACGCTGTTTTCCAGCGCGACGCACCAGTCGTGGGTGGAGCTGGCGCTCAAGTTCTTCCCGTTCGTGGTGCTGCTGGAGGCCCCCTTCTTCCTGCTGGTGTGTTCGGGCATGGTGAAGTACGGCCTGCGCGAGCACAGGCCCTACCTGCAGCGCGAGCGCTATCCGCGCGTGTCCTGCGTCATCACCTGCTACTCCGAGGGAGACGACGTGCGCAAGACCATCCAGTCGCTCGCCCAGCAGATCTACCCGGGCTTCATCGAAATCATCGCCGTGGTGGACGGTGCGGTGCAGAACGAGCCCACGCTGCGTGCGGCCCGCGGAGCGCGCGAACTGCTGGCCGGTGCGCGGCGCCGCGCCCTGGTGGTGCTGCCCAAGTGGCAGCGCGGCGGCCGCGTGTCCTCGCTGAACGCCGGCCTGTCGATCGCCAGCGGCGAGATCGTGATGGCGCTCGATGGCGACACCTCGTTCGACAACGACATGGTGCGCAACGCCACGCGGCATTTCGACGACCCCGGCGTGGTGGGCGTGGCCGGCAGCCTGCGCGTGCGCAACGCCCGCCGCTCGCTGGCCGCGCGCATGCAGGCGCTCGAATACATGCTGTCCATCGGCGCGGGCAAGACGGGGCTGTCGGAGTTCAACATCGTCAACAACATCTCGGGGGCGTTCGGCGTGTTCCGCACCAGCTTCATCCGCAATCTGGGCGGGTGGGACGCGGGCACGGCCGAGGACCTGGACATGACGATGCGCATCAAGCAGTACTTCGGCCGCCACCCGGGGCTGCGCATCGTGTTCGATCCGCACGCGGTGGGCCACACCGATGCGCCGGACACCTGGCGCGTGTTCTTCCGCCAGCGCCTGCGCTGGGACGGCGACATGTTCTACATCTTCATCCGCAAGTTCCGCCTGAACCTGCGCCCGCGCCTGCTGGGCTGGCGCAATTTTCTGTTCGTGGTGGTGAACGGGCTGGTGATGCAGGTGCTCATGCCCTTTCTCATCGTGGCCTACACCGGCGTGATGCTGTTCACGCTGCCGGTGGGCGCGGTGCTGGGGGTGCTGGGTTTCGTCTATGTCGTCTATCTTGCGGCGCTGCTGTTTTACTTTCTGCTGTACCTCGTGGCGGTGTCCGAGCGGCCCCGGCACGATGCGGGCTACCTGCGGTTCCTGCCGCTGTTTCCGCTCTTTGCCTTCGTCAACCGCGTGCACTGCACGTTCTCGATCCTGCAGGAGGTCTTCCTGAAGACCCACCTCGACTCCGCGATGGCCCCCTGGTGGGTGCTGCGCAAAACCAAGTTTTGATATGCCGCATCGCCTCGGGGGACGTTTTTTGCCATGGGCTGCGGTGCTGTGCCTGCTGGGGTGGGGCTCGGGCGTGCTGGCGGCGGATCTGTCCCTGCCGCCGCCGGTCGTGCCACCGATCGTGCCGCAGGAGGCACCGCCCGCGCTCAACGCGACCGTGCTGGCCCAGGCGCCCGCCTCGCTGGCGGAGCTGGAGGGCTGGGCCGAAGTGCAGGCCCCGGCGGTGCGGCTGGCGCAGGCCGAGTCCGACGTGGCCGCGCAGCGCACCGGCGCGGCGCGCGCGGGGCAGGGCGCCCGCGTGTTCGCCGGCGCCAGCTTAGGGGGCGTGCGCGAGTCCGTCACCGACACCACCAGCCGCGACTACCAGCGCGGCCAGGCCCAGGTCGGCGTGCGCTGGCCGCTCCTGGGCAGCCGCGAAGCCCAGCAGCGTGGCGTGCGCGAGGCCGAAGGGGCCGAATCGCTGGGCCGGCTGCGGCAGGCCCAGGCGCAGCGTGGCGTGCGGCTGGCCGTGCGCCAGGCCTATGTGCGGTTCGCGCACAGCCTTCGGCGGCGCCTGCTGGCCCAGGAGTTCCTGGCCGTGCGTGCGCCCGTGGAGGCGCAGCTGCTGCACCGGCGCCAGGCCGGCGTGATGCTGGAGGCCGACCGGCTCGACCTTTCCGCCCTGTTCGACAGCGTTCAGGCCGCGCACGATGCGCAGCGCGCCGCGCAGGCCAGCGCGCTGCGCACGCTCGCCCGCCTGGCGGGGCAACCCGTGACCCAGGTGGACACGGCCATCCCGAACTGGCCCGCGCACTGCATGGACCGCGAGGCGCTGCTCGCGCAGGCCGATGGCGATCCCGCCATCGCCCAGGCCCGCGCCGAGCGCGACACCGCCAC
The DNA here is from genome assembly GCF_028473605.1 of Acidovorax sp. NCPPB 3576. Taxonomy (NCBI): domain Bacteria; kingdom Pseudomonadati; phylum Pseudomonadota; class Betaproteobacteria; order Burkholderiales; family Comamonadaceae; genus Acidovorax; species Acidovorax sp. NCPPB 3576. The sequence goes on along the minus strand of NZ_CP097267.1, from coordinate 4,631,427 downwards.
CGCGCAACTCGACAACGCACAGCACACGGGCCTGGAGGCCGGCGTGTCGCTGTCGCAGTCGGTGAGCCGCGACATCGGCGGCCAGCCCGGCCGCAGCACGGTCGTCGGCGTGGACTTTTCCATGCCCCTGCAGTGGCGGGCGCAGCGCGATGCGGCCCGTGGGCAGCTGCAGAGCGAGCGAGACCGGGCCGATCAGCTGATGGAACTGCGCCTGGGCGAATACCGCTCGGTGCTGGACCAGGCCCTGGCCGACTGGCAGCTGCGCGATGGCGAGATGCCGGGCTTTCTGAACCGGCTGCAGGCGGCGCAGGAGGGCCTGCGCGTTGCGCGCCTGCGGCTCGATGCCTTCGACGGCGACGGCTACTCGCGCCTGCTGATGGCGCGCTACGCGCTCTACCAGGCCTCGCTGCAGGTCGTCGATGGTTCCGAGCGCCGGGCGCTGGCCGCGCTCGACGTGCTGGCGCTCGGCAGCAGCTGCCAGCCGCAGCCGGGCGTGGCCGAACCCCTGGCCGACCTGCTCGCGCCGGCGCTCACCGCGCTGTCCGCACTGCCGCCAGCGGTGCGGGGCGAAAAGGCCCAGGAAGCGCGGGCGCCGGGCCTGGGCTGGTTCTCCTGGAGCGGGCAGGCGCTGCTGGAGCGGCCCGCGCGCCTCGATGCCATGCCGCAGGACAGCCAGCGCGTGCTGCTGTCCTTCACCGGCGCGCAGTTGCGCAGCCTGGCCCGGCCGGCGGGCCGTGCCGCCCTGCGGCGCCTGCTGGAGCGGGCGCATGACCGGGGCATGGCGGTGGAACTGATGCTCGGCGAGCCCAGCTGGGTGATGCCCGCCGGGCGCGAAGCCCTGCTGGCGCTGCTGGCGCCGCTGCGCCACCTGCCGTTCGACGGGCTCAACCTCGACCTGGAGCGCAGCCAGCTGGATGCCGCCGATCAGCCCGGCTGGGAGGACGGCACCGTGGCCACGCTGCGGGCGGTGCGCGCCGCCACGCCCTGGCCCCTGGCCCTCACCACGCACTATCGCGAGCTGCAGGTGCCGGGCCTGGCGCAGCGCCTGCAGGCGGCCGGCGCTGCGGAGGTGGTGGCGATGGTCTATGTGAGCCGGCCCGAGCGCGCGGCCGAGCTGGCGCGCCCGCTGGTGCAGCAGGCGGTGCCCGGACTGCGGGTGGCGGTGGCCCAGAGCATGGAGGATTCGCTCACCCCCGAGGAAAGCAGCCACGGCGTGGGCCGCACTGCGGCGCTGCAGCGCTGGCGCGCCCTGGCGCAGGCCCTGTCCGACCTGCCGGCCTTCGCCGGTGTGGTCGTGCAGGCGTGGGAAGATTTTGAAGAGGCGGCCCCGTGAAGATCCAGTTCGACATTCCGCCGGGTTCGGCGCAAGAGGCCAACGGCCTGCCGGTGCGCTACGCCGCCGCCAAGCGGCAAGTGCCGCGCTGGCGCTGGTACCTGCTGCTGGCCATGGTGCTCGCAGCGCCGGCCTACCTGCTGATGCGCTTTGCCATCGCCTACTGGTGGGAGACGGCGCCCGGCTTCGTCGTCACCGAGCAGGTGGCCGTGGGCGTGCACACCGCCGGTCGCGTGGCGCGCATCGTGGCCGTGGGCGATGCCGTGCCGGCGGGCCAGCCGGTGATGGTGCTGGAGCCGCCCTCGGCCGCGGGGGCTCCGGCCTCCACCGCCCTGGCCGCGCCGCTGGCCGCCGCCGATCCGGCCGTGGCCCAGGCCGTGGCGCAGGGCCAGGCCGCGCGGCTGGCCGGGCTGAAAGAGGCCGAGCGCCTGGCGCAGCGGCAGGCCGCCCTGCACCAGGAGCGCGTGCGCACCATGCAGGCCCTGCACGTGCAGGGCGCGGCCACGCGCCAGGAGCTGGATGGCGTGCGCCTGCAGTCCATGCAGGCCCAGGCCGGCGTGGACCGCGCGCGGGCCGACCTGGCCGAAAACGCAGCGCAAGTGGCGCGCGACCGTGCGCTCGCCCTGGCGGCGCTGCGCGCGCAGAGCCCCGTGCCGCTCGCGAATGCGGGCGGGATTTCGGGCACGGGGCCCCTGGCCGCGAGCGCCTCGTTGCCCTCGCCCGATGTGGTCGCGCCCTTCGATGCCACCGTGGTGCGCCAACTCGTGCGCCGGGGCGAGTGGGTGGTGCCCGGCACCGACGTGGCCGTGCTGCAGGGGCGCGGCGCGCCCATGGTGCACGCCTACGTGCTGCCCAACGAGGCGCGCTATGCCCAGGTGGGGCGCCAGGCCAGCCTGCAATTCATGGATGGCGGGCGCATCCGCGCCGAGGTGGTCGGCGTGGTAGCCGAGGCCGAACGCATTCCCGCCGAGCGCGTCTCGCCGCTGTCGCCGCGCATGCCGTCCATCGTCGTGCGCCTGCGCCCGCTGGAGCCGCTGCCCGCGGCCTACCGCATCCACCAGTTGCCGCTGGATGTGCGGTTCGATTGGGTGTGGAGCGGGTTTTGAGTCAAAAACCCTTCATGCCCTAGTACTGATTGCCTGTGTTGCTATAAAAAATATAGCATTCGGGTTTCTTGCAGGCGGGCGCCCGCTCAAGCGCCACCCGCTGCGAAGGCGCGGGCCGATCCAGCGCGCTTCAATCCAGCCGTCCGCACGGTGCGCCTGGAAGGCCGGCTGGCCTTCCAGGTGCCCGACACGGTGTCAACCCACACGCCCAGCTCGGGGCGTGACACGTTGGACACATCCCAGTGGGAAATGTCGCCATTGTTTCAACCCACGCGCCCGCAAGAGGCGCGACGGCCTGGCAGGCATCGAGCCCCCGTTCATCGCTTAGTTTCAACCCACACGCCTCCCCGGCGCGACACAGGGGTCGGATGCCCCTGCCGAACCTCAGCGGATCATTGTCCGCGCCCGTCGAACCGGCGCACGCACTCCAGCGTCTGCGCCACGTCCTCGGGACCCACGTCCAGGTGCGCCACCCAGCGCAGGCGCGTGCCCCGGCCGTAGAGGCCGCTGGTCACCCGCACGCCGTGCTGGGCCAGCCAGGCGGTGAAGGCCGGCGCCACGTCCGCCTCCACGTCGGTGAACAGGATGTTGGTGTGGGCCGATGCCACGGCCAGGCGCCCCTGCAGCACGGGGTGGCTGCGCCCGGCTTCGGCCAGGCCCTCGGCCAGCTGGCGCGCCAGGGCATGGTCGTCGGCCAGGCGGCGAACGTGGTGCTGCAGGGCATGCAGGCCCGCGGCCGCCAGGAAGCCGGCCTGGCGCATGCCGCCGCCCAGGATCTTGCGCGTGCGCCGCGCCTGGCGGATGAAGTCGTGCGAGCCCAGCAGCAGCGAGCCCACGGGCGCGCCCAGGCCCTTGCTCAGGCACACCGAGGCCGAATCGAAGTGCGAGCAGATCGCGCGGGCTTCGTCGTACACGTCGGTGCCGTTTTTCCCGGCGTTGGCCGTGGCGGCGTTGAACATGCGCGCGCCATCCAGGTGCATGGCCAGGCCGCGCGAGCGGGCAAGGGCGGCCACTTCGGCGATGTAGCCGGTGGGCAGCGGCTGGCCGCCGGTGGTGTTTTCCAGCACCACGAGGCGGGTGCGGGCGAAGTGCGGATCATCGGGCTTGATGGCGGCGGCGATGTCGGCCACGCGCAGCGTGCCGTCGGGCTGGGTCTCCACCGGCTGCGGCTGGATCGAGCCCAGCACCGCCATGCCGCCGGCCTCCCAGCGGTAGGTGTGCCAGCTCTGGCCCACGATGGCCTCGTCGCCGCGCTGGCAGTGGCCCATGAGCGCGATCAGGTTGGTCTGGGTGCCGGAGCACGCGAACAGCGCGGCCTCGAAGCCGAGCAACTGGGCGGCATGCGCCTGCAGGGCGTTCACGGTGGGGTCGTCGCCGAACACATCGTCGCCGAGCGGGGCCTGGAACATGGCGTCGCGCATGGCCGGCGTGGGTTGGGTGACGGTGTCGCTGCGAAAGTCGGGCATCGGGAGGGGCTCCTGGTGGGGACTGGAAAAGGTCGATCCGGCATCCTAGCGGGGCAGGCCGCGCCGCGTCCATGCGGGGCGATTCGCCGCCTTCAGAGCCGCTGGAACGGGGGCCGGGCAGGGGCCGGCGGATGGCGTGCATGCTAAGCTGGCCTGCCCCCTTTTTCTCGTTCCTGCCGGCCGTGCACGGCCCCTGCTGCGCGCTGGCCCCCCCTCACGGAGAACCCATGCCCGGCCTCTTGCCCGATATCGATCCCGACGGTCTGCTCGAATTCTCGGTGGTGTACACCGACCGGGCGCTCAACCACATGTCCCGGCGTTTCACCGGCGTGATGCAGGACATCCTGGCCACGCTCAAGAGCGTCTATCACGCCCACACGGCGGTTCTGGTGCCCGGCAGCGGCACCTTCGGCATGGAGGCGGTGGCGCGCCAGTTCGCCAACCGCGAGAAGGTGCTCATCGTGCGCAACGGCTGGTTCAGCTACCGCTGGAGCCAGATCTTCGATGCGGGCGCTCTGGGCGGCGGCGCGGTGGTGTGCCAGGCCCGCCGCCAGGGCGAGGGCCCGCAGGCCCCGTGGGCGCCATGCCCAGCCGACGAGGTGGCCGCCGCCATCCGGGCCCAGTCGCCCAAAGTGGTGTTCGCGCCCCATGTCGAGACCGCCAGCGGCATCCTGCTGCCCGACGACTACCTGCGCACCGTGAGCGAGGCCGCGCACGCCGTGGGCGCGCTCTTCGTGCTCGACTGCGTGGCCTCCGGCGCCGTGTGGGTGGACATGCAGGCCACCGGCGTGGACGTGCTGATCTCGGCCCCGCAAAAGGGCTGGAGCGGCTCGCCCTGCTGCGCCATGGTGATGCTCAGCGAGCGCGCCCGCCAGGCCATCGACGGCACCACGAGCAGCAGCTTCGCCTGCGACCTCAAGAAGTGGATGCAGATCGCCGAGGGCTACGAAAAAGGCCAGCACGCCTACCACACCACCCTGCCCACCGATGCGCTGGTGCAGCTGCGCGACGTGATGCGGGAGACGCGCGACTACGGCTTTGAGAAGGTGCGTGCCGAACAGATCGAACTGGGCGCCCGGGTGCGCGCGCTGCTGCGCGAGCGGGGCTTTCCGAGCGTGGCCGCCGAGGGCTACGAGGCCCCCGGCGTGGTGGTGAGCTACACCACCGATCCCGGCATCCAGAACGGCAAGAAGTTCATCGAGGCCGGCCTGCAGACCGCCGCCGGCGTGCCGCTGCAATGCGGCGAGGGGGCGGACTTCCAGACCTTCCGCATCGGCCTGTTCGGGCTGGAGAAGTGGCACCACGTGGACCGCACGGTCGGCCACCTGGCCGCGGCGCTCGATCGGGTGGCACCGCTGCCAGCGCACTGAAGCGGCCCTGTCCCACAGGCGTCTCGGGCTATCCTCGGGCGATGGACAGCACCCATGAAGACCAGGCCCGCGCACTGACCCGGGCCAAGTGGCTGGCCACCGGCCTGCTGCTGGCAGTGGCCGCCGTGTTCGCACTGACCTACGCGTTGCCGCGCAACCTGGCGGTGGAATGCGTGCGCGCCGTGGCCGAGGCGGCCATGGTCGGCGCCCTGGCCGACTGGTTCGCCGTGTCGGCCCTGTTCCGGCGCATACCGCTGCCGTTCGTGCAGCGGCACACGGACATCATCGCGCGCAACAAGGCGCGCATCGGCGGCAACCTGGCGTCGTTCGTGCGCGACGAATTCCTCGATGCGCCCTCGCTGGTCACCATGATCCGCCGCCACGACCCGGCCCACATGCTGGGCCAGTGGCTCACCTCGCCGGGCAATGCCCAGTTGCTGGCGCGGCAGATGTCGCGCCTGGCGCTGTCGGCGCTGGAGACGGTGGAGGACGAGCGCATCCAGCGCTTCATGAACGATGCCGCGCGCACGCTGATCGGGCAGATCGATCTGTCGCGCACCATGGCCATGGCCCTGGAGGCGCTGACCCACAACGGCCGCCACCAGGCGCTGCTCGACGACCTGCTGGCCCGCCTGGCCACGGTGGTGCGCGAGCCGCAGACCCGCACCTTCATCGCCGACACCATCGTGCAGTGGATCAAGCGCGAGCATCCCCTCAAGGAAAAGGTGCTGCCCACGGACTGGCTGAGCGACAAGGGCGCCGGCGCCATCGCCCAGGCCATCGAGAACCTGCTGGCCGAAGTGGCCGGCAACCCCGCCCACCAGTTGCGCGGCACGCTGGACAGCGCGGTGCAGCGGCTGGTGGAGCGCCTGCAGTCCGACCCGGAATGGGCCGAGCGCGGCATGGCGATCCGCCACTACCTGCAGAACGACGCCACGCTGGGAAGCTACGTGCAGACGCTTTGGACCAGCCTGCGCGAGCGCCTGCAGCGCGACCTGGCCGACGAGGATTCGGAGGTCTCGCGCAAGGTGGCCGCGATGGGGCAGTGGCTGGGCCTGTCGCTCGCGGGCGACCCGGCCCTGCGGGTGCGGCTGAACGTGCGGCTGGAGCTGTGGGCGGCGCAGTGGGCCCCCGAGCTGTCGCAGTTCGTGGCCGAGCACATGCGCAACACGGTGGACCGCTGGGACGCCAAGGAGCTGGCGCGCCTGGTGGAGCTGCACATCGGCAGCGACCTGCAGTACATCCGCATCAACGGCACGGTGGTGGGCGGCTTCATCGGCCTGCTGCTGTTCGTGCTGTCGCACATGGACGACCTGGCGCAGGGCGTGCGCGGCCTGCTCGCCCATTGACTGCCGCCGCCCCCGCGCTTCAGCGGTTGCCGCGCGGCGTCTGGTCGGCCGCATGGGCCTTGGCGATCGCCAGGATCACCTCGCGGGCCAGGCGCCGCTTGGGCACGGGCAGCTTCAGGTACGTCTCGAACAGTTCGCGGTCTTCGTAGCCCAGGCCCACGTGCCAGCGGGCGGCTTCTTCGCGCGCCTGCGGCGTCGGGGTGCCGAAGGCCAGCTCCTGCACCGGCATCCGCAGCCATTCGGCCAGGGTGATGAGCTTGCGGGCATCGGGCATGGTTTCGCCCAGCAGCCAGCGGCGCACGCCATGCAGCGTCATGGGCTTGCCCCAGTGGCGCGTGTTGAATTCCCGCTCGAGAACGGAGGGCTTGGGTTCGTAGCCGGCAGCCACCATGGCTTGGCGTAATTTTTCGGCAAACAGTTGCTTGGGATCTTGCATGGGCGGCACGCTAGGCACGCCCGATGGCCGTGGATTGACTCTGTCGTCGAGTTACGCGGCGGTCGTGATCGCGGGTGACGGCGGCGTGCCGCTTCAACGGGATGGGCCGGCCAGCGGCTTGGACTGATCGGCCGCGTGGGCCTTGGCAATGGCCAGGATCAGTTCCCGCGCCAGCCGCCGCTTGGGCACCGGCAGCTTGAGGTAGGTGTCGAACAGTTCGCGGTCTTCGTAGCCCACGCCCACATGCCACTGGGCGGCTTCTTCGCGCACCGCGGAGCCGTCGACGACGCCGAAGGCCAGCTCCTGAACCGGCATCCGCAGCCACTCGGCCAGGGTGATGAGCTTGCGCGCATCGGGCATGGTTTCGCCCAGTAGCCAGCGGCGCACGCCGTGCAAGGTCATGGGTTTGCCCCAGTGCCGGGTGTTGAATTCCCGCTCCAGCACAGAGGGCTTGGGCTCGTAGCCGGCGGCTGTCATGGCTTCTCGTAATTTTTCGGCAAACCGCTGCTTGGGATCGTGCATGGCGGCACGCTAGGCAGACCCCGTGACGGAGGATTGATTTTCGGATAAAGTAACGGCAAACAATTGATTAAAAGTCAACTTTCCGATTTCCGGCGGGTACTTCAGGGCCCGCCGAGGGGCTCGGCAGGGGAGAGAAAACGATGCACAAGGGATGGGTGGCGCTGGTCGGCGCCGCAATGGCGCTCGCCGGCTGCGGCGATGGCGCGGTACGGCAGGTGAAGGATCTGGAGCGTGGCGATGTGCCGGGCCGGGTGGTGGGCACGGCGCTGGACCGCCGCGGGGCCTGCGCCGCGGTGCAGTGGCGCTCGTTCCAGGATGCGCGCGGGCGCCGCATCGTCGAATACGCCTGCGAGCACCAGCAGGCCACGGCCCACTATGCGCGGCTCACGCGCGAGGCGCTCGCGGCCCTGCCGCCGGGCCATGCCCGCGAGCCGGGCGGGGCCGAGGCGTTGTACCTGCTGCGCCAGCGGTCGGTCGATTTCCGGCGGGTGCGCGAGATCACCGAATGGCGCATGGACGAAGCCGTTCCCGTCTGGCTCGGCTCGCGCGTGGACACCGAATACGCCAGCCACACCGCGCGCGAGCCGGTGTCGGCCGACTTCGTGTTCGCCGAGGCCGCGCACGACGGACCGGCGCTGTCGTCCGGCTACCAGCGCCTGCTGGAGCGGGCATGGCGTGGCTACCGGCCGCTGCCCGCCTCAGGGGCCGTGCACCACCGGCTCGCGGCGGCGCGGCCCGTCACGCGGCTGCCGCCGGCCGATCCCATGGCCCTCCATCCGTCCGAAAGGGCGCCCGCCGCGATGGGCCGGGCGGAGTTCCTGCGATGAGCTGGATGGAAGGCGATATCCCCTTCAGCGAGGGTGCCCGCTGGTTCTACGAGGCGCAAGGCGGGTGCCGCGGGCCGGTGCCCGACGACGAGATCGTGCGCCTGATCGACGCACGGCGCCTGCCGCCGGGCCAGCGCATCTGGCGGCCGGGGCTTCCGTGCTGGGTGCCGGTGGAGCATTCGGAGTTCCGGCCGCATCTCGGCTGCCACACGGACGAGCCGGCGCCCGCCGATCCCGCGGATGGCGGTGTGAACAACACGCTGGCCTGGCTGCTGGCGTGCGCGCCGGTCATGGGCGTTTCGCTGGAGGGCTTCGTGGCCTACCTGGTGTACCGCGACCCGTACGTGTCGCAGCGCGCGGTGCAGTCGGGGGCGTTCTTCTTTCTCACGGTGGCATTCAACGTGCTGCTGGCCTTCGTGGACGAGCGCTGGCTGTGGCGCACGGGGCACGACACCGCGGGCTTTCGCGGCTGGGTGTGGCTGGCGCCCGCCTACCTCTACCGCCGCGCGCGCCGGCTGGGGCAGAACCTGGCGCCGCTGGCAGCCTGGGTGGCCTGCCTGCTCGTGGTGCTGATGCTGTGAGCGCTCGGCCGCCGGGTTGTGTGACCGCTCTTGGGCGCTCAGAACTTGGGCGCTCAGAACCGCGGCAGGTCCGGGTGGGCGATCTGGCCACCGCGCACCAGCATCTTTCCATACTCCGCGCAGCGGTTCAGCGTGGGGATCACCTTGCCCGGGTTGAGCAGGCCCGCCGGGTCGAAGGCGGCCTTGAGCGCGAACATCTGCGCGTTCTCCTCGGTGGTGAACTGGGTGCACATGGAGTTGAGCTTTTCGATCCCCACGCCATGTTCGCCGGTCACCGTGCCGCCCATGGCCACGCTGGTCTCCAGGATGTCGGCGCCGAACAGCTCGCAGCGGTGCAACTGGTCGGGGTCGTTGGCATCGAACAGGATCAGCGGGTGCAGGTTGCCGTCGCCCGCGTGGAACACGTTGGCGCAGCGCAGCCCGTATTTCTTTTCCATCCCGGAAATCGCCAGCAGGATGTCGGCCAGCCGCTTGCGTGGAATGGTCGAGTCCATGCACATGTAGTCGGGGCTGATGCGGCCGCTGGCCGGAAAGGCGTTCTTGCGGCCGCTCCAAAAACGCAGGCGCTCGGCCTCGTCCTGGCTCACGGTGAGGGCGGTGGCGCCGGCCGCGCGCAGCACCTCGCTCATGCGGCCGATCTCCTCCTGCACCTCTTCGGGCGTGCCATCGGATTCGCACAGCAGGATGGCCTCGGCGGTGAGGTCGTAGCCGGCGCAGACGAAGTCCTCCACGGCGGCAGTCATCGGCTTGTCCATCATCTCCAGCCCCGCCGGGATGATGCCCGCAGCGATGATGGCCGCCACCGCATCGCCGGCCCGCCGCACGTCGTCGAAGCTGGCCATGATGCAGCGCGCCAGTTGCGGCTTGGGGATGAGGCGCACCGTGACCTCGGTGGCCACGGCCAGCATGCCCTCGCTGCCGATCACGGCGGCCAGCAGGTCGTAGCCCGGCGCATCCAGCGCCTCGCTGCCGAAGGTGACGGGCTCGCCTTCCATGGTGAAGCCTTCGATGCGCAGCACGTTGTGCACCGTGAGGCCGTATTTCAGGCAGTGCACGCCGCCGGAGTTCTCGGCGATGTTGCCGCCGATGGTGCAGGCGATCTGGCTGCTCGGGTCGGGCGCGTAGTACAGCCCGTGGGGCGCGGCGGCCTCGCTGATGGCCAGGTTGCGCACGCCGCACTGCACGACGGCCGTGCGCGAAACGGGGTCCATGCGCAGGATGCGGTTGAACTTGGCCAGCGACAGCGTCACGCCCAGCGCATGCGGCATGGCCCCGCCCGACAGGCCCGTGCCGGCCCCGCGCGCCACCACGGGCACCGACAGCGCGTGGCAGGCGCGCAGCACGCCCTGCACCTGCTCGTATGTCTCGGGCAGTGCCACGGCCAGCGGGCGCTGGCGGTAGGCGGTGAGCCCGTCGCATTCGTAGGGCGTGGTGTCCTCGGCGTGCCAGAGCAGCGCGTGCGCGGGCAGCACGGCCTGCAGCGCGGGGAGCAGGCGTGCCCGGAGGGCGGCAGGCGCCGAAGAGGAATCGGTGGTGGCGGTGGCAGGCGTCATGGATTGCGGCGGGGCAGACGGGCCCCGCTGGTTTTCACTCTACGTCAATCCGGCTGCCAAACGGAGGGCCGGTGGGGCGCGGGCGCGTGAAGTTCTTTCGCGCTGTCCGTGAAAAGCTTTCCAGGCGCTGCCGGCGTGCGTTCGGCGAAGAAGGGCGCCACCTCCTGCGCTTCCATCGGGTAGGCGAGGAAGTAGCCCTGCACGAGGTCGCATCCCGCCTCGGACACCATGTCCAGGATCTCCTGCGTTTCCACGCCTTCGGCCACCAGCTGGTAGCCCAGGCGCTGGCCCAGCGAGATGATGGTGCGCAGCAGCGTCCAGGCCTGCATGTCGTCCACGATCGGCATGACGAGCGACTGGTCGAGCTTGAGCATTTCCGCGGGCAGCCCGCGCAGGCACGACAGGTTGCAGTAGCCGATGCCGAAGTCGTCCAGCGACACTTTGAGGCCCATGGCGCGGATCTCTTCCAGCACGCGCTGGGTGGCCCGGCCGGTCAGGGCCACGTTCTCGGTGCATTCGATGTGCAGTTGCCGTGCCGCCACGCCGTGCAGCGCGATGGCGTTGCGCAGGATGGTGATGAAATTCGGGTGCTCCAGATTGCGGGCCGACACGTTGATCGCCATCGTCAGGTGCAGGCCCTGGCGGTTCCACTGCGCCAGCTGGGCCAGGGCCGTGTGCAGCACCCATTCGGTGAGCAGGTGGATCAGCGCGGTCTGCTCCACCTGCGGGATGAATTCGGCGGGCGACACGTTGCCGTGGAGCGGGTGGCGCCAGCGGATCAGGGCCTCCACGCCGGAAAAGCGTTGCTGGCGCACCTCGAACTGGGGCTGATAGACCAGGCGGAAGTCGCCATCGGACAGCCCCTGCGTCAGGCCGCGCAGCAGCGCGAAGGCGCGGCGGTGGGCCGTGTCGGACTCGGGGGCGTACCAGACGAAGGCGCGGTTCAGCTCGTCCGCCTGGTGCAGGGCCGAGGTCGCGCGGCGCAGCACGTCGCCTGAGGACTCCGCATCGAGGGTGAAGCGCGCCAGGCCCGCCACCAGGTAAAGCTCCAGCACCACGCGGCTCGTGCGGAACGCCTCCTGCAGGTGGCGCTGCACCCGCAGCACGGCCTGCTCCTGCGTCTGCTGCCGCGCCTCGGGGCCGCTCTCGGGCAGCAGGTAGGCGAACCGGGTCTCGGACGCGTGGTACAGCTGCACCCCGGGCCCCAGGGCCTGCATCAGGTGCAGCGTCACGTCGCGCAGGCCGGCCTCCAGCGGGGCGATGCCGACGGCGCGCACCGCCTGCTGCAGGTCGCGGTCGCGGATCACGTCCAGCAGCACGAGCGTCCGCTGCTCGCCGGGGGCCTGGGTGCACAGGCTCATCAGGTCCTGCACGAGCTGGGCCCGGTTGTAGAGGCTGGTGATCTCGTTGATGCGCCCGGCCGTGCGCTGCAGCGCGATCTCGTTCATGACGAGCGCGGCCAGGTCCTGGAGCTGCTGGCGCTGGGCGGCATCGAATGCGCGCGGGCGCTGGTCCAGAATGCAGAGCGCGCCCAGCGCCTGGCCGCCGGGCAGCACCAGCGGGGCGCCTGCGTAAAAGCGCACGCCCAGCTCGCCGGTCACCAGCGGGTTGCGGACGAAGCGCTCGTCCAGCAAGGTGTCCTCGACCACCATCACCTCGGTGGACTGGATGGTGTAGTGGCAAAACGCCACCGAGCGGGGCAGTTCGCGCGCGGACAGGCCCACGCGCGACTTGTGCCATTGGCGCTCGATGTCCACCAGCGTCACCAGCGCGATGGGGGCGTCGAACAGCGCACTGGCCAGCCGCGTGATGCGGTCGAAGCCGTCGCTCTCCGGCGTCTCCAGCAGGCCGGTGGCTCGCAGGGCGCAGATGCGCTGGCGCTCTTGCTCGAGCGCCGGGTCCGTTTCTTCGGGGCGGGTGATCGAACTCAGCGGTGGCACGGGCGGCGGTCTCCCAAAGGGGGGGTGAAGGGGGGCATGGTGCCCGCGCGTGCCAGGGGCCCGCGCATCGCCAGGCGAGGTGGGCGCGCGCTCATGGCCGGCGCCCCGCCATGGCCTGCACCGATTCCAGCAGCGCGCCGATCTTGAAGGGCTTGCGCAGCGTGCCCGTGACGCCGATGGCTGCGCGCCAGGCATCGCGGTCCGGGTCGGGCAGCGAGGACATGGCCAGCACGGGCACGTCGGCCGGGCAGGCGAACGCCCCGCTGCGCAGGCGCGCCAGCAGATCGGTGGAGGCGGCGGCATCGTCGCAATCGAGCACCAGGCCGAAAAAGGGCTGGGCCGCCAGCACCGGCAGGGCCCGCGCCACGCTGGTGGCCTCCTGGAAGTCCACCAGGCCGAGGTCGCGCGCGACCGAGACGATCGTGCGGCGCAGGACGAATTGCGGTTCCACCAGCAAAAGGAGGGGCAAGGGGGGCGAACGGGTCATGCGTCTGAGTCTTTGCCGGCAATGGTTTCGTTGGCCAGGGTGCCCAGCGCCCGCAGCACGGCCCGCTCGGTCGCGGTAAGGCTGCGGGGCTTGGTGTCGATGATGCACAGCGTACCAAGGCGCTCGCCGGTCGGCGCGCACAGCGGGGCGCCGGCATAGAAGCGGATGTGCGGCGCCTGGGTCACCAGGGGATTGTCGGCAAAGCGTGCATCGAGGTTGGCATCCTCCACCACGAACAGGTCGGGCTGCAGGATGGCGTGGGCGCAGAACGACACGTCGCGGCTGGTCTGCGGCACGTCGAGCCCGACGCGCGACTTGAACCATTGCCGCTGGCCGTCGATGAGGCTCATCAGGGCGATCGGCACGTCCAGCTGCTCGGCCGCAAACCGCACGAAGCGGTCGAAGCGTTCCTCCGGGGGCGTGTCGAGCAGCATCAGATCCTGCAACGCGCGCAGGCGCTGTGCTTCGTTCTCGGGGGGGCTGGCTGGGGTCATGGAGGGGGCCTTCAGGGTAGGGGCGCGTCAGCCCAGCAGATAGGCCATCTGGCCCAGATCGACCACGACCATGCTGGCGCTGGCGCCACCGTGCTGGTGCGTGACCATGCGGAACTCGCCCACCGAGCCGAGCCGCATTTCGCGCACGTCGGCACGGTGGGCTGGCAGCCAGTCGCACAGCCGGGTGATGGCGATGCCCACGGTGGCGTGTTCCGCCGGGTCGGGCTGCAGCAGGATGGCCATGCGCGGCGGCTCGGGGCTGGGCTGGCCGTTGAGCGAGGGCAGTGGCACGACCTTGAGCGCCTTGCCGCGCCACGGCATGACGGCGGTCCGGCCGCGGGCCAATTCATCGATCGTGGCTTGGGGCAGCTCGACGACGCCGACCACGCTGTCCACCGGCGAGGCATACAGCGCGTCGGCCTCGAAGATCAGAAAGTGGGGCCCGCCGGCCGAATCCGTGCCCGCGCCCCCGGGGCCGAGGCCTGCCGCATCGCCCGCTCCCTCGCCGGGTGCCGGGGATGCCACTTCGCTCACGGCCGCCTCGGGCACGGCGTCGAACACCTTGCCGATGTCCAGCACCCGCAGCGTGCCCAGGCCCGGCACCAGGGCGATGCCCTTGAGCAGCGGATCGCCCGGGGTGGGCGCCAGGTCGGACTCCGCCAGGTCGGCCAGTTGGCGGCAGTTGTCCACCGTCAGGCCGATCCATTGGCCCTGGCTTTCCAGCACGGCCACCCACGGGGAGAGGTCGGCACCGGCACGGGCGGGCGGCTGGGCCACGCTCACCAGCGGCAGCTTGCGGCCTTGCAGTTCGCTGATGCCCACCGTGAAGTGGCCGGGGGGCACGTTCAGCTCGATGCGCGGCAGGGGCACCACCGTGTGGATGCCGCTGGCCGGCACGGCCCACAGATCGTCTCCCACGGCGAAGACCGCATGCCGCACGGCCACCGCCTGGGCCGATGGCGCAGCCGCCACCGGGGCCGCGGCGCCTGCCGGCGTCGCCGTCGCCACCGAAGCCTCCTGGCACCACACCTGGCACAGGGCCATCAGGCGCTCGACTTCGAGCACGGACAGGATCGGATCGCCAGCCGAAGCGGGCACGACCGACTGGAACAACTCCTCCACGCCGCCGTCGTGGTGCACGCGCACGATGGCCTGCGGATCGACGGGCTTCACGCCCAGGACCTCGTCCACCCGCAAACCGATCAGCGCCTGCCCCGCATGGAGCACCAGCACCCGCTGCAGGGGCGCATTGCCGGGCGAGGCGCCCATGGGCAGCCAGCGCTCCAGCGACACGACCGGCACCGGCCGGCCTTGCAGATCGATCATTCCAGCCAGCGCACCCTGCCGGCGGGGAAGGGCCGCCAGGCCTTCGGGCGGGATGGCCAGCGCGCGCTCGACATGCGCCGCCGCGATGGCGATGTGGCAATCGCCCACGCGCACCCGCACATGGGCCTGGGCTTGGGCCTGCAGTGGCGGGCTGCCCTGTGGAGTCATGCGCCCGTGCGCCCGGAGCTGGCGCCCTGCAGCTTGTCCAGCAGCACGACGACGTCCTGGGTGGACGTTTCCTGCGCCAGCATGGCGTTGCGGATCTCGCCGATGGATTGGCTGGTGCTGTCCACCGCGGCCAGGATGCGGCTGAAGGCCGCGCCCACCTCTTCGGACAGCCGGCCGCCTTCGGCCACGCGGGCCACGCTGCTGCCCACGAGCTTGGAGATTTCCTGCGCGGCGAGCGCCGACTTTTCGGCCAGCTTGCGCACCTCGTCGGCCACCACCGAAAAGCCGATGCCGTGCGGCCCGGCGCGCGCCGCCTCGATGGCCGCGTTGAAGGCCAGCAGGTGCGTCTGGCTGGAGATCTCGCCGATGGTGGCGACGATGTCGCGGATGTCGGTCGACGACTGCTCGATCGCGGCGATGGCTTCGCGCGAGCGGGCCAGCACCTGGTGGCCCTGGCCGGCCTCGCGCTGGGTCTGCGTGGCCAGGTCGGCCGATCGTTCGGAGCTGCGCGCCACCTGCTGGATCGAGGTGGAGATGGCATGCAGCACGGCGCCGATGTCCCGCACCTTCTGCGACACGGCGGTCTCGCGTTCGACCTGCTCGGTCACGTTGACCGCGAACTTCACCACCTTGTACACGCGGCCTTCCACGTCGAAGATCGGGTTGTAGGTCGCCTGGATCCAGATGCCGGCATCGTGCTTGCCGATGCGCCGGTAGCGCGCGCTCTGGAACTTGCCCTCGCCCAGGTCCGCCCAGAAATCGCGGTAGGTCTGCGTCTTCACGAAATCGGGGTCGCAGAACATGCTGTGGTGCTTGCCGCGGATCTCGTCGAGCGTGTAGCCCATGGTGCGCAGGAAGTTCGGGTTGGCCGTGAGGATGGTGCCATCCACGCCGAATTCGATCACCGCCTGCGACAGCCCGATGGCGTCGAGCTTGCCCTTGGTTTCGGCGGCCTGGCGCGTTTCCTCGGTGATGTCGGTGGCGAACTTGACCACCTTGTAGGGCTTGCCGGAGGTGTCGAGGATGGGGTTGTACGACGCCTGGATCCACACGTCCTTGCCGTCCTTGGCCACGCGGCGGTAGCGCCCGGCATCGACTTCGCCGCGGGCCAGCCGCTCCCACAGCCGCGCGTAGTCCGCCGAGCGCACCACCTCGGGCGTGCAGAACATCCGGTGGTGCTGGCCCACCACTTCGTCCTCGGTGTAGCCGAACACCTTCAGGAAATTGGGGTTGGCGTGCAGCACCTTGCCGCCCAGGTCGAACTCGATCATGGCCTGCACCCGGTTCATCGCGGCGATCTTGCCCTCGAAGTCGGCCTGGGCGTTGCGCGCCTGGGTCACGTCGGTGGCCAGCTTGACCACGCCCACCGGGCGCCCGGCGCTGTCGAAGATGGGGTTGTAGGAGGCCTGCAGCCACACGGGATCGGCCTGCCTGGTGAGCCGCAGGAACACGCCTTCGACGATCTCGCCGGCGGCCAGGCGCTCCCACATGGCGCTGTAGGCCGCGCTGGCCGCCACGTCGGGCGGGCAGAAGATGCGGTGGTGCTGGCCGACGATTTCGTCGAGGGTGTAGCCCATGCGGGCCAGGAACAGCGGGTTGGCGTGCTGCACCTTGCCGGCCAGGTCGAATTCGATGGTGCATTGCACCCGTTCCAGCGCGGCCAGCAGGCCGGTGGTGCGCGCGCGTTCCAGCTCGGATGCGGCAATGGGATCGGTGGAGGCGTTCATGGTCGCAAAAGTCCTGGTGGGCGGCATCAAGGGGTTATCGGCCACTGCGGCCCCTGGCTTGAATGCCGGGCCTGCTGGAAAACCGGCGAGGCGCGTCATTTCATGGTTTTGAAGCCGCGCCCGCCTTCCGCGAAATATAGACCCGCGCCAATGCAGGGCCTTTGGGAATCTTGCCGGCCCTGCGCGCGCCGCGCAAGCGTGTTTTGCGAAATCCGGGTTTTGCCAGAGATGGCGGCGGCCCAGGCAGGCGGATTTCGGCCGTGCTCAGGCCATGGTGCGGCGCAGCCAGTCGGTGAAGGCGGCGCACTCCCAGCGGTCCATGGTGCCGGTACGCCAGCACAGGTAGTGCGCATGCGGGCTGGGGGCCTCGCCGGGAAAAAGGCGCACGAGGGTGCCGTTCTCCAGCCAGGGCGCGCCGAGCTTGAGCCGCACCAGTGCCACGCCCATGCCGGCCGCGGCGGCGTCGCACATCAGGCCGATGTCGTTGAACTGCGAGCCTTCGGTGGGCTCGGCCCAGTCGAGGCCGCTGGCACCGAACCAGGTGCGCCAGGGCTCCAGCGGGCTGCGCAGCAGGGCTGCCCGCTCCAGGTCCTCAGGCCGCTCGAAGGGGCCGTGTTCGCGCACGAAGGCGGGCGATGCGAGCGGCGTGACCCGGTCGCGAGCCAGCTCCACGTGTTCCAGGTCGGCATAGTGCCCCGGGCCGAAGCGCACGATCAGGTCGGCGTCCTCGGCCACCACGTCCAGCAGCGGAATGGACACCTGCAGCGCCAGGTCGATCTCGGGATAGGCCTCGGTGAACTGACGCAGGCGCGGGATCAGGATGGCGCGGGCGAAGGTCGGCGTCACCGCCAGCTTGAGCCGCCGCTTGCCCGGCGCCGTGGCCGCGCCCGGAAAGCGCTGCAGCGCGCTCAGGCCCTCGCGCACATGGGCCAGGTACGCGCTGCCTTCAGTGGTGAGCGAGAAATCGGCGCGGCCGAACAGCCGCACGCCCAAAATCTGTTCGAGCTGGCGAACGCGGTGGCTGACGGCGCTGGGGGTCACGCACAGTTCGTCGGCGGTCTGCGTCACGCTGCGCAGGCGGGCCAGGGCCTCGAAGGTGAGCAGGCACTGGATCGGCGGGATGCGGGCCGCCACACCAAATTTACGCTCGGGAATATTGCTCAAGATCGGATGAAGTTATGGCGTGCGCGTTGACCAATTGGTAATGCCGCTCTTCCACGACTTTCACACTTCCATCCATCACCGTCAGTTCAAACATGGCAATTCGCTCGTCGGTCATGAACTGTGCGGACACTGGCCTGCAAATCAAACCAGGAAAAGCTTGGGCACATAGTGCAATGTCTTGCTGAGTCTGCACTACGCCATGCTTGTCAGACCCGCCTTTGGCTTGTACTGGAACCACAAATTGCTTGCCGTGCTTGTCTAAGCCGACATAGATCTCATCAATCTCGATCTGCCCTATCCCCTTGACTGTTGTGCGCAAATGATTCTGAAGAGAGTAGGCCGATATACCAAGAAATACGTCTATCAATCGGTTGTAGCGGACTTTGGCAAGCAAGGCTTGCTCATCGCCGAGTGCATACGCGCCTATGATTTCCGGCGTCGAATCCGGAATTTTGATTGTGAGTAAATCGTCTCGGGGTATTATCCGATTGCGTTGCGCAAGGCGAAAGCGATACTTGGAGCGTCCCGCTCCCTCAATGATCCACTCAAGTCCTAGTTTCGCAGACTCAAGAATTCCATTCGGGAGTTCGTTTCTATAGCGAAAAGAATAGATCAAATCGCCTACATTCTTTGGCAATCGCAGGCCCAGTTCCGTTGCTACTGCCACAAGCTCTTCTCGTGTGAATTCAAAAGAGTCTGCCCCTTCCTCGTAGTGATTCCGGAAAACACGCTCAATGATTGCGGAGTATCGATTGGGGGTTTTTGGAATATTACCTTGCAACGGTTGTGCCTTGAGCTTAGACATATGCCTCTTCAATGCTGCGGGTGAGAACGTCTCGATTGATGGGGTTGCGCTGCCGTTGAGCTATGACATTCCTTGCTACGCCAAAATATCGTGAAGCGTCAAGCATCTGGAAATTCAATAGAGATTCTTTTCCAAGCTGCAAAGATCTTCCTGGCTTGCAAGGGGTTAGGCTCAGCGCGCCTATGATCTCCGCTGCAACTGCTCGCCCTAGCAGTGGCGGAACACTGTTGCCAATTTGTCTGAAACCATGCCACTTTGTCGCGTGAAAGCGAAACCAATCAGGATAAGAATGCAAACGCGCAGCCTCTCGAACGGTAATCACTCTAGGCAATATTGGATGAATTGGCCTCGGAGACGTAAAAGCACCACGTGCGCTATCGGTTCCCGCGCGTAAGGTATTACATAGTCCATCAGGGTGGAGTTTTTTAAAGCGGCTGATTGGTTCTGTCTCTCCTGGCGCAGTCGCCAAAAAGCGTTCTTTTGAGAGGTCGGTGTGACTTGTTCGTAGACTGCTCGTCAATCGATTCTTTAGGAATTCTCGCGGATAGCTGAAGTCTGCGGCATCAACTTCTAAACACCTCAAACGTCGTGCGTAAGCAGGGCGCGTATTCCATCGGACAGATATCGAATCACCTTTCTCTAGTTGCGCGAATTCATCAGCGTTTGGCAGGTCACTGATTGCATCCCACACTGTTGCGCGCAACTTGGAAGCCTTTGGATAATGCGGAAGCCGCTGATCTGATCGAGCCCCCAGAAGAAATAGCCGCTTCCGATCTTGCGGAACTCCAAAGTCTGCGGCGTTCAGCACTTGATAAGGCAGTAAGACTTTATATCCTGCGCTTGCAAGCTCATCGATGAGCTCTTGAAGAAAACGCACGTGTTTGCCTAGGGTCAAACCTCTGACGTTCTCGAATACGAAATATTTTGGATTGAGCTCTCGAACAAGTCGCACATAGTGAAAAACCAATTGATTGCGCGAGTCATCCAGGGCACGCTTTCCGATCATGGAGAAGCCTTGGCAAGGGGCGCCGCCAAAAACTACATCAATATCAATTTTTCCAAGGCTGGCAATCTGTCGGATGTCTTCCCCTGACAAGTCGACGACCGAGGCACAGATGGCTTTTGAATGCGGAAAGTTGTATTCGTGAGTAGCGCAGTGAATGGGATCAATCTCCACTGCTGCTGCCACATCAAATCCTGCCTGCTCAAACCCCAGCGAAAGGCCTCCTGCACCAGCAAAGAGGTCTACTCCGACGGGGCGCGCAGTAGCTTTAACGGAGGATTGCATAAGCGGTCGTGGTGTGAGTGAACATGAGAAGCGTGCGAACTTCTAGACGTACGCTGGCTGCTTGTCAGCGGAAGATCACGGTCTTGTGGCCGTTGAGCAGCACGCGGTGCTCGGTGTGCCACTTGACGGCGCGGGCGAGCACCTGGCTTTCGGTGTCCCGGCCCATGGCGGTGAGGTCTTCCACCGTCTTGCTGTGGTCCGCGCGGGCCACGTCCTGCTCGATGATCGGGCCCTCGTCCAGGTCGGCCGTCACGTAGTGGGCGGTGGCGCCGATCAGCTTCACGCCGCGGTCGTGCGCCTGGTAGTAGGGCTTGGCGCCCTTGAAGCTGGGCAGGAAACTGTGGTGGATGTTGATGGCCCGGCCTTGCAGCTTGCGGCACAGGTCGTCCGACAGCACCTGCATGTAGCGCGCCAGCACCACCAGTTCGGCGCCTTCGGATTCGATGATCTCGAACTGCCGCGCCTCGGCCTGCGCCTTGGTGGCGGCCGTCACGGGAATGTGGTGGAACGGCACGTTGTAGCTGGCCGCCAGCTGGTAGAAGTCGCGGTGGTTGCTGATGATGGCCGCGATGTGCACCGGCAGCAGGCCGGACTTCCAGCGAAACAGCAGATCGTTCAGGCAGTGGCCTTCGCGGCTGACCATGATGACGGTCTTCATCGGCTCGGACACCGGGTGCAGTTGCCAGTGCATGTCGTGCGGGCCGGCGAAGGCGGCCAGCTGCGTCTTGAGCGCGGCGTGGTCGTGCGCCCCGCAGGCGAACTGCACGCGCATGAAAAAGAGCCCGGTGGCGTGGTCGTTGTATTGGGCGGCCTCTTCGATGTTGCCGCCATGCTCCAGCAGGAAGCCGGACACCGCATGCACCAGCCCGAGCTTGTCGGGACAGGACAGGGTAAGGATATAGGCTTGGTTCATAGCCGGGCGATTGTCGCAGCAAGGCCCGGGGCCGGTAGCGGACCGAAAGTTGCAAGGCCCCGCGCGCCGTTCCGGCACCGCTTTGCCGATCGCCTGAGGGGCCTTGGCTGGCGCGAGAATACGATCCCCAAGGAGGGCGGCGGGAAGGCGTGGCGCCTCCCGCCGGGCGAGGCGAAACACAACAAGGACATTCATGGATGAAGAGGAGGGCCCCGCCCTGAAGCGGGTGCCGGGCTGGGCCTGGGCCGCGTATGTGGCGGCGGGCGTGGCGTGGGTGGCGGGCGGCGATGCGCTGCTGTCGTGGCTGCCCGGCGAGCCTCTGGGCGGCAGGGCAGGGGCCGGCTGGTTGGGCAGCGCCAAGGACATCGCTTTCGTGCTCGTTTCCGCCGCGCTGGCGGTGGTCGGGCTGCGCCGGCTGCAGGCGTCCGATGCCGCCGCGCTCACGCGCCGGGGCCGCGCCTGGGCCCGCATGGCGCGCGGCGCCGAGCGGCGCCAGCGCCTGGCGACCACGGTGGTGGACAACGCGATCGAGGGCATGGTGGTGACCGATGCGAACAACCGCATCCTGTCGGTGAACGCGGCCTTCACGCGGCTGATGGGCTACACCGAGGCCGAATTGCTGGGCCAGACCCCGCGGCTGTTCAAGTCCGGCCGCCACGACCGCGCCTTCTACGAGGCCCTGTGGTCCGAACTGTCGCGCACCGGCCGCTGGCAGGGCGAGATCTGGAACCGGCGCAAGAACGGCGAGGTGTTTCCCGAGCGCATGTCGCTCAGCACCGTGCGCGACGGCGCCGGCGTGGTGACGCACTACGTGTGCCTGTTCACCGACATCTCGCAGGAGCACGCGCAGCGCCAGCGACTGGCGTTCCTGGCCCACAACGACCCGCTCACCGGCCTGCCCAACCGCACCTGGTTCGCCCAGCGGCTGCAGGAGGCCACCGTGCAGGCCCGCCACAGCGGCGAACCCATGGCCGTGCTGCTGCTCAACCTGGACCGCTTCAAGGACGTCAACGACAGCTACGGCCACGCCGTGGGCGACGAGGTGCTGCGGCACATCGCCCGCCGGCTCGAATCGGCCCTGCGCCCCGGCGACCTGGCCGGGCGCCTGGCGGGCGACGAAATGGGCGTGCTCGTGCGGCAGGCGCAGAGCGAGGACGAAGCCGCCGCCATCGCCCGCACGCTGATCGCCGCCGTGGCCGAGCCCTGGCGCTCGCCCGAGGGCTTCGAGGTGGTGGCCGGCGCGAGCGTGGGCATCAGCCTGTTCCCGCGCCACGGCGACAGCGCCCAGGCGCTGCTGCAGGGCGCCCACGCCGCCGTCTATGGCGCCAAGGAGCGCGGGCGCGGCGCCTGGTGCTTTTTCAGCGAAGACATGACGCGCGCCGCGCGCGAGCGCCTCGCCCTCGAATCGCGCCTGCGCGCTGCGCTGGCACTGGGCCACGTGCAGCTGCACTACCAGCCGCAGGTGGACATCGCCACGGGCCGCGTCATCGGCGCCGAGGCGCTGGTGCGCTGGATGGACCCGCAGGAGGGCATGATTTCCCCCGCCCGCTTCATCCCGGTGGCCGAGCATTCCGGCGTGATCGGCCCGCTGGGCGAATGGGTCATGCACGAGGCCTGCCGCCAGGGCCAGGCATGGCGCGAGGCCGGGCTGCCCGGCCTGACGGTGGCCGTGAACGTGTCGCCGCGCCAGTTCCACCTGACCGACCTGGCCGGCTGTGCGGCATCGGCCCTGTCCGCCTCGGGCTACCCGCCCACGCAGCTGGAGCTGGAGATCACCGAAGGTGCGCTCGCCGAGCGGCCCGAGGAGGCGCGCCAGGTGCTGCTGCGACTGCGCGGACTGGGCCTGCGCATGGCCATCGACGACTTCGGCACGGGCTACTCGTCGCTCGCCCACCTCAAGCGCTTTCCCATCGACGTGCTCAAGATCGACCAGGGCTTCATCCGCGATTTGCCGCAAAGCACCGACGACATGGCCATCTGCACGGCCATCATCGCCATGGGCCACAGCCTGGGGCTGGCGGTGCTGGCCGAAGGCGTGGAGACGCCCGAGCAGCTCGCCTTCCTGCGCGAGCGCGGGTGCGACCGCTACCAGGGCTACCTGTGCCAGCGCCCGCTGCCGGCGGCCGAGTTCACGGCGCTGCTGCGCGCGCAGGCGGGCGGGTCTGCGCACGGCGCCGGCCCAGGAGGCGAGGGCGGCCAGACCCACAATATGCTATAAAAATAATAGCTATATGCCCTAGTGAATCATGCGCTGGAGGCCGTTTTGGCTTGAATCCTGCGCTGGAGGGACCGTGGCGCCTCAGGGCCTGGCGCCCTGCGCGCGGCGCAGCTCCGCGCAATGGTCGCGCGCCGGCAGGGCCGCGGTGGCCTGCACCGCGTCGGCGTCGCCCGCCTGCGGGCCGGGCGCGCCGCCGGCCTGCGCCAGCGCCACCTTGGCCGTGAGGCCCGGAAACCAGTGCGTGGGCACGCCCACGCCGCGCAGCACGTGGCCGCCGCCGGCCACCAGCACCACCACCTGCCCGGGCCGCCGCGCCGCTGCGGCCACCGCCGCCATGCGGGCATCGCGTGCGATCTGGATGCGGGCCATGCCGGGAATCTGCGCCTCGGGCAGCAGGCCGCAGTGCCCCTCGCGCAGGGCGGTGTGCTGGCGCGCCAGCGCCGCGGCGTCCAGGTGCCGGTCCCAGCGCTCGTCCCGCATCGCCTCGCGCAGGTCCGCCCGCGGCAGGTTGCCGCCGCGCACCGGCACGCCGGCGCGCACCGCGGCCATGGCCACCGGGCCGTACTGCGCCCACGGCCAGGCCGCCGCGTTCCAGCCGAGCGCCTGCTGCACCTGGGCCTCGTCCGCATCGCGGGGCAGGCCGTCGGTGGCCCGCCCGCTGTCGGCCATCTCCATCACCAGCGCCGCCAGTTGCCCGCGCGCGGCCAGCCACTGCACGGCCTCGCGCTCCAGCGCCTGGTGTTCGGGGGCATCGTGCTGCTCGCCGATCAGCAGCACATCGGCGGGCAGCAGGGCCTGGACCTGGGCGAGCCAGGGGGTGGGGGCGGCAGGGTCCGGGGGCGCATGCGCGCAGCCGGCGAGCAGGGCCAGCAGCAGGGTGGCAGCGAGGCGGGGGCCTCTCGGCCACGGCGCGGGGCCGAGTCGATGGGCTGCATGCCGGGAAGGCGATCGGGAGGGAAACAGGGTGCCGTGCATGGGCGCATGCTAAAGCCATGCCCTGTCGACCCGCGCCTTCCCGCGGCGCGACCCGGGGATGCAACGGATCAGCGGCGGGGGGGATGGCTGAGACCGTGCGCCCAGGACGGTTGCGACGACGGCACGCAGCGCGGGCACGTGCGCAGATGCGGAGAGGTCGTCAGCCGGCCGGCGCCGTCCCGAACCGCATGCCGACCTCGGTGCCGTCGGCCGCCGAGCGCGCCCAGACATCGCCGCCGTGCATGCGGGCGATGGCCGCCACGATGGACAGTCCCAGGCCCGCGTGCATGCCCTCGCGGTGCCGGGCCGAGTCGCCGCGATAGAAGCGGTCGAACAGGCGAGGCAATGCGGCCTCGGGAATCGGTGGCCCTTCGTTGGCCACTGACACGCCGGGGCCGTCCGCACCGCCCGCAGCCAGCTTCACGCGGACGGTGCTGCCTGGCGCGGCATAGCGGCACGCGTTGCTGAGCAGGTTGGAGACGCCGCGCTGCACCAACCGTTCGTCCACCGGCAGCATGAGCTCGCCTTCCAGGGCTAGCCGCAGGCCCCGCTCAGCGGCGTCGGCCTCGTGGTACTCGAACAGTTCGGTGATGAGCAGACCCAGATTGCGTGGCGCATCCACGCGCGCGCGCAGCCCTCCGTCGGCGCGCGCCAGGAACAACATATCGTTCACCACCGAGGCCATGCGCCCCAGATCTTCCAGGTTGGACGCCAGCGTTCGCGCCAGCTCGGGCGCCGCACGCGGTCGCGACAGCGCCAGCTCGGTCTTGCCGATGAGCGCGGTGAGCGGCGTTCTCAGCTCATGCGCCACGTCGGCATTGAAAGCCTCCAGTTGCGCGCGGCCCGCTTCGAGCCGGTCGATGAGTTCGTTGAACTGGTCTACCAGCGGCGCCAGCTCGGCACTGCGCGCCGACAGTTGCAGATGCGCGAGTTGCCGGCCTGCAGACATCGCCTGGGTCTGCCGGGCCAGTTGGCTCAGCGGGCGCAGGCCATGCCGCACTACGGCGAATCCGAGTCCTGCGCTCACCAAAGCCCCGGCCGCGGTGGCCAGGGCCAGCAGGCGCGCCAGGGTCTGCTGTCGCTGCTCGTCCTCTGCGATATCGACATCGAAGCGGCCCCGCAGCGACCGCTGTCCGTCAGCCGACCGCAGCTCGAAGCTGCGTGAACGCACCTGCGGCGACAGCGTGTGTGCTTCGTCGTGGGGATCGAGGTAGAACGCCGAGCCGTCGGGGTGCAGCAGCTGCAGCCGCGAGCCCTGGCGCTTGACGGCGTTGGTCTGCAGCAGGTGCAGAAAGTCCTGGTTCTCGGGTCGCCACATCGCGCTGGAGGTTTCCACCAGCTTCTGGACCTTGATGCCCAAGATGCGCGACTGGGCCTGCTCCTGCAGCGTCTGCACCCCCAGGTATACGACGACGGAAATCGCACCCAGCAGCAGCGCCACGCCCAGGCCCAACTGCAGCGCCAGGCGGCGCACCACGGAATGCGGCGCCCGCCGGCGGGGTTCATGCGTCGCCATCTGCACCTCCGCGGAACTCCAGGATGTAGCCCACACCGCGCACCGTGTGGATCAACTTGTGGCGGAATGCGTCGTCCACCTTGGCGCGCAGGCGCCGCACCGCGACTTCCACCATGTTGGTGTCGGAGTCGAAATGGATGTTCCAGACGCGTTCGGCCAACGTGGTGCGGGTCAGCACCTGTCCCTTGCGGCGCAGCAGCAAGGACAGCAGCTGGAATTCCTTGGTAGACAGCTCGATGCGGCGGCCTTCGCGGCGCACATTGTGCGCTGCCAGGTCCAGTTCCAGATCGGCGACGCGCAGCACGGTCTGCTCCTGAATGCTGGCATGGCCCCGGCGAATCAGCGCCTCGACCCGTGCCCGCAGTTCGGAAAAGGCGAACGGCTTGACGAGGTAGTCGTCCGCACCCGCATTCAGGCCCAGTACCTTGTCGTCCAGCCGGTCGCGTGCCGTCAGCATCAGCACGGGCTGCCCGCCCTTGTCCCGAATGGCGCGCAGCACCTCGAAGCCGTCGCATCCCGGTAGCATGACGTCCAGCAGCACCAGCGCATAGTTGCCGCCCAGTGCCAGCGCCCGCCCGCTGGGGCCGTCGTGCGCCACATCGACGCGGTAGCCGCACTCGGACAGCCCCTGGTGCAGATAGTCGGCCACGCCGCGGTCGTCCTCGATCACCAGCACTTTGTGCACCTGTTTCACCTCCGGGCCGATTGTGCCTGCACCCCCTGCGCGTTGGATTACCAATCTGTAATCCGTTCGAGCGGCATCGGTCAGCTGCGTGCGGACCATGGGGCCCTGCGCGGCGCGTGGGGCGACCGCGCACCCCGCCCACCGTTTTTTTGGAGTGCATCCATGGCCATCCTGACTCACCGCATGTCCACCCGCCGCACGTTCCCGCGCGGCAGCCTGGGCCCGGCCACGTTCCTGACGTTCGATCGATTGCCTGGCGCGCCCCGCTCCGATCTGTACGACGTCATCGGCCAGTACGTCAGCGCTGGTGCCAAGGTCGTGGACACCTCACCGCTCTACGGCAGTGCGCAGGTAACCGTCGGCGACGCGGGACTGCTGCCTGACGCGTCGCAGCGCGGGCACACGGCGCGCTACGTTGAAGCGCTGGCCGGCTTCGGCAAGGTGCAGTCGCTGCCCTGGTATCCCGACAAGCAGAACCAGTATCAGGGGCTGGTCCGCCGGGCCCAGGCGGCATTGCGAGCGCGGCGGTGAGCGCGCCGCGTCATCACTCCCCCCGGCTTTCGCGTCCGACCTCGAGTCGTCGCTGTTCGGACTTCGTCATTTCACCAAGGATCAAAACATCATGGACCGCCGCAACTTCCTGCATGCCGCAACCACTACCGCCGCCACGTTCACCGGCCTGGCCGCCTCGCCCCTGGCGCGGGCTCAGGCGCCCGGCCTGTCTGCCGCGCTCACCGAGCGGGGCAGCGTCCTGGCTACGCGGGGGCCGATGACCGACCGGGCGCTGCCCCGCAATGCAGCGGCTGCTCCCGGGCAACGTTATCGGCCCGCATTCCGCTTCGGCCTGGGCGGCACGCAGATCGGCAACATCTTCGCCGCCCTCAGCGACGCGCAAGCGCAGGCTGTGTTGCAGGCCGCATGGGACGCGGGCGTGCGCCACTTCGATACCTCTCCGTTCTACGGCTACGGCCTGAGCGAATACCGGCTGGGCCACTTCCTGCGCGGCAAGCATCCCGACGACTACGTCGTGTCCACCAAGGTCGGGCGCATGCTGCAGGCCAGCCGCGGGCCGCTGCCCAATGCCGCGCTGTGGGTGCAGCCCGCGCCCATGGCGTATCGCTACGACTTCACGGCGGCCGGTGCGCGCCGCTCGGTGGAGGACAGCCTGCAACGGCTGGGCCTGCCCAAGATCGACATCGTCTACATCCACGACCTGTCGCCCGACAACAGCGAACTGCCAGGCACGTGGCGCGACCACTTCGCCGTTGCGGCGGGCACCGGCGGTGCCATGGGTGAGCTGGCCCGCATGCGCGATCAGGGGATGATTGGTGGCTGGGGTTTCGGCATCAACACGCCCGACGCCGCCGTGCTGGCCGCTGAATCGGACGTGCCGACGCCCGATGTGGTGCTGCTGGCCTGCCAGTACTCCATCCTCGACCACGAGGTGGCGCTCTCGCGCACCTTCCCGGCACTGCAGCGCAAGGGCATATCCGTGGTCGTCGGCACGCCGCTCAACGACGGCTTCCTGGGCGGGCGCAACCGGTATCACTTCAGCGACCAGATCCCCGCGGGCGCGGCCGACAAGCGCGCGCGGCTGGCGGTGGTGGCCGACCGGCACGGCATTGATATCCGCACGGCGGCGCTGCAGTTCGCGGCGGCACCGGTGGTGGTTTCGGCGATCATTCCCGGTGCCCGCGCGCCCGGCCAGGTCCAGGCCAACGTGGCGTCGATGCGTGTGACCATTCCCGCATCGTTCTGGGAGTCGCTGCGGCGCGAGGGGCTGATCTCGCGCCAGGCGCCGGTTCCCGCCTGACACCACGCCGGCCCAGGAGTGAACGGATGACAACACCGAAGGCAATCCTGCACGGCACGGCCTGCGCACTCTTTGCGGTGGCCGCACAAGGTCAGGACCGGGTGTCCGTTGGCGACTTCGCCATTGATCGACACGAAACCACCATCGCCCGGTTCGCCGAGTTCGCGCAAGCCACCGGCCGTGTCACCACGGCGGAACGGGAGGGCGGCGGCCACGAATGGGGCCGCGGCTGGGAGCGCCGCGCTGGCTGGAACTTCCGCCGCCCCTTCGGCGTGCCGCCGGTCAGCCCGCAATGGCCCGCCGTGCACGTCAACTGGCACGAGGCGCGTGACTTCTGCGCCTGGGCGCAAGGCCGCCTACCCACCCGCGCCCAATGGACGCTGGCGGCTTACACCGAGCAGGGCGCAGGGACTCGTGCCGGCTTCGTGCGGGGCCGCACCTACCCGTACCCGACCGGCGATTCGCCTGAAGGCGCTAACACCAGCGGCGCCGACGCCTGGCCGCGGCTGGCACCGGCCGGTGCCACGCGCGGTGGCGTCAACGCGCTGCACGACATGGGCGGCAACGCCTGGGAATGGCTGGCCGACCGGCAGGGCGATACCGCACTCACCGCCGGCGGCTCCTGGTGGTATGGCGCGGCGCAGATGCAGGCCGCGTCCATGCAATGGAAGCCGGCCGACTTTGACGTGGTGTATGTGGGGTTCCGCTGTGTCTACGATGCGCCCTGTCAGGGCGGTGCAAAGGCGCCCTGACAGGGCGGCGGCAGGCCGTTGCGATGCCATGCTGCCCCTGTGGCCGCACGGCAGCTTCAGTGCCTTCCAGAAATGACCCTTTCCTCGGCGCCTGCCAGGTCGCCCTTGGGTTCGACATGTGGTCTGATGGGGGCTCCTGGCGTGGAGAACCTGGTGTTGTAGACGCTCCAAGTGTTATGCACCCGGAGCACCTTGTGCGCTGCGCCTTTGAAGTCCACACCGGCCTTTGGCGGGCCAGGGCCATGCCCTCGGCGGATTTCAGGGTCGATGATCGGCTGGCATGCGCGGGGCCTCGGGGGCCTGCGATGCAGGTGCCGCGCTGCCGGGTCCAAACGCGCGGCTGCGCCTCACACCTCGGTGACGAACTGCTCGCGCGGACGGCGCACCTTGGCCAGCGGGGCCAGCCAGTCCTGCTCGGCCTGGCGGTAGCCCAGCGGCATGATCGCCACGCTGCGCAGCCCGCGGGCGCGCAGGTTCAGGATGCCATCCAGCGCGTCGGGATCGAACCCCTCCATGGGCGTGCTGTCCACCGCTTCGTAGGCCGCGGCCATCAGCGCGGCCGACAGGGCGATATAGACCTGCCGGGCCGCATGCTGGAAGTTCACCTCGGCGCCGCGCTGCGGATAGGTGCCCAGCAGCATGTTGCGGTAGTTCTCCCAGCCTTCGTTCTTGAAGCCGCGCACCGCATTGGTGTAGTCGAACATGGCGTTGATGCGTTCGGGCGTGTAGTCGTCCCACGCGGCGAACACCAGCAGGTGCGAGCCCTCGGTGATCTGGGCCTGGTTCCACGCGATGGCCTGGATGCGCTGGCGCACCTCCGGGCTGGTGACCAGAAGAATCTCGAACGGCTGCAGCCCGCTGGAGGTGGGCGCGAGCCGCGCCGCCTCGAGAATGCGCTCGACCTTGTCTTGCGGCACCGTGCGGGCCGGGTCCATCTTCTTGGCGGCATAGCGCCATTGCAGGCGCTCGATCAGCGGGGTGGCATCGGCTTCGGAGGTGACGGTTTCGAGTTCGGCGGCCAGTTCGGCGGTGGGGGACATGGAGGTTCCTTGAATGAGGGGCACGGGATGGCTGCGTGGGAACGGGCGCCAAGGGGCACCCGTGGCACGTTGACTGGAATGTGCGGCCAACGGCCGGGCCGCATAAGCCCCGGCGGAGGAATCACAGCGTTTCCATTCAGGAAACAAACGCAACGGGGCGCGCAGCCCCCGTGCGTGAAGGCGTCCCGGCCTGGGCTTCGCAGACCCTACACCCCTGCCTTTTCATCCCCTGAAAAACCCTCGCCGCCCTCGTTGACATTGGGCAACCCGGCCCGCGGCCCACGGGAGTAAAACGGGTGCCTTGTGCCCCCGCAAAAGCCCAGCGACATGCAACGCGACCCTTTCACCCCCGTGGCGTCCGACGCCACCCCCGTGCAGCCCATCAGCCTCGATGTGCTGCGAGAAAAGTACCTCAAGCCCGGCGAGACGGACGTGCAGGACCTCTACCGCCGCGTGGCGCGGGCCCTGGCCTCGGTCGAGCCCGCTGCCGGGCGGGAGGCGCACGAGGCGCGCTTTCTCGCCAACCTGCGTGCGGGCGCCATCGGAGCGGGGCGCATCATGAGCGCCGCCGGCACCGACATCCAGGCCACGCTCATCAACTGCTTCGTGCAGCCCGTGGGCGACTGCATCCAGGGCGTGGACGACGGCGGCTACCCCGGCATCTACGAGGCCCTGCGCGAGGCCGCCGAGACCATGCGGCGCGGCGGCGGCGTGGGCTACGACTTCTCGCGCATCCGTCCCAAGGGGGCGCAGGTCAAGGGCACGGCCTCGCTGGCCTCGGGGCCGTGCAGCTACATCAACGTGTTCGACCAGTCGTGCTCCACGGTGGAGAGCGCCGGCGCGCGGCGCGGCGCGCAGATGGGCGTGCTGCGCATCGACCACCCCGACGTGCTCGAGTTCATCACCGCCAAGCGCACCCCCGGGCGGTGGAACAACTTCAACGTGTCGGTCGGCGTGACCGACGCCTTCGTGCAGGCCGTGGCCGATGGCCAGCCGTGGGACCTGGTGCACCCCGCACGCCCCTGCGCCGCGCTGCTGGCGCAGGGCGCGGTGCAGCGCACCGACGGCCAGTGGGTGTACCGCACCGTGCCGGCCCGCGACCTGTGGGACACCATCATGCGGTCGGCCTACGACTTCGCCGAGCCGGGCATTTTGTTCCTCGATGCGATCAACCGCGACAACAACCTGCATTACTGCGAGGCGATCGCGGCGACCAATCCTTGCGGCGAGCAGCCGCTGCCGCCCTACGGCTGCTGCGACCTGGGGCCCATCATCCTCACGCGCTTCGTGCGCAACCCGTTCGGGCTGGCGGGCGCGCCGGCCTTCGATTTCGAGGCCTTCGAGCAGAGCGTCGCCACGCAGGTGCGCGCGCTCGACAACGTGCTGGACGTGACTTTCTGGCCGCTGGAGGCGCAGCGCGCGGAGTCGGCCGCCAAGCGGCGCATCGGCGTGGGCTTCACCGGCATGGGCAACGCGCTGGCCATGCTGTGCCTGCGCTACGACCGCGACGCGGGCCGCGCCATGGCCGCGCAGATCGCCGAGCGCCTGCGCGATGCGGCCTATGCCGCGTCGGTGGCGCTGGCGCGCGAGAAAGGGGCGTTCCCGAAGTTCGGCGCCGCGGGTTACCTCGCGCCCGGCACCTTCGCCAGCCGGCTGCCGCAGGCGCTGCAGGCGCAGATCCGCGAGCACGGCATCCGCAACAGCCATCTGCTGTCGATCGCGCCCACGGGCACGGTGAGCCTGGCCTTCGCCGACAACGCCTCCAACGGCATCGAGCCGCCGTTCTCGTGGACCTACAAGCGCAGGAAGCGCGAGGGCGACGGCCGCATGAGCGAATACGCCGTGGAAGACCACGCCTGGCGGCTGTACCGCGAGCTGGGCGGCGATGTGAACGCGCTGCCCGACTACTTCGTGAGCGCGCTGTCCATGCCCGCAGCCGACCACATCGCCATGATGGAGGCGGTGCAGCCCTTCGTGGACACGGCGATCTCCAAGACGGTGAACGTGCCGGCCGACTACCCTTACGAGGACTTCAAGGGCCTGTACCTCGCCGCCTGGCGCGCGCGCCTCAAGGGACTGGCCACCTACCGGCCCAACACCATCCTGGGCGCCGTGCTGGAGACGCATGCGCCCGAGGCCGAGCCGGCGCCGGCCGCACCCGCATCGGCAGCGGCCGCAGCGACGACAACGTCCTCCGCCCCCATCGATCCGATGCGCACCGTGATCGAAAGCCGCCCCAAGGGCGCCTTGCCGGCCGTCGCCGAGAAGGTGGAGTACTGGACGCAGGAGGGCCACAAGACGCTGTACCTGGTGGTGTCGTTCATGCCGGTGCCGAACGCCCATGGCACGGGCACGGTGGACCGCGCCATCGAGTTCTTCATGCCCGTGGGGCAGAGCGGCGAGTCGCAGCAGTGGATCACCTCCAGCATGCGCATGCTTTCGCTGGCCGCGCGCGGCGGCTTCCTGGAGCGCGCCCTGAGCGACATGCGCAAGGTGGCGTGGGACCGCGGCCCCGTGCGCCTGGGCACGCGCCAGCGCGAGGACGGCACGCGCGTGCCGCTGTGGCACGACTCCGAGGTGGCCGCCATGGCCTACGCGATCCAGAACATCCTGGCCAGCCGCGTGCCCGACCCGGTGCAGCAGGTGCTGCCGCTGGACGAGCCCGAGGCGCCCATGGGCATGCCGCCCGCGATGGCCGGCAAGAAGTGCCCCGAGTGCGGCGCGCACGCGGTGATCCGAAAGGACGGCTGCGACTACTGCACGCAGTGCGGGCACCTGGGCACGTGCGGCTGAGGGGAGGGTAAGGGGAGGGTAAGGGGCGGGCAGGGCCGGTGGCCGGCGCGCGCTAGCGCAGGCCCAGCCGGGTGAGCTTCTTGATCAGCCCTGCGCGGGAGATGCCCAGGCGGCGCGCGGCTTCCGACTGGTTGCCCTGGGTGGCCTCCATCGCCTCCCGCACCATGCGGGTTTCCAGCTCGAAGATGGCCGCATCCAGCGCGCCGGCGGGGGTGGCCGCTGCCGCATCGGCAGGGCCCGCATCCGGCAGGTGCGCCAGGTCGCCGCTGGCGAACCGCAACAGGTCGAGGTCGATGCGCAGGTGGCCCGGGGCGATCAGCGCACCGGCCGACTCCACCAGGGCCCGGAGCTGGCGCACGTTGCCCGGCCAGGGCTGCGTGGCGAGCCAGGCCTGGGCGTCGGGCGCGAACAGGGCATGCGGCGCCACGCGGCGCAGAAAGTGCGCGGCCAGCAGCGGCACGTCCATGCCCCGCTCGGCCAGGGACGGGATGCGCATCACCACGCCCTTGAGCCGGTAAAAGAGGTCTTCGCGAAAGCCGCCGTCCTGGATCATGCCCTCCAGGTCGCGGTGCGTCGCCGACACCACGCGCACGTCGGCCTTCTTCATCTCGCGCCCGCCCACGGGCAGGAAGGTGCCCTCTTGCAGGAAGCGCAGCAGCTTGACCTGCATGGCGGGCGGCATCTCGCCCACTTCGTCCAGGAAGAGCGTGCCGCCGTGCGCGGTTTCCACCAGGCCCGGCTGGTCGCGGTGGGCGCCGGTGAAGCTGCCTTTCAGGTGGCCGAAAAGCTCGCTCTCCAGCAGTTCGCTGGACAGGGCGCCGCAGTGGATGACCGCGAAAGGGCCCTGCCGGCGCGCGCTGCAGTGGTGCAGGGCGCGGGCCACCAGCTCCTTGCCCGTGCCGGTGGGCCCGAGCACCATCACGCTCACCGAGGTGCCGGCCACGCGGCGCACCATGGCGCGCAGCTGCTGCGCGGCGGGCGACTGGCCGACGATGCCCAGGTCTTCGCTGCCCTCGCGCGCGCGCAGCTCCCGCAGCTCTTCGTCCAGGCGAGACTTGTGCATGGCGCGCGAGACGACGAAGCGCAGCATGTCCGGGTCGATGGGCTTGGTGAGGAAGTCCCACGCGCCCTTCTCGGCGGCGCGCAGGGCGAGTTCCCGGTCGCCATGGCCGCTCAGGACCACCACGACCGAGCCCGCGAACCGCCCGATCAGCTCCAGGCCCGCTTCGGGGTCCATGCTGGGCGGCATGGCGAGGTCGAGCAGCACCACATGGGCGCGGTCCTGGCCGAACGCCCAGACGGCCTCGTCGCCGCTGCCGGCCACGGTGACCCGGTGGCCCAGTTCGCGCAGGAAGGAACTGCCCAGCCGCTGGTAGGCGGGCTCGTCGTCCACCAGCAGGATGTGGCCCAGGGAGGGGGAAGGGGTCATGGTCGAGGGGGGAAGGTCAGGGTGAAGCAGGTGCGCCAGGGCGGGCGCTCGGTCAGTGCGGCCGTGCCGCCGTGCGCGGCCATGATGCGCGCGACGATGGCCAGGCCCAGCCCGGTGCCGCCCGGGCTGCGCGAGGCGAAGGGCTGGAACAGCCGCTCGCGCAGCTCGGCGGGAATGCCGGGCCCGTCGTCGCAGACATGCAGCCGCAGACCGTCCACGCCCGGCTCGGCATCCACGTGCACCCGCCGCTGGCCTGCGGCGGCCTGGGCGTTGGTGAGGAGGTTGGCCAGCACCTGGTCCAGCCGCGCGGGGTCGGCGTGCACGGGGCAGGGCCCGTCCAGCCCGGGCCCCAGTTCCACAGAAGGGGCGTGGCGGATCGCCTGGCGCACGTGCTGCGAGAGGTCGATGGCCCGCGGCTCGATCTGCCAGGGCTTGGCGTAGTCCAGCAGGTCCTCCGCCAGGCGCGAGATGCGGGCGATCTGTTCCTGAACGTCCTGGCGGACCTCGGCCGGTGAAAAGGCCGTGGCCATGGCGATCACGTTCAGCGGGTTGCGCAGGTCGTGCGCGACCGTGGCCGCGAGCGAGCCCAATTCGGCCAGGCGGGCCTGCAACTGCCGCTCGCGCTCGCGCTGCTCTGCGGCCGCAGCGTTTTCCACCTGGCCCGCCGCCTGCACGAGCACGGTGCCGAACAGCTCCGCCAGGTGCCGCTGCCCGGGCGGCGCCTGCTCGAAGCCGTGCAGGTGGGCCTGCCACTGGGCGCCGTCCTTGCGGCAGTGCACCGTGGGGGTGTGCGGATCGGGGGAGAGCGAGGGGCCCGTGACGACCCGCACGGCCACGCCCATGCGCTGGGACAGCAGCGAGGCGGCGATGGACGAGAGTTCGTCGAGCGACTGGGCCGTGGACAGCGCGCCGCGCCAGGTGCCCAGGTCGTGCGCCGTGGGAGTGCCCCCGGGATAGACCAGGCGCTCGGCCAGCCGGCGCACCGGCCCGCTCCAGGCCAGGCAGGTGGCGGCCACCACGGCGGAGGTGAGCCAGCGCGACTCCACCGGCAGCAGCAAGGTCAGCGGCACGGCCAGCAGGCCCAGGAACAGCACGATCGCCCAGGCCAGGGCCCGCCGCGCCCAGGCGTTGGCCATGAAGACCCGGTAGCGCAGGATGCCGTAGACCAGGATCAGCGGGTACGCGGGGAAAGCCAGCACCTGCCAGGGGTACTGGGGAATGCGCAGGGCCGCGAACGCGTAGCCCGAGATGCACATCAGCCCCCAGCCGCACGAGAGGGCCACGGCCGCGATCTGCCGGCGTTCGGTGGCCACCCGCGTCCGCCAGAAGGCCTTGGCCAGCACGATCAGGCCCGCGCTCGCGCAGGTGGCCCAGACCAGGCTGGTGGTCCAGCCGGCCGCATTGGGCACCACCACCCACTGCACACCGGTGAACGGCGGAAAGTGCTCGAACGCGCCCGGCGGCACCCACCAGGACAGCGCGGTTGCGCCGCATGCCGCGCCGTAGGCCAGCCGCAGCGCCCAGGTCGGCAGCCGCTGGCCGGTGAAGATGGCGCAAAAGTGCAGGAACGCCGCGGACGTGATGGGCACCGTCGCCAGCAGGGCCATGGCGAAGGGCGCGGTGCCGATGCCGGCCCAGTTGGGCAGTTCGTTGCCCACGATCCACAGCCCCACGCCGAGCAGGAAGACGATCAGCAGCCGGGCGCCCGCCACGTGCTGGGCCCACAGCCACAGCACGCCGGACAGGGCCAGGGTCTGGACGAATGCCAGGGCGAGCGCGATGTGAATGGCCATCCGGCACTGTAAACCGTGTCGACAGTGCGCCCGCCGCAGCTGTCTACCGCGTTGACAGGCGGATTAAAAAACCGTTTGAAATCAACGGTTTGTGCGCTGGCACGTGCCCTGCAATACAGAAGGCATGAAGACCGCCACCCCGCTCTCACTGCCCCGCGATGCCGATGCCCGCGCCCCTGCCGAGGCGCCGGCGCCCCTGGACCTGGCCGCACTGCTGGGCGCGGCGCAATGGCACCGGCTTTCGCCGGCGATCCGCCGCCGTTTCGCGGCAGGCCATGCGCCGGTGCGCTACAGCGGCGCGCTGGACGTCCGGCGGTCCCGCCTGGGCCGGTGCTTTGCCTGGGCATCGCGCCTGCTGGGCGGGCCGCTGCTGGATGCGGACGAGGACGGGGTTCCCGCCGAGGTGCGGGTGTCCTGCGACGCGCGCGGCGGTGTCGTGTGGGAGCGCCACCTTCGCCTGCCGGGGCGGCGCGACGCCGCCGTCGTGCGCTCGACCAAGCTGCGCGGCCCGGACGGCGGCCTGCAGGAGCGCACGAGCGGCGGGCTGTCCATGGCGCTTGACGTGGTGGTCGAGGACGGGGCCCTGGTGTTCTACAGCCGCCGGTATTTCCTGGCGCTGGGCGCGTTCTGCGTGCCCATTCCCGACTGGCTCACGCCGGGGCGGTGCCGGGTCGAGCACCGCGACGAAGGGCCGGGCACGTTCCGCTTCACCCTGGACATGGCGCACCCGCTGTGGGGCTGCACGTTTTTTCAAACCGGTGTGTTCACCGATCCCGAGGAGTGATTCCATGGACATCGTTTTCATCGTCTTGGCGGTGCAGTCCCTGATGGGGGCGTTCGACAACCTCTGGCACCACGAGTGGTCCGCCCGCCTGCCGCAGCGCACGTCGGCCCGCCACGAGCTGCTGCTGCATGCGGCGCGCGAGGCCATCTACGGCGTGCTCTTCCTGGGGTTCGCCTGGGTGCAGTGGCAGGGCGGGTGGGTGCTGCTGCCCACGGCCCTGCTGGCGGTGGAGATCGTGATCACCGCGGCGGACTTCCTGGAGGAGGACCGCAGCCGCCGCCTGCCGCCCGCCGAGCGGGTGCTCCACACGCTGCTGGCGGTGAGCTATGGCGTGCTGGTCGGCGTGATCGCGCCCCTTTTCGCGGCGCATGCCGCCCTGCCGACCGGCGTGGTGCGGGTCGAACACGGGGCCTGGTCCTGGCTGTTCACGGTGGCGGCCTTGGTGGTGCTGGCCTGGAGCGTTCGCAACGTGGTCGCCGTCGTGCGGCTGCGGGCGGCCGTGCAATCCCAGGGCCCGCGGCCCGTTGCCGCCCACGGGCCGGCCGTGCTGGTGACGGGCGCGACGGGCTTCATCGGCACGGCGCTGGTGCGCCGGCTGCAAGGCGAAGGGCGGCGTGTGATCGTCTGGACGCGTGATCCGCTGCAGGCCCGCGCGACCTTCGGCCCGCAGGTCTGGGCGCTGGACCGCCTGGAGGACATCCCGGGCGAGACGCGCATCGACGCCGTGGTCCACCTGGCCGGCGCGCCGGTCCTGGGCAGGCCGTGGACCCGCGCGCGGCGCCAGCAACTGGTCACGAGCCGGGTCGGGACGGCGCGGCAGCTCCTGGGGCTGATGCAGCGCCTGCACTGCCCGCCCGCCGTGCTGGTGGGGGCCTCGGCCGTGGGTTTCTACGGGGTGCCCGCTGCGGACACCCCGTTGGACGAACGCGGCGCGCCGCAGCCCGGGCGCTTCCAGTCGGACCTGTGTGCCCGGGTGGAGCGCGCGGCAGGCCAGGCACGTGCCCTGGGCGTGCGCGTGGTCTGCCTGCGGATGGGCCTGGTGCTGGGGCCGCAGGGCGGGGCCTATCCGCCGCTGGCCTGGGCCGCACGGGCCGGACTCGGCGCCGTGCTCGGCAGTGGCCGGCAGCCTGTGCCGTGGATTCACCGGGACGATGCGGTGGGCCTGGTCTGCCATGCCCTGTCCCACCCCGGCATGGCCGGCCCCGTGAATGCCGTGGCGCCGGACGTGCCGTCGCAGGCGCGGTTCGCCGCGGCGATGGCGGCCTCCTTCGGCCGGCCGGTCCTGCTGCGGATGCCGGCGTGGCCCCTGCGCGCTGCGCTGGGGGAGATGTCCGAACTCCTGCTGTGCGGACAGCGCGCGGTGCCACGGCGCGCCCTTGCCGAGGGGTATGTTTTCACGCACGCCTCGCTGGCCGGCGCACTGGGCGCCCTGGCCGGGCCCGGGGCTGCGGCCCCGGACGAGCCGCTTCGCCCCGAGGCCCGGCCCTCCTGACCTCGGTGGAATGGTTTGCTATCAATTAAATAGCATCGAGGGCAATGAATACTAGGGCATTCGGTCTTTTTCATTGCAATCCTGGGTGCGGGAAGGGGGCTGGCGCTGTGCGGGCGATACTTTCCCCTCCCCTGGATTTCGCTGCTCCGCGCCCGCCGATGCTCTCTTTTCCCCCCGCCCGCATCCTTCTCACCCTGGCCCTGGCCCTCGCTGCCGCGGTGGTGTGCCTGGCCTTGCACACGCCGCTGCCCTGGATGATCGGCCCGCTTGTGGCCACCGCGCTGCTGTCCATCTCGGGCGTGCCCACGGCCAGTTCGCGGCGGCTGCGCAATGCCGGGCAATGGACCCTGGGCGCGGTGCTGGGCCTGTATTTCACGCCGCACGTCACGGCGCTGGTGGCGGGGATGTGGTGGGCGATCGCGCTGGGCGTGGCGTGGGCGCTGTTCGGGGGCTGGCTGTTCGGCGCATGGCTGTACCGCGTGCACGCGCCGCACCTGCCGGGCGTCCCGGCGCCGGTGGTGCGCGCGACCAGCTATTTCTCGGGCGCCATCGGGGCGGCGTCGGAGATGACGCTGCTGGCCGAGCGCGAGCACGCCCGCACCGACCTCGTGGCCGCCAGCCACAGCCTGCGGCTGGTGATCGTGACGGTGACCATTCCGTTCGCGCTGCAGTTCAGCGGCCTGCACGGCCTGGACCTGCTGCCGCCCGCCGTGCGCGTGGTGGACGTGCAGGGGCTGGCGCTGCTGGCCGGCCTCACCGGCCTGGGCGCGCTGGCGATGGACCGCCTGGGCCGCGCCAACCCCTGGTTCATGGGCGCGCTGCTGGTCTCGATGGCCCTGGCCATGGCAGGCATCACGCTGTCGGCCGTGCCGCAGGCGCTGGTCAACGCGGCGCAACTGGTGATCGGCGTCAGCCTGGGCGTGCGCTTTCGCCCGGGCTTTCTGCACACCGCGCCGCGCTGGCTGGGCTCGGTGGCGATCGGCACGCTGGTGCTGCTCGCCGTGTGCGCGCTGTTCGCGGTGGCGCTGTCCCGGGCCACCGGGCTGCACTGGGTGACGATGGTGCTCGCCTCTGCCCCCGGCGGCATCGCCGAGATGTCGATCACCGCCAAGGTGCTGCAGCTGGGCGTGCCGGTGGTGACGGCCTTCCAGGTGTGCCGGCTGATCGCCGTATTGCTGCTGGTGGCGCCGCTGTATCGGTGGATTTATCCGGGGGATGCGTCGGCCGGGTGACCGGCCGGCAGGCTTGCGGAACGCCCATGCTAGATTGCCCGCACCATGCTTCAGCCCACGCAACCCAAGCTGCCCATCAACCTGCTCGATCTGCTGCACCAGCGCACCGTGGAGGGGGAGCGGATCGAATACAAGGAGGGCTGGAATCCCGATGCCATCCTTCGCACGCTGTGCGCGTTTGCCAACGACTTCGAAAACCTGGGCGGTGGCTATGTGGTGATCGGGCAGGACTGCGATGCCAACGGCCAGCCCGTCTTTCCGCCCAAGGGGCTGGCGGCGAATCAACTCGACAAGATCCAGCGGGAACTGCTGGCTGCATGCCAGTTGATGCAGCCGCCCTACTTTCCCGTGCTGAGCCTGGAGGTCGTGCAAGGCCGCCATCTGATGGTGCTGTGGGCGCCCGGCGGGCAGAACCGGCCCTACAAAGTGCCGGAAGCGGTGACGGCCAGGCACAAGGTCTGGTACCCCTATATCCGCCGCTACAGCAGCACCGTGCAGGCCAAGGGCGAGGCGGAGCAGGAGCTGCTGAGCCTGACGGCCAAGGTGCCTTGGGACGACCGGTTTTGTCAGGCAACCACGGTGGCTTCGCTGTCCAAGCCGTTGATGCAGGCATTCCTGCAGGAGGTGCATAGTGCATTGGCCGCCGATGCGGCCGACCTGTCGGTCGAAGCGCTGGGCCGGCAGATGAATGTGGTGGGCGGACCTGCCGAGTCGCCCTGGCCCAAGAACGTGGGGCTGCTGTTCTTCAACGAGGCGCCCACGCATTTCTTTCCGGGCGCACAGGTGGATGTAGTGGCGTTTCCCCAAGGCACTGGCGGGGATGTCATCGTCGAGAAGTCTTTCCAGGGCCCGTTGTCGCGCATGGTTCGTGAGGCGCTCGATTACCTGCAGCGCAACTACCTGCACGAAACGGTGGCCAAGCACCCCCAGCGGGCCGAGGCCACTCGGGCCTGGAATTTCCCGTTCGCGGCGGTGGAGGAGGCCTTGGTCAATGCGGTGTACCACCGCACTTACGAAAGCCACGATCCGGTGGAGGTCCGCATCGGCCCGGATGAACTGGTGGTGCTGAGTTACCCGGGGCCGGATCGGTCGGTGCGGTTGGAGGATCTGCGGACAGGCCGTGCCGTCAGCCGGCGCTACCGCAACCGGCGCATCGGTGAGTTCCTCAAGGAGCTTCGGCTCACGGAAGGCCGCGCCACGGGCATCCCGAAAATTCTCAAGGCGATGCGTGCCAATGGGTCACCGGAGCCGGTGTTCGAAACCGACGACGAGCGGTTGTCGTTCGTGGTGCGATTGCCGGTGCACCCGCTGGCCCAACCGATCACCGCGGAAGTCACCGCGGAAGTCACCGCGGAAGTCACCGCGGAAGTCGCGAGGCTTCTCGGGGTTTTGCAGGGGGAGATGCCCCGTGCGTCGTTGATGGACGCTGTGGGCCTCAAACATGCGGAGCATTTTCGCAAGGCCTACCTGCTGCCCGCTCTGGCTGCGGGCCTGGTGGAAAGGACCATGCCGGACAAGCCGAACAGCAAAAACCAGCGCTACCGGCTCACGGCGTCAGGCACCCGGTGGCTTGGGCAGCACACAGGCGAGCGCGTCGATTGAATCTGAATCGATAGGTCGCGGCATTGGCGGCGCGAGAGGGGCGAAGGACCACGCACGCGCCGTGTCACCTGCCGCGCGTCAGTGCACCACCACCGGGTTCTGCGCCAGCCCCACGTAGCCGTCCAGCGTGTCTTCGACCTCCTCCTGCGTGGGGGTGTCGCGCTGCCAGGCCAGGATCTGCTGCTGGAACATTTCGGCCCAGGAGCCGTCCAGGTACACCTCTTTGCCGGAGCGCTTGTCCACGATTTCGAAGCCGTGGCGCGCGAACTGGGGCGGGGTGGGCCAGCCTTTGGGGGCACCGT
This sequence comes from Acidovorax sp. NCPPB 3576, assembly GCF_028473605.1. Taxonomy (NCBI): domain Bacteria; kingdom Pseudomonadati; phylum Pseudomonadota; class Betaproteobacteria; order Burkholderiales; family Comamonadaceae; genus Acidovorax; species Acidovorax sp. NCPPB 3576. The sequence goes on along the minus strand of NZ_CP097267.1, from coordinate 4,590,146 downwards.
CCGCGGCGGCATCCGGCTGCATGTGGACCACCACGAAGGTTTCGGAGTCATAGAGCATGTGCATGGTGTTCCTCTGTCGGTGTGTTGCTGTCAGATGGCCACCCAGGTCGCTAAGTTCAAGCCCTGGCGCATGCGGCGGTCGGTGAAAACCCGCCGGCTGCGTGAAAACAGTATTTCATGAATCCTGCGAGCGAGCGGCCGGATTAGCGAAGTAACCGCACTGTCCCACGCAGATGTGGGCGAAACCGCACAGGGTCTCGGGCGGTCCGCCGCGCCCGGGGATGCGATTCAAGGCGGCGCGTTGGCGCTCAGGCGCAGATCGGCGAAGTCGCCGTTGGACTGCGTGATGCGGATGCGCGCGGGCAGAAAGCCCAGCGATGGCGCCAGCCACAGTTCGGCCTTCTGGTCGTATTCCTTGCGTGGCAGGCGCTGCAGTTTGAGCGCGGGGGTGGCGCCGCGGGGCAGGTCCAGCATCTCGGTGCCTTCCACGGTGAAGGTCCAGCGGTCGGCGTAGCGCGCGCCCACGGTGGTCAGGGTGATCTGGGTGCCGTCGGGGTAGCGCTCGGGGGCGGCGGCCAGCAGGGCGCCCAGCTGGATGAACACGCTCAGGCGGTCCTGCGCACCGGCGCCGATGGCGGCCTGCGGCGTGTTGGCGCTGAAGGTCACGCGCCCCTGGCCGAAGTTGAAATGCGCAGCCTGCTCGCTGCGGGCCTTGTCGCCGAAGCGCTCGGGCTGCAGGCCGCTGGCGGTCACCTGGCCGGTGCTGGTCTGCGAGCGCGCGCCGATCAGGAAGGCCTTGATCTCCTGCCGGGCCTCGTAGCGGGCGCCGTCGTGGCGCCACAGCAGTTCGGCGCTGGCGCGGTAGTTGAACTTCTTGGCCTGGCCGTTCACCTCGAATTCCAGGCGCACCGGATCGGGCAGGCGCGCGGGCGGCGGCGTGGTGCTGGCGGTGTTGGCGCCTGCGCCGGGCGGGCGGATGTCCACGCCCGCGCTGCTGTCCTGTGGGCTGTCGGCCGGGAAAGAGGCAGCCGCGGTGGGCGAGGCGGCTGCGGCCGATGCGGGGCTGGACGCAGCGGCGGCGGCCTGCTCGGGCGCCGTGGCTGTCTCGGAGGCCGCGCCCTCCGGCACGGCGTTTGCAGCCGATGCCATGGCCGTGGTGTCTGCGGCGGGAGTCTCTGCCGTGGCCAAGGCATCGCCCGGGGGCATCGGCGGCGCTTCCTGCGCAACGGGCATCGATGGCGCGGGCGCAGGGGTGGCTGGCTTGCGCACGGGGGCCGGCCGGGGCCGGGGTTTGGTTGCTGCAGCGGGCGGGGTGGGCGCAGGGGCCGGAGCGGCTTCGGCCGGCGGCGGCGTGGCGGGGGCTTCTGGCGCAGGCGGCGGCGCCACGGTGCGGGTGTGGAAGGCCATGCGCACCGGCGCGCCGCGGTCCTGCCCGCCGCCCAGGGGCAGACCGGCAATCACCCAGGCGTGCACGGCCAGCACCAGCAGGGTCAGCAGAACGAGGGCGCGGCGGGGCATGGGTCAGTGCCCGTACGACAGGGACGGCAAGCCCGCAGCGCCTGCGCGGCCCGCCCTTGGCCCCGGCCCGCTCATGCGCAACCGTGGCCCAGGTCGCGCGACAGCGCCTGGGCGGCGGCGCGCAGCGGTGCGTCGATGGCGCCGCCCCAGGCCGGGTCGAACGTGGCGACCGAGCCCAGCGTGGTGATGCCCAGGGCCAGGTGCCCGTCGGCGTCGAACACCGGGGCGCAGAACGCGACGATGCCCGGCAGCAGGGTGTCCACCACCCGGGCCGAGCCGCGCTCGCGCACCTCGTGCAGCAGGGCATCGACGGCGGCGGGGCTGGCGGGCAGGTCGGTTCGGCCCAGCTTGGCGGCGTGGGTCAGCTCTTCTTTCAGCAGCGCGGCCGTGGTCTCGCGCGGCAGGTGGGCGCAAAAGCAGCGGCCGGTGGCGGAGGCCAGCAGCGGCATGACGTCGCCCAGGCGCAGGTTGGCGGTCACGGCCTGGGGCGATTCCTCCCAGTGCACGATGGTCGGGCCCCGGTTGCCCCACACGGCCAGCGCCAGGGTGTGGCCGATGGTGTCCATCAGCGCGGGCATGCGCTCGCGCGCCAGGCGCATCGCATCGAGCCGCGCGAGCGAGGCCAGGCCCAGCTTGAGGGCGGCCGGCCCCAGGTCGTAGCGCGCGGTGCCCGGGTCCTGCGCCACCAGCCCCAGGCGCTGGAAGCTCACGAGGTAGCGGTGCGCCTTGGCGGCGCTCATGCCGGCTGTGGCCGCGAGGTCCTTGAGCATCAGCGGTCCGCGCGACCGGGTCAGCCCCTCCAGCAGGGCGAAGCCGACTTCCACCGACTGTATGCCTGCCCGTTCCTTGTCCATCTGCACTAGAATTTCCAGAGTTTTGTTTAGTTAAATCAATTTAACCATTCGTAATTCGTGCCGGGCACCCGCCGCCGGTGCGTTGGAAGACAAGAGGTCTGAGCCCCATGAAACTCGCCACCTACAAAGATGGTTCCCGCGACGGCCAGCTGGTCGTCGTCTCCCGCGACCTGGGCACGGCCCATTATGCGACCGGCATCGCGAGCCGCCTGCAGCAGGTGCTGGACGACTGGGGCTTCCTGTCGCCCCAGCTGCAGGACCTGTACGACCAGCTCAACGCCGGCCGCGCCCCGCACGCGTTTCCCTTCGATCCCGCCCAGTGCATGGCCCCGCTGCCGCGCGCCTACCAGTGGGCGGACGGCTCCGCCTACATCAACCACGTCGAACTGGTGCGAAAAGCGCGCAACTCCGAGGTGCCCGAGAGCTTCTACACCGACCCGCTGATGTACCAGGGCGGCAGCGACGACTTCATCGGCCCGCGCGACGACGTGGTCGTGCCGAGCGAGGCCATGGGCATCGACTTCGAGGCCGAGATCGCCGTCGTCACCGGCGACGTGAAGATGGGCACCACGCCCGAGCAGGCGCTGGACGGCATCCGCCTGGTCATGCTGGCCAACGACGTTTCGCTGCGCAACCTCATCCCGGCCGAACTGGCCAAGGGCTTCGGCTTCTTCCAGTCCAAGCCGGCCACCGCGTTCAGCCCGGTCGCCATCACCCTCGACGAACTGGGCGACGCCTGGGACCAGGGCCGCGTGAACCTCACGCTGCAATCGACCTGGAACGGCCGCAAGGTCGGCATGTGCGATGCCGGCCCCGAGATGACCTTCCACTTCGGCCAGCTCATCGCCCACGTGGCCAAGACGCGCAACGTGCGCGCGGGCTCCATCATCGGCAGCGGCACGGTGAGCAACCGCGGCGTGGAGCAGAACGGCCGCACCGAGTGGCCCAAGGGCTACAGCTGCATCGCCGAAAAGCGCTGCATCGAGACCATCCAGGACGGCAAGCCCTCCACCGAGTTCATGAAGTTCGGCGACACCATCCGCATCGAGATGAAGAACAAGGCCGGCCAGAGCCTGTTCGGCGCCATCGACCAGAACATCGCGGCCCCGCAATGACGACCCGCGCGGGGCTGGCCCGGCTCGCGCTGGCGGCGTGGCTGGTGCTGCCGGGCGCCTTGCTGGCGCAGCAGGCGCCGGCCGTTGCCGCGCCTGCCGCTGCCCCAGCCAGTGCCACCAGTGACGCCAGCCGCAGCGCTCCGCGTTCCTGCCCGCCCGAAGCGGCTCCCTTCGATCCGGCCGAGATGCCGCAGGCCCTGCGCCACGCGCGCGACCGCGGCCTGCTGTGGCGCATCGACAAGGGCGGGCGCACCAGTTGGCTTTATGGCACCGTGCACGCCGCCGAGCGCGGCTGGATGTTCCCCGGCCCGACGGTGCGCGCGGCCGTGATGGCCTCGGACCGCGTGGCGCTCGAACTCGACCTGCTGGACCCGGCCGTGATGCAGGCCCTGCAGGCGGCCATGGTGGCCCCGCCCGGTGCGCCCCCGCTGCCGCCGGCCCTGGCCGCCCACCTCGCCGCCCAGGTGGACGCCGCCTGCCTGGCGCCGGCCATCGCGCGCCTGCGGCCCGAGTTGCAGGCCGTGACGCTCGTGGGGCAGTCGGCGCGCCGCTCGGGCGTGGACCTGGCCTATGGCATCGACGCCGTCATCGCCGGCATGGCCCGCGCGACGGCCAAGCCCATCGTGGCGCTGGAAACCCCCGAGCAGCAGATCCGCCTGCTCACCTCCGACGACCCGGCCCGCACCGCGGCCGCCGTGGGGTCCGCGCTCGACCAGCTCGAAGGCGGCCAGGCGCAGCGCTCCATCACCACGCTCACCCGGGCCTGGGCCGACGGGCGCCTGAACGTGCTGCAGACCTATCCGCAATGGTGCGAGTGCCTCGCCAGCGACGCCGAGCAGGCCGAATACCGGCAGATGGTGGACGCCCGCAACCCCGGCATGGCGCGCGGCATCGCGGCCGTCCACGCTGCCGGTCACACCGTGTTCGCCGCCGTGGGCGCGCTGCACATGGTGGGGCAGCAGGGGCTGCCGGCGCTGATGGCGCAGCAGGGTTTTCGCGTGCAGCGCGTGGCGTTCCCGACGCCGGCGCCGGAAGCCGCACCGCCTCGCGGGGCTGGAAATGATTCCAGGCCAAATCAGGCGCCGGCGCAATGATATCTAGGGCATATAGCTATAAAAATAATAGCAAATAGAAAAACATGGATGCTTGACTGGCGCATCCGTTTCCCCCAGCCATTCCCTTGAAGGAGACAAAACCATGCACCGCAGAACCCTGCTTAAAAACGCCCTGGCCGCCGCTGGCGCCACCGCCGGCGCCGCCATGCCCTGGGCTGCCGCCCACGCCCAGTCCGACTACCCCAGCCAGCCCCTTCGGTGGGTCGTGCCGTACCCGGCCGGCGGCGGCACCGACGTGCTGGCGCGCACCGTGGCCGAGGCCCTGCGCGGCCCGCTGGGCCAGCAGATCGTGGTGGACAACCGCCCCGGCGCCTCCACCAACATCGGCGCGCAGATGGTCGCCACCGCCAAGCCCGACGGCTACACGCTCATGTCGGCCGACAACGCCCTGCTGGCCTACAACGAGCACCTGTTCAGCAAGCTGCCGTTCAGCCCGGAAAAAGACTTCACCTACATCGCCGGCCTGAGCCGCTTTCCGCTCGCCCTGGTGGTGCACCCGGCCTTCGAGGCCAAGACCGTCAAGGACCTGCTGGCCTACGCGCGCGCCAACCCGGGCAAGCTCAACTACGCCTCACCGGGCAACGGCTCGCCGCACCACCTGGCGATGGAGATGTTCAAGAACCGCACGCAGACCTTCCTGACCCACATTCCCTATCGCGGCGCGGCGCCTGCGCTGCAGGACGTGATGGGCGGGCAGGTGCCCTGCATGTTCCTCGACCTGGCCGCCGGCCTGCCGGTGATTCAGGCCGGCAAGGTGCGGGCGCTCGCCATCGGCTCGGCCAGGCGCGTGCCCGGCCTGCCCGACGTGCCCACGCTGGCCGAGGCCGGCGTGCCCAACACCGAGGTCTATGCCTTCCAGGGCGTGCTCGGCCCCGCCGGCCTGCCGCCCGCGCTGGTGACCCGCCTCAACACCGAGGTCAACAAGGCCCTGGCCAGCCCGCCGGTGGTCAAGCGCATGCAGGACTTCGGCATGGAGCCCCTGGCCGGCTCGCCCGAGCAGTTCCGCGCGATGGCCCGCGCGGAGGCCAAGCGGTGGGGGGAGATCATCAAGGCGGCGGGGGTGAAGCTGGATTGAGGGCAAAGGGTTGCGGAGCCCCTGCGAAGCGCAGATATCCCGCCAGGCGGAACGAATTGAAAATCGGGATTTAAACTACGGCGCCCTCGTGTTTCTCCCGATTTGCCATGCATTCGATATCCCGCCTGCCCCTTGGCTCCATGCCTTCGCGGGAATGGCTTTGCGCCGGCCGGCCGTCCTGGCCTTTGCCGCTTTGTTGATGGTCGGTGCTGCCGGGGCCACGCAGGCCGCCGGCCAACGTGCATTGCCAGTCCCGGCCGATTCTGCTTTCTCGAAACCGGCGTTCGGCCACATCGCTTCGGCGGACACCCTCAAGGCGTTCTTGCGCAAGCTTCGCCAGAATCGGCGCGAAAACCGCTTTTGCTTCGTGCAGGAGCGGCTTGATGCCGCGCAGCCAGCGGAGCGCGACACGATCTGGATGGTGTGGATCACGGGGGCGAGGATCTACACCTTGACCAATGACCCCGGCGGCCCGCGCGAAGATCCCGCCAGCGAGGCGGCAGGGCTGGTGAACTCCAACCCTGTCAATTTGAAGACAGACGTGGTGGCCACTCAGGACGAGGTAGGAACCAGCACCTTCCTTGTGACCCGTGCCTGGGCGGACCGCATCGTGGACCAATGCCAGCGCGTTGGGATCACCGTCCGGATGCCTCCTTTCGCAGGGGTTGTGCGGTAGCGCCCTTCGCGAACGCTTTGGCGCGCTGGACGATCCCGGCCGCTTCTTCTTTTTCAAAAACCCGATGCCCAATGCCCTCTTGAAGTTTGCGTACGACGCTCCCGTGCCCAGCGTCTTGACCTTGGTGGTAGGCAACCAACTGCGCGTCAAGCTCGAGTCCATCGACAAGCGCCAAAAGCTCGTGGCCGTGAGCGACATCCCCAATCTGCTCCAGGTCACGACCTTCTTCATGCACTCCCGTACCGGCTGAGGCCCTGAGCGGAGCCACCCTGGTGCTGTGGCGACCCGTTCGCCCCGGATGGACGGCTTTACAACCCGGCATTCGTCCCCATCTCTGGGAAATCGCCCCTCGTTGGCCGGGGCCATGACCGGCGTGCATCGCTGGCCGCACTCCGGCGCTGGCGCACCACGCCACCCCATAACGTCCCCCAGGAGAAAACCCCCATGCTGAATTTCGACTTCCACAACCCCACGCACATCGCCTTCGGAAAAGGCCGCATCGCCGACCTGGAGCGGCTGGTGCCGGCCCAGGCCAAGGTGCTGATCCTGGTGGGGGGCGCCAGCGCCGAGAAGACCGGCACGCTGGCCGAGGTGCGGGCGGCGCTCGGGGCCCGGCAGCACGCCACGTTCGCGGGCATCGAGCCCAACCCGAGCTACGAGACCGCGATGAACGCCGTGGCGCAGATCCGCGAGGGCGGGTTCGACTTCCTGCTGGCGGTGGGCGGCGGCTCGGTGATCGATGCGGTGAAGTTCATCGCCGCGGCCGTGCCGTTCGAGGCTGGCGACCCCTGGGCCATCCTGGAAAAGCGCGGCAGCAACGTGGCCCGCGCGCTGCCTTTCGGCACGGTGCTCACCCTGCCCGCCACGGGCTCGGAGATGAACAACGGCGGCGTGATCACGCACCGCGCCAAGGGCGCCAAGCTGGCCTTCGGCAGCCCGCACACCTACCCGGTGTTCTCGGTGCTCGACCCCACCAAGACCTACACCCTGCCGCCGCAGCAGCTGGCCAACGGCGTGGTCGATGCCTTCGTGCACACGGTGGAGCAGTACCTCACCTACCCCGTGGACGGGGCGGTGCAGGACCGCTTTGCCGAGGGCATTTTGCAGACGCTGATCGAGATCGGCCCGCGCATCCTGGCCGCGCCCGAGCCGGTGTACGACGACCGCGCCAACCTGATGTGGACCGCCACCCTCGCGCTCAACGGACTGATCGGCGCGGGCGTGCCGCAGGACTGGGCCACGCACATGATCGGCCACGAGATCACCGCGCTGCACGGCATCGACCATGCGCGCACGCTGGCCGTGGTGCTGCCGTCCCTGCTGCAGGCGCAACGCGGTCCGAAGCGCGCCAAGCTGCTGCAGTACGGCGAACGTGTGTGGGGCATCCGCACCGGCACCGAGGACGAGCGCATCGACGCCGCCATCGCCGCCACGCGCGATTTCTTCGAGCGCATGGGCATTCCCACCCGGCTGTCGGCCTACGGCCTGGGCGCTGACAGCGTGGACACGCTGGTGGCGCAACTGGAGGCGCACGGCATGGTGCGGCTGGGCGAGCACCGCGACGTGACGCCCGAGGTGAGCCGCCGCGTGCTCGAAGCCGCGCTGTAAGTAAGCTCGGGCTGGCCCTCGCAGCGCGGGCCACCCGGTCGGCATTGCCAGGGGCGTCCAGCCGACTTCCTCACCGGCGCGCACTCTTTTGGGGTGGCCCCTTCCATTCACGGATGCTGGCCCCAACTGAGAAAACGCGCTCGCGCCAGCGCTTCCCTTTTTCCCGATCTCTTGAATGAAAGCACCGCCATGGCAAAGAAAATCCTGATGGTCCTCACCTCCCACGACCAGCTGGGCGACACCGGCAAGAAAACGGGCTTCTGGCTCGAAGAATTCGCCGCGCCCTACTACGTGTTCAAGGACGCAGGCGCAGAGATCACCCTGGCTTCGCCCCAGGGCGGGCAGCCGCCGCTGGACCCCAAGAGCGACGAGCCCGACGCGCAGACGGACGCCACGCGCCGCTTCAAGGCCGATACCGAGGCGCAAAAGCACCTGGCCAGCACGCTTGCGCTGTCCGGCATGAACCCCGACGACTTCGACGCCGTGTTCTACCCCGGCGGCCACGGCCCGCTGTGGGATCTGGCGGAAGACGCCCATTCCATCGCGCTGATCGAAAACACCTTTGCCGACCGCAAGCCCCTGGCCCTGGTGTGCCATGCGCCGGGCGTGCTTCGCCACACCAAGACGGTGGGCGGCCTGCCGCTGGTGCAGGGCCGCAAGGTGACCGGTTTCACCAACACCGAGGAAGAGGGCGTGCAGCTCACCAAGATCGTGCCCTTCCTGGTGGAAGACATGCTGAAAGAGCGCGGCGGCCAATATGCCAAGGGCCCCGACTGGGCACCCTTCGTGCTGACCGATGGCTTGCTGGTGACGGGGCAGAACCCGGCATCGTCCGAGCCGGCGGCGCACGCGCTGCTCAAGCTGCTGGGCTGAGCGGACTGCTGGGGCTGCAGGGGCAGGCGGCTCCGATTCAAGCCGGTGCAGAACGGCACTGGCAGCAGTGCGTTTCTGGCGCGGGAAATGGATGAGCACATGGGGCCGCTTGCAGCATCGGCTGCACTGCTTTTGCTGCTGCCATGGATGGGCTGCCGGCTGGAAGGGCTTTTCGCATGCCGGGATATGATGCCCGTCGTTTCAATGCCACAGCCTGTGTGAAGGTCTGCCCACGATGACACGCCGCGTCACGATCCAAACGCCATTGGGAGAACAGCTGCAGTTTCGCCGCCTGCAGGGCAAGGAAGCGCTCTCCGAGCTGTTCTCGCTGGATGTGGACCTGCTGAGCGAGAGCAAATCCATCGACCCCAAGGCGTTGCTCGGCAAGCACGCCAGCGTGGAAGTGGAGACCGAAGGCGGCGGCCGGCGCTACCTGGACGGCATCGTCACCCGCTTCGGCCTGCAAGGCGAAGACCACCGGTATTACTCTTACCGCCTGCGCCTGCAGCCCTGGCTGTGGCTGGCCACGCGCAAGAGCGACTTCCGGATCTTCCAGAACAAGACCGTCCCCGACATCATTGAAGAGGTGCTCGGCAAATACGGCCACCCCCTGCAAAAGCGGCTCACGCGGGCGTATCGCAGCTGGGATTACTGCGTGCAGTACGGCGAGACCGACTGCGCCTTCGTCTCGCGCCTCATGGAACATGAAGGCATCTACTACTACCACCAGCACAGCGCCGGCCAGCACATCCTGACCCTGGCCGACGACATCGTCGCCTCGCACAGCCCGCTGCCCGGGGCTGCCGTCATCCCCTTTTACCCGCCCGAGAAGGCCGCCGTCGCCGACAAGGAGAACATCCACGCCTGGGAACTGCACCAGGCCATCCACTCCGGGCGGCACTACAACGACGACTACGACTTCAAGAAACCGCGCGCCGACCTGTCCAACATGCGCCAGACCCCGCCGGGCCACGCGCACGACAGCCACGAAATCTACGAATGGCCGGGCGGCTACACCGAGTTCGGCGACGGCGAAGCCTATGCCCGCGTGCGGCTGCAGGAAAGCCTCACCGGGCACAGCACCGTGCGGGGCCAGTCGCGCCACCGGGCGCTCGCCCCGGGCTATACCTTCACGCTGGAGAACTACCCGCGCGAGGACCAGAACCAGCAATACCTGCTCACCGGCCTCGAATACCACTTCAAGGAAAACCCCCAGGTCAGCGCCGCAGCGCCCGGCCCCAAGGGCACGGCGCAGGAAGAAGGCTCGTTCCAGCGATTCACCCTGGTGGCCCAGCCCACCAGCGTGCCCTACACCCCCGCGCGCACCACCCCCAAACCCAGGACCACCGGCCCGCAGACCGCCGTCGTCGTCGGCCCGCCGGGCGAGGAGATCTGGCCCGACCAGTACGGCCGCGTCAAGGTGCAGTTCCACTGGGACCGCGTGGGCGCCATGAACGAGAACTCCAGTTGCTGGGTGCGGGTATCGAGCAGCTGGGCCGGCTCCGGCTTCGGGGCCATGTTCATCCCGCGCATCAATATGGAAGTCGTGGTCGACTTCCTCAACGGCGACCCCGACTACCCCCTCATCACCGGCTGCGTGTACAACGCCGACAACATGCCGCCGTGGGCGCTGCCGGCCAACGCCACGCAGTCGGGCATCAAGACCAAATCGAGCAAGGGCGGGGCCTTCGGCGACGGATTGAAGAACGGCGCGGGGGATGCCAACGCCATCCGCTTCGAGGACAAGGCCGGGGCCGAGCAGCTGTGGCTGCATGCGCAAAAGGACCAGCTCACCGAGGTCGAGAACGACGAGGACAAGTGGGTGGGCAATGATCGGCGCAAGACCATCGACCGGGACGAAACCAACGTCATCCACCGCGACCGCACCGAGACCGTGGACCGCAACGAAAAGATCACCGTGCACGGCTGGCGCACCGAGGAAGTCGATGGCGACGAGACCATCACCATCCATTCCAACCGCACCGAGCGCGTGGACCACAACGAAAAGATCAGCATCGGCGACAACCGAAGCGAGGACGTCGGCATCGACGAGACGGTGAGCATCGGCAAGAACCGCAGCAAGACCATCGGCAAGAACGAGAAAGACTAGATCGGCAGCAACTGGACCATCCAGGTCGGGAAGATGAAAACCGAGACCGTGGGCATGCTGGCCATGCAGAACGTCGGCATGGCCAAGATGATGAACATCGGCGTGGCCTACAGCGTGAACGTCGGCATGGTGCGCAATGACCTGGTGGGCATGCACTGGAGCCGCAGCGTGGGCAAGGACGACAGCGTGAGCGTGGGTGGGGACCGCAGCGCGCAGGTCACGGGCGGCGACAGCCTGCAGGTGGGCAAGGCGCTGGCCGTCAAGGCGCAGCAGATCACGCTGGAGGCGGACCAGGAGATCACCCTGCGCTGCGGGGCGAGCACCGTGCGGCTCACGCCGGCGCTGATCGAAGTGCTGTCCAGCCTGGACAAGCTCAACTGCTGAGGCGGGCCGGCGGGGCTTGCCCTGCATGGCCTTCGCGCAGCGGCGCGGCCCCAAACCCGATGCGATGGCCAGAGCCCCGAGGCGATTGGTGCAAAGACTTCCATCTCCCCTTGCCTGAACCCGGCAAACGATCCCCAAGAAAGAGCGAAAGCATGAGTGGCAAACCAGCGGCGCGGCAAGGCGACATGACCCAGAAGGGAGGGCCGATCGTTCAGGGCTCGGCCACCGTGCTCATCGGCTCGGCGGGGGGCGTGGCCTGCTCCGTGTGTCCGGGGGGGATGGCGGTGGGCAGCCCCGTCAACCCGGCGCTGGGGGCGAAGGTGCTGATGGGCGGGGACGAGCGGGACTTCAGTTTGCCCGGGCCGATGCCGCTCGTGTGGCAGCGCCAGTACAGCAGCTACGTGAACGAAGAGCACGGGGCGACCTGCGGGCTGCTGGGCTACGGCTGGAAGCTGCCCATGGAGATCGCCGTGCGGCTGGAGGCAGGGCGCACCGTGCTGCTGGACACCGGGGGGCGGGCCATCACCTTCGGCGAGCCGTTGGCACCCGGCCAAGCGCTGTACAGCGCCAGCGAAGACCTGTGGCTCCTGCGCGGCGGTGGCGGCACATCGCTTGCAGCCGCCCCTCTCGCGCGCACCCCTGCCGAGCTGCAGCCCTGGGCCTGGCAGCCGCGCTGGGCCCACGTTCCCTCTGAAGTGATGGGCGATCCCCGGTGCGTGATCGCCGCCTCGGGCAACGGCGGCGCCGTGTGGCTGCTGTGGCCGGGGGAGGACGGGCGCCACCGCGTGGGCCAGGTGCTGGACCGCTTCGGGCGCAGCCAGCACTACGGATACGACGAGCACGGGCGGCTCATCGCCATCACCGACGGCAGCGGGCGGCGCTATGCGCTGCACTACAACCGCGAGCGGGAGGGGGCTGCCGCCGCGGCCCCAACCACCGCCACCGCCCACCCGCTGCTCGGCCCGGACAGCGGCGAGCGGCTGACCGGCGTGGACTGCGTGCACAACCCGCTGGATGCGGCCTGCACCGGCCCGGGCTACCGGGTGCCGCTGGTGCGCTACCGCTACGACAGCGCGGGCGACCTGGTCGAAGTGCTGGGGCGGGACGGCCAGCGCACGCGCGAGTTCGGCTACGACCGGCTGCACCGCATGGTGCGCCACCGGGTGCGCAGCGGACCCTTGCACACCTACCTCTACGAAGACCAGGGCGCCGCCATGCCCCGGCCCGGCGCCCGCGTGGTGGAGCAGCACAACGAGCAGGGACTGTCGTACGTCTTCGAATACCGCGATCCCCCCGCCCCCCCGGCGGCCATCCCGGCCATCCCGGCCATCCCGGCCATCCCGGCCATCCCCCCCGTTGCGATCGCCGAGTCCGAGACGGCCCCCGCCACCCCGCCACCCGTGCCGCAGTCTGTGCCAGTGAGCGAAGTGCGCGTGCGCGACAGCCTGAACCGGCTCACCCGCTACCACTTCGAAGGCGAGGGCGGAGACAAGCGCCTGGTGCGGCTCGTGCTGCCCGATGGCGCCGAGCAGCGCGACCGCTACGACAGCGCGGGCCGGCGCATCGCCCACACCGACCCGTTGGGGCGCACCACCTGGTGGCGCTACGACGGCGCCGGGCGGCTGCTGGGCACGCAGAACCCCGACGGGCGCAGCACCCGCCAGCGCTGGGGCGAAGCGGGCTCGGCGCAGGACGGCCTGCTGCTGCAGAGCGTGGGCCTGGGGGCGCTGCCAACCCACATGGACTACGACGCCTGGGGCCGGCTGCTGCAGGTGACCGTGGGCGATCCCCAGGGCCTGGATACCCCGGCCCTCGCCACCCGCTTCGAATACGCCCCCCTGACCGCCGAGGGCGCCATCGACCCCGCCACCCGGCCCTGGTGCGACCAGCCCGTGGCCGTCATCGACGCGCAGGGCGGGCGCAAGGAACTGGCCTACAACGGCTGCGGGCAGCTCACGCGCCACACCGACTGCTCGGGCCGGGTGCATGCCTGGCACTACGGCGCCTTTGGCGAAGTGCGCGAGAGCATCGACGCCCTGAACCAGCGCACGCGCTACCAGTACGACGGCGCGGGCCGGCCCACCCGCGTCATGGCGCCCGACGGCACGCAAGTGCAATACCGCTGGGGACCGAACGGCGAGCTGCAGGCGGCCACGCATGGCGCGCAGCCTGTGGGGGATGGCGCCACGACCACCACCGTCACGACCTCGGTCACCTACGGCCACGACCTGTGGGGCCGCGTCATCGCGCAAACCCAGGCCGGCCGGGGATACGCGCTGCGCTACGACGTGGCGGGCCGCCTGGTGGAGCTCATCAACGAGAACCAGGCCGTCACCCGCTTCGTGCACGACGTGCAGGACCGGCTGGTGCAAGAGGTGGGCTTTGACGGGCGCGTGCAAGTCTATGGCTACGACGCCGCCGGACAGCTCGTGCACAAGAGCGACGGACACGGGCAGGGCCAACACCCGGGCGTGCAAGGCGCCGCCGCCCAAGGGCTGGGCGCCACCGTGAGGAGCCGCAACCACCATGATGCGGGCGGGCGCATCGTGGCCCGCGTCCTCGTGCGCTCGCCGGGCGTGCACAGCGCACAGGGCAACGACACCAGCGCCCATGACCGCGGCGAGAGCCTGCAGATCCAGGCCTACGCCTACGACGACCGCGGCGCCCTCGCCACGGCCCGCACCTGGACCGCGCACCTGCCCTGGGCGGCCGCGCAGGGCCAACCCCACCCCCAGACCCACCTCCAGACCCTGGGCGATCAATGGCTGGACCTGCCCGCCCCGCTGCTGCAAGCCCTGCTGGCCCTGGGCGCAAGCTCCACCGCAGAGCCCGATCCGGCCCTGGCCGAAGCCGCGCAGCGCCTGCAGGCCCAGCGCCTCATCGCCGACACCCGCGTGGCCCTGGAGCGCGACCCCTTCGGCCGGGCCACGGGCGAGGCGCAGACCCTGTACCGGCAGGCGCCTGCCACGCCCCACCTGGGGGGCGAGGCGGAGCCCGAATTCGAACACCGCATCGCGCACCGCCTGGGCGCGCTCGGGCAGCGGCTGGGCAGCCAGCTGCAGGGCCTGGGCGAGCTGGACTGGCTGGCCTACGGCTCGGGCCACGTGCACGGGCTGCTGCTGGACAAGACCCCGGTGCTGGCCATCGAGCGCGATGCCCTGCACCGCGAGGTCGCACGCACCTTGCAACTGGACAGCGGCGCGGAAAGGGTCCATGCCGCAGTCACCCAGACCCGGCGCCTGGACCCCATGGGGCGGCTGCTGCAGCAAGACTGGCAAGGGCTGCCCCGGACAACGGCAACAGGAGCGGCGCAGGCATCGGGCCCGCTGGGGACCCTGCCCGTGCGCCGCTACACCTACGACGCGCTGGGCCAGCTGGTGGGCGTGCAGACCCCGTTGGATGCCACGCGCTACCACTACGACGTGCACCAGCGCCTGACCGGCGTGGCGCATGCGGTCGCCGAAGGCGTGCAGCAGCGGCGCTGGCGGCTCGATCCGGCAGGCAACCGGCTGCCCGACCTCTTGGGCCAGGACGCGGCCCCGGGAGCGGACCGCCAGGACTGGGCGAGCCAGGTGCAGCAGAACCTGCACGACCCCGGCTTCGATCTGCTGGCGCCGCCGGACAGCGCGCCAGGCCGCGCGGGCGGGCCGGTGCAGCAATGGCCGGGCAACCGCATCGGCTGGAGCAGCGCAGTGGACGGGGCAATCCTTCAGTACCGCTACGACGCCTTCGGCAACCGCGTGCAGGCGCAGCACGCCGATGGGCGCACGCTGCGGCTGGAATACGACGCGCTGCACCAACTGGCGGCGGTCTCCGAGCAGGCGCCGGGCGAGACAGGCGATGCGCCCGTGGCGCGCTACCGCTACGACGCCTTCGGGCGGCGCCTGGCCAAGACCGTGGTGCGCGAAGGGCGGGAGGACACCACCCACTACGGCTGGGACGCCGACCGGCTGGTGCACACGCAGGATGAAAAAGGCATCCGGCACACCGTCTATGAGCCGGCCAGCTTCGTGCCGCTGCTGCAGCTGCAGCGCAGGCAAGGGGCCAAGGATGCGATGCAGACGCTGATGGGCCTGGGCGCGGAGCCCGGCGAAGACACCACGGATGCGGCCAACACCTTCGCGGCCATGCCGCGTGCGCAGCGGGAGATGGTGCAGGCGGCGCTGCAGAGCGTGCTGGATGCGGCCACGGGTGCGAAGGCGCTACAACGCGCGCAGGCGCACATGCCCCGGGAGCTTGCACAGCTGATGGCGGGCAGCGTGGGCCAGTTGCAGGCCGAGAGGCAAGCCCAGGCGGCAAGCAACCCGCTGACCATCCGGCACTACCTGTGCGACCACCTGGGCACGCCGATCGGGCTGGTGGATGGCAATGGAGACAAGGCGGGCCAAGTGACGTGGGCGGCCAGCTATGGCGCCTGGGGCGAGGTGCGGGAGGAATACAACCCGTACCGGATCGAGCAGAACATCCGGTTCCAGGGGCAGCAGCTGGATGCTGAGACGGGGTTGCATTACAACCGGTTCCGGTATTACGACCCCCACCTGGGGCAATATGTGACGCAGGACCCGATTGGGCTGGCCGGGGGACATAACATTTATGCCTATGTCGGAAGTGACCCCTTAGGCTGGGTTGACCCGCTTGGATTAGAGCCCGGCTCTATGGCGCAAAGGGGATACCTGAGCAATAACAGACCATATTATCCTGGTCTGCTCGGAGAAGATGAAAAAGGCGTAATGCTGTTTGATGAAAAAAATCCCAATTTCCACAGCTATAACGTCACTAATTCATGCTCAAAGAAAACGGCTGGTTGCACTTTGGGCAAAGTTTCAGAGGGGCTCATGAGGTATCCAGCACCTGGTTCTGACGGGCAGCCCATTAAAGACGGGCAACAGGGCTTTGCTATTCCGGTAGGACCAGTGAGTCATTCGGTATCAGTCGATAGAACAATGGTTACAAATATCACTGAGAAAAGCCACCTTTTATATCCAGGAATTGTGCGCCGCTGGGTTTCGGAGAGTGCCAATGAGGTAACTGTCCACACTTATGGCGAAGGTGTTGGGCCGATGGGGACGTTAAATAATGCGCTGGCAAAGTATTTGTGGGGGAACGTGGATGAAAAAGTGTTTGATCACGCCAAATCATGCAAATAAATAAATATC
The DNA here is from genome assembly GCF_028473605.1 of Acidovorax sp. NCPPB 3576. Lineage (NCBI taxonomy): Bacteria > Pseudomonadati > Pseudomonadota > Betaproteobacteria > Burkholderiales > Comamonadaceae > Acidovorax > Acidovorax sp. NCPPB 3576. The sequence goes on along the minus strand of NZ_CP097267.1, from coordinate 4,573,662 downwards.
TCCTTGCAAGTTTTTTATCTTCTCTTTCTGTGACGTTTTTGTTCCTCTGCTTCACACATCGAGATTATTCTTCTCTTTATTTATATTTGGGGAGTTTTATTTTTGGAATTTCTTTTTTTCTGATTTCAGCCTGTCTGTATTTTGTTTTGCAGTTTTACCGTCGGTATGGTTTGGTGACGGCTGCAATTTTTGCTTTCATTTTTGGAGGTTTTTTAATAAATTTCGTATTATTCTTATTGCTCGGTCGCATTCCAAAAATGGATGGCTTATCTCTTTTTTATAGTTTCTTCGGTGCTGGCGCCGGAGTACTTTCTTTAATCATTTATTTGATCGCAATGAAATGTACTGAGCCTAAATCGAGCGGCACCATGTAAGCGCCCACGCAGTGATTTAGAACCCGGTTCCAGTGCAGCGATAAATTATCAGTATCACGACAAGGCCTTCACCGAATCCGGAGTCAGTAAAAGCTTCTATGGCGGTAATTTATGGCCCCAGGGTACGTGGCCGAATCCTGTGCCCCTGGACCCCTCGGCATGGAAATACGACCCCAGGAGAATTTGGAATTGATGAAAACCCCGCGTTCCGAAGCATTGAAAGCGCCTTCCAAATGGATGGCTTACGCGTGTTGGATTCCATTCGCCGTGCTGGGCCTGGGCATTCTCGTTTTCTTTCTGTCGATGGCCGCATCGGCCTTTCAGGAGCTTTCGCCAAAATGGGTGGCCACCCATGATTATTTGCCCAAGGCCATGGCCTATCTGCTGCTGGGCTTCCATGTCATTTTGACTTCGGGCTTGGCTTTTCTCGTCTTCATCCTGTTTTTCATCAAAAACAAGCAGCCGCTGCACGGGTTTTATGTGGGGATGTTTTTTCTCCTTTATTTTCCCTTGCGTGTGTTTTTCATCTTTATGGTGATGCCGCTTTTCCCGCTGTGGTTGGTCTTGGAATGCGGGGAAATCTGGATACTGAAAAAGATCTATCGAAAATTCCCGCAGCGGTCGGCACCCCCCTGACGAGGAATCGGCCATCGCAGCGACACTTGCCGCTGTGATGGGCCGCGTCGGCGGCGCCTTCACTGCGGCAGGATGCCCGGCAGCAGCGGCCGGTCCAGCCGCTGGCGCCACCACTTGAGCGCCTCGCCCATGTGCTCGGGCTTCCAGGCGAGCCAGAAGGTCTCGTCGGGGCGGGGCTCCTCCACCGGCAGCTCCACCAGCACCCCCGTTTCCAGCTCCACCCGGATGCATGCGCGCGGCAGAAAGCCGTGGCCCAGGCCCGCCGCCTGGCAGGCGATCTTGGCCTGCATCGATGGCACGGTGATGCGGCGCTGGCCCGATTGCAGGCCCACGGTGCGGTCGGTGAGCGACCGCGCGCCGTCGCCCACCACCACGGCGGTGTGGTCCAGCAGGTCGCTGCGGGTGATCGGGCGCTGCAGCTGCGCCAGCGGGTGCGTGGCCGTCACGCAGAACACGAACGCCAGGCTGCCAACGGCCACCGCCTTGTAGCCGCCGCCGGCCGGGCCTTCGCCTGCCGCCACGACGATGTCGGCGCGGCCGTCGCGCAGCGCCTCCCAGGTGCCCGTGAGCGCCTCGCAGCCGATGCGCAGGCGCGTGCCGCAGTGCAGGTCCTCGAAGGCGCAGATGTCCTGGTTGAACGCGCTGGTGGGGATGAGCGAGTCGTGCACCAGCCGCAATTCCGATTCGAACCCCGTGGCGATCTGCCGCATGCGCGATTCGAGCTGGTGCGCGGCGGTGAGCAGCCAGCGGCCTTCCTTGAGCATCTCCTGCCCGGCGGGCGTGAGCGCCACGCGCGGGCCGTTGCGGGTGAAGAGGGCGATGCCGAGCTGCTCCTCCAGCTTGCCGATGGCGTAGGAGATGGTGGACGGCACCTTGTGCAGGCGCTCGGAGGCGCCGGCGAACGAGCCGTGGCGGGCAATCGCGTCCACCAGTTCGATGGCTTCGAGGGTGAGTTTCAGCATGGCGTGAGGGCGATGGGTTGAATCATCGAAATTATCGATGATGGATGGCGAAACCTTTCAACCTGTGACCCCTCACGGCGCGGGATACTTTCTTCACCGCAGCACTGAAGCCCAATGAAATCGAGGTGATTTCAGCGACAGGCCCCCAGTGTGAATTTCATCGAAGAAACCGAAAGGAACCTGCACCATGCTCGACATCCGCAAAGCCCACCAACGCGGCAACGCCAACCACGGCTGGCTGCATTCGCACCACACGTTCTCGTTCGGCCACTACCGCGATGCCAACCAGCAAGGCTTCTCGGACCTGCTGGTCATCAACGACGACCGCGTGGCGCCGGGCAAGGGCTTCGGCGCTCATCCCCACCGCGACATGGAAATCTTCTCCTACGTGCTGGAAGGCGCGCTGGAGCACCAGGATTCGATGGGCACCGGCTCGGTCATCCGCCCCGGCGACGTGCAGATGATGAGCGCCGGCACCGGCGTGCGCCACAGCGAGTTCAACCACTCGGCCGACGAGCCCGTGCACTTCCTGCAGATCTGGATCGTGCCCGGCGTGATCGGCGCCACGCCCCGCTACCAGCAGGTGCACTTCAGCGAGGCCGAAAAGCGCGGCCGGCTGCGGCTGATCATCTCGCCCGAAGGGTCCGACGGCTCGCTGGCCGTCCACCAGGACGCCCGGGTGCATGCCGGCCTGTTCGACGGCGACGAGGCCGCCGAACTGGACGTGGGACCCGGCCGCAACGTGTATGTGCACGTGGCCCGCGGCAGCCTGGAGGTGAACGGCGAGCGCCTGTCCGAAGGCGACGGCGCCCGCATCCGCGACGCTGGCGCCCTGCGCTTTGCCAGGGGCGACGACGCCGAGGTGCTGGTGTTCGACCTGCGCCCCAACGAGCTGCCCGCCATGCCGCACTGATTGGTGAGGGGCGGCGGCACCGCCGCCCCGGCCCCCGGGCCTTTTCTTTCGATTGCCTTTCCTTTTTCCTTCCGTCTTTTCCATTCCATCCAGGAGCCTTGCCATGACCGCCGTCCGCACCCCCGCCGCCGCCCAGCCCGTCGCCACCGCCACCCCCGGCGCCACGCTGCTCAACCCGCAGGACCACACGCTGGTGATGATCGACTTCCAGTCGCAGATGGCCTTCGCCACGCATTCCATCGATGCGATCACGCTGCGCTCCAACGCTGGCCTGGTGGCCAGCGCGGCGGCGGGCTTCGGCGTGTCCACGATCCTGACCACCGTGGCGGAAAAGAGCTTCAGCGGCCCGATGTTCGAAGAGGTGACCGCGCCGTTCCCCGGCCAGGCGCTGCTGGACCGCACGTCGATGAACACCTGGGAAGACGAGGCCGTGATCCGCCGCATCAACGAAATCGGCAAGCCGCGCATCGTGCTGGCGGGCCTGTGGACCAGCGTGTGCATCGTGGGCCCGGCGCTGTCGGCGCTCGACCAGGGCTTCGAGGTGTACGTGATCGCCGATGCGAGCGGCGACATCTCCGCCGAGGCCCACCACCGCGCCATGGAGCGCATGGTGCAGGCGGGTGCGCGGCCCATCACGGCGCTGCAGTATTTGCTGGAGCTGCAACGCGATTGGGCGCGCACGGACACCTACGACATGACGACGGGCATCGCCAGAAAGTTCGGTGGCGGCTACGGCCTGGGCATCACCTATGCCAAGGCCATGTTCAACGCCCACGAGGGTTGAAAAAGAGCGCACCCTTCGCGTTGCCGATCCTCCAAGGAGCCTGCCCATGACCCCGCCCACCACCCCCGACCTGATCCTGCACAACGGCCGCTTCACCACGCTGGACCGCGCCAACCCCACGGCCAGTGCCGTGGCCATCGCGCAGGGGCGCTTCACCCAAGTCGGCACGGACCGCGACGTGCTGGCGCTGGCCGGGCCGGGCACGCGGCGCATCGACTTGAACGGCCGCAGCGCGCTGCCGGGCCTGATCGACAACCACCTGCACATCATCCGCGGCGGGCTCAACTTCAACATGGAACTGCGCTGGGACGGCGTGAAGAGCCTGGCCAATGCCATGGGCATGCTGCGGCGCCAGGTGGCGGTCACGCCCGCGCCGCAGTGGGTGCGCGTGGTGGGCGGGTTCACCGAACATCAGTTCGCGGAGAAGCGCCTGCCCACCATCGCCGAGCTGAATGCCGTGGCGCCGGACACGCCGGTGTTCATCCTGCACCTGTACGACCGCGCGCTGCTCAACGCCGCCGCGCTGCGGGCCGTGGGCTACACGCGCGACACGCCCGCGCCGCCCGGCGGCGAGATCGTGCGCGATGCGGCCGGCAACCCCACCGGGCTGCTGCTGGCCAAGCCCAATGCGGCCATCCTCTACGCCACGCTGGCCAAGGGCCCCAAGCTGCCGCATGCATACCAGGTCAACTCCACGCGCCACTTCATGCGCGAGCTGAACCGCCTGGGCGTGACGGGCGCCATCGATGCGGGCGGCGGCTTCCAAAGCTACCCCGACGACTACCAGGTGATCCAGGAACTGGCCGATGCCGATCAGCTCACCATCCGCCTGGCCTACAACCTGTTCACGCAAAAGCCGAAGCAGGAAAAGGAAGACTTCCTGAACTGGACGGCCACGTCGCAATACAAGCAGGGCACGGACTACTTTCGCCACAACGGCGCGGGCGAGATGCTGGTGTTCTCGGCGGCGGACTTCGAAGACTTCCGCCAGCCGCGCCCCGACATGGCGCCCGAGATGGAAGACGACCTGGAAGGCGTGGTGCGCATCCTGGCGCAGAACCGCTGGCCCTGGCGCATGCATGCCACCTACGACGAGACCATCGAGCGCGCGCTCGACGTGTTCGAGAAGGTGAACCGCGACACGCCGCTGGCCGGCCTGAACTGGTTCTTCGACCATGCCGAGACCATCTCGGAAAAGTCCATCGACCGCATCGCCGCTTTGGGCGGCGGCGTGGCCGTGCAGCACCGCATGGCCTACCAGGGCGAGTACTTCGTCGAGCGCTACGGCGCCGGCGCGGCCGAGGCCACGCCGCCCGTCAAGCGCATGCTGGAAAAGGGCGTGCACGTGTCCGCCGGCACCGACGCCACCCGCGTGGCCAGCTACAACCCGTGGGTGTCGCTGTCGTGGCTCATCACGGGCAAGACCGTGGGCGGCCTGCAGATCACGCCGCAGCGCAACTGCCTGGGCCGCGAAGCGGCACTGCGCCTGTGGACCGAGAACGTCACCTGGTTCAGCAACGAAGAAGGCAAGAAGGGCCGCATCCAGGCCGGCCAGCTGGCCGACCTGACCGTGCCCGACCGCGACTTCTTCGCCTGCCCCGAATCCGACATCGCCGACACCACGGCGCTGCTCACGGTGGTGGGCGGCAAGGTGGTGTACGGCGCCGGTGATTTCGCCCGCTTCGACGACGCGGCACCGCCGCCCGCCATGCCCGACTGGTCGCCCGTGCGCACCTTCGGCGGCTATGGCGGCTGGGGCACGCAGGAGGGCGCGCCGCTGCAGGCCGTGGTGCGCCGCGCCGCCGCCGCGTGCGCCTGCGCCAACGATTGCAACGTGCACGGCCACCAGCACGCCACGGCCTGGAGCAGCCGGCTGCCGATCGCCGACCTGAAGGGCTTCTGGGGCGCCCTGGGCTGCGCCTGCTGGGCGGTGTGACCGTGGACGGTTCCATCGACGCGCTGCGCGGCGCCTTCACCGCGCCCTGGGTGCAGTCGCTCGCGCTGCTGTGCCTGTGCGCGGCCTACCTGCAGGGCGGCATCGGCAAGGCGCGCGACTTCGCCGGCGCGGTGGCCGAGATGCGAGGCTTTGGCCTGGCACCCGCCGCGCCCGTGGCGGCCGCAACCATCGCGCTGCAACTGGGCGCCTCGCTGCTGATCGTCTCGGGCTGGTACCGCTGGCTGGGCGCGCTGGCGCTGGCCGGCTTCACGGTGCTGGCGGCGTTCCTGGCCGACCGCTTCTGGCAGGTGGCACCGCCCGAGCGGCAGCGCGCCGCCAACGCATTCTTCGAACATTGGGGCCTGGTGGGCGGCATGCTGCTCGTCGCCTGGCACGACCTGGGAGGCCTCCATGGCGCATGACGATCACCAACACGATTCACCGTCCGCCGCGGTCGCCGCCGCCGTGCCCGCACCTTCGGGCAGCTTCGCGCCGCTGCGCCTGCCGCTGTTCGCGGTGCTGTGGTCCGCCACGGTGCTGGGCAACATCGGCAGCTTCATGCGCGACGTGGCCAGCTCGTGGATGGTGACCGAGCTGTCGTCCAGCCCCGCCGCCGTGGCGCTGGTGCAGACGGCGGCCACGCTGCCGATCTTCCTGCTGGCGATTCCCGCCGGCGTGCTGTCGGACATCCTGGACCGCCGGCGCTTTCTGATCGCCGTGCAGGTGCTGCTGGCCTGCGTGAGCGGCACGCTGCTGGTGATGGCGCGCACGAACACGCTCACGGTGGAATCGCTCATCGCGCTCACCTTCGTGGGCGGCATCGGTGCCGCGCTCATGGGGCCCACGTGGCAGTCCATCGTGCCCGAGTTGGTGCCCCGCAGCGAGCTGAAAAGCGCTGTGGCGCTCAACTCGCTGGGCATCAACATCGCCCGCGCCATCGGCCCGGCGGCGGGCGGCCTGCTGCTGGCCAGCTTCGGCGCGGCCGCGGCCTATGGCCTGGACGTGGCGAGCTACGGCTTCGTAATCGCCGCGCTGCTGTGGTGGAAGCGCCCCAAGGCCGAATCCACCGGGCTGAACGAGCAGTTCTTCGGCGCCTTCCGCGCCGGGCTGCGCTACGCCCGCGCCAGCCGCGAACTGCACGTGGTGCTGCTGCGCGCGGCGGTGTTCTTCCTGTTCGCCAGTTCCGTCTGGGCGCTGCTGCCGCTGGTGGCGCGGCGCATGCTGGGCGGCACGGCGGGCTTCTACGGCGTGATGCTGGGCGCGGTCGGTGCCGGGGCCATTCTCGGCGCGGTGCTGCTGCCGCGCCTGCGCAAGCGCCTGGATGCCGACGGGCTGGTGCTGCTGGCCTCGCTGCTCACCGCCGGTGTGATGGCCGTGCTCACCCTCGCGCCGCCGCGCGAGGCCGCCGTGGCGCTCATGCTGGTGCTGGGTTGGGGTTGGATCATCGCGCTCACCACGCTCAACGGCGTGGCCCAGGCCGTGCTGCCCAACTGGGTGCGTGGCCGCGGCCTTGCGATCTATCTCATGGTGTTCAACGGCGCCATGGCCGCGGGCAGCCTGGGCTGGGGCCTGGTGGCAGGGCAGGCGGGACTGCCGCTCACGCTGCTGGTCGGTGCGGGCGGCCTGGTGCTGGCGGCCGTGCTCTTTCACCGCGTGAAGCTGCCCACCGGCGAAGCCGATCTGCAGCCTTCCAACCACTGGCCCGAGCCTTTGCTGGCCGAGCCCGTCGCGCACGATCGCGGCCCGGTCATGGTGCAGATCGAATACCAGATCCGCCAGCCCGACCTGCCCGCCTTCCTGCAGGCCATGCAGCACGTGGCGCGCGAACGCCGCCGCGACGGCGCCTACGCCTGGGGCGTGGCCGAGCACACGGCCGAGCCGGGCCGGGTGATCGAGTGGTTCCTGGTCGAATCGTGGGCCGAGCACCTGCGCCAGCACGGCCGTGTTTCCAAAGCCGATGCCGATCTGCAGGCCGAGGCGCTGCGCTACCACGTCGGCCCGGGCCGTCCCGTGGTGCACCACTACCTGGCGCTGGATGCGCAGAGCGTCGCCGCATCGCCCTCTGCCGCAGGGTGAGCCCGACAGCGCTCAACTGGGCTCAACGCAATGCGGCCCCTGCAGTCGTATTAGCTGCAGGGGCCGCGATGCTGAGGCGGGGGCAATCCTTTTGTGCGAGCCGACTTTGAGTAAAAAAGGGCTCCAGCGCAATATTCACTAGGGAGCATTGCTATATAAGTAATAGCAATGCCGGTGCACTGATCCCTGGCGGCTCCGCAAGCCGTTAAGCCATCTGCACCTCGATGCGCCGCGGCTGTGCGTGCTGCGCCTTCGGAATGCGCAGCTTCAGCACCCCGTTCGCCAGCTCGGCCGACACCCGCTCGGTGTCCAGTTCCTTGCTCAGGGTGAACACCCGGCGGAACCGACCCAAGCCTACTTCCGTGTGGCTGGAGGTCAGGCCCTCGGGCACGGCCAGGTCGGATTCGGCCTCGATCGTCAGCGTCTCCGACTCGACCTGCAGATTGAGCTTGTCGCGGCTCACGCCCGGCAGATCCGCATAGAGCGTGATGCCGCCCGAGTCCTCGATCACATCGACCGGCGGCGTGAGCGCCGAATCGGCGTAGCGCGAGCGGTCCTGCGGCGCGGGGGCTGGCTGGCGGGTGGCGCCCGGCTGGGGGTGGGCGCTGCCGGTGTGGTGGTTGCGGCTGCGATTGCCGTCGCTTTGGCTATGGCTGTGGCTCAAGCTGTGGCTGTTATTCGAAGTCTGGATATCGTTGCGCATGGCTGTTTCTCCTGTCTGCTTCGGAAACCTGCGGGTTACTGGATCGTGATGCGCCGCGGCTGTGCCGAGGCCCGGCGCTGCACGGTGATATGCAGCACGCCGTCCCGCAACTGGGCGTTGACGGCGTCCGGATCGGCATCGTCGGGCAGCGTGACCACGCGGCGGAATTTGCCGTCGAAGCGCTCGTTGATGTGCGCCGTCGCCTTCGCATCGGCCTGGCCGATGGGGCTCTTGCGCTCGCCGGCAATGCTCAGCAGGCCGCGCTCCAGGTGCACCTCCAGCGTGGCCGGATCGACGCCGGGGGCGAAGGCATACACCTCGATGGACTGGGGCGTCCCGCCGACGTTCAGGGCGGGAAACCCGTTGCGGGCGAAGCCGCGGATGGTGGGCGACAGATCGAAGGCCTGCTGCATCTCGCGCTGCAGGCGATCCATCTCGGCGAACATATCGCGCGGAAACAGAGATCGGTACATGGCGAAACCTCCAATGAGTGACGTGTCGTTGAGGGTGGTTAAACGGAACGCCGGCGAAGCTCCGGCGCTTCCGGTCCATGAATTAGCAGCGGGCTTCGGGTTTTCAAGAGGGGTGGCGCAGAAAATCTGAAGACCCGCGGCGGCGTGCCGCTTGCGCCTCGTTCGCGTCCACTCAACGCTTCTGGGTACTGGAGACAAGAGCGAAAGGGTTTCTTCGGAAGCCCTTTTTTTGATGCATTTTCACGGGGCATGCATTTTAAATATCCCGACCGATGCCGAGACAGTGCAACGGGCTGGTTTTGCATTTTTGGGGGTGGGCGCAAGGGCCTTATTGCTCCACTTCTTATTCTTGGGTCCACCCCAGGGAACCTCTCAAACCCCCATCCCAAACAGTCGGCACCCTTATAAATCAACGAGTTACGACGACCAAACTTGCAAACTCGGAGGTTTTGAGAGGTTCCCCCCCCCATATTAAAACGGCATTGATCATCGTGAAAATCAATTAACGGTGTGTCGTTGCGGCGCAACGTCTTGCCTCTTTTTCTACACACAACGTCGCCCAGGTCACGAGAATAGTGGTGTCAGCGATCAAAAGGCTGACATTTATCCACGACATAAGGAAGTTAAATGAACGCGAATCAAACGGCAGTTATCACCGAAGTTCCAGAAATCACTCTACTGGGCGCCCTTGACGACGTTCAGGGCACGGCGAGTTTGGGTCTCGATGCTGTCAGCAGCACGCCCATCTTTGCGATCATCTATAACGCGATCTGAGTTTTAGGGGTTCAGACCATCGGTGATATTGGCGCCGCTCTGAAAAGCGGACGCCAGATTCCATCTTTCCAATATTTAAAAAAGAAATTGTGAATGTCCAGACGCATATGGATTGCCGAAGGCTACGCGACCGATGGCGAGATGTACGGGCGTGCTTTGCAGTTGCCAGAGCCAAACCCATCCCATCTTCCGTCGCCGCTGAAAAATATTGGAACCGACGTCCAGCGCAAACGGGAGGCGATCGTGAAAGTCAACGTGGGCGACGTCGCCTCGTGTCCGTGTCTTGACGTGGGACTGAGGCCCATCGAGGACGAACCCGACCGGGGAGGTAATGCATGCGCGATGGATTGATTCGAAACATCAGGTCGATTTTTTCAGGGCAGGAAGCGACCCTCTTGACTGACGATTGGGACTTGGCGCAATGGCTGGCGGCGCGCGATCTTCCCGTCACGACGTTTGACGAAATCGGCGTGGGCGACGTCGAAGTGCCCAGGCGTGCGCTCGCCATACCGCTTGACTGGGACCGTGTCCCGTCACGCGAGTTGCTGCTCGAAAAATGGTCGGCGACGAGCATCCTGTGGTTGCCGCTCGCGTCCTTTTCATCCGACCTGGATACAGCGAAATACTCGGTCGAGATGTTTTCGGAAGTCGACGTTTCTCTGTCGGTGGCCATGAACCGCCGCGTCATCACGCGGCTGCTGATGGCGCGTGAGGAAATCACGATGACGGGGCCGGACACTGCGTTGACGATCCGACTGCCGGATGTGCTCCACGCGGTGGGGCGCACCCGGGTGGCGCTGCTCCACGACGAGCACACGACCCTTGGCAACTACTTCGAAGTGGGGATGTCGCCCAGCGACATGGCGGGCCAGGTCGACGCGGCGATGTCCGTCTCTGGGGTGGTCCGGGTCGATACGGTGCTGGTCGCGAAGCACCGTCAAATGCGGCGAGAGAGTGCGTCGACCTTCCAGCCCGCAGCGGAAATGGCGGAAAAACTCCGCAAGGCTTGCCCGTTTCAATTGGTTGTCGAAGACAACAGAATCGTCAGTGGATTGGGCGAATGGGCCGATGCCATCCACATGCTGAGTGGATCGCAATACGGCTTCGCCTTGACCGAGGTGGCCATCGGTACCGGGGCGTTGCCGCTGGGCCGAGTCGATCGCAGTCTCAACAGCGTGCTCAACGAAGGAGCCACCGGCATTCACATCGGCATCGGAAACGGCTTGAATGGCACCCATTTCGACTTCATCTCCACGGAGGCTCGGCTTGATGGAACATGACAGCCATGTGGCCGATCGGATGTCGAAGGGAACGATTCGGCTGTCCCGTTGCATCCATTTGCGGGAGGAAGCGGACGGAGGTGCGCTCGTGGTCGACGATCGAACTCTGACCGCCGCCTACATCAACAGGCCGGCCCATGTCCTCTTCAAGGCGCTGGGCCAGCCTTGTGCGCTGGGGGATCTGGCCCGCATCCTGGCCGACACGGTCCATTGCCCTGTCAGCGAAGCGTTCGTGCATGTCGCCAAGCTGGTCGAGAACGCCACGCGACTGGACTGGATCGAGACGCACAACGCGGACATGGGCCCCTGAGCGCGATCATCGGTTCGGTATTTCAGCGGGCAACCTCAGCCTGCCCGGGCATCGCTGCCACTTCCACCACGCAGTCATAGAACGTGGGCGCGCCGCCGATATCGGTCAGCGCCTGGCTGGTCAGCTCGTTCACGTTGGTGCCGTTCACGCCGAACTTGCGCCACCAGATGCCCAGGCCGTTGACCACGCCGGGGCGGGCGCGGTTGTTCACGGCGGCGTGGCATTCGTAGCTGCCGCGATCGTTGAACACGCGCACCAGGCTGCCGTCGGCGATGCCGCGCGGGGTGGCGTCGTCGGGGTGGATCTCCAGCACGGGTTGCGTTTCGATGTTGCGCAGGCTCTGCACATTTACGAAGGTGGAGTTGAGGAAGTTGCGCGCGGGCGGCGAGATCATGGCCAGCGGGTAGCGGCCGCCGGGCTGCGGCAACTCGTGGTTGGGCACGTGCACCGGCACGGGCGCCAGCCCCTGGGCCGCCAGCCGCTCGCTGTAGAACTCGCACTTGCCCGACGGCGTGTGAAAGCCGCCTTCGGCGAACGGCGCATCGGGCAGGGGCAGGGGCGCGAAGCCCACGTCGAGCAGTTGCCCGAAGTCGATGCGGTCGCCGTAGGCCTGGCGGCACAGGGCCTCGTCGCTGTCGGCAAAGCAGGGCTCGGTGTAGCCCATGCGCTCGGCCAGGTCGCGGAAGATGCGGGCATTGGAGCGCGATTCGCCCAGCGGCGCGATGGCTGGGCGGTTGAGCAGCACGTCGGTATGGCCGTAGGACACGTGCACGTCCCAGTGCTCGAGCTGCGTGGTGGCGGGCAGCAGGTAGTCGGCGTAATCGGCCGTGTCGGTGCGAAAGTGCTCCAGCACCACGGTGAAGAGGTCGTCGCGCGCGAAGCCCCGGGCCACCTGCGCGGAGTCGGGCGCCACGGCCACGGGGTTGCTGTTGTAGACGACGACGGCCTCGATCTTCGGGCCGAACTCCGGCGAGGATTCGCGCAGCAGGTCGCCGCCGATGGTCACCATGTTGATGGTGCGCGGCACCGGGCCCGCGTGCAGGTCGGGGCGCTGCAACTGGGCGCGCTGCACGGGAAAGTGGCCGGAGCTGGACAGCAGCAGGCCGCCCGCGCGGTGGCGCCAGGCGCCGGTGAGCGCGGGCAGGCAGGCCACGGCGCGCGTGGCGTTGCCGCCGCCGCGCACGCGCTGCATGCCGTAGCTCAGGCGGATGGCGGCGGGCCGCGTGGTGCCGTAGTCGCGCGCCAGCTGGCGGATCTGCTCCACCGGCAGGCCGCAGACCTCGGCCGCGCGCTCGGGCGGCCACTGCAGGGCGTTCTCGCGCAGCGCGTCCCAGCCCACGGTGTACTGCGCGATGTAGTCGTGGTCGAGCCAGTCGTTGGCGATCAGCTCGTGCATGAGCGACAGGGCCAGGGCCGCGTCGGTGCCGGGGCGCAGCTGCAGGTGCTCGTGGCACTTCTCGGCGGTCTCGCTCTTGCGCGGGTCGATGCACACCAGCCGGGCGCCGTCGCGCTTGGCCTGCTGCGCATAGCGCCAGAAGTGCAGGTTGCTGCCGATGGAGTTGCTGCCCCAGATGACGATGAGGCGCGATTCTGCGAAGAACTCCACCTTCATGCCCAGCTTGCCGCCCAGCGTGTAGTTCAGGCCTTCGCCGCCGGCGGTGGAGCAGATGGTGCGGCCCAGCTGCGATGCGCCCAGCCGGTTGAAAAAGCGCCGGTCCATGCTTTCGCCCTGCACCAGGCCCATGGTGCCGGCATAGCTGTAGGGCAGGATGGCCTGCGGGGCGCGGGCGGCGATGCGCGTCAAACGCGCCGCGATATCGGTGAGCGCCTCGTCCCATGTCACCGCCTCGAACTGCGACCCCGGGCCCTTGGGGCCGATGCGTTTGAGCGGCTGCAGCAGGCGCTCGGGGTGGTTCGTGCGCTCGGCATAGCGCGACACCTTGGCGCACAGCACGCCGCCGGTGTGGCCGTGCGCCGGGTTGCCCTGCACGCGGGTGGCCACGCCGTTGTCCACGGTGGTCAGCAGGGCGCAGGCGTCGGGGCAATCGTGGGGGCAGGCCCCGCGCACTTGCCGCACCGGCTCGGAAAAGAGGGGGATTTCAGTCGTGGACATAGGGGTTTTCCTGTCGATACACTCACCAACCAGCAGCGATGGCGGGGTGGCAACCCCGCGGAACATCGACGTTTTTTGATCGAAGAGGGGATTTCACCATGAAGCATCTTGCGTTGGGGCGCAGACGGTTTTCCATCGGCCTGGGGGCCGCCGCGCTCGGCGGTTTCGGGCTGGCCAGGGCGCAGTCGGAGGCGCCCCTGGTGCTGGGGCAGTCCGCTCCGTTCAGCGGGCCCGCCGCGCAGCTCGGGGTGCAACTGCACCAGGGCGCCCAGCTCCACTTCGAGCAGTGGAACGCCCAGGCGGGCTCTGGCCGGCGCACCGTGGAGCTGCGCACGCTGGACGACGGCTACGAGCCCGACCGCTGCGCCGCCAACACGCGCAAGTTCATCACCGACGATGTGTTCGCGCTGTTCGGCTACGTGGGCACGCCCACCAGCGTGGCGGCGATGCCGCTGCTGACGCAGGCCAAACTGCCGTTCTTCGCCCCGTTCACCGGGGCCGAGGCCTTGCGCCAGCCCTTGAACAAGCTGGTGTTCCACGTGCGGGCCTCCTACAACGACGAGACCGCCGCCATCGTGAACAAGCTCACCCACCTGGGCCTGAGCAAGATCGGCGTCTTCTACCAAAACGATGCCTATGGCAAGGCCGGACTGGACGGCATGACGCTGGCCCTGGGCACCCACAAGCTCGCCCCGGTGGCGCAGGCGACGGTCGAGCGCAACTCGGTGGACGTGGCCGCGGCGGTGCGCACCCTGGTGGCTGCGCGGCCCGAGGCGATCGTGCAGGTCAGCACCTATGCCGCCAGCGCCGCGTTCGTGCGCGCCGCGCGCAAGGCGGGCTACGGCGGCACGTTCTACAACCTGTCGTTCGTGGGCACGCAGGCGCTGATGGACGAACTCAAGGCCGATGGCGCGGGCGTGGTGGTCTCGCAGGTGATGCCTTCGCCCTACCAGTCCGCCCGCCAGCTCACGCGGGAGTTCCAGGAGGCGATCAAGAAGGGCGGCAACAAGGTCCAGTCCAACTATTCCAGCCTGGAAGGCTATGTGGCCGCGCGCGTGTTCACCGAGGGGCTGCGCCAGGCCGGCGCGCGACCCACGCGCGAATCGCTGATCTCGGCACTGGAGGGCTTCGGCACGCAGCAGATCGCTGGCTTTCAGGTGGCGTTCGGTCCCGGCAACCACATGGGGTCGCGCTTCGTGGAGATGTCGATGCTCACGGGCGACGGCCGCGTGCGCGTCTGATCCGGCGCGCTGCTTTTCTCTATAACTGGCGCGTTGCCGCCAGCCCCTGCATGAAGGCCTCGCAGCGGGCGAGCTGGTCCAGCGAGACGTATTCGTCGGGCTGGTGCGCCTGCTGGATGCTGCCTGGCCCGCACACCACGGTGGGAATCCCGGCGTTCTTGAACAGCCCCGCCTCGGTGCCGAAGGCCACCAGCGTGGTGCCTTGTTCCCCGGCCAGGCGCTGCGCGAGCCGCGTGACGGCATCGTCCCGGTGGCCCAGGAAGCTCGGGATCTCGCAGATCGTCTCGAAAGTGATGCCGGTGCTGGGCGCCACCTTCTGCATCGCGGGCTCCAGCGACCGGGCATAGGCGATCACCTCGGCCTGCATGCCGGCGGCGTCCGCCGTGGGCAGGTCGCGGAATTCATAGCGGAACTCGGCATCGCGCGGCACCACGTTGTCGGCGATGCCGCCATGGAACTGGCCCACGCTGGCGGTGGAAAAGGGCACGTCGAAGCCTTCGAAGCGCGGCTCGTTCCGCTCGAAGCCCTCGGCCATGTCGCGCACGCGGCCCACCACGCGCGCCGCCATCTCGATGGCATTGACCGAATGCGGGGTGAGCGAGGAGTGCGCCTCCTTGCCGCGAACGCAGCACTTGTAGCGGTACACGCCCTTGTGCGCGATGGCCGGCACCATGCTGGTCGGCTCGCCCACGATGCAGGCCAGCGGGCGGATGCCGGCGTCCTTCATGTCGGCGATGAGTTCCTTCACACCGAAGCAGCCCACCTCTTCGTCGTAGCTGAAGGCATAGTGGATGGCGAAGGGCGCATCGCTGTTCAAGAAAGCTTCGGCCTGCGCGAGCGCGATGGCGATGAAGGCCTTCATGTCGGCGCTGCCCCGGCCGTACAGGCGCCCGTCCTGCACGGTGGCGCCCAGCGGGTCGAACGTCCAGTCCTGGCCGTCCCACGGCACGGTGTCGGTGTGCCCGGACAGGATGATGCCGGCGGGCTTGCCCTCGCCCAGCGTGGCGAACAGGTTGGCCTTGGTCTTGTCGGCGTTGAAACTCAGGCGGCTTTTTACCCCGAGCTTATCGAGCGTGTCGCGCACGAAATGGATCAGATCCAGGTTGGAGCGGTGGCTGACGGTGTTCATGCGCACCAGCGTCTGGGCCAGTTGCAGGGCGTTCGTGGAGATCATGGGTCCATTCTCCCGGATCGCGCCGGCCCGTGTTGCGGTCCCCGGCTCAAAAGCCTTCCCAGTCCTTTTCGCCGTGGCCTGCGGTCGCGCTCGGCGCGGTGCCCAGGCGCTTTACCGGGGTCTTCGCCGGTGGCAGCGGTGGCCGCGCCGCGCTGGGTTGAGGGCGTGGCATGGGGGCTTGCTGGGGCTGTTGCAGCGATGCGCCGGGCGCGATCTGGAACACCTCCATGGTCTGCACCAGTTGCTGCGCCTGCGTCTTCAGGCTCTGCGCCGCCGCGGCGCTTTCTTCCACCAGCGCGGCGTTCTGCTGGGTGACCTGGTCCATCTGGGTGATGGCCTCGCCCACCTGCTCCACGCCGGTGCTCTGCTCGCTGCTGGCGGCGCTGATCTCGCCCATGATGTCGGTCACTCGCCGCACCGAAGCGACCACCTCGGCCATGGTCGCACCGGCCTGGTTCACCAGCGTGGTGCCCTGGCCCACGCGGTCCACGCTGATGGTGATGAGGTTTTTGATCTCCTTGGCGGCCTCGGCGCTGCGCCCGGCCAGGCTGCGCACCTCGCTGGCCACCACGGCGAAGCCGCGGCCCTGCTCGCCGGCGCGGGCGGCTTCCACGGCGGCGTTGAGCGCCAGGATGTTGGTCTGGAAGGCGATGCCGTCGATCACTCCGATGATGTCGGAGATCTTCTTGCTGCTGTCGTTGATGCCCTTCATGGTTTCCACGACCTGGGCCACCACATCGCCTCCCTTTTGAGCGATGGCGCTGGCGCCGGCGGCCAGTTGGTTGGCCTCCCGGGCGTTGTCGGCGTTCTGCTTGACGGTGGAGCTGAGTTGCTCCATCGACGCGGCGGTCTGCTGCAGCGCCGAGGCCTGCCGCTCGGTGCGCTGGGCCAGATCGTTGTTGCCGGAGGCGATCTCCGCGCTGGCCGTGGCCACGCCTTCGGCGTTGTTGCGCACGTTCACCACCACATCGGTCAGCGAAGCCTGCATGGTCGCCATGGTCTGTAGCAGCGGACTGAATTCGTCGCGGGCGCTGTCCGTCACGGGCTGGGTGAAGTTGCCCTGGCGCACCCGGTCGGCCACGTCCTGCGACACCTTCACGCGGGCGCGCAGCAGCCGCGCGATGTACCAGGAAAAGGCGATCAGACCAATGGCGATCACCGTGACCAGGGCGGTGAGCTGGCGCCGCGTGGCGTCGGCAGCGGACTGGATCCCCTGTACCTCCGTTGCCAGCGTTTGGCCCTGGCGTTCGCGCTCGGCCTTCAGCCAGGCCTGCATGGGCATGAAGGTGGGGATGGTCTTTTCCATCAGCATGGCCTGCGCCTGCGGCAACTGGCCCTCACGTACCAGGGCCATGTTGGCCTCTGCGGCGGGCCAGGTGACGCGCTGCAGCTGCAGCCAGTCGCGCTCGAAGGCGTCGCGGCCGGCCTGGTTGGTCACACCCTGAAGGAACGCGTTATCGTTGCGGGTGATCTGCTGGCGCATCGCATCGATGTCCTTGGCCACGGCATCGATGCCCTGCGGCGACTGCACCAGCAGCGCCTGGCGCAGGTTCAGCAGCACCTGCGTCACGCTCAGCTCGGTGCTGGCGATGAGCCCGAGCTGGAGCACGCGCGTTTTGCCGGCCACCTCGGCCAGCCGCGCCACTTCCGAGAGCTGGAGCCAGGAGGTGAGGGCAAGGGCCGACAGTGCGGCGATCAATAGCAGGGACACGCCGTGCAGGCGGGTGCCGATACTCAATCCGTTGAAGAATTTCATGGGGGTTCCTGGCTCTCTGCGCTGAAGGGGATGCCCTGGGGCACCCGGTGATCGGACCGGCGGGGGATGGCTTGGGGGGAGGGAGTGGCACGTAGCGACGCCCATTCGGTCGATTTGCGAAGGGCGGGAAACCCGCAGGCCGCGTGCTTGCCTGCTGGGACTATCGGCATCCTATGGAGGCGATTAGCATCCCAGTATGCGCTAGGTCAATCAAATCAGTTTCCGGCGTGTGGGGCAGGCAGGCCCTAGACTCGGTGCGTCAGGCATGCATGTTGCATTCCTGCCCTTCTTTTTCGTCATGGTCGCTCGGTCCAGCCCTGGCGCACCGCTAAAGGAATGTTCCTATGAAAGTCCTCGATTCCATCGTTGCGCAGGCAGCCGGCATCGCCGCCGTGCGCCGCGATATCCACGCGCATCCCGAACTGTGCTTTGAAGAAGTCCGCACCGCCGATGTGGTGGCCGGCAAGCTCACCGAATGGGGCATTCCCATCCACCGCGGCCTGGGCAAGACGGGCGTGGTCGGCATCGTGCACGGGCGCGACGGCGGGGCTTCCGGCCGGGCCATCGGCCTGCGCGCCGACATCGACGCGCTGCCCATCACCGAGTTCAACACCTTCGCCCACGCCAGCACCCACCCCGGCAAGATGCACGCCTGCGGCCACGACGGCCACACGGCCATGCTGCTGGCTGCGGCGCAGCATTTCGCCAAGCACCGCGATTTCGACGGCACCGTGTACCTGATCTTCCAGCCGGCCGAAGAGGGCGGGGGCGGCGCCCGCGTGATGATCGAGGACGGCCTGTTCGAGCAGTTCCCCATGCAGGCCGTGTTCGGCATGCACAACTGGCCCGGCATGAAGGCCGGCCAGTTCGCCGTGAGCCCCGGCCCGGTGATGGCGTCGAGCAACGAATTCAAGATCGTCATCCGCGGCAAGGGCAGCCATGCCGCCATGCCGCACATGGGCACCGATCCCGTGCCGATCGCCTGCTTGATGGTGCAGGCTTTCCAGAACATCATCAGCCGCAACAAGAAGCCGGTGGATGCGGGCGTGATCTCGGTCACCATGATCCACACCGGCGAGGCCACCAACGTGGTGCCCGACAGCTGCGAGCTGCAAGGCACGGTACGCACCTTCAGCGTCGAGGTGCTGGACATGATCGAGCGCCGCATGAAGCAGGTGGCCGAACACACCTGCGCCGCGCACGAGGCCACGTGCGAGTTCGAGTTCGTGCGCAACTACCCGCCCACCATCAACTCGCCCGCCGAAGCGGAGTTCGCGCGCCAGGTCATGGCCGGCATCGTGGGCGAGGCCAACGTGGTGCGGCAGGAGCCCACCATGGGCGCGGAAGATTTCGCCTTCATGCTGCAGGCCAAGCCCGGGGCCTACTGCTTCATCGCCAACGGCGACGGCGACCACCGCGCCATGGGCCATGGCGGCGGCCCCTGCACGCTGCACAACCCGAGCTACGACTTCAATGACGACCTGATCCCGCTCGGCGCCACCTATTGGGTGCAACTGGCGCAAGGCTGGCTGTCCCGGCCGGCCGGCTGATCCGCTGGCGCGTGCCGGCCTCCATCCTGGCGCCCGTGGGCGCCTGGTGGCATTCCTATTTCAATGCTTCGCATCGGGTGCTTCGTGCGCCTGGGCCCTGCCGCTTGCGGCGGGGTTTTCGCGTTGCCTTTTTCAGCCTCCCGGCCCCTTGAACGGAGATCTTCATGATCGGTATCGCCTCGGCGTTTTCTCAAAGCTACGCGCGCGCCCGCACCCAGTTCCTGGAGGCCGCGGCGGCCGCCGGGTTGCTGGTGGAGTCGCACACGCACCCGCTCAAAGGGCGCGACGGCGAGACGCTGGCGATGGACGTGGTGCGCGACGGCCCCGACAACGCGCAGCACCTGCTCATCGTGACCAGCGCATGCCACGGCGTGGAGGGCTACTGCGGCAGCGGCGTGCAGGTGTTCGCGCTGCACGACGAGGCCTGGCGCGCCAAGGCCCGCGAGCAGGGGGTGGCCGTGCTCTACATCCATGGGCTCAACCCGTATGGCTTCTCGCACATCCGCCGCGCCACGCACGAGAACGTGGACCTGAACCGCAATTTCCACGACTTCACGCAGCCCCTGCCGGTGAACCCGGCCTACCGCGAGATCCAGCCGCTGCTGCTGCCCGACCAATGGCCGCCCACGGCCGAGAACCGCGCGGCGGTGTTCCGCTTCATCGGCGAGCGCGGCGAGGCCGCGTGGCAGGCTGCCATCAGCCGGGGCCAGCACGAGTTTCCGGGGGGGCTGTTCTTCGGCGGCACGGCGCCCACATGGAGCAACCGCACGCTGCGCCAGGTGCTGCGCGAGCAGGGCGAACATGCCCGGCGCATCGCCTGGATCGACCTGCACACGGGCCTGGGGCCCAGCGGCCACGGCGAACGCATCTACGCGGGGCGCGACGATGCGGCCTCGGTGCAGCGGGCGCGCGACTGGTGGGCGGGCGGCGGCGCCACGCCGGTCACGTCGATCTATGACGGATCGTCCACCTCGGCATTCCTCACGGGGTTGATGTGGATCAGCGTGTACGAGGAATGCCCGCAGGCCGAGATCACCGGCATTGCCATGGAATACGGCACGGTGCCGGTGCTGGAGGTCATGCAGGCCTTGCGCGCCGAACACTGGCTGAACCTGCATCCCGAGGCCCCGGCCGAACTGGCCGCGCAGATTCGCGCGCAGATGCTGGCCGCCTTCTACACCGATACCGATGCCTGGAAGGGCCAGGTGGTGAGCCAGGCGCGGCAGTCGATGTTCCAGGCCGTGGACGGGCTCTCCAGCACCGCGTAACCCTCGCCACGGCGACCCTTTGCATCCCCGGCGACACGCAGGGGCTGGCATTTCGCGTGAATAACGCGAACAATGTCCTCTGCGCACGAACCGCAGCGCCCTGTATGGCCCGCCGTACTGCAGGCCTGTCAAAACAATCAATGCAGAGAGAGGGGATCGACATGGAGGTTGAACAAGGCCGGAACACGCTCGCACTCCGCCTGACACTCATCAACGGGGCCATCCTGTTGCTGCTCGGCGCGGTGGCCGTGGCCATCTGGATCATGATGGGCCAGATCAACGAGGATGCGGAGGTGGTCCGATCCAGGAACGTGCCGCAACTGCAGCGGATCGCGGCCCTGGAGCTGAACGTGACGCGCGTGTCGCTGCAGTTGCGCCATTCGATCCTGGCGCGCACGCCCGAAGAGCGCAACGTCACCTTGGCCGACATCGCCGAAAAGCGCCAGTTGCTGCAAAAGACGCTCGACGAGTTCGGCGCCAACATGGTCAACGACGAAGGGCGTCGCGCCTACGAGCCCCTTCCCGCCCTGATGCGGGCGTTCTGGGCCGCGGGCGAGCAGAACCTGGCGCTCATCCAGGCCGATCGCAAGGACGATGCCTTCGCCTTCCTGGTGGACCAGACCATTCCCGCCCGAAACCGATTGCTGGCGCCGCTGGGCCTGGAAAAGGACCGCCAGGGCGAGCGCCTTTCCGCCCGCATCCACGACGTGAAGGAGTACGCCGCCACGGGCCGGGCCGTGGCGATGGCGGCGGTGCTGGCCGTGGCGGCTTGCCTGGCTGGTCTCAGCGTCTATTTGCGCACGGTGGTGCGGCAGCTCGGCGCCGACCCGGCGGAACTCAAACGGGTCGCGGATGCGGTGGCGGCGGGCGATCTCGCCTCGCGCATTCCGGTGCGCCCGGGGGATACGGACAGCATCATGGCGGCGATGGCCAGCATGAGTGCGCGTCTGGGCGCGGTCGTGCAGACCGTGCGCACCAGCGCCGAGAGCGTGTCGGGTGCCAGCAGCGAGATCGATGCGGGCAACCACGACCTGTCCACGCGCACCGAGCGGCAGGCCTCGGCGCTGGAGCAGACCGCGGCGTCGGCGGAGCAACTGGGCAGCACGGTGCGCCAGAACGCCGACAGCGCGCGCCGTGCCAACGAATTGGCGCAGACCGCCTCTTCGGTGGCCGAGCAAGGCGGCGCGGTGGTGGCCGAGGTGGTGGACACCATGCGCGGCATTCAGGACAGCAGCGGCAAGATCGGCGAGATCATCGGCGTGATCGACGGCATCGCCTTCCAGACCAACATCCTCGCGCTGAACGCCGCCGTGGAAGCGGCCCGCGCGGGTGAGCAGGGCCGGGGCTTCGCCGTGGTGGCCAGCGAGGTGCGCAGCCTGGCCGGGCGCAGCGCCGAGGCGGCCAAGGAGATCAAGGGCCTCATCACCGCCAGCGTGGACCGCGTGGAGCGTGGCAGCGCGCTGGTGGACAAGGCCGGCGCCACCATGGCCGAAGTGGTCACCGCGATCCGCCGCGCCACCGACCTCATGGGCGAGATCAGCGCCGCCAGCGCCGAGCAAAGCAGCGGGGTCGATCAGATCAGCGAAGCCATCACGCATGTGGATCAGGCCACGCAGCAGAACGCGGCCCTGGTCGAGGAAATGGCCGCGGCTGCCAGCAGCCTGAACGTCCAGGCCAGCGAACTGGTGCGCGCGACCGCGGTGTTCCGCCTGGCGGGCGAGGGCGCACTGCATGCCGGGGTGGCCGAGGCGCCGGCGCGCCGTCCTGCGCAGGCCGGGGTGTCCCGTCCGGCACCGGCACCCGCACCGCGGTTTGCGGCCTCCTCCGCGGCCAAGCCGCCAGTCAAGCGCCTGGGCGGCAATGCGGTGCCGAAGACCGGGCCCGCAGCCTCGGCCCAGGCCGCTGCGTCGCCGCCGCCCCCTTCGCCACCTGCCGCATCAACGGCGGGGGCAGCCAAGCCCGCACCCAGTGCCCCGGCACCTGCGGCTGCCCGCGCGGCAGCCCCGGCGGCCAAGTCGGGGTCCGAGAGCGACTGGGAAACGTTCTGAACGGAGACTGAGCAGAAGAAGGCAGGCCCAGGCCCCCCCCCAGCACAGGGGTGTGGGCGGCCGGGCGCGGGCAGTGGGGTACGGATGGCTTCACGGGAGGCTTTACCGCCCAGCGGGCCGTCGCAGGGCGCGGCAGAAACAGGCCCTAAGATGGCAGATCGACTACCAACGGAGACCTTTTCCATGTCCGATCTGAACACGGCGTTCGAAGCCGCCGTCGCCCAGTCCAAGAACCTCAGCGAGCGCCCCGACAATCCGACGCTGCTCAAGATCTACGCGCTGTACAAGCAGGCCACGGCCGGCGACAACGCCGAGAAGAAGCCCAGCTTTTCCGACGTGGTCGGCCGCGCCAAGTGGGATGCGTGGGAAAAGCTCAAGGGCACGGAAGGCGATGCCGCCAAGCAGCAGTACATCGACCTGATCGAATCGCTGAGTTGATTTCGCTGCGCTGAACGCCAGCGATTCCATGCGGGGCCGTGCAGTGCGCGGCCCCGCATTTTTGTTGCTGTTGCCCGCGCGGCTCAGGCCGCGCTGGGCGAGGGCCGGCCCAGCAGCTTGTCGAACTGCGAGTCGATCTCTTCGGCGATGCGGTCCTTGAACGCGCTGAACAAAAAACCCAGCTCCGCCTGCAGCTCGAACCGGTCCGCATGCACCTGCAGCGTGCCTTCGATGCCCGGGCGCTGAAAGCGCAGCGTGTCCTGCGCGGCGCCTTCTTCGTAGGCGCATTCCATGTCGAACTTGGCCTGGGCTTTCTGGGCCCACAGGCCGGCGATCTTGCGCGCTTCGGGCAGGCCGAGCCGGTGGGGGCGTTGGATGTGGATGTCAGGCAAGGGGCTTCTCCGGGGACGGGGTGGGCAGCAGGGCGCGCATGGCGGCCTCGCGTCGTTCGTGCGGCAGGGCCGCAAGGCGTTTCACCGCATCATAAAAGCGCGGCCAGTCGCGGCCTTCGTGCTCGAACAGCGCCTCGAAGGCCGGGACCCATTCGTCATAGGCGGCCTGCGCGCCGAACGTGGCGTTGTTGGCGTCCGCCACCCAGCGGTCGTAGCCGGCCAGCTGCGCAGGCGTGGCGCCGTCCTCGGCGATCCAGCGCGCGCGCAGTGCGGCGTAGTCGGCGCGAAACGCTTGCATGGCTTCTTGCTTTCGGGTGGCCATGGCGGGGTCGGGCGGCGCTTCGGCGGATTCATAGGCCGCCGCCAGCCGTTCGCGCGCGGCCCGCGTGAGTGCGCGAAACGCGTTGCGCCGGGCATCGCCGTGCGCGTAGTCGGCCCGCGCCTGCGGCGTGGCGCGCTCGGCCAGCCAGCGGGCCACGCCCAGGCGCTCCACGGCCGTCGCGAAAGACTCGTTGAACAGCGTGTCGCCGTTGGCATAGACCACCTGGTGCGCCAGTTCATGGAACAGCAGCCGCACGAACTCGCCCTCGGGCCAGCCGATGAAGGTGTTGAGCAGCGGGTCGCCACCCGCCCAGTTCATGTAGCCCAGGGTGGAATAGGCGGGCACGCCGTACACGCCCACCTCCAGGCCATCGGCGGCCAGCCGCGCGGCCTCGGCGCGTGCATCGGCCTCGTTGAAATAGCCGCGGTAGCCGATGCAGCCGGTGATCGGAAAGCACCAGCGGTGCAGGGTGAGCGAATCGGGCGGTGCCGCCACCACGTTCCACACGGCCGAGCGGCGGCCCAGATCGGCATAGCGCCGGTAGCTGGCGTTGTCGGGCAGCGCCAGCTCGGTCACGGCGAAGCGGCGGGCCTCATGCGCCAGCTGCAGGCGATCGCGCAGCGGCTGCGAGGTGTCGCCCCGCGCCAGCCACGAGTCGATGGGCTCGGCCGCGTGCATGAGCTGCAGGTGCCCGCGCACCGACTGCCAGTAGTACGCCAGCGATTGCCCGGTGCTGGCGCATCCGGAGAGCAGCAGCGAGGCGGCCAGCAGCAGGAGGCGGCGAGGCGACCGCAGGGGTGACGGGGGAAGGGGTGGCAGGAGCATTCGGCAATGGGTCGGCGGTCGGTGGGCCAAGGATAGCTAAAGCCACCGTGCGCCCGATGTCCCCGCGTTCGGGGCGCGGGCAGAATCGATGCATGCCTGCCCCTCTTTCCGCTCCTGTTCCCGCCCCTGCCTCTCCGAGCCCGGACAGCGGCTTGTTCACCGACGAAGCCGGATGCGCCCGCTGCCAGTGGTGCAGCGCCACGCCGCTGTACCGCCACTACCACGACCACGAATGGGGCTTTCCGGTTGCGGACGACCGGCGCCTGTATGAAAAGCTGTGCCTGGAAGGCTTTCAGGCGGGCCTGAGCTGGCTCACCATCCTGAACAAGCGCGAAGCCTTCCGCGCGGGGTTCGCCCATTTCGACGCCGAGCAGGTGGCGCGCTTCGGTGCGGCCGACGTGCAGCGGCTGCTGGGCGATGCCGGCATCGTGCGCCACCGCGGCAAGATCGAGTCGGCCATCCAGAACGCGCAGCGCGTGCTGGAACTGCGCCGCGAGTTCGGCTCGCTGGCGCACTACGTGTGGCGCTTCGCCCCGGCCGCCGCCGAGGGGCGCCCCGGCCGCATCACGCTGGAGTCGGTGCGCGCCATGCCCACCACGCCGGCTTCGGTGGCGATGTCCAAGGACTTGAAAAAGCGGGGTTTCAGCTTCGTCGGTCCCACCACGGTCTATGCCTTCATGCAGGCCATGGGGCTGGTCAACGACCATTTCGAGGGCTGCAGCGTGCGCGCGGCGGCCGAGGCGGCGCGTGCGGCGTTCGTGGTGCCCGGTCCGGGCTGATCGCCGGGCCGCGGGCTACACCACCGTGTCGGAGCGGATCACGATGCGGTCAAAGCCCAGGTGCTGCATGCATTCGCGCAGGATGAGCAGCGTGGCGGCGAAGGCGGAGCCCTCGGGCAGCCCTTCCTGGGCGGGCGGGCGGCCCATGGCCACGGCGGCCAGGCGGTGGAAGGTGCGCTCCACGGCATCGAGCGGCAGGGTCATCTCGGGCTGCGCCTCGATGCCGGCCGCCAGCGCCACCTGCCGGATGCCGGCGTCGGCCGTGTAGAGCGTGGTGCCCGGCGGCAACACCGCGTGCACCGGCATCACGGCGTCTTCCACCACCTGGATGGCATGCTCCAGCTCGCCCTCGGCCGGGGGATCGTGGCGAAAGCACGCGGCGGCCGTGGCGTAGTAGCCCACCTCAAGGGTGCGCAGCAGCAGGGCCTGGGCCTGGGTGCCGCTGGCAATGGACGAATGGCCCGCTCCGATGCGCAGTGCCGTGATGGGGCTTCCGGCCAGCGGCCCCGCCTGCAACGCCTGGTAGAGGGTGCCGGCGTCGTTGGGTGAAAGGTGGGTGGACATGGTGCGGTCCCGGCAGGTGGAAAGGGGTGGACCGATTGTGCCCCGTTGCCGCAGGCCATGGGGCCCTGCCGGGTCACCGGCCTGGATCGGCGGGCCGCCCGGGCCGGCCGATGGCCGCCCCCGCCCCGGCGGTGCGCAGGAGGCGCCGGAAGGTGGGGCATTCCATGTGGCTGGGCGCCTGGCAGCGCGCAGCGTGCTGCAGCCCGTCGCGCATGGCGGTGAGCTGGCGGATGGTGGTGTCCAGGTCGTCGGCCTGGGCCAGTAGCCGGCCGCGGTCGATGCGCGGCTGGCCGTCGGGGCCGAACATCTGCCCGATGGCGTCCAGCGAGAAGCCGGCCGCGCGCCCGAGCGCGATGAGCGCCAGCCGCTCCACCACGCCCGCATCGAACAGCCGCCGCAGGCCGTGCCGCCCGACGGAGGCGATCAGCCCTTTTTCTTCGTAGAAGCGCAGCGTCGATGCCGGCAGGCCCGAACGGCGTGCCACCTCGGCGATGTCCAGGATCTCCATGGGCTTGACCTCAAGTCGGCTTGAAGTCGCACAGTCTAGCTTTCACCCCCTTTCCGCGCACCCAGGAGGCCTCCATGAACCCACCCCTTTCGATCGATTCCCCGCAAGCCGCGCTCTGGAACGGCGCCGCCGGCCATGCCTGGGTCCAGGCGCAACCCCTGCTCGACCGCATGTTCGCGCCCTTCGAGACCGTGCTCGCCGATGCGGCCGACGCCCCCGGCGCGGGGCCCGGCATGCAGGTGCTCGACATCGGCTGCGGCACCGGGGCCACCACGCTGGCTATCGCCCGCCGGCTGGGGCAGGAGGGGCGCTGCACCGGGATCGACCTCTCCGCGCCCATGGTCGCCGCGGCGCGCCAGCGCAGCCTGCGCGAGGGGCTGCCTGCGCCGCGCGCGGACTTCGTCTGTGCCGATGCGCAGGTCCATGCCTTCGCGCCGGCTTCCGTGGATCGGCTGGTGTCGCGCTTCGGGGTCATGTTCTTCGGCGACCCGGTGGCGGCGTTCGCCAACCTGCACCGCGCGGCGCGCCCCGGCGCCAGCTTGTGCGCCGTCGCGTGGCGCAGCGCGGCGGAGAACCCCTTCATGACGGCCGCCGAGCGCGCCGCAGCCCCGCTGCTGCCCGGCCTGCCCGCGCGCCAGCCGGATGCGCCGGGCCAGTTCGCTTTCGCGGACCGCGAGCGGGTGGCGGGCATCCTGCAGGCCAGTGGCTGGGACGGCATCGAGATCGAGCCCCTTGATGCCGTCTGCACCCTGCGGCGCGACGAACTGGTGCCTTATTTCACCGGCCTCGGTCCGGTCGGCCTGGCCCTGCGCGGCGCCGACGGGCCGACCCGTGCCCGGGTCATCCAAGCCGTGCGGGCAGCCTTCGAGCCCTTTGTGCAGGGCGAGGCGGTGCGCTTCCGTGCGGCCTGCTGGCGGATCACCGCGCAGGTGACGGCGCGCTACCGGTTCTGAGCCGGCGTGCGGAGCGTGGCGGCACCGCGTGGGGGCTCAGCCATCGCCCCATGAAAAAAGCCCTCCGGAGAGGGCTTTGGCGTTGCGCTGGGCGCGAAGGGGGCTTTTCAGCCGCCCTTCTTGGAGCGCTTGCCGGGGTTCTTCTTGCTGCGGGTGGCGACGCCACGCTCCAGGCTCACGCGCTGGCCGCGGCCGGGGGTGGACAGGGTCACGCCGGGCAGTGGCTGGGGACGGGGGGTGCGCTTGCGGTCGGCTTCGGTAACGATCTTGTTGCCCATTTGGGAGGCTCCTGGAGAGAAAAGTGAAAAACACGCTATTAGGCCACATCGTGCAGCCGTGCCCGGTGCGGGCGGTTTCAGCCCCTGCCGGGCGTTGAGAAGTGCCGGGCGCCGCGCTCAGTCCGGCAGCACGGCGGTCGCCTCGATCTCGATGCGTGCGCGCGCTTCCATGAGGCCGGCGACCTGCACGCAGGCCATGGCGGGAAAGTGCTTGCCCAGCACCTCGCGGTAGGCCGCGCCCAGCTCTTTCAGGCGCGCGTTGTATTCCTCGCGGTCCACCACGTACCAGGTCATGCGCACCAGGTGCTCGGGGCCGGCGCCGCCGGCCTCCAGCACGGCGCGCACGTTCAGGAAGGTCTGGCGGGCCTGGACGATGAAGTCGTCGCTCTCGAACTCCTGGCGGGCGTTCCAGCCAATCTGGCCGCCCACGAAGAGCAGCGTGCCGCGGGCGGCCACGCCATTGGCGTAGCCCTTGGGGGGCGCCCAGTCGGGCGGTTGCAGTCGGGTGTGCAGGGTCATGTCTTGTGGGAAGGAAGTGGGGCGTTGGCGGCCGCAGCGGCCGCGCTGTCGCGGGCCAGCGCGGCGGCCTGGCGCAGCTTGAAGCGCTGCAGCTTGCCGGTCTCGGTGCGCGGCAGGGCGGTGGCGAACTCCACGATGCGCGGGTATTTGAAGGGGGCGATGCTGGCCTTCACGTGGTCCTGCAGCGCCTTGGCCAGGGCGTCGTCGCCGGCATGGCCGGGGCGCAGCACGCAGATGGCCTTGACGACCATGCCGCGCTCGTCGTCGGGCACGCCGATCACGGCGCACTCGGCCACGGCGGGGTGGCGCAGCAGGGCATCTTCGACCTCGGGGCCGCCCACGTTGTAGCCGGCGGTGATGATCATGTCGTCGTCGCGCGCCTGGTAGAAGAAGTAGCCGTCGGCGTCCTGCACGAAGGCGTCGCCCGGGTGGTTCCAGCCGTTCTTCACGTAGTTGGCCTGGCGCGCATCGTCCAGGTAGCGGCAGCCCGTGGGGCCGATCACGGCGAGCTTGCCCACCGTGCCGCGCGGCAGCTCGCGCCCGCGCCCGTCCACCACCCTGGCCTGGTAGCCCGGCACCACGCGGCCGATGGCGCCGCGGCGTACTTCGCTGCCGGCCGACGAGATGAAGATGTGGAACATCTCGGTGGCGCCGATGCCGTCGGTCATCTCGATGCCGGTGGCGTCCTTCCACAACTGGCGCGTGGCGTCCGGCAGGGCCTCGCCCGCGCTCACGCAGGTGCGCAGCGCCGGCAGGCCCAGGGCCTTGGCGAAGGGCGCCATCTGCCGGTAGAAGGTGGGTGCGGTGTAGCAGACGGTGGCGCCCACCTCGCGCATCAGCCGCACCATCACCTCGGGGGTGTAGGGCACGTCGGGAAAGTACACGCTCGCGCAGGCGGCCATGGGAAAGAGCAGCAGCCCGCCCAGCCCGAAGGTGAAGGCCAGCGGAGGCGATCCGACCACGATGTCCTCGGGCGTGGAGCGCAGCACATGGTGCGGCCACGCGCCGCAGGCGGCCAGCACGTCGCGGTGGCTGTGCACGGGCGCCTTGGGGTGCCCGGTGGTGCCCGACGTGAAGGCCATGAGCGCGATGTCGTCCGCCGCGGTGGGGCAGGCGGGCAGCGGCGCGCAGCCGGCCGCGCGCACCAGCAGGTCGTCGGCCGCCGGCGCGGTGTGGAAGGGCACGATGGCGCGCAGCACCGGGTGCTGTGCCTGCGCGGCCTGCAGTTCGTCCAGCAGGCGCCCGTCGCACAGCGCGGCAGCGGGCTGGGCGCGCTCGATCACGTCGGACAGCTCCCGCGCGCGCAGCAGCGGCATGGTGGCCACGGCGATCAGGCCGGCCTGCACCACGGCCAGCCAGGCGAGTGCCATCTCGGGCGTGTTGCCGCCGCGCAGCAGCACGCGGTTGCCGGGCACCAGGCCCAGGCCGTCCACCAGCACGCGGGCGATGCGCGCGACCTCGTCCTGCGCCTGCGCGTAGGTCCAGGTGCGCGTGGGCGAGCGCAGCAGCGGCCGCCCGCCGTGCCCCGCCTGCGCGGCGCGCTCGAACAGCACCTGCACGAGGTTGGCCTGCGCCGGCACCTGCAGCGAGGGCAGGTCGTAGTGCAGCGCGGGCCACTGCTCGCGCGGCGGCAGGCGGTCGTGGACGAAGGTGTCGGTCTGTGCGCTGGGGGTCATGTCTGCTCCTGCAGGACGGCTTTGCCGATGATGAGCTGCTGCACTTCGGTGGCGCCTTCGTAGATGCGCAGCGCGCGGATGTCGCGGTACAGCGATTCGATCTTGGCGCCCACCTCCACGCCGCGCCCGCCGTGCATCTGCAGGGCCATGTCGATCACGCGCTGGGCGTTCTCGGTGGCGGTCATCTTGGCCATCGCAGCGGCGACGCTGCGATTTCGAGCCTCGGCGGCCACGCTGCGATTCCGAACCTCGGCGGCCACGCTGCGATGGCGGGCCTCGGCGGCATCGGGCGCGCGGCCCGCGGACAGCGATTCATCGCGCATCCATGCCGCCCGGTACGTGAGCAGCGCCGCGCCATCGACCAGCGCCGCCATCTCGCCCAGCTTGGCCTGCGTGAGCTGGAAGTCGCCCAGCGTCTGGCCGAACATGCGGCGTGTGCGGGCGTGGTGCACCGCCTCGGCGAGCGCGCGGCGCGCCAGCCCCAACGCGGCGCCCGCCACCGAGGCGCGAAAGATGTCCAGCGTGCGCATGGCCAGCTTGAAGCCGCCGTGCAGCTCGCCCAGCAGCGCATCGGCTGGCACGGTGCAGCCGTCGAACGCGAGCGTGGCCAGCGGGTGCGGCGCCATCACGTGGATGTGGCGCGAATCGTCCAGGCCCGGCGTGGGCGCATCCACGACGAAAGCGCTGATGCCGCGCGTGCCGCCGGCCGGGTCGGTCTTGGCGAACACGCAGTAGAAGTCGGCGATGCCGCCGTTGCTGATCCAGGTCTTGGTGCCGCTCAGCGTGTAGGCGCCCATGGCATCGCCAGCCGTTTCTGAGCCGTTTTGGCCCTGCGCCGGCGGATTGTTTGCCTGTGTTGCTATGGTTTGCATAGCGCCCACGTCGGAGCCGGCCTCCGGCTCGCTGAGCGCGAAGGCGGCGATCTTCTCGCCGCGCGCCACGGCGGGCAGGTAGCGCGCCTGCTGCTCGGCGCTGCCGGCCAGCGTGATGGCGCCGCTGCCCAGGCCCTGCATGGCGAAGGCGAAGTCGGCCAGGGGCGAGTGGTAGGCCAGG
Source organism: Acidovorax sp. NCPPB 3576 (assembly GCF_028473605.1). Lineage (NCBI taxonomy): Bacteria > Pseudomonadati > Pseudomonadota > Betaproteobacteria > Burkholderiales > Comamonadaceae > Acidovorax > Acidovorax sp. NCPPB 3576. Next base: position 4,542,984 of record NZ_CP097267.1, on the reverse strand, counting down.
GTCTCGCGCAGCAGCACCAGCGCGCGGGAATCGAGTTCGGCCAGCGCGCCGCCGTGCGCGGCGGGCACGCAGTAGCGCAGCCAGCCGCCGTCGCCCAGGCGGCGCACCCATTCGCGACAGGCGGCGCGGTCGTCGGATTCGTCCACCGCCTGCGCGGCGGCCCAGGGCACCAGGCCATCGATCAGCGCCCGGTGGGCGTCGCCGAAGAACGGCAGGGCCAGGTGCGTCGTGGAAGGGGCGGCGGGCGCGGAGGGCGTGGTGGCGTGCATGGCCTCAATCCCCCGCGAACACGGGTTTCTGCTTGGCCGCGAACGCCTCGTAGGCGCGGCGGAAGTCCTGCGTCTGCATGCAGATGGCCTGCGCCTGGGCCTCGGCCTCGATGGCCTGGTCAATGGTCATGCTCCACTCCTGGCCCAGCATGGTCTTGGTCATGCCGTGCGCGAACGTGGGCCCTTCTGCCAGCGTGCGGGCCATGCCCTGCACCTGCGCCAGCAGGTCGGCCGATTCGTGCAGGCCGTTGAAGAAGCCCCAGGCCAGCCCTTCCTGCGCGGTCATCGCGCGCCCGGTGAACAGCAGCTCGGAGGCGCGGCCCTGCCCGATCATGCGCGGCAGCAGCGCGCAGGCGCCCATGTCGGCGCCGGCCAGGCCCACGCGGGTGAACAGGAACGCGGTGCGAGCGGCGGGCGTGCCGTAGCGCAGGTCGCAGGCCAGCGCCACCATGGCGCCGGCGCCGGCGCAGATGCCGTCGATGGCGCCCAGCACCGGCTGTGGGCAGGCGCGGATGGCCTTCACCAGGTCGCCCGTCATGCGCGTGAACTCCAGCAGCTCGGGCATGGACATGCCGGTGAGCGGGCCGATGATTTCGTGCACGTCGCCGCCCGAGCAGAAGTTGCCGCCCGCACCGGTCACCACCACGGCCTTCACGTCGGTGGCGGTGCGCAGCGCGCCGAAGAAGTCGCGCAGCTCGGCATAGCTTTGGAAGGTGAGCGGGTTCTTGCGCTCGGGGCGGTCCAGCGTGATGGTGCCCACGCCGCGGTCGAACTGCCAGGCGAAGTGCCGTGCCGCGTAGGGGGCCTGGGGCTCGAACTGCGGGCGCATGGGATTGCCCGCGGAGATGTAGTGCTTCATGCAGTGGTTTCCTGAAGGGATGGGGCGGGCTGCGCGTGTGCTTTCACTTTGCCGAGCAGCCGGTGGAGGGTGGCGATGTCGCGTTCGCCGAGCGGGCCGAAGGCCTCGACGATCCATTGCGCGTGCGCGCGGGCCATCGCGTCGAACTGCTCGCGCCCATGGGGCGTGAGCCGCACGAGGAACACGCGGCGGTCGCCCGCCACGTCCACGCGCTCCACCAGCCCTTCGGCGACGAGCTGGTCGGTGATGCCGGTCACGTTGCCGCTGGTGACCATCATGCGGCGCGAGAGGTCCTTCATCTTCAGGCCCTCGGGCGTGCGTTCGAGCTGCGCCATCAGGTCGAAGCGCGGCAGCGTGGTGCCGAACTGGTCGCGCAGGCGGGCGCGCACCTGCTTTTCCACCAGCTGCGTGCAGGTGAGCAGGCGCAGCCACAGGCGCAGGGCCTCGGGGTGCTCGCTGGGCGCGGCGCCGTGCAGGCGGGCTTCGAGGTCCATCGCTTTTAGTCCGTCGTGTCGTTTGCTATTGTTTTTATAGCTACATGCCCTAGTGATGATTGCGCTGTAGCCTGTTTTTGCTTGGAGGCCTCGCGCAGCAGCTGGTCGCGGCCGGGGCCGTAGGGGCGCGGCCAGTGCACATGGCGGCTGGCCGTGTCGCCCAGTTGCGCGGCGGCGTGCAGCGTCCAGGCCGGGTCGGCCAGGTGCGGGCGGGCCAGGGCGCACAGGTCGGCGCGGCCGGCGGCGATGATGCCGTTGGCATGGTCGGCCTCGCTGATGGCGCCCACGGCCATGGTGGCGATCTCCACCTCGTTGCGGATGCGGTCGGCGAACGGCGTCTGGTACATGCGCCCGTACACCGGACGGGCGGCGCGCGTGGTCTGCCCGGAAGAGACGTCGATCAGGTCGCAGCCCGCGGCCTTGAACCACCGCGCCATGGCCACGGCGTCGTCCGGCGTGGTGCCGCCGGGCGCCCAGTCGTGGGCCGAGATGCGCACGCTCATGGGGCGCTCGGCGGGCCACGCGGCGCGCACCGCGGCGAACACTTCGAGCGGGTAGCGGCAGCGGTTTTCCAGGCTGCCGCCGTATTCGTCGGTGCGCTGGTTGGTGAGCGGGCTGATGAAGCTGGCCAGCAGGTAGCCGTGCGCGCAGTGCAGCTCCAGCCAGTCGAAGCCGCAGGCGGCCGCGCGCCGTGCGCTGGCCACGAAGGCGGCGGTGAGCGCGTCCATGTCGGCGCGCGTCAGCGCGGCGGGCGTCTGGTTCTGCGGGCCGTAGGGCAGGGCGCTGGCGGCGCGCAGCGGCCAGTTGCCGTGCGGATCGCCCTCGGGCAGGGGCTCGTCCGTGCCCTCCCAGCCCACGCGGGTGGAGCCCTTGGGGCCGCTGTGGCCCAGCTGCAGGCCGATCTTCGCGCGGCTGCTGCCGTGCACGAAATCCACGATGCGCGCGAAGGCGGCCTGCTGGGCATCGTTCCACAGCCCGGTGCAGGCGGGCGTGATGCGGCCGTCGGGCGTGGGGCTGGTCATCTCCACCATCACCAGTGCCGCGCCGCCGAGCGCGCGGGCGCCCAGGTGCACCAGGTGAAAGTCCTGCGGCACGCCATCGACCGCGCTGTAGGTGGCCATGGGCGAGACGACGATGCGGTTATCGAGCGTGAGGCCGCGCAGCGTGAAGGGCGTGAGCATGGGCGGCACCGCAGCGCCGCTGTCGCCGGGCGCGGCGGCGGGTGCCGGGGCCGCGCCGACCGTGGGGCGCGCCTGGGCCAGCCAGGCCTCGTAGCCCTCCAGCCAGCGCGCATCGCGCAGGCGCAGGTTCTCGTGGCTGATGCGCTGGCTGCGCGTGAGCAGCGAATACGCGAACTGCTCCACCGGCAGGCGGCTGTAGCGCGCCACGTTCTCGAACCACTCGGTGGAGTTGCGCGCAGCGTTCTGGATCTTGAGCACCTCGACGCTGCGGCGCGCCTCGTAGTCGTGCAGCGCCTGCTCCAGGGTCGCGCCGGTGGCCAGGGCCTGGGCCAGGTCGATGGCGTCTTCCAGCGCGAGCTTGGTGCCGCTGCCGATCGAGAAATGCGCCGTGTGCGCTGCATCGCCCATCAGCACGATGGGCACCGCCTTGCCGGCGATGGTTTCGCGGTGCACCCAGGTGCGGCAGATCACGCGCGGAAAGCGAATCCAGTTGGCCGAGCCGCGCAGGTGCATGGCGTTGCTGATGAGCGGGTGCCCGCCCAGGTAGTGCGCGAAGAGTTTTTCGCAAAAGGCGATGGCCTCGGGCTGCTCCATGCGGTCCAGCCCGTGGGCCTGCCACACGGCCTCGGGCGTCTCGATGATGAAGGTGGAGGTGTCGGCGTCGAACTGGTAGGCGTGCGCCTGGAACCAGCCGTGCTCGGTCTCTTCGAACGCGAAGGTGAAGGCCTCGAACTTCTGGTGCGTGCCCAGCCACACGAAGCGGCACTGGCGCAGGTCGATGTCGGGCTGGAAGACCTCGGCATAGCGCGTGCGGATGCGGCTGTTCAGGCCGTCGCTGGCGATCACGAGGTCTGCGCCATAGCGCGCGGCCAGGGCTTGGTCGTCGGCCACGTCGGTCTCGAACACCAGCTCCACGCCCAGCGCCAGGCAGCGCTCCTGCAGGATGTTGAGCAGCCGCTTGCGCCCGATGCCGCAAAACCCGTGGCCGCTGGAGCGCACGCTGCGCCCGCGCAAAAACACCTCCACGTCGTCCCAGTGGTTGAACGCATCGCCGATCTGCGCGGCGGTTTCGGGGTCGGCCGCCTGCAGGTTGGCCAGCGTCTGGTCCGACAGCACCACGCCCCAGCCGAAGGTGTCGAACGGCCGGTTGCGCTCCACCACCACGACGCGGTGCGCCGGGTCCTGCCGCTTCATCAGCAGCGCGAAATAAAGGCCGGCGGGACCACCGCCGATGCACAGGATGTTCATGTGAAAACAGTTTAGGCTTAAACAAACTGCTGTCAATGGGGCACGCCCGTGTCGGACAACGGCCATTGACGCTGCGTGCGGGCGGTTGAAGAATCGGCGGCTGAACGGCGGCGCCCAGGCCTGGGCTGCGATGGCGCGCGGCGGGCCCGCTGAACCCTTCCCGGACCGCCAGTCCCGATCCTCCACCTGTACCGGCCAGGCCGGTCGTTGGCATTCAATACCCTGATACGGAATCCACCACCCATGCTCTACAAATTCAAATCCCGCGCCACCGCCGATGTGATCATGCTCGAGCCCAACGGCCGCCAACTGCTGCAGATCATGGGCAAGTCCACCGATCCGCACGGCATCGTGACCGCCGCGCAGATCCCCGCCGCCCTCCAGGCCCTGGAGGCCGCCATCGCGGCGGACGAAGCCAAAGCCCCGCCGGACGCCGGCCAGGCGCAGGCCAAGGACGACGACGATGCAGGCGAGCGCCCCGACACCGTGCGCCTGCGCCAGCGCGCGGCGCCGATCATCGACATGCTCAAGCGCAGCGCCGCGCAAGGGCACGACGTGGTCTGGTGAGCCAGGCCGGACCGGCGCTTCGGCAGGTTGGCCACAAGGCCGGCCACGCGGGCGTCGGCCGCGGCAGGCAGGGCCATCTGGCGGAGAGGGTGAAGGCCAGGATTCCCGCTGGCGTGCCGGATTTTTCCGCCGCGAACGCTTTTGATTTCCGCAGCGCGGCACCAGCGGTGGCGGTGGGGCCGGCCGGGCCTTAAAAGTTCTGAATCCTGCTTCAGTGCGGCATGGAAAGCGTGAATTTCAGGACCCGGGCACCTACAGTTCGAGTCCGAAGCCAGGGCTCGAGCGACTGTCACGCGAGACCCGGGCCCACCGCCCACCGTGGGCGCCATACCCTGCGTTCTCACCGCTTTTCATGTTGACTCTCGTTCCGCGCGGCATCCGCAACCACAATCCCGGCAACATCGTGCGCAACCACATCGGCTGGCGCGGCATGGCCGAGGACCAGTCGGCCGACCCCCGGTTCGTGGTGTTCTGCGAGCCGTACTGGGGCCTGCGTGCCATGGCCCTGCTGCTGCGCAACTACCAGGCCAAGCACCAGCTGTGCACCATCGACGGCATCATCCGCCGTTGGGCGGCATGCGGCGAGTGCGACCCCTGCGACTACGTGCGGCAGGTCGCCGGCAGCCTGAACATCAGCCCGCACGCCTTCATCTGCCTGAACGCCGCGACCCTGCCCCCGGTCATGCGCACCATCGTGCAGTTGGAAAACGGCATGCAGCCCTATCCCGATGGGTTGATCGCCCGGGCGGTCTGCGCGTACTGAACGCCCACTGGGGGGCGTGCGGCCTCGCCGCCGCGGCTCAATCCACCTTCGCGCCCGACGCCTTCACCACCTGCGCCCACTTCCTGTGCTCGCTGTCGATGTGCTTGGCGAACTCGGCCGGCGAATTGCCGCCGGGGATCGCTCCCTGCGCGAGCATGCGTTCCTTGACGGCTGGGGTGGCGAGGGCCTTGGCGGTTTCCTGCTGGATGCGGGCCACGATCTCGGGCGGGGTGCCGGCCGGGGCGAGCAGGCCGAACCACGAGCTGGCTTCGTAGCCCTTGAGGTCGGGGCCTCCGACTTCTTCCACCGTGGGCACATCGGGCAACGCGGGCGAGCGGTGGGCGCTGGTCACGGCCAGGGCCTTGAGCTTGCCGGCCTTGATCTGCGCCATGGAAGACGGCAGGTTGTCGAACATCACGTCCATGTTGCCGCCCACCAAGTCCAGCAGCGCGGGGCCGGAGCCGCGGTAGGGCATGTGCAGCATGTAGGTGCCGGTCATGCTCTTGAAGAGCTCGCCGGCCAGGTGGATCGAGGTGCCGTTGCCGCTGGAGGCCATGTTCAGCTGGCCGGGGTGGGCCTTGGCATAGCGGATGAAGTCGGCCACGGAGCCGATGCCCAGCGTGCGCGCCTTGTCGGCGTTGATCTCCATCACGTTGGGCACGGCGGCCACGAGGGTGACAGGCACGAAGTCCTTGATGGGGTCGTAGGGCAGCTTGTTGTACAGCGCGCGGTTGATGCCGTGCGTGCCGACCGTGCCCATCAGCAAGGTATAGCCGTCGGCCGGCGATTTGGCGACCATTTCGGCGCCGATGTTGCCGCCCGCCCCGCCCCGGTTGTCCACGATGAACTGCTGGCCGAAGGCGCGGCCCAGTTCGGGCGCCACGGCGCGGGCCAGGATGTCGGTGGTGCCGCCGGGCGCGAACGGCACGACGATGCGCACCGGCTTGGTGGGCCACGCGCCGGACTGGGCATGGGCACTGGGAAGCGCATTCCAGAGGCCCGCGGCCAGCAGCAGGGTGGCGAGGGCCACGGCGCGCCGGCGCGGGGTGGAAAGAGGGGTGCGAAGGGTGGCGGACGGGGCAGCGGAAAAGCGCATGGGGGACGATCCTTGGTGCTTGCGGTCAATCCCCCGTTGTAGGCCCCGCGGCACGGGCAGGGCAGAGGGATGACCCGTAGGCCCGAGCGGGTTCCACACCGCGCAAAACGGGTGCCCCAAAGGAAAAAACCGCCCGGTGGCACGCGGCCATGGGCGGTTTGCGGGGCCGATGGGCGGGCACTGCGTTTCGCCGCAGCGCCCGGACCATCAGCGGTCAGCCGGTCAGCCGGTCAGCCGGTCAGCCGGTCAGTCGGCGTAGGTGCCGGCGGCCTTGATGATGGGCGCCCACTTGTCGATTTCGGCCTGCACGAACTTCTTGTGCTCGGCGGGTTCGACGCGCTGGTCAGCGGCCACCACAGCGCCCAGGCCTTCCTGCTTCTTGATGAAGTCGGGGTCTTTCAGCGCGACCTTGAGGGCGTCGTTGATCTTCTTGAGCACGTCGGCCGGCGTGCCCTTGGGCGCGTAAAGGCCGTGCCAGATCGTGACCTGGAAGTCCTTCAAGCCGGATTCGGCCAGCGTGGGCAGGTCCTTGAGCGACGGCGTCGTCAGGCGCTTGGACGTGGTGACGGCATAGGCCTTGACCTTCTTGGCCTCGATCTGCGACGTGGTGTTGGTGGTCTGGTCGCACAGCAGGTCGATCTGGCCGCCGATCAGGTCGGTGATGGCCGGGGCCGTTCCCTTGTAGGGCACGGGGGTCATCTCCACCTTGATGGCGCTCTGGAACAGCAGGCCGCACAGGTGCGAGGCGGCGCCCAGGCCGGCGTGGCCCAGGTTGATCTTGCCCTTGTTCTGGTCGATCCAGGTGGCCAGTTCCTTGTAGTTGTTGGCCGGCAGCGTGGGCTTGGCGATGAGCGTCATGGGCACGTCGTTCACGACGCCCAGGTACTCGAAGTCATTGGGCACGCTGAACGGCAGCTTGCGGTAGAGCGCCGGCATGGTGGCCATGGCGATGTGGTTGAGCAGCAGGGTGTAGCCGTCGGGGTTGGCACGCGCCACCTTGGCGGTGCCGATGCTGCTGCCGGCGCCGGCAGCGTTGTCGATCACCACGCTGATCCCGCCCAGCGGCTTGCGCATGGCCTCGGCCAGGTCGCGGGCCACGCGGTCGGTCGGGCCGCCGGCGGCGAAAGGAACGACGATCGTGACCGTCTTGTCCTTGGAGGGGTATCCCTGCGCGTGCGCGCCGAAAGCGGCGGCCACGGCAACGGCCACCAGTGCGGTCTTGAATGTGGTTTTCATGAGGTTCCTTTGAAAAGACGCGCCATGATAGCCACGGGTTTTTACGCCAGCATCAAGGTAATTACTTAGCAGTAACGTGTAGGGGATTAAAGGTTTATAGGCCTGCAGCGCATGTCTGTATTGGTTTTTATGCTATTGATATGGGAGCATTTGGTGCTCCCGTCCGGCGGGCGGGCGCCGGGCTCAGCGGTAGCTGCGGGCGTCCTCGATCACGCGGCCGTCGTTGGGCAGGGTGCCGGGCGGCACCATCTCGACCTCGCCGCGCAGCTTGGTCTGCTCGCGCATCGCCTCGGCCAGCTGCACGGCCAGGCCGGCTGCGGTCTCGGTGGTTTCCACGCGCAGCAGCATCTGGTCGCTGGCCATCTCGCCGCTCACCACCAGGCGCGCGCGCAGCACCTGCGGAAAGCGCCGCACGATGTCGGCCACCTGGCCCGGGTGCACGAACATGCCGCGCACCTTGGTGGTCTGGTCGGCGCGGCCCATCCAGCCTTTGATGCGGGTGTTGGTGCGGCCGGTGGGGCAGGCGCCGGGCAGCACGGCAGAGAGGTCGCCCGTGCCGAAGCGGATCAGCGGGTAGTCGGGGTTGAGCGTGGTCACCACCAGTTCTCCCACCTCGCCGTCGGGCACCGGGTCGCCGGTGCCTGGCCGCACGATCTCCACGATCACGCCCTCGTCCAGCACCAGGCCTTCGCGCGCACTGGTCTCGTAGGCGATCAGGCCCAGGTCGGCCGTGGCGTAGCACTGGTAGCCGGCCACGCCGCGCTCTGCGAGCCAATCGCGCAGCGAGGGCGGGAAGGCTTCGCCAGAGACAAGCGCCTTGATCACGCTGGGCAGCGGCGTGTCCAGCTCCACGGATTTGTCCAGCAGGATTTTCAGAAAGCTCGGCGTGCCGATGTAGCCCGCGGGTTTCAGCTCGGCCATGGCCTGCACCTGCTGCTCGGTCTGCCCCGTGCCGCCCGGGAACACGCTGCAGCCCAGCGCGTGCGCGCCGGTTTCCATCATCGAGCCGGCAGGCACGAAGTGGTAGCTGAAGCTGTTGTGGATCAGCTCGCCGGGCCGAAAGCCCGCGGCATGGATGGCCCGCGCCATGCGCCAGTAGTCGCGCCGCGTGCCCTCGGGCTCGTACAGGGTGCCGGGGCTGGCGAACACGCGCGGCATGGCGGCGCCGAACGACAGCGCGCTGAACCCGCCGAACACATTGGTGGCGCGCCCGGCCTGCTGGCGTGCGAGCAGCTCGTGCTTGCGCGTGACCGGCAAGGTGGCCAGCGCCTGGCGCGTGGCGATGCGCGCCGGATCGATGCCCTGCAGGATGCCGGCGAACGCGGGCGAGGCCCGCTGCGCATGCGCCACCTGCGCCGGCAGCGCAGCCATCAATGCGCTTTCGCGGGCTTCGGGCGGACGGGTTTCGAGGTCGTCGTAGAAAACGCTCATGGATATACCTCCGGGGTGCACGTTCTGGGCGTGCTGGGGATGGGAGACAAGCAAATGGTGGGCTGGACTGCGCCGCGCGGTCGCGGCGCGCCGGATTCGCGGTGGACCTAGGCCAGCCAGCGCTTGCGGCGCTTGTAGCTCTTGACGTCCTTGAAGCTCTTGCGCTCGCCGCCGCCCACGCCCAGGTAGAACTCCTTGACGTCCTCGTTGTTGGCCAGGTCGCTCGCCGCGCCGTCCATCACCACGCGGCCGCTTTCCATGATGTAGCCGTAGTCCGAGTATTTGAGCGCCATGTTGGTGTTCTGCTCGGCCAGCAGGAACGTCACCTTTTCCTTGGTGTTGAGGTCCTTCACGATGTTGAAGACCTCCTCCACGATCTGCGGTGCCAGGCCCATCGAGGGCTCGTCGAGCAGCACCATGCTGGGGTTGGCCATGAGCGCACGGCCGATGGCGCACATCTGCTGCTCGCCACCCGAGGTGTAGGCGGCCTGCGAGGTGCGGCGGGTCTTCAGGCGCGGGAAATACGCGTACACCTTCTCCAGGTTGGCCGCGATCTCGGCGCGGCTGGTGCGGGTGTACGAGCCCGTCATCAGGTTCTCTTCGATGGTCAGGTGGGCGAAGCAGTGGCGGCCCTCCATCACCTGCACCACGCCGCGCTGCACGAGGTCGGCGGGCGATAGGTTCTCGATGCGCTCGCCGCGCAGCTCGATGCTGCCCTTGGTGACCGCGCCGCGCTCGCCCTGCAGCAGGTTGGAGATGGCGCGCAGCGTGGTGGTCTTGCCCGCGCCGTTGCCGCCCAGGATGGCGACGATGCCGCCCTCGGGCACCTGCAGCGAGACGCCCTTGAGCACGAGGATCACGTGGTTGTAGATCACCTCGATGCCGTTGACGTTCAGGACGATGTTCTTAGGTTCCATGGTGTTGCCTTCGCTGTGCCAATCGAAAAAGTTGCCGTGCAGCGCTTTCGGTTGGCGGCTGTGAACACAGCCTTTGAAACCGGCGCGTCCCATGCCAGCAGACGCCGCGCAAGGGCCGCCCCGCGGCGCTGGCGTCGTCCCCCTTCCGCTTCGCGCAGCGAAGCCAGAGAAGGGGGAAGCCGCGCAGCGGCTCAGGGGGTTGTCCTTAGCTCTGGCAGTCCGCCGCATCGCGGCTCGTCATCTTCTTGTCGGCCAGGTACTTGTCGGAGCCGGCCTTGATCATGGGTTTGAGGATCTGCTCGTCCGCCTGATACCAGTCGGAGGAAAAGTCCCACTTCTTGCCGTCCCACGTGTGCACGCGCGACCAGGTGGAGCCCATGTGGTCGGAGCAGCTCGTGGACAGCGGCCGCATGATCCCGCTGAAGCCCAGCGCGTCGAGCTTCTTCTGGTCGAGCGCGAGGTTCTCCATGCCCCAGCGCACCTGCTCGCCGGTCATGACCTTGCCCTTGCCGAAACGCTCCTGCGCGCGGCGCACGGATTCGACGGCCAGCATCTGGATGATCACGCCGCGCGTGTACAGCACCGATCCCACTTCGTCCTTCGGCCCCGTGCCCTGGCCCTTGTCGTGCACGTTCTTCAGGATGTCCTGGATCACCTTGGACTGCGGGCCGTAGCCGTTGAGCGCCAGCGCGTGGTAGCCCTTGGCGCCTTCGCCCACGTCGCGCACGTCCGGCTCGGCACCGGCCCACCACACGCCATAGAGCTTGTCGCGCGGGAAGCCCGTGGCCTGCGCTTCCTTCAGGGCGGTGGAGTTCATCACGCCCCAGCCCCACAGCAGCACGTAGTCGGGGCGGCTCTGGCGCACCTGCAGCCAGGTGGCTTTCTGCTCCACGCCGGGGGCGGTCACGGGCAGCATCTGCAGCTCGAAGCCGTGCATCTTGGCGCGCTCCTGCAGCACCGGAATGGGCTCCTTGCCGAACGGGCTGTCGTGATAGACCAGCGCGATCTTCTTGCCCTTGAGCTTGTCCAGCCCGCCGGCCTGCTTGCCGATGTGCTGGATCAGGATGTCGGCGCCCGTCCAGTAGCTGCCCATGAAGGGGAAGTTCCACTTGAAGGCCATGCCGTCCTGCGCGACCGACAGGCCGTAGCCCAGCGTCATGAGCGGGATCTTGTCCACGGGGGCTTTCTCGGTCAGCGCGAAGGTGATGCCGGTGGCCTGCGGATCGAACAGCGCCACGCCGGGGCGGCCCTTCAGGCGCTCGTAGCACTCCACGCCGCGGTCGGTGGCGTAGCCGGTCTCGCATTCCTCGAACGTGAGCTTGACGCCGTTCACGCCGCCGTCGCGGGCGTTGATCATCTTGATGTAGTCCTGCTTGCCGTTGGCCCACGGCACGCCGTTGGGCGCATACGGCCCCGTGCGGTACGACAGCAGCGGAAAGAACTGCTCCTTGGCCTGCGCGAAGGCGCTGGTCGCCACGGACGCACTGCCTGCCGCCACGAGGGCGGCGATCACGAGTTTCGAAAGCTTCATTTGTCTCTCCTTGGAAATTGAATGGTCTGAAGCACGGTGGGGGAAATGGCAAGCGTTCAGGTGAGCGGGCGCGGCCCATCGGCGGGACGCCGAGCAAGGGCCGCCCCGCAGCGAGGGCGTCGTCCCCCCTCCCGCGCAGCGAGAGAGGGGGTGAAGGCGCGAAGCGACTCAGGGGGGTGTTTCATATCAGTGCGGGAAGGGCCACAGGCGCAGCTTCTGCTTCGCGGTGGACCACAGCTTGGCCAGGCCGTGCGGCTCGACGATGAGGAACCACACGATGAGCGCGCCGAAGATCATCAGCTCGGCGTGCGACACGCCGGCCGTGGAGATGCTGATGCCGAACAGGCCCATGAGCGCAGGCAGGAACTGGTTGAGCACGATGGGCAGCACCACGATGAAGGCCGCGCCGAAGAAGCCGCCCATGATCGAGCCCAGCCCGCCGATGATCACCATGAACAGCAGCCGGAACGACACCTCCACCGAGAACGCCGCAGGCTCCCATGCGCCCAGGTGCACGAAGGCCCACAGCGCGCCGGCCATGCCCACGATGAACGAGCTGACGGCGAAGGCGCTGAGCTTGGCGTACATCGGGCGGATGCCGATCACCGCGGCGGCCACGTCCATGTCGCGGATGGCCATCCACTCGCGGCCCACCGCGCCGCGCACCAGGTTCTTGGCCAGCAGCGCCACCACCACGAGCAGGGCCAGGCAAAAGAGGTACTTGGACTGCGCGCTTTCGATCGGCATCCCGAACACCTGCAGCCCGTTGACCGACACCGAGCCCGAGTCGGAGTTGTTGGTGAACCACTTGATGCGCAGGAACATCCAGTCGCTGAAGAACTGTGCCGCCAGCGTGGCCACGGCCAGGTACAGGCCCTTCACGCGCAGGCTGGGCAGCCCGAAGAGGATGCCGAAGAACATGGCGCACAGCCCGCCCAGCACGATGGCCGGAATGAGCGGCAGGCCCGGCACACGCACGAAGACGTTGTAGGCCCCATAGGCGCCCACGGCCATGAACGCCCCCGAGCCCAGCGAGATCTGCCCGCAGTAGCCCACGAGGATGTTCACGCCCAGCGCCGCCATCGACATGATGACCAGCGGAATCAGGATGGCGCGAAAGAAGTAGTCGCTGGCCAGCATCGGCACGGCGATGAAGGCCACCGCCAGCAGCAGCGCGATGGCGATGCGGTCCTGCGCGATGGGGAAGATCTGCTGGTCGGCGCGGTAGGTCGTCTTGAACTGGCCGTTTTCGCGGTAGAGCATGGTGGTCTCCTTTTGTTCTTGTGATGGGTTAGCGATCAATGATCTTTTGCACGGGGGCGCACCTGCGGTGCCACGCGGAGCCTTCGGCCCCGCTGACAACGCGCGTTGCGCGTTGTGCCTCCTTCGAAAAATCATTGCTCCCGTATTTCATACGCGATCAATGATTTTTTCGCCGAACAACCCTTGAGGGCGGAACAGAAGAAACACCAGCGCCAGCACATACGCGAACCAGATCTCGATGCCCCCGCCCACGAACGGGCCCAGGTACACCTCGGAGAGCTTCTCGCCCACGCCGATGATCAGTCCGCCGATGATGGCGCCCGGCACCGAGGTGAGGCCGCCCAGGATCACCACCGGCAGAGCGCGCAGCGCCACCGTGGTGAGCGAGAACTGCACACCCAGCTTGCTGCCCCAGATCATCCCGGCCACGAGGGCCACCACGCCCGCCACGCACCACACGATCACCCAGATGCGGTTGAGCGGAATGCCGATGGACTGCGCCGCCTGGTGGTCGTCGGCCACGGCGCGCAGCGCGCGGCCGGTGGAGGTCTTTTGAAAGAAGATGCTCAGGAGGATCACCAGCCCCGCGGCGATGGCGGCGGCGATCACGTCTTCCTTGTTGATGAGCACGCCGCCCTCGAACATCGATTCGAACGCAAAAATCGGCTCCTTGGGCATGCCGATGTCGATCTTGTAGATGTCGCTGCCGAACATCGTCTGGCCCAGGCCTTCGAGGAAGTAGGTGATGCCCAGCGTGGCCATGAGCAGCGTGGCGCCTTCCTGGTTGACCAGGTGGCGCAGCACGAGCCGCTCGATGCACCAGGCCACCACGAACATGAGCGCGCCGGCCAGGATGAAGGCCGCGATGCCGGCCAGCAGCGGGCTGTCGATGCCCGTCCATTTGGGAATCCACTCGGACAGCCGCGCCATCGCGAGCGCCGCGAACAGCACCATCGCGCCCTGCGCGAAGTTGAAGACGCCCGAGGCCTTGTAGATCAGCACGAAGCCCAGTGCCACCAGCGAATACAGCATGCCGGCCATCAGGCCGCCGATCAGGGTTTCGAGAAAGAAAGCCATGGTGTGTGTTCTCCGGTCAGTGCGAGGTGCCGAGATAGGCGCTGATCACGTCGTCGTTGCTGCGCACTTCGTCGGGCGTGCCGTCGCCGATCTTCTTGCCGTAGTCGAGCACGACCACGCGGTCGGAGATGTCCATCACCACGCCCATGTCGTGCTCGATGAGCACGATGGTGGTGCCGAACTCGTCGTTCACATCGAGGATGAAGCGGCACATGTCCTGCTTTTCCTCCACGTTCATGCCGGCCATGGGCTCATCGAGCAGCAGCACCTGCGGCTCCATGGCCAGGGCTCGGCCCAGGTCCACGCGCTTTTGCAGGCCGTAGGGCAACTGGCCCACGGGGGTCTTGCGGTAGGCCTGGATTTCCAGGAAGTCGATGATGTGCTCGACGAACTCGCGGTGGCGCGTCTCCTCGCGCTCGGCCGGGCCGATGCGCAGCGCCTGCAGGAGCAGGTTGCTTTTGATCTTGAGGTTGCGCCCGGTCATGATGTTGTCGATCACGCTCATGCCCTTGAACAGCGCCAGATTCTGGAAGGTCCGGGCCACACCCATCTCGGCCACCTGGCGCGAGTTCATGTGCGAGAACGTCTTACCCCGGAAGGTGATGGAGCCGTCCTGCGGCGCATACACGCCGTTGATGCAGTTGAGCATGGAGCTCTTGCCCGCGCCGTTGGGGCCGATGATGGCGCGGATCTCGTGTTCTCGCACGTTGAACGAGATGTCGGTGAGCGCTTTCACGCCGCCGAACCGCAGGCTGATGTTCTGGACGTCGAGGATGACGTCGCCGATCTTCTTGGTGGTCATGATGGGTCTTGCGGCGTTGCGTTCAGGCGGCCTGCTTCGTCGGGGCGAAGGTCCGGGCGTCGTCGAGCTTGAGCGTGGCGCTCACGCTGCCCGTGCGGCCGTCCTCGAACTTCACCTGCGTCTCGATGAACTGTTCGGTGCGGCCGGCGTACAGCGCCTCCACCAGCGTGCCGTACTTGTCGGCGATGAAGCCGCGGCGGACCTTGTTGGTGCGCGTGAGTTCGCCGTCGTCGGCATCCAGCTCCTTGTGCAGCACGAGAAAGCGGCTGATCTGGCTGCCCGCCAGCAGCGCATCGCCCGCGAGGTCGGCGTTCACCTTCTCCACGCAGTCGCGGATCAGCTCGTACACCTCGGGCTTTTGCGCCAGATCGGTGTAGCCGGCATAGGGCAGGTTGCGGCGCTCGGCCCAGTTGCCCACGGCATCGAAGTCGATGTTGACCATGGCGCACACCTTCTCGCGCCGGTCGCCCAGGGCCACGGCCTCCTTGATGTACGGAAAGAACTTGAGCTTGTTCTCCACGTACTTGGGCGCGAACATGGCGCCGTCGTTGGCGCCGCCCTGGATGCGGCCCACGTCCTTCACGCGGTCGATGATCTTGAGGTGGCCCTGCGCATCGAGAAAGCCCGCATCGCTCGTGCGATACCAGCCGTCGGCCGTCAGCACCTCGGCCGTGGCGGCGGGGTTCTTGTAGTACTCCTTGAGCAGGCCGGCCGACTTGACGAGGATCTCGCCGTTGTCGGCCACCTGGATCTGCACGCCGCGGATCGGCACGCCCACGGTGTCGGCGCGCGCCTGGTGGTCGGGCTGCAGGCATACGAACACGGCGGTCTCGGTGGAGCCGTACAGCTGCTTCAAATTGATTCCGATCGAGCGGTAGAACGTGAACAGGTCCGGCCCGATCGCCTCGCCCGCCGTGTAGGCCACGCGCACGCGCGAAAAGCCCAGGTTGTTGCGCAACGGGCCGTACACCAGCAGGTCGCCCAGCGCGTATTTGATGCGGTCCAGCAGCCCCACGGGCTGGCCATCCATGCGCGCCGGACCCACGCGCCGGGCCACCGCCATGCAGGCGTGGAACATCTTGCGCTTGAGCGTGCCCGCGTCCTCCATGCGGATCATCACGCTGGTGAGCAGGCCCTCGAAGATGCGCGGCGGGGCGAAGTAATAGGTGGGGCCGACTTCCTTCAAGTCGATGGAGACGGTGCTGGCCGACTCGGGGCAGTTGACCACGTAGCCGCAGGCCAGCCATTGCGAGTAGCTGAAGATGTTCTGCCCGATCCATGCGGGCGGCAGGTAGGCCAGCACTTCCTCGGCCGAAGTCAGGTGGTCGAACTCGGCGCCGGCCTGCGCGCGGTCGAGCAAGGTGGCATGCGTGTGCACCACGCCCTTGGGGTTGCCTGTGGTGCCCGATGTGAAGAACATGGCCGCCACGTCGCCGGGCTGCACCCGGGCGACCTGCGCGCGGAACCAGCCGGGATTCTGCGCCACGAAGGCGGCGCCGGCTTGCGCCAGCGCGTCCAGCGACGCCAGGCCCGGCTCGCTGTAGTTGCGCAGGCCGCGCGGGTCGTCGAAGTACAGGTGCGACAAGGCGGGGCACTGCGCGCGGATTTCCAGCAGCTTATCCACCTGCTCCTGGTCTTCCACCACGCAAAAACGCACCTCGGCGTTGTTGAGGGGAAAGACGCATTCGGCGGCCACCGCATCCTGGTACAGCGGCACGGGAATGGCGCCCAGCGCCTGCGCGGCCAGCATGGTGGCGTACAGGCGCGGGCGGTTGGCACCCACCACCACCAGGTGCTCGCCCGCCTGCAGTCCGGCCTGCTGCAGCCCGGCGCACAGCGTCTCCACCATGGCGGCCAGGCCGGCCCATGTGTGGGTCTGCCAGATGCCGTATTCCTTTTCGCGCAGTGCCGCGTCGGTGGGCCGCTCGGCGGCGTGCCTCAGCAGCAGTTGGGGGAAGGTGGTCGTCATGCCTGTTCCTACCGGTGATTTCCGCCGAGGCTGCTGGCGGGGCGCGCAGCCATGCAAGGGAGATGCAACGGATGGTAGGAACCGCTTTGACGCTTTCTTGTCTTGCCGACGACAATTTGCGGGAAACTCCTGACGGGTGTAACCCTGCCTGCGATGAAGTCCGATGGCAGGCCGGCCAAAGAGGCGTTCCGTCGAGGTGCCATTCAGAAATATCGCTATTTATCGCGTTCTAGATAAACTATCTTTTTCGGGATAAAAAAGGATATTTGCGATGATTGCCTTCCAACGTACCGCCCTGGCACAAGCGCTGACGTCCGCGCTGCAGGGCAAGGCGCTGCTGGGCGATGCCCACAACGGGCTGTTCCTGGCCGCACCGCGCCGCACCGGCAAATCCACCTTTCTTCAGGGGGACCTGCGCCCGGCCCTGGAGGCTGCGGGCGTGGTGGTGGTCTATGTGGACCTGTGGGCCGACGCGCGGCGCGATCCGGGCGGGCTGATCGCGGAGTCCATCGCCCGCGCCCTGGAGCCCCGGCTGGGCCTGGTCGCACGCTCGGCGAGAAAGGCCGGCCTGGACAAAGTGAAGGTCGGCGGTCTGGAGGTGGACACCAGCAAGATCGGGAAGGTGGATGGCCTGACCTTGACCGAAGCCCTGCGCCTCCTGCACGAAAGGGCGGGTCAGCCGGTGGCGCTGATCATCGACGAGGCGCAGCACGCCTTGACCAGCGAAGCCGGCGAGGCCGCGATGACCGCCCTGAAATCGGCCCGCGACCAGCTCAACCGGCCGGGCATGGTGAACCTGATGCTCGTCATGTCCGGCTCGGACCGCGACAAGCTGCTGCGCCTGGTGAACACTGCGGCGGCCCCTTTCTACGGATCGCAGATCCAGCGCATGCCGCCCCTGGGTGCCGACTTCATCGCCCATGTGGCTGCCTTGATCGAAGCCCAGCGGCCCGAACTGAAGCCGGTCGATCAGGCTTCGCTGCAGCAGGCGTTCGAGGTCTTCGGCGACCGCCCGCAGTTCTTCATGGCCGCATTGGGACAGGTGTTGAGCCCCTTGGCGGCGCTGACCGGGCGCTTCGAGCCCGCGCTGCTGCAAGCCGCGCAACAGCAGCAGGCGCAGGACGAAGCGCAGATGGAGTCCGACTACCTCGGCCTCAAGCCGACCGAGCAGGCCGTGCTATGGCGCATGCTGGAGCAGGGCCCGCGCTTTCGCCCCTACGACGCCGAAGCCCTGCGCTTTTACCGGGACAACGCCGGCCATCCGGTGACGGTGCCGCAGGCCCAGAAGGCGCTGGAGGCGCTGCGCCAGCGCATGCCCGCGCTGGTGTGGAAGTCGGCACGCGGCGAATACGCACTCGAAGACGCGGCCATGCACCGCTGGTTCGAGGCACGGGCCGCTGCGGGCCGCTGGCCGCCCGCGCCACTGCAGGGCCTGCCGCCGCTGCAAGACGATTGACCCGCGCGCCGGCCGCAGGGCGACCGCCACGGCAGGGCGGTATCCTTGCCGCCATGTACGCCCCGTTTTTCGGCCTGGAGCACGCGCCGTTTTCCATCGCCCCCGACCCGCGCTATCTGTTCATGAGCGATCGCCACCGCGAGGCGCTGGCGCACCTGCTCTACGGCCTGGACGCCGGCGGCGGCTTCGTGCTGCTGACCGGCGAGATCGGCACCGGCAAGACCACGGTGTGCCGGTGCTTCCTGGAGCAGATCCCGGCGCACTGCAACGTGGCCTACATCTTCAATCCGCGGCTCACGGTGGGCGAGCTGCTGCGCTCCATCTGCGACGAGTTCGGCGTGGCGCACACCCCGGCGGTGCCGGGCTCCGAGACGGTCAAGGACTGCATCGACCCGCTCAACGCCTTCCTGCTGCAGGCCCATGCGGCGGGGCGCAACAACGTGCTCATCATCGACGAGGCGCAGAACCTCTCGGCCGACGTGCTGGAGCAGCTGCGTTTGCTCACCAACCTGGAAACCAGCGAGCGCAAGCTGCTGCAGATCATCCTGATCGGGCAGCCCGAGCTGCGCGGGATGATCGCCGGCCCCACGCTGGAGCAACTGGCCCAGCGCGTGATCGCCCGCTTTCACCTCGATGCCCTGAGCGCCGAGGAAACCCGCCAGTACATCGCCCACCGCATGGCCGTGGCCGGGCTGCAGGGCGCGTTGCCCTTCACCGCGCGTGCGCTGCAACGCGTGCACTCGCTGGCGCGCGGCGTGCCCCGGCGCATCAACCTGCTGTGCGACCGGGCGCTGCTGGGTGCCTACGCGGGCGGCGTGCGCGAGGTGAACGAAGCCACCGTGGACCAGGCTGCGCGCGAGGTGTTCGATGCCCCGCCCGCGGCCCGGGCTGCCGCGGGCACCGCGCGTGCCCCGCGCTGGGCGGTGGCGGGCGCTGGCGCACTGGCGGGGGCTGCGGCAGTGGCCTGTGCCGGCTGGGCTCTGGGCTGGTGGCCGCCAACGGGCGCGGCCGCGGCGGGCCCGGGGCCCGTGGTGGCGGCAGCAGCGCAAGCACCTGCGGCATCGACTGCCTCCATGGCTGCATCGCTGCCGGCGGCCTCGGCCGCGGCGACTCCGGTAGCCACACCCCCTTCGGCATTGCAGGGTTTTCTGGCCTTGCAGCCCGAGGGAGACGACGCCGCCTGGCGCGCGCTGGCCACGGCCTGGGGCGCCGCTGCGCCGGCCCCCGGCGCCGATGCCTGCGCAGCCCTGGCCCGCGAGGGCCTGCGCTGCTTTCGCCAGCGCCGTGCGGGCCTGAGCCTGGTGCGCCAACTGGACCGGCCGGGCGTGATGACGCTCTTCACGGCGGACGGGCGCCCGGTGCCGGTCGTGCTGTCGCGGCTGGACGGCGGCGTGGCCACGCTGGAAGGCGCGGGCCGCACCCTGCAGGTGCCCGTGGCCGATCTGGCGCAGGCGTGGCGCGGCGAATTCGCCACGCTGTGGCGTGCGCCGCCGGGCTTGCAGGAGGGCAGCGATGTGGCCGACCACCCCGCCACCCTGGCGTGGCTGGACGCCCAGTTGCCACCCGTTGCCCAGGGCACCGCCGCAGCCCAGCGGCCAGCCGCCGCGCAGCGCCGTGACCGCATCCATCGCTTTCAGGTCGCCCAGGGTCTGGCGCCCGACGGCCGGGCCGGGCCCTTGACCCTCATGCTGCTCAACCGTGCCGCGGGCGTGGACGAGCCGCGCCTGCGCAAGGGAGCCTAGGCGCATGCCCATCCCTCCGACGCGACCGCACCGCGTTTTCGCCGGTCGTTCCGGGTTGTTCGATTCCTGCGGGCACGGCCCCACGCACTCTTTCCCATCCTATGTCCTACATCCTTGATGCCCTGCGGCGCGCCGAAGCCGAGCGCGGCCGCGGCGCCGTGCCTGGCCTGCACACGCCGGCCGTGCCCGCACCGGGCGCTCCGTCCATGGCCGAGCCGGCCCGCAGGGGCGCCCTGCCTTGGTTGCCGGTGCTGGCGGCTGGCTTGGCCGTCGCCGGTGTGGCGGCCGGTGCGGCCTGGTGGTTGGCACACCGGACGGCGGTGCCGGCCGAGCCGGCGCGGGTCGTGGCGGCGCCGGTTTCCGAGCCCGTGACCCCGGCCGCGGCGACCGCGCCAGCCCCCACGCCGCCCGCCGCCCTGCAGCCGGCGGAGCAGCCAGCCCGCGCCCGCGTGGCCTCGGCAGCGCCAGCCCCGCTGCCTGCGCCGGCGCCTGCTCCGGCCGTGCGGCCGGAACGCGTGGCCCCGGTCACGGTGCCTTCGGCCGCAGCGGCGGCGGCGCCGCCCGCGCCACTGCCCGCCGAACGTGCCGCATCCGCGCCGTTGTCACGCGCCTCGGCCGCGGCAGCGGCCACCGCGCGCCTGCTGCCGCCGGCCAACGGCGCTGCCACACCCGCGGCACCCGCTGTAGCCGCCGCAGCCGAGGCGCCGCCCATCGTGGCGCAGCGCGATCTGCCGCCGTCCCTGCGCGAGCAGTTGCCCGCCATGCAGTTCAGCGGCGCCACCTATTCGGCGAACCCTGCCTACCGCATGGCCATCGTCAACGGACAGGTGCTGCACGAGGGCGACCAGGCGGCGCCGGGCGTGGTGCTGGAGAAGATCGAGCCGTCCCGCACGGTGTGGGCGTTCCGGGGCTACCGCTACGCCGTGCCGTCGCAATGAGGCGGGTGGGCATGGACCAAGGGATAAAACGGCCACTGCCGCCGTATTCAATGCCTTTATTGCTATATTTTTGGTAGCAATGGAATCGTCCGCCGCCGATGGCAGCGGGCCCGTGATCCATGGGGCGGCTCAGCGGATGAACCGGCCGTCCCGCCCCACGAGGGTCAGCTCGACGAAGCGCGAGGCGCTGCGTTCCGGGCCGGTGGCGTTCACCTCGAAGCCGCCCAGGTCCCAGTTCTTGAGGCTCCAGGTGGCGTCCACGAAGGCGGCGCGCGAGGGGTTGCGGCCCGCGCGCTGCAGGGCCTGCGCGAACACGCGGGCGTTGATGTAGCCCTCCAGCGCCAGGTGCGAGGGCTCGGCCGTGGCACCCACGGCTTTCCAGGCCGCCTGGAACTCGCGCACCACCGGCACCACCACGTTGGTGGGCAGCGGCACGACCTGCGAGATGGTGAGGCCGACGGCATCCGCCCCCAGCGCCTTCACCGCGGCCGAGGTGCCCATCACCGACGTGGCATACAGCATGATCCCGCGCCTCATCCCCCGGAAGGCTTTCACGAACTCCAGCGCCGGCTTGCCGGCCAGGCCGATCAGCACCGCCTCGGGGTTGCCGTCGGCCAGCTGGCGCGCCGCGGAGCCGGCGTCCGATGCATCGCTTTCGACGGTGCCGGACAGCGGCTCGCCCAGCTTCAGCCGGGCCATGGCGTCGCGTGCGGCGGAGAACACCTCCTTGCCGAAGGCGTTGTTCTGATAGACCACGGCGATGCGCCGGATGCCCAGGGTGGAGAAGTGCTGGACCAGCTTGTCGGCCTCGTCGGCATAGGTGGCGCGCACGTTGAACACGCTGCGCGCGCCTTTCACCCGGCTCAGCATGGCGCCGGTGAAGGGGGCGAAGAACGGCATGCCCGAGGGCAGCACCTTGGGCAGCATGGCCTCGACCATGGGCGTGCCCATGCAGTTGAAGAGTGCGAACTGTTCGCGGTCGGCCAGGAACTTGTCCACATTGGCCAGCGCGCGGGGGATGTCGTAGCCGTCGTCCAGCGTGGTGAGTTCGATCGTCTGGCCCTGCACGCCACCCTGGGCGTTGATGGCGGCGAAGGCGGCCTTCGCGCCCAGGTGCATGGCCGAGCCGAGGTCGCCCAGCGGGCCGGTGAGCGCGGTGGACTGCGCGATGCGCAGCGCCGAGCCCTGCGCGCGGGCCGGGGCGGCGCCGATCCACGGCAGGGCCAGGGCGGCCGCACCCGCGAGCACGCGGCGCCGCCGGGGCGGTGCGGCAACGCCGCGCGATGCCGCGCCGGATGGGGCAGTCTGCCAACGCGGTGGGGTCGCGTCGCAAGAAACGAGGGCCTGTTGGAATATTTTTGGCATGGTGTCTCCGTGGCCTGTGGGCGAATCATGGGCGTGCGCGGACCGATTCTTTGTCGCCCCGGCAACAGTCCGCATCGTGGTATTCCCGCAATCGCCCGGCGGCTGTCCTGCCCCATGCTCGCAGTCCATGAACGATGACCTTTCGCTGCACCAGCGCCGCCGCCTGCCGTCCCAGGTGGAGCTGGACGGCATTCCCTGGCTGCCGCTGCTGTCGCTGCCCGAGCGGGAGCGCGCCATCGCCGCGCTGCTCGTGGGCGATGCCAAGGTGGGCGATTACGTGTGCCGCGTGGGCCGGCCGGTCACCTACTGGTTCGGCGTGGTGGAGGGGCTGCTCAAGATGAGCACCGACAACGCCCAGGGCCAGACGATGACCTTCACCGGCGTGCCCCCGGGCGGGTGGTTCGGAGAGGGCACGGCGGTCAAGCGCGAGCCCTACCGCTACAACATCCAGGCGCTGCGCAGGAGCGTGGTGGCGGGCCTGCCCATCGACACCTTCCACTGGCTGCTGGACCATTCCATCGGCTTCAACCGGTTCGTGATGAACCAGCTCAACGAGCGGCTGGGCCAGTTCATCGCCGCGCGCGAGATCGACCGGCTGGGCAACCCGGACGTGCGCGTGGCGCGCAGCCTGGCAGCGCTGTTCAACCCGGTGCTTTACCCCGGCGTGGGCGAGGTGCTGCGCATCACGCAGCAGGAACTGGCGTACCTGGTGGGGCTGTCGCGCCAGCGCGTGAACGAGGCGCTGGCCGAGCTGCAGGCCCAGGGCGCGATCTGCGTGGAATACGGCGGGCTGCGGGTGCTGGACCTGCCCGCGCTGCGCGAGAGCGTGTTCGCCGCGCAGGCCGAGGCACCCGTGCGGCGCGCCATCCGTGCGCCGGGGCCCTCGGATGCGCGGGCGGTCATGCGCGGCTGAGGGGCGCCGCCAGCTCGGGCGTGCGCGTCAGGCGGAAGGTGCCCACCATGTCCGTGAGGCGGCCGGCCTGGTCCTTGAGGCTGCCAGCGGCTGCGCTGCTTTCTTCCACCAGCGCGGCGTTCTGCTGCGTCATGGTTTCCAGCGCGCCCACCGACTGGCTCACGTCGGCGATGCGGTCGCTTTGCTCGCGGGCCGATGCGGTGATCTCCGCCATGATGCCCGACACCTGCTGCACCGACTGCACCAGTTCGCCGATGGTGGCACCCGCATGGCCCACCAGCGTGGTGCCTTCCTGCACCTGATTGGCGCTCGCCAGGATCAGTGCCTTGATTTCGCGCGCGGCATCGGCCGAGCGCCCGGCCAGCGCCCGCACCTCGCCGGCCACCACGGCGAAGCCGCGGCCCTGCTCGCCCGCGCGGGCGGCTTCCACGGCGGCGTTCAGCGCCAGGATGTTGGTCTGGAAGGCGATGCCGTCGATCACGCTGATGATGTCGGCGATCTTGCGCGAGCTGGCGCTGATCACGTCCATGGTGCGCACCACCTGCGAGACCACCTCGCCGCCGCGTTCTGCCACCTGCGATGCGGCGGCGGTCATCTGGTTGGCCTGGCGGGCTGCGTCGGCGCTCTGCTGCACGGTGTGCGTCAGGTCTTCCAGGGCCGATGCCGCCTGCTGCAGGTTGCTGGAGGTCTGCTCGGTGCGCTGGCTCAGGTCGAGGTTGCCCGAAGCCACTTCGGAGCTGGCCAGCAGGATGGAATCGGCCGTGGTGCCGATGCCGCCCACCAGCGAGCGCAGTTGCTCCTGCATGGCGGCGATGGCGTCCAGCAGACGGCCCGTTTCGTCCTGGATGCGCACTTCCACGCGCGAGGTGAGGTCGCCGCGCGCGATGCGCTCGGCCACCACCACGGCCCGCCCGATGGGCTGGGTGATGCTGGCCGTGGTGCGCCAGGCAATCAATGCGCCCAGCACGATGGCCAGCGCCACCAGGGCGCCGCCGATGGCGCGGGCCCGGTCTTCCATGCGCGACGCGCCGGCGGCGGCCTCGGTGTTGAGGGTGTTTTGCAGCTGCACCAGTTCGGCCAGCTTGTCGCGCCAGGCGGCCTCGGCCGGGGCCACCCGCGTCATGAGCGAGAGCGTGGCGCTCACCGTGTCGCCGTCTGCGATGGCCTTGAGCGCCGTGTCCAGCTCGGGCCGGGTCTTGCGCGCCAGGGCCTGGATGTCGGTCTGCAGCTGGCGCTCGGCCGCCGTGGCGCCGGAATCGAGCAGCGTCGCCAGTTCGGTCTCTTGCGCGGCATAGCGCTGCAGCGCCTGGCCGACCCGTCGGGTCTGTTCATCGGCGCTCTTGGGATCGACCTCGCCGAGCATCGCGGCCGACCGCCCCTGGATGCCGATGGCGCTCACGTTCTCCAGCATGCTGTTGACCAGCCGCATCTTGGCGGCGCTGGCCCCGGTCATCTGCTGCATCTGCTGGTTGACCTCGTTCAGCGAGGCGTGGGCCACGGCGGCCACTGCGATGAGCAGTGCCAGCATGCAGCCGAACCCCAGGAACAGCCGGCGGGAGATGGAGAAGGTCTTGAAGAACGAAGCGGTCTGCATGGTGTTTTCCGTGGCCGATGGCCTTTGAACGAAATGCACAGCAAAAGCAGTGCCAGTGGTCGGTGCGCGTCGCCGTCCGGGCGGTGGTCGGCAACGCAGTAATGTTACATATGAGGAACCCACCAAGGAGTATCTGCCCCTAAAGTCTCCCGTGAGCGGTGCCGGTGAGTGAATTGATTTAATCGCCCATATCTTATTAAATGCATCGTTCTGTTGCTATTTATTTGGTAGCGTAGCGCCGTGCCATTTTTGCGCATTCCACTTCGGCGTGGTTCGATCTGCCGCCGCCTTGTTACATTTTTCTGGAAGGAACCGGCCCCATGACCCGACTTCGCTCGCCCCTGTCTCGGAGCATGGTCGCCATGCTCTGTGCGGTGACGTTGCCGGCAATGGCCGCGGAGGTCCAGGTGACCGTGCAGGACGGCGCGGGCAAGCCGCTGCTGGGAGCGGTGGTGTTCCTGGACTCGCCCGAGGCGCACAAGCTGGTGCGCCCGATGGCCCAGCAGGACATGGGGCAACTGAAGCGCCGCTTCGTGCCCGAGGTGCTGCCGGTGACGGTGGGCACCGAGGTGCGGTTTCCCAACAAGGACAACGTGCGCCACCACGTGTATTCGTTCTCGCCGGCCAAGAAGTTCGAATTGCAGCTGTATTCCGGCACGCCGGCCAACCCCGTGCTCTTCGACCGGCCGGGCGTCGTGGTGCTCGGCTGCAACATCCACGACCAGATGGTGGCCTGGATCCTGGTGCTGGAAACACCCTATTTCGCCCAGGGCGCCCCGCCGTTCGGCAGCGCGCGCATCGAGAAGGTGCCCGCGGGCAACTACACGCTGCGCGTGTGGCATGCGGGGCTTCCGGTGGGCGCCGCCGCCTATGCACAGCCCCTTGCGGTGGCCGAGGGCATCGCGCCCGTGGTCGTGCGGCTGACGGGGGTGACCCCTTGAACCTGCGTGCGCTGCGCCGCAGCCTGATCTTCCGGCTCGTCGGCATTTCGCTGCTGCTGCTGTTGATCGTGCAGGCGGCCGGGTTTGTGGTGGTGCAGACCTTCATCGTGCGCAACGCGCGCGCCCAGATCGAGCGCAGCCTGGACGTGGACGAACGCGTCTGGCGCTGGCTCCTGGAGCAGAACGCCGTGCGGCTGCAGGAGGCCTCCGTGCTGCTGGCCTCCGACTATGGATTTCGCTCCGCGGTGAATTCGGGCGACGCGGAGACGATCCAGTCCGTGCTGGAGAACCACGGCGCGCGCATCGGCGCCGCGATGACGGCGCTGCTGGACACCCGCATGCACCTGCAGTCCACCAGCCCTTCGCGCACCCCGGCCGACTACCAGAGCGCGGTGGACCAGGCCGTGCCCGCGCTGGTGGCACAGCCGCAGGGCAGCCAGATCGCCGTGGTGCACGGCATTCCGTACCAGTTCGTGATGGTGCCCATGCGGGCGCCGCTGCTGGTGGGCTGGGTGCTGATGGGCTTTCCGGTCAACGAGACGCTGGTGTCCGAGATGCAGCAACTGCTGTCGGTGGACGTGGCCATCCAGGTCCGCGACGCCACCGGCGCCGTGGCGGTGCCGGTGAGCACGCTGCCGTCGCGCGCCCTGGCGGATCTGCGCGACTTCCGCATGGGCGGGGAGCAGGTGCTCGGCGGCGAGACGCTGCTGGTGCGGCCCGTGCGGCTGGACAGCGGCGCCACCAGCGCCCGCGCGCTGCTGCTGCGCTCCATCGACGATGTGGTCGCGCCCTACCGCCGGCTGCAGATCCTGCTGGGTGTGATCACCGTGGCCGGCCTGGTGCTCTTCGCGCTGGGCAGCGCCTTCATGGCGCGCCGCGTGACGATGCCGCTGCGCTCGCTGGTCTCCGCCACGCACCGCCTTTCGCAGGGCGACTACGCCGCCCCCATCGAGCACACGCGCCGGCATGACGAGATCGGCAACCTGGCCCGCTCGTTCGACCGCATGCGGGTGGACATCGCCGGCCAGCAGGGCGAGATCCTGCGCCTGGCCGACACCGACCGGCTGACCGGCGTGCCCAACCGGGAGCGCTTTCGCCGCGCCATCATGGAAGCCATCGGCCCCGGCAGCGGCGGGCGCCCCGTGGCCGTGATCGCGCTGGACCTGGACCGCTTCAAGCACGTGAACGGCGTGCTCGGCTATGCGCTGGGCGACCGGCTGCTGCAGGCCGTGGCCGAGCGCATCAGCGCGCAGGCGCGTTCGCCGCACGACGTTGTCGCCCGCCTGGGCGGCAACGAGTTCGCCATGCTGATGCCCGGCGCCGACGACACGGCAGCGCGCGACATGGCCCAGCGCATCATCCGCGCCTTCGAGATGCCGGTGGCTTTCGGGGACCGGGCGGTGGATTTGAGCGCGGGCATCGGCATCGCCTGCTGGCCCGGCCCCGCGCAGGATGCCGATACCCTGCTCAGCCATGCCGAGATCGCCATGTACGCGGCCAAGCAGCGGCTCAGCGGGGCGCTGCTGTACGAGCCGTCGATGGATTCCTCCAGCGCCGGCTCGCTCTCGCTGCTGACCGAGCTGCGCCGCGCGGTGGACCGCAACGAGCTGCGCCTGTTCCTGCAGCCCAAGGTGACGCTGACAGGGCAGCCGGGCGCCGCCGCCGAGGCCCTGGTGCGCTGGCAGCACCCCGAGCGCGGCATGGTGCCGCCGCTGCAGTTCATTCCGTTTGCTGAGCAGACCGGCTTCGTGCGGCAGCTCACGCTGTGGATGTTCGAGCAGGCCGTGCTCTTTCTGGCGCAGCCGCGGGTGCAGCCGCTGTCGCTGCGCATCTCGATCAACCTGTCCACGCGCGATCTGCTCGACCCCGAGCTGAGCAACCGCCTGGGCGCCTTGCTGGCGCGCCACGGCGTGACCGCCTCGTCGTTCTGCCTGGAGATCACCGAGAGCGCCATCATGGACGAGCCCCTGCGCGCCGAGGCCATGCTCAACCGCCTGTCCGAGCAGGGCTTCAAGCTGTCCATCGACGACTTCGGCACGGGGTACTCGTCGCTGGCGTACCTCAAGCGGCTGCCGGTGGACGAGCTCAAGATCGACAAGTCTTTCGTCATCGGCATGGCCTCGGACAACGGCGACGAGCAGATCGTGCGCTCCACCATCGACCTGGCCCACAACCTGGGCCTGAGCGTGGTGGCCGAGGGGGTGGAGACCGTCTCCGTCCTGGAGCGCCTGCGGGAGCTGCATTGCGACGACGCGCAGGGCTACTACATCAGCCGGCCGTTGCCCATGGATGACTTTCTCGCCTGGCATGCGGCGGCCGCCGAGCGAAAATAGCGCCCATGTCCGATTCGCCGCCCCGCCGCCGCCTCTCCCTTCCCCCAGCCGCCGCCCAGGCCGCGCCGTCCGCTCCTGCGGTGCCGTCGGCCAGCCGCGCCAACGCCGGCCCTGCGGCCCGACCGTTCCCCGGCGCATCGCCGCGCGCCCCCTCTCGCGTCCCACCCCGCGCCCCCTCCCGGCCAGAACCCTGGCAGGAACCCCGATCGTCCGACCGCGCGCGCGCGCCGCAGCCCGCCACCGCCCCGCGCGGGGCCGCCGCCGCGCCAGGCCGCCCGCCCGAACGCCGTGGCCCCGCTGCCGCGGCCCCGGCGGGCGAGGGCGGCACCTCGCGCCTGAACAAGCGCATGGCCGAACTGGGCCTGTGCTCGCGCCGCGAGGCCGACGACTGGATCGCGCAGGGCTGGGTCAAGGTCAACGGCCAGGTCGCGCCGATGGGGCTGCAGGTCACACCCACCGACCGCATCGAGGTCGAGCGCGTGGCGCAGGGCTTTCAGGACCAGAAGGTCACCATCCTGATGCACAAGCCCATGGGCTACGTGAGCGGCCAGGCCGAGGACGGGCACACGCCCGCCGTGGCGCTGATCAACCCGCGCACGCACTGGCGCGAGGACCCGAGCCGCATGCGCTTTTCGCCGCCGCAACTGCGGGGCCTGGCGCCCTGCGGGCGGCTGGACATCGACTCCGTCGGCCTGCTCGTGCTCACGCAGGACGGCCGCGTGGCCCGCCAGTTGATCGGCGAGGACTCCGGCGTCGAGAAGGAATACCTCGTGCGCGTGCAGTACGGCGACGTGGCGCTGAACGTGCAGGACGCCTTTCCCGCCGACCAGCTGGCCCGCCTGTGCCACGGCCTGGCCCTGGATGGCCAGCCGCTCAAGCCAGCGCGCGTGGACTGGCAGAACCCCGAGCAACTGCGTTTCGTGCTGCAAGAAGGCAAGAAGCGCCAGATCCGCCGCATGTGCGAGCTGGTGGGCCTGAAGGTGGTGGGCTTGAAGCGCATCCGCATCGGCCGCATCACCCTGGGCAACCTGCCGGTGGGGCAGTGGCGCTACCTGGGGGCGAACGAGAAGTTCTGAAGCCCCGGGCCGGGGCATGCCGCCGGCGGCGCTGGTGGCAGGGTTTTGGATGTTTTTGATGCCATGCCCTAGTGAAACATGCCTTGTTTGCTATTGAATTAATAGCATTCTCCGGGGCGTGTTCAGGGCGAAGTGCCCCCGGTGGTGCCGATCACCCCGACGCCCGCTTGCCGGCGCACCGAGCGGGCCGTCTCGGCGGCGGATTCCGGCGCGACCAGCGAGTCCCGCCACGCACCGAAAGCGCTGATCGCCGGCGCATCCAGCGGCGGCGGGTCGGCGGTGCCGCTGGCGATCTGGTCGTTGGGCACGCAGTCCCGCCCGATGGCCTGGCGGCACAGGCCGTTGCGCGGGTCGGCCTGCCTGGCGAACGGGGCGAAGGCCGGGCCCGGGCCGGGCGCGTGCGGGTAGCGGTACACGGGCCAGGTCACGTGGTCGAAATAGTTGCCCTCCATCAACAGGCGGGCCGTGGCCGTCAGGGGCATGGCCGCGCCTTCGCCGCTGATGTTCTCGAAATAGTTGTTGACCAGGTGCGCGGCCACGGTGGCGTTCTTCATGCCGCCCGCATGCGGCCCGCGGCCCGAGGTGTCGTGGATGTAGTTGCGGGCCACGGTGATCGTGTCCTGTGCGCCCAGGAACAGCCACAGCCAGTAGTGGTGGCCGTCGCAGGTGGCCGAGTGGTCGGTGCGCCCGTCGAACTCGTTGTGGGACAGGGTGACGTGCGTGGCGCTGCCGAAGCCCGTCACCACCATCTGGCGGCCGATCCGTGCGAACAGGCTGTGGTCCACCCACACGCCGTCGGCGCCGTCGATGGTCAGCGCATCGCCGCCCCAGACGACGCCCGGGTTGATGTCGGTGATGCGAAGGTTCTGCACGATGACGTTGCGGTTGCCATCGCCGATCCGCAGGCCCCGGCCCTGGAGGCCCGCGTTGCGCCCCAGGCCGACGAGGGTCTTGTTGGAGCCCACGGGCAGGGGGCGGCGCCCGGCGTTGTCGTAGCTCACCGGGGCGGCCGGGCGGCCATCGCAGAAGTGGGCGACGTTCAGGGCCCACTGCCCACCCCGGCCGCCCTGGCCGCCCTGGCCCGGTGGGTTGTCCTTGCAGTCGACAGCCAGGCACCCGGCCTCGGTGGTGGTGGCGGAGCCATGGGCCTGCAGCGAACCCCGGAAGTCGAACAGGCGGTCCAGCACGATCACGCGCGGTGTGTCGTCGGTGCACCGCTGGCCCTCGGCGCGCTGGCACAGCGCGCGTTCCAGGCCGTCCAGCGAGGTGGGGCGCACCACTTCGCCCTGGCCGCCGCCGGTGACCCCGGCGGCGAAGCCATCGGGCCGGCCCGTGGCCTGGGCCCACAGCGGCGGGGTGGGGCCCAGCAGCAGGGCCAGGCACGCCGCCATCGGCAGGTGCCTGCGAAGCAGGTTCTGGAGTTTGCGCATGGATCGGATTCCGTCGTCAGGGAGGCAGGCCACCCCGGGCCGGGGGCGGGATCGCGGCTTGGAACGGGGCACGCAGCCGGAGTTCAATGGCCGCGGGCGCCCTTGGGGCAGGGCCGAACCCTGCAGCCTTGATAATGCGGCGCCTGCCCCGAACTGCCGGGGCGTCCCTCTTTTTGTGAATGACCCCGACCTCCCAATCCACACCATGAGCAAACAGACCCATTCCTTTCAGGCCGAAGTGGCGCAACTGCTGCACCTGGTCACGCATTCGCTGTACTCCAACCAGGAAATCTTCCTGCGCGAGCTGATCTCCAATGCGTCCGACGCCTGCGACAAGCTGCGTTTCGAGGCCCTCAACGACAACGACCTGTACGAAGACGCGCCCAACCTCGAAGTGCGCGTGGCCTTCGACAAGGACGCCAAGACGCTGACCATCACCGACAACGGCATCGGCATGAGCCAGCAGGAGGCCATCGACCACCTGGGCACCATCGCCAAGAGCGGCACCAAGGACTTCATGGGCAAGCTCTCGGGCGACCAGAAGACCACGGCGTCCGAGCAGGGCCAATTGATCGGGCAGTTCGGCGTGGGCTTTTATTCCGGCTTCATCGTGGCCGACAAGATCACCGTGGAATCGCGCCGCGCCGGCCTGCCCGCGCAAGAAGGCGTGCGCTGGATCAGCGGCGGCACGGGCGACTTCGAGGTCGAGACCATCACCCGCCCCGAGCGCGGCACCAGCATCATCCTGCACCTGCGCGACGACGCCGAAGAGTTCCTGAACGCCTGGAAGATCAAGTCCATCATCGGCAAGTATTCCGACCACATCAGCCTGCCCATCCTGATGGCAAAGGAAGAGTGGAAAGAGGGCGAGCTGATCAACCCCGCCGACGAAAACGGCGGCCGCCAGCCCGGCGGCATGGTCAAGACCGGCGAGTGGGAAACCGTCAACAAGGCCAGCGCCCTGTGGACCCGCCCCAAGAAGGACATCACCGAAGAGCAGTACCAGGACTTCTACAAGGCCATCAGCCACGACCACGAGAACCCGCTGACCTGGAGCCACAACCGCGTGGAGGGCAACACCGAGTACACGCAACTGCTGTACGTGCCCGCCAAGGCGCCGTTCGACCTGTGGAACCGCGACAAGAAGGCCGGCGTGAAGCTGTACGTCAAGCGCGTGTTCATCATGGACGACGCCGAGGCGCTGATGCCCACCTACCTGCGCTTCGTGAAGGGCGTGATCGACTCCAGCGACCTGCCGCTCAACGTGAGCCGCGAACTGCTGCAGGAAAGCCGCGACGTGCGCGCCATCCGCGAAGGCTCCACCAAGCGCGTGCTCGGCATGCTGGAAGACCTGGCCAAGCACGACAGGCACACTGCCGGCGAAGGCGCCGACGGCGTGACCGATGTGGTGAGCGACGAGGACAAGGCCAAGGAAGGCAAGTACACGGCCTTCTACGCCGAGTTCGGCGCCGTGCTCAAGGAAGGCCTGGGCGAGGACTTCGGCAACCGCGAGCGCCTGGCCAAGCTGCTGCGCTTCGCCTCCACGCAAAGCGATGCGGTCACCGTCTCGTTCGCCGACTACAAGGCGCGCATGAAGGACGGCCAGGACGCCATCTACTACATCACCGCCGACACGCTGGCCGCCGCCAAGAACAGCCCGCAGCTCGAAGTCTTCAAGAAAAAGGGCATCGAGGTGCTCCTGATGACCGACCGCGTGGACGAATGGGCGCTGAACTACCTGCAGGACTTCGATGGCACCCCGCTGCAGTCCGTGGCCAAGGGCGCGGTCGATCTGGGCAAGCTGCAGGACGAGGCCGAGAAGAAGGCCGCCGAGGAAGCCGCCGAGGCCTTCAAGCCGCTGCTGGCCAAGCTCAAGGAAGCCCTCAAGGACAAGGCCGACGACGTGCGCGCCACCACCCGCCTGGTCGATTCGCCCGCCTGCCTGGTCGTGCAGGACGACGGCATGAGCACCCAGCTGGCGCGCATGCTCAAGCAGGCCGGCCAGCAGGCGCCCGAGTCCAAGCCCGTGCTGGAGGTGAACCCCGATCACGCCCTGGTCAAGAAGCTCGATGGCAGCGTGCACTTCCACGACCTGGCGCACATCCTGTTCGACCAGGCGCTGCTGGCCGAAGGCGGCCTGCCCGAGGACCCCGCCGCCTATGTGAAGCGCGTGAACGCATTGCTGGCCTGATCGGCCTCCAGCGCATGATTCACTGGGGCATATTGCTATTAAATAAGTAGCAATCAAAAGCCCGGTCTTCTTGGGAGGCCGGGCTTTTTTTATTGGGCTGCGATGGTGGCCAGGGCTACTTCGAAGGCTCTCGGTCCGGCAGGTCCAGCAAGCCTGTGCACCGTGCGCAGTGCAGGTAGCGGCCGGACGCCTGCTCCTTGCCCGCGACGACCGGCGTGAGCAGGGCGGTGCCGGCATCGTTGGCGATGCCAAGTGTGGCAACGCGGCCATCCTTGAACCGGATGCGGGCCTCCGTGTAGCAGTCACCGGTGAGGAAATGGTCGTGCAGATAGGCACGGCGGTCGATGGGCCTCGAATGGGCCAGGAATCGGTGGACATCCTGCTCTGCCAGCGGCCGGGTGCCAACGCAGGGGGCGGACTCTCCCGCTGCGTTTTGCGCCGCGGGCCGCGTTATCTCGACCGATGCCACGGCTGCAACCGGATAGGACTTGCGCGCAGGGGCGGGCGACTTCGATTCCTGCGCATGGGATGGAAAGAGATGTGCAGCGATGCACAAGGCGGCGATGGCATGCCTTTTCAGCGCCATAGAGCGGTACTCGCTTCGGTTGCGTTTTTCCGGCTCACGTCGGGGTGCCGGTGGACTTCCGACGAATTCAGGTGGAGCGTGCTGACCAGTTCGTCGACGAGCCACCGCAGGGAAAGGTTTTGCGCGGTGGTGATGGGTTCGTAGACAGACTTTTCTCCCAAAAATGCATCTTGCTGTGCTTTGCTGAGTCCTGCAGGCATTTTGACGTCCGGCGGGAGCGAGGCAATTCCCACGATTTCGATACCGATCGAGTCGATGTTGCTGGGATACCGCACCGGGACGGATTTGGTCATCTCCATTTTGTTCATGCGCTCCACAGCACTGTTTTGCGGAAAATCCTTCGATTTCCGGAAGGCAGCGGACGTACAGCGGTGCTCCGCAAGGCAACGGGCTTTCAGCGGGCCCACATGATTCGTCCGATAACGGACCGATGCTGTTTCGATGCTGTTTGATAGAGGGCGCCATTCTTGGCGATGAGAAAGTGCGCACCGTTTCCCCCTGACTGGTAGCTGGCAAAAACGCCTTGCTCGTTGGGGGAGCCGGTTTGATGAACGATGATTCCGGTAATGGAACGCATGGCCGAACGCTCGATGATGGTGAATCGACGCGGCTGGATGCGCGACGCGGTCACCATGCCTTGTGGATCAATTTGAAGCATATTTTTATATTCAAATGATTTTGGAACGATGCTGGCACGTCCCTCCGGCTGTACCACGCGCCGCATCATAGTGATAACTCAACCTGGATTAATTCCAAGTTGGTAACTAAAGGTTGCGGGCTTTGCGATGGGCTGATGCGTCCCATCGCGCTTCGGCCCCTGCGGCTGGTCTATGAGCAGGCAAGGTGGAGCGCCTTCCCGGAAGTAGACGTCCATCCGCAGGCTTTTCCCATGGCATGTGGAGGCATGCTGCCTGGATAATGTGCGGCGGTCCCTTTTTCTACTCTGCGGAGCCTTCCCGGCATGTTGCGCTTTTTCCTCCTCTTCCTGACCCTGCAGTTGACGATGTTCGGCATCAACATGCTGGGCTGGGTGCAGCAGCACCTGGTGCTGCCGTGGACGGCGTTGCTGGCCCGCATCTGCGCCGGGTTGGTCACCTGGTTCGACAGCTCGGCGGCCGCCTCGGGCAAGGTGCTGTGGAACCAGGCCACGGGCTTCGGCGTCTCCATCGAAGCGGGTTGCAACGGCATCGAGGCGTGCATCGTGCTGTTCGCCGCCGTCATGGCGTTTCCGTCCACCTGGCGCCACAAGCTGGTCGGTCTGGTCGCCGGCTTCGTGGCCGTGCAGGCCATGAACATCGTGCGGGTGGTCAGCCTGTTCTACCTGGGGCAGTGGAACACCGCCATCTTCAACTTCGCCCACGAATACCTCTGGCAGGCGCTCATCATGGTGGACGTGCTCATCGTCTGGCTGCTGTGGGTGCGGGCCGGCAGCCGGGGCGGCGCGGGTGCTCCGCCGAACGAGCCGCCAGCGGCACCACCCTCGGCGCCGTCCGCTTCCCCTGCGGCCGTGCCGGCGTGATCCGCGGCACCGCATGCGCCGCGCCGCCAGCCTGAAAATCTTCGTCCTCGGCCTGTTCGCCGGGGTGGTGCTGCTCACCCTGCTGTGGATCCGGGTCTCGCCCTGGACCTCGTACCCCGTGGGCATGGTGGCCGGCGGGGTTCTCGAACACGCGGCCCCGGGCTGGGTGCGCGAGACGCGGCTGCGGCCCGGCGCGTTCGAGGTCGATACCTCGGTGGCCGTCGCCACGCCGCAGACCGGCAACCGCCTGGTCGAGATCACCGTCGAATCCGACCCCGGCCGCTATGCCTACGGCCTGCCCATCTTCCTCGCCCTGCTGCTGTCTGCGCGCGGCCCGGGGCGCACCTGGCGCGCGCTGGCGGGCTTTGCGCTGCTCGTGCCGCTGCAGGCCTTCAGCCTGGTGATGCACCTGCTCATGCAGGTGGTGCTGACGGCGCAGCTCGACGTGCGCGTGCTCAAGGTCGCCCAGTGGCAGCTGGAGGCCTTGGTGTACGGCTACCAGGTGGGCGTGCTGGTGCTGCCCACGCTCGCGCCCATGGTGCTGTGGCTGTGGCTGGACCGGCAGTTCGTCAACGAGGTGGTGATCGAGGCCTGGCGCCGCTCCCTGCCGGCCGCGCGCGCCGCCGCGCCCGTTCCGGCTGCGGCGGTGGTGGTATCGCCCGAGCCGCCTGCCGCGGACGTGGTGGCCGGGCCTGCGGACGCCGTTGCCGAGCCGGTCCTCCACGTGCCGCCCGGGCTGGGCGGCAAGGTCTCGGCCAGTGCCGCCGCCACGCTGCCTGTGCGCAAAAAACCACGCTGAAGCGCGCGGCGATCGCGCGGACACGCGCAGGCCACCGGGGCCTGACAGAATGCCGCCGCATGCTGTCGCTCCTCTCCCATTTCTTCCGTGGCTTCGGGCCCCGGCGCGTGCTGCAGGCCGCGCTGGGCGGCACCGCGGCCGTCCTCGCTGCCCAGGCCCTGGCCACCCCGTCCGGCGACGCCGGCAACCCGGCGGACGGTGACCCGCCCCCCTGGGCCCTGCATGCGCAGACCACCTACGTGTGGCAGCACAAGCCCTCGTTCGATGCGCCCTACACCGGCCCCAACAGCCTGGTGCCCACGGCCGAGCGCTCGTATTCCTTCACCGCCACCGCCGACCTCGGGCTGCGCCCCTGGAGCGGCGCGCAGATCCACTTCAACCCCGAGGCCGGGCAGGGCGTGCCGCTGTCGCACCTGTCGGGCGCGGGCGGGCTCTCCAACGGCGAGCTGGCCCGCACCTCGGGCGCGCAGATCAAGGCCTACCGCGCGCGCCTGTTCCTGCTGCAGCGCTGGGACGCGGGCGGCGACACCGAACGCATCGAGCCCGACTTCAACGAACTGGGCGGCAGCGCCAGCGCGCGCCGGTGGACCCTGGTGGCCGGCAACCTCTCGCTGCTGGACTACTTCGACAACAACCCCTACGCCAAGGACCCGCGCGAGCAGTTCTTCAACTGGTCCTTCCTC
Organism: Acidovorax sp. NCPPB 3576; assembly: GCF_028473605.1. NCBI lineage: Bacteria > Pseudomonadati > Pseudomonadota > Betaproteobacteria > Burkholderiales > Comamonadaceae > Acidovorax > Acidovorax sp. NCPPB 3576. The sequence goes on along the minus strand of NZ_CP097267.1, from coordinate 4,506,715 downwards.
ACCCCCGGCGCCTGGGACTACGCGGCCGACGCACGCGGCTACACCTGGGCCGGCATCCTCGAATACCGCACGCCGCAGTGGGCCGTGCGCGGGGGCCGCGCCCTGCAGCCGCGCGAATCCAACGGCCAGCCGCTGGACCGCTCGTGGACCCAGCACTACGGCGACCAGATCGAGGCCGAATCCGACCTGCCCGTGGCCCTGCCCGCCGGCCCGCTGCGCGGGCGCGTGCTGCTGTTCCGCAACCGCGCCGTCATGGGCGCGTTCGCCGATGCGCTGGCCGCGTCCCGGGCCGTTGGCGGCACGCCGGACGTCGGCGCCGTGCGCCGCCTGCAGACCAAGACCGGCTGGGCCCTGACCCTGGAGGCCCCGCTGGCCGAAGACGCCGGCGTGTTCGTGCGCGCCAGCCGCAGCAGCGGCCGCCAGGAAACCTACGCCTTCGCCGAGATCGACCGCCAGCTGTCCTTCGGCGGCCAGATCGCCGGCACCGCCTGGGGCCGCGCCGCCGACCGCGTGGGCGCCGCCGTGGCGGTCAACGGGTTGTCGGCCGACCACCGCAACTACCTGGCGGCCGGCGGGCTCGGGGCGTTCCTGGGCGACGGCGCCCTGCGCTACGGCAGCGAGCGCGTGTGGGAGGCGTATTACCTGCTCACGTTCGCCCCGGTGCCCATGCCGGGCGGGCCGCTGCAGTCCGCCGTGTCGCTGGGGGTGCAGCACATCGTGCACCCGGGCTACAACCGCGACCGGGGGCCGGTGGATGTGGTGTCGGTGCGGGTGCATGCGGAGTTTTGAGGGGCGCGGTGGTCATGCACGCATTGGTTGCTTATAAATAAATAAAATTGTGACTAATAATTCAGTTTTTTGGCATCAGACAAAACGGCAGGCGGGAGAAAGAATGCAATGTGCGAAAAATGAGGCATCGGTTGACGGTGCCTTGACTGTGGGCTTCCTTGTGTTTGGCGCACCGGTGCTCAGAGCTGCTGCACCTCAAAGCGGTTTTTTGGGGTGGACAGCGTTTGTCACGCTCCGGCTGAGCGGTTTTTGCCGTTGCGCGATGGTGCGGGCACTGTTGCACGCTGCGTTGGGCCTTCTCATGCTCACAGGCAATCTCGCGGCGCATGCGGAATTGCAAAAAAGCTTTATGTACGCTTGGCCAACGGGAAACCCGAAGTTCGCCACCAAGGAGGCGTACTGCGCGTGGTTTGCTGGAGGCTATTCCAATGCCACGGGCTTTTCGGTCGCAGGCGACTACTGCGCCGTCGACTCTTCGGCGGGTCCGGGGGATTACTGGACCCCCATCTGGAAACAATCTACGTTGTCCTGCCCGCCCAACAGCATCACCACGGCGAGCGGCACCTGTGCCTGCCAGCCGGGGTTCGCCGAGGACGTGCCCACCAACGCCTGCATTGCCGCCACGCCAGAACCTCCGGCACTTTCCTGCAGGGCCTCCGGCGTGGAAGTGGGGCAGCCCATCATGCCGTCGAACGAAGCCAAGGTCCGCACCGAGACCGACTGGAGCGGGCAGGGGCCTGCGGCGCTGTCTTTTACTCGGCGGTACGAAAGCACGTGGGGCAAAGACCCGGGCCGGCCCCAAGGGCCCTTGAGCATGGCCTGGAGTCACAATCATCAAGCGTTTCTGTTGGCCAGTAGTACGTCCACCGGCATCAGCGTGAGCATCACGACGGGAGAGGGCCACCTGCGGACCTTCTTCAAGGCGACGGGCAGCAGCACCTGGACCACGGCCAGCAACGACGTGCTGACGCAATCGGCCTCCGGCGCCTGGACCTACCAGCGCAGCGACGACGACGCCACGCTGCAGTTCAGCAGCGGCGGCAAGCTGCAGTCGGTCACGGCGCGCAACGGCTGGGTGACGTCTTACGCGTACCACACGTATGGACTCTTGGCCTCCATCACCGATCCGTTCGGGCAGAAGCTCTTGCTTGATTACCAACCGTCGGGCCGGCTGACCTCTGTTACCACACCGGATCAGCAAGTCATCCGCTATGCCTACGACGGCAGCGGCCGGCTCTCCAGCGTCACCTATCCCGATGGCAAGAGCCGGTCCTTCCTGTACGAAGATGCGGGCTTCCCGCAGGCCCTCACCGGCATCGTGGACGAGACCGGTGCGCGCTGGGGCACCTTCGGCTACGACAGCACGGGCCGGGCCACCAGCACCGAACTGGCCGGCAGCGTCAACCGCTACCAGGTGAGCTATCCGGCAGCCGATGGCTCTGGCGCCACCGTCACCGACCCCCTGGGCACGGCGCGCACCTTCAACTACAGCCTCAACCTGGGCAAGCTGGTCGTCAGCGGGGCCAGCTTGCCCGATGGCACCGGCAAGCCCGATGCCGCGCAGCGGGTGCAGAACGCGCAAGGGCTGATCGAATCCGAGACCGACTTTCTTGGGAGCGTGACGACGTACCAATGGGATGCGGGCAGGCGCGTGCCGCTGAGCACCACGCAGGCCAGCGGCACGGCGCAGGCGCGCACGACCAGCACCGAATGGCACCCGCAGTGGCGCCTGCCGGTCAAGGTGACGGAGGCGGGCCGCGAGACGGCCTACACGTACGACAGCCAGGGCAACGCCCTCACGCAGACGATCAAGGACACCTCGGTGAACCCGCCCGTCTCGCGCACCTGGGCCTGGACCTACCACCCCTCGGGGCTGATCGCCAGCGAGACCGACCCGGGCGGCGCCACCACCACCTACGCCTACGACAGCGCGGGCCACCTCACCCAGGCCACCAACGCGCTGGGCCAGAGCAGCCTGTACACCCACGACGCGGCCGGCCGGGTGCTCACCCACACCGCGCCCACGGGCCTGGTGAGCAGCTACCAGTACGACGCGCGCGGGCGGCTCACGCGGGCGCAGCGCGGCGACGAGGTCAGCAGCTATACCTACACCGCCAGCGGCCAACTGGCCAGCGCGAGTTTGGCCAGCGGCTACGCCACCAGCTACACCTACGACGCCGCGCAGCGCCTGACCGGCTGGAGCGACAACCGGGGGGCGAGCGCCAGCTACACGCTGGACGGCATGGGCAACCGGGTGGCCGAGAGCATCACCGGCGCCCAGGGCCAGGCCGCGTGGACGGTCGCGCGCACCATCAACAGCCTGAACCGGGTGGAGAGCGTCACCATCGGCTCGGCCGCCACGGGCGCGCTCAGCACGACCGGCTATGGCTACGACGCCAACGGCGAACTCATCCGCAGCACCGAGACCGTAGGCGGCGCCAGCCGCAGCACCACCCTCGCGCTGGACGCGCTGCGGCGCGTGAAGACCCTCACCAACGCCCAGAACGCCAGTGCCGCGCTGGTCTACAACGCCCAGGACGCCATCACGCAGGCCAGTGACTTCAAAGGCGTGGCCACCAGCTACACCCGAGACGCGCTGGGCAACGCCAAGCAGGAATCCAGCGCGGACAGCGGCACGGCAAACAGCACCTACGACAGCCTGGGCCTGCCGCAAAGCCTCACCGACGCGCTGGGACGGGCCACCGCCATCACGCGCGATGCGCTGGGCCGGCCCACGCAGATCGTGAGCAGCCTGGGCGGGGCCAGCCGCACCACCGTGCTGCGCTACGACCTGCCCGGACCCGAGTACAACGCCAGCGGCAGCCCGAGTGCCAGCGTGGGGTCCTTGAGCGAGATCCAGGACGCGGGCGTCACCACGCGCTACCAGCGCGACGCGCAGGGGCGCATCACCGCGCGCACCCAGGTCCTGGCCAACGGCAGCAGCAGCACCGTGGGCTACCAGTACGTTCCCGCCGGCAGCGCAGGCGCGGGGCAGATCGCCCGCATCACCTACGCCAGCGGTCGCCAACTGGTGCACCAGTACGACGCCACCGGCCAGCTCACCGGGCTGCAGTGGAACGGCCAGCCGCTGGTCACCGGCATCACCTGGAGCCCGCTGGGCCAGGCCACTGGCTGGCAATGGCCGGGCTTTGCGCAGACCCCCGGCAACCCCGCGCCGCTGGCCGAGCAGCGCAGCTACACCAGCGCGGGCCAGCTGGCCGCCAGCGCCCTGCTGCAGCTCACCTGGGACAGTGCCGGGCGCATCGTGCAGATCACCCAGCAGCACATGCTGCCCACGCAAAGCAGCACGGTGGCGCAGCAGGTGGCGCTCACCAGCGCGTACAGCTACGACGCCACAGGCCGGCTCACCGCCAGCGCGCACAGCGCGCCCAACACCCTGGTCCTGCCCGGCGACAGATCGTTGAGCGACACCATCGGTGCCAACGCCAGCGGCTACGCGTGGGATGCCAACGGCAACCGCAGCCAGAGCTACTACAGCAGCAGCACGGTCGGGGGCACCGCCACGCTGCAGCGCGACTATCAACTCGCCAGCAACAGCAACCGCCTGGGCGGCTACACGCAGACCTTCACGCCAGCGGGCGGCAGCGCGCAGACCAGCACGACTGCCTACAGCCACGACGCCACCGGCTCGATCACCAGGAAAGGCGACAGCTACCTGCACTACGGCGTGGACGGGCGCATCGCCAAGGCAGGACCCAACGCCGACCCGGCCAACGCACTGGCGGTGAGCTACACCTACAACGCCCTGGGCCAGCGGGTGTTCAAGAGCGATGCGCGGCTGTCGGGGGCGAACAACCCGGCCATTACTCAACAGACCGTCTATGCGGAGGACGGCATCGGCAGCACCGTGCTGGGCCAGTACGGAAACCGAAGGAGCAGCGACAGCGCGGCAGCAGCGGGCGAGATGGACAGCACCGAAGTGATCTACCTGCCCACCGCGAACGGGCCGATGCCCATCGCCGCGCAGATCAATGGCAGGTTGTACGCCATCGATGCGGACCATCTGAACACGCCGAGACGCCTGACGAACACGCAGGGCCAGGTGGCGTGGCAGTGGCTGATCACGGGGTTTGGGGAGGCCAACCCGACGACCGGGGCGACCAATTACTCACAGAGCGGGCAGGGCAGTTCCAACTATGCGGAAGCCATCAAGTTCGACCTGCGGTATCCGGGGCAGGTGTTCGATGAGGAGACCCAACTGAACTACAACCTGAACCGGTCCTATGACCCGCCTTCGGGGCGGTATTTCCAGAATGATCCCATCGGGCTCAATGGGGGCTGGAATCGTTATGGATATGTGGGCGGGAATCCGCTGAACTTTACTGATCCGACGGGCCTCAAGCACAAAGCGAATAGCGCTCATTGTTCGGCTTTACGTAAGAAAATTCAAAACCTGAATAACGACTTGGATGATCGTTGGAGTGATTTGGCGGCAGACCGACTAAACTTGCCTGAACGTCTTGGGCCGGGCGAGTTACTTAGCCAAACCAAGCGCGGTCACAGAACGATGATTAATGATCGTGAAAGTAATCTGCGCAAGTTCGAAAAACGGTATTCAGACGAGTGTGAGGATGACGACGATAACAGCAGTAGCCAAAGCTGCGATACCGGTTGCGCGGCTGCTAGCGCGGCGGCCACTGTCGGTGTGGGGTATGTTGCATACCGTTGTCTTCGCATGCTGCCATCGTTGTTTCCACCCTTGTGGCCAACGATTCCCGCCAATGTCGTTCTTCCTTGATGCATCATGAATTTGATTCCATTCATACAGAGGCTCTCTGCCGCCGTTGTGGCCAAAGACAAAACGGAATTTCAAGAAGTTTGCTTTGATCTGGAGTACACCCAACTGGAATGTGAGTTCTGGTCGCAAGAGGTTTTTGACTTCTTTGCTAATGCGCTACAGGACAAAGCGACTTGCAGTGTGACGGGCAGCAGCAGCTTGGTCATGAGTCTTTACAACGACTTTAATAAGCTGACAAAGCCACAAATTGCGAATCTGATAGCAATCTTCGATGAGAATGCAGAAGATTATGGCGACGAAATTTTGCGTCACTCGGTGAGCGACATGGTTGCGCGAAAATATCCAGTCGAGACGGCCATGAAGCTTTTTAAACAATGGCGACAGAGCACCTCTTCGGAGCGCTTGCATATGGCGCAAGTGGGGTTGGAAATCCTAATAATGACGGGCCGCCTCGATTCGAATACTGAAAAATCTGCAAGGTTACTTCTCGGATCAACTAGATGAGTTACTGTAAATTAAAAAGCTAATGGCCTGGCTTTGCGCAGACCCCCCGGCAACCCCGCGCCGCTGGCCGAGCAGCGCAGCTACACCAGCGCGGGCCAGCTGGCCGCCAGCGCCCTGCTGCAACTGACCTGGGACAGTGCCGGGCGCATCGCGCAGATCACCCAGCAGCACATGCTGCCCACGCAAAGCAGCACGGTGGCGCAGCAGGTGGCGCTCACCAGCGCGTACAGCTACGACGCGGTGGGCCGGCTCACCGCCAGCGCGCACAGCGCGCCCAACCCCCTCACGCTGCCCAGCGGAACGGCATTGAGCGACACCATCGGTGCCAACGCCAGCGGCTACGCGTGGGATGCCAACGGCAACCGCAGCCAGAGCTACTACAGCAGCAGCACGGCGGCGGGCACCGCCACGCTGCAGCGCGACTATCAACTCGCCAGCAACAACAACCGCCTGGGCGGCTACACGCAGACCTTCACGCCCGCGGGCGGCAGCGCACAAACGACCAACGTCAGCTACATCCACGACGCCACCGGATCGATCACCAAGAAGGGCGACAGCTACCTGCACTACGGCGTGGACGGCCGCATCGCCAAGGCGGGGCCAAACGCAGACCCGGCCAACGCATTGGCTGTGAGCTACACCTACAACGCTCTGGGCCAGCGCGTGTTCAAGAGCGATGCTCGGCTGTCCGGGGCCAACAACCCGGCCATCACCCAGCAGACCGTCTATGCGGAGGACGGCATCGGCAGCACCGTGCTGGGGCAGTACGGCAGCAGAAGGAGCAGCGACAGCGCGGCACCGGCAGGCGAGATGGGCAGCACCGAAGTGATCTACCTGCCCACGGCAAGCGGGCCGATGCCCATCGCCGCGCAGATCAACGGGCGGCTGTACGCCATCGATGCGGACCACCTGAACACGCCAAGACGCCTCACCAACACGCAGGGGCAGGTGGCGTGGCAATGGCTGATCACGGGGTTTGGGGAGGCGAACCCGACGACCGGGGCGACCAATTTCGCGCAAAGCGGGCAGGGCAGTTCCAACTATGCAGAAGCCATCAAGTTCGACCTGCGGTATCCGGGGCAGGTGTTCGATGAGGAGACCCAACTGAACTACAACCTGAACCGGTCCTATGACCCGCCTTCGGGTCGGTACTTCCAGGCGGACCCGATTGGACTGGATGGGGGATGGAATCGGTTCTTGTATGTGGGAGGAAATCCGGCTTCCTATACTGACCCGACAGGCGAGTTCGCAATCGCCATTCCGTTGATTCCAGCGATCATCACGGGAACTGACATTGTGGTTGGAACTGCTCTGGGTACGCTAGGTTATGGGCTGGATCGCATGTTTGCGAAACCGCCTAAGAATGCATATGACCCAAATGGGCCCAAGGCGCCGGGCAAACCCGGTGATGCCGAAGGCTTCAAAGATCCTAAGGGCGGCGAAAACTGGATGCCCAATCCGAATCCTGGAAAGGGTGGTTCTGGCTATGGCTGGGAAGATGCTAAAGGGGATGTGTGGTGTCCGACTGGCCCAACTGGTCCTGGTAGCAGAGCGCATGGAGGACCACATTGGGATGTGCAGACGCCAGGTGGCGGTTATAGAAACGAGCGACCGAGACAATGATGAGTAAATACACAATGATGTTGCGCATTCCTGAGCCAACTCGCTTCTATTGCGAGGCGGATGAAGACCACTTTTTTAGTTGGCTACAAGGCATTGCCGCTGTTAAAGCGTTTGTAGGAACGCCTGATGGGCTTGACTTAAACATCGAGATGCCAATCGATCAACTGAGTTTTTATGAATTGGTTGGATTGATGACTAGATACCAATTGGATAAGAAATGTCTTCGTCCGCTTTGCGATGGTCATAAAGACCCTTGGTTCAGCAATCAGCAGAACTACTGGTATGAGTCTGTTTTTGGGTAAAGCCTTGAAGTTCTCCTAACAGATGATTGTCGGGTGCGAACAACCCGGCCCTCACCCCGCAGACCGTCTATGCGGAGGACGGCATCGGCAGCACCGTGCTCGGCCAGTACGGCAACCGAAGGAGCAGCGACAGCGCGGCGGCGGCGGGGGAGATGGACAGCACGGAGATCATTTACCTGCCCACGGCAGCAGAACCGATGCCAGTGGCCGCGCAGATCAACGGCAGGCTGCACGCTATCGATGCGGGCCATCGAATCACGCCGCGAAGGCGTGACCAACACGCAAAATCTTGTGGGATGGCAATGGCTATGCAACTGGGTTCATGTGCGACTCAAGGCCATTTTCAACTCCTGCAGCCCAAGAGCCATCGCCTCCTCGGCCCACCGAATAAGTGCATCCACCTCTACCCCATCCTTCGCATCCGCGGCCTTTTCTAATGCCCGAGTAATCCCGCTCAACCGCTGCAGCCCAAAACTTCCCACCGTGCCCCCCAACTCATGGGTTTCCTGTCGCAAGCGGCTCCAGGCCCCGGCGTGGCGGGCGTCGTGGATGCGTTCCAGTCGCTGCTCGCAGTCGTGAATGAATCGGGCGACCAACGCATCAAAGCGGTCAGCGGTGAACACGCCGCGCAGTTCCTGCAGGGCCTCTTCATCGAAGAGCGCATCCGCGCCCGCTTCAGCGGCCCCGGCGACGGGTGCTGAAGGAGCATGGTGGTCGTCGACTTTTGCGCCCTGTGACATGAATGCCGTCGCAGGGGCAGCAGGCACCTCCTGCCCGCCAGGCGCCATCCAGCGCGACAAGGTGGCCCACAGCCTTTCCTCCAGCACCGGCTTGCTCAGGTGGTCGTTCATGCCGGCCGCTTTGGTGCGCTCGATGTCCTGGCGCGCGGCGTTGGCGGTCATGGCGATGACGGGCAGGTGGGCGAAGCGCGGGTCTTGGCGCAGCGCTCGGGTGGCGGTTAGGCCGTCCATCACGGGCATCTGCATGTCCATCAGCACGGCGTCGTAGTGCGTGCCATCGGGCGCTTCGTCGAGGCGGCGCAGGGCTTCGGCGCCGTCGTTGGCGGTGTCCACGTGCAGGCCGCCGGATTCCAGCAGGCCCGCGGCCACCAAGCGGTTGAGTTCGTTGTCGTCCACCAGCAGCACGCGCAGGCCGGCCAGCGCCGCGGGGGCGCTCGGGGCGCGGGCGCCGCGCTCGCCCTGGGCGGGCAGGGCCGGGCGGGCGCTGCGCTGCACGCGGGCGGTGAACCAGAAGGTGCTGCCTTCGCCGGGCGTGCTGTGCACGCCGGCATCGCCCCCCATCAGCAGGGCCAGCTGGCGCGAGATGGCCAGGCCCAGTCCGGTGCCGCCGAAGCGGCGCGTGATGGTGGCGTCGGCCTGGTGGAAGGCCTGGAAGAGGTGGGCCTGCTGTTCATCGGTCAGGCCGATGCCGGTGTCGCGCACGGCGCAATGCAGGATCAGATCGCCTTCTCCTGCCTCCATGCCGGCGGCGGGTGAGAGGCCTTCGGCCGGTGTGGCGGCATGCGCAGAGAGGGTCAGGGCGACTTCGCCCGCTTCGGTGAACTTGATGGCGTTGTTCACGAAGTTGACCAGCACCTGCCCGATGCGGTGCGGATCGCCCAGCAGATAGGGCGGCACGCCTTCGGCGACTTCCACGCGAAAGCGCAGGCCCTTGGTCTTGGCCTTGTGGTCGAACAGCTCCGACAGGTCGGCCAGCAGGGTGGGCAGCTCGAACGGCACGGTTTCCAGCACGAGGTGGCCGCCGTCGATCTTGGAGAAGTCGAGCGTGTCGTTGACGATGCCCAGCAGCCGGCGGCCGGCGCGGTACATCTGGTCCATGCGCTCGCGCTGCGGCGGCGCCAGGCTGTCGTCCTTGAGCGCCAGCTGGGCCAGGCCCAGGATGGCGTTCAAGGGGGTGCGGATTTCGTGGCTCATCACGGCCAGGAAGGTGGCTTTCTCTTCGGCGGCCTGGGCCAGCGCGCGGGCCTGGTTCTTTTGCTCGGTGACGTCCAGCCACACGCCGTTGAACAGCACGGCGCCATCGGGCAGGCGCCGCGCGGTGGCCAGGGTCTTGAGCCACCGGCTGCGGTCGCCGTGCGCCACCTCGACGTCGAAGTCCAGCGGCTGCAAGGTGCGCAGGCTGTGCTCGAAGCGCTCGCGCAGCGCGTCCTGCCCGGACGGCGGCAGGCCGTAGGTCTGCTCCACGGGGCCTTCCAGGCGCAGCAGTTCGTGCGCGGGCCGGCCCTGCAGTTCGGCAGCCTTGTCGCTCACGAAGAGAAAGCGCTGCCAGCCATCGGGGCGCACGTGCATCTGGAACACGGCGCCGGGAATGGCGCCGGTCAGGTCCACGAGCTGCTCGGACAGGCGGCGCGCCTCGGCGCTCGCGGCCACCTCGATGGCCAGGCGGTCGGCGCGCTGCATGCTTTCCTTGAACACCTGGAGCGCCTTGGCCATGGTGCCCACTTCGTCGCGCCGCTCGGTGCCGGTGACGGTGACGGTGTCGTCGTAATCGCGGTCGGTGAGCCGCTCCATGTGCCGCGTGAGCCGCAGGATGGGCCGCGAGATCTGGAAGACGGCCACCCACGACGACAGCGCGATCACCAGCGCCAGGCCGATGCCCACGGCCAGCGCGGTGGTCAGGATGGTGTCGCGCGTGACCTGGCCGAGCCGAACGGACGATTCCTGGAACTGCGTGACGGAGTCGTTGCGCTGGTGGTTCATGTCCTGCTGCAGTGCGCGCAGGGCGGGCTCGAACTCGCCGTGGATGATCTGCAGCGCCCGGTCGCCGCGCCAGCGCGAGGCGGCATCGACGATGCGCGCGGCCAGCGCGAAGGCGGCGGTGGCACGTTGGCGGATGGCCTGCAGTTGCGCGGCATTGGCGGGCACCAGGGCTTCGGTGGTGTCGATCTGCCGGTTGAACTGCGCCTGCAACTGGGCCAGGCTGGTCAGGGCGGCGCGCATGGTGGCCTCGTCCTGCTCGGTCAGCACGGCATACACGAGGCGGCTCGATTCGCTCAGCAGCAGGGCTGCATCGCCGATGTGCAGCGCGCTCTGCGCCTCGCGCTCGATCAGCGCGTTGTACTGCTGGTCGATGCCGCGCATCTTGCTGGTGGCGTAGAGCATCGACGCGGTGGAAATCACACCCATCAACCCGACGAGAAAGACGATCTTCGCGGTGAGCGGCAGGTGGGAGAAGGACCGCAGGACATACCGGGACAAGGACATGGTCGCTCCGTGGAAGGGTGGGCGCAAAAGCGGCGTGCGGGTGAGGGGTCAGGAGGGCTTGCGGGCGATGGCCGCGCGCAGCGCCGCCACGGCGCCGGGCGTGTCCAGCCGGCCCTGCAGGTGCCTGGTGACCACGTCGTACACGGCGGCCTTCACGGCTGACGGGTGGGCATTGCCCATGGCGATGGAGCCCATGAGGGTGCGGCGCATGTTGGCGCCGCGCAGGTCGGTGATGGCGCCCTGGCCGCAGCGGTTGAACGGGGCCTGCTGCACGTCCACGCGGGCGGGCGCCGCGCCGGTGCGCACGTTCACGGCCACCTGCAGGTCCGGGTCCATGAGGATGGAGGCGAAGCGCTCCTGCGCCGCGCGCTGGCGTGCGGGCTGCTTGAAGAAGACGAACTGGTCGCTGTTGAAAAGGTACATGCCCTGGGTGTCGGGAAAGCGCCAGCACTGGTAGTCGCGGTCGGGCAGCATGCCCCGCACCTTGAATTCGCCGTCCACCCAGCTGCCCTGCACCTGCAGCAGGGCCTGCCCGCCGGCGACGAGGTCGGTGGCCTGGTCCCAGCGGCGGCGCATGAAGCCCGCGTCCAGGTAGCCCGCCAGTTGCCGCATGCGCTCGAAGATCACGGTGGTGACCGGGGCGTCGAGCGCGGTCGGGTCCAGGTCGAGAAAGGCGCGCCGGTAGAACGCCGCGCCGCCGGTGCCGGCCGCGACCGATTCGAACAGCAGCGTGTGTTCCCACGCCTCCTTGCCGATGGCCAGCGGCAGGATGCCGGCGGCGCGGGCTTTGCCGAGCAGGGCGATCAGGTCGTCCCAGGTGTCGGGCGGCGTGGCGGCGCCCAGCCGGCGGGCCAGGGACTGGTTGACCCAGAGCCAGTTGGTGGAATGCGCGTTGAACGGGGCCGCCACCCACTGGCCCTGCCATTTGGAGAGCTGCTGGATCTCGTTGGGCACGACCTCGTCCCATTCCTCGCGCGCGGCAATGCCGTTGAGGTTTTCCAGCAGCCCGCGCCGCGCCCATTCGTGGATCTCGTAGCCGATCATCTGCGCCGCAGTCGGCACCCGCCCGGCGCGCACACGGGCCGCCAGCACGTCGGTGTAGCGCGCGGTGCCGCTGCCGGGCGAGAAGTCTTCCTTCCACGCCAGGCCGCGCTGGCGCGTGAAGTCGCGGATCGCATCCATGCTGGCGCGCTCGCCGCCGGTCACCCACCAGTGGAACACCTCCACGCCCGCCGGTTCGGCGCGGGCGGGCAGGGCCAGCCCGGCCAGGAAAGCCAGCCAGAGCAGCAGCGCGGGGCACCCCCACTGTGAAAGGAGCCGAGGTCGTCCCCGGTGGAAAGGGCGAAGGGCGGACGGAGCGGAAGGAACAGGGGCAGGCGAGGCGGGGGCGGCAGCGAAGGTAAACGGCATGCGGGGAGTGTCGGCGATGGGGCTGTCTCGCAGCACGGGGAGCGCGCTCCCGGACGATAGCCGTGGGCTATGGTTGTGGCGCATTACTCACAAGCGCAAGACCAAATGTCAACAATTGTTGAATTCTGAAAATCAAAGTGCCGACCCCCTAGATTCGCGGCAATCCCGGCCACGCCGGCAAGGCATCGCGCGCCGATGTTCTTGCCCCAGACCCCATTTCGGCCCTCGCCAGGGCCCCAGTGGCGTCGCGGCGTGCCCGGATCTGTTTACAACAATCTGGAGATCGGTATGGTTCTTTCCTTTGCACGGCGGGCAGCGGGCCTGCTGTGGCCTGCGTTCGCTTCCGCGCCTGCTCGCAGTCCCGTCGCGCGTCGAGTTGGGCTGGGCCGGCGCATGCACGGCCTGCTGCTGGCCGGGTGTCTGCTGGCGCCTGGGGCCGTGCTGGCCCAGACCACCGACATCCTGGTCAACCAGGACGCGGTGCCCGCATCCGCCTCGGGTCCTGCGGGCGGCACCTTCCATTACGTGGTGACGGTGCGTCACAACACCGGCAGCGCGGCCACCGGCGTGATCCTCACGGACAAGCTGCCCGTGGGATCGGTGTTCCAGTCGGTCACGACGACTCCGGCCGGCATGACCTGCACGCCGGCCATCGCGCCCGGTACGGCCATCACGGCCGGCAACCAGACGGTGCAGTGCGATCTGGGCACGATGGCGGTCAACGCCACGAAGGTGGTCGATTTCGAGGTGGTGTTGCCGACGGTGTCCACCAACTGGATCAACAACGCCCGCGTAACGCGCAACGAAACCGATTCGGACCCCAGCAACGACGCGCTGGACCGCCGCATCACCACGACCGAAGCGGCCGACCTGGCCCTGACCGTCACCACCAACCCCGCGGCGCCCCCGGGCAATCCGCTCACGCCCGGCCAGCCCTACCGCTACCTGGTGGATGTGAACAACCTGGGGCCCATCGGCATTCCCGCCGCAGGGCGCGTGGAGGTCACGTTCAGCGTGCCCACGGGCGCCGCGTTCACCCGCGTGGGCGGCACCAACGGCTGGACCTGCTCGCCGACGGCCTCCAACGCCTCGCCGCTCGTGTCCCCCGGCTCGCCGACGCCCGCCACGGTGGTCACCTGCTCGCATGCCGGAGCGGTGGCCAATGGCGACGCGGTGCCGTCGCTGGAGGTGCAGGCTGCTCCCAATGTGACCGGCTCCATCACGACGTCGTTCTCGGTCAAGGGCTACAAGGATGCGTCCACGGAAATGCCCGACGGACAGCCCGCCAACAACACCGGTTCGGCCGAGGTCAACGTGGCCGGCACGGCCTCGGACGTCTCCGTGACCAAGGCCGTGAACGGTGCCACCACCTATGGGCTCAACGACCAGGTGACCTACACGGTCACGCCCCGGCTGAACGGCGGCACTTCGCTCGCCGGCGTGCCGGTGCAGGTGGTCGATACGCTGGGCACGGGCCTGTCGTACGTGTCCGCCACGGGCACGGGATGGACCTGCACCCCGGCGGGCCAGGTGATCACCTGCGACCTGCCCGGCGGCTATGCAGGCGCGAACTTCAGCAACATGCCGGCCATCACGGTGGTGGCTTTGGTGCAGCAGACAGGCACGCTGCCCAACACCGTCACGATCGACGCGCCGACCCGCACCGATCCCGACACGACCAACAACGCGCCCGCCAGCGTCTTCATCACGGCGACCAACGTGGCCGACCTGCAGATCACCAAGGCCGCGTCCAACTACGTGAACGGCCAGGGCGTGGCGGTGGCCATCGGCCAGACCTACCAGTACCGCCTGACCGCGCGCAACCGCGGACCGCTCGCCATCGCAGCGGCCGCCGCCACCGTGCCGGCCGCCCCGAGCATCGTCGTCTCCGACTCGGTGCCCTCCGGCGTGACCCTGACCGGCCTCAACGCGGCCTCGGGTACGGGCTGGACCTGCTCGGCACTGCCGCTGGTGGGCCCGGGCACCTTCACCTGCGAACGCACGGCCGGGCTGGCCGTGAATGCGAATGCCCCCGACATCGTGGTCGATGCGGTGCGCACGACCGCGGGCTCGGCCACCAACAACGCCTGCGTGAAGTTCAGCCCCGAGACGGGCGGCACGCGCGAGGACCCGTGGTACACCGACCCCGCGCACGGCATCAACTGCCAGGGCGTGGGCGTCGGGGCATCCGACCAGACTCCCGGCAACGAGGTGCAGGCGGACCTGAGCATCGTCAAATCCGTGGACAAGCCCACGGTGCCCGCGGGCGACGTGCTGACCTACACGATGGTGGTGACCAACAACGGCACCAGCGCCGCCACCAACGTGAGCCTGCGCGACGTGCTGCCCAGCCTGGTGACCAGTGCCTCGGCGCCGGGCCTGGTGTCGGTGAATACGAGCGCCGGCACCTGCACGCCTTCGGGCGCGTCCAACGTCAACACCGCCACGCTGCTGTGCTCGCTCGGCACGCTCAACAGCGGCGCCAGCGCCACGGTGACCGTGGCCATCCGGCCCACGGTGGCCACCACCGCGAACCGCACCAACACCGCCACGGCCTATTCGCCCGAGGTAGTGGACCCGGTCCTGGGCAACAACACCGCATCGGCGACGAGCCAGGTCACGGCCCGGGTGGACCTGGTGGCCTCCAAGACCGTCTCGCCCACGCCGACCGCGATCTCGGGCGAACCCATCACGTACGTGGTGCGCGCCAGGAACAACGGCCCGTCGTCGGCCGAGAACGTGTGGCTGAGGGACGTGCTGCCCGCCAACGGGGTGCTGATCGGCACGCCTGTCGCCTCCAACGGCGGCGTGTGCGATGCCATTCCCGCCGGCAACGGCGGCACGCTGAACTGCCGCTGGGGCACCACGGGCAACAGCGTGTTCCTCGCCAATGGCGGCCAGTACGAAGTGACCTACCGCCTGCGGGCGGCGGGCGCCTGGGCGCCGGGCGTGAAGCTCTCCAACACGGTCGAGATCGGCACCGTGACGGACGAGCCCGTGCTGACCAACAACCAGGCCGCGGCCGAGATCACGCTGACCCAGCCCGAGCTGGACATCCTGGTGTCGATGGCGCACAGCGCCGACGCCATCGCCCTGGGCGCCGAGACGACCTACACCATCACCGTGAAGAACTCGGGCCCGTCGTTCGGCACGAACGTGGTGATGACGGACACGTTCCCGGTGACCCACCCCACGAACGGCGCCTCCTCGGCCACGTTCGGCTTCACGGGCGGCCTCACGGTGGACAAGGGCGGCTCCTGCACTTCGCCCGCCGTCGGCGCGACCTCGGGCAGCGTGTCGTGCACCTTCCCGGGCCTGGCCAAGGACGAGGTGGCCACCATCACGTTCAAGATGAAGGCGATGAGCCTGCCGGCCGGGGCCGCTTCAGGCACGATCTTCCACAAGGCCGTGGTGTCGGTGAGCGAAACCGAGTTCCTGCAGGGCGGGCAGAACACGCAGGTCAACAACACGACGTACGACCAGACGTCCACCAAGCGCGACCCGATCGCCACCGACCTGTCGATCCTCAAGGCCGGCCCGGACGGCCCGATCGCCCCGGGCGCGGATGTGGACTACACCTTCACCGTGCGCAACAACGGCAACCTGACCAGCAACGGCGCCCAGGTGGTGGACCCGCTGCCCGCCGGGCTGACGTTCGTCTCCTCGGCCGATTGCGTGGCCGCGGGCAATTCGGTGACCTGCTCGGTGGGCGAACTGCTGGCCGGTGCCAGCCGCACCTTGCGCGTCAAGACCCGTCTGGCACAGCCCTACACCGGCACCGGACCGCTGGTGAACACCGCCACGCTGGATGCGCCGGGCGATACCAATCCGGCCAACAACACGTCGAGCAAGACCACGACCGTGCAGACCCCGCCCGATGCGATCACCAGCGTGCCGACGCTGTCGCAGTGGGCGCTGATCCTGCTGTCGTGCCTGCTGGGCGGGCTGGCGCTGCGCCAGTCGGCCCCCGGCGCCCGCCGCCGCTGAGCGCAGGCGGCAAGCCTGGCCCCAAGGAAAAAAGGGCGGTCCCGATGAGGGGCCGCCCTTTTCTTTTTGTACGGGAGGCAGGGGGCGAAAGAGGGCGCGCGTCAGTGGCCCCGGGTCAAACCGACTGGGTCACCTCGACCGCGTCCAGGCGGTAGCCCATGCCATACACCGCGTTGACCACGTAGCCGTTCTCCGGAGACAGCGCGAGCTTGCTGCGCAGCCGCGAGACGTGCGTGTCCAGGGAGCGCGAGGGCACATCCTGCACCTCGCCCCAGACGCTTTGGCGCATGTGCTCGCGCGACAGCAGGCGGCCCGCGTTCTGGAACATGAACAGCGCCAGGTCGTATTCCTTGTTCTTCAGGTCCACCAGCGTTCCGTTCATACAGAGCGAGCGGGTCTTGGGCTCGAAGCGATAGCGGCCGAAGTCGAGCGTGCGCGCGACAGCGGAAGGGTACGCGCGCCGCAGCAGCGCCGCGGTGCGCGCCATCAGCTCGCCCATGCGGATGGGCTTGGTCATGAAGTCGTCGGCGCCGCAGTTGAGCGCCTCGACCACGTCCTGCTCGGCGTTGCGGCGCGTCACGAACAGGATGGGCATCTGCGGCGCCAGGCCCGCGCGCAGCGCGTGCACCACTTCCATGCCGCTCATGTCCGGCAGGTGCCAGTCCACGATCAGCAGGTCGAAGGTCTCGGTCCGCAGGGCCTTGAGCAGGCTGGCGCCATCGGTAAAGGGGTGGAACAAGTGCCCGGCATGTTCGGCGGAGGCTTGGATCAGCTCAATCAGGATCGGATCATCGTCAAGGGCAGCGATACGCATGGGGCACCAGCAAAAGCGAACGGGAACGGTGTCGCCGGTCTCGAAAGGCGACATGCGGAAGCTACCCCTAAATTTAGCTATCGGTTGGAAAGTGACAATTGTTGACAGTTATCGAAAGGCCGTAGGAGTGGTTTGTGGCATCGGCGCATCGGCGGCGCTTCGAGTGCGCCGGGGCCCATTGTTTCGCGCGCGGAAATGGACGGATTCGCAGCCGCGGTTTCGTTTGGATGCGCCGGTCTTCGCCCTGCCTCCCCGTTGTCCAGCGCGTTCAGAGAGCATGGCCCGTTCAAAACTTTGAGGACGACTTCATGGGCAATTGCATCGGCAGCTCCAGCGGGAACGCTTCCGTTCGCCGCCATCAGGACCAAGGCACGGCAAGTACCCATGCCAGTGCGCAGGCCGAAGAATCGGCATCGGCTGCGTTCGGAGTGGATGCGGCGCTGTCCGGACTGCGCTCGCGCGAACGGAGAATCAATGGACTGCTGGGCCCCGACACCAATGAGTTGCTTGGCTCGCCCGTGCGCAGGGAACTCGAATCCTTGCGCACGCGGGTGCAGTCAGCGGCGGGAGATTTGACGGCGCTGCAGCAAACGCTGAATCGCCAGAACTCTCAACGCATCGACCTGGGCGATGACCCGGTGGGTGCCGTGCGATTGTTGACCGCACAGTCCGAACGATTGGGAAGGCAAGTGGAGCCCGTCATCCAGAGACACGAGGAAGCCATCGACGACCTGCAGAACCGCACGGGCTTGGCAGAGGGTCATCCGTCCATGCGCTTTCCGCAGGGCCGCTAAGGCCATCGGGCATCCAATGCTCGCAGCCCTCAGGCCGACAGCGGCGCTTCCTGCATCGCTTCCATCTGTTCGTGCAGCATGTCCACCTGCCCGCGCCAGTAGTCGCTGCTGCCGAACCACGGGAAGTTGATCGGAAAGATCGGGTCGGCCCAGCGGCGCGCCAGCCAGGCGCTGTAGTGGATCAGCCGCAGCGTGCGCAGCGGCTCGATCAGGGCCAGCTCGCGCCGGTCGAAGGGGCGGAACTGCTCGTAGCCGTCCAGCAGCGCGGACAGCTGCACGGTGCGCTGGCGGCGGTCGCCGGACAGCAGCATCCACAGGTCCTGCACGGCCGGGCCGGTGCGCGCGTCGTCCAGGTCCACGAAGTGCGGGCCGCCGCCGGGCCGGTCGGTGGGCGTCCACAGCACGTTGCCGGGGTGGCAGTCGCCGTGCAGGCGCAGCGCTTTCGCGTCTTTCAAGGCAAAAGTGCTGCCTGCCGCCGTATTCCATGCACTTTTTGCTATCAATTGAATAGCATCTTCGCAGGCGCTGCGCCAGGCCGACTGCTGGTCCAGCGGGATGATCTCCTCGGCCAGCAGCCAGTCGTGCGGCTCCTGCGCGAAGGTGGCCGCGTCCAGCGCCGGGCGCAGCGCGAAGGGCCGGGCCTCGCCCACGGTGTGGATGCGGGCGAGGAAGCGGCCGATCCACTCCAGCACCTCGAAGTCGTCCAGCTCGGGTGTGCGCCCCCCGCGCCAGGGGCTGACCGAGAACGCAAAGCCCGCGTGGTGGTGCAGCGTGCGGCCCTGCAGTTCCAGCGGAGCGACCATGGGCACCTCGGCCTGGGCGAGTTCGGCGGAGAAGGCGTGCTCTTCCAGGATCTGCGCATCGCTCCAGCGATCCGGCCGGTAGAACTTGGCGACGACGCGGCTGCCGTCTTCCAGCGACACCTGGTACACGCGGTTTTCGTATGAGCCCAGCGCCATGAGGCGGCCATCGCCGTACAGGTCCACGCTGGCGAGCGCGTCCAGCACGAGGTCGGGGGTGAGGGGCGCGAAGGGGTGCGAGGAGGAGGAAAGAGAAGGGGTGGGCTCGGTGCCGGGCAGGTTATCCATGGGGGGCATTGTCGCCCCCGCCCAGTTCGGTGAAGGGCAGCTGCTGCTTGACCAGGATGACAGTGCACGGTGCATCGCGCGCCACGCGGATCGCAATGGTGTCGATGAAGCGCGCCAGCGGCACGCCGTGCGTGGCCGCGCCCACGATCATCACGCCCACGCGGTTGCCCTGGGCGTAGCGCACCAGGGCCTGGGCCACGTCGCTCGCCTCGATCACCTGGTGGCTGGCGCTGTGGCCGGCCAGGTCGAGCCCGGCGGACCACTGGCGCAGGCGCACCAGGTGGCGGCGGTGCAGCGTGGTTTCGCTGCGTTCGGTGTCGGATGCACTGCTCGCCGAAGGCGAGATGACGGTCACGCAGGCCAGCCGTGCCCCGGGGCGGATGCCCAGCGAGCGCGCCGCCGCCTGGCGCAGCGAGTACAGCGTGGCATCGCTCGCATCCTCGCCGGGCACGGCCACCATGAGGATGGGCGCCGCCTCGATCTGGCGCGCCGGCAGCGGGCTGGGCTGGTAGTGCATGCCCGCCGCCTTGAGCCAGCGGCGCAGGTGCGCCCGCACGCCCGGCCCGCGAAGGCGCTGGCCGCGCTCGGTGACCGGCACCTGCTCGGGGTGCATGAGGTCGAAGGCCAGGTGCGCGGCCGAGGGGTAGCGCTGCGCCGCCTCGGGCTCCAGGCAGCGCAGGATGATCTCCTGCAGCCACTCGGGCACCTGCGGCCGGTGGCGCCGCGGCGGCGCGGGCGTCATCCACAGCCGCTGGCGCAGGCCGCCGCGCGTGGTCGGGGCGCCGAAGGGCAGCTCGCCGGTGGCCAGTTCGTACAGCATCACGCCGATGGCGAAGAGGTCGCTGCGCAGGTCGCCGCGCACGCCCACCACCTGCTCGGGCGCGATCCAGGCGGGCGAGCCCACGGCCTCGCGCATCTCCTCGGCCAGCAGGTCGGGGTAGTGCGCGTGGCACGAGAGGCCGAAATCCAGCAGCACCGCGCTGCCGTCCTGCCGCAGCAGCACGTTGGCCGGCTTGAGGTCGAGGTGGCACACGTTCTGCTGGTGCAGGCTGTGCGCGGCATGCGCCATGGCCGCGCCCAGGTGGGCCACGGTGGCGGCGTCCGGCGCCTGCGGCAGGTCCAGCCAGTGCTGCAGCGTGTGGCCTTCGATGTATTCCATCACCAGGTAGGGCAGCCGCGCCAGGTCGCCCGCCGCGACGAAGCGCGGCACGTGGCTGCCGCTCAGCGTGGGCAGGATCTGCAGCTCCACCTCGAAGCCGACGATGGTCTCGGCGCCGTCGCCTGCCGTCATGCGCGGGATCTTCATGGCCATGGGAAAGCCCGGGTCGCGCGCGGCGCCCGCATAGGCCACGCGGTACACGTGCGCCATGCCGCCCGCGTGCAGGCATTCGTGCACGACGAAGCCGTCCACCTCGGTGCCGGGCGCGAGCAGCTTCATGCAGCGCTCCGGGCGGGCCGAGTGACGGCTGCGCTCACCGCCCCAGCTCCAGCCGGTCGGCGAAGAAGGCCGGCAGGCCAGCGGCGCGCACGGCGGCCGCGGCCGCGGCATGGTCGTAGGGCACGCGGTGGAAGGTGACCGTCGCGGCGTGGTCGTCGAACAGCACGTACATGGCGCGCACGTCGCGGTCGCGCGGCTGGCCCACGGAGCCCGCGATGCCCAGCCACTGGCGGTGCGGCGGCACCGGCACGGGCACGCCGGGCTGTGGCGCAAAGCGCATCAGCTTGGCGGTGGGCGTGAGGAAATACAGCGCCTGCTCGTGCACGTGGCCGCAGAACACGTAGCGGATGGCGGGATCGAGCTGGCTGGCCGCGGCCATGCTGCGCTCGGCCGCGCCCGCGTCCTGCACGTAATGCCAGTGGCCGGGCTGATCGGCGCTGGCGTGCACCAGCAGCGTGTTCGCTCCCAGTCGGCGCGTGAGCGGCAAGGCGGACAGGAAGGCGCGGTGGTGCGGCGACAGCTGCGCGTGCGTCCACTGCGCGCTCTGATCGCCCATCTGGGTGGGCGCCTGCGGCGGGTCCAGCGCCGCGACATCGTGGTTGCCCAGCACGCAGGGCGCGCCCTCGGCCGCCAGGGCCATCGCCTGATCGACCACGGCCACCGGGTCGCCGCCGTAGCCCACCAGATCGCCCAGCAGCGCGAACTGCTCGGCGCCCTGGGCGCGGGCATGCGCCAGGCAGGCATCGAGGGCATGGCGGTTGGCGTGGATGTCGGCGAGCAGGGCGATCTTCATGGCGGACGCGGCGGGTGCACGGGGCGGTTTCAAGGGGCCGGCAGGGGCGAGGCGGCCCACGATGATGGCTCCGAATGGTGCCATGGGCGCCGGTGGGTGCGCTGGAAGCGCAAAAAAGGTGCAATCGCCGCCGGATGCCTGCTGCGCCTTCCATCCCCGCTCCCGGGCGCAGAATTTAGTTTGCTATCTTTTGTGTAGCAATCGAGGCAATGAAATTCTCGGCATGGCGCATGAAAGACCAAAAACCAGAAGGCCCGGCCAGGGGCGGCGCGGGAGGGTCGCGCAGTCTGCGCGCCGGCACGGTGCGGGCCGCGAACGCATGGGGACCGCAGTGAAGCGCCCTGCGCGCAATGGTCTGCGGCACCACGAAAAAAGCCCCCCGGCCGCGTTTGAATGCGGCCGGGGGGCTTCGAGGGCGGTGCCGATCAGGCCAGCGTGATCGTCACGTCGATGTTGCCGCGCGTGGCGTTGGAGTAGGGGCACACCTGGTGGGCAGCGTCCACCAGTTGCTGCGCCTGGGCGCGGTCCAGGCCGGGCAGGCTGACCTTCAGGCGGGCGGCGATGCCGTAGGCGTTGGGGATCTTGCCCAGATCGACTTCGGCGTCCACGGCCACGTCCTGCGGCACGGCGATCTTCAATTGGCCGCCCACGGCCTTCAAGGCGCCGATGAAGCAGGCGGAATAGCCGGCGGCGAAGAGCTGCTCGGGGTTCGTGCCCGTGCCGCTGGTGCCGGGGGCGGAGAGCTGCACGTCCAGGCGGCCGTCATCGGTGCGCGAGGCGCCGTCGCGGCCGCCGGTGGTGTGGGCGCGGGCGGTGTAGAGGACTTGGTCGAGCGATGGCATGGTGATTTCCTTTGCAGTGAATGCCCGCAATGCGGGGGTGGAGGGAACGGAAACAAAACGAAAGAGAAAGAAGAAAGAACCTTCAGGGGGCGAGGCGGCATGCGCCGCCTGCTAATCCGGCCCCGGCGCCAGCCGGCCGCGCAACTGCTGCAGTTGCCGGGTCAGCGCGGTGAGTTCGGGCAAGGTGCATTGGCTGCTTTCCAGCACGCAGGCGGGAATGGCCTCGGCGCGGTCGCGCAGGGCCCGGCCGGCGGGGGTGAGCGTGGTGCGCACGCGGCGCTCGTCCTTCGCATCGCGCAGCCGCGACACCAGGCCCGAGGCCTCCAGGCGCTTGAGCAGCGGGGTGAGCGTGCCGGAATCGAGGAACAGCCGCTCGCCCAGTTCGGAGACGGTAATGCCGTCGCGCTCCCACAGGGACAGCATCACCAGGTATTGCGGGTAGGTCAGGCCGATGGACTCCAGCAGCGGCTTGTAGAGCTTGGTCATCGCCAGCGACGCCGAATAGAGCGCGAAGCACACCTGGTTGTCCAGCTGCAGCACGGCGGGGCTGGGCGTGGAGACCGGGGTGGCGAGGGCGTCGGGGCGGGGCATGGGCTGGATTGTGTCGATCAATTCAATTGTGTGCAATTGAATTGATCGCGACCCTGCCGACGACGGGGGTTTCCAGCGCGGCGTGCCGGTGGCCGCGCCGATGGGGGTATTCGCGCGGCGGCGCGAGAGGGCTGGCGCCTGGGCCGTGCCGCTTGTGGGATATCGGTAAAAATAGCCGCCACCGCAATAAGCACTAGGGCACTATGCTATAAAAAATATAGCAAATGACCCCCATTCCATTGGAGGGCCACGGGGCCGCGCGTGCCCCGGATACGGGTCAATACGCGTACACGCCGTGCCCGGTCTTGCGGCCCAGGCGGCCGGCGGCCACCATCTCCTTGAGCAGCGGGCAGGGGCGGTATTTGCTGTCGCCGAACTCGGTCAGGTACACGTTCATCACCGCCAGGCACACGTCCAGGCCAATCATGTCCGCCAGCGCCAGCGGCCCGATGGGCTGGTTGCAGCCGAGCTTCATGCCTGCATCGATGTCCTCGGGCGTGGCCAGGCCCTCGGCCAGCACGAAGAACGCCTCGTTGATCATCGGCACCAGGATGCGGTTGACCACGAAGCCGGGCGCGTTCTTCACGGTGATGGGACTCTTGCCCAGCGCCTCGGACAGGGCCTTCACCGTGTCATGCGTGGCATCGCTGGTCTGCAGGCCGCGGATGATCTCCACCAGCGCCATCATCGGCACCGGGTTGAAGAAATGCATGCCGATGAAGCGGTCGGGCCGCGACGTGGCGGCGGCCAGTTGCGTGATGGAGATCGACGAGGTGTTGGAGGCGATGATGACCTGCGGCGCCACGAGGGCGTCGATCTGTTTCAGGATCTTCACCTTGAGTTCGTGGTTCTCGGTGGCCGCCTCGATCACGATCTGCGCGGCCTTCAGGTCGTCGTAGTTCGTCGAGGTGCGGATGCGCGCGAGGGCGGCGTCCTTGTCGGCGGCGGTGATCTTTTCTTTCTTGATGAGCCGGTCCAGGCTGCCGGCCACGGTGGCCAGGCCCTTTTGCACGGCGGCCTCCGAGATGTCCACCATCACCGCGTGGATGCCGGACACCGCGCAGGCCTGCGCGATGCCGTTGCCCATGGTGCCTGCGCCGATGATGCCGACGGTCGTGATCGTCATATAAAGAGCCCTTCCAGCCAAATAGCCAAATCAAAAAAACAGATGGTTCCGCGAATCGGCGTGATCGTATCGGCAATCGCGGGCGGCGCATTGTTGCTGCCGTTGCTGTAGGCATTCGGCAAGTGCTGCGCAATACCGCACTCCCTAGGCATGGACATGTGCTCTGTGCGCGCACTGCGTCTGAACGATGAGGTGATCTGTCGGGCAGGCGCGCGACAACCTTGTCGCCGCGTTCCTCCCTGGGTTTGGAATGCACAACGATAGATTGTTCGCCCGGTAAACCAATGGTTCGTGAAGTCTGGGTTTTGCCAAATCGAAGCGGCAAAAATGCAACGACTGGCTTGGCGCGGGATCAGATAAACACGGCTGTCAACCTATTCGGGCACTCTATGAAGTCATCCATTGTTAGTCGAGAAACCCCGGTTCGTGGTGCGAAGGAAACGGTGGCGGCACCGTCGACGCGACCGACCTCGACTTCCCGACCATCTGCAACGACTGCCGATGATTCTTCGCCTCTGAACAGACGCTCGCCTCTCCGGGGTGACGGGGCACTGCGGCCCAGGGTGAGATCGCCATCCTATCAACGCAGTCCGCAACATGTTTCCAACGAAGAGAAATCAGGATTCCATCGGGCTTCGTCGCCATCGTCTCGGCCGCCTTTTGCGCCCACCTCGCGCAGTTCCGCAACCCACACCGCTCTTGAATCACCGGCAACCTTTGGACGACTCGGCAACATGAAGAATGTGGTCGGCGTGATTGATCACAGTGCGGGCGAAAAACCGGACCCACGCTTGGGCCCTCATTTCCGCCTGTCGCTCGCTGAGCCCATGGTTCAATGCGCCGATGGCATCGTTCGCCGGTTCCCTGCTGGAGTGCGCAGTGAACACATTGCCTCGGGCGAGATTCACGATGTTCCGTCCCATCGGGTCACTCATCACATCGCGGGAATCGAGGTTTCTGCAGACTTCAAACAGGCTGCCTTCATGGTCGAGGGCTTTCCGGTAAGCCCTGCCAAGATGGGAGCGTTCACTGTTTATCCCATGCCAGGAGGGCGATTCATGGTCCCTCAACCGGGCGCTAATGATTGCGCGAGTGCTTGTGAGTTGATGATGCTCCTCGATAACGGGGTTGCATCGATCGGTGGCAATGCGCCTCCACTACCTATGACGGGAGTACGTCGGAACGATCACGAAATCATGGCGACGCTCCAAGAGAAAACGGGCCGTACTCCTGTCAAAGTCAAACACGAGATCAATTACAAAACAGGCCTGTTCGGGGGAACACACGCCAGCAGGAAAGAGACTTGGCGGGATTTATCCCAAAAAATAGATGAACTGGGATCCTGCATTCTGACCAAGAACGGACACGATGTGATGCTCGACAAAGTGCGGGAAGACAATGGAAAGTTCTTCTTGACGATCAGGGATCCCTACCATGGCACATGCATGGAATTTGAAGACTCCGCTGAATTCTTTCCAAGTCTGACGGGTTCGAAAAAAGCGGTCGTTGTAGAAGCCATTTTTCTGGGAAAGGCGTCATAGCAAGAGCGCGCGTTGCGAGGCACTGAAAAACCGCTGCCGGGGCTTTCAGGTTGCCCGGCCGTCGCTCGCTGTCAGGCCTGAAACCGCTTGCGCGTGAGCGCCAGCGCCGTCCAGAACGCCACCGCTGTGGTCACCACCAGCACCAGGCCGTGCCGCAACGGGTGGGCGGGCCACTGGTCCATGAACAGCGGGCGCACCAGCTCCACCGCATTGGCCAGCGGCAGCCAGTCGGACACGTGGCGCACCACGGCGGGCAGCTGCTCGCGCGGGAAGAACACGCCCGACAGGAACATCATCGGCGTGAGCACCAGCGTGAAGTAGTAGGTGAAGAAGTCGTAGCCCTTGGCCAGCGCGTTGAAGATCAGCGCGATGCTGGAGAACATCACCCCCACGAACAGCAGCACCGGCCAGGCCACGAGCAGCTTGGGGCTGTGGCTGATCTTCAGCGCCAGCATCACGCCCAGGATGGCGGTGACGGTGAACACGGCCTTGAAGGCGGCCCACAGCATCTCGGCCAGCACCACGTTGTCCAGGCTGACCGGCGCGTTCATGATCCCGTCCCAGGTCTTTTGCACGTGCATGCGCGAGAACGCCGAATACAGCGCCTCGAAGCTGGCCGCGTTCATGGCGCTCATGCAGATGGAACCGCTGGCCAGGAACAGGATGTAGGGCACCTGCGTGCCCCCCACGTTCACCTGGCCCACCAGCGCGCCCATGCCGTACCCGAAGGCGACCAGCCACATCAGCGGCTCGGCGATGTTGCCCACCAGGCTGGGAATGGCCAGCTTGCGCCATACCAGCAGGTTGCGCAGGAAGACGGGCCACCAGCGGGCGGACAGCTCGGGCGCGCGCCAGATCGACGGGGTGGCCGGGCGAACCGGCGTGGCGGGGGCGGGACTGGGGCGGGGGGCGGTGGACATGGCGCTATTGTGCGGCGGCCGCGCGACGGGCCGCGGCCGGACTCACAGCACCTTCACCGCCCGGCCGATGTACTGGATCGGCCCGGTGGGCTTGCCGATGGGCGAGCCGCTCGGGGGCTCCAGCGTCAACTCGAACAACTGGTTGGGCTGCAGCGGCGGCAGCTTCTCCAGCGCCAGCTGCAATGACTGTCCGGGCTGGACCAGCCCCAGCGAGACCGGGCCGCTCCAGCTGTCGGCCTTGGTCCAGAACTCCAGCGCGCGGCCCACGGGCACTTCGGCCACGCCCAGCGGAATGAGCTGGAGCGCGCTGGGCGAACTCGCCTGCACGACCCAGCCGGGCGCCTTGTCCTGCGGCGCCACCAGCACCACCATGAATTGCGGGGTCGCGGCCTGCGGCGCCACGCGGGTGACCAGCACCGCGGCCAGCACGGCGGCCATGGCAAAGCCCGAGCCCGCGAGCCCGCGCCACAGGCCCAGGTGGTTCCACCAGCTGCGCGATGGCCGGGCCGGCGCCGGCCGGGGTGCTGGCGAAGCGGAGGGTGAATGGGAATATGAATGGGCGGCGGGCGCGCCGGCCTGTGCGCCGTCGGCGGCCTGCAGCGAGGCATCGATGCGTGTCCACAGCTGCGCCGGCGGTGCGATCGGCTCGGCCAGCCCGGTCAGCGGCAGCAGCCGGGCTTCCCAGTCGGCCACGGCGCGCTGCAGGGCCGGGTCCGATGCCAGGCGCTGCGCCACGCGGGCGCGGGCGGCGGCGGACAAGGTGCCCAGCACGTATTCGCCGGCCAGCAGGTTCAGGTCTTCGGGCATGCCGGAATGGGGGGTAGGGGCGGTCATGCCATGCACTCCCGCAGCGAGGTCAGGCTGCGCCGTATCCACGCCTTCACGGTGCCCAGCGGCGCGCCCAGGCGTTCGGCGATCTCGCCGTGCGAGCAGCCATCCACATAGGCGTGCAGCACGCAGTTGCGGCGTGCCGGGTCCAGGCCCTCCAGGCAGTGCTGCAGGCGGCCCAGGCTGGCGTTGAGCTCGAA
Organism: Acidovorax sp. NCPPB 3576; assembly: GCF_028473605.1. NCBI lineage: Bacteria > Pseudomonadati > Pseudomonadota > Betaproteobacteria > Burkholderiales > Comamonadaceae > Acidovorax > Acidovorax sp. NCPPB 3576. The sequence goes on along the minus strand of NZ_CP097267.1, from coordinate 4,479,142 downwards.
CGCTTCCGCGATCTCGCGGTGGGCCTGCACCGACTGCTCGGCCTCCAGGGCCTGCACGGTGTCGTCGTCCACATCGAGATGGCGGCCCGCATCGCGCACGGCGTTCAGGGCCAGGTTGCGCACCACGCTGTAGATCCAGCCGCGGGCGCTGCCCCGGCTGGCGTCGAAGCTGCCGGCGCGCGTCCAGATGTTCACGCAGGCGTCGTGCACGATGTCCTCGGCCAGCGCGCGCTGCCGCACGATGCGCCAGGCCACGCCCAGCAGGCGCGGCCCCTCGTGCTCGTACAGGCGGCGCATGGCCTGCCGGTCGCCCGCGGCGCAGCGGGCCAGGGTGGCTTCGTAGTCGAAGTCGTCGTCAGCGGCGGCAGGCGTGGAAGGCAAGGGGCGGGGGCTCCAGCGGTCGAAGGCCGGGCGCTGGCGTCGATCGGCCGCCCGGAACGTGGGCCGCATGGTAGCCGACATGGCCGTGCTCCAAAGGCTTTCGACCCTGAAAGACCCGCCCCGGGCCGTCAGGCGGCCTTCCAGAAGATGTAGTCGGCCTGGTACTTCACGGTCTGGCGGTCGCCCTTGTTGGTGGCGGTGCAGGCCGCGGCCGGGGCGACGCCGCCCTTGAGCGCCACGCGCTGGATGAAGGTCACGCCGGTCAGCGCGCCCGAGCCCATGGCCGGGTTGGCCTTCACGAGCTGGTAGGGCAGGTTGCCGGTGCCGGCCGGGGCCACGGCCAGCTGCGTGGCGGTGACCTTGGAGCCGTCCTGAGCCTCCCAGGTGGCGGGCGGGCCGTAATACGTGCCCACCTGCTTGCCGCTGCGGTCGTTCAGCACGGCCTTCGGTCCCACGAACACCCATTCGGTCTGGCCGGGCATGTTGGCCTTGTCGCGGCATTCGTAGGTGATGTCGCCCATGCCCACGGTTTCCCAGGCCACCTTGTTGCCGGCCGGCACCTTGATCGATTCGGGCAGGCTGTCCTGCGAGAACTTCGGGCCCGATGCCGACATGGAGCCGCAGGCCGCGAGCAGGGCCGCGGCGGCGATGGCGCCGGTCAGGGGGATGAGGCGAGAGAGCGTTGGCTGGATGGTCATGGCGGTTCCCTTGTCTTCGGTTGGGTTGAAAAAACAGCAGCAATGTCCGCTGCTGTAGGTACTACCCACGGGAACGCCGTTTGGATGCAGGCCGCGCGAAATATTTTTTCGAAAGCCGCGCGGGCCCCATTTTTCCAGGCGGCCGGTTCAGCCGTCTTCGCGGATCTGCCGGCCGGTGAGCTTGAGGAACAGGTCTTCCAGATTGGCCGGCCGGTGCAAGGTGCGCAGGTGCCCATGCGTGCCCAGGGCCGCCAGCAGCGGCCGGGCGTCGTGCGTGTAGAAGAAGACCGTCTCGCCGCTCACCTCCACGCGGGCGGCCAGCGGGCGCAGGGCGGCGTCTTCGGCCAGCGCCACCGCGCCCACGCCGAACAGTTCCACCACATCGGGCTCCAGGTGCTCGGCGATCAGTTCGCGCGGGCGGCCTTCGGCGATCTTGCGGCCGTGGTCCAGCACCAGCAGGCGCGAGCACAGGCGCTCGGCCTCGTCCATGAAGTGCGTGGTCAGCAGGATCGACTTGCCCTGCTGCACCAGTAATTGCAGGCGCTCCCACATCAGGTGGCGGGCCTGCGGGTCCAGGCCGGTGGTGGGCTCGTCCAGCAGCAGCAGGCGCGGGTCGTTCACCAGGGCGCGGGCCAGCGACAGGCGCCGCTTCATCCCGCCCGACAGCTCGCCCGGCTTGGCCCCGGCCTTGTGCGTGAGCGACGCGAACTCCAGCAGGCGTGGCACGCGCTCCTGCATCAGGGGTCCCTTGAGCCCGAAGTAGCGGCCGAAGATGTGCAGGTTCTCGGCGCAGGTGAAGTCCGGGTCCAGCGTGTCGAACTGCGTCACCACGCCCAACTGCGCCTTGATGGCCAGTGCGTCCTGCGGCATGGCCAGCGGCGCGCCGGCCCCTTCGGGGTAGAAATGCACGCTGCCGCCGTCGGGCGCGGTCAGGCCCAGGCACATGCGGATGGTGGTGGTCTTGCCGGCGCCGTTGGGGCCGATGACGCCCAGGCATTCGCCGGGCGCGATGGAGAAAGAGACATCGTCGACCACCGTGGCATCGCCGTAGCGCTTGTGCAGGTGATCGATCTGGAGAAGGGGGGGGTGCGCCATGGGCGTCTATTATTGTTCGCCGCCCTCCGGGGCCGCGGCCCCGCTTTCCTACCCCCTTCCATTTTCAATTCTTCACCTGCTATGACCACTCTCGGCACCCCCCTTTCGCCCACGGCCACCAAAGTCATGCTGCTCGGCTCGGGCGAGCTGGGCAAGGAAGTCCTGATCGCCCTGCAGCGCCTGGGCGTGGAAACCATCGCCGTGGACCGCTACGAGAACGCGCCAGGCCAGCAGGTGGCCCACCATGCGCGCACCATCACCATGAGCGATCCGGCCCAGCTCAAGGCGCTGATCGAGACCGAGCGGCCCCACCTCGTGGTGCCCGAGATCGAGGCCATCGCTACGCCCATGCTCGAAGAGCTGGAGGCCGCCGGCACCGTGCGCGTGATCCCCACTGCGCGCGCCGCGCGCCTGACCATGGACCGCGAAGGCATCCGCCGCCTCGCTGCCGAAACGCTGGGCCTGCCCACCAGCCCCTACCAATTCTGCGATTCGCTTGAAGAGCTGCAGGCGGCCATTGACGGCGGCATCGGCTACCCCTGCATCGTCAAGCCCGTGATGAGCAGCTCCGGCAAGGGCCAGAGCAAGATCGACGGCCCGGCCGACGTGCAAAAGGCCTGGGACTACGCCATGGCCGGCGGCCGCGTGAGCCATGGCCGCGTCATCGTCGAAGGCTTCATCGACTTCGACTACGAGATCACCCTGCTCACCGTGCGCGCGCTCGGCGAGGCCGGCCAGCCCGAGACGCACTTTTGCGAACCCATCGGCCACATCCAGGTCAGCGGCGACTACGTGGAAAGCTGGCAACCCCAGCCCATGCGCCCCGCGGCCCTGGAGCGCGCCCGCGAGATCGCCAAGGCCGTGACCGACGACCTCGGCGGCCAGGGCCTGTTCGGGGTGGAGCTGTTCGTCAAGGGCGATGCCGTGTGGTTCAGCGAGGTGAGCCCCCGTCCGCACGACACGGGCCTGGTCACGCTGACGACGCAGGTGCAGAGCGAGTTCGAGCTGCACGCCCGCGCCATCCTGGGCCTGCCCGTCAACACCGCCCTGCGCAGCCCGGGCGCCAGCGCCGTGATCTACGGCGGCATGGACGCGCAAGGCATCGCCTTCGACGGCGTGGACGAGGCCCTGCGCGTGCCGAACACCGACCTGCGCCTGTTCGGCAAGCCCGAGAGTTTCGTGAAGCGGCGCATGGGCGTGGCGCTGGCGTTCGATGCGGATGTCGAGGTGGCGCGGGAGCGGGCCAAGCTGGCGGCCAGCAAGGTCAGGCCACGCAAAGCGTAAGCATCGGCATTCACACCACCGATCCGACCGCGGTGGCGGGGCGCTGTCGTCGGGGGCCGAATCGAAACGGCAGGCATGCGCTCGATCCCAGGAGTCGCGCAGCGTGCCGGCCCCTGCGGAGCTTGGCCTCCTTGCTTGGCGCCGCCATGGCGCTCGCCCCTTCATCGCAACGGAATGGGAAAGCACCCGTTCCTGGCGCATCCCCCTCCTTCTGAAGCCGCCCCTTCAATGGCCCGCAGGCTCGACTGCCTCTGCGCAGCGCCATACCGTCACCATCCTGTCATCGCGGAGAAATATGAAATGAATAACATTTGCTAACAAACAGCCCCCTTGGCCTCCATGTCCGCAAATTCCGAGTACCTGAGCAGCTTTCGGCCCCGTTTCCGTCAGCCCAGTGCGGCGGACCTGTGCAACATGGTGCCCTGCATGACGACCGACCAGACCAACGAACAGGTCATGGAGGTGTTCGGCCAGCACCGCGACCTCGTCAGCCTGCCCGTCGTGGAGGGCCAGCAGCCCATCGGGCTGATCAACCGGAACATCTTCCTCTCCCAGATGAGCAAGCCGTTTCGCATGGAACTCTACGGCCGCAAGAGCTGCATCGCGTTCATGGACAAGGAGCCGCTGATCGTCGATGCCGCGCTGGACATCGAGGCGCTGACGTTCAAGACGGTGGAATGCGGCGAAAAGGCCCTGTCCGATGGCTTCATCATCACCCACGAGGGGGCCTTCATCGGCGTGGGCAACGGGCTGCAGCTGATGCGTGTGGTGGCCGACATGCAGGCCTCGCGCAACCGCCAGGTCATGCACAGCATCGAATACGCGAGCGTGATCCAGCAGTCCACGCTGCGCAGCTCGCTCGAGGCGCTGGCACGCGTGTGCCCCGGCGCGCACCTGGTCTGGGAGCCGCGCGACGTGGTCGGGGGCGACTTCTACCAGTTCAGCACCGAGCCTGACGGCTGGTTCGCCACCGTCGCCGACTGCACGGGCCATGGCGTGCCGGGCGCCTTCATGACCCTGATCGCCTCCACCAGCCTCAACCAGGCGATCAAGCAGCACGGCGCCCGCGATCCCGCGCAGCTGCTGGGCAGCGTGAACCGCAGCATCAAGCAGATGCTGGGGCAGCAGGATGCGCAGGAAGGCACGGAGCGCTCCAACGACGGCATGGATGCCGCCTGCTTCTGGTTCGAGCCGGCGCAGGGGCGCCTGGTCTTCGCGGGGGCCCGGCTGTCGCTGTTCCTGGTGCGGCCCGGCGCCGACGCGGTCGAGATCATCGAAGGACAGCGCAAAGGCGTGGGCTACGTGGACAGCGACTTCGATTTCGCCTGGAACAACCAGGAACTGATCCTGCCCCCCGGCACGCTGCTTTTCGTCAGCACCGACGGCCTGATCGACCAGGTGGGTGGCCCGCGCGCGATCGCGCTGGGAAAACGCCGCGTGCGGGAGCTGCTTTTCGAGCAGCGGGAGCGCACGCCCGCGGAGATCAACCGGGCCGTGCTCGATGCGCTGGAGCAGTGGCAGGGCCAGGGCGATCACCACCGCCGCGACGACCTCACCTTTTTTTGCTTTCGCACCTGAGACGGAAATCCGCCATGTCCTCGTTCATGAACGCTGAAAACCCCGGTTCCTTCTTCAACCTGGCCAGGCAGCACCGCGTCATCTTCTACTACGTGGGCTACTTCTCGCAGAACATCATCGCGGCCATGGCCGATGCGGTGAAACTGCAACTGGAGGTCGCCGACGTGGCGGGACCGACGCGGCGCAAGCTGTTCTCGTCCTTCGTGGAGATGGCACAAAACATCATCCATTACTCCGCCGATACGCTCACGCCCCCCAGCCATGACAACGGCGAACTGCGCCACGGCTCGGTGTGCATCCGCCGCGAAGCCGACGGCAGCTTCCTGCTGCTGTGCGCCAACCCGGTGGAGCCGCGCATCGCCGACGAACTGCGCGAAAAGCTGGCCGCGCTGCGCAGCATGACGCTGGAAGAGATCAAGCAGGCCTACCGCCAGACCCTGCGCGAGGAGACCCCCGAGGGCAGCAAGGGTGCAGGCATGGGGTTCCTCACCATGGCCCGCGACGCCCGAGAGCCGCTGGAATTTGGCTTCGACGCGACGCAAGGACCCGACCAGGCACCGGTGTTCTATCTGAAAGCGGCGATCTGACGCGCCAAGCCCGCAAACGAATCGAGATCACAGATGGACAACCTCTATATTGCAGCGACCCCCAGTTCACCGGAGGTGGACTTCAAGTTCGACGCCCATGCGCTGAGCTTGCGCGGCGAGTCCTATCCCGAGAATGCCGCGGCGTTCTATGGCGACGTTCTCACGCGGCTCCGGGCCTATCTGGCCGAGCAGGTGGACACCAAAATCGAGGTGAGCATCGCGCTCGCCTACTTCAACAGCTCGAGCACCAAGATGCTCTTCAACCTGATCGAGGCACTCAGCGATGCGGCCGGCGCGGGCAACGAGGTCGTGGTGCACTGGTACCACGATGAGGAAGACGACACCATCCTCGAATTCGGCCAGGAACTGAGCGAAGACTTTCCCGCCATCCATTTCTCGACCCATCCCGTCAGCGCGGCCTGATGCCCATGGATGCCGCGACCCCCCCGGACCTGTTCGAGGCCGAAAACCAGGCCCTGCTGGCCGCACGCAGCGCCTACCAGCGCCATGGCGGCCTGGAGGATGCCCCCTGCCGCCAGGCGCTGGGCGACCTGCTGGCCGCCTACGAGCGGCTGCTGCGGGAGACGCGTCGCCTGGTGCGCCGCAGCGACCGGGCGGAGCTGGAAATGAACCAGTTGAACCTGCGGCTGCAGGACCTGGCAGCCCAGCTGGAGTACCGAGCCAACCACGACCCGCTGACCGGCGTGCTCAACCGGGCGGCCATCATCGAGCGGGTCAACCAGCAGCTGCGAAGCGGCGGCCTCGCGCTGATCGTGCTGGACATCGACCATTTCAAGCGCATCAACGACAGTTTCGGCCACCCGATGGGCGACCGGGTGATCCTGGGCGTGGTCGCCTGTCTGCAGGCCGTCGTGCCCCCGAACGCGCAGGTCGGCCGGGTCGGCGGCGAGGAATTCACCGTGGTGCTGCCGGGGCAAGGCCACGATACGGCGATGCCGGTGGCCGAGGCCTTGCGCCAGGCCATCGAGTCCCACCGTTTCGACCTGCCTGATGGCAGCGGCATCACGGCCAGCTTCGGGCTGAGCTGCCTGGCGCAGGGCGGTACCTTCGACAACGCCTACGGTCTGGCAGACGAGGCCTTGTACGTCGCCAAGCGCGGCGGCCGCAATCGCGTGTCGCTCGCCCCGTGCAGCCGCCACCTGCCTGCCGCATGAACGCCGGGGTGGCGCCCGACTGTCCAGCGCCGGAAGTCGCCGCCGCGCGCGCAGTCAGCACCCGCGAACCGCAGGGCGAGCCCGACTGGCGCATCCTCGTCGTGGACAGCGACGCAGGCGTGCATGCGGCCATGCGTGCGGCGCTGCAGGGCCGCACGCTTTTCGGCCGCGCCCTGGTGCCGCGGCACGCTTTTTCGGGCGAAGAAGCGCGTGCGTTGCTGATGGGCGAGCCGAACGTGGCGATGGTGCTGCTCGACGTGGCTTCAGAGCCGGTGGGCGACACCGGCGCGGCGGCCGGCACCGCCCTGGCGCTGGTGGACTTCATCCGCCACACCGCCCGCCTGCCCAACGCGCGCATCGTGCTTCGCACGGACCAGCCCGGGCCGGCGACGGACCTGGACACCCTGCTGCAGTACGACATCAACGACTACCGCCCCAAGTCCGAACTGACGCACGACCGGCTGCTGGCCCTGGTCGTCACCTCCGTGCGGTCCTACCAGCGGCTGTGCGCCGCCGAGGCCAGCCGCCGCAGCCTGGAACTCATCGTGCGGTCCAGCGCGTCCTTGCTGGAGACCACCGATCCGCGGGCTTTCGCCTCGGGCGTCATCACCCAATTGGCGGCATTGCTGGGCGTCGCATGCCATGGGCTGGTGTGCGCGCAGCAGGGAGAGACTGCGGACCGGTTCCAGGTGCTGGCGGCCGCCGGCCGGTTCGCTGGCCTCGCCGACGGGCCGTTCGATGCCGTTTCCGCCCGGCCCGAGTGGAGCGTGCTGCGCCGCGTGCTGGAAAGCCGCTGCAACGTATACGCAGCCGATGGCGGCATGGCGCTGTACATCGGGCACCAGGGCCGGCAGGGCATGGCCGTCTTCATCGACGTGCCCGCTGCGCGCGGTGCGCTCGATACCCAGATGCTGGACGTCTTCTGCGCCAATCTGGGCACCCTGCTGCACAACCACGGCCTGCTCGCGCGGCTGCACGAATACGCCTATTACGACCCGCTGGTGCGCCTGCCCAACCGCGCGCATTTCGTCGAGAAGGTGGACGAATGCGTCCGCCTCGGCACGCGCGGCCACATCCTGGCGCTGCTCGACATCGACGATTTCAGCGCCACCAACGACGTCATGGGACACCGCTTCGGGGACTGCCTGCTGGAGCGGGTCGCCCGCGCGCTGTCCGCGGCACTTCCGCCGGGTGTGCTGCTGGCCCGCCTGGGGGCGGACACGTTCGGCGTGCTGGGGGCGGTGGCGCAGGTGTCGCTGCAGCGGCTGCTGGAATGCGTTCGGCAGCCCCTGGTGGTGAACGGCATCGCGCAAAAGGTGTCGCTCACCTGCGGCTATGTCTTTCTGCCCGAGGTGCCGCAGGCGGGCGTTGATCTCGTCAAGGACGCCACCATTGCGTTGAAGCGCGCCAAGCGCGACCACCGGGGGCAGCACCTGGAATATTCGGACCACATGGGGGCCGAGGCCCGCACCCGTGCGCTGCTGCTGTCCGATCTGAGAACCGCCATCGACAAGGCCAAGCTCTTTCTGGTCTATCAACCCCAGATCGACCTGGCGACCCGGAGCCTGGTGGGGCTGGAGGCCCTGGTGCGCTGGCGCATGGACGATGGACAGCTGATACCGCCCGACCAGTTCATCCCCGTGGCCGAGCATTCGGGACTCATCGTGGCGCTGGGCAAGTGGGTGCTGTCAACGGCTTGCGCCTGCATGCGTGAATTGCTGGATGCGGGCCATGCGCCCGGGCGCATGGCGGTCAACGTGTCGTCCGTGCAGTTGCAGGACCCCGCTTTTTTCGACACGGTCTGCGCGGCCTTGGCGGACAGCGGGCTGCAAGGGCCGCAGCTGGAGCTGGAGATCACGGAATCGGTGGCCGCGCTGCCCACCCAAATGTTGAACTCGACGCTGTCCAGCCTGCGCGCGCAAGGCATCTCCATCGCGATCGACGATTTCGGCACGGGATATTCCTCGCTGAGCTACCTGGAGCGGCTGCCCCTCGACCGCATCAAGATCGACCGCTCGTTCGTGCGCCACCTGGGCGAGCCGCATGGCGTCCGGATCGCGGAAATGGTGGCGCAACTGGGCCGCAAGCTGGGGCTGCAGGTGCTGGCCGAGGGCATCGAGGATGCCGCCGCGCTGCGCGCCCTGCTGGACATGGGTTGCCATGAGGGCCAGGGGTACCACATCGCCATGCCGATGGAAAAGGAGGCCCTCATGACCTGGTTGCAGCAACACGCGTGAACGCGGGGGCATCGCCCGGTAACCTGTCCACGCTTCGTTTCGTGCCGTCCCCGACTTGCGGTCTGGCGGCCTGCAAGCCGTGCCCGGTGACGATTTGCGGCATGCACCCACGGCAATTCGGGCCTGTCGCGATGGTTTTTGGCTAGCATGCCACTCCAGATAAAAAAGGGAGTCCGATTTGCTGCCAATCGAAAAGACGGGGTGCATGGTTCATCCGCGAGTCAAGCCCGCCATCCGCCCTGCGCTCGCGCGAGGCACCATGCAGGTCACCACTGGCATCGTCATTCATCCAACGGCGAAATGGTGAACCGCCTCATTTGGTCGGCGCTTCTGACGTTGCCGTTCTGTGCCAACGCCAGCGATTCCTTGCTCAAAGCCCAGGTGGAGTCACTGCCCATTCACGTGCAAAAGGTCGAAACCTGCGGCGCCTGGACCCAGGCGGACCGGGCGGGTTACTACCGCGTGGTCGTTGTCGATGTGCACGAAGGCGCGGGCAGCGAGATCTATGTGCAGTGGATCGCGCAGCCGACGCACGAGCGCAGGTCGGAGCTGGTCCGGACCCTGGCGTTTCCTGAACTCAACGACGACCACAGCCAATACGCCATTCAGGAGATGCGTTGCAAGAAGGTGGGCAGCGGGATAGAGATCGCGATCAAGGCGCAATACGAGCACGACACGGTGGACAAGACCCATGCCATTCGGGTCCTTGTCAAAGCAGCGGGGACCTACGCAATATCGGGTACGGCGCGCAGCGGCAAAAGGCGCTGAGCCTGGGCCGGTTGGCGCCGAGGCGTGCTCGCCGGGCGATGCCCTGCAAACCGTTTCGAGCGCAGCCGCGTCACCCCCGCCGCGTGGAGCCCCGCGCCAGCAGCGCCCCTTCCAGCACCACCCGCCGCACCGTCCGTTCGGGCTCGGCCAGCCGCTGCAGCAGCAACTCGGCCGCGGTGCGCCCGATGTCGTACGTGGGCTGCGCGATCACCGTCACGTCCAGGGCCGGCAGGGCCGTCCAGTCGTTGTTGTCGAAGCCGGCCAGGCCGATGTCGTTCGGCATCGACAGGCCCGCGGCCTGGATCGCGTGCACCGCGCCCAGTAGCAGCAGGCCGTTGGTGGCCAGCAAGGCGTCCGGGCGCGGCATGCCATTGGCCCCCGCCAGCAGCGCCGTGGCGGCGGCCATGCCGGCCTCGCGCGTGGGGGCGACCCAGTGCGGGTCGGGCGCGAGCCCGCGTTCGCGCAGTGCATCCGCATAGCCTGCGTGGCGCTCCTGGCCCGTGGTGCTGTGCGTGCCGGCCAGCACGGCGATGCGGCGGTAGCCGGCGTCCAGCAGGTGTTCGGTGGCGCGCCGGGCGGCGGCGCGGTTGTCCAGCACGACGCGGTCGGCGCGGGTGGTGTCGAGGGCGCGGTCCACGAGCACCATCGGAAACGGCCAGTCGGCGGGCCGCAGGCGCTTGAGTCCTTCCATGGTGGGCGAGAGGATCACGCCGCTGGCCTGCTCGTCGGCCATCAGTTCGAGGTAGGACTGCTCCTTGGCGGGGTCCTCGTCGGTGTTGCACAGGATGAGCCGCAGGCCGTGTCGGTAGGCCACGTCTTCCACCGCGCGGCCCACGTCGGTGAAGAACGGGCTGCGGATGTCCGAGACGATCAGGCCGACCAGCGACGCCCGCTGCTGGCGCAGGCGCCGGGCCGCCAGGTTGGGGCGGTAGGCAAGCGCGGCGATGGCCTGCTCGACGCGCTCGCGCAGGGGCGTGCGCACGGCGGCGGGGTTCGTCAATACGCGCGATACGGTGGTGGTGGAGACGCCTGCGCGTTCCGCGACGTCCTTGATGCTGGCCAAGCGGCTCTTCTCCTACAAAAGAAAACGCCGTTCTGGTATCGATTCCTGAAACGGCTTGATGAATGCGCTGACCCGCCGCGCTCGGCAGCGGATCGCCGTGCCGATTTTGCGCTGCCCCTGGTGGGTTGCCGTGACCTCATTTCATAGGGGATTTCCCGAGTTTCCATAGGGGCGGCCTGCCGTCCGGCCTTGTCCGGTCGGAAAAGCGGTTTCATAATCCTTCACTGAAATCGATACCAAAACAAGGAGACATCGCACCATGTCCACGATCCCGGTCGAGGTCCGCCTGGGCGCCGCGCCCCACAACCGAGAAGACGCCGTGCGCGCCGCTGGCGCCCTGCTGGCCCAGGCCGGCCATGCCCAGCCTGCCTACACCGACAGCCTGCTGCAGCGCGAGAAAGTCGCCAACACCTTCCTGGGCCAGGGCCTGGCCATTCCGCACGGCATGGTGGAAGACAAGCACCTCGTGCTGCGCACCGGCCTGGCCGTGCTGCAGGTGCCGGGCGGCGTGCGCTGGGGCGACGATGCCAAGCAGGCGCGCCTGGTGGTGGCCATTGCCGCCGCGTCGGACGAACACATCGCGGTGCTGCGCCGCCTGACCCGCCTGATGCGCGACGACGCCCTGATGGACCGCCTGGCGACCACGCGCGATGCCGGCGAGATCGTGCGGGCGCTCACGGGCGAGGAGTCCGCGGGCGCGGCCGAGGCCGCCGGTCTGGAGGACTTTCCGCTGGGCCACGAGCTGTCGCTCAACTACCCCAACGGGCTGCACGCGCGCCCGGCCGGGCAGTGGGCGCAGGCGGTCAAGCGCTTCACCGCGCGGGTGCACGTGCGCTGCGGCGATACGGTGGCCGATGCCAAGAACCTGGCCGCGCTGCTGAGCCTGGGCGCGGGCCGTGGCGCGCTGCTGCGCCTGTCGGCGCAAGGGCCCGATGCCCCGGCGGCGCTGGCCGCACTGCGCGACACCATCGTGCGGCTGGGCGACGAGGAAAGCCGCCAGGCCGAACTGTCCGCCGCCCGCCAGGCGCAGGCCCAGGGGCTGGGGCGCGAGCTGGGCGACTGGCAGCCCACGGCGCGCCAGACCTTCACCGGCATCGCGGCCAGCCCGGGCCTCGTGATCGGCACGCTGGTGCAGGCCGGCGCCGCGGCGCTGGAGGTGGACGACCGCTTCACGTCGGTGGCCGCCGAGGCCGCCGCGCTGGACCAGGCCCTGGCCGCCGCGCTGGCCCAGTTGCAGCAGCTCGCCGATGGCGCGCGCGCCGCGGGCAAGGCCGAGCAGGCGGGCATCTTCGCCGCCCACGCGGGCCTGCTGCAGGATGCCGACCTGCTGCTGGCCACCAGCCGCAGCGTGGTGCAGGGCCACGGCGTGGCCTGGGCCTGGCGCCGTGCGGTGGGCGAGCGGGTGGCCGCGCAGCGCGCGCTGGCCGATGCCACGCTGGCCGCGCGCGCGGCCGACGTGCAGGATGTGGGCGAGCGCGTGCTGCGCCACCTGCTGGGGCGTGGCAACGAGGCCGAAGGCGGCGCGGCCGCCGCGTGGCCGGCCGATGCCATCTTGCTGGCCGACGACCTGTCGCCCTCGGTCACCGCGCAGATCGACACGGCCAAGGTGCGGGGCTTTTGCACCGCGCGCGGCGGCCCGACCGCCCACACCGCCATCCTGGCGCGCGCCCTGGGGCTGCCCGCCGTCGTGGCGGCCGGCCCCGGCGTGCTGGGCGCCGATGCCGCGGCCGGCACGCCCGCCATCCTGGACGGCTACCGGGGCCGGCTCTACGTGGGCCCGAGCGAGACGGCGCTGATCGAGGCGCGCGAGCGCATGCAGCGCCTGGCCCGCCGCCAGGAAGAAGAGGCGCGCACCCGCCAGCTGCCCGCCACCACCACCGACGGCCACACGGTGGAGATCGCCGCCAATGCCAACCGCGCCGACCAGGCCACGCACGCGCTGGCGGCCGGAGCCGAGGGCGTGGGCCTGATGCGCACCGAATTTTTGTTCCTGGAGCGCGACGCGGTGCCCGACGAGGACGACCAGTACGCCGTCTATCGCGCCATGGTCGAGGCCCTGGACGGCCGCCCGCTGATCGTGCGCACGCTGGACATCGGCGGCGACAAGCAGGTGCCGCACCTGGACCTGCCGGTGGAGGACAACCCGTTTCTCGGCCTGCGCGGCGCCCGGCTGTGCCTGCGCCGCGACGACCTGCTGGTGCCGCAGCTGCGGGCGCTGTACCGCGCGGCGCGGCATGGTCCGCTGTCGGTCATGTTCCCGATGATCAGCACGGTGGAAGAGGTGCACCAGCTGCGCCAGCGCATGGAGGCGGTGCGCCGCGAGCTGGACGCGCCGCAAGTGCCCGTGGGCATCATGATCGAGGTGCCCTCGGCCGCGCTGATGGCCGACCGGCTGGCGGCGCACGTGGATTTCTTTTCCATCGGCACCAACGACCTCACGCAGTACGCGCTGGCGGTGGACCGGCAGCACCCCGAGCTGGCCGGCATGGCCGACAGCCTGCACCCCTCGGTGCTGCGGCTCATCGAACGCACCATTGCCGGCGCCCGGGCCCATGGGCGCTGGGTGGGCGTGTGCGGCGGGCTGGCGGGCGAGCCGCTGGGCGCGGCGCTGCTGGCCGGCCTGGGCGTGCAGGAGCTGAGCATGAGCAGCGGCGACATCGGCAGCGTCAAGGCGCTGCTGCGCCGCCATTCCCTGGCCGAACTGCAGGACCTCGCCCGCCGCGCGCTGGACGTGGACACCGCCGACGAGGTGCGCGCCCTGGGCGCCGCGCTGCGCCCGGCCGCCCCGGTGGCCGACGCAGGGGATGCACCATGAGATTTGCTATTAAAAATATAGCTGTATGCCCTAGTTTTGATTGTGCTGGGGCCGTTTTTGATGCGGCATGTGCCATGCCGGGAAAGGCCGCGCCATGACGCCCGAAGTTCTGGCCGGCGCGGCGGCGCCTGCCCGCGTGTTCACCATCACGCTCAACCCGGCCATCGACCAGACCGTGCGCATTCCCACCCTGGTGCCCGGCGCCGTGCACCGGGCGCTCGCGCAGCAGACCGAGGCCGGCGGCAAGGGCATCGGCGTGGCGGCGGTGCTGGCGGCCCTGGGCGTGCCGGTGACCGCCAGCGGCTGGCTGGGCGCCGAGAACGACGGCGTGTTCACCACCGCCTTCGCCGCCAGCGGCATTGCCGACGCCATGGTGCGGGTGGCGGGCAGCACCCGCACCAACATCAAGCTGGCCGATGCCGGACGGGGCGACTCGACTGACATCAACCTGCCGGGCCTGTCCCTGGCGCCCGAGGCGCTGGCGCAGGCCGAGGCCCAGTTGCTGGCCACGCTGCTGCAGCAGGTGCAGTACGGCGACTGGTGCGAGCTGGCCGGCAGCCTGCCGCCCGGCGCGGCGACGGGCGTGTGGGAGCGGCTGGCCCGCGCCCTCGCGGCCCAGGGCGCGCACATCGTGATCGACACGGGCGGCGACGTGCTGCGGCAACTGCTGCAGCGCCTGTCCGATCCGGCCGCGGGCCCGGCCGTGCCGGTGGCGCTCGTCAAGCCCAACCGGGCCGAACTGGAAGAACTGGCCGGTCGCGCGCTGCCCACGCTGGCGGAGGTGGCCGAGGCCGCATCCGACCTGTGCCAGCGCTACGGCGTGCGGCAGGCCGTCGTCTCGCTCGGTGGCGACGGCGCGGTGATCGCCACGCCCCAGGGCCGCTGGCATGCAAAGGCGCCGCGCGTGCCGGTGGCCACCACGGTGGGGGCGGGGGACGCGCTGGTGGCCGGCACGCTGGCCGCGCTGGCGCAGGGCGGCACTTTCCCGGGTGCGGCCGTGTTCGGCATGGCCTGCGCCGCGGCGCGCATCCAGCGCATCGCGCCCGGCCTGCCGCCGCGCCCCGAGGTGGATGCCATCGCCGCCGCCATCGCGCCGCAGCCGGTCTGACCGGCCCCGGCCCCCATAACGAGAACCCACACGGAGACCCATCCCATGGCCCACCTCATCGCCATCGCCGCCAGCCAGGCCGGCCCGGCGCACAGCTTCATGACCGGCGAGGCGCTGCGCGCCGCCGCCGAACGGCTCGGCCACCCCATCGCCCTGAGCGTGCGCAGCAGCCTGGGTGCCCAGGGCGGCTGGACGGACGAAGAACTCTCCAGCGCCGATGCCGTCATCATCGCGGCCGACATGGACGTGGACCGCAGCGGGTTGCCTGCCGAACGCCTGCACGAAACCACGCCGGGCGCCGTGCTGGCCGATGCGGCCGAAGTCGTGCGCGCCGCGCTGGCACGCTCGGGCGCAGGCGGCGCAAGCGATGGGGCAGTGGCGGCGCACGGCGTGCCGGCCCCGGCCGCCGCGGCGGTGCCGGCGGTGGCCATTGCCGACGCGGCGCGCCCCCTTCGCATCGTCGCCATCACCTCCTGCCCCACGGGCGTGGCCCACACCTTCATGGCGGCCGAGGCGCTGGAGCAGGGCGCGCAGGCGCTGGGCCACACCATCAAGGTCGAGACTCAGGGCTCGGTCGGCGCGCAGAACACCCTCACGGCCGACGAGATCGCCCGGGCCGACCTGGTCGTGATCGCCGCCGACACGCAGGTGGACCGCGCCCGCTTCGCCGGCAAGCGGCTGTATGCCACCGGCACCAAGGCCGCGATCCACGATGCGGCCGCGGTGTTCGCCCAGGCGGCGGCGCAGGCCACCGTGTGGGGCGACGCGCCCGCAGCGGGCACGGCCGCAACGCCGGGGGCGGCGCCTGCCGGCGCTGCCGCCCGCAGCACGGAGCGCACCGGCCCCTACAAGCACCTGATGACCGGCGTGTCGTTCATGCTGCCCTTCGTGGTCGCGGGCGGGCTGCTGATCGCGCTGGCCTTCGCGCTGGGCGGCATCTACGTGTACGACGACGCGCACCAGGGCACGCTCGGCTGGACACTGTTCCAGATCGGCGCCAAGGCGGGCTTCACGCTCATGCTGCCGGCGCTTGGCGGCTACATCGCGTTCTCCATCGCCGACCGGCCGGGCATCGCGCCGGGCATGATCGGCGGCCTGCTCGCGGGCACCGTGGGCGCAGGCTTCCTGGGCGCCATTGCCGCGGGCTTCATCGCGGGCTACGCGGTGCACTGGATGAACCGCGCCATCCGCCTGCCGCGCACGCTCGACGGGTTGAAGCCCGTGCTGCTGCTGCCGCTGCTGGGCACGCTGGTGGTCGGCGTGCTCATGATGATGGTCATCGGCAAGCCCATGGCCGGCGTGATGGCCGCGCTCACCGAATGGCTCAAGGGCCTGCAGACCGGCAGCGCCGTGCTGCTGGGCGTGATCCTCGGCGCGATGATGGCCTTCGACATGGGCGGGCCGGTCAACAAGGCGGCCTACGTGTTCTCCACCACGCTGATCGCCAGCGGCGTGGCCAATCCCATGGCCGCCACCATGGCCGCCGGCATGGTGCCGCCGCTGGGCATTGCGCTGGCGTGCTGGGTGTTCCGCAGCCGCTTCAGCGCCGAGGAGCGCGAGGCCTCCAAGGCCGTCGCCGTGCTGGGCCTGGCCTTCATCACCGAAGGCGCCATCCCGTTCGTCGCGCGCGACCCCCTGCGGGTGATCCCCGCCTGCATGGCCGGCGCGGCCGTGGCGGGCGGCCTGTCGATGATGTGGAACATCGGCCTGCAGGCGCCGCACGGCGGCGTGTTCGTGCTGGCCATTCCGAACGCGGTCAACCATGTGGTGCTGTACGCGCTGGCGATCGCCGCCGGCACGGGGGTGACGGCGCTGGCGCTGGGGGTGCTCAAGCGGCGGGTGGCTGCGGGCTAACGCACACCCAAAGAAGGCGCCGTGTGGACGGCGCCTTCTGGTGTGGTGTCCTGGTGGGTTCAGTTCTCCGGGGGCACGACCGGAGGTCGGGTCATGGAGTCCAAGCGGTGTGCGGTTGCAACGACAGAATCCACCGCATATTGGTGTGCATACGTGCCCGGCTCCATTCCGTAGGCGTCTTGGATCATTTGGGATGCCAGCTCCCTCTGTTCTTGGTGCGGGAGGTTCGACAGTGCATCGCGCGCTTTGTTGGCGAACTTTTCGGAGATGACTTGCACCTCTGCGAATTGCTCCCATGCCACGGGATTGCGTTGTCTTGTTCTTAAGCTGGCGGCGGTGTTATCGTCGTTATCCGGATGTACCAGTGGAACGAGGCCTTCGACACGGTTCTTCGTCCACTCGGCTCCGCTTTTGTCCAGCGCCCAGATTTCCTGATTAACCGAGGCATTCTTCCAGGCGCTGTCTTTCAATCGAACGGCGGGGCCGTTGGCCCAGGGGTCCATCACGATGGTCGATTTTTTGTTTCTGCCCTCCGGCTCGCGCCGCAATTCGCTCCAGCTGTGCCCGGTTCTGGCTGCAATCTCATGCCCTTCGTCCGTGATCTCGGTCACGCTGACGGATGCGCCGACCGTCTTGCTTTGCTCATTGTTTGTCATATGAGGCGCATGAATGATCGCACCCAGGGCTGACTGCTGATCGCAAACGGCGGCACCCATCACGACTGCCACCGCGACCTTGCTGGTCCCGTCGCTGGCCATTTTGGCCACCGACGACCCGATACCGTTGTGTCCATTCGATGGTGCGCTGTCGACCTGGATGTTTCCCCGGCCGTGCTTCATGATCATTCGCACGTCGTGTACGGACTGTCCTGCAGTCGCCAACCGCCTCGGGCTTGTCACTTCGTCACCCACGGCGTGGGCTGCCAGATGGTAGGCCGCTTGCTGGATCTGATGCTGTTCCAGAGGGTCGCTGCCACCCCACCGCAGTGCGTTTGGCGATGTACCCAATGACACCCTGGGTGCCGGTGCGTAGACTGGACTGCTGGCCCGAGAGGAAAGACCGTCGGTTTGGCTCCCATCAAGGCTTCGCGATGAGTTCGCCGGCGATGACTGTGCGGGCGAGTCTACAACGCTCGACGGATGACGCCGGACGTTGCCGGAACTGGAGCCGGAAATGCAATTTCCCATAAGAACTTCCTCAAAACGATAATTGCAAGTTGCTGCAAAGGCGTGAATCACACGCTTTTCCACGGTGTGGCAGATTACGAGAAGTTCTGTTGTATGGGATCGCTTCGATGTGGGGGCGCCGGCTTGCGAAGCCATCCGTTGCAAAGCGAAGAAAGCGTTGTGCGCGGTGTGGCGTGCAGGCACGCGATGGCAGCGCGCGCACTGCTGTTCCCAGGCTGAGGCAACTGGCAATTCAGGTATCAAGCGCAGGTCCGACGTTGCCGACCCCGCCTCATGCCATTGCCAGTTGCCGCCGCCCCTGTTCCTTGGCGGCATACAGGGCCACATCCGCGCGGGCCATGAGGGATGCCAAGTCTTCGTCTCCGCAGTGAAACAGCGCCGCGCCTGCGCTGTAGTCCATGGGAAACCCCAGCGCCTCGGCGCTTTCGGCTTGCAGGCGGCCACGCAGGCGCTGGTCGAAGCGCTGCACCCCCTCCTGCCCGGCGTGCAGCAGGAGGACCCCGAATTCCTCGCCGCCGAAGCGGCACACGGTGTCGCCCGGGCCGGCGGTGGATTGGGCCAGCCGGGCGAACAGGGCCAGGGCGCGGTCACCGGCGTCGTGGCCGTAGGCGTCGTTGATGCGCTTGAAGTGGTCCAGGTCCAGCAGCAGCGCGGCCAGCGGCTGGCGCTGGCGTGCGGCGCGGGTTCGCAGGGCCTGGCCGTGCACCTCGAAGCCGCGGCGGTTGAGCAGGCCGGTGAGCGCATCGGTCATGGCCAGGGTGCGCAGCTGCTGCTCGGCCTCGTCGCGCCACGCGACCAGCAAGGCCACCGTGCCCAGCACGAGGGTGACGTTGGCGGCCACGGCCGCGGCGATGTTGACGGGGTGCGGCGTGCGGAAGCTGGGGTAGGCATCGGTGAAGGCGCCCAGCACGCCGCGCGCGGCGGTGAAGGCGGCCATGGCCGCCAGGCACCCCATGAGCAGCAGGCGCCAGCGCCGGTTCGCGGGCTGTTGCGGGTACAGCGTGGCGCGGGCGACGGTCAGCATCAGCGCCGCCAGCAGCAGGTTGGCCCAGCCGACGCGAAACGCGTAGTGCGAAAAGCCCAGGGTGTAGCCCAGCGGGATCGCCACCACCAGCGCGTGCACCAGGCGCCGCCCGGGCCGGGGCCCGAGCCAGATCGCCAGTGCCTCGAAGATGGCCCACTGGGCCAGGGCGGCGGCCATGGACACGGTGGACAGCGTCTGGTCCCACGCGGACGAGGACGCGATGATGGCGGCCCAGGCCAGGCCCTGCAGCAGCACGCTGGCCTGCACCCAGCGCGCGGCGGTGCCCGCGCCGCGGCCCATGATCAGCGGCAGGGCCGCCGAGAGCATGCACAGGTTGGTGGCCGTGATGGCCAGCAGGGTGACGAAATCCAGCCGCATCAATCCCTGGTGGCGGCACCCACCCGGTGTGTCACTGGAAGGCCACCTCGGCGAAGCTGCGCAGCTTGCGGCTGTGCAGGCGGCTCACGCCGCCGGCCCGCAGGATGTCGATGGCGCGCATGCCGATGCGCAGATGCTGGTCCACGCGCTCGCGGTAGAAGTGGTTGGCCATGCCGGGCAGCTTGATCTCGCCGTGCAGGGGCTTGTCGCTCACGCACAGCAGGGTGCCGTAGGGCACGCGAAAGCGAAAGCCGTTGGCGGCTATTGTTGCGCTCTCCATGTCCAGCGCAACGGCGCGGCTCTGGCTGAACCGGCGCTGGGGCATGTTGTCGGGCAGCAGCTCCCAGTTGCGGTTGTCGGTGCTGGCCACGGTGCCGGTGCGCATGATGCGTTTGAGGTCGGCGTCCTCGATCTGGGTGACATCGGCCACGGCCTGCTGCAGCGCCATCTGGATCTCGGCCAGCGCGGGAATGGGCACCCACAGCGGCAGCTCTTCGTCGAGCACGTGGTCTTCGCGCACATAGGCGTGGGCCAGCACGTAGTCGCCCAGTTGCTGGCTGTTGCGCAGGCCCGCGCAGTGGCCCAGCATCATCCAGGCATGGGGGCGCAGCACGGCGATGTGGTCGGTGATGGTCTTGGCGTTGGACGGGCCCACGCCGATGTTGACCATGGTGATGCCGCTCTTGTCGGCCCGCATGAGGTGGTAGGCGGGCATCTGCGGCAGGCGCGGCGGGGCCACGCCCAGCTCGTCGCCCGGCTGGGCCGGCAGGCCGGTGCGGCGGGTGACGACGTTGCCGGGCTCGATGAAGGCCACGTACTCGCTGTCCGGCTTGGCCATTTCGGCATGGCCCAGGCGCACGAATTCGTCGATGTAGAACTGGTAGTTGGTGAACAGCACGAAGTTCTGGAACCACTCGGGCGCGGTGCCGGTGTAGTGGCGCAGCCGGTGCAGCGAATAGTCCACCCGCGGCGCGGTGAAGAGCGACAGGGGCTGCGCCTCGCCGGGGCGGGGCGCCCAGGTGCCGTTGGCGATGCCGTCGTCCATGGCCTCCAGGTCGGGCAGGTCGAACACGTCGCGCATGAGCATGCGGCGCTGGGCGGTCAGCGTGCCCTCGATGTGGTCGTGCTCCGCGAACGAAAAGTGGATGGGGATGGGCTGGCTGCTGATGCCCACCTCCAGCTCGATGTTGTGGCTGTCGCGCAGCAGGCGGAATTGTTCGGCGTAGTAGTGGGCGAACAGGTCGGGGCGGGTGAGGGTGGTTTCGTAGCGGCCCGGCCCTTCGACGAAGCCGTAGGCCAGCTGGGTGGCAGCGCGGGCCACGGTGGTGGTCTGCACCCGAACGAAGGGGTAGAAGGCCCGCACGTGGCTCGCCGGGGTCTCCCCGGCGACGAAGCGCTGCATGGCCTCGCGAAGGTGTCCGATCTGCTGCTGGTAGATGCGCTGCACCTGGGCCAGCGCCTCGGCGGGATCGGTATGAAGGGTGGGCTCGGTGAAGTCTGGGATCTGGGCCATGGCGCCTATTGTCCACGGCCGAGCGGGTCAGCCGGATGACGGGCCTGCTATCTTTTTTTCAGCAGCCACTCGCGCGTCTGCCGCGGGTCCATGGGCGGCGAGATCAGGTAGCCCTGCGCCAGGTGGCAGCCCAGGGTGCGCAGCAGCTCGCGCTGGGCGTCGGTTTCCACGCCCTCGGCCACGGTCTGGATCTGCAGGCTGCGGCCCATCTGCACGATGGCGGTGACGATGGCCACGTCGTCCTCGTTGGCGGGCGTGTCCGAGACGAACGATCGGTCGATCTTGAGCTTGTCGATCGGGTAGCGCTTGAGGTAGGCGAGCGACGAGTAGCCGGTGCCGAAGTCGTCGATGGACACGCGCACGCCCAGCGCCTTGAGCGCATCCAGCGTGCGGCGCACCTGGTCGGCATCGTGCATGAGCACCGATTCGGTGATCTCGATCTCCAGAAAGCACGGCGCCAGGCCCGTCTGGCGCAGCACGCTTGCGATCTCGCCGGCCACGTCGCGCTGGCGGAATTCGAGCGCCGAAAGATTGACCGCCACCGGCACCTGAGGCAGGCCCTCGTCGTGCCAGGCGCGCATCTGCCGGCAGGCCTCGACCAGCACCCAGCGGCCGATGGGCGTGATGAGCCCGCGCGCCTCGGCGAAGGCGATGAAATCGATGGGCCCGACCAGGTCGCGCTCGGGATGGCGCCAGCGCACCAGCGCCTCGAAGCCCACCAGCGCACCGTCATCCAGGCGCACCTGCGGCTGGTAGTGCAGCACGAAGGCGCCGTGCAGGATGGCATCGCGCAGCAGGCGCTCGTGCTGCAGCACGCCGGTGGAGGGCGTGTCCATGCCCGGGGCGTAGGCCTGCCGGTTGGCGCGGCCGCTGTCCTTGGCCTGCTGCATGGCGGCATCGGCGCGGCGCACCAGCTCGGCGGCGTTGTCGCCATCGTCGGGGTACATGCTCACGCCGATGGAGACCGACACCGACAGCGGCGTGCCATCGGCGTGGAACACCGCGCACACATCGGCCAGCAACTGGTCGGCCACTGCCAGGGCCGAGTGCCGGTCCTGTGCGTCGCCCAGCACCACGACGAACTCGTCGCCGCCCACGCGGGCCACGATGTCCGCCGGGAGCACGCCCTGCACGAGGCGGCGCGCCACCTCGCACAGCAGCATGTCGCCGGCCTGGTGGCCCAGCGAATCGTTCACCGTCTTGAAGTGGTCCAGGTCGATGAACAGCACGGCCGCGGCCTGCGGCTTGCGCTGCGCGGCGTCGATCACGGCGGTGAGCCGCTCCATGAGCGTGGCGCGGTTGGGCAGCCGCGTGAGCGCATCGTGCCGTGCCAGGAAGGCTTCGCGCTCCTGGGCCTGGCGGCGCGCGGTGATGTCGCGCAGCACGGCGATGCGGTAGCCCGCGCCCTTCCAGGGCATGGTCTTGCCGACGATCTCCACGGGCACGGCATGGCCGTCCTTGTGCAGCACCGTGACCTCGTAGGGCTCCTCGCGGTTCTCGCGCACGGAGGCCTCGGTGAGGGGGCGGAATTCCTCGCTCACGAAATCGAGCATGCGCCGGCCGCGCACCTCGCCCAGCGTGTAGCCCATCAGCCGCGTGAGCGCCTCGTTGAAGTCGGTGACGAGGCCATCGCGGTGGAACACGATCGCCTCTTCGGTGGCCTGCGAGAACTTGCGCATGCGCTCTTCGCTTTCGCGCACCGCGCGCTCGGCCTCCCAGTGGTGTGTGATGTCGTTGATCAGCACGAACGCGCCCAGCAGGCCCAGCCGAGGGTGCAGGTGGGGGATGAGGTTCACCTCCATCATGCGCGGCGGCGCTCCGCGCGTTCGCTGCTTGCGGGTGTACTGCACGCGCTCGCCTCGCAGCACCTGCTGGATCTGCGGCTGGATCGACGCCCAGGCCGCATCGCCGATGGCCTCCTGCGCCGTCTTGCCCAGGATGGCTTCGACGGTGTGGCCCGTGGCTTCGGCATAGCCCTGGTTGGCGAAAACGCAACGCAGCGTCGAGGATTCGAAGTACGCGAGCAGCGCCGGAACGGAGTCGGCCAGCAACCGCAGCAAGGAACTGCTGCAGTGGGGGTCCTGGACCGAACCGTCCGCTCGGCTTGATGTGTCTGGCATGTCCCACCCTTGTATCTCGAAGTTTTATAGCCGATCGGGGCGCCGCTGGCGAGGGTGCAAGCCCTTGGGAGCCGGGCCCCGGGATAATCCGGGGATGACTTCTTCCGTTTCCGGCGCTGGCGCCGAGTTCTCCTCCCTGGCGCTGCACCCCGCCACCCTGTCCAACCTGCAGCAGCTGGGCTATACCCGCATGACGCCGATCCAGGCCGCCAGCCTGCCCCCGGCCTTGCTGGGCCGCGACCTGATCGCCCAGGCCAGCACCGGCAGCGGCAAGACGGCCGCCTTCGCCCTGGCCCTGCTGGCCAACCTCAATGCACGCCGCTTCGCGGTGCAGGCGCTGGTGCTGTGCCCCACGCGCGAGCTGGCCGACCAGGTGGCCACCGAGGTGCGCCGCCTGGCCCGCGCGCAGGAGAACATCAAGGTGGTCACCCTGTGCGGCGGCGTGCCGCTGCGCGGGCAGATCGCCAGCCTGGAGCACGGCGCGCACATCGTGGTGGGCACGCCCGGCCGGGTGATGGACCACCTGGAGCGCGCCACGCTCGATCTGCAGGCGCTCAACACCCTGGTGCTCGACGAGGCCGACCGCATGCTGGACATGGGCTTCTTCGACGACATCGCCAAGGTCGCGCGCCAGTGCCCGGCCGAGCGCCAGACGCTGCTGTTTTCCGCCACGTACCCCGAGGGCATCGAGCGCCTGGCGCGCCAGTTCATGAAGGAGCCGCAGCGCATCACGGTGCAGGCCCAGCATGGCGCGGCCAAGATCGCGCAGCGGTGGTACGAGGTGAAGGAGAGCGAGCGGCTGCATGCCGTGTCGCAGTTGCTGAACCACTTCCGGCCCGAATCGGCCATCGCTTTTTGCAATACCAAGCAGCAGTGCCGCGACCTGGTGGGCGTGCTGCAGGCGCAGGGCTTTCACGCGCTGGCCCTGTATGGCGAGCTGGAGCAGCGCGAGCGCGACCAGGTGCTGGTGCAGTTCGCCAACCGCAGTTGCTCGGTGCTGGTGGCCACCGACGTGGCCGCGCGCGGCCTGGACATCGCCCAGTTGCAGGCGGTGATCAACGTGGACGTGACCCCCGACCCCGAGATCCACGTGCACCGCATCGGCCGCACCGGCCGCGCGGACGCCGAAGGCCTCGCTTTGAGCCTGGCCAGCCTGCCCGAGATGGGCAGCGTGGGCAAGATCGAGCAGCTGCAGGGCCGCGAGTCGGAATGGCATCCGCTGGCCGAACTCACCCCGGCCCCCGGCGGGCCGCTGCTGCCGCCCATGGCCACTATCCAGATCATCGGCGGGCGCAAGGAAAAGATCCGCGCCGGCGACGTGCTGGGCGCGCTCACGGGCGAGATGGGTTTTGCGCGCGAGCAGGTGGGCAAGATCAACGTGAACGATTTCTCCACCTACGTGGCCGTGGAGCGGGGCATCGCGCAGGACGTGGTGCGGCGCCTGGCGGCCGGCCGGGTCAAGGGCAAGCTGGTGAAGGCGCGGCTGGTGGATGGCACCTGACCACGCGCGTGGGCACCCCAGTGCGGATTCCGGCATGCAAGCCATCCGTGCCGTCGCATTAGCTCCCCAAAAAACAAAACGGTCCTCAATAGGGAGGACTTCTTTCTGTGCCCAGCGCCCCGGCCCTCAGCCCGCATAAGGGTCGCCAAAGCCCAGTGCCTGCAGGGTAGCCGCCTCGTAGGTGCGGGCATTTTGCCGCCGTCATGGGGCGCAGCGGACGCCGAAAGAGGCCGCTGAAAATAGCGCCGTTCGGGGGCAGAATGGCGGCCCCGGCGCTTACCCTTCCAGCCCCATGTCCTCCCGCCCTCCGCCTTCCGATCCGAGCGCCCCGGGCCGCACCGGCCCTGCCTCGCCCGCGCCCCGCACGCTGCTGTGGGGCTCGGTGGCCGTGGCGCTGGTCACCATCGTGCTCAAGACGCTGGCCTGGCATCTCACGGGTTCGGTGGGGCTGCTGTCCGATGCGCTGGAATCGTTCGTCAACCTGGCGGGCGCGGTGTTCGCGCTGGCCATGGTGACCGTCGCGCAGCGCCCGGCGGACGACGACCACCCCTACGGGCACCACAAGGCCGAGTATTTTTCTTCCGGGTTCGAGGGCATCCTGATCGTGGGCGCCTCCGCTGCCATCTTCTGGGCTGCGGCGCACCGGCTGTCCGCGCCGCAGCCGCTGGAGCAGGTCGGCTGGGGCCTGGCGCTGTCGGTGGTCAGCTCGGCGCTGAACGGCGGCCTGGCGTGGCTGATGTTCCGCTCCGCACGCGCGCACCGGTCGGTGGCGCTGGAGGGCGATGCGCGCCACCTCGTTACCGATGTCTGGACCTCGGCGGGCGTGGTCGTCGGCATCGGCGCGGCCAGCGCGACCGGCTGGCTCTGGCTGGACCCGGTGGTGGCCATGGCCGTGGCGCTGAACATCCTGCGGGAAGGGGCGCACATGGTGTGGCGCGCCTCGCAGGGCCTGATGGACGCGGCCGTCGAGCCCGAGGCACAGGCCGCCATCGACGCGGCGCTGAGCGGCTTCGCGCAGGGGGCGCCGCAGGTGCGCTTTGACCACCTGATCACGCGCCAGGCCGGCCAGCGCCGCTTCGCCGGCCTGCACATGCATGTGCCCGCCGAGTGGAGCCTGGGCCGCGCCGCCCAGTTGCGCGGTGCCGTGGAGACCGCCCTGATGCGCGCCGTGCCCGGATTGCGCGTGACCATCGAGCTGCTGCCCGTCGGGGTGGAGTCATTTCTGGAAGAACCGAAGGATTGCCCGCCATGATGAGTGTGTTGCAACGCGTGCGCGAAGCGCGCGTGGAAGTGGATGGCCAAGTGGTGGGCCGCATCGGCCCCGGCCTGCTGGTGCTGCTGTGCGCCGAGCGCGGCGACACCGACGCCGAGGCCGATCGGCTGCTGGCCAAGCTGCTCAAGCTGCGGGTGTTCACGGACGAGGCGGGCAAGATGAACCGCAGCGTGCAGGACGTGGGCGGCGGCCTGCTCGTCGTGAGCCAATTCACCCTGGCTGCCGACACCACCGGCGGCAACCGCCCGAGCTTCACCCAGGCGGCGGCGCCGGACGAGGGGCGGCGGCTGTACGACCTGTTCGTGGCGCGGGCGCGGGCGCTGCACCCGGTGGTGGAGACCGGCCGCTTTGCGGCCGACATGCAGGTGCACTTGGTGAACGACGGGCCGGTGACGATTCCGCTGCGCATGGCGCCGGCGGACGGTTTGCTATCGAAATAATAGCTATAGAGGCAATCGAAACCCCGGCATGGGGCTGTTTCGAGGCCGATCCGCTCCCTCGGCGATGGCGGGGAGGGCGCGGCCTGCGCGGTGGCCGGCTCAGCCCGCGTACGGGTCGTCGAAGCCCAGTTCCTGCAGGATGGCCGTTTCGTAGGCCTCCATCTCGTCGGCGTCCTCGGCGCTGGTCTCGTGGTCCCAGCCCTGGGCGTGCAGCGTGCCGTGCACCAGCAGGTGGGCGTAGTGCGCGCGCAGCTCGCGGTTCTGCTCGCGCGCCTCGCGCGCCACCACGGGTGCGCACAGCACCAGGTCGGCCATCACCAGGGGCTCCTGCGCGTAGTCGAAGGTGAGCACGTTGGTGGCGTAGTCCTTGTGGCGGTACTCGCGGTTGAGGGCCTGGCCTTCTTCGGCATCGACGATGCGCACGGTGATCTCGGCGTCGCTGGACAGCGCGTGGCGGATGAAGCGCGCCGCGGCATGGCGGGGCAGGGCGGCACGGTGTTCCTGCACCCCGTCGAAACGCGCGAACTGCAGCGACAGGGTCAGATGGTTCAGGGTCATTTTGGCCTCTGGCGCATGTTTCACTAGGGCGTTATGCTATCAATTCAGGAGTGACCCGCGCGGCTGCCCGCGGTGCGCTGGGCATCGTAGGCATCCACGATGCGGGCGATGAGCGGGTGGCGCACCACGTCGGCGGTGGTGAACCGGGTGATCGCGATGCCCTTGACGCGCTTGAGCACCCGTTCGGCGTCAATCAGGCCGCTCATCGCGCCCTTGGGCAGGTCGATCTGGCTCACGTCGCCCGTCACCACCGCGCGGGCGCCGAAGCCGATGCGGGTGAGGAACATCTTCATCTGCTCGGGCGTGGTGTTCTGGGCCTCGTCCAGGATGATGAAGGCGTTGTTCAGCGTGCGCCCGCGCATGAAGGCCAGCGGCGCGATCTCCAGCGCGTTGCGCTCGAAGGCCTTCTGCACCTTCTCGTAGCCCATGAGGTCGTAGAGCGCGTCGTACAGCGGCCGCAGGTACGGGTCCACCTTCTGCGTGAGGTCGCCCGGCAGAAAGCCCAGGCGCTCGCCGGCCTCGACGGCCGGGCGCGTCAGCACGATGCGCTGCACCGAATTGCGCTCCAGCGCGTCCACCGCGCAGGCGACGGCCAGGTAGGTCTTGCCGGTGCCGGCGGGGCCGATGCCGAAGGTGATGTCGTGGCTGGCGATGTTGTCCAGGTAGTTGCTCTGCGTGGGGGTGCGGGCGCGCAGGTCGGCGCGGCGGGTGTTGAGCGTCACCGCGCCGTCACCGGGCGCCTCCAGCATGGAGCTGTCGCCGGCCAGCATGAGCTGCAGGTGTTCCTCGGCGATGGGGCGCTCGGCCATTTCGTACAGCGCCTGGATCAGTTCCATGGCCTGGGTGGCCTTGGCCTTCGTCCCGTCCACCTTGAACTGCTCGTGCCGGTGCGCGATGCTGACCGACAGCGCCGTCTCGATGGTGCGCAGGTTCGCGTCGGCCGGGCCGCACAGGTGCGACAGCCGGGTGTTGTTGTGGGGGGTGAAGGTGTGTCGCAGGATCACGCGGATAATTCCGGTTGGATGGCCGCAACGGCGCGGCGAAGGACATCAATGATAGGCAAACTCACCGGCACGCTGCTGGAAAAAAACCCGCCAGAGGTGCTGCTGGACTGCCACGGCGTCGGCTACGAGGTGCAGGTGCCCATGAGCACCTTCTACAACCTGCCGCCCGTGGGGGACCGTGTGGCCCTGCTCACCCAGTTCATTGTGCGCGAGGACGCGCAACTGCTCTACGGCTTCGCCACGGCGCCGGAGCGCCAGGCATTCCGCGAACTCATCAAGATCTCCGGGGTGGGCCCGCGCACCGCGCTGTCCATCCTGAGCGGCATGGGCGTGTCCGACCTGGCCCAGGCGGTGTCCCTGCAGGAGGCGGGGCGCCTGGTGAAGGTGCCCGGCATCGGAAAGAAGACCGCCGAGCGCCTGCTGCTGGAGCTCAAGGGCAAGCTGGGGGCCGACATCGGCGCCCATGCGCACGCCACGAGCGACGCGCAGGCCGACATCCTCCAGGCGCTGCTGGCGCTGGGCTACAACGACAAGGAAGCCGCCGCGGCGCTCAAGGCGCTGCCCCAGGACGTGGGGGTGAGCGACGGGATCAAGCTGGCGCTCAAGGCGCTGGCCAAATGAATGAAAACAAAGCGTTAACAGGGAAGTGAAGCGGGACGCCGTGCGCGCGCTGGCTGGCAGTGCGGCGCGGGTCCCGATGGGTCAATCAACAGGGAGTCGACGGAAGATGGCAAAAGGGAAATGGATGGCGCGCAGTGCCGCGCTGGTTTTGGTGGGGTCGCTGGTGTCCGCGTGCGGTGGCGGTGGCGGTGGCGGTGGCGGCACCGTGGTGGCTGGTGGCGCGACGCAGTCCGAGGTGCTTCAGGTGGGTTCGGCGGTGCAGCCGGCCGACACCGGCTCGCAGGTTGGCACGACCAAGCAGCGCGCGGCCGGCCCGCAGGTGGAACCGGCCCGCGTGGCCTTGCCCGCCTTCGTGCGTCCGAAGTCGGCACCGGTCCGAAGCGATGGCGCCCGCCGGGTGGGCGACGCCCGCACCGTCGAGGCCACGGCCACGGCGGACGGCCTGCAGCGGCTGCTGCAATGGACCTCGTCGGCCAACGGCGGCATGAAGGCCGCGGTGAGCTTGACGTCCGAAGACGCGCAGGGCCTGCGCCTGGGGGTATGGGTGCGGCAGATTCCCGACGAGGCCGTGGTGCGGGTCTATCGCCAGGATCGGCCTGCTGCCGTATATGAAACCACTGGCCGGGCCATTTTGCAGGCCATCGAACGCAACATCGCGGCCGGCGATGCCTCGGACAACGCACGCACCTGGTGGACACCGAACTCCGGCGCGAGCGAGGCCACGCTGGAGATCGAGCTGCCTGCCGGCGTGCCCGCCTCGGCGCTGGAGGTGGCCGTGCCGGCGCTGGCGCACCTTTTCGAGAACCTGTCCCTGCCGCAGGAGGGCGCCCAGACGACCAAGGCGGTCGGCGACGCCATCGCCTGCAACCTGGATGCGAGCTGCTTCGACGAATACGCCGCCCAGCGCGACGCCGTGGCGCGGATGCTGTTCGTGGACAACGGCAAGGCCTATGTGTGCACCGGCACGCTGCTGAACGACCGCGACGCCACGCGCACGCCGTACTTCCTCAGTGCCAACCACTGCATCGCCTCGCAGACCGTGGCGTCCACCCTGCAGACGGACTGGTTCTTCCGCTCCGAGGCCTGCAACAGCACCACGCTGTCGCCCCGGTCCACTGCGCGCACCGGCGGCGCCACGCTGCTCTACGCCAGCGCCGACACCGACACCGCCCTGCTGCGGCTGAACGAGGCGCCACCCGCAGGCGCCGTGTTCGCCGCGTGGGACGCCAGCCCGCAAGCCGAATCGACGGCGGTGGTGGGCATCCACCATCCGCGGGGCGACCTGCAAAAGGTCAGCACGGGCAGCATCATGGGCATGCTGGCGTGCACCAACGACACCGACGGCTCCATGCTTTGCGACTCTTCGACGGAGGCCTCGGCGGGCTACTACGATGTCGGGTTCGACCGCGGAACGGTGGAAGACGGCAGCAGCGGATCGGCCATCTTCCACGATGGGCGTGTGATCGGCACGCTGTACGGATTCGCCTCCAGCGCCCAATGCTCGGTCAACGACGTGCGGGTGTATGGCCGCTTCGACCTGGCCTACCAGAAGGCCCTCAAGCAGTGGCTGTCGCCATCGGTGAGCGTGCCGGTGGCCTGGCGCCACCCCGCCCACGGGTTCGGCACGTCCCACCGGCCTGCGCATGCCGGCGTGTCCGGGCTGCCCGGCCATGGCGGCAGCGGTGCCGCCCCTTGGGGGCATGGGTGGCTGGCCTCGCGCTAGGGGCCGAAGCACGTGACCCGCGCGATGACGCAATGCGGCAACGTGCGAAGAAATCACCCGCTGGCAGCCATGGGGCTGTGGCACATTTTGCAATTCGGGGCGGCATGGGACCGTCCAGATTCGATTGAGATGACAGGAGTTGTTCCATGCAACAGGCAATGAGGCGAGTTCGATCTTTGGCGTTTTTGGCGGTGGCCGCTGTGCTGGCCGCCTGCGGTGGCGGTGGCGGCACCGAGGCGGTGCAGGCCACGGCCGCTCCCCAGGCGAAGGCGGTGGTCTATAGCGTGGAATCGCGCGAGCAGCCGGCGTCCGCCGTGCAGGACGTGGCACGGGTCAAGGACCGCGTGGTGCGCACGGCCATCACGCCCGCACGCATCGACCTCGGGCCGCTGGACCAGTCCAAGGAAGCGGCGGCCAGCGGCTTCGGCCCGCGCCAGGTCGGCAGTCCCCGCAGCATCGCCCAGACGGCCACGGCCAGCGCCACGCAGCAGCAACTGCAGTGGACGCCCACGGCCAGCGGCGGGCAGGTCGCCGCATTGAGCTTCTCGGCCGAAGGCGCGCATGGCCTGCGCCTGGGCGTGCTGGTGCGCCAGCTGCCCGGCAGCGCCGTGCTGCGCGTGTACAGCCAGGCCCGGCCCTCGGCGGTGTTCGAGATCGCCGGCCAGGAAGTGCTGCAGATCATCGAGCGCAACCAGGCGGCGGGCGACACCTCCGACGCCGGCCGCACCTGGTGGACGCCCGACACGGGCGGCGACGAGGCCACGCTGGAGATCGAACTGCCCTCCGGCACGCCCGCCAGCGCGATCGACCTGTCGGTGCCGCGCCTGTCGCACATCTATGACAACCTGTCGCTGCCCACGGCCGAAGAACTGGAGCAGCAGACCAAGATCAACGAATCCGACGCCTGCAACCTGGATTCGACCTGCTATGACGAGTACGCGGCCCAGCGCAATGCCGTGGCGCGGATGCTGTTCGTGCGCGCCGACGGCAAGACGTACGTGTGCTCGGGCACGCTGCTGAACGACCGCGACGGCACCGGAACGCCCTACTTCATCTCGGCCAACCACTGCATCTCCACGCAGACCGTGGCCTCCACGCTGCGCACCGACTGGTTCTACCGCGCGCCCAGCTGCAACAGCCGCACGCTGTCGGCCAGCACCGCGGCCCGCACGGGCGGCGCCACGCTGCTGTATGCAACGGACAGCAGCGACACGTCGTTCCTGCGCCTGAACGAAGCCCCGCCTGCCGGCGCCGTGTTCGCCGCGTGGAACGCCAATCCCCAGGCACTGGGCGGCGCCCTCGTGGGCATCCACCACCCGAAGGGCGATTTGCAGAAGATCAGCTTCGGCAACCTGGCGTCCCTCACCGCGTGCACCTCCATCAGCGACACCAACTTCACCTGCAGCGGCACCAGCGGCAACTTCTACCGGGTGACGTGGAGCCAGGGCACGACCGAGGGCGGCAGCAGCGGCTCGGGCATCTTCTCCGGCGGCGCGCTGATCGGCACGCTCTACGGCGGCAGCGCCGTGTGCACCAACAAGGCCTCGTCGGACTACTACGGCCGTTTCGACGTGGCGTACAACGCTTCCATCAAGAACTGGCTGTCGCCCGCCACCAGCGCCAGCGGCCGCACCGCGGTGTACCGTTTCTTCAACAGCAGCACGGGCGCGCACTTCTTCACGGCGAGCGCGGGCGAGCGTGATTTCGTGATCAACACCTACCCGGCCTTTGCCTACGAAGGCGTGGCCTTCTACGCCTACGGTGGCGCCACCGCCGGCCAAAGCGCGGTGTACCGCTTCTTCAACAAGAGCAACGGCGCGCACTTCTACACCATCGATGCGGGCGAGCGCGACTTCGTGCGCGCCACCTACCCGTCGTTCGAATACGAAGGCCCGATCTGGTATGCCCAGACCGGCGCCGGCAACGGCTCGACCGCGATGTACCGCTTCTTCAACAGAAGCAACGGCACGCACTTCTACACCATCAGCCAGGGAGAGCGCGACTTCGTGCAGGCCACCTATCCGGTGTACCAGTACGAAGGCCCCGTGTACTACGCCTGGACCTCCAACTGATCCGCAACGCATGAGCATCCAGACCGACGACTTCGCCCCCGCACCCGCCAAACGCGTGATCTCCGCCGCGCCGGCCTCCCCGCAGGAGGAAGCGCTGGAGCGTGCGCTGCGCCCCAAGCTGCTGCAGGAGTACGTCGGTCAGGCCAAGGCGCGCGAGCAGCTGGAGATCTTCATCGGCGCGGCGCGCAAGCGCGGCGAGGCGCTGGACCATGTGCTGCTGTTCGGGCCCCCGGGCCTGGGCAAGACCACGCTCAGCCACATCATCGCGGCCGAGCTGGGGGTGAACCTGCGCCAGACCTCCGGGCCCGTGCTGGAAAAGCCCAAGGACCTGGCCGCGCTGCTGACCAACCTGGAGCGCAACGACGTCCTGTTCATCGACGAGATCCACCGCCTCTCGCCCGTGGTGGAGGAAATCCTCTACCCCGCGCTGGAGGACTACCAGATCGACATCATGATCGGCGAAGGGCCTGCGGCGCGCAGCATCAAGCTGGATCTGCAGCCCTTCACCCTGGTGGGCGCGACCACGCGCGCGGGCATGCTCACCAACCCGCTGCGCGACCGCTTCGGCATCGTCGCGCGGCTGGAGTTCTACACGCCCGAAGAACTCGCGCGCATCGTGATGCGCAGCGCCGGGCTGCTCAACACGCCGACCGATCCGGAAGGCGGCTTCGAGATCGCTCGCCGATCGCGCGGCACGCCACGCATCGCCAACCGCCTGCTGCGCCGGGTGCGCGACTACGCCGACGTGAAGGGCACGGGCCAGATCACGCTCGACATCGCGCAGCGCGCACTCACCATGCTCGATGTGGACCCGCAGGGCTTCGACGTGATGGACCGCAAGCTGCTGGAGGCCGTGATCCACCGCTTCGACGGTGGCCCCGTGGGCCTGGACAACATTGCCGCGAGCATCGGCGAAGAGTCCGGCACCATCGAAGACGTGATCGAGCCCTACCTGATCCAGCAGGGCTATCTGCAACGCACGCCGCGCGGGCGCGTGGCCACGCTGGCCGCCTATCGCCACCTGGGCGTGACGCCGTCCCGCAACCCTGCCGATCTGTTCGGCGGGCCGCCTTCGGCGGCTTGACCCATCGCTTCCCGACCCCTTGTCAAACGTTCCTGCGGCTTCATGGCAGCAGCCAGATACGCGCAGGGGGATCGGCGCGCGTTGCATTCTCAACGCCCCGTGAATTCTCGCTTGTCGCCCTTCGATTTCTGGTGTTTACTCCCTCTATCCGCCTTCGCTGCGAGATCGTCAAAAAGCATCGCTGCCAGGTGCGGATATTGATCGACAAACCTTTTTTTGGGAGAGGGATACTCACATGGATCCGATTCTGGGCCAGATCATTCTTTGGGCCGTGCCATGGGTTCCGCAGGGCTGGGCCCTGTGCGACGGCACACTGCTGTCAATCAATCAGAACCAGGCGCTCTACTCGCTGCTGGGCACCCGCTACGGCGGCGATGGCGTCAACACGTTCGGCTTGCCCGATCTGCGCAACCGGGTTCCGCTCGGTTCCCAGAACATGGCGACCATCGGCGGTACGAGCGGTTCCGTCACGGCGTCCACCAACGCCGTCGGCGCTGCGATCCTGTCGCTCGCCAACCTGCCGGCCCACAGCCACGGCGTGACGGTGGCCGCAGGCGGAACGGCCGCAGTGTCCATTCCCGCTGACGACACCACGGGCGACAACAACGTTCCTGGGCCGACTCTGATCGCCGGGAAGGCAACGGCGGGCAACAACACCGCCAAGGTGTACAGCTCCAAGTCCGCCACCACGACGCTCAAGCCCTTCGATGCACCCTTGACCCTGCCTGCCATCACCACGCAACCGGCCGGCAGCGCCACGCCCACGCCCGTGCAGATGAACGTGCCCGTCACGGTCAGCACGTTGCAACCTGGCCTCACGCTGAACTTCATCATTGCCGTGAACGGCATCTATCCGTCGCGTCCCTGACCGCGGATGGGCAGGCAGCGGCCTGCCTGCCGCCATTGCCACCCGGGCGCGGCAAGCGCTTCGGTGGCGATGGCCGACGAGGCCGGGGCAACCCGGCCTTTTTCTTTCTTTTTGCGGACCGTCGCGCACGCGCCCGCCGGTGCTTCCAGTCAGCTCAGCGCGCCCCTGGCATCCACGCGGATGATCCGCTCCACCACCCCGTGCGCCAAGCCGCCGCGCACGCCGATCAAGAAGTCGTACAGGTTCACCGTCGGGTCGCAATGGCCCGGAATGAGCCACAGCATGCGGCCCAGCGAGGGCAGCCGGGCCTTGTTGCCGTCGGCGTAGAGAATGCCGTGCTCGTCGCCGCCGTTGGCATAGCGCAGCGCGCGTTCAGGGGGCAGCATGGCCACGACCGGCAGGCCCGAATCGATGGCGTGGCTCTTGTGGCCGGCATCGCACACCGCGTGCGTTTCCTGGCTGGAGATGACCTGGGTCTTGACGAACAGCGCATGCTCGAAGGCCGGCTGGGCCGGTTCGCGTTCGTTGCTGGCGTAGTCCGCGTCCATGAACAGGAACGAGCCCGCCTGCAGTTCGCCGTAGACGCCGCTGGCGGCCTCATGCACCAGCGTGCCGGTGCCTGAGCCGGTGACGAGCGGCACGGGAAGTCCGGCGGCGGTGATGAGGTCGCGCGTGTGGCGCGCGGCCTCCACCACGGCGGCGATGGCTTCCCGGCGGGCCTGTGCGCCGCGCAGGTGCTGTGCACGGCCATGGTAGGCATGCAGGCCCGCGAAGCGCAGCCGGGCATGGCGCGACACGGCCAGCGCCAGGGCCACGGCCGGCTCGCCGGGCGGCACGCCGCAGCGCCGCTGGCCCACGTCGATTTCCACGAACACGTCGATGCCCGCATCGCTTGCGGTGACCGCCATGGCCTCGGCCAGGCGTTCGATGCCTTCTTCGCTGTCCACCGCGAGCGCCAGGCGACCGCCGCGCAGCTCGAGCTGGTGCGCCAGGCGTGCCACGCGCAGCAGCTTGGCTCCGGCGATGACCTGGTTGCTGATGTACAGGTCGTTCACGCCCGCGGCGGCCAGAGCCTCGGCCTCGCTCACCTTTTGTACGCAGGCGCCGGTGGCGCCGGCTTGCTGCAGGAGCAGCGCGATTTCGGCGCTCTTGTGCAGCTTGGCATGCGGCCGCCAGCGCACCTGGTGCTTGCGCGCGAAATCGGCCATGCGCTGGATGTTGCGTTCCATGGCGTCGAGATCGACGACGAGTGCGGGGGTGTCGATCAGATCGACGCGCAGGCCGATGCTGGCGCGCAGGGATTCAGGAATGGGCTTCATCGCGCGTGGCGTTGTCCAGGTGCTGTGTGTCGGCCCAGCCGACCAGGGTGAGGCCGTCGCCGGTCCAGAGCAGGCGGTTGATGGCGGCGTTGGTGAGCTGCCAGGTGCGCGGCGCCTGCAGTTCCTGGCCGGTGGCGGCCCGGTACAGCACGTCCATCACGCCGCCGTGGGCGACCAGCACCACCAGTTCGCCGGGGTGGCGCTGCGCCAGCTGGTGGGTGACGCCGAGGATGCGCTCGCGGAACACGATCAGCGATTCGCCCCCCTCGGGCACGAAGTGCGGATCGCGCTGGCGCCAGCGGCGGGCCTCCTCGGGCATCTCGGTTTCGATCTCGGCGAAGGTGCGGCCCTGCAACTGCCCGAAGCTGCGCTCGCGCAGCCCGGGCTCGGCGATGAGCGGCGCGCCCGTGGCGTCGGCCACGGCCTTGGCGGTGGCATGGGCGCGCTGCAGGTCGCTGGCGTAGATGGCGGCCACGGGCTCGGTGGCCAGCGCGTCGCCCACGCGGCGCGCCTGCCACAGGCCGGTGTGGTTGAGCGGAATGTCCAGGTGGCCCTGGATGCGCGTGTCCACGTTCCAGGCGGTCTCTCCGTGGCGGATGGCGATGATGCGGGTGGCTTCCATGGCGTGCAGGTCGTCGATCAGGGGGCGGGCGGCGCCAGGGTGGTGCGCACCTGGCGCGGCCCGGCCGGGGGCTGCGGGAAACCGGTCAGCGCGGCGTCGAACAGGATGCCGAAGATGGCCGGGTCGGTGGTCCACACGTCTTCGTGCACGGCAGAGGTTTCATAGACGATCTGCTGCGTGGCGGCGTCGCGCAGCACCAGGCTGGCCTCGCGGCGGTAAAGGGTGGGCGGGCGGTCCATCATCCAGCTGCCGCCCATGCCCCAGCCCCAGCGGCCCCCATGGCCCCCGTAGCCGAGGCCCAGGCCCCAGCGGGGATAGAACGGGTCGCCGTAGTAGGGCCAGTAGGCCGGCGTGGCGTAGCTGGCCTGCGCGCCGACCTGCAGCACCAGCTTGGCATGGGCGTCGTCGCGCTGCAGCCCCACGCGGGCGAGCGATTGCTGGGCCATGGCCTCGATGGGGGCGAACGACGCGGCCTGGGCCTGCTGCGAGGGCAGGCGCTCCAGGCGGTAGGTGGGCGGCGAGGGCAGGGCGGCCAGGGTGGAATAGCTGTGTACCGCGCTGTCCACGGTGCGGGTGACGGCGCACCCGCCGAGCATCAGGGCGGCAACGGCCAGGGTGATTGAAAAAGCGCAGCGCAGGGTCTTCATGGGTGTCTCCTGAAAGGGTCCGTCATGGTGCGGTCAGCGCTGGGTTGAAGTGATGGGGCGTTCAGGACAGCTGGACCACCTGCACGCCCGGCAATCCGGGGACGGCAGGAAAATCCTCGCGGTCGAACGCCTTGTCGCCGTCTTCGCTGGCGATGCCCGTCGCCTTCAGACCTTTGAAGTCGTGCAGTGTTCCATCGAGCAGGTGCGACGGCACGACGTTCTGCAGCGCATTGAACATGTTCTCCACGCGGCCGGGGAACTTCTTTTCCCATTCGCGCAGCATCTCGCCCACCTGCTTGCGCTGGAGGTTCTCCTGACTGCCGCACAGGTTGCAGGGAATGATGGGGAAGTCGCGGTGCGCGGCCCAGCGCGCGGTGTCCTTCTCGGCCACATAGGCCAGCGGGCGGATCACCACATGTTTGCCGTCGTCGCTCACGAGCTTCGGGGGCATGGACTTGAGCTTGCCGCCGAAGAACATGTTGAGCAGCAGGGTCTGCAAAATGTCGTCGCGGTGGTGGCCCAGGGCGATCTTGGTGCAGCCCAGCTCGTCGGCCACGCGGTACAGGATGCCCCGGCGCAGCCGGCTGCACAGGCTGCAGGTCGTCTTGCCCTCGGGAATGAGGCGCTTGACGATGCTGTAGGTGTCTTCGTTCTCGATGTGAAACGGCACGCCCTGCGAGGCCAGGTACTCGGGCAGCACGTGCTCGGGAAACCCCGGCTGCTTCTGGTCGAGGTTCACCGCCACCAGGTCGAAGTGGATGGGCGCGCGTGCCTTGAGCTTGAGCAGGATGTCCAGCAGGGCGTAGCTGTCCTTGCCGCCGGACATGCACACCATGACCTTGTCGCCCTCCTCGATCATCTGGTAGTCCACGATGGCCTTGCCCACCTCGCGGCACAGGCGCTTTTCCAGCTTGTGCGTTTCGCGCTCGATCTTCAGGCGGGCCGGCGCCGCAGCGGCTTCGGCGCTTGCCGCTGCATCAGGCGTGACGAGGGGCTCGGGGGCGTTGGCGGTCCAGCCGGGCGTGGTGTCGTTGAGGATGGCATTCATGGGGTTCACCACTGTCCTGTCTCGCTGCGGATGGCCACTTCGCAGTCGTCGAAAATTTCCAGCTTGGCGATCTTCACGCGCACGCCCAGCACGCCGGGCAGCAGCATGAGCCGGGCGCTGAGCTTGCCGATCAGCGTCTCCAGCAGGTTCACGTGCTCGGCCGTGCACTCGTCGATGATGATCTGGCGCACCTTGCGGTAGTCCAGCACGTGCAGGATGTCGTCGTCGCGCGGGTGCAGGGGCTGCGTGCCCAGGTGCAGTTCGGCATCGACCTGGATGGGCTGCGGCATGGTCTTCTCGTGCGCGAGGATGCCCAGGTTGGCGTCGAAGCGCAAACCGGTGAGCGTGAGGATCTGGGTGCCTGCGGCGTTGTACATGGGGTGTGGGAAGGAAAAGGGGGAGGGCGGAGCCGGCCTGCGCTCACATCATCGAAAAGTCGCGCTCGAACCGCATCAGGTGCTGGCCGCCGTCCACCAGCAGCGTGGTGCCGGTGATGGATCGGTTCTCCAGCGCGAACTTCACGGTGGCGGCCACGTCGGCGGGCGTGGAAGACCGACCCAGCGGGCTCAGCGCGTGCAACTGGCGGAATTTCTCGCCCTCCAGCAGGTGGCTGGTGAGCGTGAGGCCCGGCGCCACCCCCACCACCCGCACCCGGGGCGCGAGGGCCAGCGCCAGCATGGTGCCGGCGGCTTCCAATGCGGCCTTGGAGAGGGTGTAGCTCAAAAAATCGGGGTTCTGGTTCCAGAGCTTCTGGTCGAGCAGGTTGACCACGGCGCCGTGGATTTCACCCGCGTCACTTTCATTGCCCGCAGCGGCTGCGGCCCGCTGTTCCAGGTGCGCATGCAGGCCCTGGGCCAGCAGCACGGGCGCCGCGGTGTTGCTGCGAAGGTGCTGCTCCAGCGTGGCGAAGCCGAAGCTCGCGGCATCGTCGTGTTCGAAAAGCGAGGCACTGTTGACCACCGCGTCCACCGCGCCGAAATGCTGCACCACGCGGGGCAGCAGGCCGCGCACGGCGGCTTCGTCCTGGAAATCGGCACCAAAATGGGCGCTGGCGCATGAAAGACGACGGCATGCTGCTACGGTTTCGATAGCATCCTGCTCGGATTGCCGATAGTGCACGGCCACCTGCCAGCCGCCGGCGGCCAGCGCGAGCGCGATGTCGCGGCCCAGGCGCTTGGCGGCGCCGGTCACCAGCACGGTGCGAGGACGGGAGGGGGAGGGCATCGGGGACAATCGGGACCGTGACGACGACAGAACCCCCAAGTTTAACGACCGCCCTGGCGGCCCACATCGGCCAGGCCATTGCACAGGCCGGCGGCTGGATCGGTTTCGACCGCTTCATGGCCCTGGCCCTGTACACGCCCGGCCTGGGCTACTACGCCAACGACTCCACCAAGTTCGGCCTGCTGCCCGGATCGGGCAGCGACTTCGTGACCGCGCCCGAGCTGAGCCCCCTGTTCGGCCAGACCCTGGCCGTGCAGGTGGGCGAGGCCCTCACGCAGACCGGCACGCACGAGGTGTGGGAGTTCGGCGCGGGCTCCGGCGCCCTGGCGCTGCAGCTGCTCGATGCCCTGGGTGAGCGGGTGCAGCGCTACACCATCGTCGATCTGTCCGGCAGCCTGCGCGCGCGCCAGCAGGTGCTGCTGTCCCCGCATGCGCACAAGGTGCGGTGGGTGGATGCGCTGCCCGACCGCTTTGCAGGCGTGGTGGTGGGCAACGAGGTACTCGACGCCATGCCGGTGAAGCTGCTGGCCCGCCACGGCGGGCAGGCGGCCGGCGTGTGGCATGAACGCGGCGTGGTGCTGCAGGGCGATGCGTTCGCCTGGGCTGATCGGCCCACCGATCTGCGCCCGCCCGTCGAGGTGGAAGGCCCCCACGACTACCTGACCGAGATCCACCCGCAGGGCGAGGGCTTCGTCCGCACCCTGGCCGACCGGCTGGAGCGCGGCGCGGCCTTCTTGCTGGACTATGGATTTGGCGAGGCGGAGTACTACCACCCCCAGCGCCACATGGGCACGGTGATGTGCCACCAGGGGCACCTGGCCGACAGCGATCCGCTGGTGGAAGTGGGCCGCAAGGACATCACCGCCCACGTCAATTTCACCGCCATGGCGCTGGCCGCGCAGGACGCGGGCCTGCAGGTGCTGGGCTACACCACGCAGGCGCACTTTCTCATCAATTGCGGGCTGGCCCAGCGCATGGTGGAGCTGCCCCTGCTCGAACGTGCGACGGCCGCCAAGCTGGTCATGGAGCACGAAATGGGCGAACTGTTCAAGGTGCTGGCCCTGGGCGCGGGCGAGCCGTGGGAGCCGGTGGGCTTTTCGCAAGGGGATCGGTCACACCGGCTTTGATGCGCGAAGGCACGATGGGGCCGTGTGCCGGTGCTTTGGATTGAACGCGGAACGCCCGTGATGGCGGGTGCTGCCGTTCAAGGCAGAAAAATGCAGAACGCCGCCCCTGCCCCAGGGGGCGAGGACGGCGTGATGTCGCTCGGATGGCAGCCCCTCGCAATGCCGGATGGCGATGCGGCGAGGGCTGAAAATGATTAATCCAATACGATGGCAGAAAATTTAATGATTCTGCCAATATGGATATCAGGCTTCTGCCAATTCCAGCATTTTCGACAACGCGGGAACCGACAGGGAACTCCATTTTTGATTTTGGCCGCCGTTATAGGGCCAGATCAAAATGGGATTGCCCGGGGAGGCGTTGTTATTGGCATTGTCCAGAACCATTTGGGGATATTGGACATTGGAAATGGTGGGGGCCCGGCCCACCCAGTTCCATTGCTGGCTGGTCCGCCCCAGAACCAGGTTGGCCACGATCACCTGGCCCTGCTGGCCGTCATATCCCTGAACGTCGAGGCACAGGCTGGGGTCCGCCGCCAGCGTGATGAAGCCGCTGTTGGGGTCCATGTTCCATTGGGAGTTCTTGCCGCCGACCCCGGACAGCACATTCAGGGTGACCAACGAGCCTGCAGCGACATTGGCAACGCCGATGCACAGGTTGGTGTTTTGCAGGCTCTGGATTACGTATGCAGTCATTCTTTAACCTCCGTTTATTAGTGATTTGTCGAGCCGTCTGGTTTTGGCCGACACGCCATTCTGATGGGAGGGGGTTGGGACGCAATAGGGAATATCAGGTTGTGCGGCGCTAAATTGTTATGAGTTGTTGTCGTTTTCTGAAATTAACTGAAATTTTCCTGAATGCGAATCGCGCAGGTCCCTGAACGGTAGAAGTTTCATCTGCCATGCGAACCGTTTTGATTTCCGCTGCAATCCAGACACGGTGCAGCCGCTGGAAGCGAAAAACCGGCAAGACAGGCCAGGCGCCGCAGCCAAGGCCCAGGGTGCGATCGTCCCCCGTCACCCTTTCGGCAGCGTGCCGGCCCGGCGAGCGTCCACGGTGACCGCATCGCTGCGGTCTTTCAGCCCGATGCCGGTCAGGCGCAAGCGCCTGGCCTCCCCGCAAAGCCACCATAGTCGCGCGGCGGCGGCTGCCGGTGCCAGCCCCTGCGGCCGCACGTTGGAGATGCAGTTGCGCTGGGCGTCGCTGCAGCCCACCTGCGGATGCCAGGTGAGGTAGATGCCCAGGCTGTCGGGCGAACTCAGGCCCGGGCGTTCGCCGATCAGCACCGCCACCAGGCGCGCCCCCAGCAGCGTTCCCACTTCGTCGCCCAGTGCCACGCGCGCCTGCGTCGCAATGGCCACCGGGCCGATGCGCCAGCCCTGCGGCGCGGTGCCCAGGATGGCCTGCACCAGCGGCGCGGCATTGCGCTCGACGGCCAGGGAAGACAGGCCATCGGCCACCACCAGCAGCAGGTCGCAGCCGGCCTCCGGGGGGCTGCCATCCCCAACGCCGCCCAGCCCGCGCAGGCGTTCTGCATCGGCATCGCACAGGCGGCGGCCCAGGTCCGGGCGCAGCAGGTAGGTGGCGCGGTCGGTGGCGGCGCTGGCCACCTGCAGCGGGATGCCGCCTGCCGATGCGATCTGCGTGGCGAGGGCTTCGGCATCGAGCGGCCGGTGCACGGCATCGCGTGCCTGGGCATGGGCCATGCCGAAGTCCAGCAGTTCGCGCGTGGGGATGGCGGTGCCGGCACGCCCCAGCGCCAGCCGCGCCGCCGTGTGGGCGCGCAGGTCGTCCCAGGGATCGGGCGGGGGCCCGGTGTCCGGGGCGGCGGGCGCGTCGGCCATCACCCGGCCCCTCCGATGCGCCGCAACTGGGCCAGCGCAGGTTGCTGCTGCGCGGCGGGCAGCAGGCGGCCCGCACCATCGGCCAGGTGCATGCGCTGCAGCCAGGCCTCGAACTCGGGCGCGCGCTTCAGGCCCAGCACCTCGCGCAGGTACAGCGCGTCGTGGAACGAGGTGCTTTGGTAGTTGAGCATGATGTCGTCCGCGCCCGGCACGCCCATGATGAAGGTCAGGCCCGCCACGCCCAGCAGCGTCATCAGCGTGTCCATGTCGTCGGAGTCGGCCTCGGCATGGTTGGTGTAGCAGACATCGCAGCCCAGCGGCACGCCCAGCAGCTTGCCGCAGAAATGGTCCTCCAGGCCCGCGCGGATGATCTGCTTGCCGTCGTACAGGTACTCCGGCCCGATGAACCCGACCACGGTGTTGGTGAGCAGGGGCGAGAACGCGCGCGCCACGCCGTAGGCCCGCGCCTCGCAGGTCTGCTGGTCCACGCCATGGTGGGCATTGGCCGACAAGGCGCTGCCCTGGCCGGTCTCGAAATACATCACGTTGTCGCCGAGCGTGCCGCGCTTCAGCGACAGGGCGGCCTCGCGCGCCTCGTGCAGCAAGGCCAGGTTCACGCCGAAACCCGCGTTGGCTTTTTCGGTGCCGGCGATGGACTGGAACACCAGGTCCACCGGCGCGCCCTGCTCGATCATCTGCACCGTGTTGGTCACGTGCGTGAGCACGCAGGACTGCGTGGGGATCTGCAGCGTGGCGATCACCTCGTCCAGCCGGTGCACCAGGCCCGTCAGGGCCGCGATGCTGTCGGTGGCCGGGTTGATGCCGATCACCGCGTCGCCCGCGCCGTACAGCAGGCCGTCGATCATCGAGGCAGCGATGCCGCGCAGGTCGTCCGTGGGGTGGTTGGGCTGCAGCCGCACGGCCAGGTGCCCGGGCAGGCCCAGCGTGTTGCGAAAGCGCGTGGTCACCCGGCATCGGCGCGCGACGGACACCAGGTCCTGGTTGCGCATGAGCTTGCTCGCGGCGGCCGCCATCTCGGGCGTGAGGCCGGGGGCCACGGCCGTCAGCTGGGCGCTGGACGAGGCCAGCAGCCAGTCGCGCAGCCCGCCGACGGTGAGGTGGGCGATGGGCGCGAAGGCCGCGGCGTCGTGCGTGTCGATGATGAGGCGGGTGACCTCGTCGCTCTCGTAGGGCACCAGCGCCTCGCTCAGGAAGCGGTCCAGCGGCACGTCGGCCAGGCACATGCGGGCGGCCATGCGCTCCACCGCCGTGCTTGCGGCGATGCCCGCCAGCACGTCGCCCGACCGGGCGGGCGTGGCCTTGGCCATCACGTCGCCCAGGTCGCGGAACTGCCAGCGCTGCCCGCCGGCGGTGTGGTGATAGCGGCTGTTGGCCATGGGTCGGGGGGAATCTCCGTGGACAGTCAGGCGACGATGGGACGCTGCCGGCAGCGCGGGCAGGCCGTGCAGCGCGCGTGCGCCCACATCGATCGCATGGTATCGATCTCCGGCGGCCCTGCATACACGCATACGCCACCCGGCTGGCCTGGCTGGCCTGGCTGGCCTGGCTGTGATCAGCCAGCATGCCGTGCGTGGCTCATCCCTCGATGTAGGCGGGGGTCCTGCCCAGCGATAGATGTTTTGGTAGTTAGCAATCGATAAATCATTCGTTCCGGTTTGCAGGCTTGCTGAATAAAGTGGCAACCCAGAGGGCCCCGCCGGGCCCGTTCAAAGGTTGTGCACCATGTCGGCAGTTCTGTCCCACGCCCCCGTTTCCGCGACGGCCATCGCTTTGGACGATGGTGCCCTGCCGCAGCGTTTCGATATCCGCCCGGTGGAGGGGGCCGCCGGCCCGTTGGGCGCCGAGGTGGTGGGCCTCGATCTGTCGCGGCCCATCGGCGCGCAGGACTTCGAGCGCATCCACCGCGCGCACCTGGCGCACCACGTGCTGGTGTTCCGCGACCAGCGCATCACCCCGCGCCAGCACATCGATTTCAGCCGCCGCTTCGGCCCGCTGCAGATCCATGTGCTGAAGAACTTCCAGCTGGCCGATCACCCCGAGATCCTCATCGTCTCCAACATCAAGGACGCCAGCGGCCAGCCCATCGGGCTGGGCGATGCGGGCCACTACTGGCATTCCGACCTGTCGTACAAGGAAAAGCCCAGCCTGGGCTCGCTGCTGCACGCGCAGGAGCTGCCCGGCGAGGGCGGCGACACGCTGTTCGCCGACCAGCATGCGGCCTACGACGCCTTGCCCGAAGCGCTCAAGAAAGCCATCGCCCCGCTGTCGGCCGAGCACAGCTACCTGGCCAAGTACGAAGAACTGCGCGCCCGCAACCCCTGGCGCCCGAAGCTCACGCAGGCCCAGATCGACGAAGTGGCGCCCGCCGTGCATCCGGTGGTGCGCACCCACCCCGAAACCGGCCGCAAGGCGCTCTTCGTGAGCGAGCACTTCACCACGCGCCTCGTCGGCCTGCCCGACGATGAAAGCCGCGCGCTGCTGGACGAACTGTTCGCCGCCAGCGTGCGGCCCGAGTTCCTGTACCGGCACCGCTGGCTGCCGCACGACCTCGTGTTCTGGGACAACCGCTCGGTCATGCAC
The DNA here is from genome assembly GCF_028473605.1 of Acidovorax sp. NCPPB 3576. Lineage (NCBI taxonomy): Bacteria > Pseudomonadati > Pseudomonadota > Betaproteobacteria > Burkholderiales > Comamonadaceae > Acidovorax > Acidovorax sp. NCPPB 3576. The sequence continues at coordinate 4,434,703 of NZ_CP097267.1, read as the reverse complement.
CTGGCGGCCGGCACGCCCGACAGCGAGCGCCGCAAGCTCTACCGCACCACGGTCGAGGGCGACCTGCCGTTCTGAACGGCCGCCGCCTTCGTCCCTGCGTTCTTCCCTTCCCCTGCTTCTTTGCTTACCGCTTCTCGCGCCAGGAAATGCCCACCATGCTCCAGCCTTCACGCCGCGGCGCCGCCCGCCGCACCCTGGCCGCCTTGGCCGCTGCCGGCCTCATCGCCTGCGGCCTGGGGCTGCCCGCCGCTGCGCACGCGGCCGAAGGCCAGTTGCGCATCGCGCAGCAGTTCGGCGTGGTGTATCTGCTGCTGAACGTGGCGCAAGACCAGAAGCTCATCGAAAAGCACGGCAAGGCGGCGGGCATCGACATCCAGGTCGATTACCTCCAGCTGTCCGGCGGCTCGGCGGTCAACGATGCCCTGCTGTCCGGCAACATCGACATCGCAGGCGCCGGCGTGGGCCCGCTGTTCACGCTGTGGGACCGCACCAAGGGCCGCCAGAACGTCAAGGGCGTGGCCTCGCTGGGCAATTTTCCGTACTACCTGGTGAGCAACAACCCCAAGGTGAAGACGCTGGCCGACTTCACCGAGCAGGACCGCATCGCGCTGCCCGCCGTCGGCGTGTCGGTGCAGTCGCGCGTGCTGCAGATGGCCTCGGCCAAGCTGTGGGGCGACAAGGAGTTCAACCGCCTGGACAAGATCCAGGTGGCCCTGCCGCACCCCGATGCCGCCGCCGCGATCATCAAGGGCGGCACCGAGATCACGGGCCATTTCGGCAACCCGCCGTTCCAGGAGCAGGAACTGGCCGGCAACCCGGCCGCGCGCATTGTGCTCAACTCCTACGACGTGCTGGGCGGGCCTTCGTCGGCCACCGTGCTGTACGCGACCGAGAAATTCCGCAGCGAGAGTCCCAAGACCTACAAGGCGTTTCTGGATGGCCTGGACGAGGCCGCCAAGTTCATCACCGCCCATCCCGAGAAGGCGGCGGACATCTACCTGCGCGTGACCGGCGCCAAGACCGACCGGGAGCTGCTGCTCAAGATCATCAAGAACCCGGAAGTCCAGTTCAAGGTGCGGCCCGAGAACACGCTGGGCATGGGCCAGTTCCTGCACCGCGTGGGCGCCATCAAGAACGCGCCGGCCACGCTCAAGGATTATTTCTTCGAAGACGCCCACACCGCGGGCGGCAACTGACGCGCGCCATGCGGCTGGGACCCCTTTCCCCTGCGCTGATGGAGCGCCTGGACCCCGAGACCGGCGGCGCCGGCGGTGGCCTGGCCGCCGTGGCCGATCTGGCGCCGGCCCGCGCGGCGGACCCCTCGGCTCTGCTGCGCGTGGAGGGCGTGAGCATCGACTACCGCACGCGCGACACCGTGGTGCGGGCCACGCACCGCGTCGATTTCAACGTGCATGCGGCCGACCGCTTCGTGCTGCTGGGCGCCTCGGGCTGCGGCAAATCGACGCTGCTCAAGGCCATTGCGGGCTTCATCCCGCCGAGCGAAGGCCGCATCGTGCTCGACGGCCAGCCCGTCACGCGGCCGGGGCCCGACCGCGTGGTGGTGCTCCAGGAGTTCGACCAGCTGCCGCCCTGGAAGACCGTGCGCGAGAACGTCATGTTCCCGCTGCTGGCCGCGCGCCGCGCCAGCCGCGCCGAGGCCGCGGAACGCGCGGCGCTCTATCTCGACAAGGTGGGCCTGTCCCGGTTTGCCGATGCGCACCCGCACCAGTTGTCGGGCGGCATGAAGCAGCGCGTGGCCATCGCCCGTGCCCTGGCCATGCAGCCGCGCGTGCTGCTGATGGACGAGCCCTTCGCTGCGCTCGATGCGCTCACGCGCCGCCGCATGCAGGAGGAGCTGCTGGGGCTGTGGGACGAGTTCCGCTTCACGCTGATCTTCGTCACCCATTCCATCGAAGAGGCGCTGGTGGTGGGCAACCGCATCGCCATCCTGTCGCCGCACCCGGGGCGGCTGCGCGCCGAGGTCAACTGCCACCAGTTCGGGCTGCACAGCCTGGGCGGCACGGCGTTCCAGGCCACGGCCCAGCGCATCCACCGGCTGCTGTTCGACGAGCCGGCGCCCGGTGGCGGCGCGGCCGGACCGGTGCAGGCCGAGCTGCAGGCGCACGAGCGGTCGGCTCCTTTTCCATCGTCGCGCACCGCAGGTGCGCTGCCTTTCCAGATTTCCGTATGACCGCTGCCCTGACCCAACCCGTCGATGCGGCACTCCGCGCGCGGCCCGAGCCGCCCGTGCGGCCGGAGTTCGAAGTCCCGCTCGCGCCGCTCGAAGGCATTGCGCCCCAGCAGCCGCTGCCGCTGTTCGCACGCGTTTGGCAGCAGCAGGCCGTGCGGCGGCTGGCCATCCTGGCGGTACTGGCCGTGCTGTGGGAGCTGCTCGCGCGCTGGCAGAACAACGATCTGCTGCTGCCCACGTTCTTGCAGACCGCACGGGCGTTGGTGGAGGGCCTGGCGTCGGGCGAACTGCTGGCCAAGGCGGCGATCTCGCTGTCGGTGCTGCTCAAGGGCTATCTGGCCGGCATCGCGGGGGCCTTCGTGCTGACCACGCTGGCGGTATCGACCCAGTTCGGGCGCGATCTGCTGTCCACGCTGACCGCCATGTTTAACCCGCTGCCCGCGATCGCTCTGCTGCCGCTGGCGCTGCTGTGGTTCGGCCTGGGGCAGGGCAGCCTGGTGTTCGTGCTGGTGCATTCGGTGCTCTGGCCGCTGTCGCTGGCCACCTACGCCGGCTTTCAGGGCGTGCCGGAAACCCTGCGCATGGCCGGGCGCAACTATGGCCTGACGGGCCTCCGCTACGTGCTGCAGATCCTGGTGCCGGCGGCGCTGCCGTCCATTCTTTCGGGCCTGAAGATCGGCTGGGCCTTTGCCTGGCGCACGCTGATCGCGGCCGAACTGGTGTTCGGCGCATCGTCGGGCAAAGGCGGGCTGGGCTGGTACATCTTTCAGAACCGCAACGAGCTTTACACCGACAAGGTGTTCGCCGGCCTCGTGCTCGTGATCCTCATCGGGCTGCTGGTGGAGACGCTGGGTTTTCATACGCTGGAGCGCCTGACGGTGCGGCGCTGGGGCGTGCAGCGCTGACCGGCTGACCACGGGCGCGGCATGCGCACCCACCGGCCCACCAGGGCCAACGGCCAGCCGATTCCATGCCAAAAACGCCGCAAGCCCTACACTTGCCGCCCATGTTTCGCTGGCTGATCGTCGTTTTTCTCGCGCTGGTGCTCATCAACGGCCTCACGCCGTTGCTGCAGCGCCTGGGAATGGGGCGTCTGCCCGGGGATTTCCGGTTCCGGCTGTTCGGTCGCGAGTGGTTCATACCGCTGACCAGCACGCTGCTGCTCAGCGCCCTGGCCAGCCTGATCGCCAAATGGGTGTGAGGCCGCCACGCGCCTGTCACCAAATCTCCATCTGCCCTTGCCACACTGGGCGCGCCCGATGTCCCGGCCGCTCCTTTGAAATTCGTTTTTCCATGTTCCGCTCCATCGCCCGGCTGCTGCCGTTGCTCGCCTGCGCCCTTGCGCCGTTCTCCACTTTTGCCCAGGGTCCTGCCAACACCCTGCAGCGCATCCAGGAAACCCATTCCATCACCCTGGGCGTGCGCGAAGCGGCCTGGCCGTTCTCGTTCCTGGATGACAAGAAGGCCCCCGCGGGCTATTCCGTGGACCTGTGCCTGGCCGCGGTGGAGGAGATCAAGCGCACGCTCAAGCTCAAGGAACTGGACGTGAAATACAAGGTGGTGAGCGGCACGGAGCGCATCCCCAAGCTCGAAGCCGGCGAGATCGATCTCGAATGCGGCTCCACCACCAACACCAAGGCCCGGCAAGACCGCGTGGCGTTCAGCAACACCGTCTTCGTGGCGGGCATCCGCGTTCTGGTGCCCAAGGGCACCAAGATGAATGTGCTGCAGGACCTCGCCGGCCTGCCCGTGGCGGTGAGCAAGGGCACGACGTCCGAGAAGCTCCTGACGCAACTCGCCGTCAACGAGGTGAAGATGCAGCTCAAGGTGTTCGCGTCCGACACCGAGGCCTTCAAGGCCTTCCAGGACGGCACGGTGCGCGCCTATGCCAACGACGATTCGCTGCTGCTCGGCATGGCCGCCAAGAACAAGGCCGCGGACAAGGTGGCGCTGAGCCAGTTCGTGCTGTCGGTGGAGCCCTACGCGATCATGATGCGAAAGGGCGATGCCGATCTGGGCGCCGTGGTGGACCGCACGCTGAACCGCCTGTACTCCAGCCGCGAGATCGACGCGCTGTACAAGAAATGGTTTGCCACCGAGCAGTTCAACCTGCCCATGGCCCGCCTGAGCCGCGAGAGCTTCAGCCGCCCGAACAAGGAGCCGGGCGTGGCGATGATCCTGGGCTACTCCATCTGAGGACGCCCCGGCCGGGCGCGCCGGCGGGCGGCCCTGGCCTACAGGCCGCCGCCGCCGCCCCGCCGATACTGGCGGGCAAAGCCTGCGTCCGTTGACCGCCGCTGCCCTTGAGGGCCGGCCGGGCCCAGGCCCTGCACGAACGCGAGGTGGTAATGAGAGCATGCATCGACATCGGCGGCACGAAGATCGCCGTCGCCCTGGCGCCCGCGGGCACCGGCCTGGCCGAACTGGTGGCGCGCCGCACCGAACCCACCGCCAAGACCGGCGCGCCCGACGCCCTGGCCCGGCAGGCCCTGCGCATGGTGGACGAGGCCTGCGCCGAAGCGGGCATCACCCGCGCGCAACTGCAGGCCACCGGCATTTCGTCCTGCGGGCCTTTCGCGCTGCGTGACGGCCAGGTGGAACTGGCCACCCCCAACATCTGCGGCGGCCTGGCCGGCCCCGGGCGCGAGGCGCCGAACGACTGGATGCAGATCCCCCTGCAGGCGCCGCTGGCGGCCGCGCTGGGCACGGTCCATGCGCAAAACGATGCCGTCGCCGCGCTGCTGGCCGAGCGCCGCTGGGGCGCGCTGCAGGGCCTGGACCACTGCGCCTACGTGACCTGGAGCACCGGCGTGGGCGTGGGCCTGTGCGTGGACGGCCGGGTGCTGCGCGGCAAGAACGGCAATGCGGGCCACGCGGGCCACAGCTTTTCCAGCGACGGGCCCGGCGATGCGCTGTGCGGCTGCGGCAACGTGGGCGATGTCGAATCCCTCGTGGCCGGCAGTTCGATGCCGCGCCGCTTCGGCCATGATGCCGAACAGCTGGTGGATGCGGCCAAGCGGGGCGATGCCGCCGCGCACGCCGCGGTGGCGGGCATGTGCCGCGTGCTGGGACGCATGCTCTACAACCTGGTGGCCACGCTGGACCTGCAGCGCATCAGCATCGGGGGCAGCGTGTTCCTGCACCACCAGGATTACCTGCTGCCGATGCTGCAGGCCGAGGTGTCGGCCCATCTGCCCGCGCTCACGGCCGGCGTGCAGCTGGTGCCGGCCGGCCTGGGGCTGCAGGTGGGCGACTATGCGGCGCTGGCGGTGGCCAGCGGCTGAGAGGGATCGGCCTTCAGCCGTCTCGCTTCGTTGGCTCGCCTGGCGATCCGGCGGAAGGCAAAACCGTAGGAACCGTTACATGGCGGCCTGGCCCGGGGGACGATAATCCGGCCCCATGCACATCCGCTTCACCAAGATGCAGGGCGCGGGCAACGATTTCGTCGTGATCGATGAAACGCAGGGCCGCCTGGGCCTCACCGCCGCGCAATACCGTTTCCTGGGCGACCGCCACTTCGGCGTGGGCGCCGACCAGATCCTCACCGTCCGACCCTCGCCCGCCGAGGGCATCGACTTCGAATATGTCATCCACAACGCCGATGGCGGCGAGGTGGAGCAGTGCGGCAACGGCGCGCGCTGCTTCGCCCGCTTCGTGCGCGACAAGGGCCTGACCACCCGCGACCGCATCCGCGTGCGCACCCGCGCCGGCGACATCGCCCCCGAACTCACCCCCGACGGCCGCGTGACGGTGGACATGGGCCGCCCGGTGCTCGACCCCGCGCGCGTTCCGTTCGACACCACGGGCCTCACCCCCGTCATGCAGGGCTTGGGGCAAAAATGGCCTCTGGCGCATGATTCACTAGGGGGTGATACTATTGTTTTTGTAGCGGTTGTTTCCATGGGCAATCCGCACGCGGTGCAGCTCGTGGACGACGTGGACACCGCGCCCGTCGCGCAGACCGGCCCGCTCATCGAGCGCCATGCGCGCTTTCCGCAGCGCGTGAACGCGGGCTACCTCCAGGTCGTGGACCGCACCCGGGTGCGCCTGCGCGTGTACGAGCGCGGCGCCGGCGAGACGCTGGCCTGCGGCACGGGCGCCTGCGCCGCCGTGGTGGCCGGCATCCGCCTGGGGCTGCTCGATGCGCGGGTGGACGTGCACACGCGCGGCGGCCTCCTCACCATCGCCTGGAACGGCGGCGACACGGACCCGGTCTTCATGACCGGCCCCGCCACCACCGTCTTCGAAGGCCAGATCGACATTCCCGACACACCATGACCATTCCCCACAGCACCCAGGTTCCCCCCATCACCGAAGACGACATCGCCGAGTTCCTGGCGCAGACGCCGGGCTTCTTCGAGCGCCATGCCGAGGTGCTGGCCAGCGTGCAGATCACCAGCCCCCACGGCCAGCGCGCCGTGAGCCTGCAGGAGCGCCAGGCCGAGATGCTGCGCGAGAAGATCAAGGGCCTGGAGCAGCGCATCATGGAGATGGTGCGCAACAGCAACGAGAACACGGCCATCGCCCACAAGATCCACCGCTGGACGCGCGAGCTGGCCGAGGCCCGCAACCCCTCCAGCCTGCCGCATGTGGTCGAGGAAGGCATTCGCCGCCTGTTCGACGTGCCCCAGGCCGCGCTGCGCCTGTGGGACGTGGCCCCCACCTATGCCGGTGCGGCCTATGCCGAGGGTGCGAGCGAAGACGCGCGCGCCTTCGCCTCGTCGCTCACCATGCCCTTTTGCGGCCCCAACCTGGGGTTCGAGCCGACGGCCTGGCTGCCCGATGCATCGCAGGTGCAGTCGCTGGCCTTGCTGCCGCTGCGCCAGGGCGCGATCGACAGCACCGAGCCGGCCTTCGGTTTGCTGGTGCTGGGGTCGGCCGATCCGCAGCGCTTCGATGCGGCCATGGGCACGGATTTTCTCGCCCGCATGGCGGAACTGGCCAGCGGCGCGCTCTCGCGCCTGCGCTGAAGGGGCGGCGCCGGCCCTTCGTTCGCTGGCGCCTGCTGTCTTTCTTCGTGCATTCGCCGCCCGCCATGACCGATCCGGTGCCCACCGCCGATGCCGCGCCGGCGCTGGCCACCGCCGCGCCCACCGATCCGGCCGTGCTGCGCTATCTGGAGCACGTGCGCGTGGAAAAGCGCCTGGCCGCCCGCACCCTGGCCCTGTACACGCTGGACCTGCAAAAGCTCGCCCATTTCGCCGAAGGCGCGGGCGTGCCGCTGCTGGGCCTGGCCACCGCGCACATCCGCCGCTTCGTCGCACAGATGCACAGCGGCGGGCGCAGCGGGCGCGGCATCGCGCTCATTCTCTCGGGCTGGCGCGGGTTCTTCACCTGGGCCGGGCAGCAAAGCCTGGTGCCGCACAACCCCGTGCAGGGCGTGCGGGCGCCGCGCGCGCCCAAGCCGCTGCCCAAGGCCCTCCAGGTGGACGATGCGGTGCGCCTGGCCGAGTTCGAACACGCCGGTGGCGACCCCTGGCTGGAGGCGCGCGACGCCGCCATGGTGGAGCTGCTCTACGGCTGCGGCCTGCGGGTGGGCGAGCTGGTGGGGCTGGATGCCGCGCCCGGCCCCGACACCCAGCGCCAGGGGCGCGGCTGGATCGACCTGGAGGCCGGCGAGGCGCATGTCTTCGGCAAGGGCTCCAAGCGCCGCAGCGTGCCGGTGGGCGCAGCCGCGCTGGCTGCGCTGCACATCTGGCTGGCGCAGCGCCCGCAGCCTTTCGGCGGTGCGGCCTCGGCGCGGCTGGATGCGGCGCTGTTCGTGGGCCAGCGCGGCCAACGGCTCACGGCGCAGTCGATCTGGCTGCGCCTGCGCCAGCGCAGCCAGCAGGCGGGTCTGACCACGCCGGTGCATCCGCACATGCTGCGCCACTCGTTCGCCAGCCACCTGCTGCAATCGAGCGGCGACCTGCGCGCCGTGCAGGAGCTGCTGGGGCACGCCAACATCACCACCACGCAGGTCTATACGCGGCTCGATTTCCAGCACCTGGCCAAGGTGTACGACGCGGCCCATCCGCGCGCCCGCAAGAAATCCACCGATTGAGGGGGAGGCCTTCGATGCCGGGCCTTTGATGCCCGCGGCCGATCGCCGGGCGTGATCAGCCGCGCACCAGGCGCCGCGGGATGCGCGGGGCCGCCAGGACCGGGCGCTGGGGCAGCTTGAAGGCCGCCACCGAGGCCAGCAGCTCGCGTGCCCGGCTGCTCAGGGCGGCGGCAGCGGCGGCCATTTCCTCGACCATGGCTGCGTTGTGCTGGGTGGTCTGGTCCATCTGCGTCACGGCGCCGTTGATCTGGTCCACGCCCTCGCTCTGCTCGCGGCTGGCGGCGGTGATCTCTCCGACCAGTCCTGTCAGGCCGCCGATGCTGCTCACCACGCTGCCCATGGTCTGGCCCGCGCGGTCCACCAGGGCGGTGCCCGCGTTGACGCGCTCCACGCTGGCGGTGATGAGGCCCTTGATCTCGCCGGCCGCCTGGGCCGCGCGCTGGGCCAGGTGCCGCACCTCGCCCGCGACCACGGCGAAGCCCCGGCCCTGGTTGCCGGCGCGGGCCGCTTCCACGGCGGCGTTCAGCGCCAGGATGTTGGTCTGGAAGGCGATGGCATCGATCACGCCGGTGATGTCCGCGATCTGGCGGCTGCTGTCGTTGATGCCGCGCATGGTCTGGATCACGTCCGACACCACCGCGCCGCCCTCGCGGGCCACGGCGGAGGCCGTCTTTGCGAGTTGGTCGGCCTGCCGCGCGCTGTCGGCGTTGTGGCGCACCGTGGCGCTGAGCTGCTCCATGGACGCCGCCGTCTGCTGCAGCGCGCCGGCCTGGCCTTCGGTGCGGGCCGACAGGTCGCCGTTGCCCTGGGCGATCTGCGACGCGGCGGCCGAGACGCTTTCCGCGCTTTCGTGGATGGCGGTCACCACGGTGGCGAGGTGGTCGCGCATGTGCCGCAATTGCGCCATCAGGCTGGTGTCGTCGCCGGGGGCGAGGGCGATCGCCACCGTGAGGTCGCCTTGTGCCACGCTGCGCGCCAGGGCGGCGGCGGTGGCGGGCTCGGCGCCCAGTTCGCGCAGGATGCTGCGCGCCACGAGATAGCCGAAGCCGAGCGCGGCCAGCACCCCCAGCGCCACGGCCGCCACGATCCACAGGCGGGTGCGCTGGAAGGCGGCTTCCGCGGCTTCGTAGTCGGCCTGCGCCGTGTCCAGCTGCACCTGCGTGAGGGACGACAGCACCGTCTGCAGCGGATCGAGCGCCGGGTACATCTCACGCGCCGCGAAGGCGGTCAGGCCGGCGATGTCGCCGGCCCGCAGCAGGTCTTCCAGCCGGGCCACCGCGGCATCGGCTGCGACCTGCAGCGGACGGAACTGGGCCACCAGCAGGCGCTCCTCGCCGATCAGGTGGGTGGACAGGTAGGCCGACCACTGCGCGTCGATGTCCTTGCGTGCGATGGCGATCGAGTCGAGCCCCTGCGGGGGCGTCATGGCACCGTCGCGCACCTTGTGCGCCGTGTCCACCACGTTCACGGCGTAGGCGTCCGCCACGGTCTTGATCTGCTTGAGCGGCACGACGCGGTCGTGATAGACCGACACGAGCGCGGCATTGGAGCCCGCCATGCCCAGCAGGCCGGCGGTGCCGACGCCCGCGGCGAGCAGGCACAGGAAGGCCAGGAGCAGGGCCAGGCGGGTGGCGACTTTCAAAGGACCGAAGTGCAGCATGTGATGTTTTCTCCCTGAAATTTTTGAAATGCTTGTGGGCTTGGATGCGCGTCTCCCGCCAGGGGCTGGAGATGGAATGGATGGTAGGAATTTGTGAACGGATGTTTCTCAACAATGCTCAAATGTTGCTTTGCGGCCTCTCGTCACGGCATCGCACAATCGCGGGCATGAAAACCCTCCGCCTGCACCCCGGCAAAGAGCGCTCCCTGCTGCGCCGCCATCCCTGGATCTTCGAATCGGCCATCGCCAAGGGCGGCGGCGACAGCGGCGAAACCGTGCGCGTGGAATCGCACGAAGGCCAGTTCCTCGCCTGGGCCGCGTTCAGCCCGACCTCGCGCATCCGCGCACGCGTGTGGAGCTTCGACGAAGCCCAGCGCATCGATGCTTCTTTTTTGATAGCAATATGCCGGCGTTCCATATGCGCCAGAGGCCGATTCGGCATTGAAAGCGATGGGGTGCGCCTGGTGCATGGCGAGTCCGACGGGCTGCCCGGCCTGATCGTGGACCGCTATGGCGACACCCTGGTGGCGCAGTTCACCAGTGCCGGCACCGAGCGCTGGAAGGACGTGATCGCCGACGCGCTGCTGCAGGAAACCGGGCTCGCCCGCCTCTACGAACGCTCCGACGCCAGCGTGCGCGCGCTGGAGGGGCTGGAGCCGGCCACCGGCTGGCTGCGCGGCGAGGGCGAGACGGGCCTCACGATCCGCGAACACGGCTGGCGCCTGACGCTGGACATCGCCGAAGGCCACAAGACCGGCTTCTACCTCGACCAGCGCGACAGCCGCAAGCGATTTGCCGACGCCACGCAGCGCCTGGGCTTTCAGCGCGTGCTCAACTGCTACTGCTACACGGGCGGGTTCACCGTGGCGGCGCTCTCGGGCGGGGCGGGGCACGTGACCTCGATCGATTCGTCCGGTCCGGCGCTGGAGCGCGCGGGGGCGCACGTCGCCCTGAACGGCTTCGAGGCCGGCCGCGCGGATTTCCTCGATGCCGACGTGAACGCCTCGCTGCGGCAGTTCCTCAAGGAAGGGCGCACCTTCGACGCCATCGTGCTGGACCCGCCGAAGTTCGCGCCCACCGCCGCGCACGCCGACCGGGCCGCGCGCGCCTACAAGGACATCAACCGCCTGGCGCTGCAGCTGCTGGAGCCGGGCGGCATGCTGTACACCTTCTCGTGTTCGGGAGGTATCAGCGCCGACCTGTTCCACAAGATCGTCGCCTCGGCCGGAGCGGATGCGGGGGTGGACGGCTTCATCCTGGAGCGCCTGGGCGGCGCGCCCGACCACCCGATGACGCTGGAGTTTCCCGAGGGCGAATACCTCAAGGGCCTGGCTGTGATGCGAAAGCCGGCCTGATCGGGCCACCCAGGGCCGAGGTGGCGGGGTGCGCCAAGGGTGACAGTTCGCCAGCGGGGGCTTGACAGCTTCGCTAAACTGCTTTCATGTCCCCGGGGCGGCCGCTCGGCCCGCTCCCCGATCCCGCACCTCCGCCGCGCCCCTGGCTGCGGCGGCCTTCCCTGAAAGCATCCATGTCCCTCATTCCCGCCACCATCCTGACCGGCTTCCTGGGCTCGGGCAAGACGACGCTGCTCAAGCGCCTGCTGTCCGAGGCCCACGGCCAGAAGATCGCCGTGATCGAAAACGAGTTCGGCGAAGAGAACATCGACAACGACATCCTGGTCACCGAATCCAAGGAGCAGATCATCCAGATGAGCAACGGCTGCATCTGCTGCACCATCCGCGAAGACCTGCGCGAGACGCTGCAATTGCTGGCCGCCAAGAAGCGCAAGGGCCTGCTCGACTTCGACCGCATCGTGATCGAGACCACGGGCCTGGCCGACCCCGGCCCCGTGGCGCAGACCTTCTTCATGGACGAAGAGATCGCCGAGACCTACCTGATCGATTCCATCATCACCCTGGTGGACGCCAAGCACGCGCCCCAGCAGCTCAACGACCGCCAGGAGGCACGCCGCCAGGTGGGCTTCGCCGACCAGATCTTCCTGTCCAAGACCGACCTGGTGGCCAAGGAAGAAACCGACGCGCTGATCCACCGTCTCAAGCACATGAACCCGCGCGCGCCGATCAAGGCGGTGCATTTCGGCGAAGTGCCGCTGGCGGAGGTGCTGGACCTGCGCGGCTTCAACCTGAACGCCAAGCTCGACATCGACCCGGACTTCCTCAAGGAAGACGACCACGGGCATGACCACGATCACGGCCACGATCACGGCCATGAGCACCACGATCACGACCATGCGCACGGCGAGCATTGCGACCACCCCTCGCACCAGCAAGGCCAGGGTCACGGCCACCACCATCACCACGACGACGACGTCAAGAGCTTCGTCTACCGCGCCGAGCGCCCGTTCGATCCCGCCAAGCTGGAGGACTTCCTGGGCGCCATCGTCAACATCTACGGCCCGCGCATGCTGCGCTACAAGGGCGTGCTGAACATGAAGGGCACCGAGCGCAAGGTGATCTTCCAGGGCGTGCACCAGCTCATGGGCAGCGACCTGGGCCCGCAGTGGGCCGAAGGCGAACACCGTTTGAGCAAGATGGTCTTCATCGGCATCGACCTGCCCAAGGACATCTTTCTCCAAGGCCTGGAACAGTGCCTGGCCGAGTAGGACGGGGCCCCGTTCGGGGCTTGCCGCACCGGCTTGTGTGATATCTGCCACTTTCCAGTTCGCAACGGATTTGGATCGATACAATCGCGCCCCGGTAAAACGCCGGAAGGCCTGCTACTGCCCCTGGAGCCGCGTCGCGTGCTCAGGGCCCGCCCCTACTGCGAGGAGACAGGAAGTGAAAGCCGAACCCAGCAAACCCGAGGCGGATGCCAAGGCACCCTCCAGCGGCACCGTCCGCGCGGCCGCCAAGGCGCCCGCAAAGCCCAAAGCCGCAGTGCCCGTGCCTGCACCCGCGGGGCCGTCCAGCGAACCCGCGCGCAGTCCCCGGCCATCTTCCCGTTTGGCCCAATTGACCGTACCATCCATGGCACCCGCGGTGGCCTCCACCGCCGCCAAAGCCAGCTACACACACACCATGCCTACGACCCTGCAAAATTCCGTCGCGGCCGCCAAGAAAGATCCCAAGCTGGCCGGCAACTGGAAAACCAAGTCCGCCGAAGAGCTGAGCGATGCCGAAGTGCTCGCCATGCCCGACAGCGAGTACATGAACGAAAAGCAACTGGCGTTCTTCCGCCACAAGCTGGTGCAGCTCAAGCAGGACATGCACAACAACGCCGGTGAAACCACCGAGCACCTGCGCGAAGACACCGTGGTCGTGCCCGACCCCGCCGACCGGGCCACCATCGAAGAAGAGCACGCCCTCGAACTGCGCACGCGCGACCGCGAACGCAAGCTGCTCAAGAAGATCGAGCAATCCATCGGCCGCATCGATGCGGGCGACTACGGCTACTGCGACGAGACGGGCGAGCCCATCGGCGTCGGCCGCCTGCTGGCACGCCCCACGGCCACGCTGTCGCTGGAAGCGCAGCAGCGCCGCGAACTCAAGCAAAAGATGTTCGGGGATTGACCTGACCCTTTTCGCGCTTTCTCTCTTTTTCGTGCGGCGAGCGACCTGACCCACCATCCATGAGCAAGGAAGAGTCTTCCCCCGGCCTGTTGTCCAAGATGGTTCGGTTCGTCCGCAACCCCACGGTCAACTGGACCGACCTCGATTCCATCGATGCCGACCGCGAAAGCCAGTACAGCAAGCAGATGCTCAAGGAGATGATCGAGCGCAAGCGCCGCAACGATTTCGTGCGGCGCCGGGAGTTCGACCAGTTGCGCAAGCTGCGCAAGCGCGAGGCCCTGCAGGGCCAGCGCACCGAAGACCCCACCGCGCGCCCCTCGTTCTTCCAAAGCAGCATGGCATCGCCCGACGACCGGGCCGTCACGCTCAAGAAGATCGACGAGATCGAAGCGCAGATGTCCCAGCAGTGGTGGAAAAGCAAGAACACCGCCACGCCGAGCGAACTGGGCGAGGCCCCGGCAGCACCGGAGGCCGCGGCGGCAGCCCATGACAGGGCGTTCGCGCCCACGGCGCCGGCCAGCCTGACCGGCGCGCTGTCGGCCCCGACCGCCGTGCAGCCGCTGTTTTCGGGCGAGAGCCTGCTGCCCTCCGGCTCGCCCGAGGGGGCCGGCGCGGCGCCATCGCCTTCGCAGGCGGTGCCGGCACCCGCTGAACAGGCCCCGCCACCGGCGCCCGAGGTGGCGCCTGCAGAACCGGAGGAATTCGTGCACGAACCCGACCTCGAGGAAGCCGCCATCCGCTTTGCCAATGGCGACCATGCCGGCGCGGAGTCCGGTCTGCTCGAAGTGCTGGCGCAGCACGAGCATGACGATCCCCAGCAGCAGCTGGAGATCTGGATGACGCTGTTCGACCTGTACCGCGCCATCGGGGAGCACGAGCGCTTCGACGCCCTGGCGATCGAGTATGCGGCGCGCTTCAGCCGATCGGCGCCGCTGTGGTTTTCCATGCCGGAACTGCTGGGCCTGCAGGCGCAGCCCGCGCCGGCCCCCGCGGGCTTTGCGCAGCGCGAGTTCAGCTGGAACTCGCCGACCCACCTGGCCGCGCAATCGGTCCTGGCGCTGCAAGCATCGCTGGCCCGCTCCGCGCCGCCCTGGACGCTCACCTGGTCGCGCCTTGCCACCATAGACGAGGCGGCCGTGCCCCTGCTGGCCAACCTGTTCACGCAGTGGGCGGAGCAGGAGGTGCAGCTGTCCTTCTTCGGCGTGGAAGCCCTCAACACGGTGCTGGAATCCCGCACGCAGTCCGGCGACCGGGAGACCTCGCCCGAATGGTGGCGCCTGCGCATGGCGGCGCTGCGCCTCATGGGCCGGCCCGACGAATTCGAACTGGTGGCGCTCGACTACTGCGTGACCTACGAGGTCTCGCCCCCATCGTGGATCTCTCCGCGGTGCAGCTATTCCAGTGACGACGGCGGGGCTCCCGTGCCCGAGGCCGCGTTGCAGGCCGACCTGCACGCCTCGGGCTATGGCGATCCATCGTCCATGCCGGCGGGCCTGGAAAGCGCCGAGCCCATGGCCTCGCTGTCGGGCCACATCGAAGGCGATGCGGTCCCGCTGCTGGCGCCCTTCGAAGAGCATCTCAAGCCCGGCGCGCCGCTGATCATCGTTTGCGACCGCCTGGTGCGCGTGGATTTCGCGGCGGCCGGATCGGTCCTCAACTGGGCGGCCGAGCAGCAGGCCCATGGTCATGCGGTGCACTTCGTCAACCTGCAGCGGCTGGTGGCGGTGTTCTTCAACGTGATCGGCGTGAACGAACACGCCTGGGTCGTTCCGCGCAAGAACTGACCCCTGGGCGCAGGGCGCACCGCCGCCCTTGCGCCCGGTGCAGCGCCCATGCGGATGGGCCGTTGCAAACCGCGCCGGCATCCCCACATGCCAACGCTATGGAACAGTTTCACGGCACCACCATCCTCAGCGTCCGCCGCCAGACGGCGGACGGCATCCAGGTCGCCATCGGCGGCGACGGCCAGGTCACCCTGGGCAACATCGTGGTCAAGGGCACCGCGCGCAAGGTGCGCAAGCTCCACCACGGCAAGGTTTTGGCCGGCTTTGCCGGGGCCACGGCTGACGCGTTCACGCTCTTCGAGCGGTTCGAGGCCAAGCTGGAAAAGCACCAGGGCCACCTGACGCGCGCGGCCATCGAGCTCACCAAGGACTGGCGCACCGACCGCGTGCTGCGCCGCCTGGAGGCCATGCTGGCCGTGGCCGACACCAGCGCCTCGCTCATCATCACCGGCAACGGCGACGTGCTGGAGCCCGAGCAGGGCATCGTGGCCATCGGATCGGGCGGCGCCTATGCCCACTCGGCGGCCAAGGCGCTGCTGAACCACACGGACCTCAGCGCCGAAGCGGTGGTGAAGAAGTCGCTGGAGATCGCCGGCGAACTGTGCATCTACACCAACATGAACCACACCATCGAGACGCTCTGAGCGCCCCGGCGGTTACTATTATTTTGATAGCTGTCTGCCCTAGAAGAATATGCGCTGACGGCTGATTTGATTGCAGGTCCCCATGTCGTCCATGACCCCCCAGGAAATCGTCTCCGAACTCGACCACCACATCGTCGGCCAGGCCAGCGCCAAGCGCGCCGTCGCCATCGCGCTGCGCAACCGCTGGCGCCGCCAGCAGGTGCAAGGCAGCCTGCGCCACGAGATCACCCCCAAGAACATCCTCATGATCGGCCCCACCGGCGTGGGCAAGACCGAGATCGCGCGCCGCCTGGCCCGCCTGGCCGATGCGCCCTTCATCAAGGTCGAGGCCACCAAGTTCACCGAGGTGGGCTATGTGGGCAAGGACGTGGATTCCATCGTCCGCGACCTGGTCGAGATGGCCGTCAAGCAGGCGCGCGAGAGCGACATGAAGAAGGGCCGCGCCCGCGCCGAAGACGCGGCCGAAGACCGCATCCTCGACGTGCTGGTGCCGCCCGCGCGGGGCGCCGCCACGGCCGAGGCCACGCCGCCCGCCGACAACACCGCCCGCCAGGTCTTTCGCAAGAAGCTGCGCGAGGGCCAACTGGACGACAAGGAGATCGAGATCGACGTGGCCGACGCCCGGCCGCAACTCGAGATCATGGGCCCGCAGGGCATGGAAGAGATGGCCGAGCAACTGCGCGGCATGTTCAGCCAGATGGGCCAGGAAAAGCGCCGCACGCGCAAGCTCAAGATCGCCGAGGCGCTCAAGCTCCTCACCGACGAAGAGGCCGCCAAGCTCGTGAACGAGGACGAGGTGAAGACCCGCGCGGTGCAGAACGCCGAGCAGAACGGCATCGTCTTCATCGACGAGATCGACAAGGTGGCGACCCGGCAGGAATCGAGCGGCTCGGACATCTCGCGCCAGGGCGTGCAGCGCGACCTGCTGCCGCTGGTGGAGGGCACCACGGTGTCCACCAAGTACGGGATGGTCAAGACGGACCACATTTTGTTCATCGCCTCGGGCGCGTTCCACCTGAGCAAACCGAGCGACCTGATCCCCGAGCTGCAGGGGCGCTTTCCGATCCGGGTCGAGCTGGAATCGCTCTCGGTGCAGGACTTCGAAGCCATCCTCACGCAGACGCATGCCTCGCTGGTCAAGCAGTACCAGGCCCTGCTGGCCACCGAAGGCGTCACGCTCGAATTTGCGCCCGAGGGCATCACCCGCTTGGCGTCCATCGCCTTCGAAGTGAACGAACGCACCGAGAACATCGGCGCACGCCGGCTGTCCACCGTGATGGAGCGGCTGCTCGATGAAGTGAGCTTCGATGCCGCTCGCCTGTCCGGCCAGACGGTGGTGGTGGATGCCGCGTACGTGAACGCGCGGCTCGAGTCCCTGAGCCAGGACGAGGATTTGTCGCGCTATATCTTGTAAAAGATTCCGCCGCGTTGCGGGGGCCTGGTTTCTTGGCGGGATTCCAGGTTGCCCGATAGCCTTCAGGTATCACTTGCATAGCCTGGGCTAAGTGCCTATGCAGTAAGGTATTTTGGCCATTCCCTACTGGCACTGTCGGTGCTAAGTCGTTGATTTCATTGCAAAACTTTGTTGCACCTGGCGGGGCTCGGTATTTTTTTCCTGATACAGTGCAAAAAAGTGCAATTAAGTGGTGAAAAGTGCCCTCGTGCGTCCATTCCGGATGCGCGGGCGCGACAACGAGCTGGGGTTCGATTCCGTGTTTCAAGGGGCGTCATCGCTGAGTCTGGATGCAAAGGGAAGGCTTTCCGTGCCTACCCGGCATCGTGACGTCCTCTCGGCGACCGCCAATAGCCAACTCACCATCACCAAGCATCCGCACGGCTGCCTCATGGTGTTCCCCCGTCCCGAATGGGAGAAATTCCGCGAGCGCATCGCCGAGCTGCCCATGTCCGCCCAGTGGTGGAAGCGCATCTTCCTGGGCAACGCCATGGACGTGGACATGGACGGCACCGGCCGCGTGCTGGTCTCGCCCGAACTGCGCCAGGCCGCAGGCATCACCAAGGACACCATGCTGCTCGGCATGGGCAACCACTTCGAACTGTGGGACAAGGCCACTTACGAGGCGCAGGAGGCCGTGGCCATGCAGGCCGAGATGCCGGCCGCTTTCCAGGATTTTTCTTTCTGAGGCCATGGTGAACGCACCGCTGCAACACACCACGGTCTTGCTGGGCGAGGCGGTCGACGCCTTGCTGGGCGGCGCCGGCCCGGCGCCGGCGGGCGTCTGGATCGACGCCACCTTCGGCCGCGGCGGGCACTCCCGCAAGATACTGGACCGGCTGGGGCCGGGCGGGGGCCTCGTGGCGTTCGACAAGGACCCCGAGGCCATCGCAGAAGCAGCGCGCATCACCGATGCGCGCTTTTCCATTCGGCATGAAGGATTTCGCCATCTGGCGGACCTGCCCGAGCGCAGCGCCGCGGGCATCCTCATGGACCTGGGTGTGAGCTCGCCCCAGATCGACAGCCCCGACCGGGGCTTCAGCTTTCGTTTCGACGGCCCGCTGGACATGCGCATGGACACCACGCGCGGGACCAGCGTGGCCGATTGGCTGGCCACGGCCGAGGTCGGCCAGATTGCGGAGGTGATACGTGACTATGGCGAAGAACGGTTTGCTGGCCCCATTGCAAAGGCGATTGTTGCTCGTCGCGAGGAGCGGGGCCCTCTTGCCACCACCGCTGAACTGGCCCAACTCGTGGCTGGCGCGGTCAAGACCCGCGAAGCAGGCCAGAACCCTGCAACGCGCACCTTTCAGGCTCTTCGGATTTTCATCAACGCCGAGCTTGAAGAGCTGCAACAGGCGCTAGAGGCGAGCCTGCGGGTGCTGGCGCCCGGCGGCCGGCTGGTGGTGATCAGCTTCCATTCGCTGGAAGACCGCATCGTCAAGCAGTTCATCGTCCAGCATTCCAAGGAAGTCTTCGACCGCCGCGCGCCGTTCGCGCAGCCGCAGCCCATGCGGCTCAAGGCGCTGGACCGCATCAAGCCCACTGCGGCCGAGATCGCGGCCAACCCCCGCTCGCGCAGCGCGGTGATGCGCGTGGCCGAGCGCACGGAGGTGCCGGCATGACGCGCCTGAGCCTGGTGCTGCTGCTTGGCGTGATGGTCAGCGCGCTGTACCTCGTGCACATGCAGTACGAGTCGCGGCGCCTGTTCACCGAGCTGGACCGCGCGGTGGCCGAGTCGCGCCGGCTGGAAACCGAACACCAGCGCCTGCAGGTGGAAAAGCGCGCCCAGGCAACGCCGCTGCGGGTGGAAAAGCTCGCCCGCGACCGCCTGCAGATGCGCACGGCCACGCCGGCCATCACGCAGTACGTGGCCGACGACGGCACGCCCATGGTGACGGCCACCACGGCAGCGCCGGTGCCCGCCACGCCGGGCGGGGCGGGGAGCGTGCGCCGATGAGCCGCAGCGTCAACTACACCTCCAGCCCGCTGCTGGCCAGCAAGACGCCGGTCTGGCGCAGCAAGTTCATCGTCGCCATGGTGGCGCTGGGCTTCGTGGGCCTGGGTGCCCGCGCGGCCTATGTGCAGGTGTTCGGCAATGCGTTCTTCCAGCGGCAGGGCGAGGTGCGCTTCGCCCGCACGCTGGAGTTGCCGGCCAACCGGGGCCGCATCCTCGACCGCAACGGACTGATCCTGGCCTCCAGCGTGCCGGCGGCCAGCATCTGGGCCATTCCGGAAGACGTGGAGCAGGACAAGCCCGAGGTGCGCGAAAAGCTCCAGCAACTGGCCAAGCTGCTGGAGATGCCGCTGCCCGCGCTCAAGGCCAAGCTCGCGGAAGAGGACAAGACCTTCGTCTGGATCAAGCGCCAGCTCGACTGGGACGTCGGCCAGCAGATCGCCGCGCTCGACATCAAGGGCATCTACCAGCGCAAGGAATACAAGCGCCAATACCCCGAAGGCGAATCGGCCGCGCACGTGGTGGGTTTTACCAACGTGGAGGACCATGGCCAGGAGGGCATGGAGCTGGCCTTCGACCAGCAACTGGCCGGCAAGGCCGGCTCGCGCCGCGTCATCAAGGACCGGCTGGGCCGCGTGGTGGAAGGCGTGGGCGCCGAAGTGCCGCCGGTGGACGGCCAGGACATGCAGCTGTCCATCGACAGCAAGGTGCAGTTCTTCGCCTACCAGAAGCTGCGCGACCAGGTGGCGCTGCACAAGGCCAAGGCCGGCAGCGTGGTGGTGATCGACGCGCACACGGGCGAGTTGCTGGCGCTGGCCAACTACCCGAGCTACGTGCCCGACAAGCGCCAGAATCTGACCGGCGAGCAACTGCGCAACCGCGCGCTCACCGACGTGTTCGAGCCCGGCTCCACCATGAAGCCGTTCACCATCGGCCTGGCGCTGGAGACCGGTCGCGTGCGGCCGGAGACCATCGTGGACACCAACCCCGGGCGGGTCACGATCACGGGCTCGACCATCTCCGACACGCACAACTACGGCGTGCTCACGGTCGAGGGCGTGATCCAGAAGTCCAGCAACGTGGGCACCACCAAGATCGCCATGCAGATGCCGGCGCGTGAGATGTGGGAGACCTTCTCGGCGGCCGGCTTCGGCCAGAAGCCGCAGATCCACTTCCCCGGCGTGGTGAGCGGCCGCCTGCGCCCCTACAAGACCTGGCGCCCGGTGGAGCAGGCCACCATGTCCTACGGCTACGGCCTGTCGGCCAGCCTGCTGCAGATGGCGCGCTCGTACACGGTGTTCGCCAACGGCGGCCAGATCATTCCGGCCACCATGCTCAAGTCGAGCGAACCCGCGGTCGGCGTGCCCGTGTTCTCCGAGCGCACGGCCGACCAGGTGCGCAAGATGCTGCAGATGGCGGCGGGCCCCGGAGGCACGGGCCAGCAGGCGCAGACCGTGGGTTATTCGGTGGGCGGCAAGTCCGGCACCGCGCGCAAGCAGGTCGGCAAGAGCTATGCCTCGGGCAAGTACCGGGCATGGTTCACCGGCATGGCACCCATCGACAAGCCGCGCATCATCGTCGCGGTGATGATCGACGAGCCCAGCAACGGCGTGTTCTACGGCGGCGCGGTGGCTGCGCCCGTGTTCAGCGCCGTCGTGCAGCAGACCCTTCGCATGATGGGCGTGCAGCCCGACATGGCCGTCAAGCCGCAGATCGTGGCCAACACCGTGGAGGAATCGCTATGACGACGACCCCGTTGCTCACTTCGGTGCACGACGCCGTGCAATGGCTGGCCGCCCGGGTGACCGGCACGCTGCAGACCGACAGCCGGCTTGTCCAGCCCGGCGACGGCTTCATCGCCTGGCCGGGCGCCGCCACCGATGGCCGCGCCCATGTGGGCGATGCGCTGGCGCGCGGCGCCGTGGCCTGCCTGGTCGAGCACGAAGGCATCGAGGCCTTCCATTTCGCCGAGGCGCCCGTGGCCGCGCTGCGCGGGCTGAAGGCCATCACCGGAACGCTGGCGGCCGAATGGTTCGGACACCCCACGCAGGCGATCGACGTGCTGGCCGTGACCGGCACCAATGGCAAGACCAGCGTCAGCTGGTGGCTGGCGCAAGCGCTCAACCTGCTGGCGCGCAACGAACTGGCGGCAGCCGGCGGCTGCGCGTTGATCGGCACCCTGGGCGCCGGCATTCCGCCCGCGCTCGAATCCACCGGCCTCACCACGCCGGACCCGGTGCGCCTGCAGCGCGCCTTCGCCCATTTCGCGAAAGAGGGCCAGGTGGCCTGCGCGATCGAGGCCTCGTCCATCGGCCTGGCCGAGCACCGCCTGACCGGCACGCGGGTGCGCGCGGCCCTGTTCACCAATTTCACCCAGGACCACCTGGACTACCACCCGAGCATGGCCGCCTACTGGCAGGCCAAGAGTACGCTGTTCGACTGGCCCGGGCTGCAGATCGCCGTGGTCAACACCGACGACATGCGCGGCGCCGAGCTGCATGAAACGCTGTCCCAGCAGCCGCTGGACCTGTGGAGCGTCTCCATCAAGGGCCCGGCACGGCTGCAGGCGCGGGACATCGGCTGGGGCGATGGGGGCCTGGCGTTCACCGTGGCCGAAGGCGCGCAGAGCCACGTGCTGCAGACCCGGCTCATCGGCCACTACAACGTGAGCAATCTGCTGCTCGTCATGGCCACGCTGCGCGCCCTGGGCGTGCCGCTGGAGCATGCGCTCTACGCCTGCGCGCAGCTGTCGCCGGTGCCGGGCCGCATGGAGCAGATCCATGTGCCGCACCAGCCCCTGGTCGCGGTGGACTACGCCCACACGCCCGATGCGCTCGACCATGCGCTGCAGGCGTTGCGCCCCATCGCGGCGGAGCGTGGCGGGCGGCTGTGGTGCGTGTTCGGCTGCGGTGGCAGCCGCGACCGCACCAAGCGGCCTCTGATGGGGGCGATCGCTCAGCAGCGGGCCGATGCGGTCATCGTCACCAGCGACAACCCGCGCGGCGAAGTGCCGGCGGAGATCATTCACGAAATCCTGCTGGGCGCCGTGGCCGGGCGCACCGTGCGCGCCGAAGTGGACCGCGCCGCAGCCATTGCGCTTGCGCTGTCGGAAGCCGGCCCCCGGGACGTGGTGCTGATCGCCGGCAAAGGCCACGAGGACTACCAGGAGGTGGCGGGCGAGCGCCGGCCGTTCTCCGACATGGCGCACGCCAAGGCCGGCCTGGCCGCCCGCGGAGGCCGCGCATGATGACGCTGCAGCAGGCGCTGGGGTTCATCCAGGCGCGCGTGCCCACGGCCCGGCCGGTGGGCGAGGGCGCCATGCCTCTGTCCCGCGTGCACACCGACACGCGCACGCTGCAGGCGGGCGATTTGTTCGTGGCGCTCAAGGGCGAGCGCTACGACGCCAATGCCTTTCTGGCCGATGCGCGCGCGGCCGGTGCCGCCGCGGCCGTGGCCCACGGTGGCCTCGACGCGGCCGGCCTGCCCGGCATCGAGGTGCCCGATACGCTCGCGGCGCTCGGCGCCCTGGCCGCGGGCTGGCGTGCCCAGTTCCGGCTGCCGCTGATCGGCGTGACCGGCAGCAACGGCAAGACCACTGTCACGCAGATGATCGCGGCGGTGCTGCAGGCCTGGAAGGGCCCGGCGGCCTTCGCGACGCAAGGCAACTTCAACAACGACATCGGCGTGCCGCTGATGCTGCTGCGGCTCAACGCGGCGCACGAGGCGGCCGTGATCGAGCTGGGCATGAACCATCCGGGCGAGATCGCGTACCTGGCCGACCTGGCCCGCCCCACGGTGGCCCTCGTCAACAACGCGCAGCGCGAGCACCTGGAGTTCATGCACACGGTGCAGGCCGTGGCCGAGGAGAACGGCTCCTGCATCGCGGCCCTGCCCGCCGACGGCGTGGCCGTGTTTCCGGCGGGCGATGCCTACACCGCGCTGTGGCGGCAACTGGCCGCGGGGCGCCGCTGCGTCACCTTCGGCGCGGACGGTGCCGACGTGCGCTGCACCGCCGCGCAGTGGGAGGGCAGCGCCTGGCGCATCCGCATCGACACACCGCAGGGCGGCTTCGATGCCACGCTGCGCATTGCCGGCATGCACAACGTGACCAACGCGCTGGCCGCCACGGCCTGCGCCTTGGCGGCCGGTGCGCCGCTTGCCGCCGTGGCGCGCGGGCTCTCGGCCTTCGTGCCGGTCAAGGGGCGTTCGCGCGCCTTCAGCGTGCCGCACGAAGGGCGCGTGGTCACGGCGGTGGACGACACCTACAACGCCAACCCCGATTCCATGCGCGCCGCCATCGACGTGCTGGCCGGCCTGCCCGGCCCGCAGTTGCTGGTGCTGGGCGACATGGGCGAGGTGGGCGAGCAGGGGCCGCAGTTTCACGCCGAAGCGGGCGCCCAGGCGCGCGCCAGCGGCATCGGCGGGCTGTTCGCGCTGGGCGCGCTCAGCACTCACGCCGCGCAGGCCTACGGGCCGGATGCGCGGCATTTCGACGACATGGCATCGCTGCTGGCAGCGGTGCAGCAAGCCCTGCCCCAGGTGGGCAGCGTGCTGGTGAAGGGATCTCGGTTCATGAAGATGGAGCAGGTGGTGCAGGCGCTGGAAGCCCGTGCGGACACGACGAAGAACGCACGCGGGGGCGCCACATGCTGCTGATACTGTCGCAATGGCTGCAGGGCCTGTCGCCGGAGTTCGGGTTCTTCCGCGTGTTCCAGTACCTCACGTTCCGCGCGGTGATGGCGGCGCTCACGGCGCTGGTGATCGGGCTGGCGGCGGGGCCGAAGGTGATCCGCATGCTCACCTCGCTCAAGATCGGCCAGCCCATCCGCGGCTACGCGATGGAGTCGCACTTGTCCAAGAGCGGCACGCCGACCATGGGGGGCGTGCTGATCCTGGGCTCGATCGCGATCTCCACGCTGCTGTGGTTCGACCTGTCCAACCGCTTCGTGTGGATCGTGCTGGCCGTGACCCTGGGCTTCGGAGCCATCGGCTGGGTGGACGACTGGCGCAAGGTGGTGCGCAAGGACCCGGAAGGCATGCGCTCGCGCGAGAAGTATTTCTGGCAGTCCGTCATCGGCCTGCTGGCCGCGCTTTACCTGGTGTTCAGCATTTCCGAGAACTCCAACTCGCGCGTGTTCGAGCTGTTCGTCACCTGGGTGCAGTCCGGCTTCTCGCTGGACCTGCCGCCGCAGGCCGGGCTGCTGGTGCCGTTCTTCAAGGAAGTGAGCTACCCGCTCGGCGTGCTGGGCTTCGTGATCCTGACCTACCTCGTCATCGTGGGATCGAGCAACGCGGTCAACCTGACTGACGGCCTGGACGGCCTGGCGATCATGCCGGTCGTCATGGTGGGCTCGGCGCTGGGGCTGTTCGCCTACGTGGCCGGCAGCACGGTGTATTCCAAGTACCTGCTGTTCCCGCACATCGCGGGTGCGGGCGAACTGCTGATCTTCTGCTCGGCCATGGCCGGCGCCGGCCTGGCCTTCCTGTGGTTCAACACCCACCCGGCCCAGGTGTTCATGGGCGACGTGGGCGCGCTGGCGCTGGGCGGCGCTTTAGGCACCATCGCCGTCATCGTGCGCCAGGAGATCGTGCTGGCCATCATGGGCGGCATCTTCGTGGTCGAGGCGCTTTCGGTGATGCTGCAGGTGGCCTGGTTCAAGTACACCAAGAAGCGCTACGGCCAGGGCCGGCGGCTGCTCAAGATGGCGCCGCTGCACCACCATTTCGAGAAAAGCGGCTGGAAGGAGACGCAGGTGGTCGTGCGCTTCTGGATCATCACCATGCTGCTGTGCCTCATCGGCCTGACCACGCTGAAACTGCGATGAACCCGCACGACCCCCTTCTTCCTGGCGAGGCGCCAGGGCTGCCGCAGGGTGCCGATGGCCCCGGCGAGGGGGAGTGCGCGCCCTTGGTTTCGTCCGCATTGGAGCCCGTGCAGCACGCCGAGGCCCTGCCTGCGCTGTCCGATGCTTCGGAATCGCCCGATGGGCTCGCGGCGCCCGGCGACGGTGCGCCAGCGCCCGTCCCGTCCCCCGCGAACGACGCGATGGCGCAGGCGCTCGCCAGCATGACCGCACCTGCCGTTTCGGCCGCAGCGGCCGCCGCTGCGTTCGTGGCGCAGATCTTCGCCGACGTGGGTTCGCCCGAATCCGGCGCCGCCGCGGGGCCACGCGACCCGGCGGCCGCTGAGCCCGCCAGCGCGGACGCCACGCCCGATGGCACGGATGGCACCACGGGCACCGTGGCCGGCCCGACGCCTGTCCCGGCCGGTTGGCCAGGCGAGGGCGCGGCCCTGCTGCAGGGCCAGAACATTCTCATCCTCGGCCTGGGCGCTTCCGGCCTGGCGATGGCGCGCTGGTGCGTGCGCTGCGGCGCCGACGTGACCGTGGCCGACACGCGCGAGGCGCCCCCGCAACGCGGCACGCTGCATGCCGAACTGCCCCAGGTGCGTTTCGTGGCCGGTGCGTTCGATGCGTCGCTGCTCGAAGGGCGCACGCTGCAGGCCATCTACCGCTCGCCCGGCCTGCGTCCCGACACGCTGGCCGCCCTGTCGTCCGAGGCCCGGGCGCGGGGCATCCGCATGGAGGGCGAACTCGCCCTGTACGCCATGGCGCTGCGCGAGCTGCGCGCCGCGCACGGCTACGCCCCGGCGGTGGTGGCCGTGAGCGGCACCAACGGCAAGACCACGGTGACCTCGCTCACCGGCCGGCTCGTGGACTGCGCCGGCAAGACCGTGGCCGTGGCCGGCAACATCGGCCCGACCCTGCTGGACACACTGGGCCAGCACATCGATGCGGGCACCCTGCCCGAGGTCTGGGTGCTGGAGCTGTCCAGCTTCCAGCTCGACGGCGTGGCGGGCTTCGAGCCCACGGCCGCGGCCGTCCTCAACATCAGCCAGGACCACCTGGACTGGCACGGCAGCCTGGCCGCCTACGCGGCCGCCAAGGCGCGCATCTTCGGCGAGAGCGGCCTGATGGTGCTCAACCGCGAAGACCCGGAGGTCATGGGCATGCTGCCCGGTGCGGCGCCTGCCACGAACCCGGGCAAGCCCGCGGCGGCGCGCTCGAAGGCACCGAAGGTGCAGGTGCGCTCCCATGTCACGTTCGGCGGCGACATGCCCCAGCGCCCGGGCGACTTCGGCCTTGAAATCGTGAACGGCATGGCCTGGCTCGTGCGGGCCCAGGAGGCCGACGAAACCGCCAAGCGGTCGCGTGCCCACCAGGAAGAGCTGTACATCCAGCGCCTGATGCCCGCCGATGCGTTGCGCATCCGCGGCCGCCACAACGCCGTGAACGCGCTCGCCGCGCTGGCGCTCGCGCAGGCCGCCGGCTGCGCGCTGGGCCCCATGCTGTACGGCCTGCGCGAATACCGCGGCGAGCCGCACCGCGTGGAGCCCGTGGGGCTCATCGGCGATGTGGAGTATTTCGACGACAGCAAGGGCACGAACGTGGGCGCCACCGTGGCGGCGCTCACCGGCCTGGGCGCGGAGCGCCGGCTGGTCGTCATCCTGGGCGGCGATGGCAAGGGGCAGGACTTCTCGCCGCTGGCCGCGCCCGTGTCGCGCTATGCCCGTGCCGTGGTGCTGATCGGCCGCGATGCGCCGCAGATCCGCGCCGCGCTGAAAGACGCGGGCGTGGCCCTGCTGGACGCACCGACGCTGCCGCAGGCGGTGGACCTGGCCACGCAGCGCGCCCATGGCGGCGATGCGGTGCTGATGTCGCCCGCCTGTGCCAGTTTCGATATGTTCAACGATTACGAGCACCGCGCCCGCGTGTTTTGCGAAGCCGTGCAAGCGCTTGCGAACGATCGCGGCCAGGACCTGGAGGGCTCCGCATGAGCACCGCACCCGCATCCCCCGGCCTGCTGCAGCGCCTGTCCACCAGATTCGGCGGCTGGTTCGGCGGCCTGCCCGCCAAGCCCGCCGACGTGCTGCCCGTGCGCGTGGGCGGCACCGAATACCGCCAGACCACCACCACGCCAGCGAGCGTGCTGGGTTTCGACCAGGCCCTGCTGTGGGTCGTGGTGGCGCTGCTGGCCTGGGGGCTGGTGATGGTGTATTCCGCCTCCATCGCCATGCCGGACAACCCGCGCTTCGGCAAGATCGCGCCCACCCATTTCCTGGTGCGCCACATCATGGCGCTGGTCATCGCGTTCGTCGCGGCGCTGCTGGCGTTCCAGATCCCCATGTCCACCTGGGAGCGCGTGGCGCCGTGGCTGTTCGTGCTGTCCATTGCCCTGCTCATCGCGGTGCTGATCCCGCACGTGGGCACGGTGGTCAACGGCGCGCGGCGCTGGCTGTCGCTGGGGGTCATGAACTTCCAGCCGTCGGAGCTGGCGAAGTTCGCCGTGCTCATCTACGCCTCGGACTACATGGTGCGCAAGATGGAGGTCAAGGAGCGCTTCTTCCGCGCCGTGCTGCCCATGGGCGCGGCCGTGGCCGTGGTGGGCGCGCTGCTGCTGGCCGAGCCCGACATGGGCGCCTTCATGGTGATCGCCGTGATCGCCATGGGCATCCTGTTCCTGGGCGGCGTGAACGCCCGCATGTTCTTCCTGATCGCCGCCGTGCTGGTGGGCGCCTTCGCCCTGATGGTGATGATGAGCGACTGGCGGCGCGAGCGCATCTTCGCGTACCTCGATCCCTGGAGCGAAAAGCACGCGCTGGGCAAGGGCTACCAGCTGTCGCACTCGCTGATCGCCATCGGCCGCGGCGAGATCTTCGGCGTCGGCTTGGGCGGCAGCGTGGAAAAGCTGCACTGGCTGCCCGAGGCGCACACCGATTTCCTGCTCGCGGTCATCGGCGAGGAGTTCGGCCTGGTCGGCGTGCTCGTCCTCATCGTGCTCTTCCTGTGGATGACCCGCCGCATCATGCACATCGGCCGCCAGGCCATCGCGCTGGACCGCGTGTTCGCCGGCCTGGTGGCGCAGGGCGTGGCCATCTGGATGGGCTTTCAGGCCTTCATCAACATGGGCGTGAACCTGGGCGCGCTGCCGACCAAGGGGCTGACCCTGCCGCTGATGAGCTTCGGGGGCTCCGCCATCCTGATGAATCTGGTGGCCATCGCCGTGGTGCTTCGGGTTGACTATGAAAACAAGCACCTCATGAAGGGTGGACGCGTATGAGCGCACCCAAAACCGCGCTCATCATGGCCGGCGGCACCGGCGGCCACATCTTCCCGGGCCTGGCCGTGGCCGAGGAGCTGCGTGCGCGCGGCTGGCGCGTGCACTGGCTGGGCACGCCCGGCAGCATGGAGTCGCGCCTGGTGCCGCCGCGCGGCTTCGCGTTCGAGCCCATCGATTTTTCCGGCGTGCGCGGCAAGGGGCTGGTCACGCTGGCCTGGCTGCCGCTGCGCCTGCTGCGCGCCTTCTGGCAGTCGCTGGCCGTGGTGCGCCGCGTGCGCCCCGACGTGGTCGTGGGCCTGGGCGGCTATGTGACGTTTCCGGGCGGGATGATGGCCGTGCTGCTGGGCAAGCCGCTGGTGCTGCATGAGCAGAACTCGGTGGCCGGCCTCGTGAACAAGGTGCTGGCCGGCGTGGCCGACCGCGTCTTCACGGCCTTCCCCGAGGTGCTCAAGAAGGCCCAGTGGGTGGGCAACCCGCTGCGCACCGCCTTCACGCAGCAGCCTGCGCCGGCCGAGCGCTTTGCCGGCCGCACTGGGCCGCTGCGCCTCCTGGTCGTGGGCGGCAGCCTGGGCGCGCGCGCGCTCAACGAGATCGTGCCGCAGGCCCTGGCGCTGATTCCGGCGGATCGCCGGCCCGTCGTCACCCACCAGAGCGGCGCGGCGCAGATCGACGCGCTGCGCGAGCACTACGCGAAGGCGGGCGTGCAGGCCACGCTCACGCCGTTCATCGACGACACCGCGGCGGCGTTCGCCGACGCGGACCTCATCGTCTGCCGCGCGGGCGCCAGCACCGTCACCGAGATCGCCGCCGTGGGCGCGGCGGCGGTGTTCGTGCCGTTCCCCCATGCGGTGGACGACCACCAGACCGCCAATGCCCGCTTCCTCGTGGACGCCGGCGGCGGGTGGCTCGTGCCGCAGCGCGATCTCACCCCCGAGTGGCTGGCTGATTTGCTACAAAATTCGGAGCGCGATGCCCTAGTGGATATTGCGCGGAAGGCCAAAAACATGCAAAAGATCAATGCCACCCGCGAAGTGGCGACTGCCTGCGAGGAGTTGGCATGAAGCACGCCATTCGCCATATCCATTTCGTCGGCCTGGGCGGCGCCGGCATGTGCGGTATCGCCGAGGTGCTGTTCAACCTGGGCTACGGCATTTCGGGCTCGGACCTGTCCGACAGCGCCACCCTGCGCCGCCTGCAGGCGCTGGGCATCCGCACCTGCCTGGGCCATGCGGCCGCGCACATCGAGGGGGCGGACGCGGTGGTCACCTCCACGGCGGTGCAGGCCGACAACCCCGAGGTGCTGGCCGCCCGCGAAAAGAAGATTCCCGTGGTGCCGCGCGCGCTGATGCTGGCCGAGCTGATGCGCCTGAAGCGCGGCATCGCCATCGCCGGCACGCACGGCAAGACCACCACCACCAGCCTGGTGACCAGCGTGCTGGCCGAGGCCGGGCTCGATCCGACCTTCGTGATCGGCGGGCGGCTCAACAGCGCGGGCGCCAATGCCAAGCTGGGCAGCGGCGATTACATCGTGGTGGAGGCGGACGAGTCCGATGCCTCGTTCCTCAACCTGCTGCCCGTGATGGCCGTGGTGACGAACATCGACGCCGACCACATGGAAACCTACGGGCACGACTTCGGCCGCCTCAAGGGCGCGTTCGTCGAGTTCCTGCACCGCATGCCGTTCTACGGCACGGCGATCCTGTGCGTGGACAACCCGGCCATCCG
Organism: Acidovorax sp. NCPPB 3576; assembly: GCF_028473605.1. NCBI lineage: Bacteria > Pseudomonadati > Pseudomonadota > Betaproteobacteria > Burkholderiales > Comamonadaceae > Acidovorax > Acidovorax sp. NCPPB 3576. Next base: position 4,404,596 of record NZ_CP097267.1, on the reverse strand, counting down.
CGACATCCTGGCCGACGTGACCTGCCCGGTGACGAGCTACGGCTTCTCCGAAGATGCCCAGGTGCGCGCGGTGGACGTGCACGCCGATGCCGGCCAGATGCGCTTTCGGGTGCAGCGGCGCAACGGCGTCACGCTGCCGGACATCGATGTGGTGCTCAACCTGGCGGGCGAGCACAACGTGCTGAACGCCCTGTCGGCCATCGCGGTGGCGGTGGAGCTGAACATTCCCGACGACGCGCTGCTGCGCGCCCTGGCCCAGTTCAAGGGCGTGGGCCGGCGCTTTCAGCGCTACGGCGACATCGCCGCGCCGGGCGGCGGCACGTTCGCCCTGATCGAAGACTACGGCCACCACCCGGTCGAGATGACGGCCACGCTGGCCGCGGCGCGCGGCGCCTTCCCGGGCCGGCGCCTGGTGCTGGCGTTCCAGCCGCACCGCTACAGCCGCACGCGCGACTGCTTCGAGGATTTCGTGAAGGTCATGGGCAGTGCGGACGCCGTGCTGCTGACCGAGGTGTACGCCGCCGGCGAGGCGCCCATTGTCGCCGCCGATGGCCGGTCGCTCACGCGCGCCCTGCGCGTGGCGGGCAAGGTCGAACCGGTGTTCGTGGACGACGTGGCCTTGCTGGCGCAAAGCATCGTGGACAACGCCCGGGACGGCGACGTGGTGCTGTGCATGGGCGCGGGCTCCATCGGCGCGGTGCCGGCAAAGGTGGTGGAAATGCTGCAGAAAGAAGAAACGCCAGCTTTGGCGGAGGTTGCGCGATGAGTCACGAAGACACCCCCGCCATCGACGTGCGCGCCCTGGGCAAGGTCGCGGTGCTGATGGGCGGCTCGTCCGCCGAGCGCGAGGTCTCGCTGATGTCCGGCGGCGGCGTGCTGCAGGCGCTGCGCGCCCGCGGCGTGGACGCGCATGCGTTCGACCCGTCGCAGACCGACCTGTCCGAGCTGCGGCACGGCGGCTATGCGCGCTGCTTCATCGCGCTGCACGGCCGCCATGGCGAGGATGGCACGGTGCAGGGGGCGCTCGAACTGCTCGGCATTCCGTACACCGGCCCCGGCGTGATGGCGTCCAGCATCGCCATGGACAAGATCATGACCAAGCGCATCTGGCGCTTCGAGGGGCTGCCCACGCCGGACTGGCGCCTGGTGTCGAGCGCCGCCGAAACCGCGCAGGCGCTGCAGGCTCTGGGCACGCCGATGATCGTCAAGCCCTCGCGCGAGGGATCGACCATCGGCCTGACCAAGGTGACGTCGCCGGGGCAGTGCGAGCAGGCCTACCTGCTGGCCTCCCGCTACGACCCCGAAGTGCTGTGCGAGGAATTCATCGAAGGCGACGAGACCACCTGCCCGGTGCTGGGCCAGGGGGCGGATGCGCATGCGCTGCCGGTGATCCGCATCGTGGCGCCGGCCGGCAACTACGACTACCAGAACAAGTATTTCACCGACGTCACGCAATACCACTGCCCGAGCGGTCTGCCCGAGGCCGAGGAGCGCGAGATCCAGCGCCTCGTGGTCGAGGCCTTCCGCACGCTGCAGTGCCGGGGCTGGGCCCGCGCCGACATCATGATCCGCGCCAGCGACCGCAAGCCCTTCCTGCTGGAGATCAACACCTCGCCCGGCATGACCGGCCATTCGCTGGTGCCCATGTCGGCGCGCGCCAGCGGCGTGAGCTACGAGGCGCTGTGCCTGCGCATCCTGGCGAGCGCCTCGCTCGACGGGCTGCAGGGCCATGCCGGCACCGGTGCCACCGTCCAGACCTCCCCCACGGGAACCCCGGGAGCCGCATGACCGCCTCGCTGCCCGCACCGCTTGACGTCAAGCTCATGAACCTGACCGCCACGGTCCTGTTCGTGGGCTGCGCCGCGTTCGTGCTGGTGGCGGGCGGCTCGTGGGTGCTGCGCCATCCGGCGTTCGCCATCGGGCGCATCGTGGTGCAGGGCGAACTGGTGCACAACAACGCCGTCACGCTGCGGGCCAACGTCGGGCCGCACCTGGTGGGCAATTTCTTCACGGTGGACCTGCGCGCGGTGCGCGAGGCGTTCGAGCAGGTGCCCTGGGTGCGCCATGCGATGGTGCGGCGCGAGTTTCCCAACAGCCTGCGCGTGGAGCTGCAGGAGCACGACGCCGCCGCCTACTGGGGCGCCGAAGAGGGCTCCACCCTGGTCAACAGCCAGGGCGAGGTGTTCGAGGCCAACGGCGACGACCTGGATGCGGACGACCTGCCCCGCCTGCAAGGGCCGCAGGGCCATTCTCTGGAGGTGCTGCAGATGGTCCACCGACTGGCCCCGGTCTTCGAGCCGCTGGATGCCAAGGTCGATGCGCTGGAACTCACCGGCCGCGGCGGCTGGCGCGCCACGCTGGACAGCGGTGCCGTGGTGGAACTGGGGGGCGGAACCCCGGAAGAAGTGGTGCAGCGCACGCAGCGCTTCGTGCGCACGCTGGCGCGCGTGACCGGCCAGTACGGGCGGCGCGTGGACGCGCTCGAGTCGGCCGACCTGCGCCATGCCGACGGCTATGCGCTGCGGCTGCGCGGGGTGACCACGGTGAATGGCGACGCCCCCAAGGCCGTCGCCCGGGCGCCCGCGCGCGCAGCGCCGCAACGCGCGCGTCCCGGCAGAACAACAGGGCAGAACCACTGAGGGCAGGACACAGATATGGCAAGAGAATACAAAGACGTGGTCGTGGGGCTGGACATCGGCACCGCCAAGGTGATGGCGGTGGTGGCCGAGGTCCTGCCCAATGGCGAACTCAAGCTCGCCGGGCTGGGCGTGGCGCCCAGCAATGGCTTGAAGCGCGGCGTGGTGGTGAACATCGACGCCACGGTGCAGAGCATCCAGCAGGCGCTGAAAGAGGCCGAGCTGATGGCCGACTGCAAGATCCAGCGCGTGTACACCGGCATCACCGGCAGCCACATCCGCGGGCTCAATTCGAGCGGCATGGTGGCGGTCAAGGACAAGGAAGTCACCCAGGCCGACGTGGCGCGCGTGGTGGAGACGGCCAAGGCCATCAACATCTCCAGCGACCAGCGCCTGTTGCTGGTGGAGCCGCAGGAGTTCGTGATCGACGGGCAGGATGTGAAGGAGCCCATCGGCATGAGCGGCATCCGCCTGGAGGCCAAGATCCACATCGTGACCGGCGCGCAGAGCGCGGCCGAGAACATCATCAAGTGCGTGCGCCGCTGCGGGCTCGAAGTGGAGCAGCTGATGCTGAACCCGCTCGCCTCCAGCCAGGCCGTGCTGACCGACGACGAGCGCGAGCTGGGCGTGGCGGTAGTGGACATCGGCGCGGGCACGACCGATGTGGCGATCTTCACCGGCGGCGCGATCCGCCACACGGCCGTGATCCCGATTGCGGGCGACCTCATCACCAGCGACATCGCCATGGCGCTGCGCACGCCCACCAAGGACGCCGAGGACATCAAGGTGGAAAGCGGCTATGCCAAGCAGCTGCTGGCCGACCCCGAGGCGCAGGTGGAAGTGCCGGGCCTGGGCGACCGCAGCCCGCGCATGCTCAGCAAGCAGGCGCTGGCCGGCGTGATCGAGCCGCGCGTGGAAGAGATCTTCTCGCTCGTGCAGCAGGTGATCCGCGAGTCGGGCTACGAAGAGGTGCTGTCCTCGGGCATCGTGCTCACGGGCGGCAGCGCCATCATGCCGGGCATGGTCGAGCTGGGCGAGGACATCTTTCTGAAGCCCGTGCGCCGGGGCATTCCCAAGTATTCGAGCGCGCTGGCCGACATGATCGCCCAGCCGCGCGCCGCCACCGTCATGGGCCTGCTCGAAGAGGCCCGCCTGGCGCGCCTGCGCGGCTTCAAGGTGGCGCAAAAGAGCGGCTCGGTGAAAACCGCGTTCGGCCGCTTCAAGGATTTCATCGTGGGGAACTTCTGACATGTGCTCCCCTCAGCACTGGCTCGCTCGCGCCGGCCCCCATGCGCTTACCTGGCAACGATGGCGGGGCACCGGCCCCCCTTTCGTGCCGCGGACCGCGCCCCACCCGATTTCAATCATCCAGCCGTTTCGGCCCCATGCAATTCACGTGAAAGACTAGGAGCACCCACCATGACCATCGAAATGATCGAAGCCGAAGAATTCAATCAGGGCACCCAGATCAAGGTGATCGGTGTCGGCGGCGGCGGCGGCAATGCCGTCGCCCACATGATCGCCCGCAATGTGCAAGGCGTGGAATTCGTCTGCGCCAACACCGACGCGCAAGCCCTCACGCGCAGCCCCGCGCACCGCACCATCCAGCTGGGCGGCAGCGGCCTGGGCGCCGGCAGCAAGCCCGACAAGGGCCGCGACGCCGCCGAAGCGGCCGTGGAAGACATCCGCAGCGCCATCACCGGCGCGCACATGCTGTTCATCACCGCCGGCATGGGCGGCGGCACGGGCACCGGCGCGGCTCCCGTGATCGCGCGCGTGGCCAAGGAGATGGGCATTCTCACCGTGGGCGTGGTCACCAAGCCCTTCGACTGGGAAGGCGGCCGCCGCATGGCCAATGCCGACAACGGCCTGGCCGAGCTGGAAGCCAACGTCGATTCGCTGATCGTCGTGCTCAACGAGAAGCTGCTGGAAGTGCTGGGCGACGACATCACCCAGGACGAGGCCTTCGCGCACGCCAACGACGTGCTCAAGAACGCCGTGGGCGGCATCGCTGAAATCATCAACGAGTACGGCCACGTCAACGTCGACTTCGAAGACGTGCGCACCGTGATGGGCGAGCCCGGCAAGGCCATGATGGGCACGGCCACGGCGGCCGGCCCCGACCGCGCGCGCATCGCCGCCGAGCAGGCCGTGGCCTGCCCGCTGCTGGAAGGCATCGACCTGTCGGGCGCCAAGGGCGTGCTGGTGCTGGTGACCGCCGCCAAGGGCAGCCTGAAGCTGTCCGAGTCGCGCCTGGCCATGAGCACCATCAATGCCTACGCCTCGCCGGACGCGCACGTGATCTACGGCGCCGCCTACGACGACAGCCTGGGCGAAGAGATCCGCGTCACGGTGGTGGCCACCGGCCTGTCGCGCCAGAACGCACGCCGCCAGCCCATCTCGGTGGTGCAGGGCGGCCTGCGCACCGGCACGGACAACGTGGCCTATCAGATGCCCATGGCCGGCGCAACGCTGGGCGCAGGCCTCGTCGGCGGCGGCACCGCCCAGGCGGACTACGGCAACATGTCGGTGCCCAGCGTGTGGCGCACCAACCGCACCCAGGCGGCAGCGCGCGTGGATGCGCTGTCTTCGGGCGGCATGGACGACCTGGAAATCCCTGCATTCCTGCGCAAGCAGGCCGACTGACGGGCAAGGCCCGCCGGGCCTTTCTTGTTCACAACACCGCCATGTTCCGCAAGGGACTGGCGGTTTTTTCTTGTGGCAGTGGGCCTATTGCCCCCATAGCGGCAGCGATGCCCCATGATGGGGCCTCCCCCCATAAAATCGACCGATGCTCCAGCAACGCACGATCAAGACCTTGACCCGCGCCGTCGGCGTGGGCCTGCACAGCGGCCAGCGCGTCGAATTGACGCTGCGCCCGGCCCAGCCCGACACGGGCATCGTGTTCCGCCGGGTGGACCTGTCCGAGCCGGTGGACATTCCCATCACCGCCATGGCCGTGGTGGACACGCGCATGGCCTCCACCATCGGCGTGGGCGGCGCGAAGGTGCACACGGTCGAGCACCTGATGTCGGCCTGCGCGGGCCTGGGGCTGGACAACCTGTACATCGACATCACCGCCGAAGAGGTGCCCATCCTCGACGGCTCCTCGGCCTCGTTCGTGTTCCTGCTGCAAAGTGCCGGCGTGGAACTGCAGAAGGCGCCCAAGCGCTTCATCCGCGTGACGCGGCCGGTCGAGGTGCGCGAGGGCACGGGCCCGAGCACCAAGTGGGCGCGGCTCGATCCCTACCACGGCTACAAGCTGCGCTTCGAGATCGACTTCGCCCACCCGGCGGTCGATTCGACCGGACAGAGCGTGGAGTTCGATCTGGGCTCGGGCAACTACACCCGCGACATCGCGCGCGCACGCACGTTCGGCTTCACCAAGGACGTGGAAATGATGCGCGCCAGCGGCCTGGCGCTGGGCGGCGGGCTGGACAACGCCATCGTCATGGACGACTACAAGGTGCTCAACAGCGACGGCCTGCGCTACGACGACGAGTTCGTGAAGCACAAGATCCTCGACGCCATCGGCGACCTGTACCTCGTCGGCAAGCCGCTGCTGGCGGCCTACAGCGCGTTCCGCTCGGGCCATGCGATGAACAACCTGCTGCTGCGCGAGTTGCTCGCGCAGGAAGACGCGTGGGAAATCGCCACGTTCGAGAACGAGCGCCAGGCCCCTGCCGGCTTCGCGCAGCCGGTGGCTGCCTGGTAGGCCGGTGAGAGCGGTCGCCGCATGCTGATCTTTCGCTGGCTTGCCACCTTGCTGCTGCTCATGGCGGCCGTGTCGTTCGCGTTCTACGTGGGCACGGGGCAGGCGCGCTACAAGCGCTGGGGGCTCATCATCTTGAAGTGGACGGTGATCGCCGCCTTCGTGTTCTTCGCCGTGCTCATCCTGGGACGCATCGCCTGACCGCAGGGGCGGGATGGCGGCGGGCCAAGGCGCTGGCCTATACTGGCGCCTGCTCCGGGGTGTGCTGATGCGCTGAGATGCGGGCGGCCTGACGAATGTCAGGCTGGCTTGCGAACCCGACGAACTTGATCCGGTTCATACCGGCGGAAGAAGAGCCGACCTCCCGTGACCGTGCCCGCACCCCGCGTGGCACGCACCGCTTCACCAGGCGCCCTGCGCCCGGCCCCGAGCGCAGGTCCATTTCCGGAGCAGCCCCACCGCACCCGGAAACAGGAGACCTGTCCCATGAACGCACCCGAACCCCTCGCCCGCGAAAAATTCGCCGAACTGCTCGCCCTCACCCGCGAGCCCTTTCCCGCATCGCGCAAGGCCTATCTGCCCGGCCACACGCACGCGGATCTGCGCGTGCCGGTGCGCGACATCGCGCTCACCAACGGCGAGCAGGTCAGCGTGTACGACACCTCCGGCCCCTACACCGATCCCGAGGCCGTGATCGACGTGCGTCAGGGCCTGGCCAGCGTGCGCGGCGGCTGGATCGCGGCGCGCGGCGATGTCGAGCATTACGAGGGCCGCCCGCCCGTGGCGCTGGACGATGGCCAAAAGAGCGAGGACGCCGCCCGCCTGGCCCAGTTGCGTGCCGAAGCCGCCGCGCTGCAGCGCCAGCCGCTGCGCGCCAAGAGCGGCGCCAACGTGACGCAGATGCACTACGCGCGCCGCGGCATCGTCACGCCCGAGATGGAATACGTGGCCATCCGCGAGAACGGCCGCCGCGAATGGATGGCGCAGTACATGCAGGATGCGGGCCGCGAGCAGCGGCTGATGGGCAACCCCATGGGTGCGAGCATCCCGAAGATCATCACGCCCGAGTTCGTGCGCGATGAAGTTGCCCGCGGCCGCGCGATCATTCCCGCCAACATCAACCACCCCGAGGTGGAGCCGATGGCGATCGGGCGCAACTTCAAGGTGAAGATCAATGCCAACATCGGCAACTCGGCCGTCACCTCCAGCATCGAGGAAGAAGTGGAAAAGCTGGTGTGGGCCATCCGCTGGGGCGCCGACAACGTGATGGACCTGTCCACCGGCAAGGCCATCCACACCACGCGGGACTGGATCGTGCGCAACTCGCCCGTGCCGATCGGCACGGTGCCCATCTACCAGGCGCTGGAGAAGGTCGGTGGCGTGGCCGAAGACCTGACCTGGGCCATCTTCCGCGACACGCTCATCGAGCAGGCCGAGCAGGGCGTGGACTACTTCACCATCCACGCGGGCGTGCGGCTGGCCTACATCCACCTCACGGCACAGCGGCGCACCGGCATCGTCTCGCGCGGCGGCTCCATCATGGCCAAGTGGTGCATGGCGCACCACAAGGAGAGCTTCCTGTACGAGCACTTCGAGGACATCTGCGACATCATGAAGGCATACGACGTGTCGTTCAGCCTGGGCGACGGCCTGCGGCCCGGCTGCGCATCCGACGCCAACGACGAAGCTCAGTTCGCCGAGCTGCACACGCTGGGCGAACTCACCCAGACCGCCTGGAAGCACGACGTGCAGACCATGATCGAGGGCCCCGGCCACGTGCCCATGCACATGATCCAGGCCAACATGACCGAGCAGCTCAAGACCTGCCATGAAGCGCCTTTCTACACGTTGGGCCCGCTGACCATCGACATCGCTCCGGGCTACGACCACATCGCCAGCGCCATCGGCGCGGCCATGATCGGCTGGATGGGCACGGCCATGCTGTGCTACGTGACGCCCAAGGAGCATCTGGGCCTGCCCGACCGCGACGACGTCAAGCAGGGCATCATTGCCTACAAGATCGCCGCGCATGCCGCCGACGTGGCCAAGGGCCACCCCGGCGCCCGCGCCCGCGACGACGCGCTGAGCCAGGCGCGTTTCGATTTCCGCTGGCAGGACCAGTTCAACCTGGGCCTCGACCCCGACACGGCCAAGGAATACCACGACGAAACGCTGCCGAAAGACAGCGCCAAGGTGGCCCACTTCTGCTCGATGTGCGGCCCCAAGTTCTGCTCGATGAAGATCACGCAGGAGGTGCGCGAGTTCGCCGCCAAGGGCCTGCAGGAAAAGGCGGTGGAGTTCCGCGGCACGGGCGGCGAGCTGTACGTGCCGATCCAGCCGGTCGCCTGAAACCCCTTCAGAAAAAGCGGGCAGCACGCGGCCTGGCCGGGCGGCGCGCTGCGGCGGGCATCAGGCGTGGCTCAGGCGCAGGGCCCGCGATGGATGTCCTGCAGGCGAAGGCACGGCGATGGTGCCGGCTTCGCCTGCGGCCGCCGGCTGCGGCAGCGCGAACCGGCTGATCACGGCCGACAGGTCGTGCGCCTGCCCACGCAGGCTTTCCGCTGCCGCTGCGGATTGCTCCACCAGGGCGGCGTTCTGCTGCGTCATCTCGTCCAGCCGCGACATGGCGGCATGGATGGCCGCGATGTCCTGGTTCTGCGACTGGGTGTGGCTGCGGATCTCGCCCATGGTCTGGGCCGTGTGCTGGATGGTGGAGACCACGCGCTCCATCGTGCGGCCTGCATGCCCGGCCAGGCTGGCGCCCGAGGCCACCTGCTGCACGGAATCGGCGATCAGCGCCTTGATCTCCTTCGCCGCCTCGGCCGAGCGGTTGGCCAGGCTGCGCACTTCGGACGCCACCACGGCGAAGCCCCGGCCCTGGTCGCCGGCGCGCGCGGCCTCCACGGCAGCGTTCAGTGCCAGGATGTTGGTCTGGAACGCGATGGAATCGATCACGCCCGTGATGTCGGCGATGCGGCGCGAGCCCGTGGCAATGCGGTCCATGGTGTCCACGACCTGCGTGACCACGCCGCTGCCTTCCTGCGCCACGCTGGCGGCTTGGGTCGCCAGGGCTTCCGTGCGCTCGGCGGACGCTGCCGCATCCGCCACGCGGCGGGTGACTTGCTCCAGCGAGGCCGCGGTTTCCTGCAGCCGCGCGGCGGCTTCCTCGGTGCGGTTGGACAGGTCGGCATTGCCGCCGGCGATGTCGGTGGAGGCGGCGCTGATGCTCTGCCCCAGGGTCTGCACGCGGTGCACCAGGCTGCGCAGCGCGCCCTGCATCACCGACAGCGAGGTGAGCATGCGGCCGGTTTCGTCGCGCTCGTGGCCGGCGATGTCCTGGCGCAGGTCCAGCCCCGCCACGCGGTCGGCCGTGGCGCTGGCGATGGCGATCGGGCGGGTGATGCTGCGCACCAGCCACAGCGCCAGCAGGGTGCCCAGGGCCAGCGACAGCGCGCCGAAGGCCACCAGCGCCCAGCGCGCCATGCCGCTCAGGCGCGCAACCTGCGCCGCCGCTTCGTCGATGTCCTGCCGCTGCGACTGCGAAAGCGCGTCGAGCGCCGTCAGTAGTGCGGTGGCCGAAGGCAGGAAGCGTTCGCCATAGACCTTGCGGATGCGCTCGGTGAGGCCCGAATCGCGCGCGGCCACCAGTTCCGTCCGTGCGGCCAGGAAGGTGGCGCCCATGGTGCGTACCTGCGCCAGCTGCTGCATGTCTTCGGTGCCTTCGAGCCGCTGGGCGAGCCGGGCGACCAGCGCGTCGTACTGCTGCTGGGTGCGCGCGATGTCCGCGCCGAGGATCTCGCCCACCTCGGGTTCGGAACTGAGCGCCACGGCTTTGTAGCGCTCGGCGTTGATCGCCTGCAGCCGGTACGCATCGGCCACCAGGCGCTCGGTCGCGACGCTGCGCTGCACCATCGCGTCCGTGGCGCGGCCGATGTGGTGCAGCGACCAGATGCCGATGGCCGAGCCCACCAGGCTCAGCGCCAGGACGGCGAGAAAGACGGTCAGCAGGCGCCGGCTCAGCGAGCCGGCGCCTTGGAAGGAGACCGTGGGGGCAGGGGGAGTGAAGGGGTGTGCCATGGAAGGTGCCGGGGTATGAAGGGCGCCAGGGCTGGGCCGAAAGGACACCAGCCGGCGCGATCGCTGTTGGTGCGAATGTGCACCTTATTTGTGACAATTTGTTTTCTGGTGCACGATGCACGGGCATGCGCTAGCGCGTCGGCCCCTTGGTGAATACCCCGTCGGCTATTGGCTGGGCGCCCAATATAGTGATCGCCAATCCGGCCCACGAGGCCGATTTTTTTGTGTGGCGTGGTTATTGCTAACGTCTAAGTAACATTTTGTAGAGGAGAGCCATGAACGCTCTGGGCCGCCTGTCGATTCGCACCCGCCTGTATTTCGGCACGATCTTCTCCCTGGTGCTTCTCGTCGTCATTGGTGCCATGGGCTATCTGTCCCTGGATCGCACGCGCGACACGCTGCAGGTGCTCTTTTCGCAGCGCGTGCAGACGCTGACCGACATGGCCGAGCTGCGCACGACGCTAGGAAACCTGCGCCGGGCCGAGAAGGACATCATCATCAACTTCAACAACTCGGTCGAGGTGTCGGCCCTGCGCGACAGCTGGGGCAAGACGCTCACCGCCCTGCGCAAGAGCCTGGCCGACGTGCGGCAGGCGCAGGCCGGCGATGCCGCGTTCGTCGAGGGCATCGACAAGTCGCTCGCCGAGATCAAGCAGTACGAGACCGGCATTTCGCCGATCTTCGAGCAGATCGAGCGCGCCCAGATCGACGGGGCCGGCGGCGGCGCCTATGCCGACCGCCTCAAGCAGCACATGGAGGCCACCGACCAGCTGTTCGCCAGCCTGGCCACCACCGCCCGCCAGCAGATGGAAGAGGCGCGCCAGGGCGTGGAGGAGCGCACCGCGTTCATGTCCGCCGCGATCGGCGGCGGGCTCCTGCTGGGGCTGGCGGTGCTCATTCCGCTCACGTTCTTCAGCGTGCGCTCCATCACGCAATCGCTGGCCCAGGCGCGCGATCTGGCCGAGCGCATCGCCAGCGGCGATCTGTCGCACGAGGTGCATGCCACGCAGCAGGACGAGGTGGGCCAGCTGGTGACTGCCATGGGCCGCATGCAGGAGTCGCTGCGCGATCTGGTGCGACAGGTGCAGGAGGCCTCGGGCAGCATCTCCACCGCCAGCACCGAGATCGCCTCGGGCAACCACGACCTGAGCCAGCGCACCGAGCAGACGGCTGCCAACCTGGAGGAAACCGCTTCGTCGATGGAGCTGCTGACCAGCACCGTGCAGCAGAGCGCGCAGTCCGCACGGCAGGCGAGCGAATTCGCCACCACCGCGGCCGAAGTGGCCGCGCGCGGCGGCGCCGTGGTGTCGCAGGTGGTCAGCACGATGGGGCAGATCACCGACAGCTCGCGCAAGATCGCGGACATCACCGGCGTGATCGATTCCATCGCCTTCCAGACCAACATCCTGGCGCTCAACGCCGCCGTGGAGGCGGCCCGCGCCGGCGAGCAGGGCCGGGGCTTCGCCGTGGTGGCCAGCGAAGTGCGCAGCCTGGCGCAGCGCAGCGCCGAGGCGGCCAAGGAGATCAAGGGCCTGATCGGCTCGTCGGTGGACCGCGTGGAAGACGGCTCGCGCCTGGTGAGCGAGGCCGGGGCCACGATGAACGAAATCGTGGGCAGCGTGCGCCGGGTGTCGGACATCATTTCCGAGATCACGGCCGCGTCGGCCGAGCAGAGCGACAACATCGGGCAGATCAGCCAGTCGGTGAGCCAGCTCGACCAGATGACGCAGCAGAACGCCGCGCTGGTGGAGGAGTCCACCGCCGCATCGGAATCCTTGCGCGACCAGGCCAACCAGCTCACCCAGGCGGTCAGCCAGTTCAAGCTGAGCGATGCGGCCGACGCAGGGCGGGTGGCTGCACGCGCCAGCGCGTCGCCCGCGGTAGCGCAATCGCAATCGAACGCCAAGGCGCTGCAACTGCGCTGAGGGGGTGATCCTGGGGCTGGCGGGGGGGCGGCGAGACGGGGGCGGGTGCCGTGCCCAAGCCGGCCCCGCAGATGCATTTCGTTGCCGGTGTGCCGCCCGTGCAAACCTGTGGCAACACCGGGAAAACCTCCGGTAAAGCAGGGCCGCCACCCGACCAGTGGCTGGCAAATTGCGGCACCATGCGGGCATGTTCAACCTTTTCGAAAGGCTGGAAATGTCGCGAGACGCTTCGACCCTGCATTCCTTCCCCGGCAGCACCGCCGCCGTGGAAACCCCCTTCACCGCTGCGACCGCTCCGACGTCCCGCCGCCTGCAGGGCCTGGCCGCCGCGTGCGTGGCCGTCCTTCTGGGCGCCGCATCGCTGGGCGCCGAAGCCCAGCCGCGCGACGACCGTCACGAGCAGCGCCATGGCCAGCGCCACGGCGGCCGGCATGACGACCGGGGCCGCGACGACGGGCGCCATGGCGACCGCCGGCACGACGACCGGCGCGGCCCGCCGGCCTACCGCCACCCCGGCCCGCCGCCGCAGGCCTACCACGGCGGCCCGGCGTACCGGCCCGGCCCGCCGATGGTGCACCCCGGCCATCCGCAGATGCATGGGCAGCGCGGCGTCGGCCCGCAGCACAACTGGTATCGCGGCAGCCGCGTGCCGCCCATGTACCGCTCGCACCATTACGTGGTGAACAACTGGCGCCACCACCACCTGGCGCCGCCGCCACGGGGATACCACTGGGTGCAGAACGGGCCGGACTACTTGCTGATCGCCATCGGCACCGGAGTGATCGCGCAGATCGTCTTCCAGTAGGCCGCCGGCCGGCACCGGGGTGGTGCGATGCCCGCGCACCCCGCCGTTCAGTAGCTGCGGCCGCCCTTGTACATGGCGTGCTGGCGCCGGTTGAGCGTGGCCGCCTCGCCCAGGCGCGCCATGGCCGCCCCCGCATGCGCGTGGGTGATGGCCATGCCCAGCGCATCGGCCGCGTCCGAGCCGGGCAGGCCCGGCAGGTGCAGCAGCCGCCGCACCATCTCCTGCACCTGGCTCTTGGCGGCCCGGCCGTGGCCGACCACGGCTTTCTTCATCTGCAGCGCGGTGTATTCGGCCACCGGCAAGTCGCTGGCCACCAGCGCGGTGATGCACGCGCCCCGCGCCTGCCCCAGCAGCAGGGTGGACTGCGGGTTCACGTTCACGAAGACGATTTCCACCGTGGCCACGTCGGGCTGGTAGCGCGCCACCACCTCGGTGATGCCGTCGAACAGCACCTTGAGCCGGCCCGGCAGGTTGCCCAGCGCCAGGGCCGTGGTGCGGATCGTTCCGCTGGCGACGTAGCTCAGCGCGTGGCCGTCCACATCCACCACGCCGAAGCCGGTGGTCTGCAGGCCAGGGTCGATTCCCAGGATTCTCATTTGCTCACTTATTCATAGCATCAATGGCAATAAGCACTAGGGCGTAAGGCCAATCCGGCCTGACAATCTATAAACCGAAATACCAGCGCACGGAGTGGAAGAACACCGGCGCCGCAAAGCACAGCGCGTCCACCCGGTCCAGCAGGCCACCCGCGCCCGTGACCGACTGCCCCTGCATGCCCCAGCTGGTGATGCCGCGGTCGCGCTTGAGCGCCTTCATCACCAGATGCCCCAGGCTGCCCGCCAGGCACGCCAGCAGGGCCATGCCCAGCGCCTGTCCCGGCTTGAACGGCGTGATGAACGACAGCATGACCCCGGCCACGCCGCCCACCGCCACGCCGCTGATCCAGCTCAGCCACTGGAAGCTCTGGCTCACCTGCGGGGCCACCGGCTTGTGGGGAAATTTGCGGCCCAGCAGGTGCTGGGCGATCACGCCGGCCTGCACCACCACGACCAAAAAGAACACCAGGAAGGCGCCCTTGCCTTCGTAGCCCGGGAAGTCGAGCAGCAGCAGCGCGGGCACATGGCTCATGCCGTACACGCACACCATGATCCCCCATTGCAGCTTGGCGTTGCGCTCCAGGAAGCGCTCGGGGTCGTTGGCGAGGGCGCTGGCCACCGGCAGCGCGAGGAAGACGTACACCGGGATGAACACCGTGAACAGGTCGAACTTGCGCGTGCCCACGAGGATGAATTGCAGCGGCAGCACCACGAAAAACGCCAGCACCAGGCTGCGGTGGTCGCCCCGGCGCGTGGGCGAGAGCGTGATGAACTCGCGCAGCGCGAAGAACGCCACGATGGCAAAGAGCACCGTGGCCACGGCATCGCCCAGGGCCCAGCCCACCCAGAACACGGTGGCCATGAACCACGACGTTTTCAAAAGGCTCCAGAAGCGCCGCCATTCCTGCTGGTGCGCCTCGTGCTCGGCCTGGTCCTGCACGCCGGTGCCGCGCGCCTCGCGCAGCGTCTGGAAGAAGGCGTAGAGCGTGACCAGCGAGAGCAGGCCGAACATCGCGACGAAGAGCGCGCCGATCTGCTGCGTGGTGGTGAGGTTGCGAAGGAAGTCGTTCATCTCAGACCTCCCGCAGCGCGATGACGGCGCGGCGCGCGCGGTCCAGGAACGGGCGGCGCTCCTCGCCGGGCTCGACCTGGATCGGTGCGCCGAAGGTCACCGAGCACAGGATGGGCACGGGCACCACTTCGCCCTTGGGCATGACGCGCTGCACGTTGTGGATCCAGGCCGGCACCAGCACCGCCTGCGGGAACATCAGCGCCAGCTTGTACAGGCCCGACTTGAAGGGCTGGGGCTCGTCGCCGTGGCCGCGTGTGCCCTCGGGAAAGATCACGATCGAGTCGCCGCTCGACAGCGCCTGCACCAGCGGGGCCAGGGGGTCGTCGGGCGCGAGCGCGGCGCGCAGGGCCTCGGGCGTGGGCGGCACGGATTCGGCGGCCGTTTCGTGGGGTGCCGGTGCCGGCGCTTCCACGGGCGATCCGTTCTGCGAAATGTAGGCCGCGTTCAGGGCGGTTTGGCTGTCGACCGGGGCCGCCGGGGCGGGGTCGATGGCGGCCGTTTCGGCGCCGGGCGCCGCCGCTGGCGCCGTGGCCGGCGTGCCCGACTGGCGGTCCACATACACCGCGTTGAACACCGCCGAAGTGATCCAGTGCCGAAAGGGCGTCTTGGTCCAGTAGTCCTTGGCGGCGATGGGGCGGGTGATGCTGCGCAGCTCTTGCGGCAGGGCCGCCCAGATCATCACCAGATCGGCGTGGCTCTGGTGGTTGGCGAAATAGATGCGTTGCTCGGCCTTGGGCGGGCAGCCGTACCAGCGCGCCTGGGAGCCGGTGAGAAAACGCACCAGTCCGAGGAGAAAAAGACTCATCAACTTGGAAAGCATGGCGGCGATGATACGGGGGCGTGGCGGGCCGCCGCGCTGGCGTGCAGCGCATGCCGGCCGGCACTGGCCACGGGTTCGGTCCCGCGCCGGGGGGCGTTTCATTTCCGCAAAATGGAATTTTCCAAGTTCGCGCTTCCCTTTCGCAAGGCCACTTCTAGACTGTCCGTACCGCTTCACCGCGGCGATTCCGCTAAAAAAGCAGGGAGTTTCTCCATGAACGTTTCGACCACACGCCGCCAGGCCCTGGTTCTGGGTGCCTCGGGCGCCTTGCCCATGCTGGCGAGGGCGCAGGCCGGCGCCGACTTTCCCACCCACCCCGTGCGACTGATCGTGCCGTTCGCACCGGGCGGCTCCACCGACATCCTCGGGCGGCTGCTGTCCAAGCACCTGTTCCCCGCCAGCGGCCAGCCGATGGTGGTGGAAAACATGGCCGGCGCGGGCGGCAACCTGGGCGCCGCGCTGGTGGCCCGGTCCCCGGCGGACGGCTACACCCTCGAGATCGGCGCCATGTCCACGCATGCCATGAACGGCAGCCTGTACAAGCAACTGGCGTTCGACCCGATGAACGACTTCGACACCGTGGCCATGCTGGCCTATGCGATCAACGTCATCGCCGTGTCTCCCAGCGTGCCGGCGCGCACGTTCCCCGAACTGCTGGCCTACATCCGCGCCAACCCGGGCAAGCTCAACTACGCCTCGGGCGGCATCGGCACCCACAACCACCTCACGCTCGCGCTGCTGGCCAAGACCGCGCAGCTGGACATCGTGCACGTGCCCTACAAGGGCGGCGGCCCGGCCGTCGCCGCGCTGCTGCAGGGCGAATGCCAGATGTTCGCGGGCGGCGCCTCGCTGCTGCTGCCGCATGCGCAGGCCGGCAAGGTGCGCCTGATCGCCGTCACCGAGAAGACCCGCTCCGACCTGCTGCCCGACGTGCCCAGCGCGGCCGAAACGCTCAAGGGCTTCGAGGTGACCAACTGGTACGGCGTGTTCGCGCCCAAGGGGCTGGATGCGGCGCGCCGGTCCCTCATCAACCATGAAATCAACCGGGTGACCGGGCTGCCCGAAGTCGCCGAGCGGCTCAAGGGGCTGGGCATGGTGCGTGCGCCCGTGGACCCGCTCCAGTTGCGCGAGATCCTGCAGGCTGACTACCGGCTGTGGTCTTCCACCATCAAGTCGTTGGGAATCGCCTCCGAATGAATGCCCCACACCCCCTGCCCGTGGCGCTGAACAGCGTCGATTGGAATGCAATGGAATGGAAGCCCGTGCGCCACGGCATCGAGCGCAAGGCTTTCGGCAGCGAGCATGTCACGCTCGCGCTGCACCGGCTGCTGCCGGGGCACGAGCCGCGTCCGCACTCCCATCCCCATGAGCAGGTGGTGTACATCCTGGCAGGCCAGATCGACTTCTATGTCGAGGGCCAGGTGATGCGCCTGGGCCCGGGAAGCCTGCTGGTCGTTCCGCCCAACGCCCTGCATTACGGCGTGGTCGTGGGCGACGAGCCGGTGCTCAATCTCGACGTTTTCACCCCCGCGCGCCCGGAATACATCGCATGACGGCGGCCCGCCCCGGCGCCGCCGACGAGGCCCTCTCCCTGCGCGAGCGGCTGGTGGCGGGCGAATCCCTGTTCGCCACGTTCGTGAAAACCACCTCGCACCAGACGGTGGAGGTGCTGGCCGCCACGGGCCTGGATACCCTGGTGCTCGATGCCGAGCATGCGCCTTTCGGCCCCGAGAGCCTGGACCGCAGCCTGCTCGCGGCGCGCGCCTGCAGCCTGCCGGTGCTGGTGCGCGTGCCCTATCCGCGCGGCGCGGCCATCCAGCAGGCGCTGGACATGGGGGCGGCCGGGGTGATGGTGCCGCACGTGGATTCCGCCGCCATCGCGCTCGAAGTCGTGCGCGCTGCGCGCTATGGCGGCACCCGTGGCTATTCCGCCTCGCCGCGTGCGGGCGGCTACGGCCAGCGCGGCATGGCCGAACACCTGCGGCTGAGCGACGCGCACACCGCCGTGCTGGTGCAGATCGAAAGCGGCGAGGCCGTGGCGCAGGTGCGGGAGATCGCCGCCGTGCCGGGCGTCGATTGCCTGTTCATCGGGCCGGCCGATCTGGCCGTGTCGATCGGGGCCGACAGCCCGGGCGACCCGCGCGTGGCCGAGGCCATCGCCCAGGTGTGCGCCGCAGGCCGCGCCGCGCGCTGCGCCGTGGGGTGCTTCGTGTCCGATGTCGCGCAGGTGGCAGGCCTGCGTTCATTGGGCGTCGCTTTCTTCGTCGTGGGCTCCGACCAGGCGCTGCTGCGCGCCGCGGCGCGGCAGGCCATGGCGGGCGCGCTTGAATCCATGGCGGCTTAAGCCCCGTACTGCATCTTGCGCGTGGCATGTGGCGTGCGCCATACTGCCTAACCCGAGACCGAGAGAGAAACATGAGTACCGAAGTCCGTTCCGTGCAGCGAGCGCTGCTCATCCTTCGTGTGATGAACGAGCGCTCCACCTGGAGCCTGCAAGAGCTGCATCAGCGCACCGGCCTGGCCAAATCCACGCTGCACCGCCTGCTGAGCACGCTCGAATCCGAGAAATACGTGCGCAGCGACCCGCACGCCTATGGCCAATACCAGCTCACGCTCGCCGTGGGCAACCTCAGCAGCGGCATCAACGAAAAGCTGCGCCTTGCCGAAGTGGCAGCGCCGCTGATGATCGCCACCACGCGGCAG
The DNA here is from genome assembly GCF_028473605.1 of Acidovorax sp. NCPPB 3576. Classification (NCBI taxonomy): domain Bacteria; kingdom Pseudomonadati; phylum Pseudomonadota; class Betaproteobacteria; order Burkholderiales; family Comamonadaceae; genus Acidovorax; species Acidovorax sp. NCPPB 3576. Next base: position 4,386,250 of record NZ_CP097267.1, on the reverse strand, counting down.
ATCAAGTGGCCGCTGTCCCTGGGGGTGATCGAGGGGCACCAGATCCGCGTGGTGTTCTGCACCATGCCCTACAGCCCGTACGCGATCCGCCCCTCCAGCCTGGGGCGCCGCTACGAGCTGATCCCCTCTGCGCTGGGCCGCACCTACCTGTCGTTCTGCAGCCGCGCCGAGCGCCGCATCCTGGTGGAGTCGGCCAACCTGCACGGCGACGAAAGCCAGAAGATCACCGACCTGTGGGCCCTGCGCAAGATCGTGCAGCAGACGCGGCGCCAGGGCTACGCCATGCGCCATGCGCGCAGCAATGCCGAAAGCACCGCCTTCGCCGTGCCGGTGTTCGGCGGCGGGGTGCTGCGCGGCACGCTGGTGTATTCGACGTTCGCCAGCCAGATGGACGAGCGCATGCTCAAGCGCTTTTTGCCGCTGGTGCAGGCCACGGCCGACCGCATCGGGGAAGAAGCGGCCATCATGCCCGGCCAGCTGGGCGAGGCGCTGAACAGCCCGCAGGTCTGATCCTTGGCCGTTGCAGGCCGATGGCCACATCGGCCACCCTGGGCACGGTGGTTGGGGCGGAGGGCGGTCGGGAGAGTGCGGACTGCGCCGCTCAGGGCAGCTCCGCCGACCCCATGCGCCCCAGGATCACGCGCGTGCGGCCCGACAGGTAGGCCGATCCGGGCGCCTTCTCGAAGCGCTTGGGCTGCGGCAGCATCACCGCCAGACGGGCGGCTTCGGCCGCGCTGAGTTTGGCGGCGCTCTTGCGAAAGTAGTGCTGCGCGGCGGCCTCGGCCCCGAACACGCCATCGCCCCATTCCACGCTGTTGAGGTAGATCTCCAGGATGCGCTGCTTGCTCAGCAGCTGCTCCAGCGCCAGGGTGAGCACGAACTCCTGCCCCTTTCGCAGCAGCGTCCGTTCGCCCGACAGCAGCAGGTTCTTGGCCAGTTGCTGCGTGATGGTGGAGCCTCCGCGGATCTTGGGCGTGCGCACCGGCCGGTCGGGCTGCGCCTCCTGGCGCTTGGCGGCCTGGGCCTCGGCGCGGGCGTTGCGCTCCCAGGCCTTCTCGATCGCGTTCCAGTCCACGCCGTCGTGGTTGACGAAGCCGTCGTCCTCCGAGGCGATCACTGCGCGCTTGAGGGTGTCGGCGATCTGGCCGTAGGGCACCCACTGCTGGCGCCATTGCAGCGTGCCGTGGGCGGCGACCTGGCCCCAGGCCTCCGAGCGCTGGAAGGCGGTGGACTCGGGATCGACCACCACCATGGCCGCGATGCGGCCGACGAAGAACACCTGCAGGGCCACGAAGGCCAGCAACACCAGCCCGATCCAGCGCAGCAAGCCTTTCATGGCGCGGCCGTTCCCGGATGCGCGGGGCTCACTGGCCTGCCGCCATGGCGGTGCGCAGCTCGCCCAGCACCTGGGCCGCGGGCGGACGCACGCCGCGCCACAGGGCGAACGCCTCGGCCGCCTGCTCCACCAGCATGCCCAGCCCGTCGCGCGGCACCGCGCCGTGGCGGTGGGCCCAGTCCATGAAGCCCTGCGCAGCGGGGCCGTACATCATGTCGTAGGCCAGGCTGCCCGACCGCAACACCTGGGCGGGCACCGGAATGTCGCCGCCGCCCAGGCTGCTGGCCGTGGCGTTGATGATCACATCGAAATCGGCCTCCAGCGCATGTGCATCTAGGGCGAGTAGCTCTGTTTTTTGTAGCAATGCCAGTTCGGTGTGGGCCTGCACCAGCGCCTGGGCGCGGGCGGCGGTGCGGTTGACCACCACGATGCGGCGCGGCTTTTCGTGCAGCAGCGGTCCCAGCACGCCGGCCGCCGCGCCACCCGCACCCACCAGCAGCACGTCGCTGCCGGCCAGCGGCACGCCGGCGTTGCGCACGATGTCGGCCACCAGGCCCAGGCCGTCGGTGTTGTCGGCGTTGATGCGGCCATCGTCGCCGAAGGTGAGCGTGTTGGCCGCGCCGGCCAGGCGCACCCGCTCGCTGGCGCGGTGGGCCAGCCGGGCGGCGTCGAGCTTGAAGGGCACCGTCACGTTGCAGCCGCGCCCGCCCGCGGCGGCGAAGTCGGCCAGCGCCTGCGCGAAGCCGTCCAGCGGCACCAGCCGGCGGGCATACGACAGGCGCTCGCCGGTGATTTCGGCAAAGCGCGCATGGATCGAGGGCGAGCGGCTGTGCTCGACCGGGTTGCCCATCACGCAGTAGGAATCCACGGTCGAAGTCATTGCGGTGGTGTGCTGGAAGAAAGCGGCAAGAAAATACGGTGAAGGGCGCGTGCCTTCAGCGCACGCTGGTTTCGAGGGTCTGGTCGCGTGTGAATTTGAAGCGCGAGACCACGGCGATCTGGTCGGCCTTGGCCCGCATGGCCGCGTCGAAGGCGCCGAACGGTCCGGCCGAGCGGGCGATGGCCTGGGCGCGGTTGTCCAGCAGGCGGTTGCCCGAGCCCTGCACGATCTCGGTCTCCAGCACCGTGCCGTCGTGGTTGACGGTCACGATCATCGTCAGCTCGCCGTAGAGCTTCTTGCCGGCCTGTTCGGGAAAATTGTCGGTGCCCTTGTCCTCGATCTTGCGGCGCAGCCCGTCGTAGTAGATCGCATAGACCTCCTCGCGCGTGGCGGGGCTGATGTAGCGTTTCTTGGGGCGGGCGTTCTCTTCGTTGATGCGCTTTTCGATCTCGGCCAGCAGCTTGATGAGCTGGCGGCGCTTTTCCTCCTGCGCCAGGGCGTCGGCGCTCTGGCTGGGCTGGCGCGGGTCGGGCACCGGCAGGGTGGCCAGTTGTTTCCGCAACTGGGCCAGCAACTGGCTTTGCTGCTCCTGCATGGCGTCGAGCTTGCGCTGGGCCTCCTCGAAATCGTCGCCCACCGCCGTGAGGGCCGAGTAGGGCAGGGGGCTGGTGGCCCGGCCCTTGGCGGCCTCGCCGCCGCCGGCCAGCGACGACTGCGCGATCGCCTGGGCCTTGTCCGGCCGCTCGTTGGACTTGGCGTTGACCAGGATCACCTCCAGCGGCGTGTCCTGGAAGACGCGGTTGAAGCTTTCCGGGTCGATGAACCGCACCGACAGCAGCACCGCATGCACGGCGATGGACACGCCGAGCGCCAGCTGCAGCGTGCTGAATCGTTGGAAGAAGGCGGGCAGTTTCACGGCGCCCGATTATCCGTGCTGGCGCTGGCGCCGGCCTCGGCTTCGTTCACGTCCACCGCGATGGCGATGGGGCCGGCCACGGCCTCTTCGTCGTCCTCGCCCGCCTCGTCGCCCGGCGGCGCGGCCTCGGCGCTGTCGTCAGGGCTGTCCAGGCGTTCCAGCAAGGTGCCGCTCACATCGAGCGTGATCTCGTCGATCTCGCCGAGCTTGACGCGCACCCGCGCGCCGCGCGGCAGGTGCTGCGCGCCCAGCACGGGCAGCACCAGCGGCAGCGTGTCGGCCCGCACGAGAAAGCTCCCGCCCGGGCCTTCCTTGAACACGGTGGCCTCGATCTCGGCGATGGCGTTCTGCTGCAGGTACTGCAGCGTCCAGAAGCGCTCCATGCCGGCCTGGTAGCCGTTGTAGGCGCTGTAGGCCGCATCGAAGCTGCTGATGACCGAGAACAGGTCCGCGTCCTTGGGCTTGAACGGCGCGGCCAGCGCGGCGGTCTTGCCGTGGCGCACGCACGCGATGATCTGCCACTGGTTCACCAGGTCCACGTAGCGGCGCAGTGGCGAGGTCGCCCAGGCGTAGCTCTTGACGCCGATGCCCGCGTGCGGCAGCGCCTTGGTGCCCATGCGCACCTTCACGCCGGGGGCCAGGCTGGCCTGGCTGCGGTAGATGCCGGGCACGCCGTGGTCGGCCAGCAGGCCGCCCCAGGTGCTGTTGGCCACGATGGCGGCCTCGGCCACGATCAGGTCCAGCGGGGCGCCGCGCCGGCGCGTGGTGATCGAGACGGTCTCGCGGCCCTGCGGCTCGGCGCCGTCGTTGCCGGTGAGGCGGAAGTTGTAGTCCGGCCGGTTGAAGGTCTCGGGCTTGCCGCGCACGACCTCGCGCTGGGCCTTGAGGCTTTTGGCAAGGCGGTATAAAAAGGATAGCTGCCCGCGCAGGTCCAGCAAGCGCTGGGGGGCTTCCTGGGCCTGAACCGTGGGGTCGGTCAGCCAGGCCTCGGTCACGATGTGGTCGAGCTGGTCGTGGCGCAGGTTGGCGGCCACGGGCACGCGCTCCAGCTTGGTTTCGGTGCCGGTGACTTCCAGCGTGGCCTCGTCGATGGTCACGTAGAGCGACACCGCCGGGTTGGCGCGGCCTTCGTCCAGCGTGTAGATCTTCACCACCTCGTCGGGCAGCATGGTGATCTTGTAGCCGGGCATGTACACGGTGGACAGGCGGTTGCGCCCCAGTTGGTCCAGCGGCGTGCCCGGCACGATGGCGAGGCCCGGCGCCGCGATGTGGATGCCGAGCACGACGGTGCCCGTACCCAGGCCCTGGACCGACAGGGCGTCGTCGATCTCGGTCGTCTGGGAGTCGTCGATGGAGTAGGCCTGCACGGGCGCCAGCGGCAGGTCCTCGGGCGGCAGCGGCGCGGTGATGGCCGGAAAGCCCGTGCCCTTGGGGAAGTTGTCGAACAGGAAGCGCTTCCAGTGGAACTGGTAGGCCGAGTCGATGGCGCCGGCCCGCTGCAGCAGATCCAGCGGCGGCAGGTGGGTGGCGCGGCTGGCCTCCACCACGGCCTTGTACTCGGGCGCGTTCTTGTCCGGCTTGAACAGGATCTTGTAGAGCTGCTCGCGGATGGGCTGCGGGCATTCGCCTCGGCCGAGCTGCTCGGCCCAGTCGGCGATCTGCTGCAGCACGAGCTTCTTTTTCTCGATGGCAGCCAGCGCCTGCTGCAGGATCTCGGCCGGCGCCTTCTTGAAGCGGCCCTTGCCCGCGCGGCGGAAGTAGTGCGGCGCCTCGTACAGCGCGAACAGCGCGCCGGCCTGCTGGACCAGCGTGGCGTTTTCGGAAAAATAGTCCCGCGCCAGGTCGGCGAAGCCGAATTCGTCCTCGGGGGCGAATTCCCAGGCCAGGTCGAGTTCGATCGACTCGGCCACGGCCTGTGCCTGGGCGAGCATCTCGGCCGGGGCGGGCTTTTCGAACCGGATCAGCAGATGGGCGGCCTTGACCTTCACCCGTTTGCCCGAGTCGAGCTCGATCTGGGCGGAGCTTTCGGCCTCGGAAAGGATGCGTCCGGCGAGAAATTTGCCGGCTTCTTCAAACAGTGCATGCATGGGCGGGATTGTCCCATGGGCGCCCGGGGGGGGGCGAACGGGCGGCCCTGCCTATGATCGGCCCTTTGCCTTGGCCAACCGCCCCATGCCTTTGTTCAACGCCTTCGCCGCTGCGCTGGCCCTCGTGGCCGTGGCGCTGCCGTTCCTGTTCGCGCACACCCAGGCGCCGCTGTCCAATTTCTGGCCGCTGATGGTGTCGGGCGCGTGCGCCCTGGTGCTGGCGGGCCTGGCGATCGGCGCGGCCCGGGTGCCACCGGCCCGGGGCGGGCTGCGCCGCTGGGCCGCCTGGGTGCTGGCGGGCGGGCTGGTGCTGGCGGCGGTGCTGGCCTCCGGGGTGGGGCTTGTGCAGTTCTTCTGGGGCGACGTGGGCGCGTCGCCGTGGATCTACCCCTCCACGCCGGGGCTGGCGCTGGGCAACCTGCGCCAGCGCAACCAGCAGGCCTCGCTGCTGGGCATGGGGGCCTGGGCCCTGGCCTGGGGGGTGGGCCGCCTGCAAGCCTCGCTCCCGCATTCCCGTCGGCCGGGCCTGGTGGTGGCCGCGGGCATGTTGGCCGCCTGGGCGCTGATGCTCATCAGCACAGCGGATGCGGCCACCGCCTCGCGCACCGGCATCCTCGAATGGGGCGTGATGCTCGGGCTGCTGGTGCTCTGGCGCCGCTCGCTGGGCGGCCTGCCCCTGGCCTTCGCGGCCACGGGTGGGGTGCTGTACGCGCTGGCGGCCTGGGCGCTGCCCTGGATGCTGGAGCGTTGGGCGGGCGTGTCGATGGACGGGCTGTTCCAGCGGCTGGCGGACGAGGGCCAAGGCTGCGTCAGCCGCACCGTGCTGTGGTCCAACATGCTGCACCTGATCGCGCAAAAGCCCTGGACCGGCTGGGGCTGGGGCGAGATGGCCTATGCCCACTACACCACGCTGTTCCCGGGCGAGCGTTTTTGCGTGCTGCTGGACAACGCCCACAACCTGCCGCTGCACCTGGCCGTGGAACTGGGCCTGCCGTTGGCGGGCGGGCTGTGCCTGCTGGCGCTGTGGGGCGTGTGGCGCCTCGCCCCCTGGCGCGAGACCGATCCCGTGCGCCAGCTGGCCTGGGGCGTGTTGGCCATCGTGGGCGTGCACAGCCTGCTGGAATTTCCGCTGTGGTACGGGCCGTTCCAGGTGGCCACTGGGTTTGCGTTGCTGCTGCTCGTGCGGCCAGCGCGGCCGTGGCGGCCCGGGCCGGCCTGGATCGCCGCCGCCGCGCTGGCCGGTGGCGCGGCTCTGGCCTTCGGGGGGCTGCTGGTGCGCGACTACGAGCGGGTGAGCCAGCTCTACCGCGCCGTGCCCGACCGCGACCCCGCCTACCGCGAAGACACCGCCCGCAAGGTGCTGGGCGATATCGCCTTCTTCCGCAGCACGGCCGATTTCGCCACCGTGACGACGACGCCCGTGACCGCGCAGAACGCAGCCGACGTCCACACCCGCGCCACGCGGCTGCTGCACTATTCGCCCGAGCCCCGCGTCATCGAGGCGGTGCTGGCCAGCGCGGCGCTGCTCGGGCGCACGGAGGAGGTGGATTTCCACACGGCGCGCTACCGCATTGCCTATCCGCAGGAGTACGCGCGCTGGGCGGCCAGCCATCCGGAGGCCGCTGCGGTCATGCCGCTGCCTTGAACGCGGACTCCCGGGCTAGGCGAGGCCGCAGAACCCGGCCACCGTTGCGATGTGCGCGGGAAAGTCGCTCAAGGCATGGTCGCCGCCCTCCAGCAGGACCACCCGCGCGGCGGCATAGCGGCCCGCCATCTCGCGCCAGTCCAGCAATTCGTCGCCCTTGGCGATGACGGCCAGTTCCGGGCCGGCCGGTGGCTGGCTCCGCACGTCCAGCGCGCGCAGTTCGGCGATGTATTCGGGGCGGAAAAAAAAGCGTTCGGCCGGGTCGTGCCACGCCGTCTGCTCGCCGATGTAGCGTTCCAGGTCGCGGGCCGGGTCCACGGCGGGGTTCAGCAGCACGCTCGGGCAGCGGGCCTGCTGCGCCACCCAGCTCGCGTAGAACCCGCCGAGCGAGGAGCCCACCACGGCCATCGTCCCCAGCGGCCAGTCCACGATGCCCTGCGCCACGAGACCCATGGCCGCCCGGGGCGATGGCGGCAACTGCGGGCACCAGAAATGAACGCCCGGATGGTGGGCCGCCACATGCGCCGCCATCTGCCGGGCCTTGGCCGACTGGGGCGAGGAGCGAAATCCGTGCAGGTAGAGCAGATGGGTGGTGGGCATGGTGGGGCGCTCGGCGGCGTGGAGCGATGCAGGCAATGGTGCGGCGGTGCCGGGGGCCTTCGATTGTGCCGGGGCGGCGGCGCCTTCGGCCGGCCGGATAATCGCGCACCATGTCCGCCGTCTTCGACAAACCCTCCCTGCTGCAGCGCGTCCTGCCCCTGTTCCGTGGCTTCGACTGGCTGCTCATCCTGGTGCTGTTGATGCTGGCATCGACCGGGCTGGTGGCCATGTATTCCTCGGGCTACGACCACGGCACGCGCTTTTACGACCATGGCCGCAACATGCTGCTGGCCGCCGGCATCCTGTTCGTGGTGGCGCAGGTGCCGCCCCAGCGGCTGATGGCGTTGGCCGTGCCGCTGTACACGGTGGGGGTGGCGCTGCTGGTGGCGGTGGCGCTGTTCGGCATCACCAAGAAGGGCGCGCAGCGCTGGATCAACCTGGGGCTGGTCATCCAGCCCAGCGAGCTGCTCAAGATCGCCATGCCGCTCATGCTGGCCTGGTGGTTCCAGCGGCGCGAGGGCCAGTTGCGGCCACTGGACTTCGTGGTGGCCGGCGCGCTGCTGGCAGTGCCCGTCGGGCTCATCATGAAACAGCCCGATCTGGGCACCTCGCTGCTGGTGCTGGCGGCCGGGCTGTCGGTGATCTTCTTTGCCGGGCTGCCCTGGAAGCTGGTGCTGCCGCCCATGCTGATCGGGGGCATCGGCATCGCGCTCATCGTGTGGTTCGAGCCCCAGTTGTGCGCCGACGGGGTGCGCTGGCCCGTGCTGCACGACTACCAGCAGCAGCGCATCTGCACCCTGCTGGACCCCACGCGCGATCCGCTGGGCAAGGGCTTTCACATCATCCAGGGGATGATCGCCATCGGCTCGGGGGGCTTCTGGGGCAAGGGCTTCATGGCGGGAACGCAGACCCACCTGGAGTTCATTCCCGAGCGCACCACCGACTTCATCTTCGCCGCGTTCTCCGAGGAGTTCGGGCTGGCGGGCAACCTGTTCCTGATCGTGTGCTTCCTGATGCTGGTGTGGCGGGGGCTGGCCATCGCGATCGGGGCCACCACCTTGTTCTCGCGCCTGATGGCGGGGGCCGTGTCGATGATCTTCTTCACCTATGCGTTCGTGAACATGGGCATGGTGAGCGGCATCCTTCCGGTGGTGGGCGTGCCGCTGCCCTTCGTGAGCTACGGCGGCACGGCCATGGTCACGCTGGGGCTGGCGCTGGGGGTGCTGATGTCCATCGCCCGGGCGCAACGTGTTTCCCTGAACGAACGCGCATAAATGAAAAAAGCCGGCCGGAAAGCGCCGGCCGGCTTTCGAAAGCGCGGGCTGGATCAGGCTTGCAGCGGCTCGTGCGCGGTTTCGCGGGCGACCAGCAGGGCCACCAGCGTGAGACCCAGTGCGGCCGTCACGTAGAGCGAGACCGCCACCGTCGAGCCGTACGACTTGAACAGCGAGGCGATGATGAGCGGCGCGAAGCCGCCGCCCAGGATGCCCGCCAGCGTGTAGGCCAGAGAGGCGCCGGCATAGCGCACCCGGTTGGGAAACTGCTCGGTCACGAAGGCGGCCTGCGGGCCGTACATCATGGCGTGGATCAGCAGCCCGCCGACCACGGCCGCGCAGATGGCAATCGGCTGCGCCCGGTCCATCAGCACGAAGAACACGAAGGCCCAGGCGATGCCCAGCAGCGCGCCGGCGATGTAGACCGGGCGCCGGCCGATGCGGTCCGACAGCGCGCCGAACCAGGGCACCGCCAGGGCGTTGCACGCCGCGCCGATCATGGTGGCCGTGAGCGCCAGCGGCCGCGACAGGTGCAGCACCGTGGTCACGTAGGTCAGCGTGAACACCACCACCAGGGCATACAGCACGTCCGAGCCGATGCGCGAGCCGCCGGCCACCAGCAGGCGTCGCCAGTGCTGCGAGAACACCTCCTTGATCGGCGTCTTGGCCGTGGCCTGGTGGGCCTCCATTTCGCGGAACACCGGCGTTTCTTCGACGCCCCGGCGCAGCCACAGGCCGAACAGCACCAGCGCCACGCTGGAGACGAAGGGAATGCGCCAGCCCCAGGCCTGGAAGTCTTCCGGGCTCAGCCAGGCCGAGACCAGGGCGATGAAGCCGGTGCCGATCAGGGTGCCGCACGAGGGGCCGACCTGCGTGAACGAGGCGTTGCGCCCGCGCTCGGTGGGCTTGCCGTGTTCCATCGACAGCAGCACCGCGCCGGCCCATTCGCCGCCGAGCGCCACGCCCTGCACGAAGCGCAGTGCCACCAGCGCGATCGGCGCCCAGATGCCCCAGGTGCCGTACGTGGGCAGCAGCCCCATCAGGCCGGTCGAGACGCCCATGATCACCAGCGTGGCCACGAGCACGAAGCGCCGGCCCAGCCGGTCGCCCAGGTGGCCGAACACCATGCCGCCCAGCGGGCGGGAGATGTAGCCCACGGCATAGGTGGAGAACGCGAGGATGGTGCCGGTGAGTGGGTCGAAGGACGGAAAGAAGATGGCGTTGAACACCAGCGCCGCCATGATGTTGTAGACCGTGAAGTCGTACCACTCGAGCGTGGTGCCGACCGAGCTGGCCATGGCAAGGCGACCCATCTTGGGGGAGGCGGGGGGAGCGTGGGCGACGCCCTGGGGAACAGCACGCATGGGGAAGGTCTCCGTTGAAAAGCGGTGAAGAAAAAGGTCGGGGCGTGGGGCCTTGGGGAATGGCAGGGCAGGGCGGGGCGGATCAGCCCAGGTCGGCCCGCGTGAGCTTCCAGCCCAGCGCGTACTGGGCTGCCGCGGCGGCATCGGCCTGCAGCAGCGCGGCGGCGCGGGCCAGGGCCTGGCGGTGCGCTTCGGCGTGGCCGGTTTCCACCACCATGAGCGGCTGCAGCACGCGGCCTTCGGTGCGTTCCGTGGGCAGGGGCGTGCTCAGCGCCGGGTCCGGCACCAGCAGGTACGACTGCACGAAGCCGGGCAGCTGCGCGAGCTGGGCGCCGGCCTGCGCGACGCACGCCACCAGCGCGGCGCGGTCATCGGCCGGCGGCAGGGCCAGCACGCTCAGGTGGCTGCCGGAGCCGAACCCGGTGACGGCCTCCACCGCGCACACGCGGCGCATCGGGTCTTGCATGCGGCCCAGGTTGGTGACCGACCAGGGCGTCTGCCGGCCGAACGCGGCGCGGTACGCATCGGACGTGAAGGCCGCGAGCGACTGCGTGCGGTACAGGCCCAGGTACTTGCGGCCGCCTTGCAGTGAGAGATAGCGGGCGCCGGAGAGAAAACCGTCGATGCGCACGCGCTCTTCGACATGCTCGCGGTCATACCACTGGTTGAAGTCGGCCTCGTCGGCGGCATCGACATCGGCGGCCACGAAAAGCATGCCGTGCACGGTGCCGGGTGCGGTGGATGGAAGGTTCTGGGAGGCCATGGACACTTGCGATTCCTTGCAAAAAGACCAGGGAATCATCGGCCGCGCACCGGCGTGCCACAAACGGGTTTTTTTGCCCTGCGGCCATCAGAATTACTTGTCGGGTCGGATGCTTTTTCTGCACCAAATCAGGGTTCACCCTCTGTGCCCGGCGTCCGGAATGGTGCGGACAGCGAGGCGGCGAAGCGCTCGGATTCGCTGCACGCCAGTTCGGCCGCGCGGCGGATGGCGGCCGAGCCGCTGGCGTCCAGATGGCTCACCACGATGCGCTGCGGCGGCAGGGGCGTGTCGCACGCGATCACGCGCAGATCGCCGCGCTCGATCTCCTCGCGCACGGGCGGCAACGGGATCAGCGCGTTGCCGAACCCCGACTGCACCAGCCGCACGATCGCCGCCATCGAACTCACGCAGTGCACCTTGCCCACGGGCATGCTGGCCTGCCGGTAGAGCTGCTTGAGCGCCTGGTGGGGCTGCGATCCCGGGCTCATGGTCAGCACCGGCTGCAGCAGCAGATGGGCGATGCGGCCTTCGTCGGGCTGGGGCGCGGAGGCGCCGGCGCCCACCCAGCCCATGGCCATCGGCGGGCAGGCCATGTTGACGATCTCGGCGCTGGCCATGGGGTCGGTCTGCAGCGCGATGTCGATCGCGCCGATCTGCAGGCGCTCGTGCAGTGCGAGGGTGGTTTCCGAGGTCAGCTGCACTTCGATGCCCGGGTGCAGGCGCTGCAGCGTGCCCAGGAAGTCCACCAGCCAGGTGTGCACCACGCTCTCGATCGCGCCGATGCGCACCAGGCCCAGAAGCTCCTCGTGCGGGTGCCCGAGCGCGATCATCTCGCGCTGCAGTTCCAGCATGCGCTCGCCATAGTCCAGCAGCCGCAGGCCCACGGGCGTGAGCCGCAGGTCGCGCGGGTCGCGCTCGAACACGCGGGCGCCGATCTCTTCCTCCAGCGAGGCGATGCGGTTGGAGATGGCTGCCTGCGTCACGTGCAGCCGCTCGGCCGCGGCGCGGAAGCTCCCGAGCCGCGCGATCCAGAGAAAGGCTTCGACAAAGCGGGTGTTCATCGCGCGCAGGGCCGTGGCCGCAAGCGTTTCAGCCTGCGCGCAGGCAGGCCTCGATGGCGCGGCCCACTTGCAGCACACGCGCATCGGCACCGTGCACGCCGCCAACCGACAGGCCCACGGGCAGTTCGCCGGGCGCCTGGCATGGAAGGGACAGCGCGCAGCCGTCCAGAAAGTTCAGCACCGTCGTGTTGCGCAGCACCAGCCCGTTGGTGGCGAAGAACCGGGCATCGTCGCCGGTAAGGTCGGCCAGGCGCGGCGCGCGCACGGCCACGGTGGGCATCAGCCAGGCATCGAGGTCGCGCAGGCGATCGCTGGCGGTGGCTTGCAGGCGCAGCCGCGCATCCTGCAGGTCGATGTAGTCGGCTGCGGAAATCGCGGCGCCGCGGCGGGTGCGCTGGGCGACGCGGTGGTCGTACTGCGCCTCCTGCGCCGGGTCTTCCAGGCGGGCGCGGTGCACCTGCCAGGCCTCGGCCGCGATCAATCCGCCCGCGGCGTTGAGCGAGGGCAGCTGGTGCAGGTCGGTGAAGCCGAAGCGCACGATGCGTGCGCCGGCGGCGGACAGGCGCTGGAGTGCGCTGTCGAAGGCGGCCGCCACTTCGGGCTCGACGCCGTCCATGACGAAGTCGTCCGTCACCCCCAGGCGCAGCCCGGCCAGCGGCGCGGCGCGCGTGTCCAGCGCCTCGCCGCTCAGGATGGCATCGACGAGGGCGCAGCAGTCCACGCTGCGGCCCAGCGGGCCGGCCGAATCCAGGCTTCGCGACAGCGGGTAGGCCCCGGCCAGAGAAACCCGGCGGGCGGTGGGCTTGAAGCCCGTGAGCCCGCAGAACGCGGACGGAATGCGGATCGAGCCGCCCGTGTCGGTGCCCAGCGCCACGGTGGCCAGATCGAGCGCCACGGTGGCGGCGCCACCGGAGGTGGAGCCCCCGGTGATGCGGCTTGGATCGTGCGGGTTGGCCGGCGTGCCGTAGTGGGGGTTGAGGCCCAGGCCCGAGAAGGCGAACTCGCTCAGGTTGGTGCGGCCCAACAGCACCGCGCCTGCGGCGCGCAGGCGGGCCACCGCGGCGGCGTCGGCCTGGGCGGGCGCCCCGGCCATCACGGCCGATCCGGCGCGGGTCACCTGGCCTTGCACGTCGAACAGGTCCTTGATCGAGACGGGCAGGCCCGCCAGCGGCGAAGGCACTTGCCCTCCCGCGCGTGCGGCGTCGCTGGCGCGGGCCGCATGCAGCGCGGCCTCGGCATCGACCTCGCCCACATAGGCGTGCCCGCCCTCTGCGCGGTGGGTCGCGATGCGCGCGAGTGCCGCCTCGACCAGCGCGACGCTGGTGGTGTCGCCCCGGGCCAGTGCCTCGGCCTGTTCGCGGACGGTGGGGTGGCGGGTGGTGGCGAGGGCATTCATCGGGCGATCTCCAGGGCTTCGGTGGCGTAGTGGTGGTGCAGGCTGCGGTTCAGAACGGGGTCGTGCAGTTCCAGCTCGAAGGTCTCGCCCCAGCCGAGTTCGCCGATCACCGCATGGGTGCCGCAGAACATGGCCGTGTGGGCGGACAGGCCGCCGGCCGCAGCCCATTTTTGCATCAGCTCGGCGGGGGGCAGCAGGCGGGCCAGGGCGCCTTCCTGGTACAGCGCGCGCACGCCCTCCCGGGTGCGCCAGCAGCGGGTGACCAGTTGGTCCCAGTGGCCTTGCACCTCCGACAGCCTCCACAGCGAACGGCCCACGGGCTTGGCGCACATCTGTTTGGACACCGTGACGTCGTAGGCCTCGACCTTGCGGTCCGTGTGGTCCGAGCCGATGCCCACGAGCACGCCGTGCGCCTCGCTGGCCAGCAGCACGCATTCCACCTCGCCGCTGGAGTCATGGCCCGGAACCTGCACCGCGCTGCCCGTGTCGAGCAACTGGCTGGCCACGCGGTAGAAGGTGGGCACCGTGGACGGCGGCTTGACGCCGATGGCGGCCAGTTCGGCAATGTGGTGGTCCACCGCGGCGCGGTCGCGGCCGGCCCAGCCGGCGATGACCAGGTGGCGAATGTCCAGGGTGACCGGCCCGTGGCCGGCGAGATCGAAGGTGTGCTGGGGCATGGTGGGGCAACGAAAGGGCGGAAGGATCAAAGTGCGCGGGTGATCGCGCGGCGGAAATCGTCGATGTGCCGCTGCATCGCGGCGGCGGCGGCATCGGGGTCGTGGCGCTCGAGCGCGGCGAGGATGTCCTGGTGCTCGTCGTGGATGCGCACGCTGTGCCCGGCCTCCGAGAGCGTCAGGAACCAAAAGCGCGCCTGCTGTTCGTGCAGCCGGCGCAGCAGGTCGGCCAGCACGGTGTTGCGGGCGGCGGCCGAGATCGCGCTGTGAAAGCGCAGGTCCAGCGCCATCAGCGCGGGCACGTCGTGCACGGCCAGGAGCGCCGGGGCCTCGCCGAGCAGGTGGCGCATGGCGGCCAGTTCGGCGGGCCGGACCCGCTCGGCCGCCAGGCGCACGCACAGGGTCTCGTTGCAGGCGCGCACCTCGATCATGTCCAGCACCTCGTCCAGCGACAGCGGTGCCACCACGATGCCCTTGCGCGGCAGGATGGTCACCAGCCCTTCCATCTCCAGCCGGTGCAGCGCCTGGTGGATGGGGGTGCGGCCCAGGCCGAGCAAGGTGCCCAGCGCGCCCTCGTTGATCTGCGCGCCCGGCGCCAGCTCGCAGGCAATGATGCGGCGCTTGATGTCGGCGTAGGCCTGCTCGCGCAACTGGGCACCGCCGCCGGATGCGGCGGGAGGGGAGGGCTGGGGCAGAGCGGGCATCGGAGCGGGCGGGTGGGGCGGGCGAAGAATCAAATGATATATCAGTGAAATATCACAAAGAATCTTTGCCCATGGCCGATTTGCGCCGGCATGGCCGCGCCGCCGGGTGGGATGCTCGCAAAGCGCCATGCCGGCGTGCGACAAGGCTTCTAGAATCCGCCCATGATCTCCCGCGAACCCACCATCGAACGCCTGTCCGTCGCCCGCCGCCTGCTCCTGGAGCCTTTCGGCCTCGACGAAACCCATCTGGCGCGCGCGCTCGCCGACATCCGGGCCCATCAGGTGGACGATGCCGACCTGTATTTCCAGTACACGCGCAGCGAGGGCTGGAGCCTGGAAGAAGGCATCGTCAAGACGGGCTCTTTCAGCATCGACCAGGGCGTGGGCGTGCGTGCGGTGAGCGGCGAGAAGACGGCCTTCGCCTATTCCGACGACATCTCCGAAGCCTCCTTGCTCGATGCGGCACGCACCGTCCGGGCGATTTCTGCGGCCTCGCAGGAAAAGCGGGCGAAGATATCGCTCAAGAAAATCTCCGCCAGCCGCTCGCTCTATCCCGGCACCGATCCCATCGCTTCGCTGGACAGCACGGCCAAGGTGGCGCTGCTGGAAAAGGTGGAGCAGCAGGCCCGCGCCAGGGACCCGCGCGTGGCCCAGGTCATGGCGGGCCTGGCCAGCGAATACGACGTGGTGCTGGTGGCGCGCTCCGATGGCACGCTGGCCGCCGACGTGCGGCCGCTGGTGCGCCTGTCGGTCACCGTGATCGCCGAGCAGGCCGGCCGCCGCGAGGTGGGCTCGGCCGGCGGGGGCGGGCGCTTCGGCCTGGCCTATTTCGACGATGCGCAGATCACCCAGTACGTCAACGAGGCCGTGAACGCCGCCCTCGTCAATCTGGAGTCGCGCCCCGCGCCAGCGGGCGAGATGACCGTGGTGCTCGGCCCCGGGTGGCCCGGGGTGCTGCTGCACGAGGCCGTGGGCCACGGGCTGGAAGGCGACTTCAACCGCAAGGGCTCGAGTGCCTTCAGCGGGCGCATCGGCCAGCGCGTGGCGGCCAAGGGCGTGACGGTGCTGGACGACGGCACGCTGGCCGACCGCCGCGGTTCGCTCAACGTGGACGACGAAGGTCATGCCAGCCAGCGCAATGTGCTCATCGAGGACGGCATCCTCAAGGGCTACATCCAGGATTCGATGAACGCGCGCCTGTCGGGCGTGGCGCCCACCGGCAATGGGCGGCGCGAGAGCTACGCGCACATTCCCATGCCACGCATGACCAACACCTACATGCTGGGCGGCGACAAGGACCCGGCGGAGATCGTGGCGAGCATCAAGCGTGGCCTCTACGCCACCAACTTCGGCGGCGGCCAGGTGGACATCACCAGCGGAAAATTCGTGTTTTCGGCCAGCGAGGCGTACTGGGTCGAGAACGGCAAGATCCTGTATCCGGTGAAGGGCGCCACCATCGTCGGCAGCGGGCCGGAATCCCTCAAGAAGGTGACGCTGATCGGCAACGACATGGCGCTCGACAGCGGCGTCGGCACCTGCGGCAAGGAAGGCCAGAGCGTGCCAGTCGGCGTGGGCCAGCCCACGCTGCGCATCGACGGCCTGACGGTCGGCGGCACGGCCTGAGGCCCTGAGCGCGGCGGACCACCCAGGCGTGCAACCACCATGCCTGGCCCTTCGTCCAGCCAGCTACTGAACACCGTACAGTCGTCCGGCGATGTGAGCCGGCTGCTGCGCGAAGGCGTGGCCGATGAAGAATCCCGCCAGTTCCGCGACGCGCTGACCTCGCTGTCCGCGCTCATCGAAGATGCCGCGCACCTGCGCCGCGCGTGCGCTGACACTTCCGCCATTTTCTGGAGCCTGGAGCATCTCAAGCGTGCCGCGCGCGAGCACCAGTTCTTCCTGACCGGACTGGGCTCCGCCTGGCATGCGCTGTACGAGCTGGGGGCCTACCAGCAGGCCCTGAAGGATCTGCGCGATGCCATCGACCTCTGGCACCAGGCCCTGACCCGCCAAAGCCGCAGCGAGCCGGCCTGCTTCGATGCGTTCGAGCGCCTGGCGTGGCGCGCCTTGGGCGAGGCGATGCTGGTCATCGACATGTACGAGCAGGGCGGCGCGATGCTCAGCGAGCCCTCCCCGGAGCCTGTCTCCACCCGGCGCCCGCCCGTACTGGCGCGCCTGCGCCGCTGGTTCGCGGGGCGCAAGCCATGAAAGGCCGGCCCCCCGCTTGTGGCTGCACTGCAACGCGCCGGGGATGTTGCGCCGCAAAAATCGGTGTTACATTGCCACGGATGCAAGTGCGTAGCGCGTTTTATTTTTGGTTTTACTTCTCTGTCCCAGGCGGATGAGAGGTCAGCGCGCAACCACCCGAGCCCCCTCCTCTAGAAACCGCCGAAGCTGAAAAGCCCGGCGGTTTTTTGTTTTTCCGCTCCCCTTTTTTCCGATTCAACCCACGAGGACGCAACCATGACGGCCACTGCCAACCCCACCAGCGATGCCTGGTACCGCGACGTCGAGAAGACCAGCCAGACCGACGACGAACGTATCAAGGACATCACCGTGTTGCCCCCTCCAGAACATCTGATCCGCTTTTTCCCCATTCGGGGAACGGCGGTGGAATCCCTGATCACGCGCACGCGGCGCGGCATCCAGGACATCATGGCCGGCCGGGACGACCGGCTGCTGGTGGTGATCGGCCCCTGTTCCATCCACGACCCGGCCGCCGCGCTGGAGTATGCGCGGCGCCTGAAGGCGGTGCGCGAGCAGTACGCCGACACGCTGGAGATCGTGATGCGCGTGTACTTCGAGAAGCCCCGCACCACGGTGGGCTGGAAGGGCCTGATCAACGATCCGTATCTGGACGAGAGCTACCGCATCGACGAAGGCCTGCGCATCGCGCGCCAGCTGCTCATCGACATCAACCGCATGGGCGTGCCGGCCGGCAGCGAGTTCCTGGACGTGATCTCGCCCCAGTACATCGGCGACCTCATCAGCTGGGGCGCCATCGGCGCGCGCACCACCGAAAGCCAGGTGCACCGCGAACTGGCCTCGGGCCTGTCGGCGCCGATCGGCTTCAAGAACGGCACGGACGGCAACATCCGCATCGCCACCGACGCGATCCAGTCCGCCAGCCGCGGCCACCACTTCCTGTCGGTGCACAAGAACGGGCAGGTGGCCATCGTCAACACGCAGGGCAATCCCGACTGCCACGTGATCCTGCGCGGCGGCAAGGCGCCCAACTACGACGCGGCCAGCGTCGCCGCGGCCTGCCAGGACCTGGAGGCCGCGAAGCTGCCCGCCACGCTGATGGTGGATTGCAGCCATGCCAACAGCAGCAAGCAGCACGAAAAGCAGCGCGACGTGGCGCGCGATATCGGCGCGCAGATCGCGGGCGGCTCGCGCTGCGTGTTCGGCGTGATGATCGAGAGCCACCTGACCGCCGGCGCCCAGAAATTCACGCCGGGCAAGGACCAGCCGGGCGCCCTGGAGTACGGCAAGAGCATCACCGACGCCTGCCTGGGCTGGGACGACTCGCTGTCGGCGCTGGCCGATCTGTCGGCGGCCGTGGCCGCACGCCGCGCCCGCTGAAAAACAGGGGCCGGGGCGGCAGGCGTGCGGTGTAAGCTCGATGGCCCCACCGCGGGCATCGGCTTGCATGGCCGCCGTTGGCCTCACCTCAACCAGGAAAACAATCCATGCGCAGAGAAGTCTCGATCACCCTGGCGCCGGGCCAGGAATTCCGTTTCGATCTGGAAGGTTCGGAGCCTTTAAGCAATGAAGAGGCCCGCCGCTGGCTGGACGAGGCGTTCATCAGCCTGGAGTGCGAGCCCCTGCGGGCCAGCGGCAAGGTGCTGCTGGCCGACAAGGTTCTCACGGTGGCGCAGGCCGCCGGCGCCCCGTTGCTGGCCGACGCCCAATGGGGCCGGCAGTTCGCCGAAGCCGCCAGCGCCGCACTGGCCCGCCCGATCGTGCGGGTGGATGTCCCGGCCATGGCCGTGACGTATTGAAGAGGGGGCGGATGGCCGCCCTCGCTGCGCTATCAGCCGAATCGGCCTCCAGCGCATATTTATCTAGGGCGTTGCGCTATTAATTTGATAGCGAATCGATGAGCCTGCCATGGATGCCGCCGAAGCTCCCGTTGCTCATGCACACGATGTGATCGCCCGGCCGGGCCGCCTGGGCGATCTGCCCGATCAGCGTGCCGATGTCAGGCGCCGTCCGGGCCTTGTCGCCCAGCGGCGCCAGCACCTGGGCCGCGTCCCAGTCCAGGCCGGCGGTGTGGCAGAACGCCAGGTCGGCCGGCTCCAGCGCCCAGGGCAGCTGCGATTTCATGGTGCCCAGCTTCATGGTGTTGCTGCGCGGCTCGAACGCCGCGAGGATGCGGGCCTGCGGCCCCACGCTGCGGCGCAGGCCGTCCAGCGTGGTGCGCAGGGCGGTCGGGTGGTGGGCGAAATCGTCGTACACCGCAATGCCGCGTACGGTGCCGTGCAGTTCCATGCGCCGCTTCACGTTCTGGAACCGGGCCAGCGCGCGGCCGGCCTGCGCCGGTGCCACGCCCACGTGGTGGGCGGCGGCGATGGCGGCCATCGCATTCAACTGGTTGTGCACGCCGGTCAGCGCCCACTCCACGCGGGCCACGGCCCGGCCCTGGTAGAACACGTCGAAGGCGTGCGGCTCGCCCTGCGCCGTGAAGTCGCTCACCAGCGCGCCGAAGCTCGCCACCTCGCTCCAGCAACCGGCATGCAGCACGCGGGCCAGGCTTTCCTCCAGCCCGTTGAAAACCACGCGGCCCGAGGGCGGCACCGTGCGCACCAGGTGGTGGAACTGCCGCTCGATGGCCGGCAGGTCGTCGAAGATGTCCGCGTGGTCGAATTCCAGGTTGTTCAGCACCGCGGTGCGGGGGCGGTAGTGCACGAACTTGCTGCGCTTGTCGAAGAACGCGGTGTCGTATTCATCCGCCTCGATCACGAACACGGGCGCATCGCCCGCCACGCCCGGGCCTGCCACCGGCCGGCGCGCGGCGCCCAGCCGGGCCGACACGCCGAAATCGAGCGGCACGCCGCCCACCAGGAAGCCGGGCTGCAGGCCGGCGCATTCCAGAATCCAGGCCAGCATCGACGTGGTGGTCGTCTTGCCGTGGGTGCCCGCCACCGCCAGCACATGCCGGCCCTGCAGCACGTGCTCGGCAAGCCACTGGGGGCCGCTGGTGTAGGCGGCGCCCGCGTCGAGAATGGCCTCCATCAGGGGGAATTTCGGTGCGCCATCGGGCAGGCGCGCCCGGCTGACCACGTTGCCGATCACGAACACATCGGGCGCCAGCGCCAGCTGGTCCGCGCCATAGCCTTCGATCAGTTCGATCCCTAAGGCGCGCAACTGGTCGCTCATCGGGGGGTACACGCCGGCGTCGCAGCCGGTGACCTTGTGGCCCGCTTCGCGCGCCAATGCCGCCAGGCCCCCCATGAACGTGCCGCAGATGCCCAGAATGTGAATATGCATGGGCGCAGATTCTAAGGTTCCAGGCCTGCGGGGCCGCCCGCGCAGGTCCTTATTGCTTTTGTAGCTATATTTTCAATAGCGGCCACTGCGTCCATGGGTTCCATGCCCCTGCCGGACGCGGGCGCTTTCACAGGTCACGGGGCGGCATTGAGGCCACAATGCACGCTTACCTCTACCGAGCCGCCGCCATGCAAAACGCCCTCGCTACCGAGATCGCCAACGCCGCAGCCCGCATGGTCGTCGAAGAAGGACTGGAATGGGGGCCGGCCAAACGCCGGGCCGTTCGCCAGCTGGGCCTGCCCGCTCGCACGCCGCTGCCCGACAACGATCTGGTGGAAGACGCCGTGCGCGAATACATCGGCCTGTTCTGCGCCGACACCCAGCCCCAGGAACTGCTCGCGCTGCGCCAGCTGGCGCTGATCTGGATGGAACGCATGGAGACGTTTCGCCCCCACCTGGGCGGCGCGGTGTGGCATGGCACGGCGACCCGGCTGTCCGATATCTATCTGCAGCTGTTCTGCGACGATTGCAAATCCGCCGAGATCGCGCTGATCGATCACCATGTGGACTACGAGCCGCGCACCGTCACCGGTTTTCATGGGGAATCGGTCGAGGCGCTCAGCATTTCCAGCCATTCGCCGGTGCTGGGCGAGATGATCGGCGTGCACCTTTTGATCTATGACCTGGATGACCTGCGCGGCGCATTGCGCCCGGATGCGCGGGGCCGGGTGCCGCGCGGAGACATTCGTGCCGTGCGCAAGCTGTTGGAGAGCTCCCCCGAATGAATGTATCGCCGCCCTCCGATCCGGGCACTCCTTTTTCGCGTGAAACGAATCCCGCCCGCCCGGGCGGGACGGCTGCCGCGCCCGGTGCTTTGCGCCGCAAGCTGCTGCTGTATGGCGGTGTCGCCGCTGCGGCGGGGCTGGGCGGGGCCGGGCTGGCCTGGTGGCGTTTTCAGCCGCATGCCGTGTTGTCGGGCGCCGAAGCGGCCCTTTGGTCCCAGCGGTTCGATGCGCCTACCGGCGGCGATCCCGTGGCGATGGAGCGTTTCCGTGGCAAGCCCCTGCTGGTGAACTTCTGGGCGACATGGTGCCCGCCGTGCGTGGATGAATTGCCGCTTCTGAATGCCTTCTATCGCGAACATGCGGCCAAAGGCTGGCAAGTGGTGGGGTTGGCGATCGATCAGCCATCGGCCGTGCGCAAATTCCTGGAACGCCTGCCACTCGATTTCCCGGTGGGTTTGGCAGGGCTTTCGGGCACCGAACTGGGTCGATCTCTGGGTAATCTCACAGGGGGGCTGCCGTTCAGCGTGCTGATCGGCGCAGATGGCAGCATCGTGCACCGTAAAATGGGCCAGGTCACCGCAGAAGACCTTCAGCAATGGTTCGCTCTGGGATAGCGGTCTGCAATCCACCGCGAAGATCAATGAATTTGCGCCCAAATACCGGCCATAGGTCGGATTTGGGGTAAATTCGCGCCCTATTTTGTTTTTGGCGTTGGAGTTCCCATGGATTTGCGAAAACTCAAGACCTTGATCGACCTCGTGTCCGAGTCGAATGTGTCAGAACTCGAGATCACCGAGGCAGAAGGCAAGGTCCGCATCGTCAAGAGCGGCGGTGCCGTGGTGCAGCAATATGTTGCAGCGCCCGCCCAGCAGGCCCCGGCGCCGGCCGCAGCCGCCCCGGTGGCGGAGTTGCCCGCGCCCGCAGCGCCCACCGGCCACATCGTGAAGTCCCCCATGGTGGGCACGTTCTACCGCGCCTCCAGCCCGGGCGCCAAGTCGTTCGTCGAGGTGGGCAGCCAGGTCAAGGAAGGCGAGACGATCTGCATCATCGAGGCCATGAAGATCCTCAACGAGATCGAAGCCGACAAGTCCGGCACCGTGACGCGCATCCTGGGGGAGAACGGCCAGGCGGTGGAATACGGGCAGCCGCTGTTCGTGATCGAATAAATTGCGCATGTCTCCCTCGGTCCTTGTCGGGCGTGCTGGCCTTGTTGCCGGCCGCCGGAGAACGTCCATGTTTCAGAAAATCCTCGTCGCCGGTGCCGGCCGTCTCGCCCTGCGCGAAGCCAAGCCAGCCGCACTCGCATGCGCCAGCGCATGGGTGATGAGCCGCGAAGAAACCTATGTTTAAGAAAATCCTCGTTGCCAATCGCGGCGAAATCGCATTGCGCATCCAGCGCGCCTGCCGTGAACTCGGCGTCAAGGCCGTCATGGTGTATTCCGAGGCGGATCGCGATGCCAAGTACGTGAAGCTGGCCGAAGAGGCGGTGTGCATCGGCCCCGCGCCTTCGCCACTGTCCTACCTCAGCATGCCCGCCATCATCTCGGCCGCCGAGGTGACCGATGCGGAGGCCATCCACCCCGGCTACGGCTTCCTGTCCGAGAACGCCGACTTCGCCGAGCGGGTGGAAAAGAGCGGCTTCCAGTTCATCGGCCCCACGCCCGAGTCGATCCGCATCATGGGGGACAAGGTGTCCGCCAAGCAGGCCATGATCCGCGCGGGCGTGCCCTGCGTGCCCGGCTCCGAAGGCGAGTTGCCGGAAGACCCCGTGCAGATCCGCCGCATCGCCAAGGCGGTGGGCTACCCCGTCATCATCAAGGCGGCGGGCGGCGGCGGCGGGCGCGGCATGCGCGTGGTGCACACCGAGGCGGCGCTCGTCAACGCGGTGCAGATGACCAAGGCCGAGGCCGGCGCGGCGTTCGGCAATCCGGCCGTGTACATGGAGAAGTTCCTCCAGAACCCGCGCCACATCGAGATCCAGATCCTGGCGGACAAGCACCGCAACGCGGTCTATCTGGGCGAGCGCGACTGCTCCATGCAGCGCCGCCACCAGAAGGTGATCGAAGAGGCGCCGGCACCGGGCATCCCCCGCAAGCTGATCGAGAAGATCGGCGAGCGCTGCGTGGCCGCCTGCAAGAAGATCGGCTACCGCGGCGCGGGCACGTTCGAATTCCTGTACGAAAACGGCGAGTTCTACTTCATCGAGATGAACACCCGCGTGCAGGTGGAGCATCCGGTGACCGAGTGGATCACGGGCGTGGACATCGTGAAGACGCAGATCATGGTCGCCGCTGGCGAGAAGCTGCCCTTCACCCAGCGCCAGATCGAGATCCGCGGCCATGCCATCGAGTGCCGCGTGAACGCCGAAGACCCGTACAAGTTCATCCCCTCGCCAGGCCGAATCACCATGTGGCATGCACCGGGCGGCCCGGGCGTGCGCGTGGACTCGCATGCCTACACCAACTACTACGTGCCTCCGAACTACGACTCGATGATCGGCAAGATCATCGTGCACGGCGACACGCGCGAGCAGGCCCTGGCCCGGATGCGCACGGCGCTGTCCGAGACGGTGATCGAAGGCATCAACACCAACGTGCCGCTGCACCGCGAGCTGATGGTGGACGCCAAGTTCGTTGCGGGCGGCACCAACATCCATTACCTGGAAGAGTGGCTCTCGCAGCACAAGCGCTGAGATCGCCGCGCGTGGCCGTTTTGCATGCTGGCACCTGGCAACGGGTGCCAGCATTTTCGTTTTCTCCCGGAGGTCTCCCATGTTTGAGCTGAGCCTGATGTGCCCCGAAGACCGGGTCGAGTCTCTGAGCGATGCGCTCGATGCGCTGCAGGCGCTGAGCGTCTCGGTCGAAGATGCCGACGCGCAGACCGATGCCGAGCAGGCGCTGTTCGGCGAGCCCGGCATGCCGCCGCCCAAGGACGGCTGGCAGCGCAGCCGCGTGGTGGCACTGTTCCAGAACGAAGCCGAAGCGCAGGAGGCGCGTGCCTTGCTGGAGGTGCAGGACTTCTTCGAGGGGTGCCGCGTGCTGGGCTTGGCCACCGTGCCCGAGCAGGACTGGGTGCGCCTCACGCAATCGCAGTTCGCGCCGGTGGACATCACGCCGGATTTCTGGATCGTTCCGACCTGGCATGAACTGCCGGCCCAGGCCACGCGCAGCATCCGGCTCGACCCGGGCCTGGCGTTCGGCACCGGCACGCACCCCACCACGCGCATGTGCCTGCGGTGGATCGCGGCGAACGGAGCGCCGCGCGGCGCCAGCGGCAACCCGTTGGGCCGCGTGCTCGACTATGGCTGCGGCTCCGGCATCCTGGCCATCGGTGCCGCCAAGTTCGGCGCGACGGACGTCGATGCCGTGGACATCGACCCGGCGGCGGTGGAGTCCACGCGACTGAACGCCGAAGCCAACGGCGTGGCGCTGAAGGCGGGCCTGCCCGACCAGGCCAGCGGCGCCTACCAGACCGTGCTGGCCAACATCCTCGCCACGCCCCTCAAGGTGCTGGCGCCGCTGCTGTGCGCGCATGTGGCGTCCGGCGGCCATCTGGTGCTGGCCGGCATCCTGGAGCGCCAGGCCGACGAGCTGAAAGAGGCCTATGCGCCGTGGCTGCCCTTGGAGGTGGCGGATGCGCAGGAGGGGTGGATCCTGATGGTGGCGGCGCGTTGATGGGCAGGGCCGTGCCGCCGTTCAGGCCGGCAGGGCGCACACCTACAATCTCGAGCCGATGAGCCAGATCACACGCTGCCCCGCCTGCGGCACGACCTTCAAGGTCGTCGCGGACCAGTTGCGCATCTCCGATGGATGGGTGCGTTGCGGGCAGTGCAAGGAAGTCTTCGATGCCGCCGCCCACCTGGTGCGATCGGCTTCGCAGGACCTGCTGCCGGAGATGGCCATTCCCGAGGGCCCGCGCCCGGCCATGCGGCCGCCGGCGCCCGCCGTGCGGGCCTGGGGTGGCGGCAATGCCGGCGTGCCCAAAGCCGCTTCTTCTTCGACGCTGGCAGGGCCGCCTGCGCCGGGCCCCGCCCCGGCCCTGGTGCCTGCGCCATCGCAGCCGGCGCAGCCATCGCCGCAGGCCTTCCCCGAATCTCAGGCGAACCCGCTGTCGCTGGACGATACCTTGCCCGCACCGCTGCAGGTGCCGGAAGCGCCGCCGGTGCCCAGCTACCTCACGGCGCGGCCGTTGGCCTCGCCTGGCGTGGAGCCACCCGCCGATTGGCGCCTGGAGCCGGCGTCTCCGCTGGTTTGGCGAACCCGGTCGAGCGCGACGGACTCCCCCGCAGGATTGTCAAAGCCCGCGCCACCGCCATCGGGATGGGAGTTGCCAGGACCGGCCTCCATCGCCGAGCGGCCGGCCCCGGCGGTAACGCCCGCTCCTGCATCCACGAAAGATGATGAGGCGAAGGCGGCCAACGGAATACCTCCACCGGAGCCCATGGGCTACGAGCTGCCCTTCGCGGAGTTGCGCGATTCCGAGTGGCCCGACGATCTGGAAGACGGGCCGCAGCAAGCCGCCACCTCCGATGCGCCGGACGGCCATGTGCGGCAGCCTTCGACCGACGATGCCATCGCCAAGGCGGTGGCCATGGACATGGCCCTGGAAGCCATCGAGGCCGATACCGACCCGGTGGCCATCGCCACCCAGGCGGGCGGCGGGCTGGAGGGATGGGCTCCGCTGCCGGCAGGAGCGGCCGCCGCGTCCGCTGCTGCCATGGCCGGCGTGCAACGCCCCGTTCAAGGCTTGCCCGCGCATGTCCACGCAGAGGACGATGACGAAGAAGAGGGCATGCATGCCACGGCGGCCGATGAGCCGGGCTTCATGCGCGCCGCGCGCCGCAAGGCGTTCTGGCGCAAGCCGGCCGTGCGCGCCGGCATGGCGCTGATGCTGCTCGCACTGGCCGCGGGCCTGGCGCTGCAGATGGCGGTGCAGGAGCGCGACCGGCTGGCGTCGCAGTATCCGGACGCGCGGCCCGCGCTCCAGGCGCTGTGCGTGCCGCTGCAATGCACCATCGCGGCCCCACGCCGCATCGCCGATGTGGTGATCGACAGCTCTTCCTTCAACAAGGGGCGGGGCGATTCCTACCAACTGGGCCTGTCCATCAAGAGCCGCGCCGGCTTTGCCGTGGCCATGCCGTCGGTGGAACTCACGCTGACCGACACGCAGGACCGGCCGGTGCTGCGCCGCGTGCTGCAACCCCAGGACCTGGGGGCGCCGGTGGAAATCGCGCCGGGCGGCGAATGGAGCGGCACCTTGCCCGTGGTGGTGGTCACGGGCGGTGCGCGCGTGTCCGGCTACCGTGTGATTGCTTTCTATCCCTGATCTCCCGATCTGATCTTTTCTTCTTAACCGGATCTGTTATGGCTGCCTTGATTTGCGGTTCTCTGGCGTTCGACACCATCATGACTTTCGAGGGCCGCTTCGCCGAGCAGATACTGCCGGACCAGTTGCACATCCTGAACGTCTCCTTCCTCGTGCCCTCCCTGCGCCGCGATTTCGGCGGCTGCGCGGGCAACATCGCCTACAGCCTGAAGCTGCTGGGCGGTGATCCCGTTCCCATGGCCATGCTGGGCAGCGACGGTGCCAGCTATCTGGAGCGCCTTGGCAGCCTGGCCATCGACACGCGCCATGTGGGGCAGGTGGACGATCTCTACACGGCCCAGGCGATGATCATGACGGACCGCGACAACAACCAGATCACGGCCTTCCACCCCGGCGCCATGATGCAGGCCCACCGCACGCGCATCGTGGCCGAGCCCGATCTGCGCCTGGCCATCATCGCGCCCGACGGTCGCGATGCCATGCTGCAGCACGCCTCGCAACTGGCCGGGGCAGGCATTCCGTTCGTGTTCGATCCGGGCCAGGGCCTGCCCATGTTCAACGGGCAGGAACTGGGGCAGTTCATCGAACAGGCCACCTGGATCACCGTGAACGACTACGAAGGCCGGATGCTGTGCGAGCGCACGGGGTGGAGCCTGGCGGAAATCTCCCGCAAGGTCGAAGGCCTCATCGTCACGCTGGGTGCCGAAGGCTGCGACGTGTGGGAAAACGGCGAGCGCACCCATGTGCCGGTCGCGGCGCCGGCCGAGGTGGTCGATCCCACCGGCTGCGGGGACGCCTGGCGGGGCGCGCTGCTGTTCGGCCTGGAGCGCGGCTGGCCGCTGGTCCGGTGCGCGGAGCTGGGCAACCGCATGGGCGCGCTCAAGATCGCGCAGCGCGGCCCGCAGAACTACGTGCTCGATTTTCGCCCCGAATAATCGACGGCCTGATGCCCGCCTGAAGCACGAAGTGGGCGCGGCCCGGACATAAAAAACCCGGTGCAGGGCACCGGGTTGGCGGGGTTTCCCGAGGGGCTGGGCCTTACGGCTTGCCACCCGTAGGGAAGGGCCAGGCTGCCTGGGGGTTCAGCGTGGTCTGGGCTGCAGGCGCGGGCGCAGGGGCCTTGGCGGCTTTCTTGGGCGCGGCGGCCTTCTTGGCGGCCGGTGCTGCGGCAGGTTTCTTGGCAGCGGGAGCCGCCGAGGTCTTCTTCGCCGAAGCCACGACCTTCTTGGTCGCGGTGGCAGGCTTTGCGCTGGCCTTCTTGGCGGCCGGTGCAGCCGCAGCCTTCTTGGCAGGCGCTGCCGACGACTTCTTCACCGCCGTTGCCTTCTTTGCTGGCGCTGCGGCTTTCTTTGCCGGAGCGGCGGCCTTCTTGGCCGGTGCAGCTGCCTTCTTCGCAGCCGTTACCTTCTTGGCGGGGGCGGCGGCCTTTTTGGCAGGCGCTGCCTTCTTCGCTGGAGCTGCAGCCTTCTTGGCCGGTGCAGCTGCCTTCTTCGCAGCCGTTACCTTCTTGGCGGGGGCGGCGGCTTTCTTGGCAGGCGCTGCCTTCTTTGCCGGAGCGGCGGCCTTCTTCGCTACCACGGCCTTCTTGGCGGGGGCGGCGGCTTTCTTCGCAGGTGCAGCCTTCTTGGCGGCGGTCTTTTTCGCAGTTGCCATCATTTTCTCCTTGGGTCAATTTGCAAAGAGCACTCCACGCCTGCATTGGACATGGAGCGATCCATGGGGATGGGAAACGTCCCACCGCCATGAACACGGTAACGTCCCGCGCGGCAGTGCTTTACAGCGCTGCCGGTGCGGGACGTGGAATGAAAATGCATGGCCTGGAATGTGTCGGGAGGCTAATCCCAGGACAGTGCACCGCCGGACTGGTACTCGATGACGCGGGTCTCGAAGAAGTTGCGCTCCTTCTTGAGGTCGATCATCTCGCTCATCCAGGGGAAGGGGTTTTCTTCGTTGGGGAACAGCGCTTCGAGCCCGATTTGCGTGGCACGGCGGTTGGCGATGTAGCGCAGGTAGCCCTTGAACATGGAGGCGTTCATGCCCAGCACGCCGCGCGGCATGGTGTCTTCGGCGTACTGGTATTCGAGTTCGACGGCCTTCATGAACAGGGCGTTGATCTCTTCCTTGAACTCCGCGGTCCACAGGTGCGGGTTCTCCAGCTTGAGCTGGTTGATCAGGTCGATGCCGAAGTTGCAGTGCATCGACTCGTCGCGCAGGATGTACTGGTACTGCTCGGCCGCGCCGGTCATCTTGTTCTGGCGGCCGAGGGCCAGGATCTGCGTGAAGCCGACGTAGAAGAACAGGCCTTCCATCAGGCAGGCGAAGACGATCAGCGACTTGAGCAGTGTCTGGTCGGTCTCGGGCGTGCCGGTCTTGAAGTTGGGGTCCATGATCGCCTCGATGAAAGGGATCAGGAATTCGTCCTTGTTGCGGATGGATGCGACTTCGTTGTACGCGTTGAAGATCTCGCTCTCGTCGAGGCCGAGCGATTCGACGATGTACTGGTAGGCGTGCGTGTGGATCGCTTCCTCGAAGGCCTGGCGCAGCAGGAACTGGCGGCATTCGGGCGCGGTGATGTGGCGGTACGTGCCCAGCACGATGTTGTTGGCGGCCAGCGAGTCGGCGGTCACGAAGAAGCCGAGGTTGCGCTTGATGATGCGGCGCTCGTCTTCGGTCAGGCCGTTCGGGTCTTTCCACAACGCGATGTCGCGCGTCATGTTCACCTCTTGCGGCATCCAGTGGTTGGCGCAGGTGGCGAGGTACTTTTCCCAGGCCCACTTGTACTTGAAGGGCACCAGCTGATTGACGTCGGTCTGGCCGTTGATGATGCGCTTGTCGGCGGCATTCACGCGGCGGTGCACGGTGGCGGCAGGCGGTTCCGATGGTGCAGGCGCACTGCTGGCGGACAGGCTTGGAGCGGGCACTGCGGCAGCTTGCGAAGGCGCGGGAGTCGACTCCTCCAGGCGGTTGTTTTGCAGACCGCCGTCCAAGAGTTTCTGCGATGAGGGCTTGACTTCTTCGTCCCAGGTCAGCATAGGTTTTCCAATGGTCGGATTATGAAAGCAGCGCTGCAAAATTAAAAGCGCTGGAGCGTGATGCAGCCATGTTTTTGTTGCTTCACTGCACATGCGCGGCACCCCGATCGATCGGGTGCCGCGCATGGCGTGCGCATCACTGGCAGGCTTCGCAGGTCGGGTCGTCGATCGCGCAGAACTTCACATCGGTCGCGGGCAGTGCCGCGGCCTGTGCCTGCGCTGCGGCCGCAGCGGCTTCGAGCGCGCTGGGCTTGGCCGCGGCCTGTGCGCCGCCGCCGTCGGTGCCCGACGAAACGGCATTGAGCTGGCGCGTGTTCACGGTGCTCATCTCGACGTGCGTGGCGCTTTGCGTGCGCAGGTAATACGTGGTCTTGAGGCCGCGCACCCAGGCGAGCTTGTAGGTGTCGTCGAGCTTCTTGCCCGATGCGCCGGCCATGTAGATGTTCAGGCTCTGTGCCTGGTCGATCCACTTCTGGCGGCGCGATGCCGCTTCGACGAGCCACGACGGCTCGACTTCGAAGGCGGTGGAGTACAGCGCCTTGACGTCTTGCGGCACGCGGTCGATGGAATGCAGCGAGCCCTTGAAGTGCTTGAGGTCCATGACCATCACGTCGTCCCACAGGCCCAGTCGCTTGAGGTCGCGCACCAGGTAGCTGTTGATGACGGTGAACTCGCCCGACAGGTTCGACTTGACCGACAGGTTGCCGAACGAGGGCTCGATGGACGCATCGACGCCGACGATGTTGGAGATGGTGGCCGTGGGCGCGATGGCCACGCAGTTGGAGTTGCGCATGCCGTCTTGCGCGATCTTGTTGCGCAGCGCGTTCCAGTCGAGCGACGAAGAGCGATCGACTTCCACGAAGCCGCCACGGGCTTTTTCCAGCAGATCGAGCGTGTCGAACGGCAGGATGCCGCGGTCCCACAGCGAGCCCTTGTAGCTTTCGTAGTGGCCGCGTTCCTTGGCCAGTTCGGTGGAAGCCCAGTAGGCGTAGTAGCAGATGGCTTCCATGGATTGGTCGGCGAATTCGACCGCGGCCTGCGATGCGTAGGGAATGCGCAGTTCGTACAGGCTGTCCTGGAAGGCCATGATGCCCAGGCCCACGGGACGGTGGCGCATGTTGGAGACGCGGGCCTTTTCCACGGCGTAGTAGTTGATGTCGATCACGTTGTCGAGCATGCGCATGGCCGTGGAGATGGTCTTGCGCAGCTTGACGTGGTCGAGTTCGCGGCCGTTCGGGCCGTCCTTCAGATGGCGCATCAGGTTGACCGAGCCGAGGTTGCAGACCGCGGTTTCGGTGTCGCTGGTGTTCAGCGTGATCTCGGTGCACAGGTTGGACGAGTGCACCACGCCGGCGTGCTGCTGGGGCGAGCGCACGTTGCAGGCATCCTTGAACGTGATCCAGGGATGGCCGGTCTCGAACAGCATGGTGAGGATCTTGCGCCACAGGTCGGTGGCCTGCAGGGTGCGCGAAGGCCGGATCTCGCCGCGCGCGGCCTTCTCTTCATAGGCCACGTAGGCCTTTTCGAAGTCGGAGCCGAACAGGTCGTGCAGGTCGGGCACGTTGGAGGGCGAGAACAGGGTCCAGGTGCCCTTTTCCATCACGCGGCGCATGAACAGGTCGGGAATCCAATTGGCCGTGTTCATGTCGTGCGTGCGGCGGCGGTCGTCGCCGGTGTTCTTGCGCAGTTCCAGGAACTCCTCGATGTCCAGATGCCAGGTTTCGAGGTAAGTGCAGACGGCGCCCTTGCGCTTGCCGCCCTGGTTCACCGCCACGGCCGTGTCGTTCACCACCTTGAGGAACGGCACCACGCCCTGCGATTCGCCGTTGGTGCCCTTGATGTGCGAACCCAGTGCGCGCACGCGGGTCCAGTCGTTGCCCAGGCCGCCGGCGAACTTGGACAGCAGCGCGTTTTCCTTGATCGACTCGTAGATGCCGTCCAGGTCGTCCGGCACGGTGGTGAGATAGCACGACGACAGCTGCGAGCGCAGCGTGCCGCTGTTGAACAGCGTGGGGGTGCTGGACATGAAGTCGAACGACGAGAGCACCTCGTAGAACTCGATGGCGCGGGCTTCGCGGTTGTCTTCCTTGAGCGCCAGGCCCATGGCCACGCGCATGAAGAATGCCTGGGGCAGTTCGATGCGGCTCTTGCGCACGTGCAGGAAGTAGCGGTCGTACAGCGTTTGCAGGCCCAGGTAGTCGAACTGCTGGTCGCGCTCGAACTTCAGTGCGGCGCCGAGCTTTTGCAGGTCGTATTCGAGCAGGCGGGGGTCCAGCAGGTCGTTGTCCACGCCCTTCTGGATGAACACGGGGAAGTAGTTCGCGTAGGCGGCGCTCATTTCGCCGGGTGCCACGTCGCGGCCCAGCACCTCGCGCACGATGGTATGCAGCAGCAGGCGCGCGGTGGCGTAGGTGTAGTCGGGGTCTTTTTCGATCAGCGTGCGGGCAGCCAGGATGGATGCCTTGTACACCTCGTCCATGGGCACGCCGTCGTACAGGTTGCGCATGGTTTCGGCCACGATGGGCGCGGCCTGAATGTCTGCGCCCAGGTTGGAGCAGGCGGCCTGGATGAGGCTCAGCATGCGGGCTTCGTCGAGCGGCACGCGCTGGCCATGGTCGATCACGTGCAGCGTGGGCACGGCGGGGGTGCGCTGCTCTTGCTGGTGGGCGCGCTCTTGCGAGCGGCGTTCGCGGTACAGCACATAGGCGCGGGCGACTTCGTGGTGGCCACCGCGCATCAGGCCCAGCTCGACCTGGTCCTGGACGTCTTCGATATGGAAGGTGCCGCCGCCCGGGCGCGAGCGCATGAGGGCGCGCACCACGTTCTGGGTCAGCGTGTCCACGACTTCGCGCACGCTGGCCGATGCGGCACCCTGGGTGCCGTGCACTGCAAGAAACGCCTTCATCAATGCCACTGCGATCTTCTGCGGCTCGAACGGCACGACCGCGCCATTGCGGCGAATGATCTGGTAGTGCGTCAGTAGGTCGCTACCGGGCTGCGCCGCCGGCGATTCGTCCGTGGCCGTGGTGTGCCCGGGTGCATTCGTGATGGATGAAGGGTTTAGCGCAGCTTGCATGAAAGGTCCTTTGGGAGCTGTCGGAAAAGGCGAAGTTGGCGGGCCGAAAAGGCGGCGCCAAAACGAAAAATGGGTGGGGGTTGAGTGCTGCCCCGCACGCTATATCTAGGGTGTGCAATGGTAGCAAGACACTACCGGTAGTGTACAGCGCCCTTTGGCCTCTGTTTTGAAAACGGGCTTTTCCATGGCCCGGAAGCCACTCGGATGCCACTGCCGAGAGGCCGTGTGGGTGCGGTTTCAAGCAAAAAAACGTGGTCCGGCGCAGCGTGCCGGCCGTTTCCACTTCAAAAGCCGCGCGGGCGTTGCCTCTGCTGTTTCGGCGGCAGGGGGCCGAGTGTCGCGGTTTGGCACCGAGCGTGCCGAAGATGGGGGAAAACCCTGAATTATCGGGGCGCCTGAGTTGACTTTTGCGGAAACGCCGCAGATGGCCATTGCAGGTCCGCCTGCAGCCGCCGCCAGTCGAATCCTGGCCCCGGGTCCTGCTTGCGGCCCGGGGCCACATCTTCGTGGCCCGCCACGTGGGCAATCGGGTAACGCGACGGCAGGTGAGCGCAGAGCCGGTTCAGCGTGGCGTATTGGGCGGGCTCGAAGGTCTGGCCCTCCAGCCCTTCAAGTTCGATGCCGATCGAGTCATCGTTGCAATTGGCGCGGCCCCGGTAGCTCGAAGGTCCGGCGTGCCATGCCCGCTGGTCGCAGTCCACGAACTGCCAGAGCCGCCCGTCCCGCTCGATGAAGAAATGGGCCGACACCTGCAGCCCGCGGATGCCGGCGTAATAAGGGTGCGCATCCCAGTCGAGGGCATTGGTGAAGAGCCGTTGCACCTGCCCGCCGCCGTATTCGCCAGGGGGCAGGCTGATCGAGTGCACCACGATGAGATCGATGGCCGCATGGGCCGGGCGCGGCCCGAAGTTGGGCGAGGGCTCGCGTGTAGCGTCCCGGTACCAGCCGCCGTTCCAGACATCCCCTTCGCCCGCTTCCGGTTTTGGCACCGGACCGGGGCGCGGGGCCTCATTCGCTGTCGTCATTCGCGTCGCTGTCGTTGGGCGCGGCAATGTCCAGGCGGGCGATGCGGTAGCGGATCTGCCGCAGGCTGATGCCCAGCCGCGCCGCGGTGGCGGTGCGGTTGAAGCCGGTCTCCCGCAAGGCGCGCACCAGGATCTCGCGCTCCTGCTGGTCCAGCCAGGCCTGCAGGTCGCTGGGCAGAGGAACGGTGGCGGCCGGATTGGCGTTGCGCGGCGCGGTGGCGCCGGGTGGCTCCGTTCCTTGGGCAGCATGCCCGGCCGCCGCGTCGGCGCGCGCGGCATTGGAGGCCGAAACGTGCGGAGGCTCCACATGCAGTTCTTCCCCATCGCTCAAGGCGACGGCGCGGTGCAGCAGGTTTTCCAGCTCGCGCACATTGCCGGTCAGCGGGTGCATGGCAATGCGGTCGAGTGCGTTCTGCGTGAGGGGCGGCACGGGTGCGCCGGATTCCTGCGCGATGCGGGCCAGCAGCGTGGCGCACAGGGCGGGCAGATCTTCGCGGCGTTCGCGCAGCGGCGGAATGACCACCTCGATCACGTTGAGACGGTAATACAGATCCTGGCGGAACCGGCCGGACTGCACATCGGCCGCGAGGTCCCGGTGGGTGGCGCTGACGATGCGCACGTCCACGGTTTCTTCACCCGTGGAGCCCAGCGCCCGCACGCTGCGTTCCTGGATGGCGCGCAGCAGCTTGGACTGCATGGCCAGCGGCAGATCGCCGATTTCGTCCAGGAACAGCGTGCCGCCGCGCGCCGCCTGGAAGTAGCCATCGCGGTCCTGCGTGGCGCCGGTGTAGGAGCCCTTGCGCGCGCCGAAGAATTCGGCTTCGAGCAGATTTTCGGGAATGGCGCCGCAGTTGACGGCGACCAGCGGTCCCTCCGCGCGCTGGCTGCTGGCGTGCAGTGCACGGGCCACCAATTCCTTGCCGGTGCCGGATTCGCCGCGGATGAGCACCGGCGCCATGCTGCGTGCCACCTTGGCGATGCGTTGCTTGACGTTGCGCATGGCCTCCGACTCGCCTACCAGCCGGTCCAGGGACAGCGTGGTGCCGGCAGCGGTTTCCTGGGGGGCGCGCGGTGCGTTGCCGGGGCGTGCCGACCGAGGCGGAGGCACCCCCCCGGTGCCCTGGATCGCTGAAGCGACGACCGAGCGGAACAGTTTCAGGTCCACCGGCTTGGTGAGGTAATCGAACGCGCCCGATCGCAGCGCCTCCACCGCGTTCTCGGCGGAGCCATAGGCGGTCATCACCACGCAGCGCTCGCGCCGCTGCTGGTCGCGCAGCTCGTGCAGCAACTCCATGCCGAAGCCGTCCGGCAGGCGCATGTCGGTGATCACGGCATCGAACTTCCGGTCCTGCAACTGCTGACGGGCCTCCTGCAGGTTGGCTGCCGTCTCGACCCGGTAGCCTTCGCGCAGCAGCGTCAGCTCGTACAGGGTGCGCAGGTCGGGTTCGTCATCGACGACGAGGATCGTGGCGGCGTTGGCGTTCATGGACAGGTGCGTGCGGGGTCAGACGACGATTGTGTCAAACAGCGTGGTGTTCGGCTCCTGCGGCCGGGCGTTCTTGCGGAACACGACCGTGAACGCATTGCCGCCGACCGCGCCGCGCGGCAGGGAGCGGGTGAGGCGCTGGTAACCGATCGACGCACCGTGCCGCTGGCAAAGCTCGCGGCAGATATAAAGGCCCAGCCCGCTGGAGCGGCTTTCCGAGGAAAAGAAGGGCTCGAACAGATGGCGTTCCACGGTCTTGTCCAGCGGCGCGCCGTCGCTCCACACCTGCAGCCCCACCGTGCCGGCCGCGCTGACGTAGGTGGCCACGTAGAGCGAATCGGGCTCGCCGCCCATGTAGCGCAGCGCGTTGTCGAGCAAATTGACGAGCACGCGGCGCAGGTGTTCGGCATCGAACTCCACGGGGGCGCGGCCCGCCTCCAGCGCGAGCTGGGCCCGGCGCTTTCCCGGGTCCTGCGCCTGCCAGTCGCCCCAGACCTGCGCGACCGCGTCGCACAGCACCACGGTGGAGGCCGGCGCGTGGCTGATCTGGTGCTGCACCCGGGCGATGTCCAGCACCTCCTCGGCGATGCGGGCCAGCCGCTCGGCGTTCTGCTGCACCATGTGGGCCAGGCGCTTCTGGCCGGGCTCGTGCAGTTCTTCTTCCAGCAGGGCGTTGGCTTGCATGATGGCCGCGAGCGGGTTGCGGATCTCATGGGCCACGGCGGCCGACATGCGGCCCATTGACGCGAGCTTTTCGGTGCGCAGGCGCGCCTCCATCTCGCGCAGGTCGTGCAGGAACATCACGCACAGGTGCTCGCCCCCGGTCTCGCGCGCGATCTCCTGCGACGAAGTGAGCCAGGCCCGCACATGCAGCGCCAGCGGGCTTTGCCCTGGGTGCAGCACGTCCACGTCGGCGCTTTGCGGCTGGCCTTTCTGAAAGGTTTGCCGCGCCATCGCCAGCAACGGCTTCCAGGGCGAGGAATGGGCCATGGAGAACGGCAGCGCGTGGCGGGCATTGGTGCCCAGCAGCCGCAGTGCGGCGGGGTTGGCGATGCGCACGGTGTCGCGCTGGTCCAGCACCAGCACGCCGTCCGACAGGTTGTGGATGACCAGGGCGCTCACCTGCTCCTGCACCTTGGCCGCCATCTGGCTGGCCTGGGCCAGCTGCTGCTCCCGGTTCAGGCGCGAGGCGAGCTGATGCACCAGATAGGCGACGATGAAGTAGCCCGTGCCGGTGAGGGCCGTCTGGAAATAGCGCTGCGTGGCGTCCGAGCCGCCGCTGCTGCCCAGCCACCAGGCCCATGCCAGCAGCAGCAGCGTCACGGCCGCGGTCGTGCCCAGGGCCAGGGTCAGCGTGCCCAGCACGCCGGCCATCAGGATGGGCAGCCCGAACAGGGGCGTGAAGTTCATGGAGCCCACGTGCAGGATCTGCAACGTGCTGATCAAGGCGAGGTCCACGCCGATCGAGAACACCCACTGCAGCCAAGAATGGGGTCCGGGCGGTGCATTGCCGGCCAGCACCAGCAGCAGCACGGTGGCCACCAGGTAGCCGGCACAGATGCCCAGCAGCAGGGGTTCGTAGGACTGGTTCAGCGCCACGCCCAGGCCCTGCAGCAGCAGCAGGGCGGCCGCCACCATGATGCGGCCCGACAGGAAGCTGCCCCACAGCCGGGCGAACGGGGCGTCGGCGGAGAGCAGGGCGCTGGCGCGTTTCAGGGCCGGCACGGGAAAAAGCCTTTCACGCCGGCCCTTGGCGCTGGTGCTCGGGGCTGCAGTAGCTCGGGCCGCTGTCGGTCAGCGCCTCGGACCGGGGAATGTGCACGCCGCACCGGGCGCAGCTCACCATGGCCTGCGGCAAGGCGGGGCGTGCCGCGGCGGGCGGTGGCATCTCCCGGCGCCGCTGGTTGCGCCACACGCCGAACGCGATGACCAGCACCGCCAGCAGGACGAGGTACTTCATGCGGCGCGTCCCAGGACCACTTCGAGCACGAAGCGCGAGCCCACGTAGGCCAGCAGCAGCAGGCCCGCGCCGGCATACAGCACGCGCACGGCGCTGCGCCCGCGCCAGCCGAAGCGCGTGCGCCCGATCAGCAGCACCGCGAACGTGATCCACGACAGGACCGAGAACACCGTCTTGTGCTCCCAGTTCCAGGCCCGGCCGTACAGCGTTTCGCCGAACAGCCAGCCGGCCACCAGCGTGGCGGTGAGGAGCACGAAGCCCGCCATCACGAAGCGGAACGTGAGGCGCTCCAGGGTGAGCAAGGGAATGCCGCTGTGCGGGTCCGCGGCCTGGCGGATCTTGCGCTCCGCGCGGGTCATGAGCCAGGCGTGGACCACGGCGGCGGCGAACAGCCCGTAGGACGCGATGCCCAGCGCCAGGTGCAGCGGCAGCCACGCGGATGCGTTCACGTGCAGGGGCTGCCCCGGAAACAGCAGCGCGAGCAGCACCGCCACGGAGCCCAGGGCGCCCAGCATCCAGCGGGCCTGGAGTTCGGGAAACATCTGGCGTTCGACGGCGTACACCGTGAGGACCAGCCACGCCGTCATCGACAGGGCGGGCGCGAAACCGAAGTGCGGCGTGCTGCCGAGCAGGCTGTAGGCCAGCACCGCCGCGTGCAGCCCCCAGGCGACCCAGAGCGCGGTGCGGCCCGTTTTGCCGCCGAACCGCGCGGCGGCCACGGCAGGGGCGGCGTAAGCCATCGCCGCGGACAAGGCCAGCAGCCAGCTGACGGGAGACGCACTGGGTAAAATCATGGACTCACAGTTTAGCCCTTCGCCCGCCCCTGGCGGACCTGCCTGCGGTACCAGCCGCCCAGGCGCCAAGGGCACTTCCGGAACATTCCTATGGCCTCCGCCCTTACCGAAAAACTCACGCGACTCGTCAAGGAGATGCGCGGCCAGGCCCGCATCACCGAATCCAACGTCCAGGACATGCTGCGCGAAGTGCGCATGGCGCTGCTGGAGGCCGACGTGGCCTTGCCGGTGGTGCGCGACTTCATCGCCCGCGTGAAGGAAAAGGCCCTGGGCCAGGAGGTGCTGGGCTCCCTGAAGCCCGGGCAGACGCTGGTGTCCATCGTGAACCGCGAGCTGGCCGCCACCATGGGCGAGGGCATCGCCGACATCAATCTGGCGGCCCAGCCGCCCGCGGTGATCCTGATGGCCGGCCTGCAGGGCGCGGGCAAGACCACCACCACCGCCAAGCTGGCCAAGCACCTGATCGAAAAGCGCAAGAAGAAAGTGCTCACCGTGTCAGGCGACGTGTACCGGCCCGCCGCCATCGAGCAGCTCAAGACCGTGACGGCGCAGGCCGGCGCCGAGTGGTTCCCGAGCTCGGCCGACCAAAAGCCCCTGGACATCGCCCGCGCGGCCATCGACTACGCCAAGCGGCATTACTTCGACGTGCTGCTGGTGGACACGGCCGGTCGCCTGGCCATCGACGAAGCCTTGATGAACGAAATCAAGGAGTTGCACGCGGTGCTGAACCCGGTCGAGACGCTGTTCGTCGTCGATGCCATGCAGGGGCAGGACGCCATCAACACCGCCCGCGCCTTCAAGGAAGCGCTGCCGCTCACCGGCATCGTGCTGACCAAGCTCGACGGCGACTCGCGCGGCGGTGCGGCGCTGTCGGTGCGCCAGGTGACCGGTGCGCCCATCAAGTTCGCCGGGGTGTCCGAGAAGATCGACGGGCTGGAGGTGTTCGATGCCGAGCGCCACGCCGGCCGCATCCTGGGCATGGGCGACATCGTCGCGCTGGTCGAGCAGGTGAGCGCGGGCGTGGACATGGAGGCGGCGCAAAAGCTCGCGGCCAAGGTCAAGAGCGGCGACGGATTCGACCTGAACGACTTCCTGTCGCAGCTGCAGCAGATGAAGCAGATGGGCGGCCTGTCCAGCCTCATGGACAAGCTGCCGGCCCAGTTCACCGCCAAGGCCGGCCAGGTGGACATGGACAAGGCCGAGAAGGACATCCGCCGCAAGGAAGGCATCATCCAGAGCATGACCCCGCTCGAGCGCCGCAAGCCCGAGCTGATCAAGGCCACGCGCAAGAAGCGCATCGCCGCCGGCTCCGGCGTGCACGTGCAGGAGGTGAACCGCCTGCTGAACGAGTTCGATCAGATGCAGGGCATGATGAAGAAGATGAAGGGCGGCGGCCTCATGAAGATGATGAAGCGCATGGGCGGCATGAAGGGCCTGGGCGGCGGCGGGATGCCCAAGCTGCCGTTCTGACCGGAGCCCCGACGCCCGCTGTGCCGGGCAGATCGCAGGCATCGCTGTGGCATTTGCTATAAAAAGTATAGCTACATGCCCTAGCCAATCATGCGCTAGAGCCCTGAAAGACTTCAAACTCTCACGGCATGTGCAGCCCCTTGCGCATGGCTCTGGCCTGTGGGCCTGACCGACATCCGGTGGGCGCTCGCAGCGGCCTGCAAGCAGTTCAAATTCCCATATAAAAAGCCGACCCGAGGGTCGGCTTTTTCATTGAAGCGCCGCGGTCGGCGGCGCGCGTTGGCCGGTTGCTGCCGTTCAAGCCGCCTTGAGGACCGGCGCTGCGGAACGCTGGGGGCGGTTCTTCAGCTGCGTGGCATGCATCCATGCGCGGCGCAGGACAGGCGGAGACCATGCCTCTTCGGGGATCAGCAGCAGGCGCTGGGCGCGCACGGCACGGCCCAGAGCGATCTGGCTGGAGACCACCACCAGCGGAATGGACAGGGCCAGCGGCAGGCCGACGGGCATGAGCCACATCAGCGCGCTCGGATCGATCAACGCCACGCCCAGTCCCAGCAGGGCGATCACGCCGGTCATGGGAGCCAGTTGGCGAACCGCATCGCTCCAGGGCACGGCGTTGGCTTCGCGGGGAGGCGACTTCCAGTCCAGCTTCAGGCCGGTGAGGGCGATGATCACGAACAGCGAGTGGGCCAGCATGCGGATCGGGGCCTGCAGGATGGCCAGCACGCTTTCCAGGCCGGCGCTCTTGATCAGGCTGGCGGTGCCGCCGTACTGCTTTTGCTCGCCCTTCATGAGGATCGCCGTCACACCCAGCACGCGGGGCAGGAACAGCATGCACAGCGTCCAGGCCCACAGCGCCATCAGTTCGCTGGGCAGGATGTTCCAGTCGGACACCAGGCGGGCGCCGGCCAGCCACAGGGCCGTGCCGAAGGTGATGAAGGCCAGCCACAGGGGTGCCGACAGGTAGGCCATGGCGCCGGTGACGAACATGGCGCGGTGCACGGGGTGGATGCCGGGCTCGGCCATCAGGCGGGCGTTTTGCAGGTTGCCCTGGCACCAGCGGCGGTCACGCTGCAGCTCGGACAGCAGGTCCGGCGGTTGCTGTTCGTAGCTGCCGACCAGGTCGGACACCAGCCACACGTGGTACCCGGCACGGCGCATCAGGGCCGCTTCCACGAAGTCGTGCGACATGATGCCGCCGCTCATTCCGCCGGTGCCCTTGATCGGGGCCAGCGCGCAGTGTTCCATGAAAGGCTGGACGCGGATGATGGCGTTGTGGCCCCAGTAGTGGGACTCGCCCAGTTGCCAGAACTGCATGCCCAGCGTGAACAGGCGACCCGTCACGCGGGAGGCGAACTGCTGTGCACGGGCGTGCAGGGTGACGTGGCCGATGGCCTGGGTGGCGGTCTGGATGATGCCGGCGCGGGGGTGCGCTTCCATCAGCTTGGCCATGGAGACGATGCAATCGCCGCTCATCACGCTGTCGGCGTCGAGCACGACCATGTAGCGGTAGTCCTTGCCCCAGCGGCGGCAGAAGTCGGCCACGTTGCCGGCCTTGCGGTGGCTGCGGCGGGTGCGAAGGCGGTAGTACACCTCGACCTGCGGCTGGTTGCCGTTCGCTGCCAGGGCGGCGCGCAGGTCTTCCCAGGCGGCGCGCTCGGCGGCGGCGATCTTGGGGTCGTAGCTGTCGGACAGCACGAACACGTCGAAGGTCTTGGCATGCCCCGTGGCGGCCACGGATTCGCAGGTGGCGCGCAGGCCGGCGAACACGGTGGACACGTCCTCGTTGCAGATCGGCATGATGATCGCCGTCCGCGCGTCGGCGTTCAAAGGCTTGTTGCGCACGCTGGCGGCTGACAGTGCGTGCGCGTCGCCCCGCAGCATGACCCAGAAGCCCATCACGCCGGTCAGGAAGCCGGTGACGACCCAGGTGGAGAGCAGGGCGAACAGGGCGAGTTGGCCGTATTCGAGCCAGGCGCTGTCGTAGCTGGGCTGCACGCCGGCAAACAGCGTGGTGGCCAGCGCGCTGCTGGCAACCGTCAGCAGCATGAACACCAGGCGGCGCTGCTGGGCGGCCTGCTGCCACGTTTCGGTGATTTCGGTGCCTTCGGCGGGGCGGTTGCGCTGGCCGTTCAGGCGCATGAGCAAGGCGGTGCCGATGCTGTTCCAGAAGCCGCGCCATGGCAGGGGTGCCATGGAGCCGCGGTGCACGGGCGGTGCCGTCAGAGAGTTGGGGTGGCGTTCTTCGCGCAGCGTGCTGCGGTCAGAGGCCACCGGACGGGGGTACTTGGCGCCGCGCCGCGCCACCACAGCGGGTGCGTGCGCGACAGCGCCGACACGTCCTGCACGGGAAGATTGATGTGGGTCCATGGTTCCCTCACTGCGAAGTTGGGTTGTCGTTGGGGAAGAAGCGGCCGTCCGGCTTTCGGCGACAAAGGCGCCGAAAGCCGAGGAAGAGGCCGGACGCGCAGAGGTTTCACCCTGGGATGCCTGCGCCGGTGGCTGTCCTGCAGCCACTCCTGCGGCAGGTGTCCGGTTCGCATCAGCGCGGTGCGCTGGGCGGGCGGTAGAGGAGGAAATTTCTTGCGTCATGCCGGTCTATAGGGCAAACCCTGTGCCAGCTTCTAAAAGTCTTTTTAAATCAAAGACTTACGACGTTTTTGGTCTGTAAGTGGTTGTGCGGCGCAGCAAAACCGCCTCAAAACGGCCGAATCTGTCGGGATTCAGCGACCCGTCCCTGGGTCGGAAACCACATTTCCTTTTAAATCAACGACTTAGTCCTGTCGCTCATCGGCGACATCGTCTGCCGTGCCCGCATCGGCTTTGAAATTCCCGGGGGTCAGCGCATGCTTTTGCAGCAGCCGGTAGAACTCGGTCCGGTTGCGTTGCGCCAGGCGGGCGGCATCGGCGACATTGCCGTCCGTCATCTTGAGCAGGTCCACCAGATATTCGCGCTCGAAGCGCTGCCGTGCCTCGGCGAAGCTCAGCACCTGAGCCGAAGGCGTGCGCAGTGCGCGCTGCACCAGGCCCAGCGACACCAAAGGCGTGGTGGACAGGGCGCAGACCTGCTCCACCACGTTGAAAAGCTGGCGCACGTTGCCGGGCCAGGCGGCGGTGGTCAGGGCCTTCAACGCCTCTGGCGAGAAGCCGGACAGGCGCTTGTCGTATTTGCGGGCCAGGTTGTCCAAAAAATGGTTGGCCAGCAGCGCGATGTCTTCACGCCGGTCACCCAGCGTGGGCAGCGTCAGCGTGACGACGTTCAGGCGGTAGTACAGGTCTTCCCGGAATTGGGCGGCGGCCATGGCCGTTTCCAGGTTCCGGTGGGTGGCCGAGATGATGCGCACGTTCACCGGCGTCGCCTGGCTGGCGCCCACCGGGCGCACGGCGCGCTCCTGCAGCACGCGCAGCAGCTTGACCTGCAAGGCGGGCGGCATGTCGCCGATCTCGTCGAGCAGCAGCGTGCCGCCATCGGCCGCCTGGAACAGGCCCTTGTGGTTGGTCACCGCGTCGGTGAAGGCGCCCTTCATGTGGCCGAACAGTTCGGATTCGAGCAGGGCCTCGGGAATGGCGCCGCAGTTGACCGCCACGAAGGGCCGGCTGGCGCGCGGGCTGGCGCGGTGGATGGCGCGTGCCAGCAATTCCTTGCCGGTCCCGCTGTCGCCCAGCAGCAGCACGCTGGCGTCCGACTGCGCCACCATGTGGGCCTCGGCCAGCAGGTCCGCCATGCGGTTGGATCGGCTGACGATCTCTGCGCGCCAAGCGTCGTCGGCGCGCGTGGTCTGCGCCGTGGGCGTGCTGAACGCCAGGGCCTGGGCGATCTTGTCCAGCAGGTCCTTGGCGTCGTAGGGCTTGGTGAGGTACGTGAAGACGCCGCGCGCCGTGGCCTCCACCGCATCGGGAATCGTGCCGTGCGCGGTCAGCAGGATGACCGGCAGCGAAGGGTGGCGCGAGCGCACCTCGTCGAACAGCGCCAGGCCGTCGCGTCCCGGCAGGCGAACATCGCTCAGCACGAGCTGGGGGCGGTCGATGTCCAGCTGCGCGAGCGCGGCTTCGGCCGAGGTCACGGCCGTGACCTCGTAGCCTGCGCCCTGCAGGCGCAGCGACAGTAGCCGCAGCATGTCGGCATCGTCGTCCACCACGAGAATGCGTTGGCGGTGTCCGGTGGAAGCTTTCATGGGGGCGATCGGTTGGCGGTCAGCGTTGGGGTTCTGCGGCGGGAGGGGGTTGCGCGCCCTTGGCGGGGTCGTTGACGCCGCCGGGACGCGCGTTCAGGCTGCGCTCGATGGCGCGCATGGCCTCCAGCCGGTCGTTCAACTGGTCGATCCGCCGCTGGGCATCGCGCAGTTGCTGGTTCTGCCGGTCCAGCTGGTCTTCCAGCCGGCGCTGCTGCAGCAGCCGGCCTTCCAGCAGGCGGGCCAGGGGATGAAGCGACGGCGCGGGCGCGGTGGTGTCGGCCATCACGCGCTGCACCAGCCCGAGGGCGCGGGCCGTGTCGGGTGCCTGGCGCGTGTGCATGAGCACGATCGCCAATTGCAGCGGCTTTTCAGGCGACTGCGGCTGTGCGTTGGACAGCTGCGTGATCTCGGCGGCGAGTTCCGCCGTGCCCATGCTGCGCACCTTGTCCGCGTACTGCAGCATCTGCCGCGGGACGGAGGGCCGCTGGCTGCCGTTGTCCTTGATGGCCGGCTCGGACACCGGGGCCGGTGGATCGTCCGGTTCTTCCTTCGGTGGCGGTGGCGCGGGCGCGGGTAC
The DNA here is from genome assembly GCF_028473605.1 of Acidovorax sp. NCPPB 3576. Lineage (NCBI taxonomy): Bacteria > Pseudomonadati > Pseudomonadota > Betaproteobacteria > Burkholderiales > Comamonadaceae > Acidovorax > Acidovorax sp. NCPPB 3576. Next base: position 4,342,352 of record NZ_CP097267.1, on the reverse strand, counting down.
CTCCACCGGCGGCGGTGGCGTCACCACCGGCGGTGGATTGGCGCAGCCCGTGCTCAGCAGGGCCACCGCCAGCAGCAGGCCGGCCGGCCCGGCGCCGCGCGCACCGAAGACCGCTCGCGGGACGGAGAGCGACGGGAAATCAGGAGACATGGGGCAATTCAATGCGGAAGGGGGTGTGTTCGCCGTCTTCCACCAGGGTGACGTGGCCGCCGTGGGCACTCACGTATTCCTGGACGATGGACAGGCCGATGCCCGTGCCGCGCGCGGCGTCCTCGGGTTGGCGTACACCTCGGTAAAACGGTTCGAAGATGCGGGAGCGGTCATTCTCATGCACTCCGGGGCCGTCGTCCGCGAAATCGATGCGAATCCGGTCGGGAAAACGTGACAAGGTGATCCGAATTGTTCCACCGCGCGGCGAAAAGCGGATGGCGTTGGACAGCAGGTTGCTCACCGCCGGGGCGATCTTTTCCGCGTCGATCTGCAGCGTCACCGGCGCGCCTTCCACGACCACGTCGAGCTTCTTGGCCTGCCAGTGCAGGCGCTGCGCCTCCACCTGGCTTTCGATGAGCGCGAGCAGATCGGTCTCCGCACGGCGCAACTGGCGCGCCTCGAACGCCGCCGCGTTGAAGCGCAGCAGCGCCTCGATCTCGCCCTGCAGCACCAGGGTGTTCTGGTGCAGGATGTCCACCACCTCGCGCTGGCCTTCGGTCAGCTCGCCCGTCACGCCGTCCTGCAGCAGTGCCACGCCTTCGCGCATCGAGGCCAGCGGTGTCTTGAGTTCATGGGACACATGCCGCAAAAAGCGGGCCTTGTCGGCGTCCAGCTCCAGCAGCCGCATGCGCAGCCATTCCAGCTGTTGCCCCACACGGCGGATGTCCACCGGGCCGGACAGGTCCACCGCCTGCGACAGATCGTTCTCGCCCAGCAGGCGGATGGCGTGCTCCATGCGTTTGAACGGCCGCGCGAGCCAGATGCCGAAGCCCAGCGCCAGGGCGAGCGCCAGCACGATCACGCCCACCACCTGGTGCGTGACCTCGCGCCGGCTGGCCTCGATCTTCTCCAGCAGGGCGGTGCTGCGCTGCGCGTTCATGTCCTGCACGGTCTGGGCGATGGTGCCGTTGAGCGCATCCAGCTCCAGGAACAGCGCCGCCACGACCCGCTCGTTCTCCAGCGACAGGGCCGCGGGCCCGTCCAACAGCGAAGTGACCTCGCCCAAATGCTTGCGCCACTGGTTGGGCAGGTCCGGCGGCAGGCCCTTGGACTCCAGCCGCTGCAGGATGTCGCGCGCCTCGCGCGACACTTCGTCGAACCGCCTGCGCAGCGATTTGTCGGCCAGCACCAGCGACTGGCGCGCGGCGCGCTCCAGCGTCTGGCTGCGTCCGTTCAGGCTCTGCGCCGATGCGTTGAGCTGGATCGCCTCGGCCGCGCCGTTGCGGCTTTGGCCCATCAACTGCTCCAGCGTGAAGATCGCCCGCAGCGAACTGGCGCCGAGCAGCCCGGCGATCAGCAGGAAAGCCAGCAGCATCATCTGCTGGAACGACAGGCCGCCGAGCGCCGCCACCCCTTGCTGCCGGCGCAGGAAGCGCATTGCGAACGCCACGCCCATGCGCCTCAGTGCGCCAGCGCGGGTTCGCCAACCACCACCACCTCGCCGCGCAGGGTGTAGGCCTTCGCTTCGGTGATGGCCACGTCCACCATCTGCCCGACCAGCCGCGGCTGGCCGACGAAGTTGACGACGCGATTGCATTCGGTGCGGCCCATCAGCTCGTTGGCGTCGCGCTTGGACGCGCCCTCGACCAGGATGCGCTGCACCGTGCCCACGCGGCTTTCGCTGATCGACTTGATGTTGCCGTTGATCACGGCCTGCAGCTCCTGCAGGCGGCGCAGCTTCACCTCGTGCGGGGTGTCGTCGTGCAGGCTGGCGGCGGGCGTGCCCGGACGCGGGCTGAAGATGAAGCTGAAGCTGTTGTCGAAGTGCACGTCGTCGATGAGCTTCATCATCTTGCGGAAGTCCTCCTCGGTCTCGCCTGGGAAGCCGACGATGAAGTCGCTGCTCATCGCCAGGTCCGGCCGGATCGCGCGCAGCTTGCGCACGGTGCTTTTGTATTCCATGGCGGTGTAGCCCCGCTTCATGGCCATCAGGATGCGGTCGGAACCATGCTGGACCGGCAGATGCAGGTGGCTGGCCAGCTTGGGGATGCGCGCATAGGCCTCGATCAGGCGTGGCGTGAATTCATTGGGGTGGCTCGTGGTGTAGCGGATGCGCTCGATGCCCGGAATGTCGGCCACGTATTCCAGCAGCAGCGCGAAGTCGGCGATTTCCGCCGTGTCGCCCATCTTGCCCAGGTAGGCGTTCACGTTCTGGCCCAGCAGCGTGATCTCTTTCACGCCCTGGTCGGCGAGCCCGGCGACCTCGACCAGCACGTCGTCGAACGGCCGGCTCACTTCCTCGCCGCGCGTGTAGGGCACCACGCAGTAGCTGCAATATTTGCTGCAGCCTTCCATGATGGAGACGAAGGCGCTGGCGCCCTCCACGCGCGCGGGCGGCAGGTGGTCGAATTTCTCGATCTCAGGAAAGCTGATGTCCACTTGCGGGCGGCGCTGCAGGTCGCGCTGGGCCAGCAGTTCGGGCAGGCGGTGCAACGTCTGCGGGCCGAACACCACGTCCACGTAGGGCGCGCGCTTGATGATCTCGGCGCCTTCCTGGCTGGCCACGCAGCCGCCCACGCCGATCTTCACGCCCCGCGCTTTCAGGTGCTTGATGCGTCCCAAGTCGCTGAAAACCTTCTCCTGTGCCTTCTCGCGCACCGAGCAGGTGTTGAAGAGGATCAGGTCCGCCTCGTCCACGTTCTGCGTGGGCTCGTAGCCCTGGGCGGCATGCAGCACGTCGGCCATCTTGTCCGAGTCGTACTCGTTCATCTGGCAGCCGAAGGTTTTGATGAAGACTTTTTTGCTCATGGGGAATCTCTGGTGTCGATAACGCTGCCCGCGGCCAATGGCGGGCGGGGCCGGTCGTGCGGCTGAAAAGGGATGGGGCGTCCAGCGGCCGCAGCGTTGGCGGCGCGAGGGCCTATCGCTTGGGAATCTCGGATTCGAAGATGAAGTTGCGGTCCGTCGCTGCCGCACCCTTGCGCGGCTGGGCCGCCTCGTCCTTGCTGAGGATCCATGCCGTCAGCAGCATGCCGGTGCTGGCCTCGATGACATAGTTCACCGTGAACTTCTGCCCGATCACCGTATGGGCCATGACCAGCGTGTTCTGCGGGCTGAGCAGGCGCATGCCGGGGGCCATGCGGATGGCCTTGCCATCGATCTGCGCATCGACGGTGCTGTTGATGGCCAGCGTGCCGCGCAGGGCATTTGCGGGAAAGGTGCGCAATCCGCCCAAGGGCGCGACCACCTGGGCCGCGGCGGGCAAGACCGCTCCGGTGAGCAGGGCGCCCGCCAGCAAGGGCGCGAAGAGAAAGGAAAACGGAGCAGTGGGGCAGCGGTTCATGGTGTACATCCAGGGGCTGGGGGCGCGATTTTACGTGCAGGCCCGTCGAAGCGCCGCCCGCGATGGCAGGCAGAACAAGAAAAGGGTTGAAAGCGAAAAAAGTCGCGATATAATCGAGGGCTTAGGCGCTTTAGCTCAGTCGGTTAGAGCGATGGAATCATAATCCACAGGTCCGCGGTTCGAATCCGTGAAGCGCCACCAAACAAAAAAGGGGCTGCGTGCAAACGCAGCCCCTTTTGCTTTTTCGGGCCGATGGTCGGTCAGAGATGGCGAGGATTTCTCCATCCCTTGCCCCAGGGCAACGACGCCCGGGCCGCCACGAAAGCGGCCGTCCGGTCATCCCATCGCCGCCTCCACCGCCTCTGCCGGCCGCGGCACCCCTGCCGCGCCATCGAACCGTTCCCGCGCACTGCGGATGCTCCGGTGATTCGTTTCCGCCCATTGCAGCAACTGCGACAGCGGCACCATCACCGACTGCCCCAGGGCCGACAGCCGGTACTCCACGCTGGGCGGCTTGGTCGGAAAGACGTGCCGGGTCAGCAGGCCGTCGCGCTCCAGGGACCGCAGGGTCTGGGCCAGCATGCGCTTGGAGATGTCGGGCACGGCGCGCTGCAGGGCGCCGAAGCGCAAGGGGGCGGGGGCGAGCGTCAGCAGGATCAGCGTGGTCCATTTGTCGCCGATGTGGTCCAGCACGTCGCGCACCGGGCACTGGCCAAGGTCCAGCCCGTCGGGCCGCTCGCGCATCCAGGCCTGGGTGTTGGCCAGGGCTTCGAGGGCCTCGGGGGCAGCCGGGGTGCCTGGGCCGGGGAGGTGAGCTTCAGGTAACCAGGGCATGAAAAGCTGCCTTCTTGTGGAAGTTGGAGTGGTTCCTAATATAGACCTCCTCTCCAATCCATACCCAGAGGTTTCCTGCATGTCCACTTCTTCCCCCCGCCTGCTCGTCACCGGCGCCAATGGCCAGCTTGGCCGCCTCGTCATCCAGCAGCTTCTCACGCGGGTGCCGGTCTCGCAGATCGTGGCCTCGGTGCGCAATGTGGAGAAAAGCCGGGGCGTGCTGCCCGCCGGCATCGAGCTGCGCCAGGCGGACTACGGCGATGCGGCCTCGTGGGACGCCGCCCTGCAGGGTATCGACCGCGTGCTGCTCATCTCGTCCAGCGAGGTCGGCGGCCGCATCGCACAGCACGGCAACGTGATCCAGGCCGCGGCGCGGGCCCGGGTGCAACTGATCGCCTACACCAGCCTGCTGCATGCGGACGTGTCCCCGCTGGGCTTGGCCAAGGAGCATCGGGCGACCGAGGGGCTGCTCAAGGAATCGGGGGTGCCGTTCGTGCTGCTGCGCAACGGCTGGTACACCGAAAACAACCTGATGGGCATCGGCGATGCGCTGGGCCGCGGGGTGCTGGTCGGCGGCTCGGGCGAGGGGCGCATCGCCTCGGCGTCGCGCGCGGACTACGCAGCGGCCGCCGCTGCCGTGCTGGCCGCCACGGACAGCCCCGCAGGAAAGATCTATGAACTCGCGGGCGACAGCGCCTACACGCGGGCCGAACTCGCCCAGGAGGTGGCGCGGCAGGCCGGCAAGCCGCTGGCATACCGGGACATGCCCGAGGCCGCGTACCGCGACCTGCTGGTGAGCGTCGGTCTGCCCGCGCCGGTGGCGGACATGCTGGCGGACAGCGATGCGGGTGCCGCGCGGGGGGGGCTGTTCGACGGTGAACGCCAGCTCAGTGCCCTGATCGGCCGGCCGACCACGCCGCTGGCCGCGTCAGTGACCGAAGCCTTGAAATCCTGAAAGCCGTCGCGAGCCTGTCTTGGCTCGCCCAGGGCGCTCGTGTGGAGCCGCCCTGAGTTCCGAAAAACCCTCCCGACCGCAGGGCCGAAGGTGCGCGTCAAGCCCCCGCTTGCGCCCCTTCGGCATTTGCATATGTGGTCAAAGTATTTGTATTTCGCATGCAAGGGCGTCATGATTTCAAAAAACGCATGAAATCAAGCCCATGGAATTGCGCCAGCTCGAAGCCTTCGCCGCGGTGATGTCCACCGGCAGCGTGACCGCGGCCGCGCGGCTGCTGGACCGCTCGCAGCCCTCCGTCAGCCGCTCGCTGCAGGAGCTGGAGGCCGAGATCGGCTATGCGCTCTTCGTGCGCGGCGGCCCGCGCGTCACGCCGACCGAGCAGGGTTTTCTGCTGTACGAGGACGTGGAGCGTGCGCTCGGCGGCCTGCGGCAGATCCGCGATCGTGCCGCCGAGATCGCGCGCGGCGAGGCCCGCCCGCTGCGCCTGGCCGCCACCTCGGCGCTGGCCGTGGGCCTGCTGCCCCAGGCGCTGCGGCTGGCCGAGCCACACACCGGCAGCGCCGCCATCCAGTTGCGCAGCACCTCGCCCGAAGAGGTGGTGCATGCCGTGCTCACGGGCGCGGTGCAGCTGGGTGCCACCAGCCTGCCGCTGGAGCACCGCGGGCTGCAGGTGCACTGGATCGCCCAGACCGCCTGCATGGCCGTGCTGCCGCAGGACGACCCGCTCGCCGCCCAGGCAGTGGTGCCGCTGGCGGCCCTGGCCGAGCGCCGCCTGATCACGCTGAGCAACCCGTTTCGCCTGCGCGGGCGCATCGACCGGGCGCTGGCCCAGGTCGGCCAGCCGGGGCTGGCGCGCCGCGATGCGATCGAGACCAATTCGTCCGTCAACGCCCAGGCCGCCGTGCGCGCGGGGCTGGGCGTGGCCGTGCTGGAGCCGCTGACCGCGCTGGGCCTGCCCTGTGACGGCGTGGCGGTGCGGCCGCTGGACACCGACATTCCTTTTTTCTTCGGGGTCATCACGCCCCAGGCGCAGCCCGTCACGCCGCAGGTGCAGGCCGTGGCGGATGCGCTGCTGCAGGCGGCCCGGACGCTGCCGGGCTTCGTGCACCACGCCCCGCAGGCCCATGCCGCGCTGCTGCAGGCGCTCTACGGCGGCGATGCCGGCCCCACTGCTTCCGAGGTTTCCGAATGACGATTGCCAACCCCACCGATTCCGCCCCCGCGCCCGCACCCGCCGGGCTCGCCGCACTGGAGGCGCGCCTGCGCCAGGACCTGCAATGGCTGGGCCTGCCCGCGCGGCGCTGGGTGCCGCCCCGGCTGACCGAGGCGGGCGAGCCGGTGCTGGACGTGGCCATCGTCGGCGGCGGCATGGCCGGGCTGGCGCTGGGCGCCTCGCTGGCGCACATGGGTGTGCAGGCACCGCTGTTCGATCGTGCGCCCGAGGGCTTCGAGGGCCCCTGGGCGACCACCGCGCGCATGGAAACCCTGCGCTCGCCCAAGGAGCTGACCGGGCCCGCGCTGGGCCTGCCGGCGCTCACCTTCCGCGCCTGGTTCGAATCGCAGTTCGGCCTGCCGGCCTGGGCGGCGCTCGACAAGATCCCGCGCCTGCAGTGGATGGATTACCTGCGCTGGTACCGCCGCGTGCTGGGCCTGGACGTGCGCAACCGCCAGCGCGTGCTGGCCGTGCATCCGCGCGCCGACGGCCTGGTGCGGATCGACCTGGCCGACGATGCCAACGGCGGCGCGCTCCACCACGTGCTGGCCCGCCATGCGGTGCTGGCCACGGGCCGCGACGGCCTGGGCGGCCCCTGGGTGCCCGACTGGGCGCGGGCGCTGCCGGCGGGCCGCTGGGCGCACTCGGCCGATGTGTGGGACGGCGCCGCGCTGCGCGGCCTGCGCGTGGCGGTGGTGGGCGGCGGGGCCTCGGCCATGGATTCGGCCGCCACGGCGCTGGAGGCCGGTGCCGCGCGCGTGGACCTGCTGGTGCGCCGCGCCGAGCTGCCGCGCGTGAACAAGGGCAAGGGCGCCGGCAACCCCGGCATGGCGCACGGCTTTTGGTCGCTGCCGGACGAATGGAAGTGGCGCTTTCGCCACTACCTGAACGTGCAGCAGGTGCCACCGCCGCACGGCAGCACGCTGCGCGTGTCGCGCCACGCCAATGCGCACTTCCACCTGGGCGCGGGCGTGCGCAGCGCTTCCGTGCGGGCCGACGGCGCGCTGCGGCTGGACACCGCCAAGGGCCCGCTCGCCGCCGACTTCGTGATTTTCTGCACCGGCTTTCGCACTGACTGGGCGCTGCGACCGGAATTCGCCGCGTTCGCACCGGCCGTGCGCCTGTGGCAGGACCGCTTCGTGCCACCGGCCGGCGAGGACGATGCCGAGCTGGCCGCCTCGCCCGACCTGGGGCCGCTGTTCGAGTTCCAGGAAAAGGCGCCTGGCGCCTGCCCGGGCCTGGACCGCGTGCACTGCTTCAACTACGGCGGCGCGCTGTCGCAGGGCGCGGGCGCGGGCGACATCCCGCAGATCAGCGATGGCGCCCAGCGCCTGGCTCGGGGGCTGGCCGCGCGGTTGCTGGCCGACGACGCCGCGCTGCACTACGCCGCCATGCAGCGCTACGAAGAGCCCGAGCTGGACGGCGACGAATGGACGCCGGCGGAGTTTCCCGCCTACGCGCCCGAGGGCGCTGCGCCCACCGCCACGGCCCCGAGCGCCGCCACCCCCGAGCGCACCCAGGAGGCCACGCGATAAATGCTATGAAAATAATAGCGATATGCCCTAGTGGATATTGCACTGGAGGCCTTTTTTGCTTGAAGCGCTCGCGGCCGCCCGCGGCCCCGCGGCCATGACCGGCTGGCTGCTGCGCCGCCTGGGCCAGGCCTTGCTGGTGGTGCTGGCCATGACGGTGATCGTCTTCGTGGGCCTGCACGCCATCGGCAACCCGGTGGACATCCTGATCGGCGACGACATGAACCAGCAGGAGCGCCTGGCCGCCATCGCGCGCCTGGGGCTGGACCAGCCGCTGTGGCGCCAGTACCTGGCCTTCATCGACGGCGCGCTGCACGGCAGCCTGGGCAAGAGCTTCGTGTACCAGGAAGACGCCGTGCGCCTGATCCTGCAGCGCCTGCCCGCCACGCTGGAGCTGGCCCTGGCCGCGCTGGTGCTGGCGGTGGTGCTGGGCGTGCCGCTGGGGCTTTACGCCGGCATGCGGCCGGACAGTGCCGTGTCCAAGGCGCTCATGGCAATCAGCATCGCGGGCTTCTCGCTGCCGGCGTTCTGGGTGGCGCTGATGCTCATCATGGTGTTCAGCGTGCAACTGGGGTGGATGCCCGCCAGCGGCCGTGGCGCCACGCGGGAGCTGTTCGGGGTGCCGTGGTCGTTCCTCACGCTCGATGGCCTGCAGCACCTGGCGCTGCCGGCGTTCAACCTGGCGCTGTTCAAGATCTCGCTGGTGCTGCGGCTCACGCGGGCCGGCGTGCGCGAGGTGCTGCCGCAGGACTTCGTGAAGTTCGCGCGCGCCAAGGGCCTGTCGCCCGCGCGGGTGATGTGCATGCACGTGCTGCGCAACACGCTGATCCCGCTCGTCACGGTGCTGGGCCTGGAGCTGGGCTCGACCATCGCCTATGCGGTGGTGACCGAAAGCATCTTCGCGTGGCCCGGTGCGGGCAAGCTGATCCTGGACAGCATCAACAGCCTGGACCGCCCCGTGGTGGTGGCCTACCTGATGGTGGTGGTGGTGATCTTCGTCACGCTCAACCTGGTGGTGGACGTGCTCTACCGCCTGCTGGACCCGCGCGCCCGGGTGGAGGGCGCGGCATGACGCAGCCTGTGGTTTCGCCCGACGCCCTCGTGGCGCGGGGCTTCGACGACCGGTCGATCTGGTACCGCGTGGCGGCGGACTTCCTGCGCTCGCGCACCGCCGCCGCCGCGCTGGCCGTGCTGGCGCTGGTGGTGATCGCGGCGCTGGCCGCGCCCTGGATCACGCCGCAGAACCCCTACGACCTGATGCAGCTCGATGTGCTGGACGCGCGCCTGAAGCCCGGCGCGGCCAACGCCGAGGGCACCTTCACCTACTGGCTGGGCACGGACGGGCAGGGGCGCGACCTGTACTCGGCCATCGTGTACGGCCTGCGCATCAGCCTGCTGGTGGGCGTGGGCTCGGCCGTGGTGGCGGCGGTGATCGGCACGCTGGTGGGGCTGCTGGCGGCCTATGCGGGCGGCAAGGTCGATGCGCTGCTGATGCGCGTGGTGGACCTGCTGCTGTCGTTTCCCACCATCCTCATGGCGCTGATGATCCTGGCCTATGTGGGCAAGGGCGTGGGCAACGTGGTGCTCACGCTGGTGCTGCTGGAGTGGGCCTACTACGCCCGCACGGCGCGCGGCCAGGCGCTGGTGGAGGCGCGTCGCGAATACGTGGAGGCCGCGCGCGGCCAGGGCATTCCCGGCTGGCGCATCGTCACCGGGCACATCCTGCCCAACTGCCTGCCGCCGCTCTTGGTGATCGGCGCGCTGCAGGTGGCGCGCGCCATCACGCTGGAGGCCACGCTGTCGTTCCTGGGCCTGGGCGTGCCGATCACCGAGCCGTCGCTGGGCCTTTTGATCTCCAACGGCTACCAGTACCTGCTGTCCAACGAATACTGGATCAGCTTCTTTCCCGGCCTGGCGCTGCTGTTCACCATCGTCGCGATCAACCTCGTGGGCGACCAGCTGCGCGACGTGCTCAACCCGAGGCTGCAGAAATGATGGGCGCCGTATCGTCTTCCCCGATCCCGGCGTCCGCTGCCGCAGTGCCCGCCGGCGCCCCCACGCTGGAGGTGCGCGATTTGCGCACGCGCTTTCACACCCGCGCCGGCGTGCTGCCGGTGGTGGACGGCGTGTCGTTCACGCTCGGGCGCGGCAAGGTGCTGGGCCTGGTGGGCGAGTCGGGCTCGGGCAAATCCGTCACCGGCTTTTCGATCATGGGGCTGGTCGATCCGCCCGGCCGCGTGGAGGGCGGGCAGGTGCTGTTCCAGGGCCGCGACCTCACCACGCTGCCGGCTGCCGAGCGGCGCGCGCTGCAGGGCAACCGCATCGCCATGATCTTCCAGGACCCGATGGCCACGCTCAACCCGGTGCTGCGCGTGGACACGCAGATGATCGAGGCCGTGAAGGCGCACCGCCGCGCCACCACCGCCGAGGCCCGCGCCCTGTCGCGCGACACGCTGGCGCTGATGGGCATTCCCAGCCCCGACGACCGGCTGCGGGCCTATCCGCACCAGCTGTCGGGCGGCATGCGCCAGCGCGTGGCGATCGCCATCGCGCTGCTGCACGGGCCCGACCTCATCATTGCCGACGAGCCGACCACGGCGCTGGACGTGACCATCCAAGCGCAGATCCTGTCCGAGGTGCAAAAGCTGGTGCGCGAGCGTGGCACCTCGCTGATCTGGATCAGCCACGACCTGTCGGTGGTGGCGGGCCTGGCCGACGAGATCGCCGTGATGTATGCCGGGCGCATCGTGGAGCACGGCACGGTGGACGACGTGCTCGACCACCCGCAGCACCCCTACACCCAGGGCCTGATCGGCAGCCTGCCCAGCGCCAACCGGCGCGGCGAGCGGCTGCGGCAGATTCCCGGCATGGCGCCGTCGCTGCTGCACATGCCGCCGGGCTGCGCCTTCGCGCCGCGCTGCGCGCGCGCCAGCGCGGCCTGCGGCACGCCGCCGGCCATCACGCACCCGCGCGCCGAGGCCCCGGCGCATGCCGTGCGGTGCTTCCATCCCGGGGATTCGGAGGGTTCGGCATGAACGAGGTTCGCGACGTTCTTTCGCCGCCAGGCCCTGGCGGCGCCACCCCGGTCACTGCCGCCGCCCCGCCGCTGGTGGAGCTGCGCGACGTGGCCAAGCGCTTCGGCCTGCAGCCGCCGCCGGGCCCCGTGGGCCGGGCGCTGCGGCGCCTGGGCCTTTCCAAAGCGCCGGTCGTCACCCACGCGGTCGATGGCGTGGACCTGGCGGTGCATGCGGGCGAGGTCGTGGGGCTGGTGGGCGAGTCGGGCTGCGGCAAGTCCACGCTGGGCCGCATCGCCGCCGGGCTGCTGCCGGCCACGGAGGGCGAGGTGCGGGTGGACGGGCGCCCGCTGGAAGGCTTGAGCCACCGCGACCGGCTGGCCGCGCGGCTGCGCACGCAGATGGTGTTCCAGGACCCGTTCGCCAGCCTGAACCCGCGCCTGCGCGTCTCGCGCATCGTGGGCGAGGCGGCGCTGCTGCACGGCCTGACCGATGCCGCTGGGCTCGATGACTACGTGAGCGCCCAGCTGCGCCGCGCGGGGCTCGACCCTGCGCTGCGCCACCGCTACCCGCACCAGTTCAGCGGCGGCCAGCGCCAGCGCATCGGCATCGCCCGCGCGCTGGCGGTGCAGCCGGGCCTGCTGGTGTGCGACGAGGCCGTGGCGGCGCTGGACGTGTCGATCCAGGCGCAGATCCTCAACCTGTTCATGGACCTGCGCGACCAGCTGGGCCTGACCTACCTGTTCATCAGCCACGACTTGGGCGTGGTGGAACACGTGTGCGACCGCGTGGTGGTGATGTACCTGGGCCGCGTGGTCGAGAGCGCGCCGGTCGAGGAACTCTTCGCCCGGCCCAACCACCCCTACACGCAGGCGCTGCTGGCCGAGATCCCGAGCGTGGCCGCGCGGCGCACGCGCTTTTCGTCCATCCGCGGCGAGATCCCCAGCCCCATTTCGCCGCCCTCGGGCTGCCATTTCCACCCCCGGTGCCCGCACGCCATGCCGCGCTGCGCCACCGAGGTGCCGCGGCTGCGCGGCATCGCCGTGCGGCACGAGAGCGCCTGCCATCTCAACGATGGCTGAGCGGCATTTGCCCGTTGCCCGCTGTATCCCGTTCGTTTTTTCCTGAAAGGCCCGCCATGACTTCCTTCCGCCTCGCCACCCTGGCCGCCGCCGCGCTGCTCGCCGCTACCGGTGCCACTGGCGCGCTCGCGCAGAACGGCAACACGCTGTCCATCGGCTTCGCCGACCCGGTGTCGTCGGTCGATCCGCAGCTCAACAACCACGCGGGCGACCGCTCGCTGGCGCTGCATTTCTGGGACTCGCTGGTCAACTCGCGCGACGGCGGCAAGCTGGAGCCGGGCCTGGCCGCCAGCTGGAAGACGCTGGACGACAAGACCTGGGAGTTCAAGCTGCGCACCGACGTGAAGTGGCAGGACGGCACGCCCTTCACCGCCGACGACATCGTGTTTTCGTTCCAGCGCGCGCGCAACGTGCCCGGCAGCGTGGCGTCCTATGCGGGCGCGCTGCGCACGGTCGAATCGACAACGGCCAAGGACGCGCACACGGTCATCGTCAAGACCAACACGCCCAACCCCATGCTGCCGCTGGAGATCGCATCGATCTACATCGTGAGCAAGCACGTGGGCGAAAAATCCAGGACCGAGGACTACAACGCCGGCCGCGCCGTCGTGGGCACGGGGCCCTATAAATTCGTCTCCTACGTGCCGGGCGACCGCACGGTGTTCGAGCGCAGCGCGAGCTACTACGGCACCAAGCCGCTGTGGGAGAAGGTGAACTACCGCTACATCAACAACGGCGCGGCGCGCACCGCCGCGCTGCTGGCGGGTGATGTGGACGTGATCGACAAGGTCGCCGTGACCGACGTGGAGAAGCTGCGCAAGACGCCCAGCGTGAGCGTCTATACCTACCCCGGCCTGCGCGCGCTGCTGCTGCAGCCCAGCTTCAAGGCCGGCGCCAACGAGTTCGTCACCGACAACGCGGGCAAGCCGCTCGCGCAGAACCCGTTGCGGGATGTGCGCGTGCGCCAGGCGCTGTCGCTGGCCATCAACCGCAAGGCCATCGTGGACCGCGTGCTGCAGGGCACGGTGACCGAGGCCAACCAGTGGATGCCCAAGGGCAGCTTCGGCTACAACCCCGAGGTCAAACCCATTGCCTACAACGTGGAGCAGGCGAAAAAGCTGCTGGCCGAGGCCGGCTTTCCGCAGGGCTTCCAGATCACCATCCACGTGCCCGGCGACCGCTACCCGCAGGCGCCCGAGACCGTGCAGGCCGTGGCCCAGTTCTGGAGCCGCGCGGGCGTGAAGACCAAGGTGGAGGTGCTGCCCTGGGCCTCGTACGCCAGCCGCGCCAACAAGAACGACTTCGCCGTCAGCGTGATCGCCTGGGGCAACGGCACGGGCGAGGCCGGCTACGGCCTGCTGCAGACGCTCGCCACCACCGACGCCCAGCGCGGGCGCGGCGCCAACAACTGGGGCCGCTACAGCAACGAAGCGGTGGACAAGGCGCTCGATGCCGCCACGGTGGAGTTCGACGCGCGCCGCCGCGAGGCCGTGTTCCGCCATGCCGCCCAGCTGGTCACTGACGACGTGGGCCAGATCCCGCTGTTCCACTACCAGAACATCTGGGCGGCCAAGAAGGGGCTGAAGGTCGAGCCGATCCTGAGCGACCGCACCACCGCCCTGCAAGTCACCCGCGTGGGCAAGTAAGGCGTGGCCGCGCTCACCATCACCCCCGCCGACGCGCTGATCGACGTGCCGCGCCACATCGTGGCCAGCGGGCTCGCCCCCGGCGAGACTGTCACGCTGCGCAGCCACACCCTGCGCGGTCCGGGCGTCGCCTGGCGCGCCAAGGCCGTCTTCGAGGCCGATGCCCAGGGCACGGTGGACCTGTCGCGCGACGCGCCGTGGTCGGGCAGCTACGCCGGCGTGTCGCCCATGGGCCTGGTGTGGTCGCAGGTGCCCGACGGCGGGCAGGCGCCGCGCGCGCTGTTCGCCAGCACCCCGGCCGCGCCGCTGACCACGGACATCGCTTTGGAGCGCGCCGCCACCGGCGAGGCGCCGCTCGCGGGCCGCTTCGTGCAGCACCTGGTCGGCCCCGGCGTGGTGCGGCGCGATGTGCGCGAGGACGGGCTGTCGGGCACGCTGTTCCTGCCGCCGAGCCCGGGCCCGCACCCGGCGGTGCTGGTCCTCAACGGCTCGGGCGGCGGCATCAACGAGCCGCGCGCCGCGCTGTACGCCTCGCACGGCTACGCGGCGCTGGCGCTGGGCTACTTCCAGTCGCCGGGGCGGCCCGACCACATCTCGGACACGCACCTCGAATACTTCGAGACCGCGCTCGCCTGGCTGCACCGCACGGTGCGCCCGCGCGGCGGCTTCGTCGCGCTAAGCGGGCAGTCGCGCGGCGGCGAGCTGGTGCTGCTGCTGGGCACGCTGTTTCCCGAGCAGGTCTCGGCCGTCATCGGCTACGTGCCGGGCGCGGTGGTGCACAGCGCGCAGAACGCCTGCAACCCCGCCAACGGCCCCGACAGCCGCAACGGCCCGGCGTGGATCTTCCGCGGCCAGCCGCTGCCGCACCTGTGGGAGAACAACCGCACCGCCACCTGGGCGCCGTGGGACGAGGGCCCCGAGCCGCGCCGCCATGCCAACGCGCTGCTCACCGCGCTGCAGGACGAGGACGCCGTGGAGCGCGCCCGCATCCGCGTGGAGCGCATCCGCGGCCCGGTGCTGCTGCTGACCGCCGAGGACGACGGCTCCTGGCCCTCGTCGCGCTACGGCCGCATGGTCGTGGAGCGGCTCAAGGCCCATGCGCACCCGCACCCGGTGGCGCAGTACGACTACGCGGGCGCGGGGCATTCCATCCTGTTCCCTTACCTGCCCACCACGCAGACCGTGTACGCCCACCCGGTCTCGGGCCGGCTCAGCACCGGCGGCGGCACGCCCGCGCCCAATGCATGGGCCGACGAACACTCGTGGCGGCAGGTGCTATCTTTTTTGAAGCACGCTGCCCTAGAAGAATCTGCCCTGCAGCCCTAAAACACTGAGATCCCTGGCGGCCGCCGTGCCGCCCAACCGGAGCCGACATGACCGATGCATCCCTTTCCCCCGATCTGGTGGACACCCTGGTGCCGCTGACCGCAGGCGACCCCGTGCACGCCGTGCGCCACCAGCGCGACAAGGTGGTGGCCGCCACGCAGGGCAGCTACGACAGCCTGTTCGATCCCGCGCTGGAGGGCCTCTCCCTGGCCGAGCGCCTGCTGGCCGCGCGGGCCATCGCCTTTCATGCCGGCAGCGCGCCGGTGGCAGCGCACTACACGGCGCGGCTGCAGGGCCTGGCCGACCTCGCGCCCGCGCAGCGCGCGGCCCTGGATTCGGGCGATTCGCCAGTGCAGGACCCGCGCCTGCAGGCCATCCTGCGCTTTGCCGACCTGCTGGCCGCGCGGCCGGTGGAGGGCGACCGCGAGGCGCTGCTGCAGCTGCCCGCCGCCGGCCTGTCCACGCCCGCCGTGGTGGCGCTGGCGCAGCTCATCGCCTTCGTGGCCTACCAGGTGCGCGTGGTGGCGGGGCTGCAGGCCCTGGCGGCGCTTGGAACGCCGGCGGCTTCGCCCGCCGCCGCCGCTGGCGAGCCGGCCCCGGCCGCCGCGCCGTTCGTGCATCCGGCCCACCTGCCGAAGCCCGGCGAGCCCGTGCGCGTGAACGGCTACACCAGCGAGACGCTGGAGTGGAAAGCCTGGCTGCCCGTGCTGGACCTGGCGCAGGCCACGCCCGCGCAACTGGCGGTGCTGGAGGCCAGCCACCCCAAGGCCAAGACCAGCGACTACTACCGCGTGCTGGTGCACCAGCCGCGCATCCTGGAGGAACGGTCGATCGTGTTCAACGCGATCATGTACGCGCCCGGGGGGCTGTCGCGCGCCGAGCGCGAGCTGGCCAGCGCCGTGGTCTCGCGCGTGAACGGCTGCGTGTACTGCGCCTCGGTGCATGCGCAGCGGTTCGAGCAGCTGGCCAAGCGCAACGACGTGATCGTGCAGGTGTTCACCGAGCCGCAGGGCGCGGGCACCACGGCACGCGAACAGGCCATCGTGCAGGCCAGCATCGACCTCACGCGCGCGCCCGGCGCGTTTGGTGCAGACCAGGTGCGGCCGCTGCGCGCGGCCGGCCTGTCGGACCTAGAAATCCTCGATGCCGTGCACGCCGTGGCGATCTTCGCCTGGGCCAACCGGCTGATGCTCAACCTGGGCGAGCCGGTCTTGCCCGGCTGACCGGGGGGCAGGGGACGCCCGCCCGCCATCAGATCGCGCAGCCGTCCGGGCGGCAGGCCAGGGCGCTGCCGGCCGGTGCGATGGCGGCCGGTGCGATGGCGGCCCGCCCGGCCTCCAGGCGCTGGCGCAGCACGGTCTTCCAGGCCTCGGGCTGGCCGAGCCAGGGGCCGATGTCCAGCGTCTGCAGCGGCGCACCGGGTTGCTCCAGCGCCAGGGTGGGAAAGCCCTGGCCGCCCGCGCGGGCCAGCCACTGGCGGCTTTCCGCGAAGTGCGCCTGGGTCGGCGCGCCTTGCCACTGCGCGAAGGCGGCGTGGAATGCTTCGGCGTCCAGGCCCATTTCTGCCGCCAGATCCCGCAGCACCGCGGCGTCCGC
Source organism: Acidovorax sp. NCPPB 3576 (assembly GCF_028473605.1). Lineage (NCBI taxonomy): Bacteria > Pseudomonadati > Pseudomonadota > Betaproteobacteria > Burkholderiales > Comamonadaceae > Acidovorax > Acidovorax sp. NCPPB 3576. Next base: position 4,325,661 of record NZ_CP097267.1, on the reverse strand, counting down.
CACGCGGCGGCCTTGCGCATAGTGCGCCTGCTGGATGCGGTGCGCCATGTCCAGCCCGCGCTGGCCCAGGGCCTGGGCGGCCAGGATGGCGGTGGTCGGCGGTTCCGAATCCATCACCGCCGTCGGGTCGCGCAGCAGGCCTTCGAAGTACGCCTCGCCGAAGGGCTGGCCGGTGAGCTGGGCGATGCGCCGGTCGTGCGGCACCACGTGGTCGCGCCACCGGGGCGTGATGGCGATGCGGTTGGGGCCGGCCATCATGCCGCCGCCGTGCAGCGCGATCGCCAGGCCCGGCACCTGCCGTGCGGCCTGCACCAGCGGCGCGGCGGCGTAGCACCAGCCGCACAGTGGGTCGAAGACGTAGTGCAGCACTGCGGACGGTGCGCCGGCGTTCACTGCGGCCATTTCATTTCGCCCTTGATGACCTTGGCGCCCAACTCCAGCGAAGACGATTCGCCCAGTTGCGGATAGCGCTTCTTCATGGCGGCGACCAGCGCGGCCGAGTCCTTGGCGCGGGCGGCTTCTTCCTCGAAGGCCTTCACGTAGCCGCGGGTGAACGCCACCGAGGCCGTGCTGCGCGGCTCCCGGCCGCTGGCGTCCGGCACGAAGTGGCCCGGCACTACGACCTCCGGCTGCAGCGCCTCGATCTGGTCGAGCGTGGCGAGCCAGTCGCGGCGCGATTCGGGCGTCTGCGTGTCGGCCATCCAGACGTGGATGTTGGCGGCCACCGGCACGCCGCCCACCACGGCCTTCAGCGAGGGAATCCACACCACCGTGCGGCCGGGCGTGGGGCCGTTCAGGCCGATCATCTGGATGGCCTGGCCTTCCAGCGTGATGGTGTCGCCCTGCAGCGGCTCGGGCACGACCAGGGCCTGGGGCGCATTGCCTTTGAGGATGGGGCCCCAGTGGGCGAGCTTGCCGTCCTTGGAGGCCTGGATGCCGGCCACCGTCTGCGGCGTGGCGACGATCTTCGCCTCGGGGAAGGCGGCTTGGATGACGTCCAGGCCGAAGTAGAAATCGGGGTCCTTGTGGCTGATGTACACCGTGGTCAGCTTCTTGCCGCTGGCGCGGATTTTCTCCACCAGGGCCTGGGCGTCGTCGCGCTGGAATTGCGCGTCGATCAGCACGGCTTCGGTGTCGCCCGTGATCAGCTCCGACGACACGGGGAACAGGCTCTTCGTGCCGGGGTTGTACACCTGCAACTGCAGCGGGCCGGCGGCCAGCGCCACGGCGGCGAAGCCGAGGCTGGCGGCGCCGGCGATCAGGGTGCGAAGGAATCGGGGTGTGCGGGACATGGCGGGCTCCTGGTCAGCGACGGGTTGAACGAATGAAGGAAAGAAGGAATGGGCTGGATCGTAGGTTGCCTGGATCGGCCGAAAAACCCCCTACCATGCAAAGCTTTGTTGCATCGATCGATCGAATATGGACCGCCTCACCGCCGCCGACGTCTTCGTGCGCATCGCCGAGCGCGGCAGCATGACCGCCGCCGCCGAATCGCTGGACATGTCGCGCGCTATGGTCACGCGCTACCTCGCGCAGATGGAGGCCTGGGCCGGCGCCCGGCTCCTGCACCGCACCACGCGCCGCCTGGGCCTCACGGCGGCCGGCGAGCAGGCCCTGGCGCGCTGCCGGCGCATGCTGGAGCTGGCCGCCGAGATGGCGGTGCCGGTGGGCGAGGGGGCCGAGGTGCCGCGCGGCCTGCTGCGCATCGCCAGCTCGCAGTCGCTCGCGCAGGAGGTGCTGTCGCCCGCGGTGGCCGAGTTCCTGCGCCGCCATCCGCTGGTGGCCATCGACCTGCACATCGATTCCCGGCCGGTCAACCTCGTGCAGGAGCGCATCGATCTGGCCGTGCGCATCAGCAACGACCTGGACCCCAACCTCATCGCCCGCACGCTGGGCGAGTGCGCCTCGGTGGTGTGCGCCGCGCCCGCCTACCTGGCCGCGCACGGCACGCCGCGCCGTGCGCAGGACCTGGCGACGCACAACTGCCTCACGTATTCGTACTTCGGGCGCAGCCTGTGGGAGTTCACGCACCGGGGCGAGCGCATCGCGGTGCCGGTGGGCGGCAACCTGAGCGCCAACGAATCGCAGGTGCTGCTGGCCGCCGCGCTGCACGGCGCGGGCGTGACGCTGCAGCCGGTCTATGCCGCCGCGCCGCTGATCGCCCAGGGGCGGCTCACGGCCCTGCTGCCGGGCCATGTGCCGCGCACGCTGGGCGTGCATGGCGTGTACGCCTCGCGCCGGCAGGTGCCTCCGGCGCTGCGCGCGCTGCTGGATTTCCTGGTGGAGCGCTTCGCCGATCCGGCGCACTGGCAGGCCGGGCTGCCGGTGCCGGCCGCCAAGGCGCCGGTGCGGGCGAAAAAAAGCCGCTGAGGGCAGCGGCGGGGGAGGCGGTGCCGCAGCCCCGTGGCAGGGGCAGTGCGGAGTGGCGCGTCACTGGTGGGTGAAGGTCGCCTTGCGCTTGTTCACGAAGGCGTCCATGCCTTCCTTCTGGTCGCTGGTGGCGAACAGTGCGTGGAACAGGCGGCGCTCGAACATCACGCCGTCGGACAGCCCGCTCTCGAACGCGCGGTTGACCGATTCCTTGGCCGCCATCACGGCGATCTGCGAGAAGTCGCTGATCTGCAGCGCGGCGCCCAGGGCCTCGTCCATCAGCTGGGCGAAGGGCACGACGCGGCTGACCAGGCCGGCGCGCTCGGCCTCGGCGGCATCCATCATGCGGCCGGTGAGGGCCATGTCCATGGCCTTGGCCTTGCCCACCGCGCGCGGCAGGCGCTGGGTGCCGCCGGCGCCGGGAATGACGCCCAGCTTGATCTCGGGCTGGCCGAACTTGGCGTTGTCGGCCGCGATGATGAAGTCGCACATCATGGCCAGCTCGCAGCCGCCGCCCAGGGCGAAGCCGCTCACCGCGGCGATCACCGGCTTGCGGATGGAGCGGATGCGCTCCCAGTTGCGCGTGATGTAGTCGCCCTTGTACGCGTCGGCGAAGCTGTACTGCGCCATGGCCCCGATGTCCGCGCCCGCGGCGAAGGCCTTTTCGCTGCCGGTGACGATGACGCAGCCGATCTTCTCGTCGGCGTCGAAGGCCTGCAGCGCCTCGCCCAGCTCGTTCATGAGCTGGTCGTTCAGCGCGTTCAGTTGCTTGGGCCGGTTCAGCGTGATGACGCCGACCTTGTCCGCCTCGATGCGGACCTCGATGACTTCGTAGGCCAAGGGGGTATCTCCGTTGCTCGTTGTGATCGGCAGACTATACCCAAGGGTCTTCGGCAAGCCTCTGCAAGGCTCCTCTACTGGCCCGCTCCGCCATCCAGCCAGCGGTTGGCCAGGGCTGCGTCGGCCACCGACAGGCCGATGGTGTCGGCATCGGGCTCGGCCCCCGCGTGGGCGGGCTGCGGCAATTCCAGTGCCAGCTTGAGCAGCCGCCGGTCACGCGCCACCAGCGCCGTCACGCGGGGCTCGACGCCGGCATAAAGGGGCACGTCGTCCAGCCGCTGCACGCGCCAGGCCTCGCCCTGCACCTCGATCCCCAGCCATTCGTCGCCCGCCGCGAAGCCCGCCTGCTCGGCCAGCCCGCCGCGCAGCACCACCTTGATCTGCAGGCCCGGGCCCTCGGCCACCCGCACCCCCAGGCGCTGGGCCAGTTGCGCCGGCTCGCCCTGCAGCGTGACGCCGTTGGCCGCCAGCAGTTCGGCCAGGGGCAGGTCGTCGGTGCCGTGCACCCACTGCGCGATCTCGGTGGCGAACGAGCGGCCCGCCAGCGCCTGCACCGCGGCGAGCAGGTCGGCCTCGGACATGGGCCCGGCGGCGCAGCGCTCCCACAGGGCGCGCATCACGTCGTCCAGCGTGGCCTGGCCTTCGCGGCGCAGGGCCAGATCCAGGCACAGCGCGACCAGCGAGCCCTTGGTGTAGTAGCTCACCGTGCTGTTGGGCGTGTTCTCGTCCTGGCGGTAGTACTTGACCCAGGCGTCGAAGCTGGCCTGCGCCACCGACTGCACCTTGCGGCCCGGCGTCTGCAGCACTTGGTTGATGGTCTTGGTGAGCAGGCGCAGGTAGGCGGCGTTGTCGATCAGGCCCGCGCGGCGCAGCAGCAGGTCGTCGTAGTAGCTGGTGAAGCCCTCGAAGAACCACAGCAGGCGCGTGTAGTTCTCCTGCGTGTAGTCGTACTGCGCGAACTCCGCCGGGCGCAGCCGCTTGACGTTCCAGGTGTGGAAATGTTCGTGGCTCACCAGGCCGAGCAGCGTGTTGTACCCCTCGGGCGCCCGCGCCTGGCCGATGCGCGGCAGGTCGCGCCGTCCGCAGATCAGCGCGGTGGAGTTGCGGTGCTCCAGGCCCCCGTAGCCGTCGTCCACCACGTTCAGCAAGAACAGGTAGTTTGGGTAGGGCGGCTTGCCGCTGCCGTGCCAGAAGCGGATGCCGGTCTCGCAGATGCGGCGCACGTCGGCCACGATGCGGTTGCCGTCGAACGAAGGCGCGGCGCCCGCGATCACCAGCCGGTGCGGCACGCCGCAGGCCGTGAAGCGGATGCTCCAGAACGGGCCCATCTCCACGGGGCAGTCCACCAGCTCGTCATAGTGCTCCGCGCGGTAGGTGCCGAAGCCGGCGCGCGTGGTCTTCTCGGCAGTGAGCCCGGTGGCGACGGACCAGCGCGCCACCGCGGGCGTGCTCACGATTTCGAGGTCGTGGCGCGCGGCTTCCTGGCCATGCACGCGCAGGCACAGGCTGGTGCCGTTGAAGAACCCGCGCGTGGCATCGAGGAAGGCCGTGCGCACCGAGGTGTCGTAGGCGCAGACTTCGTACGTGAGCACCAGCGGGTGGTCGTTGCGGCACTGCACCTCCCAGCGGCACTTGTCCAGCTGGGCCAGCGGCACTTCCTTGCCGTCCTGCTGCGCGCGCAGGCGCTGCAGGTTCTTGGCGAATTCGCGCACGAGGTAGCTGCCGGGAATCCACACGGGCAGCGACAGTTCCTGCTGCGCTGCGGGCCTGGCCACCGTCAGTGTCACGCTGAACAGGTGGGCGTGCAGTTGCGCGGGCTCGACGCGGTAGTGGACGGCGGGGTGGGGAGTGCGAAGGACGGACATGGTGCGTGCGGCGCTGAAGGGTCGGGGAAGGCCCGGGCCGGCGCAGGGAGTGGTCCGCGCCGCCCGGCGGTCAGTGGCGTGCGCGGTGGCGGCCGCCGCGCACGCCGGGGCTCAGTTGCCGGAGCCGCCGGCGTCGGCCATGCGCTTTTCGACTTCCTGCGCGTTGATCGCTCCCGGCACGCGGGAGCCGTCGGCGAAGATGATCGTCGGCGTGCCGGTGATCTTGTGCTTCTTGCCGAAGGCCAGGTTGCGCTGCACGGCGGCGGTGTCGCAACTGGCGGCGGGCGCGGGCTTGTCGCGGACCATCTGGTCCTGCCAGGCCACCACGCGGTCCTTGGCGCACCAGATGTTGCGGGACTTCTCGGCCGAATCGGGGCTCAGGATGGGGTACAGGAACATGTACACGGTGACGTTGTCCACGTTCTGCAGGTCCTTCTCGAAGCGCTTGCAGTAGCCGCAGTTGGGGTCTTCGAACACCGCGATCTTGCGCTTGCCGTTGCCGCGCACGATGGTGAAGGCATCCTTGAACGGCAGCGCCTCGAAGTCCACGGCCGTGAGCTTGTTGATGCGGTCTTCGGTCAGGTTGCGGCGGACCTTGGTGTCGATCAGCTCGCCCTGGATGAGGTAGTTGCCCTTGGCATCGGTGTAGAAGAGGTCGGTGCCGATGCGCACTTCGTACAGCCCCTGCATGGGCGTGGTGCGCACCTCGTCGATCTTCTCCAGCTGCGGAATGCGCTCGGACAGCGCCTTGCGGATGACCGCTTCCTGGGCGAACGCGCCCAGGGACAGGGTGAGCGCGGCGCCGGCCAGCAGGGAGGAGATCAGTTTCATGCGATTCTTTCGTTCTACAACTCGTTGTTCATCAATGCAATGCGCCGCGGCGGTCGCCAGCGGCCCGCCTTTCGGCCCTTCGTTCCGTCCCGTCAGCGCAGGCCCATGGCCTGGCGCGTCACCCAATCCTTGAGCGGGCCGCTGCGCTCGAAGCCCTTCATGCCCCAGTTGCGCAGCGCCATCAAAGGCCCCTCGCTGCGCGAGAAAAGCTGCTGCAGCCCGTCCATCGTCCAGCCCATGGGCAGCAGGGCCGCCTTGCGTTCGCGCTCGTACTGGCGCAGCAGCCGCAGGTCACCCACGCCGCGCCAGTAATCGCGCCCGTTCAGCACGCGGGCCAGCGCCTGGGCGTCGCCCAGCCCCAGGTTCAGGCCCTGGCCGGCCAGCGGATGCACGTTGTGCGCCGCATCGCCCGCCAGCACCCAGCTGCGCGCGGCGCCCGGTTGGCCCGGTGCCGCCATGGGGCCGCACCAGCGGTCCGCGCGGGCCTGCTGCAGCGGCCAGGCCGTGCGGTCCGCGCTCAACTGCACGGTGCCCAGGGTGTTCTGGCTGGCTTGCTGGATCTGTTGTTCGAATTCGGCGGGATCGAGGGCCGCCAGGCGCTGCGCCCGGTCCTGCGAGACTGACCAGACGACCGCGACGGAGTTCCCCGTGGCGCCTTCCAGCGGCAAAAAGGCCAGGATGCCGTCGGGCAGGAACCACTGCCGCGCCACCTGGCCGTGGGGCCGCTCGCACTGCAGCCGGGTGGCCACCGCGTGCTGCCCATACGGCAGGGTGGCGAAGTCCACGCCGAATTCCTCGCGCGTGCGGCTGGCGCGGCCCTCGCACACCACGGTGAGCGCGGCGGGCACCGGGGCGTCCACCCATTCGGCCTGGGGCTGGAACCGCAGCGCATCGGCCAGGCGGGCCTCCAGCGCGGGCACGTCCACGATCCAGGCCAGCGCTTCGGTGCCCTGGCGCTCGGCATCGAACGTCACTTCGCCGCCCTGGTCGCCATGCACCTGCATCTGCCGCACCGCGGTGGCGTGTGCGGCATCGGGCCAGCTGCGCACCGATTCGAGCAGCCCGCGCGAGGCGGCGTTCAAGGCATAGGCGCGCACATCGGCCGCCGGGGGCGCTGGGGTCCCGACCAGGGCCACACGGAGCCGTTCGCGGGCCAGCAGCAGGGCCAGGGTGCGGCCCACGACGCCAGCGCCACGGATACATACATCAAAGGTTTGGGCCATGCCGGGCATTGTAGGAGCCGGCCAAGGCGGCACGGGCGGGCACAATCCCGCTTTCACCGATGGGTTTCGCGCCCGCGCCCCTGGAGCTTTTTTCCCGTGACTTTCCGCCCTGACCACGACCTTGCCGGCACCATCGCGCGCCTGTTCGTCCACCCCGTCAAATCCTGCGCCGGCATCGAAGTGCGCCAGGCGCTGCTCACCGACACCGGGCTGGACCTGGACCGCGCCTGGATGGTCGTGGACGCGGCCGGCCACTTCCTCACCCAGCGCACCTTGCCGCGCATGGCCCTGGTCCGGCCCCAGCTCAAGGTGCAAGAAATGGTGCTGCGCGCCCCCGGCATGCTGGCGCTGCACGTTGCGATCGACCAGGTGGAAGGCCCGGCCACCGTGCAGCTGTGGGACGACACGGTGCCCGCCTGGGACATGGGCCCGCTGGCCGCCCAGTGGTTCACCGACTTTCTGGGCCAGCCCTGCCGCATGGTGCGGTTCGACCCCGAGCACCGCCGGCTGTCCAGCCCGAAGTGGTCCGATGGCCTGGAGGTACCCAACCTCTTTTCCGACGGGTTTCCGTTGCTGCTGGCCAGCCAGGCTTCGCTCGACGGTCTGAACGAGCGGCTGCGGGCCGCCGGCCATGCGGCCGTGGGCATCGAGCGCTTTCGCCCCAACATCGTGGTCGATGGACTGCAGGCGCACGACGAGGACCGCATTGACCGGCTCTACATCGGCACCGGGGAGGGCGAGGAAGTGCACCTGCAGCCCACCAAGCCCTGCGCGCGCTGCCCCATCCCGGACATCGACCCGGCCACCGCCGCCAGCAGCCCCGAGGTGAGCGACATGATGCGCACCTACCGCCACGACCGGCGGCTGGGCGGGGCCGTCACCTTCGGCATGAACGCCATCGTGCGCGAAGGCGCCGGCCGCATGCTGCGCGTGGGCCAGCCTGTGGCGGCCGATCTGCGCTTCGAATGAGCCGCCCGGACAGGGCCCGGTTGGCCCTGTCCGCGGTGGACTCGGGTCCACCCCGTAAAATCGCGGGTTTGTCTCCCGAACACCTGAAAGCCCTGCCATGAGCCTGAAATGCGGCATCGTGGGCCTGCCCAATGTGGGCAAGTCCACCCTCTTCAACGCGCTGACCAAGGCCGGCATCGCCGCCGAGAACTATCCGTTCTGCACCATCGAGCCCAATACGGGCGTGGTGGAAGTGCCCGATCCCCGCCTGCAGCAGCTCGCCGACATCATCACGCCCGAGCGCATCGTGCCGGCCATCGTCGAGTTCGTGGACATCGCGGGCCTCGTGGCCGGCGCCAGCCAGGGCGAAGGCCTGGGCAACCAGTTCCTCGCGCACATCCGCGAAACCGACGCCATCGTGAACGTGGTGCGCTGCTTCGAGGACGACAACGTCATCCACGTGGCCGGCCGCGTGGACCCGATCTCCGACATCGAAGTCATCCAGACCGAGCTGTGCCTGGCCGACCTCGCCACGGTGGAAAAGGCGCTCAACCGCTACAGCAAGGCCGCCAAGTCGGGCAACGACAAGGAAGCCGCCAAGCTGGTGTCCATCCTGACGCCCATCCAGGCCGCGCTCGACCAAGGCAAGCCCGCGCGCACCGTGCCCTTGAGCAAGGAAGACGCGCCGCTGCTCAAGCCCTTTTGCCTGATCACCGCCAAGCCCGCCATGTTCGTGGGCAACGTGAGCGATGACGGCTTCGAGAACAACCCGCTGCTGGAGCGCCTCAAGGAATATGCCGCCGCCCAGAACGCGCCCGTCGTGGCCATCTGCGCCAAGATGGAAGCGGAAATGTCCGAGATGAGCGACGAGGACCGCGACATGTTCCTGGCCGAGATGGGCCAGGCCGAACCCGGCCTGAACCGCCTGATCCGCGCCGGCTTCACCCTGCTGGGCCTGCAGACCTACTTCACGGCCGGCGTGAAGGAAGTGCGCGCCTGGACCATCCACGTGGGCGACACCGCGCCCCAGGCCGCAGGCGTGATCCACGGCGACTTCGAGCGCGGCTTCATCCGTGCGCAGACGATTGCCTTCGAAGACTTCATCGCCTTCAAGGGCGAGCAGGGCGCCAAGGACGCGGGCAAGATGCGCGCGGAAGGCAAGGAATACGTCGTCAAGGATGGCGACGTGATGAACTTCCTGTTCAACGTTTAAACCGGCACGCGTCGGTTTTTTCAAGCTTGGCCGACGTTTGCGGGCGTCGGCCAGCGCTCGGAAAAATGCAGGGCTGTCTAGTGGCGCTCTCGATTCCTTGATTTCAATAAGAGCGAAATAGCGCTTCTTGGATAGAGCTTTGCCGCGGATGCATATTGCAGTGGTGGAGTTTGGCCAGTCCGTTGACCTGAACGCTCGCGATAAGCTTCTCGCATCAGACATCTATCGGCCGGCATGCTCTCTTTCGGCTGAACGGCAGTTCAGGCTAATTTCGAGCTTTTACCCACTCCCCCACTGGCAGGCCGTTTTAGACCCAAAGCGATTGCTTCCCAGTGGCGTGGTGTGAAAACACGATCTGCGACTTTGGGTGGGATGGCAAATGATGTGCTGTGCAACTGCAGCTTGAAGAGCGAGAAAAATATGCTGTTAACCGATATAGCCGTCGAGCACACTCTGGTGTCCAAAAATGGGGTTCGTCAGACTTTCTTGCTCCATCCGTTTACCGATACACAGCGAGATTCGCTTGGTAAATTCGAGATCGTTCGTGACATCAGTCGGCCAGGATTCAAAGACGTCAAACGTTCGACCTTCGTAACGTTTCAACAATTAGCGGAGTTGTATGCGAAAGGTGCACTCGAAGAATTCGGGTTTTCCGTTCGCATGTGTCCGGGTCGGGGCACGTACCCCGCCAAGAATCCAGCAAAAAAGATACTGCCAACCAGCATCAAGCCAGGTTCACCGTTCGACCTGGCTGTTCAAAAGGTGGATGTTTCAAAACCTGCGAATCGCGAATTGAGAACCGCCTTGCTTCGCACCGACGTCCAAATTGAAGGGTGACGCCGCTGATTGATATGGAGTACCTGTGAATCCATCCGTTGCCCATGCTGAACTCATCGCCACTTTCAAGCGGGCCGAGGCAGATGCCGCTCACAAGTTCGGATTGATCAAAGCTGCTGCGGCTAAGGGCCCGAAGGCAGTCCAAGCCGCCTCCAAAGCCGCTGCAAAGGCAGCAAAACGCAGGGACTCGTATGCAAAAAAGCTGGGCAATCTGGGGGTGAGCCTCAAGGATTGAGCGCGGCCAAGCCTACAGCGTGATGTGTGGAGAAATGCATGAGCCGCTTCAGGCTGTTGAGAGACATTCGCCACTGAATGACGACTTTAGGCGGCCGCAACAAGCGGTCAGTGGGGCCTGCGGGCAATGCGTGTCCGGTGTTCATCCAGAACCGGCCGTTCAGCAATAGGCAAGCTATGCGGCGCCAGCTCACCCCTGCGAAGGCCTCGATTTCAGCTGTCGACGACGCCGTACTAGCGCTCACGAATCAAAGCCGTCCAAGACTTGACCGAATTGGGCGCCTGGAAGCTGGCATTCGTACCGTCGAGCAGCAAATGTGAATTTGTGAGGCCAGACCGCTTCAGCAAGGCGGTGAAGAACTCCTTCGGCACCGTCAAATGTGGGTGCCAGTGCGCTTGACTCAGAGATGCCCACCGTGCACGATTATTTGAGAAGGAGAGGGAGACGCATGAGCGACGATTGGACGGATGCTGAGCTATCGGCTGCGGTGGACGCTTACAACGGAATGGCACGCCGGGAGGCCGAGCGCAAGTCCTACTCGAAGCGTCAGGTATACCGCGACCTAGCCAAGCAGTTCCCACGCACGGAGAAGGCATTCGAATACCGAATGCAGAACATTTCTGCTGTCCTCCTTGAAATGGGCGAGCAGTGGCTACCTGGCCTCAAACCGGCTGGAAACGTCGGTGCGAACGTCAAGCCGCGTTTGGCTGCGATGCTGGCGAAGACGGTGAAGCGCCGATCTGCGCCCGCCAAGGATGAGCAAATTTACAAGGATCAACTCCCCGCGATCCGTGACTGGCTCATCGAAGTTGCAAGGGTTGGCGAGACCGTCCGCTACGGCCAGGTGATGGCAGCGTTCGGCATCGGGTTTCGCAACATCCGGCGGGTGATGGACTTCCTGGGTCACCAGTCCGAGAGCCTTGACGAACCCATCATCACAGCGCTGATCGTCTCCCCGATGGGCAGATGCTCGCCAGGATTCGAGAAGGAGTTCGGCATTGCTGACGACGCTGCTGAGCGAGAGCGGCTGTACGATTACTGGAAGGCGAACACGAATACGACGCCGCCAGAGACGGATGAGCGCCTGGAAGTGAAAGCGGCAAGGTTTGCCAGTGTCGAGGTGCGTCCCGATCAGGCCGCGTTTAGGCGAGAGGTGTTCATGGCCTACAAGGGTCGGTGCGCCATATCGGGCTGCGATGTGGGGAAGGCGCTTGACGCCGCACACAAGATTGGTCACAACTGGCGCGAAGGCCACAACCGGGCCGAGGATGGGCTGCTGCTCCGCAAGGATCTTCACGCCTTATACGACCACAAGCTGCTGACGATCGACGACGCTGGTGTTGTGGGGACTCATACTTCAATCAAAAAGCACTACGGTGCGCTCGACGGTACGACTGTCGGACAGTGACCGCTTATGTGATCGGTGCTGGACCGGATTCGGGCAAGGAGTTGGCGTGCTGCACTGGAGGTCATCGCTGCTGGCAGTACCAGTCAGATGCCTGGCACCAATCGTCCACGAATGCCGGCTTCTGGCCGAGACAAGGAGCCTGCCAGATCGACCGCAAGGCGTCCGTGGTCGGTCAAGTCCATCCGCCGAAGATCGGCAGCCGGCTTCGGCAGCCAGGTAAGACCCGGTACCGGCCAGGAACTGCTGCTCACGCGGAGGCGTTGCCGTGTTCGTCATGTGCCGCAAAACCTGGATGCTGGGAGATCCTCACCATATCAGCGCAGACATGAGTGACCGCTTTTCGGCAGCGAGATCGACGATCCGAAGATCTGCTCAGGGTAGCGCAACTTCGGAGGCCGGAGCAGCGATCTTCCTATGGCGGGATGCCCTGGCGGTACGGCAGACATTCGCGAACGACCGCGGCGCCCTCTCGGACCGGCCGTTCGTCGAGCCATTGGCCAACCAAGTCAGTGACCGGTAGGTGGCCGAGAGGGTGAGTACGGCAGCGGCGACCGAAGGGCAGGAGACGCTGCATAGTCGACCTTCAAGTTGACTTGACCAGTGCACGCTCTGGGTCGATTACAGCGCCCGTCTGTTCGTCGGTGCTCACCTTGATCCGATGGATTTCCACGGCCCGTCTGGGGACATCAAGCGTCAGAGCAGAGAGACGACTACCCATCGAATCCTGTTCATGCCTGCGCGCCCAGACCCGCGCCCGAAGGCTGCCTTGCGCAGCCCACGGGCGCCCCCGGTCAGCGGGGCCGGAAAGCGTAGACGTCAGGGTTCCAAACCTGCCCACCCTCATCGTTCTGGCACGAGAAGCCAAAGCCTGAGAACACGTACATCACCCCACCCACCGCGGCCGCGTTGGTGCGTTTGATCGCCGGGAAGGCATCGCCGCCCGGGGCCAGCAGGCGCCACTTGCGGTCGTGCAGGTTGAAGCGCCACAGTTCGGACGTGGCGTTTTGCGGAAACGCTGCGCCGCAGCCGGAACTGCCGCCCGGCAGGTCGCCCCCGGCCATCAGCAGCGCGTGGCCGATCTGCACGGTCGATCCCTGGTGGCGGGGCGCATCGACGTTTTTGTCGGCTTCGGCGGGCGTGATGTTCTGCCACTGGTGGGTGGCGAGGTCGAAGCGCCAGGTGTCGTTCAACGAGACGAAGCCGTCGCTGTCGCTGAATTGCCCGCCGTACAGCGTCAATTGCCCGTCCCATGCGCGCCCGGCCACCGCGGCCTCATGGCGCGAGGTCGGCGAGTTCGGGTCGCCATTGGCGATGATTTGGGTCCACAGATTGGTGCGCAGGTCGAAGGCCCACAGGTCGTTCAAGGTGTTGAAATCGGTCTGGATGCCGCCGAACACATAGACCTTCTCGCCGTCCACCCACATGGCGGGGCGCGACCGGGCCGAGGGTCCCGGATTGCCCGGCTGCAACTGCGTCCAGCGGTTCAGCAGGGCGCTGTAGGCCCACAGGTCGTCGAAGAACGTGAGCGAAGAAAGGTCGGCGCTGTAGTTGGCGCCGCCGAACACCAGCATCCAGTGCCGCGCCGGCACGGCGGCACTCGCGGCGAAGGCCCGGGCCGGCGGCTTGGCGCCGGAGGGCGACAGCGGCGTCCACCGGGCCAGGCGGGGGTCGAAGCGGTACAGGTCGTCGTAGAACGTGTTCTCGCCGCTGGCGAAATCGTCCTTGACCCCGCCGAACAGGTAGATGGACCCGAGGACCGGCGCCACAGCGGGCGTCGAGCGCACGGACGGCCCCTCGCCCGTGGTGACCAGCCGGCTCCAGCGGCCGTCTGCTGCGGCTGATGCTTCTGCTGCGCTCCCATGCGCCTGCGCCCCGGGGGCGATCAGCGCCAGGGCCATTCCCAGGCCCCACAGAAATCGTTTCATGAAATTCCTCCGTTGTAATGATTGAAATGAACCCAGTCAGTCGTCCGGACTTCTCCGGCAACGACCGCGCGCAGTCTATCTTTCCGCTGTTCGGAATATTGGATCGGTCACCACTGGATGCATCTGTAACCTGTGCAGGCTGTCAAAGGGGCTTGCGCGCTGCAGTCAGCGGCGTTGGCATCGTGGCGCGGCGCGCCCCCTGAGGCGACTCCGGATGTTCTTCGAGTCCTACAGAGGGCCTGCGTGGCTTCGGCGACAGTCAGCGGGTGCGGCCCCGAGCCGCGGGTCATCCTGGCGCTCCGCGTGTCGATGGGTTGGTTTCACACAAGCGCCGGTTGATCGGCGGAACGAAGAAGGATGCAGAGTTGGACAAACGCATGGCACCGATGACCGTCCTGCACCGCGTGCGGCAAATCGCCTGGGCCATTCCGGGGCTGCCCGTCATCGCCCTGGCGATCCGCAACTACATCCTCCACCAGAGCGCGAACCAGGCCGGGAGCATGGCGTTCTCCTCGGTGCTGGCGATGTTCCCGCTGCTGATCCTGCTGTCGGCCACGGCGGCCTATGTGGGCGAGCCCGGGGATGCGGCGGCCCTGGCCCAGCGCGTGCTGGAATATGCGCCGCCGGTCGTGCGCGACGCGATGCAGCCGGTGATCCAGCAGGTGCTGGCGCAGCGCAACCAGGCGCTGCTGGCGATCGGCTTCCTGGTCACGCTGTGGACGGCGTCGTCGGGCATGCAGGCTGTGCGCACGGCGCTGAACCGCTCTTACGGCATCGAGCGCGGCCTGCCGTTCTGGAAGGCGCGCATCAAGGTGACGGTGTTCACGGTGGTGGTGGGCGGCGGCATCTTCGCGGCGTTCAGCTCGGTGATCGTCATGCCCTATGTGTGGCAGCTGCTGGAGCGCAACGTGGGTGTGGGCCAGGAGACGCCCTGGCTGCGCAACAGCGTGCGCTACGGCTCGGCGTTTTTGGTGCTGACGGTGCTGTACGCGCTGCTCTATGGCTGGCTGCCCGATCTGCGGCAGCGGCTGCGCACCGTGGTGCCGGGGGCCATCGTGGGCGCGGCGATGTGGGTGGGGGCGGCCGCCACCCTGTCGTACACGCTGCGCAGCGCCGGCAAGCTGGCGCTGGTCTATGGCAGTTTCGCGGGCGTGGTGGCCACGCTGGTGTTTCTGTACATCAGCGCCACCACCCTGATCTTCGGGGCGGAGGTCAACGGGGTGCTGCGCGACGGTGTCGAGCCGCTGGAGGCATCGCCCCAAGCGCCGGCCGAACCCCCGGAATCCAAGCCGCAAGCGGTCCCGGCGACCGGCTCTCCTCCATCGCCGCAGAGCCAGGGGTGACCGGCGCGGGCTTCGCGCCGATGCCTGCTTACCGCAGGTCCATCCCCGCCCGGACCAGTGCGGCGCCTTGGCCGCTGACCGCTGACCGCTGACCGCTGACCGTTCTTTGCTGGCATAGCGCACTGGGGCCGCTGTGCCGCATCTCCCATCCTTCCCTTGAGCGCTGAAGTGCGCCCGGCCGCCGTGCCCGGGTCCGCAAAGAGCGTGGCACAGCGCAGTGCCGCGACATTCTTGCGACATGCCGTCCGTACGCTGCGATGGCTGCCCACCCGGGCGAGCGATTCCGGTCCCTGCCGGCCTCTCGCTTCCGGTGCGCGGCACATCTTCCGAACCTTTCAGCACTTCTGGCGCTTATGAACACCTCTTGCTCCGTCCTGGCCTGCCTCCTCACCCTGCCCGTGCTCGCCACGGCGCAGACCGCATCGCAATCCGAGGCGCCGTCCCCGCGCTGGGGCCTGGGCCTGGGGCTCATGGTCAAGGACAGCCCCTATGCCGGCGAAGGCAACAAGACCACCGCGTTGCCGCTGATCCGCTATGAAGGCGAGCGGTTTTACTTTCGCGGGCTGACCGCCGGCGCGCATCTGATGCACAGCAAGGGCTTCAGCCTGGATGCCATCGCTTCGCTGCGCACCGACGGCATCTCGGCCAAGGACTTCGGCGTGCCGGAACTGGCGCGCAACGGCATCAACCGCAGCCTGCTGGAGGACCGGGACAACGGCCTGGATCTGGGCGTGGCCGCGTCCTGGCGCGGCGCGGCCGGTGAATTCGAGCTGACCGCCAAGGCCGACGTGACGGGCGCGAGCGAAGGGTTCGAGCTGAGCGCCAGGTACGGCTACGGCTTCCAGCTCGGCCGGGGGCGGCTCACCCCCAGCATCAGCGTGAGCTATCTGTCCAAGGACATGGCCAACTACTACTACGGCACCTTGAACGAAGAGGTGGCGCGGGGCGTGGTCGATTACAAGCCCGGTGCGGCGACGATCCCCAAGCTGGGCCTGACCTACGTGCACCCGATCGGCCAGCACTGGCAGTTCATGACGGCGCTGCAATACAAGGTGCTGCCCAAGAAGATCACGAACAGCCCGCTCCTGAAGGCCGACACGAACGGCGAAGGGTCGGTGATGTTCGGCCTGTCCAGGAGCTTCTGATGCGCGGCGGGCCGGAACGACAGGCATCGGTGCCGTCCGTGGGGAAGGGCGCGGCCGTGGGCTGCGCCGCGAATGCGATCAGGCCGGCCTCCCCGGCCGGGAGCTGGCTGCTGGCAAAGGCCTATATGTCCGTGTACCGCCACGGCAGCCCGCGCGCGGCGGGCCGTGGCGAGCAGGCGCCGAGCCCGCTGGCCAGGGCGGCGGCCAGCACCGATAGCACCGATGGCGCAACCGGAGCGGCGCTGTGATCGCCACCGTGCTGGCGGGCCTTGCCGGGGGCTGGCTGGTGGCCATGGCGTATGTGTACCGGTTGCGGGGCCGGGCGCGGTACGCCAGCGTGCAGCAGTATTGGCGCAAGAGCTGGCCGGTGTTCGCGCTGCCCAACGCCGTGCTGTATCTCTTCACCCGGCGCTGGGCCCGTGGTCCGTTCGTGCCGGTCGATCGCTACGCCCAGCTTGCGCAGCTGGCGCAGCACTGGGAAACCCTGCGCGATGAAGCCCTGGCCATGCAGGCGCACGGGGGGTTCGACGAGGCGCGGCGCCAGGGCTCGCCCGCGTCGTTCGATGTGGGCTTTCGCACCTTCTACAAATACGGCTGGAGCCGCTATTACCTGCACTGGTATGGCTACACCTACCCATCGGCGATCGCCAGCTGCCCCCGAACCCTGGAGATCCTCTCGCGGTTTCCCGACATCCGGGCGGCCATGTTCGCCGTGCTGCCCCCGCGCTCGGGGCTCACGCCCCACGCCGATCCGCTGGGCTGCTCGCTGCGATACCACCTGGGGCTCGCAACGCCCAATGCGGCGCAGTGCTTCATCAACGTCGATGGCGTCGAGCGGGCCTGGCGCGATGGCGAGGCCTTCGTGTTCGACGAGACCTACCTGCACTTCGTGACCAACGACACCGACGCGCCGCGGCTCATCCTGATGTGCGACGTGCGCAGGCCGATGGCGCTGCCCGGGCGCGTTTTCAATGCGGCGTATTCGCTGCTGGCCCGCGCGGTCCAGACGCCCAACGATGCCCGCGACCGGCGCGGCGTCGCCAGTGCCTTGTTCGCCGCGCTCGCCCCCGTGCGCGCCCGGGGAAAGCAGCTGCGCGAGCGCAATCGCCCTCTCTACAATGCCCTCAAGTGGGGCATCAACCTGGCTTTGCTGGGTGCGGTCTTCGGCATCGCCGCCGGCGCCCTGGCGTCGGTGCAGTGGCTGCTGCCGGCGTGACCGCCCGCCGCGGCCTTTCATCCCCTTGCTGTGAAACTGCCTGTCCAGTGAACGCCAGCCTCGCCCATCCCGTCCCTCTGCAAGTCCTCATCATCGAGGACAACCGCGCGCTGGCCGCGAACATCTTCGACTACCTGGAGGCCTGCGGGCACGTGCCGGATGCGGCGCCCGATGGCAACTCGGGCCTGGATCTGGCCATCCGCAACCGGTACGACGCGATCGTCCTGGATTGGATGCTGCCCCGGATGGACGGCATGAGCGTTCTGTGCAAGCTGCGGCAGGAGCATGCCTGCGTGACCCCCATCATCATGCTCACCGCCAAGGACCAGCTGGAAGGCAAGCTGCTGGGCTTCGAGAACGGGGCGGACGACTATCTGGTCAAGCCGGTGGCCCTGCCCGAACTGGAGATCCGCCTGCGGGTGATGGTCAGCCGTGCCCAGGCCCGGGCGGCGGCCGGGCGCACCTTGCGGGTGGGCGATCTGGCCTACCACCTGGATACGCTGCAAGTGACGCGGGGCACGCGCTCCGTCGCGCTGTCGGGCACGTCCCGAAACATCCTGGAGCTGCTGATGCGCGAATCGCCAGGCACCGTGCGCCGCGACCGGCTGGAGCGCCTGATCTGGGGCCAGGACGTTCCCGACGCAGACCTGCTGCGCTCCAGGATGCACCTGCTGCGGCGCGAGATCGACCAGCCCGGCGAAGCCCGGCTGCTGCATACCGTCACCGGGGCCGGCTACCGGCTGGGCGGGGCTTCGGCGTGAAGTGGCCATGGCGCGTGCAGAGCCTGCAGTGGCTGATCAACGCCACCTTGCTGATGTTCGGCGCCATGCTCGCCCTGGCGCTGCTGGTGCAAGGCAAGCTGAGCCAGGGCCTGGTCGAGCATCCCATCTGGCACCACCTGCTGGAGTCGGGCACGCGCAGCGTCCTGCAGTCGTCCCGGCCCGATCTGAGCGACACGCTGCCGACCCAGGGCACGGTCAAGGGCTGGCTGCTGCCAAGCGGCGCCACGGCTGCGCCCGGCATGCCGGCGTTCTTCGCCGCGCTGGCCCCGGGGTACTACACCGAAGGCCAGATCGAACAGATCGCCGATCCTTCGACGTTCGCCGTCGCCGTTTCGATTCTCACGCCCCGCAAGGCACCATTCGCCAGCGCAGGCGATGCGGCGGACCGCTCCCGCAGCTACACGGTCATGGTCACGGCCGTGCCGCAGGGCCGGCTGATCATGTCCATCGATCTGACCGAACTGGAGGACGAGCAGAACCGCAGCGTCCAGCTGAGCGTGCTGTTCATGCTGTTCAACCTCTTGATGATCGGTGCGGTGATCTGGTGGCTTCAACTGAGCCTGACCCGGCCCGTGCAGGACCTGGCGCGGCGGATGCGCGAGCTCGATCCGCTGAAACCCTCGCAGCGCCTGCCCGTGCGCTACCGCAAGAGCGAGCTCAACGTGATTGCGCAAGAGGCCAACGCGCACCTCGAACGGGTGGAGCTGGCGGTGGAGCGCGAGCGCAGCCTGCTCGACCAGGCCAGCCATGAATTCCGCACGCCGCTGGCCATCATCTCCGGCGCGGCCGACGTGCTGCACCAGCAGGCCTTGCCCGAGCGCGCCCAGCGGCCCCTGCACCGCATCGACGAGGCGGTGGAGAACCTGACCCAGATCATGGAGGCGCTGCTTTACCTGTCGCGCGAGCCCGGTCCCGAAGAGCGCCGGCAGGTCACGGTGCTGCACGCGCTGGTTCCCGACCTGGTGCGCGACCACGCCTATCTGCTGTCCGGAAAGCCCGTGCGCTACGTGCTCGATGCGCTGGAGCCCACCACGTTGATGGCGCCCGAATCCATGGTGCGCATCGCGGCGGGCAACCTGTTGCGCAACGCCGCCGAGCACACGCACGAGGGCGAGATCCATGTGTCGATCACCGGCGCCACGCTGTGCATCCGCGACACCGGGTGCGGCTTCGACACGGCGCAGTCCGCCCACCGATTCACCGAGTCGTTGAAGCAATCGGGCAAGCGCGCCGGGGGCGCCGGGGGCGCGGGCATGGGCCTGTTCCTCACCCAGCGCATCTGCGAGCGGTTCGGCTGGCGGCTGGTGCTGGAGTCGTCGGTCTCCGTGGGTACCTCGGCCATCCTCCACTTCGAGCCGGGGCCGGTCAGGCCGGGTTAGGGGACTTTCAGGGCCCGCGCCGGCCGCAGCGCAGGGGGGTTCGTGAGGATTGGAGTGAAAAAGGCCATCAGCGCATATTCCACTAGGGCATATTGCTATTGAATTGGTAGCAACAGGAATTCAGCCCCCTGCCTCGGGCCAGAGGTACAGCAGGCCCGCCGTCATGGTCAGGTAGCGCCCGAACTTTCCCACCGCCATGTAGGCCACGCACTGCCAGAAGGGCAGCTTGAGCCAGCCGGCCACCGCGCACAGCGGGTCGCCCACGATGGGCAGCCAGCTCAATAGGCACGCTTTGGCGCCGAAGCGCTGCAGCCAGGCCAGCGCCCGGGGGTTGGAGTGCTCGCCACGGGCGCGGTCCACGGCCTTGTGCGCCCCGTAGCCCATCCACCAGCTCAACGCGCCGCCCAGGGTGTTGCCGGCGGTGGCCACCAGCACGGCGGGCCAGAAGAGTTCGGGGTTGAGCTTGATGAGGCCGAACACCGCGGGCTCGGAGCCCAGCGGCAGCAAGGTGGCGGAGATGAACGACACCAAAAACACGGTGCTGAGGCCGTACTGGGGCAGCGCCAGCAGGTCCATGAGGTGGTTCATCCAGATTTCCATAACTGGGGCGCAGTTTAGGGGACGCCCGCCCGCCGCCTTTGTCGGACAGGCGCTTGGGCTCCGATACGATCCCGCTGCGGCGCGCCCGGGCGGCGGGCACGCGTTGCACACCCATACAAGAGGAGGTTCCCCCCATGCGATGGATCGATGTTTCCGTCCCGGCCGCGCGCCGTGCCCTGGCCGTGTGCGCGCTGGGCCTGGCCTGTTGGCTGGCCGGCGCGGCGCAGGCTGCGGTCCTGCACCTGGAAGGTCCGGCCGGTGCCCGGCAGGTCGATACCGAAACGCTGCTGCGCCACCCCGAGGCGCGCGACATCGACGTGCCGGCGGACGTGGCCTACCACCGGCCCATGCGCTACCGCGCCGTGCCCCTGTCCGCCGTGCTGAACGGCCTGGGCCTGGGCGCGGGCGACGTGCTGGAGGCGGTCGCGCTCGATGGCTTCGTCGCCCAGTTGCCCGGCGCGCTGGTGCTGCGCCCGGGGCGGGGCCAGGCCTGGCTGGCGGTCGAGCCGGCCGGTGCGCCCTGGCCCGCGCTGCCGGGCAAGGCGTCGGGCTCCGGGCCGTTCTACATCGTCTGGCCGGTGGCCGACGGCGTGCTCAGCGAGCAGTGGCCCTACGCGGTGGCCCGGCTGCACGTGCGCGAGGCGCCGGAAAAGCGCTGGCCCCGGATCGGCGTCGCACCCGAGGTGCCCGCGGGCGATGCGCGCCGGCGCGGCCAGGCGATCTTCGTGGCGCAGTGCTTCGTCTGCCACACCATGAACGGCGGCGGCGAGGCGCGCCTGGGGCCCGACCTGAACCTGCCGATGAGTCCCGTGGAGTACTTCCAGCCGCAGGCGCTGCGCCAGCTGGTGCGCAACCCGGCCAGCGTGCGCCAGTGGCCCGGGCAGTCGATGCCCGGCTTCTCGCCGGACCGGCTCAGCGACAGCGATCTGGACGATCTGGTGAGCTACCTGCAGCACATGGCCCGCGAGCGCCGCGGGGCGCGCTGAGAACGGCGCGGCAGGCCGCCGATGGGGGGCGGTGGCGGCGCCGGACGCAACTTTTCATTTGCTGAAATTTTGAGCAGTTACAATCCTGCCTCCTTTTTCAGCACGCGCTGCCTCCCCCCTCCCATGCACATCGGCCACATTCCTTTGGCGAACCGCCTGTTCGTCGCCCCGATGGCGGGCGTCACGGACCGGCCGTTCCGCCAACTGTGCAAGGCGCTGGGGGCAGGCTACGCGGTGAGCGAGATGGTCACCTCGCGCAAGGACCTGTGGGACAGCCTCAAGACCTCGCGCCGGGCCAACCACGAGGGCGAGCCCGGCCCCATCGCCGTGCAGATCGCCGGCACCGACGCCGAGATGATGGCCGAGGCCGCGCTCTACAACGTGGACCGGGGCGCCCAGATCATCGACATCAACATGGGCTGCCCGGCCAAGAAGGTCTGCAACAAATGGGCGGGCTCCGCCCTGATGCAGAACGAGGCCCTGGCCCTGGAAATCGCCGAGGCGGTGGTCCAGGCCTGCGCCCCGCGCAACGTGCCCGTCACGCTCAAGATGCGCACCGGCTGGAGCCAGGAGCACAAGAACGCCGTGGCCCTGGCCCGGGCGTTCGAGGGCGTGGGCATCCAGATGCTCACCGTGCACGGCCGCACGCGCGAGCAGGGCTATCGTGGCCAGGCCGAGTACGACACCATCGCCGCCGTGAAGGCCGCGGTGCGCGTGCCGGTGGTGGCCAACGGCGACATCACCTCGCCCGAGAAGGCGCGCGAGGTGCTGGCCGCCACGGGCGCCGACGCGATCATGATCGGGCGCGCGGCGCAGGGCCGGCCGTGGATCTTCCGCGAGATCGCGCACTACCTTGCCACGGGCGAGCACCTGGCGCCGCCGCTGGTGGCCGAGGTGCGGCGCCTGCTGCTGGACCACCTGCAGGACCACTATCGCCTCTACGGCGAGTTCACCGGCATGCGCAGCGCGCGCAAGCACATCGCCTGGTACGTGCGGGCCCTGCCCGGCGGCGAGGCGTTCAGGCAACACATCAACACCATCGAGGACTGCTCCGAGCAGTGGCACGCGGTGGCCCGCTATCTGGATGCGATCGGGCAACGGATGGACCGGCTGCCCCCCGCGCACACCGAGGACGCAGACCCCAGCGAAAAACAGGAAGACCTGGCGGCATGAGCAAGAAACACATCGAAGAGTGCGTGCGGGAGAGCCTGCAGGGCTACTTTCGCGACTTAGGCGGCGAGACGCCGGACGGCATGTACGACATGCTCGTGCGCGTGGTCGAAAAGCCCCTGCTGGAAGTGGTCATGAGCCACGCCGACAACAACCAGTCCCGCGCCGCCGAATGGCTGGGACTGAACCGCAACACCTTGCGCAAGAAGCTGGTGGAGCACAAGCTGCTGTAATGCGGTTGCTATAAATTTAATAGCGATATGCCATAGTGGATATTGCGCTGAAGCCCGATTTCAATCAAACCCACCCTCTGCCATGAACGCACTTCTCTCCGTCTCCGACAAGACCGGCATCGTTGAATTCGCCCAGGCCCTGCACGCGCTGGGCATCCGGCTGCTGTCCACCGGCGGCACCGCCCAGCTGCTGGCCAAGGCCGGCCTGCCCGTGACCGAAGTGGCCGAGGTCACGCAGTTCCCCGAAATGCTGGACGGCCGCGTCAAGACGCTGCACCCCAAGGTGCACGGCGGCTTGCTGGCGCGCCGCGAACTGCCCGAGCACATGGCCGCGCTGGCCGCGCACGGCATCGACACCATCGACCTGCTGGTGGTCAACCTCTACCCCTTCGAGGCCACGGTGGCCAAGGCCGGCTGCACGCTGGCCGACGCGATCGAGAACATCGACATCGGCGGGCCCGCCATGGTGCGCAGCGCCGCCAAGAACTGGAAGGACGTGGGCGTGGTGACCGACGCCGCGCAGTACGAGAGCGTGCTGGGCGAGCTGAAGGCGTCGGGCAAGCTGTCGGATGCGCTGCGCTTCGGCCTGTCGGTCGCCGCGTTCAACCGCATCGCGCAGTACGACGCGGCCATCAGCGGCTACCTCTCGTCCGTCACGTTCGAGGCCGAGAAGCTGGCCGAGGACTACGTGCCCGCGCGCACGGCCTTCCCCGGCCAGAGCAACGGCATCTTCACCAAGGTGCAGGACCTGCGCTACGGCGAGAACGGCCACCAGCAGGCCGCGCTGTACCGCGACCTGTACCCCGCGCCCGGCTCCATCGTCACCGGCGTGCAGCTGCAGGGCAAGGAGCTGTCGTACAACAACATCGCCGACGCCGACGCCGCCTGGGAATGCGTCAAGAGCTTCGACGTGCCGGCCTGCGTGATCGTCAAGCACGCCAACCCCTGCGGCGTGGCCGTGGGGCTCGATGCCCTGAGCGCCTACGGCAAGGCGTTCCAGACCGATCCCACCAGCGCGTTCGGCGGCATCATCGCCTTCAACCGCCTGGTGGATGGGGCTGCGGCGCAGCAGATCGCCAAGCAGTTCGTCGAGGTGCTGATGGCGCCCGACTTCACCGCCGAGGCGCTGGAGGTCTTCAAGGCCAAGGCCAACGTGCGCCTGCTCAAGATCGCGCTGCCACCGGCCCTGGACGCGGCGGAATACGCCCTGGGTGGCAACACCCCCTGGCACCGCGGCCGCAACGCGGTGGATGCCAAGCGCATCGGCTCGGGCATGCTGCTGCAGTCGGCCGACAACCATGAGCTGTCGATGATCGACATCAAGGTCGTCACCCAGAAGCAGCCCACGCTGGAAGAGATGGAAGACCTGCTGTTCGCCTGGAAGGTCGCCAAGTACGTCAAGAGCAATGCCATCGTGTTCTGCAAGGGCGGCATGACGATGGGCGTGGGCGCCGGCCAGATGAGCCGCCTGGACTCGGCCCGCATCGCCAGCATCAAGGCGCAGCACGCCAACCTCTCGCTGGCCGGCACGGTGGTGGCGAGCGACGCGTTCTTCCCCTTCCGCGACGGCCTGGACGTGGTGGTGGACGCGGGCGCGACCTGCGTCATCCAGCCTGGTGGCAGCATGCGCGACCAGGAAGTGATCGCCGCCGCCGACGAGCGCGGCGTGGCCATGGTGTTCAGCGGCGTGCGCCACTTCCGCCACTGAGCCGGGCGGCAGGAACCTCCCGATGCGCGAAGGCCCTGCCAGCGCGGGAAAGGCAGACCCTGCCTTCCTGCGCTGGCAGGGCCTTCGCCGTTGTGGCGCGTCAGGTCACCCGACGGTCTGGACGGATTGGCGCACGCTGCCGGCGCCGTGCACCTTGCTGGGGTCGCCCGCCATCACGTTCACCGGCGTCTTGCCGCCGTCCACATCGGTGTTCGAGATGTTCACGGTGGAGTGCTTGGAGTCGAAGCGGAAGGTGAAGGCCTTGAGGTTCTGCAGCGTCGAATCGGAGATGTCCACGTTCGCCGTGATCGGGTAGCCGCCGCGGGTGACCGCCAGCTGGCCGATGTTGTCGGCGTAGATGCCCTTGAGCTTCAGGTCCACATCGCCGTTGATCTGGATCGCCTTGTCGTGGCTGTTCTGGAACGACGAGTTGGTGATCTCCACCTTCGCGGGGCCGCTCGGCAGGTCCTTCGCCGAGATGCCGGCGCGCTGGGCATCGACGGCCTTGTTCTCCGCGCCATCCACGGTGACGAAGTCATCGCCGGTCTGCAGGCCGTGCACGTTGTCCAGCTTGGCATCGCCCAGCAGATGGATGCCGTCCCCGCCCTTGAACTGCAAATTCTTGATCGATGCGCCCGGCTCGAGGATGAACATCGGCAATTGCGTTTCGGCGGTGCCGCCGCCGTTCAGCCCGGCGCCGGCGTTGAACAGCTTGCCTTGCCCGTCGTAGGTCGTGCCCGCCTTCACGATGATGGGCTTGTTCACCTCTTCCACGCCCGTGGGCTCGGTGACCTTCATGTTCGCTGGGGGCTTGGTGACGGTGCCGCCCGAGGGTGAATCCGTCGCGGGCGCCGGGGCCGGTGCCGAGGTGGGGGCGGACGCCGGGGCCTTGCCCGTGCCCGTTTCCGTCGGTGCGGGTGCCGGCGAAGGCGGGGTCTTGTTCCCTGCCGTGGCCGGGTCCGGCGCGGGTGCGGGCGGTGCTGCCGGCGGCGCAAGAGCCGGGGCGGGTGCCGGCGCCGGTGCGCTCGGTGCCGGTGTGGCTGTGCTGGTGGGAGACGGTGCCGGCGAAGGGCCCGAGGAAGGCGCAGGCGCGGGCGACGGGGGGGCCGACGGCGACGCAGACGGAGATGGGGCAGGAGAGGGCGATCCGCTGCTGGAGTCGTCGGACTTGCCGGCGCCCTGCAGGGCGGACAGTTCCTTGATCAGCTTTTCCAGAAAACCCTGCAGCAGCGACTCGATGGCTTTTTGCAGCGACTGGCTGTCGGCGCCCGATGTGGAGGAGGGCGAGTTTCCGGAGTGGACCTGGGACTTGCGTTGGGTGTTCCAGGCACTGAAGGAAGAAAGAAGGTCGATGGGGCTCATGCGTGCTCGCGATCTCGGCGGAACGGGCCGCCGGTCAAAATGCCACGCAACATGCGTGGCTTCGCGAACACTGTGCGCCGCGCGCCCAGCCTGCGGAGTGGCCGCGCGAAGCGGCGCCCGGCCACCCGAAGCGCCGCCTGCGAACGCTACCGGGCGGCGAGCGTGCGGAACACGTCGCGGGCGATCGCCACCGTCTCGTCGATGTCCTGCGCCGTGTGCGCGCTGCTCACGAAGCCGGCTTCATACAGCGCCGGTGCGATGTACACGCCGCGGTCCAGCAAGCCGTGGAACAGCGTGTTGAAGCGCGCGCCGTCCGTCGCCATCACCGTGGGATAGTTCTGGGGCAGCTCGGGCAGCAGGAAGAAGCCGAACATGCCGCCTTCGCAGTCGGCGCTGAACGGCACGCCCTCCGCCTGCGCGGCTTGCGCCAGGCCATCGACCAGCGAGCGGGTGCGTGCGCCCAGTGCGTCGTAGAAACCCGGCCGGCCGATCTCGCGCAGCGTGGCCAGGCCACAGGCCGTGGCCACCGGGTTGCCCGACAGCGTGCCGGCCTGGTACACGGGCCCGAGCGGCGCCAGTTGTTCCATGATCGCGCGCGGCCCGCCGAACGCCGCCAGCGGCATGCCGCCGCCGATCACCTTGCCCAGCACCGTGAGGTCGGGCTGGAAGCCGGGGATGCTCCGCGCATACAGGCTCTGGGCGCTGCCGAGTGCCACGCGAAAGCCGGTCATCACCTCGTCGAACACCAGCAGCGCGCCGTACTGCGTGCACAGTTCGCGGCAGCGCTGCATGAACGGCACGCTGGCGCGCACGAAGTTCATGTTGCCGGCGATCGGCTCGATCATCAGGCAGGCCAGTTCCCGGCCGTGCAGCGCGAAGGCTTCTTCCAGCTGCGCGATGTCGTTGTATTCAAGCACCAGGGTGTGCTGCACCACCTCGGGCGGAACGCCCGCGCTCGTGGCGTGGCCGAAGGTGGCCAGGCCCGAGCCGGCCTTCACCAGCAGGGCATCGGCATGGCCGTGGTAGCAGCCGTTGAACTTGATGATCTTGCTGCGGCCCGTGGCGCCGCGCGCCAGGCGAATGGCGCTCATGCCGGCCTCGGTGCCCGAGCTGACCAGGCGGATCATCTCCATCGACGGCACGTGCGCGATGATGGCCTCGGCCAGTTCGACCTCGCGCTCGGTCGGGGCGCCGAAGCTGAAGCCGTCGAGCGCCGCCTTCTGCACCGCCTCGAGCACGGCCGGGTGGCCGTGGCCGAGGATCATCGGCCCCCACGAGCCGATGTAGTCGATGAAGCGCTGCCCGTTGGCGTCCCAGAAGTACGCGCCTTGCGCGCGCTGCACGAAGCGCGGCGTACCGCCCACGGCCTTGAAGGCCCGCACGGGCGAGTTGACGCCACCGGGGATGAGCGCCTTGGCGCGTTCGAACAGGGAAAGGTTGAGATCAGTGCTGGGTGTCATGGGGTGGCATCACGAAGCCTTCGATGGCGGTGGGGTCGGGAGTGGGCTCGCCGTCTTCGTCATCCTCGTCGTCGTCGGGCTGCGCCCAGAACATGCGGTCGGGAATGATGTGGCCCATGCCCGGGCGAAAGCCGGCGTCCAGGCAGCGGTCCAGGTAGGCGAGCGCCTCGCTGGTGGCTTCGCCCAGGTCGTTGCCGCTGGCCACCAGCGCCGTCAGGGCGGCCGAGAGCGTGTCGCCGGCCCCGGCGAAGGTGGCTTCGAACAATTCGAACTTGCCGCTGCCCAGCACCGTCTGCGGCGAGGCGAGCACGTTCTCCACGAACTGCTCGGGCGCGGGAATGCCGGTCACCAATACATAGGGCACGCCCAGTTCGGAGGCGGCCATGGCCAGATCGCGCGCAGAGGGCTTCTTTTCGCTGCTCCAGTCCGGCAGCAGCCAGCGCCATAAGGTGCTGTGGTTTCCAACCAACAGGGAGACCTGGGGCAGCAGCAGTTCCTGAAAGGCGTCCAGGTACTGGTCGATGAGGTCGTCCCGCCACCAGGACAGGTTGGGCATGTAGGCGATCACGGGCACCTCGTCGTAGTCGGACGCGATGGAGGCGATGGCGCTCAGGTTCTCGGGGCTGCCCGCGAAGCCCACCTTGATGGCCTGCACCGTGAGGTCTTCCAGGACGGTGCGGGCCTGTTCCGCCACGGCTTCGTCGTCGAAGGCGTAGTGGTCGAAGATCTCGGCCGTGTCGCGGATGTAGGCGCCGGTGGCCACCGCGATCGGGTGGCCGCCCACGGAGGCGATGGTGGCGATGTCGGCCGTCAGGCCGCCAGCCCCGCTCGGGTCGTTGGCGTTGAACACCATCACGCAGGCGGGGGTGGCGCCGTCTTCGGCGTCTTCATCGGGCAGGGAAGGTTCTGGGGGGAGGGGGGAATCTGTGGTCATGGCGCCGCACCAGCGTAACGGTTGGCACGGAAACTGCCTTCCCGTTGAGATGCTTGGATACAATCGTTGCATTCTATGTGAAGGCCATTTAAGCTGTGACGGACCCTAAAACCTGGATGTGCTTGATTTGCGGTTGGATATATGACGAGGCAACGGGTTCTCCTGAGCACGGAATAGCGCCCGATACGCCGTGGGATCAAGTGCCCATGAATTGGACCTGTCCGGAGTGTGGCGCTCGCAAGGAAGACTTCGAAATGGTCCAGATCTGAGGCGCGGCTCCTGCCAGCGTTGTTCTTTCCCCTTCAGGAGCGGTGACGAAATTGACTACAACAGGCGCATCCTTCAAGGTGCTCGTCGTGGATGACAGCAACACCATCCGCCGCAGCGCAGAAATCTTCCTCAAGCAGGGCGGCCACGAAGTGCTGCTCGCCGATGATGGCTTCGATGCCTTGGCCAAGGTCAACGACTACCAGCCCCAGTTGATCTTCTGCGACATCCTGATGCCCAAGCTGGACGGCTATCAGACCTGCGCCATCATCAAGCGCAACGCGCGCTTCGCCGACACGCCCGTCGTGATGCTGTCCTCCAAGGACGGCGTTTTCGACAAGGCGCGTGGACGCATGGTGGGGTGCCAGGAATATCTCACCAAACCATTTACCAAAGACCAGTTGCTGAAAGCAGTTCAGCAGTTCGGTAATGCCCAACAAGGAGCGATGTAATGCCTATCCAGAAAGTACTGGTCGTTGACGACTCGAAGACCGAGT
This sequence comes from Acidovorax sp. NCPPB 3576, assembly GCF_028473605.1. Taxonomy (NCBI): domain Bacteria; kingdom Pseudomonadati; phylum Pseudomonadota; class Betaproteobacteria; order Burkholderiales; family Comamonadaceae; genus Acidovorax; species Acidovorax sp. NCPPB 3576. The sequence goes on along the minus strand of NZ_CP097267.1, from coordinate 4,296,884 downwards.
TGATGTTTCTGACCGACTTGCTGCAAAAGAAGGGCATGCAGGTCCGCACCGCGGAGAACGCCGAAGAAGCCTTTCGCCGCCTTGCGGAAGAAAAGCCCGACCTGATCCTCATGGACGTCGTGATGCCGGGCCAGAACGGCTTTCAGCTCACGCGCGCCATCACCCGCGATCCCCAGTTCGCGGATGTGCCGATCATCATGTGCACCAGCAAGAACCAGGAAACCGACCGGGTGTGGGGCATGCGCCAGGGCGCTCGCGGCTACATCACCAAGCCGGTGGACCCCGCCGAGCTGCAAGCCAAGATCGACGCACTGAACTAAAAGCGGCCGACCGTCCATGGCCAACCGTGAAGCGCTGAGAGAGCTCCAGACCCGCCTTGCAGCCCGCCTGCAGGCGGCGCGGGGCGAGGGTGTGTCTGTTTCGTCCTGGCTGGCCGTCGAGTCGGCGGGGCGCCGTTTCCTGCTGCCGCTGGGCCAGTCGGGAGAGATCTTCCCTTGGGGCGGCGTGCAGGCCGTGCCCTATACCCATGCCTGGTTCCTCGGGGTGGCCAATCTGCGCGGCTCCCTGATTGGCGTGGTCGATCTGGCGGGCCTGCTGGGCCTGCCCTCCACCCGCACCGAGCAGACGCTGGCCGATGCCAGCCTGCTGGCCTTCAATGCGGTGCTCGATGTGAACGCCGCGCTGCTGGTCGATCGCCTGGCCGGCCTGCGCGGCACGGAAGCCTTCGTTTCCTCCGAGCCCCCTGGCGACGACGCGCCGCCGTTCTACGGCACCACGTATCTGGACTCCCAGGGAGTCCAATGGCAGGAGCTCAACTTGCAAGCCCTGTCCCAACACCCCGCTTTCCTCAGCATCAGTGCTTGAGTTTTTCTGTAAGGCCGCACCATGTCCGTCGTCAACCCATTTGCAAAAATGTTCAACCGCAAGCCCGCCGAGCCGGATGCCAACCCGGGGCTTTCGGGGGCGGATGCCGGGCTGGATCCGTTGACGTCCGACGCATCCTCGCTGCGTGACTCCTACCAGGCCGACGCCATGAACAGCGTGCAGGGCGATCCGTCCGCGATCTCGCAGTTCTCCGAAGGCGAAGTGGCCGACGAAGACCTGATCTCGCTGCCCTTGCTGGGCCGCGCCACCGCCGCCAGCCACCAGCGCCGCCTGCTGATGCTCTTGGCCATCGGCGTGATCGTCCTGGCGGTGATCGCCGGGTGGGTGCTGCAGCAGGCCGACCGTTCCGCGCAGCAGCTGGCCGCCACCGGCCAGTCGCTGATGCAGTCGCAGCGCCTGGCCAAGTCGGTTTCGCAGGCACTGGTGGGCAGCCCCCAGGCCTTCCCGGACGTGATGGAAAGCTCGGGCTCGCTGGCACGCGACGTGCGCGCACTGAACAGCGGCGACAACGAGCGCAACGTGCAGGCCCTGGGCGAGCAGTTCAAGCCCGACCTGGAAGCCGTGACGCCGCTCATGGAGCGCGCCGAGCGCAACGCCAGCGTGGTGATGGGCCAGCAAAAGATCCTGACGCAGGTGGGCGACGCGCTTCGCACCATCAACCGCCAGTCCTCCGACCTGCTGGAAATCGCCGAAACGATCTCCTCGCTCAAGCTGCAGCAGAACGCGCCCGCCGCTGAAATCTCCGCCGCCGGCCAGCTGGTGATGCTGACCCAGCGCATCGGCAAGTCCGCCAACGAATTCCAGACCACCGAAGGCGTGAGCCCCGAGGCCGTGTTCCTGCTGGGCAAGGACTTGAACTCGTTCAAGGAAATCGCCCAGGGCATGCTGGACGGCAGCGCCGACCTGCGCCTGGCCGCCACCCGGGACGCGCAGACCCGCGAGCAACTGGAAAGCCTGATCAAGCTGTACGAGCAGACCCGCTCGCAAGCCAGCGCCATTCTGGGCAACCTGCAGGGCCTGGTGTCCGCCCGCGAAGCACAGTCCGCCATCATTGCCGACAGCGAACCGCTGCGCCGCCAACTGGAAGGCCTGCAGACCAAGCTGTCGTCCCAGACGGGCCTGGGTGCCGGGCAGTTCGCTGCGCTGGCCATCGCCGGCCTGTTCGTGCTGCTGTGCGGTATCGGCATCTCGCGCGTCCAGCTGATGGACAGCCGCTCGCGCCAGGCTTCTGCCGAATCGCAGCAAAAGGACGCCCGCCGCCAGGAGCAGGAAGCCAAGCGCGTGAACGACGCCAACCAGGCCGCCATTTTGCGTTTGATGAACGAACTGCAGTCGGTCGCTGAAGGCGATCTGACCCAGGAAGCCACCGTGACGGAAGACATCACGGGCGCCATTGCCGACTCGGTGAACTACACGGTGGAAGAGTTGCGCCAGCTGGTGGGCAGCGTGCAGAACACGGCCACCCGTGTGGCACAGACGACGTCCCAGGTGGACAGCACCTCGACCGAACTGCTGGCCGCCTCCACCGAGCAGCTGCGCGAAATTCGCGAAACCGGCCGCTCGGTGCTCGACATGGCGAGCCGAATCAACGAAGTGTCCACGCAGGCGCAGGAATCGGCCTCGGTGGCGCGCCAGTCGCTGCAGGCGGCCGACTCCGGCCTGCAAGCCGTGCAGAACGCCATCGGCGGCATGAACTCCATCCGCGACCAGATCCAGGACACCTCCAAGCGCATCAAGCGCCTGGGTGAATCGTCGCAGGAGATCGGTGAAATCACCGAACTGATTTCCGACATTACCGAGCAGACGAACGTGCTGGCGCTGAACGCCGCCATCCAGGCCGCATCGGCCGGCGAAGCCGGTCGCGGCTTCTCGGTGGTGGCGGAAGAAGTGCAGCGGCTGGCCGAGCGCTCCGCCGATGCCACGCGCCAGATCTCGGCGCTGGTGAAGGCCATTCAGACCGACACCCAGGATGCCGTGGCCGCCATGGAGCGTTCCACGCAGGGTGTGGTGGAAGGGGCCCGGCTGTCCGACAGCGCCGGCACGGCCCTGACCGAGATCGACCGCGTGTCGCGCCGCCTGGCGGACCTGATCGAGCAGATTTCGTCCTCCACGTCCCGCGAAGCCGAACTGGCCAACGAAGTGGCCGACAACATCCAGCACATTTTCGCGGTGACCGAGCAGACCGGTGAAGGCACCCGCACGACGGCCCAGCAGGTGCGCGAGCTGTCGCACATGGCTGAAGAGCTGCGCCAGTCGGTTGCCCGTTTCAAGATCGCCTGACGCGCGGACCCATCAACGAACTGGCTCGCGGAGCCGGGGACGAATTCATGTCATCTACTGACGCCGCAAACGCACCCGCCGCAGACTGGACCCAGGGTGAGCAGGACCTGGGTCCTCTTGCCTGGGTGCTCGATGAGTTGCGCAAGTCCCTCGACGGTGCCGTCAAGGCCATGCGCCGCTTCGTGCGCGACGCCGAGCTGGCGCGTGAATCCGATCTGGCGGCGCTCGACGCCGGCACGCTGCGCATCGCGCGGCAGCAGTTGCACCAGGCCAGCGGGGCGCTGGAGATGGTGGGCATGGGCCCGCCCGCGCTCGTGCTGCGCGCCATGGAATCGGCCGTGCAGAAGTTCGTGCACCGCCCCGAGCTGTGCAGCGACGAAGCCGCGGGCGTGATCGAGCGCGCGAGCTTCGCGCTGATCGAATACCTGGAGAGCGTGCTGGCGGGCAAATCCGTCTCCCCGGTCGCGCTGTTCCCGCAATACCGCGACGCTCAGGCGCTGGCGGGCGCCGAGCGTGTGCACCCCGCCGATCTGTGGCCGGTGGAGCGCCGCTTTCGCGAACCTGACTTCGCCGTGTCCGTGCCGCCGCTCAGCTACGGCCCCGAAGCCCGTGCACGGCTCGACTCGGCAGTGCTGCGCATCGTCAAGACGGGCGATTTGGCTGCTGCAAGCGATCTGCGGGACATCTGCCTGGCCTTCGTGGCCTCGCAGTCGGACCGCCAGTCGCGCGCGTTCTGGAAGATCTGCGCCGGCTTCTTCGAGGCGCTGTCCAAGGGCCGCCTCAACCCCGACTTGTATGTGAAGCGCGTGGCCTCCCGCGTGCTCATGCAGTACGCCACCCTGGCCAAGGGCGACCCGACCATCGCCGACCGGCTGGTGCAGGACCTGCTCTTTTTCTGCTCCCAGGCGCGGCCATTGGCGGCCGACGAGCCCGCGGCCGATGGATCGGCCCTGCAGGCCGTTCGCCAGGCGTTCGGCCTGGACCGGTTCAAGGCCGTGGATTACGAAACCCCGCGGTTCGGGCTGTTCGATCCCGCACTGCTGGCCCAGGCGCGCAAGCGCATGGCCGCCGCCACCGAGACCTGGTCGGCCCTTGCGGGGGGCGACCGCAACAAGCTCAAGCCTGCCACCGACCAGTTCAGCCTGGTGTGCGATTCGCTGGCCAAGCTCCACCCGGGCAGCGACAGCCTCGCCAAGGCGTTGACCCGCGCGGTGGAGGTGACGACCCGCTCCGGGGAGCCCCCATCGCCGGCGCTGGCCATGGAAGTGGCCACGGCCGTGCTGTATCTGCAGGCCACGTTCGAAGAACTGGATTCCGCGCACGAATACATGACGGACCGCGCAGCACGGCTGGCGGAGCGCCTGGACAACGTGACTGCCGGCGGTGACTCGGCGCCCCTCGAACCCTGGATGGAAGAGCTGTACCGCCGCGTCAGCGACCACCAGACGATGGGCAGCGTGGTGGACGAACTGCGCTCCACGCTCGGCGAGGCCGAGAAGGCGATGGACCAGTATTTCCGCAGCCCGGACGATCTGTCCACGCTGGCGCCCGTGCCGGGCCGCCTGGCGCAGATGCGCGGTGTGCTGTCGGTGCTGGGCCTGGATCAGGCCTCGCTGGCGGTGCTGCGCATGCGCGACACCGTGGAGCGTCTGCTGGTCGGCCAGGTTCCCGAGTCCGAGCGCCAGCAGGTGTTCGAAAAGCTGGGCAGCAGCCTGGGGGCCCTGGGCTTCCTGATCGACATGCTGAGCTACCAGCGCACCATGGCCCGCAAGCTGTTCGTCTATGACGAAGAGCTGGGCGAGTTGCGCATTCTCATGGGCCGAACGCGTGGCCGTGCCACCGACGCGCCCGAGGAACTGGTCGCCAAGGTCGAAGAGCGCGGCCCCGTGGTCGCGCCCGAGATCGTTCCCCGTGTGGAGCCCGCACCCAAGGTGGTGCAGGAATCCCTGGGAGACCTCGCCCCGACGCTGGAACAAGTGCTGGAGCTGCCTTCGTCCGCTGAAGCGCTCGCGCAGGACACCTCGCCCGCTGCGGCCGAATCCCTGGAGGGCGGCACCGCGCCGTCCGTGGCCGCCGCCGCGCCTGTCGCGACGGTCGATTCGATGCCGGATGACGGAGAAGAGGAACTGCTCGACATCTTCCTGGAAGAAGCCCGCGAAGTGGTCACGAACGGCCTGGCTGCGGTGCAAGCCCTGACGGCCAAGCCGGGAGACCTGAGCGAGCAGACCACGCTGCGCCGCGCGTTCCATACCCTCAAAGGCAGCTCGCGCATGGTGGGCCTGGATGCCTTCGGCGAAGCGGCCTGGTCGATGGAACAGGTGCTCAACGCTTGGCTGGCGGAGCAAAAGCCCATGCCACCGGCACTGCTGCAGTTATCGGGCGAAGCCCTGCGTGCATTTGGCGCCTGGGCGGACGCCATTGCGGCTGGCGATGCGTCGGCCTGGCAACCCCGGCCGTTCAGCGCGTCGGCGGACGCCATGCGGGACACCGGCACCTTCCTGCCGCTGGCCGTGCCCTCGGCGGGTGCGCTGGCCGAAGATGTGGCCGATCCGGCTCCCACCGTGTCCGAAGACCTGTTGGAGCCGTTGCCCGAGTTCGATCTTCCTGCCGAAGCGCCAGAGGCGTCCGAGGCACCCGCTGCCGTCGAGGCCCTGGCGCCTCCGCCAGCGTCGGTGCCGGCGCATGAATTCGATCTGATCCTGGAAGACGAGCCACCGCTGCTCGACTTCGCGGACACGGAGATGCCAGGGCTTGCCGGCACCGAAGCTGCACCGTCGGTGCCAGCCCAGGCCGCGACGCCCGAGATGGCGCAAGACATCGACTTCTCGGTCTTTGCCGATGCCCTGGCAGAAGAACTGCCTCCGGCCTCTGCCACGCCTTCGCCAGAGCCTGTGCCCGAGGTGCCGTTGCCATCGCTCGACGACGTGCTGGTGGACGCTGCAGAGCCCGCGGCGCTGTCCGAGCTGTCGAAGGCGGAACTGGCCGATCTGGCGCTGGACCTGCCCGCCGAACTTGCCGCCGAGACATTGCCCGAACTGGAAGCGGAGTCCGCTGCGCTGGAAGTGCCCGAGCTGGAGCCCGAATCTGCACCGGCGTTGCCGGACACCCCCGCCACCCAGGACGACCCCGCGCCCGAGCCCGAAATGGCGTCCGTGCGTGAAGTGGTCGAGGTGGTCGAGGCCATGGAGGATGGGATCGAGGATTTCCCTGCCGATGCCGATGCCGAATTGGCTGCGCAGGACGAAGCCGTGAAGGTCATCGAGACCCTGCGCATCGGCATCCCGCTGTACAACGTGTATTTGAACGAGGCCGACGAATGGTCGCGCCGCCTGGCCACCTGCCTGCAGGAATGGGCCCTGGAGCTGCACGAGCCGCTGCCGGACACGGCCGTGGCACTGGCCCATTCGCTGGCTGGCAGTTCCGCCACCGTCGGCTTCCATGCGCTGTCGGAAATGGCACGCGCCCTGGAGCATGCACTCCAACATGTGCAATTGCGCGGCGAAGGCACGGCGGAACAGGCCCGCGTCTTCCTGGCTGCGGCCGACGATATCCGCCGTTTGCTGCACCAGTTTGCCGCCGGCTTCCTCAAAGAGCCGAACCAGCAGGTGCTGGCCGACCTGCGCGAGATTTTGCAGACCGAGGTCGGCAGCGGCCTGGCTGCGTTGGGAAGCGACGCGCCTGCCGACGAACCGCAGCCGGCGCTGCACGAAGAACCCCAGGAACCCCAGGCAGAGGACGCCCCGGCCGAAACCGTTCAGGTGCCGGTGGAAGAAACCGCCGAGGCCGCAGCTTTTGCTGAAGAGTCGCTGCCCGAGCCGGAAGCCGCCACACCCGAGCCCGCGCCCGAAGTGCCCGCACCCGTGGCCCGCGGCTATGTGGCGCCTGCGTTGTCGGTCGTGGTGTCGAACCCGTACGACGACGAAGTGGATTCGGCCATTGCCCATGCGGTGTCGCTGTCTTCCGATATCGACGACGACATCGATGCGCTGGACGTCATCGACCCCGACCTGTTCCCCATCTTCGAGGAAGAGGCGATCGAGTTGCTGCCGGTGCTGGGCGCCGCGCTGCGGCAGTGGGCTGCCCGCCCCGAGAACCTGGGCGCCCGCAGCGAACTGCTGCGTGCCCTTCACACCCTCAAGGGCAGTTCGCGGCTCGCCGGTGCCATGCGGCTGGGCGAAATGGCCCACCGCCTGGAATCGGCCGTCGAGCAGATCGACGTCGAAGATCCGAAGTCGGAACTGATCGAGCCGTTGCTGGCCAGCTTCGATGGTCTGCAGGCCAGTTTCGATGGGCTGCGCAAGATCGGTTCGCAAGGCCTGGTCGAACCCGTCGCCGTGGCGCCGGTGCCGGCCGCCGAACGGCAGGACTCGCAGCCCGTGTCGGCCCCGGCCGATGCACCCGAGGCACCGGTGCTGCAAAAGCTGCCCGCGGTGCGCCTGCCGGCGGCCTCGCAACTCACCGCCGTGCGGCCTGTCGCAAGCCAGTCGGTGCGTGTGCGTGCCCAGTTGCTGGACCGTTTGGTCAACCAGGCGGGCGAGGTGATGATCGCCCGCTCGCGCCTGGATGTGCGCCTGGGTCAGATGAAGGGCTCGCTGAACGACCTGTCGGGCAATCTGGACCGGCTGCGCCAGCAACTGCGCGACATCGAAGTGCAGGCGGAGTCGCAGATGCAGTCGCGCCTGGCGCTGTCCAAGGATTCCGCCGCGGGCTTCGATCCGCTGGAGTTCGACCGCTTCACGCGGGTGCAGGAACTGACGCGCATGATGGCCGAGTCGGTGAACGACGTGGCCACGGTGCAGCGCAATCTGCAGCGTTCCATGGAAGGCGCCGAAGACGATCTGATCTCGCAGGGCCGCCAGGCCCGCGAGCTGCAGCGCGACCTGCTGCGCACGCGCATGGTGGAGTTCGAGGGCATTTCCGAGCGCCTGTACGCGGTGGTTCGCCAGGCGTCGAAGGAAACCGGCAAGCAGATCAAGCTGGACATCTCCGGCGGATCGATCGAGATGGACCGGGGTGTGCTGGACCGCATGACGCCCGCCTTCGAACACTTGCTGCGCAATTGCGTGGCCCACGGCATCGAGGCCCCCGAGGACCGGACGGCCGCGGGCAAGCCGGCGTCGGGCACCATCACGGTGGACCTGCACCAGGAAGGCAACGACGTCTCGGTCGAGTTCCGCGACGACGGCGCGGGCCTGAACATCGAGCGCATCCGGGCCAAGGCCGTGGACCAGGGGCTCGTCCCCGCCGATACCGAGCTGAGCACGGCCGACGCGGCCAACCTGATCTTCATGCCGGGCTTCTCGACGGCGAACGAGATCACGGGCCTGGCCGGGCGGGGCATCGGCATGGACGTCGTCCGTGCCGAGGTGAACGCGCTCGGCGGCCGGATCGAAACCCACACCACGGCGGGGCAGGGCACCTCCTTCCGCATGGTGCTGCCGCTCACCACGGCCGTGACGCAGGTGGTGATGCTGCGCGCGGGCGACCTGACCATCGGCGTGCCGGCCAACCTGGTGGAGATCGTGCGCCGCACGACCGCCACCGAACTGGACTCCGCCTACCAGCAAGGCGCGTTCGAGGACGGTGTGGAGGCCTTGCCTTTCTTCTGGGCGGGCGCCTTGCTGCAGTCTTCGCAGCGCAGCAGCGAAACCTCGGGCAAGACCCGGCCGGTGGTGGTGCTGCGCAGCGCGTCGCAACGCATCGCGATCCACGTGGACGAAGTGCTCGGCAACCAGGAAGTCGTGGTGAAGAACCTCGGCCCGCAGTTGTCGCGCCTGCCGGGTCTGGCGGGCATGTCGGTGCTGGCGTCCGGTGCCGTCGTGCTCATCTACAACCCGGTGGCGCTGTCCACGGTGTATGGCGATCAGGTGCGCGCCCAGTTGGCAGCGCTGTCGGCGCCGGCCGGCGATGCCGATGCCCAGGGCGCCGGCGATGGCGACCGCAAGGCTGGGGTGCCGGCGCTGTCGGCGCCCAGCCAGGTGCCGCTGGTGCTGGTGGTGGACGATTCGATCACGGTGCGCCGCGTCACGCAGCGCCTGCTGCAGCGCGAAGGCTACCGCGTCGTGCTGGCGGCCGATGGCCTGCAGGCCCTGGAGCGGCTGCAGGAAGAGCGCCCGACCGTCGTGCTGTCCGACATCGAAATGCCACGCATGGACGGCTTCGACCTGGCGCGGAACATCCGTGCCGATGCGCGGCTGCGCGACCTGCCGATCATCATGATCACGTCGCGCATCGCGCAAAAGCACCGAGAGCATGCGGCCGAGCTGGGGGTGAACCACTACCTGGGCAAGCCGTACTCCGACGAGGAACTGCTGAGCCTGGTGCAGCACTATGCGCGGGCGGCCGCCGAGGCGGCCGTGGCCTGACGGGGTTCGCTGCGATTGCCTTCGGCAAAAAGGGCCGCTTTCGAGCGGCCCTTTTTTCATTCTGAGGCGTTGGACAAAGGCCTATCGCGTGACGCGCCCTGTCCCGGCAGCCGCTTCGCCACGGGCCGCCGTTGTGCGGTCAGCCCGGCGCGACCTTCACCACTGCATACCGCGCAAGCGTGCGTTGCCGCGCTTCGTCATGGTCCACCACGGGCCGCGGATAGTCCTTGCCCAGCACCACGCCTGCCGCCTGCAGCTCCAGGGGCGCCGCCTTCCAGGGCGCGTGCAGCGCCTTGCCCTGCAGGCCCGCCAGTTGCGGCAGGTAGCGGCGGATGAACTTGCCGTCCCGGTCGAATTTCTCGCTCTGGCTCACCGGGTTGAAGATGCGAAAGTACGGCTGGGCGTCGCAGCCGCTGGAGCTGGCCCATTGCCAGCCGCCGTTGTTGGCCGACAGGTCGAAGTCGTTCAGCTTCTGTGCAAAGTAGCGCTCGCCCCACCGCCAATCGAGTCCCAGGTCTTTGGTGAGGAAGCTGGCCACCACCATGCGCAGGCGGTTGTGCATGTAGCCCGTCTGGTTGATCTGCGCCATGGCGGCGTCCACCAGCGGGTAGCCCGTGCGGCCCTCGCACCACGCGGCGAAGAGGGTCTGGGCGTGGGCGCCGCTTTCCCATTCGATGGCATCGTAGGCGGGCTTGAAGCTCGCGCCGGCCACGTGGGGATGGTGGGCGAGGATCTGGAAGTAGAAGTCGCGCCAGATCAATTCGCTCAGCCAGGTGGCGGCTCCCGCACTGCCTGCCCGGCTGCGCTCGTGCGCCGCGCGCGCGGCCACGCGGGGCGATAGCGTGCCGAAGCGCAGGTGCACGCTCAGGTAGCTCGGGCCCTTCACCGCGGGAAAGTCGCGCGCCTCGTCGTAGGCGTCGATGCGCTGGATGAAATCCTGGAACAGCGTCTGCGCGCCCTGCATGCCGGTGGGCAGGTGGAGCGACTCCAGGCCGGTCGGCTCGAAACCCAGAGCCTGCAGCGAAGGCACCGGGCTGCGCATGCCTTCAGGCCTCGGAGCCAGCCGGGCGGCATGGCGTTCGACGGGGTACGAGCTCAGGTAGAACGCATCGATCTTGCGCAGCCAGGCGTTCTTGTAGGGCGTGAACACGGTGTAGGGCGTGCCCGATAGGGTCAGCACCTCGGCGCGCTCGAAAATACTGTGGTCCTTGAAGGTGAGCAGGCGCTTGCCCATGCCATCCAGGGCCCCGCGCACCCGCGCGTCGCGTTCGAGCGCCAGGGGTTCGTCGTCGTGGTTGGCGAACACGGCCTGCACGCCCAGTTCCTTGGCGAGCGCGGGAATGTCCTGGTGGGCGATCGCGTGGCGCACGATCAGCCCGCCGTGGCCGTGTCCCGAAAGCGCTCGCAGGGACTCGTCCAGCTCGGCCAGCGATTCGCGGATGAACTCCACGCGGCGGTCCGCGCGGGGCAGGGCGTCGAGAATCTCGCGGTCAAAAACGAAGGCGCAATGCACCTGCGCGCACTGGCGCAATGCGTTGTACAAGGCGGCGTGGTCGTTGCTGCGCAGGTCGCGGCGGAACCAGACAAGGCCCGATGAAAAGGTTTGCTCCATGATCGTCGCTAAAATTGGCAAATGCCTGCCGATTCTGCGCCCATGAACCTGACGCACCATTTCTTGATCGCCATGCCGGGACTGGAAGACGCGTCGTTTGCCCGCAGCGTCGTGTACCTGTGCGAACACAGCGAGCGTGGTGCGCTCGGCCTGATCATCAACAAACCCTCCGACATCAGCCTCAAGGGCCTTTTCGACAAGGTCGATCTGTCGCTGCGCCGGGCGGACCTGTCCCAGGAGCCCGTCTTCCAGGGCGGCCCGGTGCAGACCGAGCGCGGCTTCGTGCTGCACGAACCCATGCTGACCGACAGCGTGGACCCCGACGAATCGGCCTATGCCTCCACCATGACCATCCCCGGCGGACTGGAGATGACCACGTCCAAGGACGTGCTCGAGGCCCTGTCCACCGGCGCCGGCCCGCGCCGCGTGCTGGTCACCCTGGGCTATTCGTCCTGGGGCGAGGGGCAGCTCGAATCCGAGCTGGCCGAGAACAGCTGGCTGACCGTGGGCGCCGATCTGTCGGTGATCTTCGACACGCCGGTGGTCGAGCGCTACGACCGTGCCCTGGGCCTGCTGGGGCTCCAGACCTGGATGCTCTCGCCCGACGCGGGGCATGCATGAGCGGCACGCCCGCCGCCGCCCCCAACGCCCCGCTGGCCGTCCCCGCGCATTTCCAGAGCTTTCTGGCGCTTGACTTCGGACTCAAGCGCACCGGGGTCGCCGTGGGCTCGCGCCTGCTGCGCACCGCCACCCCCCAGCCCACCCTCCGCGCCGAAGGCGATGCCCGCTTTGCCTTGGTGGCCGAGCGCATCCGCGAATGGCAGCCCGATGCGCTGGTCATCGGCGTGCCCTACCACCCTGACGGCGCGAGCCACGAGAACACCGCGCGCGCCCTCAAGTTCGCGCGCCAGCTGCGCGGGCGCTTCGGCCTGCAGGTGTTCGAGGTGGACGAGCGCTACAGCACCACCGAGGCGCATTCGTCCGGCGCCCGCGATGCCGACGCCGCCTCCGCCTGCATCATCCTGGAGCAGTTTTTGAGGAATCTTCCATGAGTGCCACGCCCCCGACTTCACCCACGCCTTCACCGCCGACCCCGGGCACCCTCGCGCTCGACGCCGAGGCGCTGTACCGCGAGCTGCTGCGCGGCGTGCGCAGCCTGCGCACCGACAACACCCAGCTGGCCGGCATCGCCTCGGGCGGCGCCTGGCTGGCCGAGCGGCTGCAAAAGGACCTGGGCCTGCCCGGCGGGGCGGGCGTGCTGTCGTCCGCCATGCACCGCGACGACTTCTCCCAGCGCGGCATGGCGGTGAGCGCCCAGACGGCGCTGCCCTTCGACGTGAACGGCGCCGACATCCTGCTGCTGGACGACGTGCTCTACACCGGCCGCACCATCCGCGCGGTGCTCAACGAACTGTTCGACTACGGCCGCCCCGCGAGCGTGCGGCTGGCCGTGCTGGTGGACCGGGGCGGGCGCGAACTGCCGGTGCAGGCCGAGTTCGCCGCCGCCCGCGTGGCGCTGCCGGACACGCAATCGCTGGCGCTGGCCCGAACCGAGGCCGGCACCTTCCACTTCCAAGTCCAAGAGGCCTGACGGTGCTGTACAAGCGCAACCCCCAACTCAACGCCAACGGCGAGCTGATCCACCTGCTGTCCATCGAGGGCCTGCCCAAGAGCATCGTCACGCACATCCTCGACACCGCGGCCAACTTCGTGTCGGTGAACGACCGCGAGGTCAAGAAGGTGCCGCTCCTGCGCGGCAAGAGCGTGTTCAACCTGTTCTTCGAGAACAGCACGCGCACCCGCACCACCTTCGAGATCGCCGCCAAGCGCCTGTCGGCCGACGTGATCAACCTGGACATCGCGCGCAGCTCGGCCAGCAAAGGCGAGTCGCTGCTGGACACCATCGCCAACCTGTCGGCGATGGCCGCCGACCTGTTCGTGGTGCGGCACAGCGAATCGGGCGCGCCCTACCTGATCGCCCAGCACGTGGCGCCCCACGTGCACGTCATCAACGCGGGCGATGGCCGGCATGCCCACCCCACCCAGGGGCTGCTGGACATGTACACCATCCGCCACTACAAGAAGGATTTCAGCAACCTCACCGTGGCCATCGTGGGCGATGTGCTGCATTCGCGCGTGGCCCGCTCGGACATCCACGGCCTCACCACGCTCGGCTGTGCCGAAGTGCGCGTGGTGGGCCCGCGCACGCTGGTGCCGTCCGACATGGCGCAGATGGGCGTGCGCGTGTGCCACACGCTGGAGGAGGGCATCAAGGACGCCGACGTCATCATCATGCTGCGCCTGCAGAACGAGCGCATGAGCGGCGCGCTGCTGCCGTCCAGCCAGGAATACTTCAAGAGCTTCGGCCTCACGCCCGAGAAGCTGCAACTGGCCAAGCCCGACGCCATCGTCATGCACCCCGGCCCCATCAACCGCGGGGTGGAGATCGACTCCGCCGTGGTGGATGGCAAGCAGAGCGTGATCCTGCCTCAGGTCACCTTCGGCATCGCGGTGCGCATGGCGGTGATGTCCATCGTCGCTGGAAACGAAGCGTGATCGTTTGCTATTAAATTTATAGCTATACGCCCTAGTGGAATATGCGCTGGTGGCCTTTTTTGCTTAAACCCATGAAGATACTGATCCAGAACGGCCGCGTGATCGATCCCGCCAGCGGGCTCGACCAGACCGGCGACATCGCGGTGGCCGCCGGCCGTGTCATCGCCGTGCAGCGGGTGCCGCGGGACTTCGCGCCCAACCGCGTGATCGACGCCACCGGCTGCATCGTGCTGCCCGGGCTGGTGGACCTGGCGGCGCGGCTGCGCGAGCCCGGCCACGAGCACGAGGGCATGCTCGAATCCGAGATGGCGGCGGCGGTGGCCGGCGGCGTGACCAGCCTCGTGTGCCCGCCCGACACCGACCCCGTGCTGGACGAACCGGGCCTGGTGGAGATGCTCAAGTTCCGCGCCGAAAAATTGCACCAGGCGCGCCTCTTTCCGCTGGGCGCGCTCACGCGCGGCCTGGCCGGCGAGGTGCTCACCGAAATGGCCGAGCTGACCGAATCCGGCTGCGTGGGCTTCAGCCAGGCCGATGTGCCGCTGGCCAGCACCCAGGTCACACAGCGCGCGCTGCAGTACGCCGCCACCTTCGGCTACACCGTCTGGCTGCGCCCGCAGGAACTGCACCTGGGGCGCGGCGTGGCGGCCAGCGGGCCGCTGGCCACGCGCCTGGGCCTGTCCGGCGTGCCCGTGGCGGCCGAGACCATCGCGCTGCACACCATCTTCGAGCTGCTCAAGACCACGGGTGCGAGCGTGCACCTGTGCCGCATCAGCAGCGCCGCGGGCGTGGAGCTGGTGCGCCGGGCCAAGGCCGAGGGCCTGAAGGTGACCTGCGACGTGAGCATCAACTCCCTGCTGCTCACCGACACCGACATCGGCTTTTTCGACAGCCGCGCCCGCCTGTCGCCGCCGCTGCGCCAGCAACGCGACCGCGACGCCCTGCTGGCCGCGCTGGCCGACGGCACCATCGATGCGCTGGTGTCCGACCACACTCCCGTGGACGAAGACGCCAAGACCCTGCCGTTCGCCGAGGCCGAGCCGGGCGCGACGGGGCTGGAACTGCTGCTGGGCATCGCCCTCAAGTGGTCCGCCGACCACGGGGTGCCGCTGGCGCGTGCGCTGGCCACCGTCACTTCGGAGCCCGCCCGCGTGCTGGGCGGCGCCCTGGGCACCCTGCAGGCCAGCGTGGGCCAGATCGTGGAAGGCGGCGTGGCCGACCTGTGCGTGGTCGATCCCAGCGCGGCCTGGACCGTGGAGGCCGGCGCGCTGCGCAGCCAGGGCAAGCACACCCCGTTCTCGGGCTATGAACTGCCCGGCCGCGTGCGCTGCACGCTGGTGGGCGGGCAGATCGCCTTCGAGCGCAGCGGCGCGTGAGCGTGCGCGCCGCCGCTGCAACCGGGCGTGCCGCATGAAGCGCCAGGCCCGCGCCGCATGGCGCCTGGCGCGTGTGCTGGCGCATCTGGTGACCGGCCTGGCCACCGTGGCGCTGCGGTTTCCCCGCATGCCGGAGGGCGAGCAACACGCGCGCGTGCAGGCGTGGTCGCGCCAGATGCTGGTGCACGCCGGCATCACCCTCGACGTGCGCGGCACGCCCGCACCCCAGGGCCCGGTGCTGCTGGTGGCCAACCACCTGTCCTGGCTCGACATCACCGTCATGCATGCCGCGCGTCACTGCCGGTTCATCTCCAAGTCGGACATCAAGGGCTGGCCGCTGGTGGGCACGCTCGCCACGGCGGCGGGCACGCTCTATCTGGAACGCAGCTCGCGCCGCGACGCGCTGCGCATGGTCCGGCTGATGCAGGAAGCGCTGGCGCGCCATGAAGTGCTGGCCGTGTTCCCTGAAGGCACCACGGCCGATGGCACCGAATTGCTGCCGTTCCACGCCAACCTGCTGCAGGCCGCCGTGGCCGCCGATGCGCCAGTGCAACCCGTGGGCCTGCGATTCGTGGAACGCGCCACCGGCGCACCGACCACCGCGCCCAACTATGTGGGCGACGACACCCTGGTCGGCTCGCTGTGGCGCACCTTGACCGCAGACGCCGTGGTGGCGGTGGTGCATTACGGCCCCCTGCAGCAAGCGCAGGGCCGCGACCGCCGCGCCTGGGCCGACGATCTGCGCCACGCCGTGGACGGACTGCGCCGTAGCTGACGAAGCCCGGCCCCCGGCGGCCCGCCTGGCGGTGCCGCCGGTATCGTTGCCTTCGGCCCTGTGTCAATGCGCGCGGGC
This sequence comes from Acidovorax sp. NCPPB 3576, assembly GCF_028473605.1. Taxonomy (NCBI): domain Bacteria; kingdom Pseudomonadati; phylum Pseudomonadota; class Betaproteobacteria; order Burkholderiales; family Comamonadaceae; genus Acidovorax; species Acidovorax sp. NCPPB 3576. Next base: position 4,280,960 of record NZ_CP097267.1, on the reverse strand, counting down.
GGGCTCTTCCAATGGCAGGAGCCGGTTGGCGACCTGCGTGGATTTCACGATGGACGTGCTGGTCGTGGCATACGGTGCCAGCTTGCCCAGGCAATGGTCCAGCTCTTCGATCTCGCGCAGATAAAGCCGGCAGAAAAAGGCGTCGTCGCCGGTGACCTTGTCGCATTGCACGACCGCGTCGATGCCGCGAATCACTTGCTCGACCCGGGACATCTCCCCGGGCAGTGGTCGAACCCGCACGATGGCCGCAATCGGGAACCCGATGGCCTTGGGTGACACCTGGATCGAGAATTTTTCGATCACCCCCTGGTCGATCAATCGTTTGATCCGTTCAGCGCAACTGGGCTGAGAAAGGCCGACCCGCTCGCTGAGCGCTTTCACGGTGGTCTTGGCGTCCTGGTGCAAAGCGCTCAGCAGATTGCGATCAATGTTGTCCATATTCTTTAAATTAGGTAACGGTGAAAAATATCTAATTTATTAAGGATGATTGGCATTTGAATCTCATTTTTTGCATTCCTTCAATTCGTACCTCCTTATTAGAATGGGTGCCCTTTCAAGCAGAGGGCAATATAAGCGAATTGAAGAAAAATTCGGAAAGGGAATCCTCCTGCTTTATGCGGATGCGGCATGGCTATTTGCTCGCGAGGAATACTGCAAGAGGTCCTGGTGTCTCGGCTCAATGCCACTCAGAGCGTGACATGAAAATTCAGCCAACCAGCGTTCGACTGAACGCTGTTCTTAATACATCCACACATGATTCAAACCCAGCTCAAACAAAACGGCTTCTGCCAATTCGTCCCCGAAATCGAATGCGATCCCGGGGAGTTGAAAACGCTCCACCAGGAGTTCGATCGCCTGGAGCATGACCCCTACGCGCCCGCTCAGGTCAAGCGGTTTCGGCGGTATGGCAACGGAATCATTCTTCCGTGGGATGCGCAGGCGGATATTCACTGGATTCCTACGGTGCGGGACGACCAGGGTGCGCAGCTATCCGGCTACGACCAGGGAGGCAACAACCCGGAGCATCCCGATATCCGCTACTTTCATGCGTTGAGCGACCAGGCGAAGGCCACGGATTTCCTGTGCGACTTGGTGAAGAAGGATTTCTCGCACACCTTCTGGTCTGAAACCGACCGCCGGTCGCCCATCTATTTCGGCGTGCATTTCGTCAAACTCCGGTCAGGCTCCGAGTCGGACCTGGGCATCAGTTCGCCGGACTGCTTCCATCAGGATGGCGAACCGTTCACCTTCGCCCACCTGATACGCAGGACGAAAAGCACGGTGGGGGGCACCAATTACATCGGTACGGTGCAGGCGCGCGGCCTGGGGCTGCACGAGGTGCCCCAAGAGCAGGTGATCGCGGAATTCGAACTCTCGCAGTTTCTGGAGAGCTTCGTGGTTCACGATCCGCGCGTTTCACATTATGTGACACCCATTCGCAGAAAAGAAAACGAGGCGGAGGACGGAGAGCGCTGCGTTATACTTATCGACTTTTCCAGAATGAGGCAGAGCATATAAACCATGGGCGTTTTTTATTCGTTGCTCCCCATTGTGCTGGCACTGGCGGGCGGATTCATTGCGGGAAAGATAATCCCGCACCGATTCGGTTCCGGCTTGATCCGCTTGATATTGCCCCTCGTCTGGCTGCTGCTTTTCCTGATTGGCGTGGAGTTCGGCGAGGTCATTCTTTCCGCGCAGTCGGTCGGCCAAGTGGTCAAAACCGCCGTGGTCTTCGCCTTGCTGACGACCTTGGTGCCTTGCGGCCTGATCTTTGCCGCCGGCATTCGCAGCGGTGGAGCCACTGAAACCCAAGCCGGCCCATTGGGTTTCCGCACGATCTGGCCGCCTTTGAAGGAGTGCTGCATTGCCCTGTCCATGGTGGCGCTTGGCAGTGCGCTCTTTTTCGTCAACCAGGCCTACTTGGCCGGTGCCCTCTGGCTGCCATCGAGCTCGGCCATCCTGCTGGCATTGATCGTGTTGGTGGGCATCGATCTGGCGTACGTCAAGCTCAGCTCCAACTGGTTTTCATGGGCCGTGCTGTCCGTACCGGTGCTGGTGGTGATCGGCTCGTTCGTGGGCGCGGTGGCTGCCTCGTGGGCCACGGGCGAGACGATGAAAATCTCGTTGGCGCTGTCCAGTGGCTTTGGCTGGTTCACGTTGTCGAGCGTCATGGTCGGGCACCACCTCGGGCAGACCTACGGGACCATGGCGCTGATGACCGACTTGTTCAGGGAGCTGATAGCCATCGTCGCGCTTTACGCCATCGGCCGGCACCAGCCCGCGATCGGAATCGGCAGCGCGGGGGCGACGGCGCTCGATTCCACGCTACCGATCGTCAAGCAGGCCTGCCATCCGGATGCGGTCCCGTTGGCCCTGGTAAGCGGTTTCATCCTCACCATCCTGGCCCCCGTCTTCATTGCCTTCTTCCTGTCGTAGCAGGCCCGGGGGGGGGGGCTGCTGGTCTGGCATCGCTGCGCTTTCGGCTGACGGGTTCAGGCCCGTGGAAACGCCACCACATGGTCCACCTGCGGTCGAATGCCGATCCACTCGCCCACCGCGTGGTCGTGGTGGCTCGGCACATGGGCCATCACCGTCAGGCCGTCCCGCAATTGCAGCGTGTACAAAAACTCCGAGCCCCTGAACGACTTGCGAACGATGCGCGCCTGCACCGGCGAGGCGTCGTCGTGCACCACATCGTCGGCCCGCAGCAGCACGTCGCATTCCCCTGCGGGGTAGCTGGACGGCAGGGGGCACTCGGCCACATCGGTCAGGTCACCGAGGGGCGTGCGGGCCACCACGTTGTCCCCGCGTTGCTCCAGCGTGGCCGGCGCGAACACCCCGTGGCCGATGAAGTCGGCCACGAACCGCGTGGCCGGGCGGTGGTAGAGCGCATAGGCATCGTCCCACTGATGCAACTGGCCGCTTTCCATCACGCCGATGCGGTCGCCGATGGCAAAGGCTTCCAGCTGGTCGTGCGTGACGAACAGCGCCGTGGCGCCCGCCGCTTTCAGTATGCCCCGCACCTCGTGCGCCAGGCGCTCGCGCAGGTCCACATCCAGGTTGGAAAACGGCTCGTCCAGCAGCATCAGCTGGGGCCGTGGCGCCAGCGCGCGGGCCAGCGCCACGCGCTGCTGCTGCCCGCCGGACAACTCGTGCGGAAAGCGTGCGGCGCTGCCTTCCAGGCCCACGAGCCGCAGCACCTCGTCCACGCGCGCCGCCTGTTCGGCGCGCGGCAGGCGGTGGATGCCGAAGGCCACGTTGCGCCCCACGGAAAGGTGCGGGAAGAGGGCGTAGTCCTGGAACACCATGCCGATGCGCCGCTGCTCCGGCGGCACGTTGCGGCCTGAAGCGCTGCTTACCACGGCGCCGCTCAGCCGGATCTCGCCGGCCGTCACGGGCTCCAGCCCGGCCACGGCGCGCAGCAACGTGGTCTTGCCACAGCCGGACGGGCCGATGAGCACGCCGATCTCGCCCGCTGCGAGGCCCAGGGTGACGCCGCGCACGGCGGCTTGCGCGCGGCCGGCATAGCGCACTTCCAGTTGGGAGACTTCAAGGAACATGGCCGCGATTCTAGAAGGCGCCAATGCGTAGAATTCGCATTTGCATCCGTGTGGCCCTGCCGGCCTGCCGTCCAGCGCCCGATCAAGGCCGTCTTCGACCGAGATGCCTCGTCCGATTCTCCCGACCCTTCCCTTCAGGGCCCGCCCTTGCCACGCCTTCTTTCTGCCCTGCGATCCGTCCCCCTGCTGCTGCTGGCCGCCGCGCTGACCTTGCCGGTACTGGCCGTGCTCGCGTCGTGGCTGCCGGGCAGCGCCGGTGGCGCCGAGGCCGGTGCCATCCTCCGCGAAATGGCCGCCACCGTGCTGCCCGGCTACTTCGCCACCACGGTGTGGCTGGGCCTGGCCGTGGCCATCGGCGCGGCGGTCGTGGGCACGGCGACGGCTGCCGCGGTCACGCTGTTCGACTTTCGCGGCCGCCGCACGCTGGAATGGCTGCTGCTGCTGCCCCTGGCCATGCCGGCCTACGTGACCGCCTATGCCTACACCGACTTTCTGCAGTTCAGCGGCCCGCTGCAGGTGTGGCTGCGCGAAACCTATGGCCTGCAAGGCCGGCTGCTGCCCGAGGTGCGCAGCCTGGGCGGCGCGGTGTGGGTGTTCATCTTCTCGCTCTACCCCTACGTGTACCTGCTGGCCCGCACGGCGCTGGGCGAGCGCGCCGCCCATCTCATGGAGGCCGCCCGCCTGCTGGGGGCACCGCTGGCGCGGCGCGTGCGCACGGTCGCGCTGCCGCTGGCGCGCCCCGCGGTCGCGGCCGGCGTGGCGCTGGTCCTCATGGAAACGCTGGCCGACTTCGGCGTGGTGAGCTACTTCGGCATCCAGACCTTCACCACCGGCATCTACAAGGCATGGCTGTCGATGGACAACCGCCTGGCCGCGGCGCAGTTGGCCACCATCCTGCTCGTGCTCGTCATGCTGCTGCTGCAACTGGAGCAGCGTGCGCAGCGGCGCATGCGCTTTGCTGCGGGCGGGGCGGGCCGCGCGGGCTCCGCCGAGGCCCAGCCGCAGCGGCTGCAGGGGCTGCGCTGCGCCGCCGCCTGGGCGGTGTGCGTGCTGCCGGTGGTCTTCGGCTTCGTGGCCCCGGTGGTTTTCATGCTGCGGCCCCTGGCGGCCGACTGGTCGGTGCTGCCCTGGTCGCGTTTTCTGGAATGGGCCGGCAACAGCGTGCGCCTGGGCAGCATCACCGCCGTGCTGGCCGTGGCCATCGCCCTGGTGCTGGCCTTCGCCGTGCGGCGGCGGGCCGGCGCGCTCACCCGCGGCGTGGCGCAACTGGCCAGCCTGGGGTATGCCGTGCCCGGCGCCGTGATCGTCGTGGGCCTGCTGCTGCCCGTCGGCTGGCTGCAGGCCGCCGCGCCCCAGTGGGGCCTGCCGTCGATCATCACCGCCACGGCGGTCGGCATCGTGTGGGCCTACCTCGTGCGGTTTTGCGCCGTGGCCCTGCAGTCCATGCAAAGCGGCTACGCGCGCATTCCCGCCAGCCTGGACGACTCTGCCCGCATGCTGGGCGCCGGCGGCGCCGGCCTGCTGGCCCGCGTGCACTGGCCCCTGCTCAAGCGCTCCACGGCTGCCGCGGCGCTGCTGGTGTTCGTGGACGTGATGAAGGAACTGCCCGCCACCATGGTGCTGCGGCCCTTCAACAGCGACACCCTGGCCGTGGTCGCCTACCAGCTGGCGCGCGACGAGCGGCTGGGCGAAGCCGCATTGCCGTCGCTGGCTCTGGTGGCGGTGGGGTTGGTGCCGGTGGTTTTGCTGAGCAGGACGTTGCGCAGTCGCGGGTGAGTGCGGACTGAGGGGGCTTGGTGGTATGTGTTCTTTCTAGAGAGATGCCTCTTTTGGGATGAATCCTGGGCGCCTTTATGTGATGTGACTCGATTGGGAACCTCTCAAAACCCATCCACTCTCTTTCTGACCCGACAAGCCTGACCCGCCCCTTGCCATGATCACACCCCGCAGCGCGCTGAAGTTCGACCTGTTCGCCGAGGCCTCGCGCCAGCACAAGAGAGATGAGGTGGGCGATCCGCTGCAGGTGATCGCGCGGCACATCGACTTTGCAGAACTGGCGCGGCTGGTGGATGCCTTGATCGAGCGCGGCGATGGCCGCAAGGGTGGTCGGCCCGCCTATCCCACCGAGGTGATGGTGCGCATCCTGGTCTTGAAGCGGCTGTACAACCTGTCCGATGAGCAGATGGAATACCAGTTGCTGGATCGGGCGAGCTACCAGCGGTTTTGCCTGCTGCAGGATGCGATGAACGTGCCGGACCGCAACACCATCTGGCGCTTCGGCGAGCGCCTGGGTGTGGAGGGGGCCACGGTGCTGTTCCAGGGGGTGGATATGCAGTTGCACCGCCACGGCTACATCGCCCGGGGCGGGCAGGCCATTGATGCGACGCTGGTGCCCGCGCCCCGCCAGCGCCTGGACAGGCCGGAACGCGAGGCACTGGCCGAGGGCAGAACGCCTGAGTGGAGCGATGTGCGGCGCAGGCAAAAGGATGTGGATGCCACGCACACGAAGAAGCACGGCAAGAGTTACTTCGGCTACAAGCTCAGCGTGAGCGTGGACCTCAAGCACGGCTTCATCCGCCGCATCGCTACGGGCACGGCCAGCGAGCACGACGGGCACCACTTCGAGGAGGTGCTGGACCTGCACAACACCGGGCGGGCCGTGCATGCGGACAAAGCCTACCCGAGCCGCCAAAGGCGCCAGATGCTGAAAGTGCTGGGCTTTGTGGACGCGATGCAGCGCAGGGCGCGGACGGGCCAGCCCTTGAGCGAGTGCCAGAAGCGGCGCAACCAGCGCATTGCGAGCCAGCGGGCCAAGGTCGAACACGTGTTCGCCGGCATCCGCCACCTGGGGGGCAAGTTCGTGCGCACGATCGGGCAGGCGCGCGCCACGGTGGGGATGACGATGATGGCCGCCTGCTACAACATGAAGCGCCTGGCGTCCTTCCTGGAGCGAGGCGTGGATGCGTTCTTCAAACCGGCTACCACCAAGGCACAGGTGCGCCTGCAAACGGCGAAAGCCTGAGTTGAAGGGGCCGCAGCGCCTCAAGTGAAAGGCTCCAGGCCACTGCGCAGGCGTTATTGCGCATTCAAGGCGCTGAAATCTGCGCGGCTGGGCTGGGGGCGCCTACCAGCGCGAGTTGTGAGAGGTTCCCGATTGATTGCTCGCTGTCATCGTTTCTTTGAACGCTATTGGTAAACGCCAACGTTGGCAAAGGCGCAACGAAGAGCTTCCATCAAATCGCTCGCCGGTCTGCTGAATTCTTAACCCGCGCTCGCACGGGACGCAACCCAAAGAAGGCAACAGCACTGCCGAGGCGCTTAAGTTGCAACCGAAGCGCCCGCGCGTGGCGCGACCTGGTCTTTCCCAGCACGGCCCAGCCGGCCGCCTTGTTTCAACCCACGCCTGCACGGGGCGCGACTCCCAGGTCGATCCAAGCGCTGTCACCATCCCCTTGTTTCAACCCACGCGCCCGCACGGGGCGCGACGGCAGCGTGTCAGTTGGTTGCGGGATTTCGGAAACGTTTCAACCTACGCGCCGGCAGGCCAGCGCCTGGCCGCCAAAAACAGCGGCAAACTCCCCGGCCCCTCGCCCCACGGCGTGCAGATGGTCCGGCAGTGGCTGCCAATCGCTCTGGTCGGCGCTGTCCGTGGAGTGCGCGTAAAAGCGCGGCGTGCCAGTGCGCTGTTCTTCGTCGTTCAATGGTTTTTCCTCCCTTTGGGTCGGTGGCCGCAGTCCTTTATGGATGAGCTGTCGGCGGGGGCATTGTGGCGGCTGGGCGTGGCGTGCCGCCTGCGGGGTTTCCCTTTGGCGCGCCTTTTGTTACGTCCAGTGACTGAACTGTGCCGCAACCTGGCCTGCATCGCCAGCCCTCCGGTGCCCCTAACAGGCTGAAGAAATACTCCCCAGATTCCAAGCCAGTCCTGGCCTGCGGTCGTCGGCGGGCTCGCTGGCTTTCACATCCCGGGATCCGAGCGGCCAATCAGGCGTTCTTGCGCATGTTGGGGCCACCTTTGCACCCGTTTTCCCTCAATGCACTGCCTGCGCACGCACCTGTCCCCATTGCCCCAGCGTGCGCATGCGCACCAGGTTGTAGCCCGCCATCGTCAGCACGAACATCTGGTCCACGCGCTTGATTCCTCGCACCATCACCTGCCTCATGCCGCCCACGGTCTTGGCCCAGCCAAAGCCTTGCTCGATGAGCTTTCTCTTTTGTTGCGATACCGCGTAGCCTTCGCTTTGCGCAATGGCTTCGGGCACGGCCGAGTTTCTGCCTGACTTGTTCTGGGCCACGTGGGGCGTGACGTTCATGGCCTGGCACGCTTCAATGAATTCGCATGCGTCATAGCCTTTGTCTGCCCCCAGCGTGATGGTTCGCATGGGATCGGCCTGCGCCTGCCTGGCGTCGTTGATCATGGCCTTGGCTGCTTCCCGTTCTGCGTAGCCATCGGCCAGCGTGACTACCGCATTGGCCACCAGCCCGTGGCGGTTGTCGCTCAGGGTGTGCCCCATGTAGCGCAGTTCGCTGGCGGTATTGCCTTTGCGGTACAGCCGGGCATCGGCATCGGTTGTGGATTCGTGGGTGTCGTTGCTGCGCCGCTGGCCCTTGAAGTTGCCGCCATCGCTGTTGGCTTTGGCATCTGCACCATGGCCATCATCTGTGTTGTCACTATTGCCATCACGACCATCACCGCTCGCGTCATCGTCGCCTTTGCGCGCGAAGCTCTTGTGGCCCGCCCAGGCCTGGATGAGCGTGCCGTCCACACTGAAGTGCTCGCCCGAGAGCCAGTGCTTCTTGTCGGCGATCTTGAGCACTTCGTTGAAGAACTCGATCACGGCGTCGTGCTCGATCAGGCGCTCACGATTCTTGGTGAACACGCTGGGTACCCAGACCTCGTCGTCCATGGACAGGCCTATGAACCAGCGAAACAAGAGGTTGTACTGCACCTGCTCCATCAACTGGCGCTCCGAGCGCACGCTGTACAGCACTTGCAGCAGCATGGCGCGCAGCAGCTTCTCGGGGGCGATGCTGGGGCGCCCGCCTTTGATGTCTGCTTCGTACATGCGCGAGAACAGGGCATCCATCTTGGCCAAGGCTGCGTTGACCATCTTGCGGATGGGACGCAGGGGATGCGAGGCTGGGACAAAGTCGTCGAGCTTGCGAACGGAAAACAGGCTCTCGGTGAAGGTGTCGGCGCCGCGCATGGGGTCAGGCAATGGAGATGGGAGGGACTGGTGAGCTTACCGGGGTTGGGTTGCCGGGCTGGCTGAGCGGGGGTATTTCTTCAGCCTGCTAAGCCACACCTAAGTCTCGTTGCCCAAACTGCCCCCATGCAACGACCCAACGAAAGGACTGCCATGAACTCCGTTCTCTCGACCCCCCGCCGCCTGACCCTGGCCCTGCTGACCGCCGGTGCCATCGGCGCCACCGGCGCGGGCCTGGTGACCAACATGCATTCCAGCCGCGCCGCCATGCCGCCCGCTGCGATGCAGCCAGCGGCCATGCCCTACACGGGCGGCGTGACGGCGCCGGACTTCGCGCAGATCACCGCGCGCAACGGCCCGGCGGTGGTGAACATCAGCGTGAGCGGCACCACCAAGACGTCCATGACCGATTCGGACGACGACGATGACGAGACCGCGGCGCACCCGCGCAGCGGCGCGCAGGGCATCGACCCGAACGATCCGATGTTCGAATTCTTCCGCCGGTTCGGCATGGTGCCGCCCGGCCTGCAGGCCCCCGGCCGCCAGCGCGAGGTGCCCACGCGGGGCGAGGGCTCGGGCTTCATCGTGAGCGCCGATGGCGTGATCCTCACCAACGCCCACGTGGTGAAGGGCGCCAACATGGTCACGGTAAAGCTGACCGACCGGCGCGAGTTCCGGGCCAAGGTGCTGGGCTCCGACCCCAAGACCGACATCGCGGTGCTCAAGATCGACGCGAAGGACCTGCCCGTGGTGCAGCTGGGCAGCACGCGCAACCTCGCGGTGGGCGAGTGGGTGCTGGCCATCGGTTCGCCCTTCGGCTTCGAAAACAGCGTGACGGCCGGCGTGGTGAGCGCCAAGGGGCGCTCGCTGCCGGACGACAGCTACGTGCCCTTCATCCAGACCGACGTGGCGGTGAACCCCGGCAACTCGGGCGGCCCGCTGTTCAATGCGCGCGGCGAGGTGGTGGGCATCAATTCGCAGATCTACAGCCGCTCGGGCGGCTACCAGGGCGTGTCGTTCTCCATCCCGATCGAGGTGGCGGCCAAGGTCAAGGACCAGATCGTGGCGACGGGCAAGGCCAGCCATGCGCGCCTGGGCGTGTCGGTGCAGGAGGTGAACCAGGCCTTTGCCGATTCGTTCCAGCTCGACAAGCCCGAAGGGGCGCTGGTGGCCGGCGTGGAAGAGGGCGGCCCGGCCGACAAGGCGGGCCTGAAATCGGGCGACGTGATCCGCAGCGTGAACGGTCAGCGCATCGTGGCTTCGGGCGATCTGCCGGCCATCGTGGGCCAGGCGGCGCCCGGCACGCAGGCGCGCCTGGAGGTGTGGCGCCATGGCAAGCCCGAGGAGTTCACCGCCACGCTGGGCGATGCGAGCGAGAAGGCCACCAAGATCGCCAGTTCGGAAAAGTCCGCCGGCAAGGGCCGCCTGGGCCTGGCGCTGCGGCCTTTGCAGCCGCAGGAACGCCGCGATGCCGGCGTGGACGGCGGCCTGCTGGTGGAGGATGCCCGTGGCCCCGCCGCCCTGGCCGGCGTGCAGCCCGGCGACGTGCTGCTGGCGATCAACGGCACGCCGGCCCGGGGCGTGGAGCAGGTGCGCGAGGCGATGGCCAAGGCGGGCAAATCGGTGGCCCTGCTGATCCAGCGCGACGGCGACAAGATCTTCGTGCCGGTGCCGCTGGGCTGACCGCGTCCTACGCGGCGGCATTGGGCTGGGCCGCTATGCTTGGCGGCCATGGATGATGACGCCGCCGCCTGCCTGTCCGCAACCCCGACGCCACCGCGCCGCCGCCGCTGCGATTGCCGCAGCCGCCGCCGGCGCGGTGGCGTTTGAGACCTGAAAAGAAGAGGAGGGCCGTCCCATGCGCCTGCTGCTCGTGGAAGACGACACCATGATCGGGGAAGCCGTGCACGATCTGCTGCGCGCCGAGCACTACGCGGTGGACTGGGTGCGCGACGGCGAGATGGCCGACACCGCCCTGCGCACGCAGACCTACGACCTCGTGCTGCTGGACCTGGGCCTGCCCCGGCGCGACGGCCTGGCGGTGCTGCGCGACCTGCGCGCGCGCAAGGACCGCACCCCGGTGCTGGTGGCCACCGCGCGCGATGCGCTGGCCCAGCGCGTGGAGGGGCTGGATGCCGGCGCCGACGACTACGTGCTCAAGCCCTACGAACTGGACGAACTGCTGGCCCGCATCCGCGCCCTCACGCGGCGCGCGGCCGGGCGGGCCGAGCCGGCTTACGAGCACAAGGGCGTGCGGATTTTGCCGGCCACGCGCGAAGTGACGGTGAACGGCGCGCCCGTGGTGCTGTCGGCGCGCGAATGGGCCGTGCTGGAGCCGCTGCTGGCGCGCCCGGGCATGGTGCTGTCGCGCACCCAGCTCGAAGAAAAGCTCTATGGCTGGAAGGACGAGATCAGCAGCAACGCCGTGGAGGTGTATGTGCACGGCCTGCGCAAGAAGCTGGGCGCCGACCTGGTGCTGAACGTGCGCGGCGTGGGCTACATGGTGCCCAAGGCATGAAGCCCGCGGTCCAAGACCTGCCGCAGTCTCCCCGCGTGGCGGCGCCGGCGCATTCGCTGCGCGCGCGGCTGCTGTGGTTCCTGCTGGCGGCGATCGTGTGCACGGCGCTGCTGCAGATCGTGCTGTCGTACCGCTCGGCCCTGTCCGAGGCCGACGAGATCTTTGATTACCACATGGAGCAGATGGCGATGGCCCTGCGGCCCGGCCTGCCTGCCGTGCCGGCCGATGCGCCCGGGCCGCTGGTGCACGAGGACGAAAGCTACGAGTTCGTCGTGCAGGTGTGGTCGTCCGAAGGCTCGCGCGTGTTCGAATCCGCCGTGGGCGCTGCCCTGCCGCAGCGCGCGGTGCTGGGGTTTTCCAAGGTGAAGGCGCACGGCACCACCTACCGCGTGTTTTCGGTGCAGACGCGCGCGCAGGTCATTCAGGTGGCGCAGGACATGGCGGTGCGCAAAGCCATGGCGCGCGATCTGGCCCTGCGCACCGCGGGGCCCATCGCGTTCATGGCGCCCCTGCTGGCGCTGGCCGTGTGGTGGGTGGTGAGCGGCTCGCTCGCGCCGGTGGAGCGCGTGCGCCGCGAGGTGGCGCAGCGCCAGGCGGACGACCTCTCGCCCGTCAACGGCGATGCCCTGCCGGCCGAAGTGCAGCCGCTGGTGGACGAGCTGAACCTGCTGTTCGCGCGGGTGCAGCGCGCGTTCGAGGCGCAGCAGCACTTCGTGGCCGATGCGGCGCACGAGTTGCGCTCGCCCCTGGCCGCGCTCAAGCTGCAGGCGCAGGGGCTGCTGCGCGCGCCTGATGCCGAGGCCCGTGGCGTGGCCGTGGCCCGGCTGTCGGCCGGCATCGACCGGGCCACGCGGCTGGTCGAGCAGTTGCTGGCCCTGGCGCGGCAGGAATCCAGCGTGGCCGCCGGTGCGCCCGCGCAGCCCGTGGTGCTGGCCGATCTGGCGCTGCAGGCCGTGGCCGATGCGGCGCCCGCCGCCCAGCAGCGCGGCATCGACCTGGGCCTGGCCAGGGCCGATGCGGCGCCGGTGGCCGGCCATGCCGAGGCCCTGCGCATCCTGCTGCGCAACCTGGTGGACAACGCGGTCAAGTACACGCCCGACGGCGGGGTGGTCGATGTGCAGGTGATCGCCGGCACGAACGCCGACGTCCGTGCGGATGGTGCGGAGCCCGGAGCGCCCGCACGGGCCGGCACCGTCACGCTGGTGGTGGAAGACAGCGGCCCGGGCATCGGCGAGGGCGACCGCGAGCGCGTGCTGGGCCGGTTCTACCGCGCGCCGCAGGCCGCTGAAGGTGGGGCGCAGGTGTCGGGCAGCGGACTGGGGCTGGCCATCGTGCAGTCCATCGCGCGCATGCACCAGGCGCAGGTCGATCTGGACGGCTCGCCGCGCTTGAAAGGCCTGCGGGTGTCGGTGCGGTTCGGCACACCGGCAGAGATGCCTGTGGCAACCGCCATCGCACCGTTGCCGCCAGCGCCGGCCCCGCAGGCGCCATCGGCCGGGGACGGCGCTTGACCGGCTTTGCCGTGCTCTCGGGCCTGGGCCACGCGGTGTTCGTGGCGGTGGGCCTGCTGATCTACGTGATGGGCACGCGCATCGGGCGCCAGCGGCGCCACCCCTCCGCCGCCGTGGCCTGGGTGGTGGCCATCGTGGCGTTTCCCTACGTGGCGGTGCCGCTGTTCGTGCTGTTCGGCGCCCGCAAGTTCGCGCGGCCCCTGCGCCGCCCGCGCAAGGCGCAGCAGGAGACCGCCGCGGCCGCCGCGCAGCCCGCCGGCCCGCCCTGGGCCGCGCGGCTGCTGGCCAGCATGGAGCTGGAGCCGGCGGTGCGCAACGCGCGCGTCGTGCTGCACGCCGACGGCACCCAGGCCCTGCGCGCGCTGCTGGCCACCATCGCCTCGGCCGGGCACCGGCTGGACGTGTGCACCTTCGTCTTCGGCGACGACCCGGTGGGCCGGCAGGTCGCGCGGGCCCTGGGCGAATGCGCGCAGCGCGGCGTCGCCGTGCGGCTGCTGCTGGATGCGGTGGGCAGCCTGGCCACGCCCGGCGCCCTCGTGAAAACGCTGCAGGCGCAGGGCGTGCAGGTGCGCCGCTTCATGCCCATGCTGCACAACCCGATGCGCGGGCGCACCAACCTGCGCAACCACCGCAAGCTGGTGGTGGCCGATGGCGAGCGGCTGTGGAGCGGCGGGCGCAACCTGGCCTGCGAATACTTCCTGGACCAGCCCGGCCACCCGGCCTGGATCGACCTGAGCTACGAGGTGCACGGCCCCATCGCCCTGCAGGCCGCCGCGCAGTTCGAGGCCGACTGGAGCACCGCCAGCGGCCGCCTGGTGCGCGCCGCGCTGCCCCAGCCGCTGCCGCCCGGCCCGCCCGATGGCCCGTTGGCCCAGTGGGTGCCCAGCGGACCGGACCACGCCGACGACACCGTGCATGCCCTGCTGCTGGCCGGCGCCTACCACGCGCAGGAGCGCATCGTGGCCGTGACGCCGTACTTCGTGCCCGACGACGCGCTGCTGGAGGCCTGGTGCATGGCCTGCCGCCGCGGCGTGCGCGTGAGCCTGCTGGTGCCCTGGCGGTCCAACCACCGCCTGGCCGACTGGGCCCGCGAGCGCGCCCTGCGCGAACTGGCCCAGGCCGGCGCCGAGGTGTGGCTGGCACCGGGCATGGTGCACGCCAAGGCCGTGCTGATCGACGACGACCTGGCCCTGTCCGGCTCGCTCAACCTCGACGCGCGCAGCCTGTTCCTCAACTACGAGGCGATGACGGCGTTCTACGGCCCGGCCGAGGTGCAGTGGCTGTCGGACTGGTGCGCGCGCCAGATCGCCCTGGCGCGGCCCTATGTGCCCCGGCGCCCGTCCTGGCCGCGCGACATCGGCGAGGGCGTGGTGCGCGCGGTGGGCTTTCAGCTGTAGGAAGGCCGTTCGCCCGGCGTAATGCTCCAGTACCGCAGTGTTTTGCTATTGTTTTTATAGCTAAATGGGCAATAAGTACTAGGGCGTGAGGCGGTTTTTATATGGAAACCGTCCGGCGGGAGCGTTTGGGCGCGTGCGGGCGCCGGGGCGGGCCGGTCCTGCGCTCACGCCCGGCCCGCCTTGCGCCGCAGCCGCCGCCAGCCGATCACCATGCCCGTGGCGCTCAACGCCGCGCCCCCCAGGCCCAGCACCAGCATCACCGCGTCCCACAGCGGGCGCCGCTCCAGCAGCGGCACCCAGTCCCAGCTGTGCAGCATGGCGAAGAGCCAGCGGCTGGCGCGGCGGTGGCCGTCCAGGCGGCCCAGCACCGCGCCGGTGAGCGGGTCCACGTGCACCCAGGTGGCGTGTTCGTCGGCGAACACCGCGCGCAGCACCGGCAGGGGTTTGGCGGGCGCACCCGTCATGGTGTGGGGGGCGCGGGCGTAGTAGTACAGGTCGTAGTGCGCCAGCGTATCCACGCGCACCAGGGGCGCCGCCACCAGGCGGGCGATGGCCTCGCGCAGCGCGGCGGCATCGATGGCGGTGGGCGCGCCCGTGGCGGCATCGAGCACCTCGGGCGCGCCCTGGGCAGGCTGCGCCAGCACCAGCGTGCGGCCCGTGGCGCGCACCCAGCGCAGTTCGCGCGTGCCGCCGCCTGCCTGGGCGAGCAGCGCGGCCAGCGAGGCGGCGGGCGGTTGAGCGTCCTGCGGCGGGCCCACGGCCAGCGGCCCGCCCTGCAGCGCCGCCAGATTCAGCGGCGGCGCGCCGCTGTCGAACAGCTTCCACGGGTTCATCGACATGAAGCCGCTGAAGATCCATGCGATGGTCGCCGCCGAAAACACCAGTCCCAGCGCATGGTGCCAGCGCATCGCGCGCGTGGGGTAGGGCGTGCGTGCGCCGCTGCGGTAGCGCCCGCGAAAGCGCCAGCGCTGCAGGCCCACGACGGTGCCGGCCAGCGCCGCCAGCGTGCCGGCCACGGCGAGCGTGTTCACCGTGGCGCTCCAATAGGGCTGCAGCGCGTTGCCGCGCAGCGGGTAGAGCCAGTGGATCCACGTGCCCACGTAGCCCCACAGGCGCTCGGTGCGCGGCGCATCGCGCACCACCTCGCCCGTGGTGCCGGACACGTAGAGCACGGTGCCGTCCGCATCGTGCAGCCGCACGCGGTGCAGCGGCCGGTGCATGTCCAGCCCGCGCGAATGGGTGAACGCATCTTCCTGCAGCGTGCCTTGGTAGTCCGCGGCCACGCCGGGGCCGGCCCAGGCCGCGGCGCTGGCCAGCGCGCGTGGCGCATCCACCGCGCGCAGCACCTCGCCCGTCGCCGCGTCGATCACCGTGGCGGGCGAGCGGCGTGGCGCCCCTTCGGGCCGGACCAGGTACACCGCGCGCCCGCTGCTGGCCGCTGCCAGGCGCAGCTCGGCCAGCGGCACCAGCGCCAGGCCGGCGGAGGCCAGCGCGGCCGCGGGCTCCCGCAGGCCCGAGCCGCCGCCCAGCGGCGGCAGGTGGGCGGTGCGCTCGGCCTCGGTGAGCTGGGGGTAGCCCACGTACATCATCACGATGCCGGAGACGAACCACATCGCGAAGAAGGCGCACAGCAGCACCCCCAGCCAGCGGTGGGTGAGAAACAGCCAGCGCTTGGCGCGGGCGGGAGGGGTCCAGTCCATGGTGCGTCTCCTGTGCGCGGTCAGAACGCCACCTGCAGCGACACGTCCACCGTGCGTGGCGCACCCAGGTACACCTGCGCGCTGCGCGCTTCGGCCGCGTAGATGCGGTCGGTGGCATTGCGCAGGTGGCCCGAGAGCGTGGCCGTGGGCGAGAGCTTCCACGACAGCCCCAGGTCCAGCAGCGTGTACGAAGGCCAATACTGCGTGTTGGCCGCGTCCGCATCAATGCGCCCCACGCGCCGCGCCCCCGCCGTGGCCTGCAGCGCGGGCGTGACCGCGTAGCCCAGCCACAGGTTGGCCACGCTCTCGGGCGTGTTGATGGGCGTGCGGCCGGCCAGCGAGACGCCGCCCTGCACGAACTGCTCGTAGCGGGCGCGGGTGCGCATCGCGTTGGCCTGCAGCTGCCAGCGGTCGGTCAGTCGCAGGCCCACGGCCACCTCCGCGCCGCGCGAGGACTGCTCGCCCACCAGCACGGTGAACGCGGGGTTGTTCGGGTCCTGCGAGGCGATGTTGCGCCGCGTGATCTGGAACGCCGCCACCGTGGCCGTGCCCCGTCCGCCCCAGAAGTCGAACTTGGCGCCCGCTTCCAGCTGACGGCCCGTGGTGAGCGCGCTGTTGTTGGCCACATCGGCGAACGAGGCCGTGGACAGCGAGCCCGACGGCGG
The DNA here is from genome assembly GCF_028473605.1 of Acidovorax sp. NCPPB 3576. Lineage (NCBI taxonomy): Bacteria > Pseudomonadati > Pseudomonadota > Betaproteobacteria > Burkholderiales > Comamonadaceae > Acidovorax > Acidovorax sp. NCPPB 3576. The sequence goes on along the minus strand of NZ_CP097267.1, from coordinate 4,264,405 downwards.
GTCGCTCGCCGTGGCGTACTGGGCGTACACGTTGGCGCCGGGGGCCACGTCCCACACCACGCCCAGGCGGCCGGTGGTGGGCGTGTAGCTGCGCTCGAACGTGGCGGGGCTGGTGGCGGTGACGGCGCGGCGGTTGGTCAAGTCCAGCGCGATGCGCTCCTGCCGCAGCGCCGTCACCAGGTTCACGCCGGGCATCAGGGCCGTGCGGTTCTCCACGAACACCGCGGTGGTCTGCACGCGGTTGTCGCGGTCGGCGCGAAAGCCGGGCGCCATGCCGGGAATGTCGAAGAACCGCTCGGTCGTGAAGCGGTACGGGTCCACCGTGCTCACCGTGCCGGCCAGGCTGTTGGGAAAGCGCGTCTGCCGGTTCACGCTCACGTCCAGGCCGAAGGCCCAGTCGCTCGGCCGGCCGGCCAGCGTGCCGTGCCAGGTGCCCTCGGTGCGGTTGCCCACCAGTTGCTGGTCGTGCCGCTGCAGGTAGGCGCTGCCGCGCGAGACCTGCGTGTTGGCCGCGTTGAACTGGTAGGTCTCCACGTTGCGGTAGTCGCGCAGCGCGTCGTAGGCATAGAGCGTGTTGCGCCACTGCAGGGCGTCTGACACGCGCCACTGCGCCACCGAGCGCAGCCACTGCACACGGTGGGCGTACATGCCATCGCTGCTGTTGTAGTTGGCAAAGCGCGTCCCCGGATCGATTCGCAGCGCGCCGACGGCGGGGTTGAGCACCGGCGTGCCCCAGTAGGGGCGGTCCACCGCGTCCTTCTGGTACTCGTACGCCAGCAGGTGCGTGAAGCCGCCGCCCAGGTCGGACAGCAGCGACGCGGCCAACTGCGTGGACCGGGTCTGCGTGCCCGTGGTCCAGCTGCCGGCATCGCGGTGGTTCACGTCGATGCGCGCGAAGTGGCTCGGCCCCGCGCCGCCGTCCTGCGGCCCCGCGATGCGGCGGTTGAGGCCCGCGGAGGCTTCCTTGAGCCCGTACGAGCCCGCGCGCAGCCGGCCTTCCGCGAAGTCGCCGCTGCGGTCGGGCGTCTTGGTGATGTAGTTGAGCGAGCCGCCCACCGCCCCCGCGCCGTACAGGAAGCTCGACGCGCCGCCGACGGCCTCCACGCGGTCGTAGATCCAGCTGTCCACCGCGCGCGTGGCGCTGCCGTACTGCACCGTGATGCCGTTGTACAGCTGCGTGACCGAGTTGTTGCTGAAGCCCCGGTAGCTGGCCGCCATCGATCCCGGCGCGTTGTGCGCGGTCACGCCGGGGATCGCCCGCAGGATCTCCTGCGTGTCCTGCGCGCCGCGGGCTTCGATGGTGGCGCGGTCCACCACGGTGACCGAGGCGGGCGTCTCGCGCGGCGTGAGGCCCAGGCGGCTGCCGGTTTCGGCGGGGGTGTCCAGGTTCAGCCGGCCCAGGGGCTCGGCCGGCGTGCCCGAGACGGTCACCGGCGCCAGCGTGGGCACGGACGACAGGGGCGCCTCCTGCGCGGGGGCGGTGGCCGACCCGAAGCCGGCCAGTGCTGCCAGCACCGCGTGGGCCAGCGGTGAGCGTGCCTTGCGCGGCGGCCGGGCCGGGATCGGCTGCGGCGGTCGCGGCGGTTGCGGTTGTGCTGGCGCAAGCGCGGGCAGGGCTGAGGAAAAAAAGGAAGTCGTGGTCATGGCATCGATCAGCACGCGGATCGCCCGCACCCGGCACGCTCCGCCCGCCGCGCGGTGGCGGCGGTACGGCAGTGCGCCCGGCAGGCGGATCAGCAAAGGAGAGGGGGAACGCGTTCGCGCGGGGCAGCAGCCACCCGCACACGGGCGGGTGGCTGCGCTACGGCGAACGCAGGGAGCCGGCGAGGCTCAGGCGTGCCGAAAGGCCGGGGGGCCGCGCGCGGGAAGGGGCGCGGCCGTGGCGGCAGCGATGCGCGCCGCCGCAATCGCCTGCATCGCATGCCCGAGCGGCAGCGGCTGCGGCAGGGTTTGCACCGCCACCACCGGGGGCGGCGCGCCGTGGGGAATGCACAGGGGGCAGTCCATGGCCGTCTGCCCCATCTCCACGGGCCCGTCGTCGGTCTGCACATAGACCTTGACCATGCCGGACGTGGAGCAGACCCACTCCATCGCCCGCGCATGCACCAGCGGCGAGGCCGTGGCCACGGCCATCGCCGCCACGAAGCCCATCAACACCCAACGGCGCAGCGCACGCAGGGCGTGCAGCAGGGCGATGGAAGTCGGTCGCTTCATTTTTGATAGCAATATGCCGGGAAGTTGATTGCGCTGGAGGCCTTTTTGGCCCAGATCCCGGTGCGCGGCGTGGTGCGCTGGATCGTGTGGGGCTGGGCGCCGGATTGTAGGCCGCGGCCCCGGCCGCGCGGCGGGCCGCCCTGGGTGGGCACTGCCAGGGCCGACAATCGGCCGGTGCATGCCCCTTGCGGCGCATCCGCTCGACTGTTCCACCCTTCGTCATCCATCCGTCCATGCCGCCGCATGGAGGCGTTTTCACATGAACCAGGCCGTCCGTCTCGTCGCGTTCCTCGAAGCCTTCAAGGGCCTGCTCGTCCTGGCCGCCGCCACGGGGCTGCTGTCGCTGGCGCACCGCGACATCTACGCCATCGCCGTGCGGCTCATCGAGCATGCGCACCTCAATCCCGCGGCCAGATACCCGCAGATTTTTCTGGACGCGGCCCGCAACGTGCAGGACTCCCGACTCGTGCTGCTGGCCCTGGGCGCCGCCGCGTATGCCGCGTTGCGGCTGGTGGAGGCGTACGGCCTTTTCAAGGAACGCCCCTGGGCCGAGGTGCTGGCGGCGGGCAGCGGGGCGATCTACCTGCCGTTCGAGTTCATCGGCTTCCTGCACCACAGCAATGCGCTGCATGCGGGCATTTTCGTGGTCAACGCGCTGGTGGTGGGGGTGATGGTGCGGGCGTTGCTGCAGCGGCGCGCTGCGCGGCCGGGCGGAGCGCCGCAGGGCCTGCACGGCCGCTGACGCCGGCGCCGGCCGATGGCATTGGGGGCGGCTACCATGGCCCTTTCCCTGGAGTTTCCATGCGCAAAGCAATGACCGTCCTCGCCGTCGTCGGCACCCTCGCCGCCCTCTACTTTGCGTACCGCTACGGCGTCTATTGAGCACGGTCTGAGGCGCGACCATCATCGCCCCACGGCCACCGGCGCCGGTGGAACGAACCCATTACAGAGACAACATGCCATGCCCATGAAACCCACCCGACTCGCCATTGCCGCCGCCATTTCCCTGGCGGCCCTCATGCCCCACGCGGGTGCCCAGGCCCCCGCCAAAAAGCACGACGATTTCTTCTGGCTCGGCGAGATCAACAAGGCCACTGCCGTCATCAACACCGACGAAGGCCTGCTCGACCCATCGCTGTCGCCCCTCATCTACAAAGGCATCACCCAGGTGCTGGCCAACGGCGACAAGCCGGGTGGCAAGCGCCCCTCATTGGTCATCACCTTCGAGCCGCTGCTGATCGAGGCCGCCGGCCCCCAGATCACGCTGCTGCACGCAGGCCGATCGAGCCAGGACATGCTGGCCACCGCGCGGTCCGCCATCCTGCGCGATGAAATGCTCCACCTGGCCGAGGCGCTCAACCAAACCACCGCCACCCTGATCGAACTCGCCGGCAAGCACCGGGCCACCGTGGTGCCCAACTACACCAACGGCGTGGCCGCCCAGCCCAACAGCTACGGCCACTATCTGCTGGGCATCGCCGCCGGGCTGGAGCGCGACGCCCAGCGCATCCGCGAAGCCTATGCCCGCATGGACCGCTCGCCCATGGGCACCACGGTGCTCAACGGCACCAGCTGGCCGCTGAACCGCCAGCGCATGGCGGACTACCTGGGCTTTTCCGCCACGGTGGACAACGCCTACGACGCCGCGCAGATCTCCGCCGTGGACCAGCCCGTGGAGGCCGGCGCCATCGTCATGGCCATCGCCCTGCATGCCGGCAGCTTCATCGAAGACGTGATGACCCAATACGCCCAGCCGCGCCCCTGGATCCTGCTGCAGGAAGGCGGCGGCAACACGTACGTCTCCAGTGCCATGCCGCAAAAGCGCAACCCCGGCCTGCTCAACAGCACCCGCCGCGACGCTTCCACGGCGCTCAACCTGGGCATGGGCCCCGCATTGCAGGCGCACAACATCCCTCCCGGCATGAGCGACCCCAAGGAGGTCCGCACCAACGCCGCGATGGTGCAGGCGGCGGCCGGCGTGCTGAACAACTGGACCCGCATCCTCAACAACCTGGTGATCGATCCCCAGCGGGCGCTGGAGGAACTCAACAGCGACTGGACCGCCTCGCAGGAGCTGGCCGACGTACTGATGCGCCAATACAAGCTGCCCTTCCGCGTCGGCCACCATTTCGCCTCGGAGGTCGTGGAATACGCGAAGGCCAAGGACATTCGACCCCTCGCGTTTCCGTATGCGCAGGCGCAACGCATCTACGCCGAGACGGTGAAGGGAACGGAGTTTGCACAGGTGCTACCCCTGTCCGAGGCCGAGTTCCGTTCCACGCTCGACCCCGTAGCGATCGTCAGGAACCGCCAGACCGCCGGCGGCCCGCAGCCTGCCGAAATGGATCGCATGCTGCGCCAGGCCTCCCAGCGCGCGGCCGAGCAGGACGGCTGGATCAAGGCCCGGCGCGCGCAGATCGCGGCATCGCTGGCGCGGCTGGATGCGGATTTCGAGAAGCTGGGCGCGGCCCGCTAGGGGGCTCGCCCTCTTCGCCGCGACCGCCCGCCGTGACGCGGTCGGTGCCGCGCGGCTTCGACGCATTTCGAAACAGCCGGGGACAAGGGCCGGGCTATGGTGCGATGGCCGCAGGTAGGTTGTGGCCATCGTTCAACCCATGAACCAGGAGGAGAAAACCATGGCACTCGTTCCATGCCCCGAATGCAACCGGCAGATTTCCGATCAGGCGACCGCTTGCCCCGGCTGCGGCCATCCGCAGGCGGCAGCCATCAGCAGGCGCTCTGCCTTTGAATCCGGCACCCACGAGGGCCGCCACGCCGGGACCGTGAAAGCCGGCATCGCCGGGATGACCGCCGCCAGCCTGGGTGGCTGGGCCGCGCGGGCGGTGGCCGTGGTGGTGATCGGCATCGTCGCGGTCGTGGCGATGCTGAACCGTTGAGGCGCGTTCCCCAGGCGCTGCCCGCATGCCTTCTCTTTCCGGCGAAATTCTGGCTCGCCGCCCTGTGTTCGAGGGCCTGACTGGCGCAAGCCCCTTTAAAACGCGACTTTCCGCAGATCCAGGGCCGGAGCGCTGGTAAGAAGGCAGTCAGAAACGCATGATCCGGGGTCTTTTGACCTACTGCCAGTTGATCCATGGTTTTTCTGTTCCCCGTGCCTGTTCCCCCCTTTCTGGATATTCGGAGATGGGCTGCCCGATGGGCCCTCTTCATTGCGCTCGCCGCCCTTTCGCAGGGCGCGTGGGCCATGCAGATCTTCGTGAAGACCGTCTCTGGAAAGACCATCGCTCTGGACGTGGAGCCCAGCGACTCGATTGAGAACGTGAAGGCCAAGATCCAGGACCAGGAAGGCATTGCGCCCGAGCAGCAGCGCCTGACCTTCGCGGGCAAGCAACTGGAAGACGGCCGGACCCTCTCGGACTACAACATCCAGAAGGAATCGACCCTGCATCTGGTAGTGCGCGCGCCAGGCATCGAAGATGCGTTCACCGGTGCGTCGCCTTCGGGCGCCGGGCAGATCACCGCCTCGCTGGCAGGCGTCAGCGGTTGCACTTTCGATACGGCGCAGACCGCATTCGAGGTGCCTTCCAGCGCTCCGGCGGGCGCGCAGTTTCCCCAAGGCGTCTTCCGTTTCGTGGCCACCACCTGCGCGGGGAAGGTCGCGGTGACGTTGAAGTACCCGCAAGCGCTGGCGTCGGGCAGCCGCTTCATGAAGTACGGCCCGCGCACCACGGGCGCGGCGCAGTCGGAGTGGTTCGAATGGCCAGGCGCCCAGATCAGCGGCGACACGGTGACCTTCGAGATCGAGGACAACGGCCCAGGGGACGCCGATCCGGCAGTGGGCACGATCTCCGATCCGGGTGGGCCGGCGGTGATTGCCGCGGTGCCGGCCAGCGCCGCTGCCATCCCCACGCTGTCGCACATCGGCCTGACGATGCTGACGGCCATGCTGGGGTTTCTGGCATGGCGCCGGCGGCGACCTGCCTGAGTGCATCGCGTGTCTGGTCTTCGGACTCCGGCGTTCGAGGGATATCGCACGGCAAGGAATAAACCGAGCCATGGGCGGCCCATGGTGCTCCGAGCCGGAACCGAACTGGCACGGTTTTCAGCGAGAGATTTCTATTCCCCCATACCAATGCAGCCGATAACTTCTGGCTTGACGTGCGGTGGTGTGAACGCGTAAATTGCAAGCGTTCGGTATCGCAAAACCGACCGCATGGGAGCAATTCCCTGCACAGCCGATTCGGCACAAGCCTCGGCGTCCGACCCGACCAGTCATTGGCGACGGAAACAGCACCACTGTTTTTGATCGACCATGCTGAAAATCACTACTACCACCCTCCGCAAGCGTGCCTACTTTGCCCAACGGGGCCTCTGCATTTATTGTGAGTTGCCGATCTGGGAGCCGGAATGCCGCGAAAGATTTGCGCAGGCATACGGTCTTCCTGAAGCCCTGCTCGATCCGCTTCGCTCTACGGCTGAGCATTTGGTGGAGCGTCAACGAGGTGGCCTGGATCATCCAGCAAACATTGCGGCTTGCTGCCATTGGTGCAATTGGAAGCGCCATGCCCATCGGCACTTCTGCGCGCCCGACCCTGTTCGTTATCAGTCAGAGGTAAGGCGAGCCATGGCGGCCCGGCTATGGCATCCGGCTGCCAGGAGCATTGAGCGCAATCGGCAGTTAGTGCCCTCTGCGGACCTCCGAGACGACGACTTCGGGAGCTTGTTCCGAACTTGCCCCGCTTACCCACCGACTCTGCCCGCAATGGGCCCTGCGGGGTAAATCTGGTCCCTCAGCAGCTATCGCATTTGGACTCTCTCGGATCGGTCGATGGTCCCCTCGACAGGAATCGAACCTGTATCTAGCGCTTAGGAGGCACTCGTTCTATCCATTGAACTACGAGGAGGACGGGCGATTGTAAAGGCGTGGCCGTGGCAGCTTTTCCCCGCTGTGCTGAGACCTCCGCAAAAGAAGATCGCGCCTGGCGCGGGGCCAGAGGCCATGTGAGTGCCGCATTTCCGCAGCGGCAACGCGCCCCGGGCGGTGCGCCGCCCTAAAATCCCTCCGCAATGATTTCACCGATGACGCCTCCACAGTTCCACGCCATGCTCCAGGCGGAGGGACTCTTTCCCGCCATGGAGGCCCTCAACCGTGGTGTGCCGCATCGGTACACCGGCATCTTCCAGGTGATCGAGTCGCAGCTCATCAACGTCTTCCTCTACGACAAGCAGCAGCAGATCCGGCCCGAGGCGCTGGCCGTGGTGGCGCTGGACAACAGCTTTTGCCAGTTCGTGCTGCGCGATGGCTCGCTGCTGGTGGACAACTCGATGCATGACGAGCGGCTGCTGGCCAGTTCGTTCCGCGGGGTGGTGGTGGCTTACCACGGCGTGCCGGTGCCCGATCGGCGCGGTGGCCTGTACGGCACGCTGTGCCACTTCGATCTGGTGGAGCAGCGGCTGCCGTCCGCACAGTTCGAATTGCTGCAGGCCGCGGGGGGCCTGCTCTATCCCTATCTGCCGCACGGGGATGGGCGGGCGTACGCTGCGCCGCAGTTCGCCCGCGCCGCGGCGGGCTGAACGGGCCCTGGTGCCCGTCAGTCGTACCGCACCGTGTAGATCAAATCCACCGCGCTTTGCGCGCCGGTCTGGCCACGCAGCGTGAGGCTCTTGGTCAGGTCGTAGAAGATGTACAGCGTGCCCAGGGCGCCCGAGAGGCTGCGCTCGTAGGTCACGTACAGGTCCTTGGACAGGCGCTTGCCGAAGGTGAGCGCGGCGGCCGAAGCGTCCTCGCCCGATCCCGGGCCCTTGAACCCGATCTCGTCGAGCCCCACGCGCTTGGCGAAGTTGCCTGCGCCGGCGTTGCCGTTGCCGCCCAGCAGGGCCAATGCCGCCTGCTGCAGCAGCGCGGCCTCGGCGCCGCCAGCGGCGCCGCTGCGGCCCAGCACCACCCAGGAGAGCTTTTCGGCGTCGGGCAGGTCGGGGTCGGAATAGAGCCGCACGCGCGGCGCCTTGGCCGATCCCGTGACCTGCACGCCAGCGCGCACGCTGATGTTCGGCCGGATGGCGAGGATGTCCAGCGCGGGGTTGTCGTACGGGCCGTTGAAGCGCGCCAGGCCCGTCTCCACATCGAGCGACTGGCCCCAGGCGCGGTAGCGGCCTTCCACGGTGCGCACCTCGCCGGTGACGCGCGGCGGCGCCCCGGCCACGGTGGCGCCGCGGATCTCCAGTTCGCCCGCCAGGCGGGTGGTGATGCCGTGGCCCTGCAGCGCGAAGTCGTCGCCCAGGTTGAGGGTGACGGCGATGTCCGGCGGCTTGGCCGCCTCCACCCGGCCCGCGGCCTCGCCTGCACGTTCGGCCTGCTTGACGGTCTCGCGGTCCTTGGCGGCCGAGCGCACGACCACGTCGGTGCCCAGGCTGGGCGCGCCGGCCTCGGGCAGGATGATGGTGGCGCGGTCGGTGGTGAGCTTGCCGCGCAACGTGAACTGGCCCTGGCGCAGCCGCGCCTGCAGATTGCCCGACACGCTGACCTGGCGGTCGGCGCGCACCAGCACCTGCAGCGCGCGCGCCTCGGCGTCGAAGTCCATGGCGATGCCGGAGCCGGTGGCGCCGGTGGAGCCGCCCGTGGTCCACGACACGCTGCCTTTGCCGGTGAGCGTGCCGCCATCGCGCGGGGCCGCGGTGCGGTTGCCGCTGAAGCCGGCGATGCGGGCGTTGCTGCCCTGGCCGCCGTTCACGCGGAATTCGGTGATGTCGAGCCGGTCGCCGTTCAGCGTGGCGCGCAGGCGTCCGTCCTGCAGGTCCACGCCGTCGATGAGCGAGCGCACCGACAGCTGGTCGGCGCCGAGCGTGCCGCTCCAGCGGGGTGCGGCGCGGTTGCCGGCGAGGGCGACATTGGCGTCGAGCGTGCCCTTCACACGCCAGCCCGGCGGTGCCAGGGCGGACCACGCGCCCACGTCCGGCAATTGGGCGCGCACGGTGGCGGTCAGCGGGGCATCGGTGGGCCATTGCCAGCCGCCATCGGCACGGGCCAGGCGGGTGCTGCCCTCGGCCTGCACGCGGCCGGCGCGTTCGCTGTCCCATTGCACGCGGGCACGCACGGTGTTGCCTTCGGCCTGCAGCTGCACTTCGGCCTGCCGCACGCCGGCGGGCGTGCCGGGCCCTTCGCTCGTCTGCGCGCGGCCGGCGCCCTGGCCCTGGCCGCTGCTGCGCACGACCGTGGTGGTGGGTGGGGCGCTGCCGGCCAGCACGCGGATGTCGCCGCTGGCGCGCCGCACGCTGGCACTGGCGCGCAGGGTGTCGCCCGCGTCCACGTCCCAGTCGCCGTCGAACACGAGGTTGCCCGCCAGGCCCAGGCGCTGCAGGGCTTCCTGGCCTTGGGGGCCGAACGCTTCCGTCCATGCCATGGGCAACCCTTGCAGGCGGCCCTGCGTGCGCAAGGCGATGGCGCCATTGGCGGCTTGGGCAAAGCGCACGGGCTCCCAATGCAGCGCGACCTGACCCGGCGCCGGGCCGGAGACGGTGGCCTGGCCGCCTGAGGTCTCCACCTGCAGGCTGGGCGATTGGCGCAGGGTGACGGACAAAGGCTGGTTGAACTGCACGGTCCAGGGGCCGGGCAACTGCTCATCGCGTGCCTGGGCCCGCAACTCGCTGATCTGCGCGTTCCATTGCCCCGGCGCGGTCATGCCCCCGGTGCCGCGCAGCCGCAGATCGATGCGGCGCCGGTCCACGCGCGCCTCGCCGTCCAGCGACAGGGTGGATTGGGCCAACCCTCCAGCCACGTCGGCACGCACGGCGGTGAGCCGCACCGCCATGGGCGCGGCCGAGCCGCTGGCGGGCACAGAGACATCGAAGCGCGGCGCGCTCAGCCGGGCCTGCCATTCGAACCGCTCGCCGGCAGCGGCGCGTGCCGTGCCTGCAGCGGCCGGGGCCAGCAGGCCCGCCGCCTGCAACTGCCGCTGCAGGGTCTGCCAGCCGCCGTTCCAGCGGGTGGTGAGCTGGGCGTCGCCCTGCATGGCCGTGCCGCGCAGGGCGGTGGCCAGGCCGGGCAAGGACTCGATCCAGCGCTGCACGCGCTGCGCATCGGCCACGCGCAGCTCCAGTTGGCCGTTGCCGGAGCGCGGCGCGATCTGGCCATCCATCTGGGCGGTGGCGCCCGGCACGGTGGCCTGCAACTGTCCTTTGACTGACAGGTCCGCTGTGCCGATCTGCAATTGCCGCGCATTCACCTGCGCCTGCAGGGCATCGAGCTGCAGGCGGGCGAGCGCCAGCCGGCTGCCTTGCCAGGTGCCTTCGGTGGCCAGGCGCTCGACGCGCAGGGCTGCGGGCGCGCCAGCGCGCCGGGGGGCCGCGGCGCCGGTGGCCCGCAGGTCGGCGGAAAAGCGCACCAGCGGTTCGCCTTCGCCGCCTTCGCTGCGGGCCTGCGCCTGCCCGGCGACGGGGGTGGAGTCCAGCGTGCTGTAGAGGGCGCTGGGGCGCAGGCCACGCATTTCGGCACGGCCTTCCATGGCGCGCGTGGCGGGGGTGAAGCGGCCTTGCAGCGCCACGCTGCCGTTGCCGATGCGCGCGGTGGCGTCGGGCACGGTCCATTGCGTGCCGTCGAAGGCGGCCTGGGCATCGATGCTTTCCAGGGGCAGCCGGCGCTGGTCCCAGGGGCCCGGCAAGGCGTTGCGCAACTGGGCGCCGATGGACCAGCCTGTGCCGGGTGTTCCAGTGGCGCCGGGGGCGGCATGGGCCGGGTCCACGCGCAGTTGCCCGCTCAGCGAAGTCACCGGGGCCTGCGGCCACAGGGCGGCCAGGTCAAGCGATTCGACATCGGCGCGTGCCTGCAGCACGGGCTGCGCGGACCAGGGGGCGATCTCGGCCTGCACGTCGGCGCGCATCGGCTCAGCCGGTGGCGCGGGGCGGGATGCTGGCTTGGTGGGTTTGACGGATGGGGCGGGGCGGGAGGCTCCCGCTGCGGGCGGAGCCGCCGTCAATGGCGCGGCGGCCTGTGCCTGCAACTGGGCGGTGATCTGCAGCCGTGCGGCTGCGGTGGCCAGCGTGCCTTTGGCCTCGGCATGGGCCCGGGCTTCGATGTCATCGCCGCCGCCCGGCGAAGCCGTGCGCACGGTGCCGTCGGCCTTTAGCTCCAGCGCCATCGGCGCCTGGGCCTGCACGGTCGCCTGGCCGGAATAGTGGCCCTGGGCGAAGGCCACGCTGTCCAGCGCCAGGCGGTGGTGGGTGCCGTCGTAGCGGTAGCGGCCTGCCAGCCCCTGCGCGGTGACCGGGCTGGGCGCGGCCCAGGTGATGGTGTCCACGCGGAACGGCAGGTCGATGCGCAGCGGCAGTTCCAGCGATTGCAGCGGTTGCGGCGGCGTGTCGGGCTCGGTGCGGGGCGGGCCCTGCGGAATGATTTTTACCTCGGTCGCATGCACTTCGCCCAGGGTGAGCTGGCGCTGCAGCAAGGGCGCCAGCTGCCAGGCAATGCGCGCATCGTTGACCTCCACCGCCAGCGTGGGGCTGCTCCAGCGCAGCCAGCCGATGTGGCCGCCGGCGCGCAGCGATCCGGTCACGTCGCGGGTTTCGAGCCGCTGGTCGGCCGGCAGGTAGCGTGCCGCGCGGTCCAGCGTGGTGGCCAGCGAAGCCTGCCCGCCGGCCCACCACCAGGCCGCACCGACGACGAGGGCGACCAGGGCCAGCAGCACGGCAAGGGTCCAGGCGGCGATGCGCCAGCCGCGGCGGCGCCGGGGGGCGGGAACGGGTGCCGCGGCGGCGGCGTAGGGGTTGCGGGGAGCGCGCGTTGCCATGGGTCTTTCAGAAGGCGGTCAGAAGCTGAAGCCCAGCCGCAGGTGCAGCCGCAGTTGCTTGGCTTGGACGCCATAGGCCACGTCGGCCTGCAGCGGCCCCACGGGACTGCGCCAGCGCAGTCCGGCGCCCACGCCCACGCGCGGGTCCAGGTCGCCCGCGCGGTCGGCCACGGCACCGGCATCGATGAACATGGCGGTTTCGAAATCGGTGCGGTTGCCGCGGAACTCGATGGGCCGCTGCCATTCGGCGCTGGCCACGGTCAGGTAGCGGCCGCCATACAGTTGCCCGCTGGTGATGCGCGCTCCGATCTCACGGTAGCCGTAGCCGCGCACCGTGGTGTCGCCCCCGGTCAGGAACAGCGTGGTCACCGGGATCTCGGCCGCTCGGCGCGCAAGCACCGCGCCACCCTCGGCACGCAGGGCCAGCCGGCTGGTGCGGGTGACGCCTTCGCCCATGTCCACGCGGCCCATGGGGTAGAACGACTGCCACCGCAGATAGGCCCGCACGAACGGGTCGCGCTCGGGCCGCAGCGTGGTGCCCACGCCCAGTTCGGCGGCCAGGCCGAAGCCCCGCGTGGGATTGGTGGAGTTGTTGAAGTAGCGGCCCGTCCAGCCGTAGTTGGCGCTGATGGCCGCGCTGGAGGGCGGCGCGTCCGTGCCCTGGCTCTTGGCGGTGTCGTGCTGCAGGAAATAGCTGCGATCGATGTGGTCGGTGCTCTTGCTGCGGCCACCGCGCAGGCGGCTGCTGTTGACCTCGTAGTCGCCCGTGGTTTCGCGCTGCACCTGCGCGCCGGTGAACCAGCGCCAGCCGTCCTCGCCGGGCAGGTCGGTCCAGTCGGTGGACAGCAGCTTGTTCTTGCGGTCCACCGAGACCTTGCTGACGGCGCGCCAGCCGATGCCGGGCAACTGGTTGTGGATGTGGTCCACGCTCAGCCGCGGGCCGCTGTCGGTGGACAGGCCCACGCCGAACACCACCTTCTGCAGTGGCGCCTCGCGCACCTGGGCCACCACGGGCGCGGCCTGCGGGTCGGCGCCGTCGGTTTCCAGCGAGAGGAAAACGGCGTCGTAATAGCCGCTGCTGGCCAGCCGCATCTGCGCATCGAGCAACTGGGCTTCGCTGTAGTCGGCGCCCGTGGGCAATCGGGCGATGCGGCGCGCACCGTCGGCGCTGTAGCGCTCGCCGCCCTGCACGCGCAGCGCGCCGAAGCGGTAGGGCGGGCCGGGGTCGTAGGTCACGCCCAACTGGGCTTCGTTGCGGTCGGCATCGATTTCCGCGCGGCGCTTGGCGATGCTGGCGGTGGGGTAGCGGGTGGCCTGCAATTGGCGCAGGCCCTGGGATTTGGCGCCGTCCCAGGCATCCTGCGTGAAGGGCTGGCCGGGCGCGAGCGACCAGCTGCGCTGCACGCGCGCGCGGCGGTTGGCGAACTGGGGCGAATCGGCCTCGGCGCCCGTGAAGTCGATGTCGGCGCGGGCCACGCGGGTCTGCGGGCCGGGCTCCACCTCCACGGTGATGGTGCGCGGCGCGCCGGCGGCGCCGGGCGTCTCCTGCATGGTGATGGTGAGCGTGGGGCTGAAATAGCCCAGCGTGCCGAGCAGTTCGCGGGCATTGGCCTCGGCCGCGCCCAGCAGGCGGGTGATCTCGCTCGACTGCAGATCGGGCAACTGCCGAAAGCGCTGCAGTTCCATGTGCCGCGTGAGGTATTCGCGCACGGCGTCGGGTGCGCGCACTTCGAGCGAAAACGCATCGGGCCCGGTGCCGGCCCCGGCGTCGGACTGGATGGTGTTGTTGTCCACCGTGCCTTCCTTGGCGCCCGGCAGCAGGCTGCAGCCCTGCAGGGCCAGCAGGCTCGAAAGCAGCAACGCCGGCCACAAGGCCGGCGTCGGAAATCGTCTCGAAAAATGCGGTGCAGGGAGGGACACGTAAGGAAAGACTTTATGGTGCTTGATGGGAGCGCTGCCACGCCGTTGCATCCAGGCTGCGCAACGGCAATTGGGGGCACTATGGCCTGAAAAGCGCACCGCCGCTGTCAGACAGCGGCGCGCGCTGAGCCGTACCGGGCGGTTATTTGGACAGCAGGCGCATGGTCTCTTCCAGCCCTTTGAGCGACAGCGGGTACATGCGCTGGCCCACGATCTGCTGGATGATGCCGATGCTTTGCCGGTACTGCCACACGCCCTGGGGCTCGGGGTTGATCCAGGCGAACCGGGGAAAGGCATGGATCAGGCGCTGCAGCCACTCGGCGCCGGCCTCTTCATTGTCGTATTCCACGCTGCCGCCGGGCTGCAGGATCTCGTAGGGGCTCATGGTGGCATCGCCCACGAAGATGAGCTTGTAGTCCTTGTTGTACTTGCGGATGATGTCCCAGGTCGGAAACTTCTCGGCGAAGCGGCGGCGGTTGTTCTTCCACATGAAGTCGTACACACAGTTGTGGAAGTAGTAGAACTCCAGGTGCTTGAACTCCGTCTTGACCGCGGAAAACAGTTCTTCCACGCGCTGCACGTGCTCGTCCATTGTGCCGCCCACGTCCATCAGCAGCAGCACCTTCACGTTGTTGTGGCGCTCGGGGACCATCTTGATGTCCAGGTATCCCGCGTTGGCCGCCGTGCTGCGGATGGTGTCTGGCAGATCCAGCTCCATCTCGTGCCCTTCGCGCGCGAACTTGCGCAGCCGCCGCAGCGCCACCTTGATGTTGCGCGTGCCCAGTTCCTGCGTGTCGTCGTAGTCCTTGTAGGCGCGCTGATCCCACACCTTGACGGCGCTCTTGTTCTTGCCGGCGCCGCCGATGCGCACGCCCTGCGGGTTGTAGCCGCCGTGGCCGAAGGGGCTGGTGCCGCCCGTGCCGATCCACTTGTTGCCGCCCTCGTGGCGTTCCTTCTGCTCTTCCAGGCGCTTCCTGAGCGTCTCCATCAACTCGTCCCAGCCCATCTTCTCGATGGCGGCCTTCTGCTCGGGCGTGAGCTCGCGCTCCAGGAGCTTGCGCAGCCAGTCGGCGGGGATGTCCTTGCGGAAGTCGGCCACCATCTCCACGCCCTTGAAATAGGCGCCGAAAGCCCGGTCGAACTTGTCGAAGTGCTTCTCGTCCTTCACGAGCACGGTGCGCGCGAGGTGGTAGAAGTCGTCCAGGCTCCAGGCATCGTCCGAGTTCGGGCCCACCACGCCGGCCTGCAGGGCCTCCAGCAGCGTGAGGTATTCCTTCACCGACACCGGCAACTGGCCGGCGCGCAGGGTGTAGAAGAAGTCGATCAACATGGGTTGAAGCCTTTTAGCCCTCTGGCGCTTATTCCACTAGGGCGTGCTGCTGCAAAAGATATAGCAACTGGGCGCGGGCTTCCGGCCATTCGCCCGAGCGCATGCTGTACATCACCGTGTCGCGGATGGTGCCGTCGCGGCGCAGCGCGTGGCCGCGCAGCACACCGTCCTTCTTGGCGCCCAGGCGCTCGATGGCGCGCTGCGAGGCGAAGTTGTAGTTGTCGGTGCGCCAGCCCACCACGTGGCAGCCCAGCGTGTCGAAGGCATGGCCCAGCAGCAGCAGCTTGCACGTGGTGTTGACGTGCGTGCGTTGCACGCTCCTGGCGTACCAGGTGAAGCCGATCTCCACGCGCTTCACGGCCGGCACGATGTCGTGGTAGCTGCTGGTGCCCAGCACTTTGCCGGTGTCTTCCTGCACCACGGCGAAGGCGAAACGGTGGCCTTGCTCGCGGCCGGCCAGGGCGGTCTCGATGTAGGCGCGCACGTCCTGCGGCTCGGGCACGGAGGTGATTCGCAGCGTCCACAGCGCACCATCGGCGGCCGCGGCGCGCAAGCCCTCTTCATGCGACAGCGCGAGCGGCTCCAGGCGGATGCCGCGATCGCGCAGGGTGACGGGTTCGACGAAAGCCATGGAAAGAATCACTCCTTGTCGCGGGGCGCGCGGCTGGCGCGCCAGCGCCGTGCCGCCTGCAGGCCGAAGCCGCCGCCCAGGCCGACGAGCGCGATGCCCGCCAGGCTGGACGGGCCGTAGCCCGAGGTGAAGATGTCGAAGCCCAGCAGGCGCCCGATCCAGTAGCCCGCGAGCGCGCCGCCCACGAAGCCCACGGCATCGGACAGGCCTTCCATCAGCAGGCGGCGTGCACTGCTCATCGCGGGCCCTTCATCGGTTGCGCTGGTTCATGAAGACCAGCTTCTCGAACAGGCCCACGTCCTGTTCGTTCTTGAGCAGGGCGCCCACCAGCGGCGGCACGGCCACCTTGTGGTCGGCGCTTTGCAGGGCTTCGAGCGGAATGTCTTCGGCCACGAGCAGCTTGAGCCAGTCGATGAGTTCGCTGGTGGACGGCTTTTTCTTGAGGCCCGGCAGGCCGCGCACGTCGTAGAACGTCTTCATCGCCACGGCGAGCAGTTCGCTCTTGAGCTTGGGAAAGTGCACATCGACGATCTTGCGCATCGTCTCGGCCTCGGGGAACTTGATGTAGTGGAAGAAGCAGCGGCGCAGGAACGCGTCGGGCAATTCCTTTTCGTTGTTGGACGTGATGAAGACCAGCGGCCGGTGCTTGGCGCGGATCAGTTCGCGCGTCTCGTAGCAGTAGAACTCCATGCGGTCGATCTCGCGCAGTAGGTCGTTCGGGAATTCGATGTCGGCCTTGTCGATCTCGTCGATCAGCAGCGCCACGGGCTGGTCGGCGGTGAAGGCCTGCCACAGCACGCCCTGCACGATGTAGTTGCGGATGTCCTTCACGCGCTCGCTGCTGTCGGCGTCGCCCAGCTGGCTGTCGCGCAGGCGGCTCACGGCGTCGTATTCATACAGACCCTGCTGCGCCTTGGTGGTGGACTTGATGTGCCACTGCAGGAGCGGCAAGCCCAGCTCGCGCGAGACCTCTTCGGCCAGCATGGTCTTGCCGGTGCCGGGCTCGCCCTTGACGAGCAGCGGGCGCTGCAAGGTGATGGCCGCATTCACCGCGAGCATCAGGTCCTGGGTGGCAACGTAACTCTGTGAGCCTTGGAATTTCATGGGCCGTAAATAGGGTAATCGTTGATAAAAGGCCTGGAAAGGCGCTGGCTATAATCGTTTTCTGCCCGAGCACCGACAAACTTCCACGAGATTGTGCGCGCAAAATGAACAAGAAGTTGACCACGATATTCGCCCTGGCTGTCGCTTGCGTGACCGCGGTTTCGCAGGCCCAGGAGACCAAGGGCGATGCCAAGGCGGGCCAGGGCAAGATCGCCATGTGCATCGGCTGCCACGGCATTCCGGGCTACCAGGCCAGCTTTCCCGAAGTGCACAAGGTGCCCATGATTTCGGGGCAGGGCGAGCGTTACATCGCTGCGGCCCTGAACGCCTACAAGAAGGGCGAGCGCAAGCACCCGACCATGCGTGGCATTGCCGACTCGCTCACCGACCAGGACATCGCCGATGTGTCCGCGTACTACGCGGCCCAGGTGCGCGAGGGCGCCAACCTGCCGGCAAAGCCCACGCGCGAGCCGAGCGTGCAGGTGGCGCAGCTGCTGCAAAAGGGCGCGTGCGTGTCCTGCCACGGCGAGAACTTCGCCAAGCCCATCGATCCTTCGTATCCCAAGATTTCAGGCCAGCATGCGGACTACCTGTTCGTGGCGCTCAAGTCCTACAAGGCCGACCCGAACAACGCGCACCTGGGCCGCTCCAACGCCGTCATGGCGGGCATTGCCAAGCAGTTCACGAATGCCGAGTTGAAGGCGCTGGCGGGCTACATCGGTTCGCTCGACGGCGAACTGCAGGTGGTGCCGCAGTCGCGTTTTCGCTGACCGTGGCGCACCGGGGCATCACCCTGCAGCGACTCCCCCCGAACCCGCCTTCTGGCGGGTTTTCTTTTGGCTGAAACAGCGCGGAGATCCCATGCCCGAGGCCGGGCATGCCCGAGCGCGGACGGGCCGGGATGGGCGTTATATTTTGGTGGTGCCCTGTCTTTCGTTCCATCCCATCAACGCACCTCCATGAGGCCAACGCATGAGCATTTCCGTCGCCGGTCGTCCCATTCAGAATTCCTCTGCCTTGTCGGAGTTGGGGCGGCTGGCCCTGGCCTTCGTGGACGGCGGGCCGCAATGGCTGAACTGGGCGATCGCCTCGCTCGGGACCCATTACCACTTCCCCGATGAGGCCACCCTGCTGGAGGGCACGCAGAAAGGCCTGCACGGGTCTCCCCTGGCGCTGTTGCCCGGCCTGGGGCTGTCGGTCAGCCCCGTCAAGCTGATGACGCTGGGGTTGGGCGACCTTCGCACCCTGGCGCTCGCCGAAGCCGGCGATGCCAGCCCTGTGGTGGGCGCGCAGGTCCAGCACGTCTTGCGCGAGCATCGGCTGCTGACCGCCGCGGACCTGCGCAACGCGCGGGCGTTCCTGGCCTCGCTGGGCGTGGAGGGGGCCCCGGTGTTCCAGTGCATCGAATTCATGGACTGGGCGGCGCTGTGCGAATTGCCGGGCGGATCCTTTGGCGGGCCCGCGCCCTTGCAGCCGCTGCAGGCAGAGGCCGCGACATTCGGTGTGGGCCAGGCGCGCACGCCCCGCGAGTTTGCCGACTACTACCGCGTTTACCTGCATTTGGCGGCCCATCTGCCCGGCCTTGCGCAGGCGTCCGCGGAGCAGCGCAGCGGGGCGGCGCAAGCGGCGCTGCAGGCCTTGCTGCCTGTGCTTTTGGGTGCGCTGGACGGACCGAGCCTGGCGGTGGTGCCAACGTCTGCGGAGGAAGTGCGGATGGCCGTGAACAACTGGCTGATGATGGGCAGGCGCATCGGCTTTTCGAGCTTGTCCGAGGGTGTCCGGTGCATCGTCGAGGGCACCCGTTACCAGGGCGAGACCGGCGCGTCAGCCGCGCGGCTCGTCGACGCGGCCCTTCAGCAGGCCATGGCCTTGCTGGCCGCGCATGCCCCGCGGTCGGCGCGGCTGGGCCAGGACGGGGCGACGATGATCTTGCCGGTCGGCTCCGAGAACGCGGCGAACGCGCAGGTCGAACTGCGGGTGTCCAGCGCGGGCCTCGTTTCCCTGGCGCGACTCGCCGGCGCGGGCGCATAGCCGCCGCTGCACGCCCGTCCTGGGCCGTGCGGGGCCCTCACTCCCGCGGGGACAGGGCCATGCTTTCCAGCGGTGCCGGCCTGCCGAAGTAGTAGCCCTGCGCCTGGGCGCAGCCCATGGCGCGCAGTTGCCGGGCCTCGCCTTCGGTTTCCACGCCTTCGGCCACCACGGCCACGCCGAACCCCTGGGCGATGTTGAGCACGGCGGTCACGATGGCCGCGTCCTGGGGCGAATGCAGCAGGTTGCGCACGAAGCGCTGGTCGATCTTGAGGCAGTCGAAGGGCAGCCGGCTCAGGTAGGCCAGCGAGGAATAGCCGGTGCCGAAATCGTCGATGGCGACCTTCACGCCCAGCGCGCGGATGGCGGCCAGGCGTGCCTGCGTCACGCCGTCGTCTTCGATCAGCACCGATTCGGTCAGCTCCAGCGTGAGGTGGTCCGGGGGCAGCCCGCTGTCGCGCAGTACCTGCTGCAGCGTGGCGGGAAAGTCCGACTGGATGAGCTGCCGCGCCGACACGTTCACATGGAGGTCGAAGCGCTCCGGCAGGCGGGGCAGCTGGACTGCAATGGCCTGGGTGGCGGCGCGCAGCACCCAGTCGCCCAGCGCCAGGATGAGGTCGGATTCTTCGGCGATGGGGATGAACGTGCCGGGCGGCACCAGCCCGCGCGTGGGGCTGCTCCACCGCACCAGCGCCTCCGCACCCGTGACCCGGCCGCTGGCCAGGTCGATCACGGGCTGGTAGTGCACGATGAACTGGCTTTTCTCCAGCGCCTGGCGCAGTTCGATGGCCAGGCGCGTGCGCTCCATCGACTGCTCGACCATGCCGGGCTCGAACACCACGCACTGGTTGCGGCCGCGGCGCTTGGCCTCGCCCAGCGCGATGCTGCCGTTGCGCAGCCATTCCGCCAGATGCTCGCCTGCCAGGGAACCGGCGACGACCCCGACCGAGGCATTGAGCATGACCTCGTCCGCCCCGACGGAGAACGGTGTGGAGAACAGGCCCAGCACCGCCTTGCCGATGGTGTCTTCCGCCACGGCCTGGCCGTCCAGGTGCAGCAGCGCGAATTCGTCGCCACCCAGCCGCGCCATGAGCACGGTGGCAGGCAGGTGCTGGCGCATCCGTTCGGCGATGGCCTGCATCAGCCGATCGCCGGTGCCGAAGCCCACGCTGTCGTTGATGGCGCGAAAGGCATCCAGCCCCACCAGGCTGAGCACGGCCCAGCGCTGGGGTTTCCAGTCGGCTTTCTCCAGCAGGCCGCGCCGGGTCAGCAGGCGGGTGAGCGGGTCGCTCAGCAACTGCTCGCGCATCTGCTGGAACGACTGGCGCAGGCGGTCGGCCATCTGGTTGAAGGCCTGGATGAGGGTGGTGGTCTCGCGCAGGGCGCTGGTGTGGGGCAGCAGGCCCGGCTCCCAGTCGCCACGCGACAGGCGGTTGGCGGCGTCGGCTGTGAGCAATATGGGGCGCGCCACGCGCTGCACCGCCCACAGCCCCAGCAGCAGCCCGAGCAGTGCGATGGCGGCCGCAGCGAAGATGGACCGGCGGCTGATCACGCGCGTGTCGCCCAGCAGGTCGGATTCGGGCAGCAGCACGACGATGCGCCAGTCGATGCCAGGCTGCTGGGTGAACGGGGTGACGCGGGCGAAATAGCGTTCGCCGTTGTGCGCGAACTGGAAATCGATGCCCCCGTCGGATCGGGTGCGGGGCAGGGCGGCAGCGGCGGCGCGGATCGGCGCGCTGGCGCTCAGTCCGGCGGTGAGCCGCTCGCGCTCTCCCCCGCGCGCAGCAGGCTGCTCCGACAGCACCGAGCCGCCCTCGGACTGCGCCACCAGCCGCTGGTCGGTGTCCAGGATGAAGATGTGGCCTTGCCCGCGCAAAGGGTCCTCGCGCAGGAACTGGTTGAGCGTGTCCAGGCGCACGTCGGCCTCCATCACGCCCACCATCTGGCCGCCGGCGATCACGGCGGAGGCGGCGGAAATGGTCACATCGGCACGCTCCCCGGCGGTGGTGTAGATCGGCGACCAGCCGGAGCGGCCGGACTGCGCCACGGGGGCGTACCAGGGGCGAACGCGCGGGTCGTAGCCGCGGAACGAGGCCGACACTGCGTCGGGCGTGCCGCTCTGGTACACGTGCATGAGCCCTTCGGTGGAGCGGTCCTTCAGGATGAGCCGAAAGCCATCCGCCTCGCGGCGCATGCCGGCGTATTCGCCGTCGCGGCTGCCGAAACCCAGCAGGCTGATCTGGCGCTCATCGCGGTACAGGGCGTCGAACACGGCGCGCAGGTGTTCGTGGATGCGCCGCATGTCGCCCGGCTGGTAGAGGCCGTGGCGGCCGATCGCGTCGGCGATGTCGCGCTGGATTTCGAAGGGCCGCGAAAGAAAGCGCGACAGCCGGTCCCGGGCGGTGATCGTCACGGCATCCAGCAGCCGCACGCTTTCCTGGTCGATCAGATGGCCGATCTGCCGCTGCTGGGTGAAGGCGTGCAGCGCCACGGTGGCCGCGAACAGCACGGCGAACGGAATGGCAATGGCGGTGCGCAGCGAAATCTGCCACCGGCGCATGTCAGGCCCCTTGGCCGGGTGGTAAAGCGCCGCGGGTCCGCGGGCGCCGGGCGGTGTGCGGCCCGGCCCCGCATGCCGTACTGGCAGGCGCAGGTGCCTTGCGGTCAGCCGTGGAGCTTGCGGACATGGCGTGCAGCGGGCGGGGAGCCCTCAATCCTGGGTAGCGCGCCGCTGCACGCAGGCGACATAGGCATCGCCATCGGGCGGGCGGCCGGAGCGCTGGCTTTCCCACAGCATCTGCCCCAGGCATTCCATGGCGGCGTGGTGTGCATCGAGCAGCGAATCCTTGCGCGCGGCCAGCAGTTCGACGGCCTGGCGGATGCCCCGCGGCTGGTCGATGCTGCACTGCTCGCTGATCGACAGGTGCATGGACAGATGCAGGAAGGGGTTGGTTCGGTCCGGTGTCTCGTCGTAGTTGCGGGCCAGGGCCGCATCCACATCGACCAGATCGGCGTGGTACTCGGGGTGCTCCGCGATCCACAGGCTCGCGAGGGTCTCGATGGCTTCCATGGGCTGGCCGGCCTGGGATTTGGCGTACACGGCGCAGAAAAAACGCCGCACATCGGCTTGGGACGGATTGAACATGTCAGCCAGCGTAGCACGGGCAAAGCGGGTTTTAAGCAGGGGTTGCACGGGCGGAACGCGTGCTTTCCAGCATGCGGAGCGCCGGTGCGCCGCGCACGGCCGGCGCAGCCCGCCCCAAACCGTCAGAAGGTCTCCCAGTCATCGGCGTTGTGCTTGCCGCCCGCTGCCGGTGCCGCCGTGGCGGAGGCCGTGGCGGTGACAGGCGCAGGGATGGATCGCGGCTTCTGGGCTGGTGCCCGGGGCGCCGCGGGGGCTTTGTCTGCTGGCGCTTTGCCGGCGGGGGCCGACAGGCGGGTGGGTGCGGGCTTGGCCGCTGTCCGGGGCGCTGCGGCAGCCCGTGGGGGAAGGGCGGCGGTTTGGCGAGCCGGCGTGGACAGGGGGGCGGAGGCGGACGATGCCATCACCGCGGGGCGCGGTGCGGCTACGTCGCTGCCGGGGGCCAGCTTGAACACGGCCACGGCCTGAACCAGCTGGTCGGCCTGCACCCGCAGGCCCGAGGCGGCGGCAGCGCTTTGTTCGACCAGCGCGGCGTTCTGCTGGGTGGCCTGGTCCATCTGCACCACGGCTTCGCCGACCTGCGCGACGCCATCGCTTTGCTCGCGGCTGGCCGCGCTGATCTCGCCCACGATGGCGGTCACCCGGCGGATGGAGGCCACCACCTCCTGCATGGTGGCGCCGGCCTGGTCCACCAGGGCCGTGCCTTGCTCCACGCGCTCCACGCTGGCGCTGATGAGGTTCTTGATTTCCTTGGCCGCATCGGCCGAGCGCCCGGCCAGGCTGCGCACCTCGCTGGCCACCACGGCGAAGCCCCGGCCTTGCTCGCCCGCGCGGGCGGCTTCGACGGCGGCGTTCAGCGCCAGGATGTTGGTCTGGAAGGCGATGCTGTCGATCACGGAGATGATGTCCGAGATCTTGCGCGAGCTGTCGTTGATGCCCTTCATGGTGTCCACCACCTGGTTCACCACCTCGCCGCCCTTCACCGCGACGTCGCTTGCATCCTGCGCGAGCTGGTTGGCCTGGCGCGCGTTGTCGGCGTTCTGGCGCACGGTGCTGCCCAGTTCTTCCATCGACGCGGCGGTCTCTTCCAGGGCCGAGGCCTGCTGCTCGGTGCGCTGGCTCAGGTCGTTGTTGCCCTGGGCGATCTCCGCGCTGGCGGTGGCCACGCTCTCGGCATTGCCGCGCACGGTGCCCACGGTCTGAACCAGGTTGGTCTGCATGCGCTGCAGGGCGGTCAGCAGGGCACCGGTTTCGTCCCTTGATTGGGAAATGATCGGCACGCTCAGGTTGCCGTCGGCCACGCGGTCGGCGGCGTCCACGGCGTCCTGCAAGGGGGCCGTGACGGAACGGGTGATGAAGAAGGCGCAGACCGCGCCGAGCAGCGCGGCGATGAGCGCCACGGCCCAGACGATCATGCGGGCACTGAGGTACGCGGCGTGGGTTTTTGCGCCACCTTCCTGCATGTTCTTTTCTTGAAGGTCCACCATCTTCTTCAGCGTGGCCAGATAGGTGCCCTGCAAGGCAAATCGGGGGCCGAACAGAAGCTGCCTCGCTTCGTCTTTCTGGTTTTGCAAGCCGAGTGCGGCCACCTCCTGGCTGAATGCGACGTAGGCTGCGCGCTGGGTCTTGATGTCCTGGATGAGGGCGCGCTCTTCCGCGGTGTCGGCCAGCTTTTCCAGCGTTTCGATGATCGCCGTACCCGCAGGGCCGTTCCTGTCCAGCGACGCCTTGTGGGGCGCCATGGCCTGTTCATCGGGCAGGATGATGAGGTTGCGCACGGCGCGGGCCGTGTCCATGGTGAGGTAGGCCAGTTGCTGGCTGGCCGCGGCTTTGGGATACAGGTCGTTGATGACGTTTTGAGACCCGTCGTCCTGCTCTGCCAGGCGAACCAGGCTCATGCCGGTGATGATTGCCATGAGCAGGAGCACCACGCCGAAGCCGAGGCCCAGGCGCACGCCCAGTTTGAGATTTTTCATGGAAGGAACTTCCTGGAAATGACCAATTGGAGGGATGGCAACAGCAAGCTGCCTATTTGTCATTAATCGTAACCACTAATTGCCGGGGCCTCTGGGCGCTGCCTTTTTTTTGGCGGCTTCGCTGGCCGCCTGTGGGAAAAATTCCACAGCGGTCCGCGTGTCAGCGGCGCGTGCCCAGCGTGCGCGAAATGGCTTCGGCGGCCTTGAGCAGGGCGGGCAGCAATTCGGTCTGCATCATCTCGGCGCTGGTCCGGTTGGCCTGCCCGCTGATGTTGAGCGCCGCCACCGTCTCCCCCGCCCGGTTGCGCAGCGGCGCCGCGACCGAGATCAGGCCCTCTTCCAGTTCCTGGTTGATCAGGCACCAGCCCTGCGCGCGGGCCTGGCGCACGGCGGCGAGCAGGGCGTCGTCGTCCAGCAGGGTGTGGGGCGTGAGCCGCTGGCGCGGCACCTTCGGCAGCAGGGCGACCACGTCGGCATCGGGCTGGCCGGCGAGCAGCACGCGGCCCATCGACGTCCAGAAGGCGGGCAGGCGCGAGCCCACGCCCAGGTTGGTGCTCATGATCTTGTGGGTGTGCACGCGCAGCACATAGACGATGTCGCTGCCATCCAGTACGGCGGCCGAGCAGGATTCGTGCACCTGGTCCACCAGCGCTTCCATCGTCGGCTCGGCCAGATCCCAGATCGGCATGGACGAGAGGTAGGCAAAGCCCAGGTCCAGGATGCGCGGGGTCAGCCGGAACAGCCGCCCGTCGCTCTCCACGTACCCCAGCGTCTGCAGGGTGAGCAGGATGCGCCGCGCCCCGGCGCGCGTGAGGCCCGTGCGGGCCGCCACGTCGCTCAAGGTCTGCTGCGGCGCGGTGGCGCTGAACGAGCGGATCACCTCCAGCCCGCGGGCGAACGACTGCACATAGCTGTCGCCCGGCCTAGGGTTATCACCAGTCTCCGCGGGGGTATCGCTCATAAGCATTTGGTCCTAAAATTCATTATACGAACATTTGTTCTACATACGAACAAATGCGCAGCCGCTCCGGCGGGACCCGAATTCTCACCTTTAGGCTTCCCCTTCCCCATGATCAACAAGATTGCGGATTCCGTGGCCCAGGCCCTGTCGGGCATTCAGGATGGCGCCACCGTGCTGATCGGCGGCTTCGGCACCGCCGGCATTCCCGGCGAACTGATCGACGGGCTGATCGAGCAGGGCGCGCGCGACCTCACCGTGGTCAACAACAACGCCGGCAACGCCGAGACGGGCCTGGCCGCGCTGCTCAAGGCCGGGCGGGTGCGCAAGATCATCTGCAGCTTTCCCCGCCAGGTGGACAGCCAGGTGTTCGACGGCCTGTACCGCTCCGGCCAGCTGGAACTGGAACTGGTGCCCCAGGGCAACCTGGCCGAGCGCCTGCGGGCGGCCGGGGCCGGCATCGGCGCCTTCTTCTGTCCCACGGGCTACGGCACGGAGCTGGCCAAGGGCAAGGAGACGCGCGAGATCGGCGGCAGGCAGTACGTGCTGGAGTACCCCATCCAGGGCGATGTGGCGCTGATCAAGGCCGAGCGGGGCGACCGCTGGGGCAACCTGACCTACCGCATGTCCGCCCGGAACTTCGGCCCGGTGATGGCCACTGCCGCGCGGCGCACCGTGGCCACGGTGCACGAGGTGGTGGAGCTGGGCGCGCTCGACCCCGAGGCTGTCGTCACGCCCGGCATCTACGTGAGCCACGTGGTGCGGATCGACCGCGTGGCCACCGAGGCCGGTGGCTTCAAGAAGTCGGCATGAAATTGGCCCCCAGCGCAAGAGGAACTAGCGTGAGCAGCTATCAAAAAAGAAGCAAAGACGAAGTGGCCGCCCGCGTGGCGCAGGATATCCACGACGGCGCCTACGTCAACCTGGGCATCGGCCAGCCCACGCTGGTGGCCAACCACATCCCGCCGGGCCGCGAAGTCATCCTGCAAAGCGAGAACGGCATCCTGGGCATGGGCCCGGCTCCGGCCGCGGGCGACGAGGACTACGACCTCATCAACGCCGGCAAGCAGCCCGTCACGCTGCTGGCGGGCGGTGCGTACTTCCACCATGCCGACAGCTTCGCCATGATGCGCGGCGGCCACCTGGACATCTGCGTGCTGGGCGCCTTCCAGGTCAGCGCCACGGGCGACCTGGCCAACTGGAGCACGGGCGAGCCCGGCGCCATTCCCGCCGTGGGCGGCGCCATGGACCTGGCCATCGGCGCCAAGCAGACGTGGGTGATGATGGACCTGCTCACCAAGCAGGGCCAGTCCAAGGTCGTGCCGCAGTGCACCTACCCGCTGACCGGCATCGGCTGCGTCAAGCGCATCTACAGCGACCTGGCCACGCTGGCCTGCACGCCCGAGGGCCTGGTGCTCATCGATGCCGTGCCGGGCCTCGACCATGCCGAACTCGAACGCCTCGTGGGCCTGCCCATCCGGCCGGCGCAGGCCTGACCCCGGCCGCCGCAGCGCCTTTCCCGACACACAACACCCTGGAGACAAAGACCATGACGCAAGCCTTCATCTGCGACGCCATCCGCACGCCCTTCGGCCGCTATGGCGGTGCCTTGTCCAGCGTGCGCACCGACGACCTGGGTGCCATCCCCCTCAAGGCGCTGATGGCGCGCAACCCGAACGTGGACTGGGCCGCCGTGGCGGATGTGCTCTACGGCTGCGCCAACCAGGCCGGCGAAGACAACCGCAACGTCGCCCGCATGTCCGCGCTGCTGGCCGGCCTGCCGATCGACGTGCCCGGCGCCACCATCAACCGCCTGTGCGGCTCGGGCCTGGACGCCGTGGGCACGGCCGCGCGTGCCATCAAGTCCGGCGAAGCGGGCCTGATGATCGCCGGCGGCGTGGAGAGCATGAGCCGCGCCCCCTTCGTGATGCCGAAGGCCGAAACCGCCTTCAGCCGCGCCAATGCGGTGTACGACACCACCATCGGCTGGCGCTTCGTCAACAAGCTCATGAAGGCGCAGTACGGTGTGGATTCCATGCCCGAGACGGCCGAGAACGTGGCCGCCGATTACGGCATCGAGCGCGAGGCGCAGGACCGCATGGCCCTCGCCAGCCAGCGCAAGGCCGTGGCCGCGCAGCAGGCCGGCCATCTGGCGCGCGAGATCACGCCCGTGCAGGTGCCGCAGAAGAAGGGCGATGCAATCACCGTGGACCAGGACGAGCACCCGCGCGAGACCAGCCTGGAAGCGCTCGCCAAGCTCAAGCCCGTCGTGCGCGAAGGCGGCACGGTGACGGCCGGCAATGCCAGCGGCGTGAACGACGGCGCCTGCGCGCTGCTGCTGGCCGATGAGGCGAGCGCCGCCCGGCACGGCCTCACGCCGAAGGCCCGCGTGGTCGGCATGGCCACGGCCGGCGTGGCCCCGCGCGTGATGGGCATCGGCCCCGCGCCGGCTACGCACAAGGTGCTGCAGTTGACGGGCCTCACGCTCGATCAGCTCGATGTGATCGAACTCAACGAAGCCTTCGCCGCGCAAGGCATCGCCGTGCTGCGCCAACTGGGCCTGCAGGACGACGACGCGCGCGTGAACGCCTGGGGCGGCGCCATCGCGCTGGGCCACCCGCTGGGCGCCAGCGGCGCGCGCCTGGCCACCACGGCGGTGAACCGCCTGCATGCCACGGGCGGGCGCTACGCGCTGGCCACCATGTGTATCGGCGTGGGGCAGGGCATTGCCGTGGTTCTCGAACGCGTCTGACCCGGTGGCCAAGATCCAAGGAAAGCCAGTGTCCACCTCCACCATCGAAACCCCTGCCGGCGCGTTCCGCGTGCGCATCGACGGCCCCGAGGGCGCGCCCGTGCTGGTGCTGTCCAACTCGCTGGGCACCACGCTGGAGATGTGGGACGCGCAAGCCGCGCGCTTCGCCACGACGCACCGCGTGCTGCGCTACGACACGCGCGGCCACGGCGCGAGCGTGGTGTCGCCCGGCCCCTACACGTTCGACCAGCTGGGCGGCGATGTGCTGGCGCTGCTCGACGCGCTGGCCATCGAGCGCGCCAGCTTCTGCGGCATCTCGATGGGCGGCTTCACCGGCCTGTGGCTGGGCGTGAACGCGCCCACACGGTTGAACCATCTGGTGGTGGCCAACAGCGCCGCGAAGATCGGCACGGCCGAGGGCTGGACATCGCGCGCCGCGCTGGTGCGCGAGAGGGGCGCGGCCGCCATGGCCGAGCTGGCCGCATCGTCGCCCGGCCGATGGTTCACCGATGCCTTCGTGGCCGCGCAGCCCGCCGTGGTGCAGCGCGCCCAGGGCTGGATCGCCGGCATTGCGCCCGAGGGCTACGCCGCCTGCTGCGAAGCCCTGGCCCAGGCCGACCTGCGCAGCGCCATCCGTGCCATTTCCGTGCCCACCTTGCTGATCGCCGGCAATGCCGACCCGGTGACCTCCGTGGTCGATGCGCAGGCCATGCAGGCCGTCATCGCGGGTGCGCAGCTGGCCGAAGTGCCGGCCTCGCACCTGTCCAACCTGGAGGCGCCTGCCGAATTCGACGCCGCACTGGCCGCGTCCCTGGCGCGCTGAGCCGCGGGACGAAGAGAGACAGAGACCGCATGGACCCGCAGCCCACCAACCCCCGCTGGCAGCACCGGCCCGCCGGCTCCACCTGGGGCGACTTCGGCCCCCATGACCAGCTGGGCCGCCTGAACCTGCTCACGCCCGAGAAGGTGCGCCAGGGCGTGGCCGAAGTGCACGAAGGCCTGGCCTTCGCGCTGAGCCTGCCGCTGGACTACCCTGGCGGCAATGCCCTCAACCCCAACCGCCAGCCGCCCGTGCTGCGGCCGCTGTTGCGCAAGGGGCTGGTCAACTTCAATTGCCTGCTGGCCGAACTGGAGCCGGGCCGCACCGATGTGCTGTCGGACGACCTGGCCATCCTGCACCTGCAGTATTCGACGCAGTGGGACGGCCTGGCACATGCAGGCTCGATGTTCGACGCCAACGGCGACGGCCTGCCCGAAGCGCTGTACTACAACGGCTACGCCGCCGGCCGCGATGTGGTGGGGCCGAGCGATGTGCGCGATGCCGGCGTGCCCGCCGCGCCGGGCGCGGCCACCAGCACCTCGGCCGCGCATGCGCTGGGCATCGAGGGCATGGCCCGCACGGGCGTGCAGGGGCGCGGCGTGATGATCGATCTGCGCGCGCACCTGGGCGATGCCCGCACGGTGGTCGGCTACGACACCTTGATGCGCGTGCTGGAGGCCGACCGCGTGGCGGTGGAGCCGGGCGACATCGTCTGCCTGCACACGGGCTTTGCCGACGTGGTGCTGGGCATGCGCCGGCACCCCGATCCGGCCGTGCTGGCGGACAGCTGCGCCGTGCTGGACGGGCGCGACGGGAAGCTGCTGCAGTGGATCACCGACAGCCAGCTCGCCGCCATCGCCGCTGACAACTATGCCGTGGAAGCCTTTCCCGCCAAGGCGGGCCCGGCCTGCTGCGCCGCGCTGCCGCTGCACGAGCATTGCCTGTTCAAGCTGGGCGTGCACCTGGGCGAGCTGTGGCACCTGACGCCGCTGGCCGCGTGGCTGCGCGCGCGCCACCGCTCGCGATTCCTGCTGACGGCGCCGCCGTTGAATTTGCCCGGGGCCATCGCCTCGCCCGTGACACCGGTCGCCACCGTCTGAAGTCCTGACCGTCACCCCGTTCCGCGCAGTGCGCACTGCGCGGAAATTCATCCCCTGAAGCCGGTTGACCGGCGTTTGCAATGTGCCGGACCGCCGTGCACACGGAGACTGCTGTGCCTTTCATCATCGAAACCTTCGACAAGCCCGATCACCAGCATGTGCGCCAGGCCACGCGCGCCGCGCATCTGGTGTTTCTGGACCAGCACAAGGCCTTGCTGCTGGCCTGCGGCGCCAAGCTGGCCGATGACGGCAAAGACCTGGGCGGCGGTCTCTACGTGGTGGCGCTCGATTCGCGCGAAGAGGCGCAGCGCTTCATCGAATCCGACCCGTTCCACGCCGCTGGCCTGTTCGAGCGCGTGACGCTCACGCGCTGGCGCAAGGCCTACGTCGATGGCCAGAGCTACCTGTGACCCGGCGCGTCCCGGCATTCCCTGAAGAAGAAAGACCTTCCATGACCACTGCACCTGCACGCGAGCGCGTTCTCATCACCGGCGGCGGCGCCGGCATCGGCGCGGCGACGGCCGAGCGCTGTCGCGCCGACGGCTACGAGCCCGTCATCATCGACCGCGCGATCGCCCATGTGCCCGGCGGCATCCAGGCCGACCTGTCCGATACCGCCGACACCGCGCGGGCCTTGCAGGAGGCGCTGGCGGGCGGGCCGATCACGCGCCTGGTCAACAACGTGGGCATCGTGGTGCCTGCGGAAGCAGCGGAGCAGACGCTCGCGCAATTCGACCTCGCCGTGGCGCTGAACCTGCGCTGCGCGCTGCAGTGCATGCAGGCGCTGCTGCCGGGCATGCAGGCGGCGGGCTTCGGGCGCATCGTGAACATGTCCTCGCGCGCTGCGTTGGGCAAGGAGCTGCGCACCGCGTATTCGGCCACCAAGGCCGGCCTGATCGGCATGACGCGCGTGTGGGCGCTGGAGCTGGGCCGCCACGGCGTGACGGCCAACGCCATCGGCCCGGGCCCCATCCGGACCGAGCTGTTCGACCGCGCCAACCCGCCCGATGCGCCGCGCACCAAAGCGATCATCGACTCGGTGCCCGTCAAGCGCGTGGGCACGCCCGACGACGTGGCGCATGCCGTGTCCTATCTGCTCGATGCGCGCAGCGGCTTCGTCACCGGCCAGGTGCTCTATGTCTGCGGCGGCATGACCGTGGGCGTGGCGGGCGTGTAGCGCTCGGCCTTTTTTTCCGCGTTCCGACTCCAAAACATCACAACACGCAAGAGACAACTTCCATGTCGAAAATCACCGCCTTCTTCACCGAACTGATGCGGCGCTACCTGCCCGATCCGTTCGTCTTCGCGATCATGCTCACGCTGCTGACCATGGCGCTCGCCTTCGGGGTGGAAAACCGCCCCATCAACGCCGTGGTGCAGGACTGGGGCAAGGGCTTCTGGAGCCTGCTGGCTTTCACCACGCAGATGGCGGTGATTCTGGTGATGGGCTACGTGCTGGCGGCCGCGCCCATCGTGGACCGGTTTCTGAACCGCATCGCCTCGCACGTGCAAACGCCGCGCCAGGCCATCATCGTCGCCACCATCGTGGGCTGCGTGGGCAGCTACCTGAACTGGGGCTTCGGCCTGGTGATCGGGGGAATCATGGCGCGCAAGCTGGCGCTCAAGGTCAAGGGCGTGCACTACCCGCTCATCATCGCGGCGGCGTACACGGGCTTCACCATGTACAGCCTGGGCTTCTCGGCGACCATCCCCGTGCTGATCTCCACCAAGGGCCACGCGTTCGAAAGCACCATGGGGCTGATCCCGCTCACGCAGACGATCTTCTCCGCGCCCATCCTGCTGACCAGCCTGGCCGTGCTCATCGCGCTGCCGCTGCTCAACGCCACCATGCACCCCAAGAAGGGTGAGCCGGTCGTGGAACTGGACCCGGCCACCGTGGCCGATGCCAAGTCCACGGGCGCCGAGAGTGTGATGGGCGACGAGAAGACGCTGGCCTGGCGCCTGAACCACAGCCGCGTGCTGAGCCTGCTGATCGGCCTGTGCGGCATGGCGTACGTGGCGATGCACTTCATCCAGGGCGGCAATCTCGACCTGAACATGATCAACTTCTTCATCCTGTTCCTCGGGGTGCTGCTGCTGGGCACGCCGATGGCCTATGTGGAGAAGGTCAACGAAGGCGTGAAGACCATCGGCGGGATCATCCTGCAGTTCCCGTTCTACGCCGGCATCATGGCGATCATGCACGGCTCGGGCCTGGTGGAGTCCATCGCGCACGTGTTCGTGAGCGTCTCCACCGCCGACACGCTGCCGCTGTGGGGCCTGGTGAGTTCGTTCGTCATCAACTTCTTCGCGCCCTCGGGCGGCGGCCACTGGGTGCTGCAGGGCCCGTTCATGATCAACGCGGCCACCACGCTGGGCGCCTCGCAGGCGCAGACCGCCATGTCGGTGATGCTGGGCAACGGCTGGAACGATCTGGTGCAGCCGTTCTGGATCCTGCCGGCGCTGGCGCTGTCCAAGCTCAAGCTCAAAGACATCATGGGCTACACGGTGGTTTCCATGCTGCTGGTGGGCGCCATCTACGCCGCCACGATGCTGATCTGGCCGCACCTCTGAGCGCACCTCTAGAGCGCCTTCCCCTTTTTTACGACCCCGTACTCGCAAGGAGAACCCCATGCTGTTCATGGTTGAAATGACGGTGCAGATCCCGTCCACGCTGGCCCCCGAAGTGGCCGACGAAATCAAGCGCAAGGAAAAGGAATATTCGCAGCAGTTGCAGCAGGGCGGCCAATGGCGCCACCTGT
Source organism: Acidovorax sp. NCPPB 3576 (assembly GCF_028473605.1). Classification (NCBI taxonomy): domain Bacteria; kingdom Pseudomonadati; phylum Pseudomonadota; class Betaproteobacteria; order Burkholderiales; family Comamonadaceae; genus Acidovorax; species Acidovorax sp. NCPPB 3576. The sequence continues at coordinate 4,231,928 of NZ_CP097267.1, read as the reverse complement.
GGCGCGTCGTCGGGGAATACGCCAACGTGAGCATCTTCGACGTCGCCAGCAACGATGAGCTGCACGCCATCCTGAGCGGCCTGCCGCTCTTTCCCTACATGCAGATCAAGGTGACGCCGCTGGCCAACCACCCGTCGTCCATCGTGCAGGAATAGGCCTTTTTCGCCACCCGCCGGGCAGGCGCCGCACCTGCCGGGCTTTCATCCCATAAGAGATCCGAGGAAACAACATGACCGCATCCCGATTCACCTCCCGCCGCACGCTCCTGGCCGCCGCTTTGGCTCTGGCGGCCACGGGCTTCGCGCCGGCCGCCTTCGCGCAGGCGTTCCCCAACAAGCCCATCACCATCATCGTGCCCTTCGCGGCCGGCGGCACCACCGACATCCTGGCGCGCGTGATCGGCCAGGGCCTGTCCGCGGAGCTGGGCCAGTCGGTGGTGGTGGACAACCGCGCCGGCGCGGGCGGCAACATCGGCGGCCAGATGGCCGCGCGTGCGCCGGCCGACGGCTACACGCTCTTCATGGGCACGGTGGGCACGCACGCCATCAACGCCGCGCTCTACAAGAAGATGCCATTCGATCCGGTGAAGGACTTCGCGCCACTCACGCGCGTGGCCAACGTGCCCAACCTGCTGGTGGCCAACCCCAACCAGCCCTACAAGACGGTGCAGGAGCTGATCGCCTATGCCAAGGCCAACCCCGGCAAGGTGAACTTCGGCTCGTCCGGCAGCGGCAGCTCCATCCACCTGTCGGGCGAGCTGTTCAAGAGCCTGGCCAAGGTGGACATGCAGCACGTGCCCTACAAGGGCAGCGCCCCGGCCGTGACCGACCTGCTGGGCAACCAGATCGGCATCATGTTCGACAACATGCCCTCGGCCATCCAGCACGTGCGCTCGGGCAAGCTGCGTCCCATCGCCGTGACCACGGCCAAGCGCTCGCCCGAGCTGCCCGACGTGCCCACCATCGCCGAAGCCGGCGTGCCGGGCTACGAGGCCACGTCGTGGTTCGGCATGTTCGCGCCCGCCGGCACGCCCGCGCCCATCGTGGCGCAATTGAACAAGGCGCTGGTCAAGGTGCTGTCGCAGGCCGACGTGAAGAAGAAGCTGGCCGACCAGGGCGCCGAGCCGGTGAGCGAGACGCCCGAGCAGTTTGCCGCCTTCATCCAGGCCGAAAGCGCCAAGTGGGGCAAGGTGGTGAAGGAGTCCGGCGCCAGTGTGGATTGATTTGCTACATTTTTAATAGCTATATGCCCTGGTGGAATATGCGCTGGCGGCATTTTTCATGCCGATGCCGGTCGCGTGAATCGCAGGCGCCGGCGCAAACTCAGCAGAACGCCTTGCGCTGCACCTTGAGCGCATCGCGGTCGATGCTGGCGTGCAGCAGTTCCATGTCGCTCGCGTCCACGCCATGGCCGGCGAAGTGCTGCGGCCACCGGTCCACCGTGCGTGCCACGGCCTGGATGAGCTCGATGGCCCGGGCGCGTGGAATGCCGAACTCGCTCAGGTCCGTCAGCGCGTTCTCCAACGTGGATTCGGCGCCGTGCCGGCCGACCACCATGGCCTGGTAGCCCATGTTCTGCAGGGTGGGCACCACGTCGAACGCGGGCGACAGCTCGTAGTACCCGTCCCAGCCCAGCCGCAGGCAGTGGTTGCGTTCGTGGTCGTCCGTGTTGTCCATGAGGATGTTGAACACCATGCGCTGGAACAGCTCTTCACGCTGGGCTTTCTGACGGTCGGGGTGGGCCTGGCGCCGCAGCACGGTGGCCAGCGCCCCGTAGCTTTCCGCAAGGCCCGCTGCCGCCAGCGCCGTCCGGGCCGAGAGGCAATGCAGCCGCAGGGTCTGCCCGCCGATGTCGAGCCGGTCGAAGCGCTCGATGGTCAGCGCATGGCGCCGCTTGCCGTGCGCGTGCCGCGATGGCAGGGGCAGCACGCCAGTGGTGGCCACGTGGATGCCGGCCTGCGCTGCCAGCGTCATCGTGGCGTGTTCGATCAGCGGCGTGTCCACCGCGTCATCCAGTTCGCTGAACTTGACCACGCAGGGGCCTTGGTCGGTCTGCAGCAGCGCCTTGGGCCGTGCGCCGCCCAGCGTGACGCCGGGCTGCACCAGGCGCTGGATGTCCGGCGTGATGGGCGCTTGTGTCTGCACGTCTTCCACGGCCTGCGCCAGCGAGGCCAGATCGCTCAATCGCGGATAGGGCCCGATGCGCCGGGGCACATAGCGCTCGGCGGAGGTGGAGATGCCCAATGCGCCGAATCGGTCGTCCCCGGCGAACAGCAGCATCTCCAGGATCGACAGGCGCGCGGGCCGGTCGATGTGGCGGATGATGCGCTCGCCCCACCGGTCGGGCCGCGCGTCGTCGATGGCGCCGGGGGCGGTGTCCTTGTGCCCCGCGCTGAAAGTCTGGCCCGCGATGAGGGGCAGGTCTTCGCTGAGCGCGAACTCCCACCAGTCCGCGGCATAGGTGAAGGTGGCGCAGTTGGGCACCAGCTGCGACAGGGCCACGGAGCCCGTCAGCACGGGGGCGGCCGGGTTGACCAGGGCCCAGACGTAGAGGGTGTCCTGCGGTTCGTAAGCGCGGGGCGTCACCCCTTGCAGCGTCATGGCCGCTCTTTCTTGATGCCGGAGATCAACGCGGCGAGGCCTTTAGCGGCACTGGGAAGAACTCGTTCAGCCCGCCGTTGTTTCTCTTCAGCGTAATCCCGTAGGTCTTTTTCGATCTCTGCCTTCCAGTCCAGCACAGAAACGCCGAGCAGGGCTTCTTTTGCCACGCCTTGGCCGGATACGGAAGGCAGGTTCGCCACCTGGGTGGGTGAACCTGAAGCCCCACTGTCAGGCGCAGCGCCTGCCTTCAAGGAGGGGGCTGCGCGCCTTGCACGGCCCTGGGCGGCTGTTTCCATGTTCCCTTCTTCTTTCTTGGCAAGAGACCGGGGTTTGGAACGGGTTCTTGCCACTTCGCGCTCCAGCGAGGCGAGATCGTTCTGCGGGGCAATCAGATCGGCCAGCCCCTGCGCCTGATTGATGAGCCACAGGCACATGACATACGACGCCATCGCCACGGAGGGATCGCCCCGCTCGATGCGGGCCATGGTCGGCTGCGACACACCCAGCCGCTGCGCCCACTGCGCCTGCGTTTCCTTGCGGCGCTTGCGGGCAATGACGATGTTCTGCGCCAGCTGCTCAATCTGCTGCAGGACAGCCTGGGGGTACTCCGCAGGCGGGGTGTTCTGTTTTGGCATTCATAGATGTTATTGAAAATGCAAAAAAATAGAAACCTATGAATTTATGGCTTCCTCTGGCATGAGGGAAAGACACATCAAAAACTCACATAGATAGGCAATGAATGGAAAAAATAGGATATCTATGAATAATTGAAGCGCAGCAGGCCCGTGCCGATGCCAGCCCATGTCTGCTGCGTGAACAGGCGGTTCGCGGCGCGCTGGCTGGGCATGGCGTGCGGCTGCGGGCGTCGGCCGCTCCGATGGCGGGCGGCGGGCAATCACGCCCTGCCGCCGGTCGTCAGAAGAAGTACGTCAAGCCCACGCTGAAGCTGCGCGGCAGGGCGGGCGACACCACGTTGGCGTTGATCGCGCCGTCGTAGTAGGCCTTGTCGAACACGTTCTTCACGCCCGCGGTGATGCGGTAGTTGGAGCCGGCATAGCCGATCGACAGGTCCGCCACGGTGTAGGCGGGCAGGGTGAAGGGGTACGAGCCGACCTGCTCGCTCACGTAGCGGGCGCCGGCGCCCAGCGTGATCTGCGGCATCTGGGGCAGCTTGTAGGTGGCCCACAGGGCCAGCGTGTGGCGCGGCGTGAGGTTCAGCGGCAGGCCCACGATGGCGGCGTTGTTGTCGCGCGTGACCTTCGTGTCGGTGTAGGTGTAGGCGCCCGTCACTTTGAGGCTGCGCAGCAGTTCGGCGCCCACTTCCAGCTCCAGCCCGCGCGCGCGCTGCTCGCCGGTCTGCACGCTGAAGCCGGTGTTGGCCGGGTCGGCGGTGGTGACGTTGCGGCGCTTGAGGTCGAAGAGCGCCAGCGCCCCGGTGAGCCCGCCGCTGGGCGCCTCGTACTTCAGGCCCGCTTCCCATTGCTTGCCGGTCTCCGGCGCGAAGGGCGAGCCGCCGAAACTGGTCCCCGACACGGGCAGGAACGATTCGCCGTAGCTGGCGTAGGCGGCCCAGCCGGGCGTGAACTCGTACACCAGCCCGGCCGACAGGGTGGTGGCGGAGTCCTTCTGGCGCGTCTGCCGGTTGGCCAGGCGGTCGTCGATCTGGTTGTCCGACCAGTCGCGGCGCAGGCCGACCAGGGCCGTCCATTGCGGGTTGAACTTGATCTGGTCCTGCGCGTACAGGCCCATCACGCTAAGCTTTTCAGGCGCGTTGCTGGTGTAGGCGGCCGGGCAGGTGGTGGCCGCGCCGTACACCGGGTTGAACAGGTCGAGCGCGCCGATGGTGCAGCGCCGCTGGCCTTGCCAGCTGTGGCTGGTGCGTGCGTCCAGCCCGGTCACCAGGCGGTGCTGCACGCCCAGGGCGGCAAACTGCGACAGCAGCGAGGTGTCGGTGGCCAGCATGTCGTCATCCAGGTACTGGCGCGTGGCCTGCCGGTTCTGCAGGCGCTGATTGGACTGCAGCGCCAGGTTGGAGACGAAGTTGCCGTTGCCCTTCTCCGATTCGTAGCGCACGTTCTGGCGCAGCGTCATTTGCGGCGAGAAGCGGTGCTCCAGCGCGTAGCCGACCGAAGTGCTTTCGATGTCGTAGCCGCCGAAGCTCGGATCGCCCGTGTACAGCGTGGTGCGCACGGGGCCGTTGCGGTTGGGCAGCACCGTGCCGTAGGGCGTGATGCCCTGCTGGCGCATCCAGGCGCTCTGGCTGTAGGTGGCGAACAGCACCAGATCGGTCTGCGCGCCCAGGTCCAGCGACAGCGAAGGGGCGATCCAGCGGTCGCGCCGGTAGATGAAGTCGGTCGGGTCGTCGCTGTTCGACACCTGGGCGTTGATGCGGAACGCCGCCTTGCCCGACTCGTTCAGCGGGCGGTTGATGTCGGCCTGCAAGGTGCGCTGGCCGAAGCTGCCCACCTCCACGCCCACTTCGCTTAAGGCATCGCGCTTGGGCCGCTTGCTGATGGCGTTGACGATGCCGCCGGGCTGCACCTGGCCGTACAGCACCGAGGCCGCGCCCTTGAGCACCTCGAAGCGCTCGTAGCCGTAGGGCGTCAGGCGCGTCCACATGCCGGGGCTTTGCACCAGGCCGTCGATGAGGATGGATTCGGTGGAGCGAAAGCCCCGGATGTTGATGTCGTCGAAGCCACGCCGCCCGAAGTTGACCGGGCTCACGCCGGCCACGGTCTGCAGCGCCTGCTGCAGGTTCGCGATCTGGCGCGACTCCATCTGCTCGCGCGTCACCACGCTCACCGACTGCGGCGTCTCCAGCCGGCGCATGGGCGCCTTGCCGGCCGTCTGGGCTTCCACCGGGGCGAAGCCCACGTCCTTTTCCGTGCTGGCGTTGATGCGCACTTCCTGCAGTTGCGGCGTCGCGTCCGCGCTGGCCTGGGCCATGGCGGCCTGCGACAGGCACAGCGCCAGCGGCGTGAGTGCGCAGCGGCACAGGGTGCGTGCGGGGGAGCGGGCCAGTGAAGGGCGCAGGAAAGGGCGAAGGAAAGCAGTGGCGTGGGCAGGCGAGCGCGCCGCGTCGGAACGGGTGTGGACCATGGAAATGCAGGAAAGGAAAAGGCGAGGAGGAGGAAGAGGCCGCCGGCCGGCCGGAAGGCAGCCGGACTCAGCGATGGAAAGATGGATCCATTTGATTAAGAATAATTATCATTCAAATTGGTGCGGAAACGGTCGATTCGGAAAGAGGCGCCGGCTTTCGGCAGGCTTTCAGCCGTCTTCGGCGTGCATGCAACGGACGCGCCCGCACCTGCTGGCAGGGGCGGGCCGCCCCGCGCGGTCTTGCGGCCGCCTCAGCCGCCTTGGGCCTGCAACAGCAGTGCCAGCGTGGAAAGCGCTGCCAGCAGCGGTCCGCGGTCGGCCGACCGCAGGTGGCCGCCCAGGCTTTCGAGCAGCGCGGCGCCGCGGTCCAGGCCGCCTTGCCGCAGTTGCCGGGCCTGAGACTGCGCGCGCGCATCCAGCCCGCCTGGCTGGTGGCGCAGGCCCTGGCGCAGCCACTGGGCCAGCGATTGCAGGGTTTCTTCGAGCAGGGCCTGCAAGGGGGTGGGCGCATCGGCGCAGGTGCGCAGCGCCAGCGGCTGGGCGGCTGGCGGCTCGATCTGCGGCACCACGGCGCGCTGGTGGGTGAGCAGGGCCAGCGGCTGCATCACCGCCTCGCCGCCGCGCAGCGCCACCGGCCCGGCCACCGCGCGCAGCGGCCCCCATTCGCCCGCCAGCGCGCGGGCCAGCGCGTCCACGGCGCCCGGCGCGGCCGCACGGTGCGGCAGCGCAAGGTGCAGGAGAGGCCCGGCGTCCTCCTGCTGCGCGTCCACGATGCGCGCATGCAGCACCTGCGCGGCCGCATCCCACTCGCAGTCCTGCACCTGCATGCCGCCTTCCAGCGCCACCACATGCAGCGCGCCCGAGGCCCCGCTGGCCGCGCCTGTGGCGGCCTGGCGCGGCTGCACGAAATCGGGAAGCGCGGCGCGCAGGCGCTCGCGCAGCGCTTGCACACTGGCTTGGCGCAAGGGCGGGGCCAGCTCGTCCCAGGCCGCGGGCGAGAGCGGCATCACGCCGGTCTGGCGCGCCCCGGCGGTGATGTCGATGAGGCCGTTGGCGCGGCGCGTGGCGGTCTTGGTGATGACCTGCCCCGTCGCGATCTGTCGCAGCGGAAAGCCCGCCACGCGCCGTCCGGCGAGGGCCTGCGCGGGGCCGCTGGCGCCTTCGCCGCGCGGCCACTGGCGTTCCAGCACCGTCACGGTCTGCGTGTCCGGATCGGCGAAGAGCACGTTGGCGCCTTCGGCCGCTGCGTCGGACCAGAGCGCGGCGCCCAGCGAGACGAGCTTGATGTGGTCCAGCGCGACTTCGCCCTTCACGCCCGCGCCCAGGATCTGGCTGGCATGCAGCGCGGGGCGTGCGGCCCCCGTCCTGTCCGCGGCCGCGGCCTCGGCGTGGGCCGCGGCGCGCGGGCGCGCCCACAGCTCGGCCGCCACGGCCAGCAGGCGCAGCGGGTCGTGCCTGCTGCTGCGGGCCTGCTGCGATTGCAGCAGCAGCCACAGCTCCGCGATGCCGTCGTCCACCCAGCGCCAGCCCAGGGCCTGCGCCTGCGCCCGCAAGGCCTCGAAGCGCGCGGCCAGGGCCATCGCGGGCTGGGCCGATCCGTCGAGCCACAGCGACAGCAGCACCGCATCGAGCGCCTCGCGCAGGCGCAGCGCCTCGGGGGACTGCAGGTGCGCGGGTGCCGCCGCGGCGCCGCTGCCGCCATCGGCGCCGGCGCCGTGCTGGGCAGGGGCCGCGCGCGGCGGCACTTCCACCATGGCTTCTTCGCTGCCTGCGGGCAGATCGCCTGCGGCGCGGAAAGCCCAGAGCGCCACCACGACATGCGCGCAGCCGCTGCCCTGCTGGCAGTCGCAGCGCGCATGCACGAGCGAGCTGCGCGAAAAGAACCGCACGGTGCACATCGGCAACCGGGCCGTGGGCGGCGAGGCGTTGCTCTGCCACGGCTGCACCGCCACCACGGGGCGCGAGGCCGCCAGCCGCGCGGCCTGCTCCAGCACCGAGGGCGCCACGCTGGCCGACACCGCCGCGTCGTCGAAATGCGCGGGGCTCCAGGCGCCCCCCGATTCCGCGGGCGGCGCTGCGGCCGTGGACGTGTCGATCGCCGGGGCGCTCGCCGTGCCGTACCGTTGTTGGTAGGCCAGCACCAGCATCACGCGGTGGCGGCACATGCCGCTCGCGGCGCAGGTGCATGCGGCATCGCGCAGCGTGCGGCCCGGCGGCAGGCGCGTGCGCGCGCCGTCGTCGAATTCCGCGCGCACGGTGCCGTCGGGTTCGGTCTCCAGCCGCGGCAGCACATTGGCCGCCACGTCCTTTTGCGCGCGCTTGACGAAGCCCGCGTTGGCCAGCGCCGTCAGCGCCTCCGGGGTGAGTTCGAGCAGGTCGGCCCGCAGCGGCGCGTTCATGCCTGCACCTTCTCGGCCAGCCAGCCCGCGAGCTGGCCCGGGGTCATGGCGCCGACCTGCGCGCCTTCCTTCACGAGGCGCGCGGCCATCTCGCGGTCGTAGGCGGGCTCGGCCTGTGCGTCGAGCGCGGCCAGGCCCAGCACCTTCGCGCCCGCGCCGGTCAGCGCCTTCACGCGGCGCACGAGTTCTCCGGGGTCGCCGCCCTCGTAGAAATCGCTCACCAGCACGACGATGGTGCGGGCCGGGTTGGCGACGAGCGACTGCGCATAGGCCACGGCCCGTGCGATGTCGGTGCCGCCGCCCAGCTGCACTTTCATGAGCAGCTCCACCGGGTCGGACACATCGGCCGTGAGGTCCACCACCTGTGTGTCGAAGGCTACCAGCCGCGTGCGCATGCCCGGCAGCTGCCAAAGGCAGGCGGCCATCACCGCGCTGTGGATGACAGAGTCCACCATCGACCCGCTCTGGTCGATGAGCAGCACGATGTCCCACGGCTCGGCATGCCGCCGCGTGCGGCTGATGAAAATGGGCCGCTCCACGTAGAGCTTGCCGCGAGCCGCGTCCCAGCGCCGCAGGTTGGCCTGCAGGGTGCGCCGGAAGTCGAAGTTGCGTGCCACTTTCATGCGCGAGAGGCGGCGCCGGTCGCGGCTGCCGCTGAACGCCTGGCGCACTTCGGTGGCAAGCTTTTCCATGATGCGTCGCACCACCTCGGCGACGAGCCGGCGGGCGGCGGCCAGCACCTGCGGGTTCATGAGGTGCTTGGTGTGCAGCACCGCGCGCAGCAGCGATTCGGACGGCTCGATGCGCTCCAGCACCTCCAGGTTGGTCACCACTTCGTCGATGCCGTAGCGCTCCACCGCATCGCGTTCCAGCCGCTCGATCACTTCTTTGGGAAAGAGCGTGTGGATGGTGTTGATCCAGTCCGGCGTGCTGAGCGCCGAGGGCCCCAGGCCCGCGCTGCGCTCGCCGCGCTCGGCGCGATCGCTGTCGCGGCCGTAGAGCCATTCGAGGGCCGCATCGGCCGCCTGCGCGGCATCGCCGAGCGCGCCGCACGCGGGTTCCGCCGGCTCGCCGAGCAACAGGCGCCAGCGCTGCAGGGGGTCAGGGATGGTCAGCGGTGTCATGAAGGGGCTCCGGTGCCGGCGTCGATGCCCCACGCGGCCAGCCGCGCCGCGGCCGCGGCTTCGCCGGCGCGCGCGCGTGCCAGTGCTTCGGGGGGCAGGGCGCCCGGGGTCGCGGCCGTGAGGGTGCGGCGCGGCAGGTGCTGCGCGCCGTGCAGCGACAGCACCTGCCCGGCGAGTTGGCCCCGCTCGCGCGGCGGCAGCCAGGCGAAGGCGGCCCGCAGCGCCGGCAGGGCCTGCACGAAGTCTTCGTCGTCCAGCGCCCGGATGCGGCGGTCCATGCCGGCGGCGAAGGCGGGTTCGGTGGCGAGCGCCTCGCGCGCCAGCGCCAAAAGGCCGGCGAGGGCGTCGCCCAGCGTGGCGGCGGTCATGGCGGCGAGCAGGTCCATGGCTTCCTCCACGCTGGCCTCGGGTGTGGCGGCATCGTTGCCCTGCGCGCCACCGCCCAGGCGGCCCGACAGCGCCAGCACCGCGCCCAGCGCCGCGCCGCGGCTGACCGGTGCGGCCTGCGGGTCGGCCGCCTTGCGCTGCCAGACCGCGAGGGCGCGCGCGGGTTCCAGTGCGAGCGGACGGGACGCGCCGTCTTCCAGGTCGGCCAGCGTGTCGGCGACGATGCGCTGCAGCGCGCGGTGGCCGCGCAAATGGTCTTCGGTGTCGGCGGTGGCCACCGCGGCGGGGGCTTCGAGTAGCCAGAGCGCGCGGTCGAAGCCGGCCTCCACCGCGACGCGCAGCACGGGTGCACCGGCCATGCCGAGCATCTGGCCGTGGCGCAGCAGCGTGTGCAGCAGCCCCAGCGCGGGGGCCAGCGCCTCGAAACGCGGCTCCTGCGCGATGGCGTCGCCGATGTCCCGCAGCAGCCCGTCGCTCAGGTCCGCAAGGCCGGCCCAGGCCGCGCTGTTCAGGCCTTCGGCCAGCGGCGCGATGCGCCCGCGGGCCTGGCGCAGGCGGTCTTCCAGGCGCGCCCGCGCGGCGTCTTCCAGCGTGGCGCCCCAGGCGCCCGCCTCGATGAGCGCGGCCTGCTGCTCCAGCGGTTCGCTGAGGCTCCAGGCCTCGCCGCGTTCGCCCGACAGCGCCATCGCCGGGCCGCGCGTGCGCACCACGCCCGGCAGCTCTAGCAAGGCCAGCCGGTGCAGCACGCGGCTGCGGGCGCGGTCGCCTTCCTGCAGCAGGTCGAGCGTGACGGTGCCACGCAGCGGCAGGCCCTGCGCGGCCAACTCGGCCCGCACGGCCGCGACCAGCGGCGGCTGCGGCGTGCCCGGTGCGAGGCGGCCCGCCGTGTCGCCGGCCAGCACGTCCATCGCCTGCACCAGCACCGGGGCAGTGCCGGCACGCAGCGGGCCGCGGTAGGTCCAGGGCAGGGGGGCGTCGAGCGCCTCCTTCACCAAGGCGCCCGCCAGGGCGTCGAGCCAGTCCGAGCGCAGCGGCTGGCGGTGCCCCCGCAGCCGCGCCAGCCCCAGCGCGCGCGCATGCACGGCCATCAGGTCGGCGGTGGAGGCACTCAGCTGGCGCTCGCGCAGGCGCTGCACCACGCCGCGCAGCAACTCGCGGGCCGCGCCCTCGGCCCCGTGCTCCCATAGCCACTGGTAGTACTGCGGCGACGGCATGCCCGACGCATAGCCCGCGAAGGCATCGAGCCGCCGGAAGGTGTAGGGCACGATGTAAGAGCCAAATCGTGCCGATGCCTTAGTAGTAATTGGGTGGTTTGCTATATTTTTGATAGTGTCTTCGGGGTCTTCCGCGGGCTGCGGCGTCTCCGGCTCGCCGGTGGGCATCCCGCGCCAGAGCCGCGCGAGCGCGGGGGCGTGGTAGCCGCCGCACACCACCAGCACCGCGCCGCGGTCCTGCGCCATGGCCCAGGCGATCCAGCGCGCCATCATCTGTTCGCGCGCCTGGTTGCCGAGCGAGCCCGCCTCCCCCTCGCCGCGCAGGTGGCCGAAGTACGTGGACAGGCGCAGCGCCAGGCCATCGCTGGCCTCCCGTCCGGCCTGCGCATCCTCCGGCCCTGCGTCTTCGAAGAGGTGGTCCCAGAGCGCGTCGCGGCCCTGCACCGCGAGCTTGTCCGCCAGCGCGCGCTCGTAGGCCTCGGCCCGCGCCTGGTGCTCGGCATCGGCCGCATCGGCATAGCGGTTCTCGAGATGGGCGAATGCGTCGTGCCAGGCGGGCAGGTCGATGAAGCGCACCTGCGCGCCGGCTTCCCGCCCGGCCTGCAGCGCCTGCCATTCGGGCGAGTGATCGGCGAAGGGCGTCCACGATCCGCGGTGCGTATCGCCGCGCGCAAGGTAGCTGTAGATCGCGACCGGCAGGCGGTGCGGCAGGTAGAGCTCGTCCAGCCGGTCGTTGAAATCCGCGGGCCCCTCGATCAGCACGAACGCGGGCCGCAGCGCGCGGATGCGCGCCGCCACCAGCCGCGCACAGGCGGGGCTGTGGTGGCGCACGCCGAGGATGACGGGGTCGGCGTGCGGCGCCGTGGCGGCCTTCACGGCAGCCGGTGGCGCGCTTCGTAGTACGCGCGCCAGTGCCCGCCCGTGCGCTTGGCGGCCTTTTGCTCGAAATAGCGGCGCAGCTTGGCGCGGTCGTCGGCGTTGTCCTTGACGATGGTGCCGGCGATGCAGTCCACCAGGTCGGCGGGCGAGCCCTCGCGCCGCTCCAGGAACCAGGCGCGCACGCCCACCGCGTGGGCCACGTTCACGGCCTCGGCGGTGGACATCACGGCGCTCAGGCGGTCCATGGCCGCATCGGGCGGCGCGCCGCGCTGGCCGTCGGCCGGTGCACCGCGCAGGTCTCGGAAGGTGGACACAAGCAGCTCCAGCACCGGCGCCGGCACGGCGTGCGGGATGCCGCTTTGCGCGAGCAGCCGCGCGCTGGCGTCCTGCACCAGCGACAGCTCCCGGTCGAAGTCGAGGATCGGGAAGACGGTCTCGAAGTCGAAGCGGCGCTTGAGCGCGGCGCTCATCTCGTTCACGCCGCGGTCCCGCGTGTTGGCCGTGGCGATGATGTTGAAGCCCTCGCGTGCGTAGAGCATGGCGTGTTCGCCCGCCAGCTCGGGCACCGCCATCACGCGGTCGGAGAGCATGCCGAGCAGGCAGTCCTGCACCTCCAGCGGCGCGCGCGTGATCTCCTCGAACCGCACGATGCGGCCCTGCTGCATGCCCTGGTAGAGCGGTGCGGGCACCAGAGCGCGCGGGCTGGGGCCTTCGTTGATGAGCAGGGCGTAGTTCCAGCCGTACTTGATCTGGTCCTCGGTGGTCGAGGCGCCGCCCTGGATGGTCAGCGTGGAGACGCCCGAGACGGCCGCGGCGAGCAGCTCCGACAGCAGCGACTTGGCCGTGCCGGGCTCGCCCACGAGCATCAGCCCGCGACCGGTGGCCAGGGTGACCAGCATGCGCTCGATGCTTGCCACGGGCGCGACGATCTTGGGCGCGATGCCCAGCGCCGCATCGCCCAGGATGAAGGCCCGCGCGGCGCGCAGGCCCAGCGACCAGCCGGGCGGGCGCGGGTCGGCGTCCTGTGCGCGCAGGCGCTCCAGCTCCGCGGCATGGAGGATTTCGGAGGGCGGCCGCTGCAGCGGGACACCCGCGGTGGCGGCTTCGCCGGGAGGTGGTGTTTTGCGGGAGATGGCCATGGTGCGGTCGGTCAGGGATGGGAAAGGCGGGGGGCAGCCATGCGATGGCCGGTCAGGCGCGAAGTCCTTCCAGGTCGCGGATCAGCTCGCTGGCGGAGATGGCGTCCAGACGGCCGATGGGCTCGGCATTCTGCAGTTCGCCCCAGGCGGAAGGCTTGCCCACCTGCACCTCGCCCAGTTCCTGCTCGGGGTACTCGTCCACCATGCCCACGATGATGCCGGGGTCCAGGTGCAGCTCGATCACGTGGGCGGCGCCCAGCGGCTTGGTGAAGTACCAGATGCCGCCGCCGTCCTGCGCCTGCCCGCGGCGCCAGCCCTTGTTGACCAGGCCCAGCACGCGGCCCGTGGGCACCTTGGCCTTCGTCCAGCGCGAGAGCTTGATGTCCGCCTTTTCCGCCTCGGTCAGCGTGTAGGTGTCGCGGCCGATCTGCGGGAACGGCTGCAGCAGCTCGTAGTCCGCGAAGATCTGGCCGAAGGCCGCGGCGTCCTCGGGCGACAGTTCCAGCGCATGCGGAACGCCGATGCGCACCTGCGCGCCCTCCGGGATATCGAACGGGTCGTCCTCGGCCGTGGTGGTGCTGCCGTCTTCCGCCACGCGAAAGCAGGCCGCGAGCCGGCCGCCGTAGCTGCCGCCATCCGGCACCTCATACACGCCCCAAACCAGGCGCTGCACGAGGTGGCGCACGAGCGGGTGGCCGGCGAGGAAGGCGCGGAACACCTGCGGCGTCCAGCGCCGGCGCGCGCACATGGCCACCTCCAGGCGCAGCAACTGCTGGCTGGCGATGGTGCGCGCGTCCTTCTTGAGCAGCTTGAAGCGCTCCACGGCCTCGGCCGAGAGGGCGGGGTCGTCGGTCTTCTTCGGCTTGGGCAGGTCCGGCAGGCGCGCGCCGTCGCTGCCGTCCACCGAGACCTCGCGCACATAGGGCTTGAGCGTCTCGTCGAAGCCCACCTTGAACGCCCTCGGACCGAAGTCGAGCCGCAGCGTGCCCTGCGCGTCCAGGCCCAGGTCGGGCGCGAGGCGGTCCTCCAGTTCCTCGGGGCTCAGGCCCCGCGCCTCGGCGATGGCGGCGATCTTCTCGCGCGCCTTGTCCTGCAGGCCCTTGAACTTGATCTTCTGCGCGATGCCGTTGAGCAGCATCAGCGCGACGTCGGTGCCGATCTGCGCGAGCACGTCCAGCCCCGTGACGGCGCGCGCATGGGCCGACTCGCCGGGCCAGGCGCGGATGAAGGGCGTGAGCCGGCGGGCGGTGTCGTCGGTGCCCAGCAGGCCCAGCGCGGTCAGCGCCCAGCCGTCCTTCGAAGGGCCGCCCGCTTCGAGCCAGGCGCCGAATGCATCCCATGCGAAGTCGGCCAGCGAATCGGGCGTGCAGGCCTCGCGCACCAGCGCGATGCCGGCATACACCTCCTCGCTCGTGGGGAAGGTCAGCATCTGGCCGAGCGCGTCGAGCGCTTCGTCGGGCAGCGCCTTGCCGCGGCCCGGGCCATCCTGCAGCACCGGGCGGCGCCAGCCGCGCGGCTGCCAGAACTCGGGCAATCTGGCACGCTTGGTCGGGAAGCGGTCCAGCGGGCTTTCGTCCAGCACGGTGCGCAGCGCCTGCAGGACCGCATCGTCACCGTAGCGGCCGGCCACTTCCATCAGGAGTGCCCCGTGGCCCTGCGCATGCAGCAGCCGCAGGGCGGCGCCCGCGCAGTCGCGCGCTTCGCCCGCCTTGCCCAGGGCTGGCGCGATGAGCGCACAGGCCGCGTGCTCGGGGTACTTCAGCAGCCAGGCGCGGCCGGTGTCGCGCGCGGTCTTGAGCTTGGCGAACGCGCGTGCGGCCGTGGGTGCGATCTCCACGCCACCGTAGTGCATCGCCCAGGCCAGGTTCTCGGCCGGCTTCGCGCGCACCATGGCGGCGAGCGCCGGCAGCGCGGGCAGGCCCAGCTTGGCGATGGCATGGCCCACGCCGTAGCCCTCGGCCTCGCCCGCCACGGCATTCCAGAATGGCACGGCGAGCGCAGGAGGCAGCGTGGCCACGGCCACGCAGTCGAACGAATACCAGTAGTAGCGCTCGCGCTTGCGCTCGGCCAGCATGGCGCGCCATGCCGCGACGAGCGCATCGGCGTCTCCCGCCCGGATGGCGCGGGCGGCGTCCTCGGCCAGGGGGGCGAGCTGCTTTTTCTTGTTCGTGTCGAAGCCCAGCAGATCCACCATCTCCGGCACGTCCTGTGCCGCTTTCGCAAAGCGGCTGAGCTGCCACGAGTTGAGACGCTGCGCCTCTTCGCGTTCGCCGGGTGCCCATTCCTCGACGGGGGCCAGCGGCAGCGGCTCCAGGGATAGCACCGCCGCGGTCTTGCGCGCGGTCTTCGCGAGCCAGGGCGGATCGGCGAGCACGGCCGGCAATTCTTCGCGGGCGGCCACCTCGGACGGACCGGTGAGGAGGGCCAATTGCCGGTCCACGGCGGCCTGCGCAGCGGCATCCAGCCAGGGGCGCAGCAACGGCACGCTCTGCCCGTGCGCACGCAGCAGGCGCGAGAGCATGGGCGTGAGCAGGCCGGCGTCCTTTCCGTCCGCGGCCACCAGCCGCGAGAGGGCCGCGATCGCCGCGAGCGGCCAGCGGTCCGCCGCCAGGGACAGGCGCGCCAGCGCGCCCTTGGAACTGCTGGCGGCCTTGGCCAGCGCATGCACCGCCTCGGGCGTGCCGACGGCGGCCAGCGCTTCGCCGGCGGCCTCCTCGGCGGCCCCGCGTTCCAGCACCACCACTGCGCCGGTGCCGCGTTCGCGCACGGCCGTCGCCACCATGCGCCGGTTGCCCCAGAAGCCCTCGGAGTAGCCCAGCCGCGTCTTCGCGGCCAGCGCGATCGCGGCGGGGTCGGTGGCCGTGAGCATCAGCCAGTGCAGGGTGTCGGGCACCTCCTTCTCGGCGGCGAGCCGGTGCGCCAGCGCGTCGGAAACCGCAGGCCGGTCGGGCAGCAGCAGCGCCATCGCCGGCTGCCGGCTCGGATGCAGGGAGGGCAGGGCGGCCTCGATGCGGTCTGCACAGGCCTCCCACTCGGCCTGTGGCGCGACCGCGAGATGGCGGCGGAAGGCTTCTTCGCCCTGGCCCAACGGCCCGCGCCATCCGTTGCTCATCGCGCGGGTGACGGTGGCGGACAGGTGCGCACGGCGCTTCTTGGTGGTCGAGTCGTAATCGTTGGTCGTCTCCAGGCGCTGCGATGCCATCAGGATGTCGACGGCCCCCGGCAGCCCGTACTGCGCCACGAGGTAGTCCACGATGGCGGCGGCCGGTTCGTTCTCGCCGTAGTAGCCCGAACTGGCCAGGGCCAGCGCGAGCAGTGCCGTGTCGGCCTCTGCATCGGCCTCGGCCTTGTCCCGGCCGAGGCGGTCGATGGTGCGCTGCAGCGGATCGCGCAGGGCCGCATCGGTGCCGGGCAGGTCGATGTGGAAATCGCAGCTGCTGCGCACGCGCTGCCATGCCTGGGGCAGTGCAGCGGCTTTCGCTTCCTGGGGGAAACGGCGCGAGGCGTAGGCCTCGCGCTCCATCTGGGACGGCAGGCGCACGGGGTCGCCCTGAGCCAGCCAGGGCGGCACAGCGCCGGGCTCGCCGTCACCGGCCGGTGCACCGGTGGGCGCTGCGGCCGGCGGCGTGGCCGCGGCCCCAGCCGCCGCTTCGGCGAGCAGGGCCTGGGCGAGGGCCGGCGCGCGCTTGCCGACCTGCGCGGTCGTGCCCCAGCCCGTCAGCAGGCCTTCGGATTTCAGGCGCTCGAACGCCATCGAGGCACCCTGGTCGCTCACGCCGTGCTGGCGCTTGAGCACCGCGGCCGAGAACACGTCTTCCACCTTCACCGCACCCTCGGCCAATTGCGTGCAGAAGGCTGCGAAGACACGATCGCACTGCGCATCCAGGCTTTCCGCCGGGGCGGGCGCCGGTGCAGAAACGCTGGCGGCGGAGCGCTCGGCACCATCCGCGGCCGCCTGCCTGGAAGCGGCCTGGGGCGCGGGCGCCTTGGCGGGCGCGGGCGAGGCGCCGATGGCGGCGCCCGGTGCCACGCCGACTTCGCTGTAGCCCTTGTTCGTTTTCTCGGTGACCAGCTTGGTCAGCGCCGCCGAGGCCTTCGCGGCGTCGGCGAACGATTTGGTCTGGCTCTGGCCGGCCGTGCCGATGCGGCCCCACCGGATGTTGAGGTCGGAGCCGGAGGGCTCGATCTCCCAGAATTTGCTGGAGTTTCCTTCGATCAGTTCGAAACGGCGCATGGGGTCGGGTGTCCTTTCGCAAACGGGTCTTGGGGGATGGCCGGCGGCCGCGGCCCGGGCCGCGGAGCCGGTCGAAAAAAGTCAGGCGCTGCCCGGCGGCAGGCCGGTGCGCTGCGCGGGCGGGGCATGGCCTGCGGCGTCCGCAGGGGTGCCTGCGTCCGCCGCGGCGGATGCGGCTTCCTGCCGCTCCTTGGCCATCTGCTCCACCAGTTGCTGGCGGCCTTGCCGCGCCACGGCGATGAACTTCTCCTGGTTCTTGTGGTGCGGGTACATGCGGTTGGCCAGGTCGATGTTGTGTTGGCGGAACCGGTCCGCCACGCGCTGGGCCTCTTGTGCCGGCAGGCCCATGAGTTCCAGCACCGTGCGGGCGGTCTTCAGGCTGGACTCGAACAGCTCGCGCTCGACGTGCTCCACGCCCAGATCGCGCAGCGCGTTCCAATGGCTCATGTTGCGGGCGCGGGCCACGATTTTCAGTTGCGGAAAGTGAGCGCGCGCCAACGCGGCGATCTTGACGGACTGGCCCGTGTCGTCCACCGCGATGACCAGGATGCGGGCCTGCGCGGCCCCTGCGATGCGCAGCAGCTCCAGCCGCGTGGCGTCGCCGTAGAACACGCGGTAGCCGAAGGTGTGGGCCACCTCCAGCATCTCCACGCTGTGGTCCAGCACGGTGGTCGGAACGGCTTGCAGCAGCATGGTGCGCGCGACGATCTGCCCGTAGCGCCCGAAGCCCGCGATGATGACCGGCGCCTCCTGCGGCTCGGAGATCTCGGCCGCGGCCGGCACATCGGTCTTGAGCCGCGCATAGCGGCGCAGCAGCACGCGGTCCAGCAGCACCAGCAACAGCGGCGACAGCAGCATCGACAGCGCCACGGCGCCGATCAGCAGCGACGCGGTTTCCGCCGGCAGCGCGCCCGCCGTCGATGCCGCCTGGAACACGACGAACGCGAACTCGCCGCCCTGCGCCAGCAGCAGCGTCATCACGGGCCGCTCCTGGTACGGCGTGCCGGTCGCCCGCGCCAGCGCGTAGATCACCACGCCCTTGATGACCAGAAAACCGAGCAGCACCAGGGCCATCAACCCGGGCGAGCGCATCAGCACGCCGAAGTCGATGGACATGCCCACGGCCATGAAAAAGAGCCCCAGCAGCAGGCCCTTGAAGGGCTCGATATCGGCCTCCAGCTCGCGCCGGTATTCGCTGTCGGCCAGCAGCACGCCCGCAAGGAAGGCCCCAAGCGCCATCGACAGGCCCACCAGCACCATCAGCCAGGCGATGCCCACCACCAGCAGCAGCGAGGCGGCGGTGAAGATCTCCGGCGTCCTGCTCTTGGCGATCCAGCGCAGCACCGGGCGCAACAGCAGCCGCCCGCCCAGCACGATGCCGCCCACCACGCCCACGATCTTGGCCGCCTCCAGCAGCAGGTCGGGCGTGGCGTGGGGCGCCGCGTCGGCTGCGGCGGCCGCGCCCAGCAGCGGCAGCAGCGCCAGGATGGGAATGGCCGCCACGTCCTGGAACAGCAGGATCGAGAACGCC
Source organism: Acidovorax sp. NCPPB 3576 (assembly GCF_028473605.1). NCBI lineage: Bacteria > Pseudomonadati > Pseudomonadota > Betaproteobacteria > Burkholderiales > Comamonadaceae > Acidovorax > Acidovorax sp. NCPPB 3576. The sequence goes on along the minus strand of NZ_CP097267.1, from coordinate 4,213,322 downwards.
TTCTGCCCGCTGTCGGTGCGCATCAGGTTGCGCTCGTTCAGCGACTGCAGCGCGATGGCCGTGGACGACAGCGCCAGTCCCAGCGCACCCACCAGCCCCACGCGCCACGGCAGGCCGCAGGCCCACGCCGCCAGCCACAGCAGCGCCGCGCACCCCAGCACCTGCGCGCTGCCCAGCCCGAAGATCGGGCGCCGCAGGCTCCACAGCCGGCTGGGCTGCAGCTCCAGACCGACGAGGAACAGCATCAGCACCACGCCGAACTCGGCGAAATGCAGGATGTCCTGCACGTTGCTCACCAGGCCCAGGCCCCAGGGGCCGATGGCGATGCCGGCGGCCAGGTAGCCGATGATCGCCCCCAGCCCCAGCGCCCGCGCGATGGGCACGGCGAGCACGGCCGCGCCCAGGTAGAGGAAACCGTAGGTGAGCCAGGTGGGTGCGTGGGCCATGGAGAAAGAAAGGGATGGAGGGGGAGAGGTGGCGGAGGGATCACAGCAATTTTGCATCGGTAAGATCGGCGGCTTCCGATCCTTTCATCTTCTTTCCTTTCTTTTCCGGCGGACCCATGGACCTGCACACCTGGCTGGCATTTTTGGCGGCGGCTTGCCTCATCGCGATCTCGCCGGGCTCCGGCGCCGTGCTGTCCATGAGCCACGGCCTCACCTACGGCGTGCGAAAGACGGGCGCCACCATCCTCGGGCTGCAGCTGGGGCTGCTGCTGATCCTGGTGATCGCCGGGGCGGGCGTGGGCTCGCTGCTGCTGGCCTCGGAGACGGCGTTCAGCGCGGTCAAGATCCTGGGCGCGTGCTACCTCATCTACATCGGTCTCGCCCAATGGCGCTCGGGCGATGCGTCATCCCTGCCGGGCGGGGAGGCCGCGCCGGCCGGGCCGTGGCAAAAGCGCTGCCTCACGGGCTTTCTGACCAACGCCACCAACCCCAAGGGCATCATCTTCATGGTCGCCGTGCTGCCCCAGTTCATGACCGACACGCGCCCGCTGTGGACGCAGCTGCTCGCCATGGCGGCCACCATGGTGGCGGTGGACATGGCCGTCATGCACGGCTATGCCGCCGGTGCCAGTGCGCTGCGCCGCCTTCTGCGCAACGCCCGCGCGGTGCGTGCGCAGAACCGCGTGTTCGGCGGCCTGCTGATGGCCGTGGGCACGGGGCTCTTCTTCGTCAAGCGCGGTGCCCAGCACGGCTGAATCTGGTTGCTATTAAAAATATAGCAATATGCCCTAGTGGAATATGCGCTGGAGGGGTTTTTGACTCATACTCCCCAGTCCGGCTCCAGACGGCGCTACCATCGCCCCCGCCAACCCAACTTTTGACACCGAGGAGGCGTGCATGCCAGTGATCGCAGTGGCCAATCCCAAAGGCGGCGTGGGCAAATCCACGCTCGCCACCAACATCGCCGGCTATTTCGCCAGCCAGGGCCACGCCGTGGTGCTGGGCGACGCCGACCCGCAGCAGTCGTCCCGGCTGTGGCGCGGGCTGCGGTCCCCGGCCGTGCGGCCCATCGGCGACTGGCCCGTGCAGCCCGACGCCATCGGCCGCCCGCCCAAGGAGGCCACCCACGCGGTGCTGGACACGCCCGCGGGCCTGCACGGCGCGCAGCTCAAGGAGGTGCTCAAGCTGGCCGACAAGGTGATCGTGCCGCTGCAGGCGAGCGTGTTCGACATCTTCGCCATCCGCGGCTTCCTGGACGAGCTGGCCGAAAGCCGCCATGCGGCGAACGTGCAGATCGGCATCGTCGGCATGCGGGTCGATGCCCGCACCATCGCGGCCGACAAGCTGGGCGAGTTCGTCGAAAGCCTGGGCTTGCCGGTGCTGGGCCGGCTGCGCGACACGCAGAACTACATCCACCTGGCGGCGCAGGGCCTGTCGGTCTTCGACGTGTCGCCCGGCCGCGTGGCGCGCGACCTGGAGCAGTGGCAAGGCATCTGCGGCTGGCTCGACCAGTAGGCCGGCGCGCGCGGCTGTCGCGCGCCCGACAACGCACCTGGCCGGCCCCGGCCTAAAGTGCGCGCATGAAAACCTTCCAGACGTATTCCGAAGTGGCCGCCTGCGTGGGCAGCGAGGTGGCGGTGACCGACTGGATCACCATCACCCAGGCGCAGATCGACCAGTTCGCCGAGGCCACGGGCGACCACCAGTGGATCCATGTCGATCCCGAGCGCGCGGCCCAGGGGCCGTTCGGCGCGCCCATCGCCCACGGGTTTCTCACGCTGTCGCTGATTCCGCGGTTCTTCGAATCGGCGTTCGCCATCGCCGGCGCGCGGATGGGCGTGAACTACGGGCTCAACCGCGTGCGTTTCACCTCGCCCGTGCCCGTGGGCAGCCGCCTGCGCGCGCGGCTCACGCTGCAGGCCTGCGAGCCCGCTGCGCCGGACGGCATCCAGATGACCTGGCTGGTCACCATCGAGCGCGAAGGCGCCGACAAGCCCGCGTGCGTGGCCGAATCCCTGGCGCGCAACTACGGCGCGGCGCCCTGACAGCGCTCCAATGAAAAAGGCCCGCAGGGCGAGCCTGCGGGCCTTTTTTTCGGAGGAGGGGCCGGGCCGGTCGCAACCGGCCAGGCCGCCGTGCGATCAGATCAGTGGTCGCCGCTGACCGTGTTGCGAGACTTCGCTGCCGCCACGGTTTGCGCCTGCACTTCCTTGCGGGTGACGGCCGTGGCGTTGCCCGATACAGCCAGAGGCGCGGGCACGTCGTACCAGTCGCCAGCGCGGGGCAGGGTGCCGTTTTCGCGGGCAGCCACCAGATCGGCCACGACGGCTTCACGGGTCAGCGCGCTGGAGGCGGCGACAGGGGCGGGATAGTCGGAGCCGTCGCCTTCCACGCCGGCGTGGGCGGCGAAGGCGCTCAGGGCGATGGCGGCAGCGGTGGCGAGAGTGCGGTAGTTGTTCATGATGGTGTCCTTCATTGGTTGGTGTTTCCGGGCAAGGCTGGTCTTGTTGCGGGCCGGTCTTGTCCTGCCTCGGTGGGTCCGCCTTCAGGCTTCCTCATCGATGGGTTGAACTGTACGCAGGGTTAACCCTTTGAAAAACAGCACTCTCGGCAATGAATAATTAACGAAATTGAAATAATCGCGGCCCTTGAAACGCCGTCATTCCTGCAATGGATAGATTGCTGACGATGCGCGTGTTCCAGTCCGTGGTGGACGAAGGCGGGTTCGCGGCAGCGGCGCGCGCGATGGACCTGTCGGCTGCGGCGGTCACCCGGCTGGTTGCCGACCTGGAGAGCCACATCGGCACCCGGCTGCTGCAGCGGACCACGCGCCGGGTCTCGCTCACCGATGCCGGCGAGGCCTACCTGGCCCGCGTGCGCACCATCCTGGCCGACGTGGAGGAGGCCTTTGCCGCCGCCCAGGCCCACACCTCGGAGATCGCCGGCGTGCTGCGGCTGCACGCGCCGCCGGTGCTCGCGGTCCACATCCTCGCGCCGCTGGTGGAGGGCTTCCACCGGGCGCATCCCCGGGTGGTGCTGGACATCCATGTGGATTCCTCGCTGGAGCCGCCCATCGGCGATTTCGACATCACGCTGCTGAGCGACGACGCGGTCTTCGGCGCCAACGTGATCACCCGGCCCATCGTGCGGTCCGACAGCGTGGTGTGCGCCTCGCCCGCCTACCTGCGGGACCACGGCATGCTGCAGGTGCCGCAGGACCTGGCCCGGCACCAATGCCTGCTGCGCCGGCGCAGCGACACCAAACCGGGGGTGATGCGCCTGTTCGATCCCCTGCTGGGCCACCGGGCCATCGACATCGAGGTGCAGCCGGTCTGCGTAACCAACCACATCGGGACCTTGCTGCGTGCGGCGCTGGATGGCGCGGGGCTGACCTCGCTGCCGGTCGATCTGGCCGCACCCTACCTGCGTAGCGGGCAACTGGTGCGGGTGCTGGCGCCCTGGACGGCGGGGCGCTTCACGCTGTACGCGGCCTTTCCGAGCCGCAAGTTCATGCCGGCACGCACGCGGGCCTTCCTGGATTTTCTGAGTGCGCGCACGCGCAAGTCCGTGGAAGAGGCGCTGCAGGCCCCTGGCAGCCTGGAGCCGGACACGGGCCCGCCCGCGCCGCAGGACTGAAGCTCAACACATCAGAGGAAGCTGTTTTGCCGCCAGGCCTCGTACACCGTGACCGCCACGGCGTTCGACAGGTTCAGGCTGCGCTGCCCCGGCACCATGGGCAGCCGCAGCTGCTGGGCGGGGGGGAACGATTCGCGCAATTCGGGCGGCAGCCCGCGCGTCTCGGCGCCGAACACCAGCCAGTCGCCGGCGCGGAAGCTGGTTTCGTACACCGTGAGCGTGGCATGCGTGGTCATGGCGAACATGCGCGTGGCGTCCGGCTCGGCATCGCGCAGGAAGGCGGTCCATCCCGCATGGCGCTGCACCTCGGCGTACTCGTGGTAGTCGAGGCCCGCGCGCTTCATGAGGCGGTCTTCCATGGAAAAACCCAAGGGTTCGATCAGGTGCAGTCGGCACGCGGTGTTGGCGGCCAGCCGGATCACGTTGCCCGTGTTGGGCGGGATCTCGGGTTCGACAAGAACGATATGAAACATGGCGTCTATTGTCGGCATCTGCGCCGGACCTAGTGGGAAAGCTCGTAAAGAAAAGTATCAACCGGCATCATCCCGCAACCCGGCCAGGGAGGTCAGGGGCTGTCGGTCCGTGCCACCACGATGGCGGTGATGTGCGCGGCGCCCGCGTCCCGCAGCACGCGCGCCGCGGCATGCAGCGTGGCGCCCGTGGTCATCACGTCATCCACCAGAACGACCCGGCGGCCAGCGATGCGCGCAGCCCGTGCGGGCTCCAGCGCGAACGCGCCGCGCAGGTTGCGCAGCCGGTCCTTGCGCGGCAGGCTGCTCTGCGCCTCGGTCGCGCGGGTGCGCAGCAGGCTGGCGGCATCCGCCTTCGCCGGCGACAGGGCGCGCGCCAGCAGCGCGGACTGGTTGAAGCCGCGCTCTTTCATCCGCTCGCGCGACAGGGGAATGGGCAGCAGGCAGTCGGCCGCTTCCACGGCCGGCTCCACCCAGGGCGTGCTGCGAAGCAGGGTGGCCAGCGACGGCGCCCAGCCGGGATCGGCCCGGAACTTGAAATCGCCCAGCGCCTGCGCCCACGGGTAGCCGTAGTCCACGGCGGCAAGGCACGCATCCAGCGGCGGCGGGTCGGTGAGGCACTGCCCGCAGCGCGCCACGCCCGCCGGCACGGGCAGGGCGCAGGTCGTGCACCGCAGTTGCGGCTGCGCGAAGCGGGTGGCGCAGGCATCGCAGATGCGCCGCGCGGGCCAGGCATGGCAGACGGCGCACTGGCTGGGCACGGCATGCAGGGCCGCGCCCAGCCAGTGCGATATCCCTGCAAGGTGCCTGTGGAGCATCGACTCAATATACTCGCCGCGACCCCCGTTCCCCACGATGCCAGAGCACCTTCCCCCCACCATCGACCCGCCCGCCGCGGCCCGCTGGCACGCCGCCGCGCCCGCTGTCTCCCCCTGGCTGCACGAGGAGGTCGCCCGGCGCATGGACGACCGGCTCCAGTGGATTCGCCAGGCCCCCGCCGCCTGGTGCGACTGGGACCCGGTGCGTGGCGGCCTGCAGGGCCATGCCCTGGTGCGCCAGCGCTACCCCCAGGCCACCTGCCAGGTGGCGGAAACCGCGGCGCGCCGCCAGCCCGTGGCCGAGCAGGCGCTGGGTGTGGCGTGGTGGAGCCCTTTGCGCTGGGGCGGGCGTGCCCCGAGGTTCGGCCTGCCGGCGGACGGCAGCGTCAACCTGGTGTGGTCCAACATGGCGCTGCACACGGCCGCCGACCCGCAGGGGCTGATCGGCCGGTGGCACCGGGCACTCGCCGTGGACGGCTACCTCATGTTCTCCTGCCTGGGCCCCGACACCGTGCGCGAGCTGCATGCCGTCTATGCCGAACTGGGCTGGCCGCCCGCCGGCCATGCCATGACGGACATGCACGACTGGGGCGACATGCTGGTGCAGGCCGGGTTTGCCGAACCCGTGATGGACATGGAACGCATCCGGCTGACCTTCGCCACCCCGGCCCGGCTGCTGCAGGAGTTGCGCGAACTGGGCTGCAACCTGCACCCGGCGCGGTTCCCTGCGCTGCGCGGGCGCCGCTGGCGCGAGCGGCTGGAGCAGGCGCTGGCCGACCGCCTGGCCGACCCGAACGAAGGCGGCCAACTGGCGCTGACCTTCGAGATCGTCTATGGCCACGCCTTCAAGCCCGCGCCGCGCCTGCGGGTGAGCGAGAGCAGCGCCGTGTCGCTGCAAGACATGCGCGCCATGCTGAAGGGGGCGAGAAAACCGGGCGCCTGAGGGTGTTTTCCCGGGGGCAGGGCCCCCATGATCCGTCGCAACAGCAGGCTACAATTCTTGGCGGTGCTGTTCCGGAACTTCTGCTGCGCGGTGCGATCCACGCGGCCCTGCCGGGAAGCCGCCCATAAGCGGCATCTCTGCGGTCGGCGCGAAACCTTCCAACCTTCTCATGGTTTGTACGGGGCTGTGCAGCGGATGTCGCCGCGGGCCTTGCAATCGGGCCACGGGAACGGCATGCTGCACGGTGCAAGGCACGCGCCAACCCGCGCGGGCCTTGAAGGTCAGGAGACAAAAGCGAAGCACCGGCGGTGCTTCGCATCGATGAAACCGGGTTCATGTGGAACCCAGCCGCGCTGAAGGGCTCGGGCATTGCGCCCCAAGGCCCGGGCACGGTCTGGATGTTGGAATTCGCATGGCTTTGTGCGCCGCCCCGACCCCACGCGGGGGCGCCCAGGGATTGGTTAATTGAGGCTTAGAAGTGAGAACTATGAAGAGCATTTCCAACAAGCTGGCTTCTTTGCTGCTGATGGCGGGTGCATGGGTGGGCACCGCAGCCCACGCCGTGCAGGATCTCCCCGGTGGCCCGGCCGTCAACCAATTGAACCTGGCGCCTCCGGTCACCCGCATCGCGGAGGAGCAGCAGTTCCTGCACTGGATGATGCTCATCATCTGCACGGTGATCTTCATCGCCGTGTTCGCGGTGATGTTCTATTCGATCTGGAAGCACCGCAAGTCGCGTGGCGTCAAACCGGCCAATTTCCATGAGTCCGTGACCGTCGAGGTCATCTGGACCATCGTGCCCTTCATCATCGTGATCCTCATGGCGCTGCCCGCCACCAAGGTGCTCGTGGCGCAAAAGGACACCACCAACGCCGACCTGACCATCAAGGTCACCGGCTACCAGTGGAAGTGGGGATACGACTACATCACCGGCGAAGGCCAGGGCCTGGCGTACATCTCCACCCTTGACAGCAGCCACCGCCGCATGTCTGACAGCGGCAACGTGACCAATGCCCCGGCCGACTACCTGCTCAAGGTGGACAACCCCCTGGTCGTGCCCGTGGGCAAGAAGGTGCGCGTGATCACCACCGCCAACGACGTGATCCACTCGTTCATGGTGCCGGCCTTCGGCATTAAGCAGGATGCGATTCCCGGCTTCGTGCGCGACACCTGGTTCCGCGCCGACAAGGTGGGCGACTACTACGGCCAGTGCGCCGAGCTGTGCGGCAAGGAACACGCCTACATGCCCATCCACGTGAAGGTCGTCTCCGCTGCCGACTACACCCAGTGGGTGGCCGGCGAGAAGAAAAAGGCCGCGGCCAAGCTGGACGACCCGAGCAAGGTGTGGACGCTGCAGGACATCCTGCCGCGCGGCGAGAAGGTGTATGCCGCCAACTGCGCGGCCTGCCACCAGGCCAACGGCAAGGGCGCGGGCCCCATCAAGCCGCTGGACGGCTCGGCCATCGTCAAGAGCGACGACCACACCCAGCAGATCCACATCGTGCTCAAGGGCGCCGCCAACGGCGCGATGCCCTCCTGGGCGCAGCTGAGCGACACCGATCTGGCGGCGGTGGTGAGCTACACCAAGAACGCCTGGTCCAACAAGACGGGGCAGATCGTGCAGCCGTCCGAGATCCTGGCCCAGCGTGGCAAATAGCCACCAACGCCCCAACGCACTGAGGAATCCAAGATGAGCGCAGTTCTCGACAACCACGGTCACGCGGGCGGCCACGCACACGACAGCCACGGCGATCACCACCACCACGGCCCGACGGGCTGGCGGCGCTGGGTGTTCGCGACCAACCACAAGGACATCGGCACCCTGTACCTGCTGTTCTCGTTCACCATGCTGATGGTGGGCGGCATCCTGGCGCTGCTGATCCGCGCCGAGCTGTTCAAGCCCGGCCTGCAGCTGGTGAACCCCGAGCTGTTCAACCAGCTCACCACCATGCACGGCCTGATCATGGTGTTCGGCGCCATCATGCCGGCCTTCGTGGGCTTCGCGAACTGGATGATCCCGCTGCAGATCGGCGCATCCGACATGGCCTTCGCGCGCATGAACAACTTCAGCTTCTGGCTGATGATCCCGGCGGCCATCATGCTGGTGACCTCGTTCCTCATGCCCGGCGGCGCGCCCGCGGCGGGCTGGACGCTGTACGCGCCGCTCACGCTGCAGATGGGCCCGTCGATGGATGCCGGCATCTTCGCGATGCACATCCTGGGGGCCTCGTCCATCATGGGCTCGATCAACATCATCGTGACCATCCTGAACATGCGCGCCCCCGGCATGACGCTGATGAAGATGCCCATGTTCGCCTGGACCTGGCTCATCACCGCCTACCTGCTGATCGCCGTGATGCCCGTGCTGGCCGGCGCCATCACCATGACGCTGACGGACCGCCACTTCGGCACCAGCTTCTTCAACCCCGCCGGCGGCGGCGACCCGGTGATGTACCAGCACATCTTCTGGTTCTTCGGCCACCCCGAGGTGTACATCATGATCTTGCCGGCCTTCGGCATCATCAGCCAGATCGTGCCGGCGTTCTCGCGCAAGCGGCTGTTCGGCTATGCCTCCATGGTGTATGCCACCTCGTCCATCGCCATCCTGTCGTTCATCGTGTGGGCCCACCACATGTTCACGACCGGCATGCCCGTGACCGGCCAGCTGTTCTTCATGTACGCCACCATGCTGATCTCGGTGCCCACGGCCGTGAAGATCTTCAACTGGATCGCCACCATGTGGCGCGGCTCCATGACGTTCGAGACCCCGATGCTGTTCGCCGTGGGCTTCATCTTCGTGTTCACCATGGGCGGCTTCACCGGGCTGATCCTGTCGATGGCCCCCATCGACATCCAGCTGCAGGACACCTACTACGTGGTGGCCCACTTCCACTACGTGCTGGTGGCCGGCTCGCTGTTCTCCATGTTCGCCGCCTACTACTACTGGGCGCCGAAGTGGACCGGCGTGATGTACAGCGAAACCCGGGGCCGCATCCACTTCTGGGGCTCGCTCATCACGTTCAACGTGACGTTCTTCCCCATGCACTTCCTGGGCCTGGCCGGCATGCCGCGCCGCTATGCCGACTACCCCATGCAGTTCGCCGACTTCAACATGCTGGCCTCCATCGGCGCCTTCGGCTTCGGCCTGATGCAGGTGTACTTCTTCCTGTTCATCGTGGTGCCCGCGATGCGCGGCAAGGGCGAAGTGGCGCCGCAGCGCCCGTGGGAAGGGGCCGAAGGCCTCGAATGGGAAGTGCCTTCGCCGGCGCCTTTCCACACGTACGAGACGCCTCCGAAGCTGGACGCCTCGGCCACCCGCGTGATCGGCTGAGGAGGGCCTGGCAATGACCCCCGAGCAAAAGAAGTCCAACCGGCGCATGGCGCTGATCCTGGCCTCGGTGGCCGTGGCCTTCTTCGTCGGCTTCATGGTCAAGATGGCCTGGCTGGCCCGCTGAAAGCCTGGACGCGCCATGGGCATGTTCCGCACTGAAAACGCCAAGATGGTGGGCAAGCTGGCCGTGATCTCGGTCGGCATGTTCGCCTTCGGCTACGTGCTCATTCCCATCTACAAGCACATCTGCGAGATGACCGGCATCAACATCCTGTCGCTGTCCGAGCGACAGGTGCCGGGCAACGGGGTGGCGGGCCGCGATGTGAAGGTGCCCGCGAACACGCAGGTGGACAGGAGCCGCACCATCACCGTGGAGTTCGATGCGAACGCGCGCGGCCCGTGGGACTTCAAGCCCGCGCAGCGCTCCATCCAGGTGCACCCGGGCGAACTCGCCACGGTCATGTACGAGTTCCAGAACGTGCAGAACCGCCGCATGGCCGCGCAGGCCATCCCGAGCTACGCGCCTCGGCAGGCGGCCGCGCACTTCAACAAGCTCGAGTGCTTCTGCTTCAACCAGTACGTGCTGGAGCCGGGCGAGAAGAAGCAATGGCCCGTGGCGTTCGTGATCGACCCGCGCCTGTCCAAGGACGTGACCACCATCACCCTGTCCTATACCTTCTTCGAGGTGGGCGGCAAGACGCCGCCCGCGCCCACCGAGCCCACGGCCGCGCTGCCGGCCGGCGTGGCGCCGCAGGGAGCCGGATCGTGAGCCCGCGCACCCCTGGCGAATCGCCGGCGCGCCGCAAGGGCTCGCTGCTGCGCACCGTGCGGGCGGTGGCGTGGTCGTTCATCGGCCTGCGCAAGGGCTCGGAATACCAGCAGGACGTGGAGCGGCTGAACCCCATCCACATCATCGTCGTCGGCCTGGCCGCGGCGCTGCTGCTGGTGGTCGGGCTGATCGCGCTGGTCAACTGGGTCGTCTGATGGACGGCCGCAGCCCGACGGATAACAACGATTTGAGATTCAGGAGCTGACATGAGTGCATCTACCCCCGGCACGACCCCGTACTACTACGTGCCTGCCGAATCGCGCCATCCGGTGATGGCGGCGGCCGGCCTGTTCTTCGTGATCCTGGGCGCGGGCCAGTGGGTCAACGGCCATGACTGGGGCAAGTATTCGCTCGCCCTGGGCATGGTGTGGTGGCTGTTCGTGCTGTACCAGTGGTTCCGCGATGCCGTGCGCGAGAGCGAAGGCGGTCTGTACGGCCACAAGATCGACCTGTCCTACCGCTGGAGCATGAGCTGGTTCATCTTCTCGGAGGTGATGTTCTTCGGCGCGTTCTTCACCGCCCTTTGGTGGGCTCGCTCCCACTCGGTGCCGGCCCTGGGCAGCCTGGACAACGCGCTGCTGTGGCCCGACTTCAAGGCCGTGTGGCCCAGCATGGCGACGGGCATGACCGCATCGCCCGCCGGCATCGTGGAGCCCTTCCAGACGGTCGGCCCGTTCTGGCTGCCGACGATCAACACCGCGCTGCTGCTGACCTCCGGCGTCACGCTGACCATCGCGCACCATGCGCTGCGGGAAAACCACCGGGGCAAGACCATCGCCTTCATGTGGGCCACCGTGCTGCTGGGCATCGTCTTCCTGTGCGTGCAGGGCTACGAGTACTACCACCTGTACACCGACCTGAACCTCAAGCTGAGTTCTGGCGTCTTCGGCTCGACCTTCTTCATGCTGACGGGCTTCCACGGCTTTCACGTGCTGGTGGGCATGCTGATGCTGCTGTTCATCACGCTGCGCCTGCAAAAAGGGCACTTCACGCCGGAAAAGCACTTCGGCTTCGAGGGCGCCGCCTGGTACTGGCACTTCGTGGACGTGGTGTGGCTGGGCCTGTACGTGCTGGTCTATTGGCTGTAACCGAAGCCTCTCGACGGCCCGACGAAGAAAGCGCCGCAGGGCGCTTTTTTTGTGGCGGGGGCTTGGTGCCCGCCGCGGCCCGTGGGCGATGCCGGGCGGATTGGGCGTTGGCTAACGTGTGGCCGGCAGGCCGGTGGGCTGGATGTAGCCGAGCTTCCATGCGGCCAGCAGGCACAGGAAGAGCAGAATCGACAGCCCCACGCGGACGGCGAGCGCGCGGGCCATGTGGCCGCTGCGGGCTTTGTCGTTGCGGCCGTTGCGCATCATGAAGAACAGCGCGGAACCGAGGCTCGCCAGAATGGCCAGGAAGGCCAGCACCACCACGTATTTCATGGAGCGCATTATCCCGTGACATCTGCAAGACGCCGACCTGGCCTGCAATTTTGGCTGGTCAGCCTGGCCGCCGTGCTGGCCATGGCCGCGACCGCGTCGCTCGGGCGCTGGCAGCTGTCGCGCGCGGCGCAGAAGGAAGCCTTGCAAGCCGCCATCGACGCGCGTTCGGCCCAGCCGCCGCTGGAGGGCGCCACGCTGGCGGCCCTGCCCGTGGCCACGGGACCGGACGACCCGCTGGTGCACCGCCGCATCGTGCTGCGCGGCCGCTGGCTGCCCGCCCACACCGTTTTTTTGGACAACCGCCAGATGCAGGGCCGGCCGGGGTTCTTCGTGCTCACGCCGTTGCAGTTGCAGGGCAGTGCCACCAGCGTGCTGGTGCAGCGCGGGTGGGTTCCGCGCAATTTCCAGGACCGCACCCAGTTGCCCCGGATCCCCACGCCCGCGGGCGACACCGAGGTGGAAGGCCGCATCGCGGCGCCGCCGTCGCGGCTGTACGAAGTCGGCGCCACCGGCGGCGCCGAGGGGTCTTCCCGCATCCGGCAAAATCTCGACCTTGCAGCCTATCGCGGCGAGACCGGCCTGGCCCTGGCGCCCCTCACCGTGCTGCAGACGGGGGCCGCGAGCGACGGGTTGCAGCGCGACTGGCCCGTCATCGACGCCGGGGTCGAAAAACACTACGGCTACGCCGTCCAATGGTTCGGGCTTTGCGCCCTGGTGGCAATCCTCTATGTCTGGTTCCAAATCGTCCGACGCTTCATTCGCCCACGCCGCCAGCCTGCCGCCTGACGCGCCCCAGGGCGCCCATCCGCTGGGCCTCACGGTGCACAGCCTGCCGCCCGCGGGCGGGGCCATGGCGGCCGTGCAGCAGTCCCGCCAGGGGCGCTGGAAGATGCTGGGCATCCTGCTGGTGTGCGCGGCGCCCGTGGTGGCCTCGTACTTCACCTACTACGTGCTGCGGCCCGAAGGGCGGCGCAATTTCGGCGAACTCATCGCGCCCCAGCGCGCCATGCCTGCCGGCTTGGCGGCCACGTCCCTCGACGGGACTGCGGGGCGGCTCGACCAGCTGCAGGGCCAGTGGCTGCTGGTGAGCGTGGCGCCAGGCGCCTGCGGCACGCCTTGCCAGAACCACCTGTACCTGCAGCGCCAGCTGCGCGAAAGCCTGGGCAAGGACAAGGACCGCCTCGACTGGGTCTGGCTGGTGACCGATGGCGCGGCGCCGCCGCCTGAGATCCAGCCCGCCCTGCAAAAGGCCCAGGTGCTGCGGGTCGATGCCCAGGCGCTGTCCGCGTGGCTCGCGCCCGCCGCCGGCCGCGCGATCGAAGACCATCTTTACGTCATCGATCCCATGGGCCACTGGATGATGCGTTTTCCGGCAGGACTGGACGCCGCCGGGGCCGCCAAGGCCAAGCGCGACCTGGAGCGGTTGATGCGTGCGTCGGCCTCGTGGGACCAGCCCGGCCGCACCGGAGCGCCATGATGCCGGACGCCCAGCCGCTGTACGACCTGGCCCCGCTCGCCCGCATGGTGCTGCTGGGCGCGGTGATCGCGCTCGGGCCGCTGGCCTGGGTGTGGCTGCGCAACCGCGGCACCTCGCCGGTGCGGCGCCTGCAGGCGCTCACCGTGCTGACCTTGTTCCTCACCTTCGATCTGGTGCTGTTCGGCGCTTTCACCCGGCTCACCGATTCGGGCCTGGGTTGCCCCGACTGGCCGGGCTGCTACGGCAACGCGAGTCCGCTGGGCGCGCATGCCGAAATCTCCGCTGCCCAGCAGGCCATGCCCACCGGCCCGGTCACGCACGGCAAGGCCTGGGTCGAGATGATCCACCGCTACCTGGCCAGCGGCGTGGGCATGCTCATCATCGTGCTCACCGTCGGCGCGTGGTGGCAGCGGTCGCGCGCGGCCCGGCACCAGGGCCCGCCGCCCGCCCTGAGCCCCTGGTGGTCCACGGCGACGCTGGTGTGGGTCTGCCTGCAGGGCGCATTCGGTGCGCTCACCGTGACCATGAAGCTCTTTCCCGCCATCGTGACGCTGCACCTGATCGGCGGGCTGGTGCTGCTGGCGCTGCTGTGCGTGCAGGCGGTGCGCGAGACGCACGCCGCGCGCGGCGTCCTGCCCGTGGCGCTGGGCCGCGGCCTGCGGGGTCTGCTGGTGGCGACCACCGCGCTGCTGGCGGTGCAGATCGTGCTCGGCGGCTGGGTGAGCACCAACTATGCGGTGCTGGCCTGCACCACGTTCCCCACCTGCCAGGGCAGCTGGTGGCCCGACATGGCCTTCGGCCAGGGCTTCGAGATCTGGCGGCCGCTGGGCCTGCTGCAGGACGGCAGCCACATCACCTTCGCGGGCCTCACGGCCATCCACTATGCGCACCGTCTGGCGGCCTACGCCGTGCTGCTGGCCCTCGGGCTGCTGGCCTGGCGCCTGCACCGCGCCGCGCTGCTGCCGGCCCAGGCGCGCTGGATCGCCGGCCTGGCGCTGATGCAGTTCGCCACCGGCCTGTCCAACGTGGTGCTGGACTGGCCCCTCGTGGCCGCCGTGCTGCACACCGGCGGCGCCGCGGCCCTGGTCGTGGTCCTCACCTGGGCCCTGGCCGCAAGCCGCGCCGTGGGCGCCGCCCGCCCCCTGGCGGCGACCGCCAGCGCAACGACAACCGCGCCCACCGGCGCAACGAGAATCTCCGCATGAGCGCTGCTCCCGCCACCTCCCCTCCGATCACCAGCATGCCGTCGCGCGCGGCGCAGTTCTATGCGCTGACCAAGCCGCGCGTGGTCCAGCTGATCGTTTTCTGCGCCTTCATCGGCATGGTGCTGGCCGTGCCCGGCATGCCCAGCGGCGCCCAGTGGGCGCACATGGCCATCGCCTGCGCGGGCATCTGGCTCGTGGCGGGCGCTGCCGCGGCGTTCAACTGCATCGTGGAGCAGGGCATCGACGCCAAGATGAAGCGCACCGCCTGGCGGCCCACCGCCAAGGGCGAGCTGTCCAACACGCAGACGTTGCTGTTTTCAGCGGCGCTGTGCGTGGCGGGCTCGGTGGTGCTCTACCGTTGGGTCAACCCGCTCACCATGTGGCTCACCTTCGCCACGTTCGTGGGCTACGCGGTGATATACACGGTGATCCTCAAGCCGCTCACGCCGCAGAACATCGTGATCGGCGGCGCCTCCGGTGCCATGCCGCCGGTGCTGGGCTGGTCGTCCATGACGGGCGATGTGGCGCCCGAGGCGCTCATCCTGTTCCTCATCATCTTCCTGTGGACGCCGCCGCATTTCTGGGCCCTGGCGCTGTACCGCGTGGAGGACTACCGCAAGTCGGGCCTGCCCATGTTGCCCGTCACGCATGGCAACGAGTTCACGCGGCTGCAGGTGTTCCTGTACACGCTGATCCTCTTCGCCGGCTGCCTCATGCCTTTCGTGTACGGCATGAGTTCCTGGATCTACCTGGCCGCCGCCGTGGTGCTCAGCCTGGGCTTTTGCGCCTACGGCTTTCGGCTGTGGCGCCGCTATTCGGATGCGCTCGCCCGCGAGACCTTCCGCTTTTCCCTCATCCACCTGAGCCTGCTGTTTGCCGCGCTGCTGGTGGACCACTACGTGCTGTGACCGCCATGAACAAACGCATTGCTCTCAAAAAAATAGCTGCCAGCGCTTTGCTGGTAAGCGCTGGTGGCCTGTTGGCGGCTTGCTCCAAGAAAGGCCCGGAATTCAAGGGCGTGGACATCACTGGCGCCGACTACGCCAAGGACCTGCCCCTGCCCGACCACAACGGCCAGCCGCGCCACCTCAAGGACTTCGCTGGCAAGGTCGTGGTGGTGTTCTTCGGCTATACGCAGTGCCCCGATGTGTGCCCCACGTCCATGGTGGAGCTGGCGGAGGTCAAGCGCTCGCTCGGCCAGGACGGCGACCGGCTCCAGGGCATCTTCGTCACCGTGGACCCGGAGCGCGACACGCCCGAGGTGCTGAAGGCCTACATGGCCAACTTCGACCCCACGTTCCTCGCGCTGCGCGGCAGCCCCGACCAACTGGCCGCCGTGGCCAAGGACTTCAAGATCTACTACAAGAAGGTCGACGGCAAGACGCCCACGAGCTACACCATGGACCATTCGGCCGGCAGCTACGTGTACGACCCCGCCGGCCGGCTGCGCGTGTACAACCGCTACGGCAGCGGCGCGCAGGCGCTCGCCGCCGATGTGCGCGCCCTGCTGAACGAGGGCTGAGCCGACGGCAGGGCGGCAGCCGCATCGGTTTCCGTCAGGGCGGCGGCGCGCCTGGCGTCACCGGCCCCCGATCCTGAAACCGGCCCGGCCATTCCCCGCGCCATGGCGATGAGGCGGGGCCGCACGATGGCGCAGTGCCAGCGGTCGTGCCGGGCCAGGCCGCCTGCCAGCGCAATGTGCGCGAGCCCCCGGGCCACCGTCTCGCGCGTGGTGGCCAGCAGCGCCGCCAGCATCGCCTGCGTGGGCAGCCGCACCAGGGTGCTGCGCTGCAGATCGGCCAGCAGCAGCAGGGCGCCCGCCAGCCGTGCCGTGGCCCCGCGCATGCGCAGCAGCCCCGACCAATCCGCCAATTGCGCCTGCGCCCGGGCGTTTTCGCGTGACAGCGCCTCCAGAAGTCCCCGCGCCACGGCACCTTGGCGGACGGAGACCAGGGCCTCTGCCGGCACTTCGCACAGCCGGCCTTCCCCCAGCGTCGTGACCGACAGCTCTGCGGGCGCCGCGAACAGCGCCGTGGTGCCCAGCGCCTGCCCGCAGCCTGCCAGGCCCACGGGCCGGTCGATCCCTTCGGCACCCCGGCGGTGCAGCAGCACGGTGCCGACCTTGAGGATCTGCAGCACCGGCAAGGACTGGCCCTGGCGCGCCAGCGTCTCGCCTTTGCGAAAGCGCCGCTCCCCCACGCTGCAGGCCATCTGCACCTCGCGCGGTGCCCGCCCAAGCAGGCAGTGCGAGCGGCCGGCGCAGGTGTGGCAAGGGGGCAGGGGCACGCCGAAGTCCATCGGGGTGCCGCCGGGGTGGGGCACGGAGCGAGGGGTTAGCAAGAAAACAGCCTCCAGCGCATGATTCACTAGGGCATATCGCTATTAAAAATATAGCAATTGCCTGGCTTGGTCATGGCATCGGCGCTTTGCGATTCAGGCGTAGGCCAGCTCGCCGTGCCGGCTTTCGATGCGCTGGCCGGCCGACAGCGACATCAGCAGGAGCGCAATGGTCTCGTGCAGGATGACCGTCTGCTGGTTGCCGGTGTCCACCATGTGCCTGCGCAGCGCGTCGCGCACCGTCGGCTGGCCTGTGACGTCGATCACGATGTCCACGGCGCTGCCATGCGCCGCCAGCAATCCCATGAAATCGGAGGTCACGGGCACGCCGTGGCTGCGCGCCAGTTCGATGCTGGGCAGGGAGAGGTCCAGGTCCGCTACCCCGAGCACGGAGACGAACGGCGCTGCCAGCAACTGCTGCAACAGTGGAGTGCCGGTGTGGCCGGCGCCGATGACGAGGATGCGAAAGGGCTGCATGGCGTGCCTTGAAATCAAAGGCGCGAGTCTGCCGGCCGCGGACCCCGCGGGGCATGATCTGCATCAACATCGGTACAAGCGCAGCGCTGCCACCTCCGCCGGGGCAGGGCTTCAGTCGGCGCGGATGCCTTGCGTGCGGATCACCCGCGCCATGAGTGCGGTGTCCGCCTGGATGCGGTTCGCCAGCCCCTGGGGCGAGGTGCCGGCCACTTGCCAGCCTTGCTGGAAGAGCTTGGCCCGCACGTCGGGGCTGCGGGCGATCTCGGCGATCAGCGCCGACAGCCGCGCCTGCACGGCGGCAGGCATCGTGGCCGGCGCGGCGAACGCGTTCCAGATCTCCAGGTTCAGGTCCGGCACGCCGGCCTCCGCCAGGCTGGGCACGCCCGGCACGAGCGTGCTGCGCCCGGCCGAAGTCACGCCGATGAGGCGCAGCTTGCCCGTGCGCTCCTGCGACAGGGCCAGCGCGGGCGGCAGCAGCGCCATCTGCAATTGGCCGCCCAGCATGCCGGTGGCCACCTGCGGGTAGCCGGGGTAGGGCACGTGTATCGGCGCGATGCCGGCGCGGGCCTTGAGCAGTTCCGTGCCCAGGTGCCCCACCGTTCCTACGCCTGGCGTGCCGTAGCTCCAGCGGTTGCCGGCCTGCCGGGCCGCATCGAGAAACGCGCGCGCATCGGCATGGGCCGGCACGTCCGGCTGCGACGCCGGCGCGGTCAGCACCAGCGGCGAGGTGCCCACCAGGCTCAGCGGCGCGAGGTCCTTCTGCGGGTCGTAGGGCACGGCCGGGTTGAGCAGCTTGGCGATCGTCAGGTTGCCGTTGATGAACAGGCCGATGGTGTGGCCGTCAGTCGCCTTGGCCACCGCATCGGCGCCGATGTTGCCGCCCGCGCCCACCTTGTTTTCCACGATCACCGGATGGCCCAGCGCCTGAGCCAGCGGTTCGGCAAACGTGCGCGCGGTCAGGTCGGGCGACGAGCCCGGCGGAAAGCCCACGATGATGCGCAGCGGCTTGCTCGGCCACCCCGGCGTCGCGAGGGCGCCGGGCGCCGACTGGGCAGCAGCCATACCCAGAGCGCCGGCGAGCGAAAGGGCAACCATCAACGTGCGGCGTCGAACGGCGGGGAAAGTCATGGGGGTCTCGTCCTTGGGAGTCGGGGCACGCCGGGGGCGGGCGCACCAATGAAAGAGCGCGCAATCCACAGGGGATTGCGCGCTCGGGATTATCGCCATGCCAACCGCGCCTGCGAAGGCGGGCGGCCATCTGGTCAGGCGTACTCGACCAGGGCTTTTTTCATCTTCTTCATCGCGGCCACTTCGATCTGGCGGATGCGTTCGGCGCTCACGCCATACACGGCGGCCAGCTCGTGCAGCGTCATGCCGCCAGAGCCATCGTCGTTCACCTTCAACCAGCGCTCTTCCACGATGCGGCGGCTGCGGTCGTCCAGGCCCGACAGGGCAACTGCGATGCCGTCCGTGGCCAGGGCGTCGCGCTGGCGCGACTCGATCATGGCGGTCGGCTCGTGCGCTCCGTCGGCCAGGTAGGCGATGGGGCCGTAGGCCTGTTCGCCATCATCCGAAGGCGAGGGGTCGAGCATGACGTCGCCGCCCGACAGGCGGGTTTCCATCTCGATCACGTCTTCGCGCTTGACGTTCAGGTGCTGCGCCACCGCGTCGATTTCGCGCTCGGACAGCGTGTCGCGGTGGGTGGCCGCATCGGCCGCTGCCGCATCGGCCTTGAAGCCCTGCTTCATCGAGCGCAGGTTGAAGAACAGCTTGCGCTGCGACTTCGTCGTGGCGACCTTGACCATGCGCCAGTTCTTCAGGATGTATTCGTGGATCTCGGCCTTGATCCAGTGCATGGCGTAGCTCACCAGGCGCACGTTCTGATCGGGGTCGAAACGCTTGACGGCCTTCATCAGGCCCACGTTGCCTTCCTGGATCAGGTCGCCGTGCGGCAGGCCGTAGCCGAGGTATTGGCGGGCGATCGACACCACCAGGCGCAAGTGCGACATCACCATGCGGCCAGCCGCATCCACGTCGTTGTTTTCCTTGAGCTGGCGCGCGTAGGTGCGTTCTTCTTCCGCCGTGAGGAGCGGAAGGCGGTTCACCGCCGAGATGTATGCATCCAGATTGCCCAAGGGGGGGATGAGCGCCCAAGGATTGGCGGGAGCCAGAGCAGTGGCTGCGGTTCCAGATTGAAGCGTCATTCCAGAGGTCCTTTCTTCCATGACATTCATGTTAGCACTCCATATGAGGGAGTGCTAAGGGACTAGTTCCCGCGCCGGCGTAGGACGCTGCAGATGAGATTCGGAAGAAAAAATACGTCCCACCGCAATGCTAGCAATGGTTTTGTGCTATTGGATTAATAGCAATCAAGTCCAAAAACTTCGTTTTGTGAACAATCAATTCGCCGGATGGCACCAATCGGCTTGCCCCGCCCAAGCCCCGTTGAAGGCCGGGAGCCTGGGCGCCGAGCCACCCTTCAGGTCAACAAAGCCTGCGCGAATTCCTTGGCGTTGAACGTTTCCAGGTCTTCCAGCTTTTCGCCCACCCCGATGAAGTACACCGGAATCGGCCGCTCCTGCGCAATGGCGGCCAGCACGCCGCCCTTGGCCGTGCCGTCCAGCTTGGTCACGATGAGGCCGGTCAGCTGCAGCGCATCGTCGAAGGAGCGCACCTGGGCCAGCGCGTTCTGCCCGGTGTTGCCATCGATCACCAGCAGCACCTCGTGCGGCGCCGTCGCATCCGCCTTGGTGACCACGCGCTTGATTTTCTGCAGCTCCTGCATCAGGTGCAGCTGGGTCGGCAGCCGCCCGGCGGTATCGACCAGCACCACGTCCTTGCCGCGCGCCTTGCCGGCAGTGACGGCATCGAAGCTCACCGCCGCGGGGTCGCCACCGTCCTGGCTGACGATCTCGACCGTGTTGCGGTCGGCCCAGACGCCGAGCTGCTCGCGCGCCGCCGCCCGGAAGGTGTCCGCCGCGGCCAGCAACACGGCCGCGCCTTCGTTCGCCAGGTGCTTGGTGAGCTTGCCGATGGAGGTCGTCTTGCCTGCGCCATTGACCCCCGCCACCATGATCACGGTGGGCGTGTGGCGGCCGATGACCAGCGATTTCTCCAGGGGGCGCAGCAGGTCGGCCAGGGCCTCGGCCAGCAGGGCTTTCACGGCGGCGGGATCGGTGGTCTTGGTGTCCTTGACGCGGCGCTTGAGGTCGTCCAGCAGATGCTGCGTGGCCTTCACGCCGGTGTCGGCCATCAGCAGGGCTTCTTCCAGCTCTTCGTACAGCGCGTCGTTGATCTGCGTGCCGGTGAAGACCGTGGCGATGCTGCTGCCGGTCTTGCGCAGGCCGTTCTTCAGGCGGTCCATCCAGCCCTTGCGCTCGGCCGGCGCTGGTTCTGCCGGCGGGGCCGAAGGGACGAGCGCAACAGCGGGCGGCAAGGGTGCGGGAGCCGGCGCCACCTGTACCGGTACAGACACTGGCGCTGGAGGCTGCACGGGCGCAGGGATGGGCACCGGAACACGGGCTACAGCGGGCGGCGCAGGCGCTGCCACTGGAACGGAGACAGGGGCTGGAGAGGGTGCTGGCACCGGTGCGGGCACCACAGGCACCGGCACGGGGATCGCTGGCGGCACGGGTGCCTGCGGAGCGATCGGGGCTGGCGCCTGCACCGGCGGCGGAACAACGGCGGGCGGTGGCGGCGGCGGTGGCGGAACCTCCGCCGGTGCCTTCGCAAACGGATTCTTCAGCCATCCGAAGCCCCCGGACGCTGCAGGGCCCCCCGAGGGTGCGGCAGCGGGCGGCGCGGGCGCGTCGGCAGCAGCATGCGTGACAGGCACGGAAACCGCTGGCGCAGCCTCCGCGGGAAGGGGGGCTTGCGGCTCGGTAGGGGCGGCGGGCTTTTTCTTGAAAAAACTGAACATTGGAGGGTTCTTAGAATCGCATCATTCTATGAAACGCGCTATCACCCTTCTGGGCCTGCTGGCCTGCGTGCATGCCGGGGCCCAAACCCCGCCGTCCGCTCCCCCCTCCCTTCCTCCCTCGGCCCAGGACACGCAGGCGCAACGCCCGCCGTCCTCGGGGGTTCGGCAATTCACCTTGAAGAACGGCATGCAGCTGCTCGTGCAGCCCGACCGGCGCGCGCCGACGGCGGTGCACATGGTCTGGCTGCGGGTCGGCGCGATGGACGAGGTGGACGGCACCTCCGGCGTCGCCCACGCGCTGGAGCACATGATGTTCAAGGGCTCCAAGACCGTGCCGCCGGGCGAGTTCTCGCGCCGCGTGGCCGCATTGGGCGGGCAGGAAAACGCCTTCACCAGCCGCGACTACACCGGCTACTACCAGCAGATTCCCGCGAACCGGCTGGAAGACGTGATGAAGCTCGAAGCCGACCGATTCGCCAACAACCAGTGGCCCGATGCCGAGTTCAAGCGCGAGATCGAGGTGGTCAAGGAAGAGCGCCGCATGCGCACCGAGGACCAGCCCCGGGCCGCGCTCATCGAGCAGCTCTACGCCGCCACGTTCATCGCCTCGCCCTACCGCCGGCCCGTCGTCGGCTGGATGAGCGATCTCGATGCCATGACCGCCGACGACGTGCGCGCCTTCCACCGCCAGTGGTACGTGCCGGCCAACGCGGTCGTCGTGGTGGCTGGCGACGTGGACCCCGACAAGGTCCGCGTGCTGGCCGAAAAATATTACGGCCGCATCCCGGTGCGCGCCGTGCCGGCCCGCAAGCCGCGCGTGGAGCCCGTGCAGCAGGGCATCCGCCGCATCGCCTACAAGGCGCCGGCCGAGCAGGCCTACGTGGCCCTGGCGTTCCGCGCGCCGAGCATCGAGCGCCTGGAGAACATGACCGACAGCGACCGCGATGCGCTGTCGCTGCTGGTGCTGTCGGCCGTGCTCAGCGGCTACGACGGCGCGCGGCTGGAGCGCGCCTTGAGCCAGGGCCCCGACCGCGTGGCCGACAGCTCCGATAGCTCGGCATCCGTGGTGGGGCGCGGCCCCAGCGTGTTCCTGCTGACCGGCGTGCCTGCCAGCGGCAAGACCCCGCAGCAGGTCGAAGACGCCCTGCGCGCCGAGGTCGCCCGCATCGCCCGCGAAGGGGTGAGCGAGGCCGAACTGGCCCGCGTGAAGACACAGTGGGCGGCCTCCACCATCTACCAGCGCGACTCGCTGCAAAGCCAGGCCAGCGACCTGGGCAGCAACTGGGTGCAGGGCCTGCCGCCCGACGCCGACGCGCGCCTCATTGCCCTGCTGCGCGCGGTGACGCCCGCCCAGGTGCAATCGGTGGCGGCCCGCTACTTCGGCGACGACCAGCTCACCGTGGGCACGCTGCTGCCGCAACCCATGGCCCCTGGCGCCAAGCGCGCCGCCCCCGCAGCCGGCGCCGACGGGCGGATGCATTGATGAGAACGCGCAGGACACCCCCCATGAAAAGCTTCCAACGCATGGCCGCGCGCGCGTGCCTCGCCTTTGCCGGCGCCTTGTGCCTGGCCCACCCCGCCTGGGCGCTGCTGCCCATCCAGCACTGGACCGAGCCGAGCGGCGCCCGCGTCTGGCTGGTGGAGAGCCCGGCCATTCCGATGGTCGATGTGCAGGTGGACTTCGATGCCGGCGCGCGCCGTGACCCGGCAGAGCAGGCCGGCCTGGCAAGCTCGGTGGCCGCCATGTCGTCCAAGGGCGTGCGCGCCCAGGGCAGCGAGCCGGCGATGGACGAAAACGCGCTCGGCGAAGCCTGGGCCGATCTGGGTGCGAGCTTCGAGGCCGCGGCCGACCGCGACGGCCTGAGCTTTTCGCTGCGCTCGCTCACCGAGCCCGATCTGCTGGACCGCGCGGCCCGCCTGGCTGCACGGCAACTGGCCCAGCCGAGCTTTCCGCAGGACATCTGGCAGCGCGAGCGTTCGCGCTGGGTGGCTGGCTTGAAAGAGGCCGAAACCCGCCCCGGCACGGCCGCGGCCAAGGCCTTCGGCAGCGCGGTGTACGGCAGCCACCCTTACGGCCAGCGCACGACGCCAGAAACGCTCGGCCGCATCGAGATCGCCGACATGCAGGCCTACCACGACCGCTACGTCGAAACCTGCCGGGCCCGCGTGAGCATCGTCGGGGCCGTCACGCGCAAAGAGGCGCAGGCGCTGGTGGCCACGCTGCTGTCGCAGATGCCCGCGCGCGATCCCGCCACCTGCCAGCCGCTGCCGCCCGTGCCCGAAGTGCAGGCGCTGGCTGCGCCGGTGCAGCAGGACATTCCCTTTGCCTCGGCGCAGGCGCATGTGCTGATCGGCCAGCCGGGCTTTGCGCGGCGCGACCCTGACTTTTTGGCCTTGCTCGTGGGCAACCACATCCTGGGCGGCGGTGGCTTCACCTCGCTGCTGACCAGCGAGGTGCGTGAAAAGCGCGGCCTGAGCTACAGCGTGTACAGCCAGTTCTCGCCGGGCCTGAACACCGGCGTGTTCCTGGTCGGCCTGCAGACCCGTCCCGACCAGGCCGCCGAGGCCGTGAAGGTGTCGCGCGACGTGCTGGCGCGCTTCGTGGCCCAGGGCCCGACCGAGGCCCAGCTCAAGGCCGCCAAGGACAACCTGATCGGCGGCTTCGCCCTGCGCATCGACAGCAACCGCAAGCTGCTGGCCAACGTGGTCAACATCGCGTGGAACGATCTGCCGCTGGATTACCTGGAACACTGGACCGACCGCGTGCAGGCCCTGACCGCAGCCGACGTGCGCGCCGCCATGGCCCGCAAGCTGCAGCCCGACCGCATGGTGACCGTGGTGGTCGGAGGCAAGCCGTGAGCCGCCCCGCACGCCGCGCCGCGCCGGCAGCGCCCGGGCCCGCCGTGAAAAAACCCGCGCCGAAGGGAGTGGGCGAAGTCCGGATCATCGGTGGCCAATGGAAGCGCACCCGCCTGCCCGTGGCGCAGCGCCCCGGCCTGCGGCCCACGCCCGACCGGGTGCGCGAGACGCTCTTCAACTGGCTGGGACAGGACCTGACCGGCTGGCGCTGCCTCGACGCCTTCGCAGGCACGGGCGCCCTGGGTTTCGAGGCCGCTTCGCGCGGCGCCACTGCCGTGCAGCTGGTCGAGAACGATCCGGCCCTGGTCGATCAACTGCACACGCTGCAGCAGCGGCTGCAAGCCATGGCCGTGCGGGTGCAGCGGGGCGACGGCCTGGCCGCACTGCGGCACTGCGCGCCGGCCAGCCTGCACCTGGTGCTGCTGGACCCGCCGTTCGAAAGCGCCTTGTTCGAACCCGCTCTGGCCGCCGCGGCCCAGGCCGTCGCTGCGGACGGTTTCATCTACCTGGAAGCGCCCCAGGCTTGGGACGAGGCCGCGCTGGCGGCCCTGGGGCTGGCGGTCCATCGCCACCTCAAGGCCGGCGCCGTGCATGCCCACTTGCTCAGAAAACAGTGATGCTATTAAATTAATAGCTATATGCGCTAGTGGAATATGTGCTTGAGGCATTTTTTGCTTCAAGTCCTGGCGGTCATCACTGGAGCCAGGGCGGGCTTTGCGCCCGCTGCATAATCCGCCCCTGCGCCCGCTCCACCGCGTGTGCCCCCTTCCGCCAGACCGCAAAGGAGCGACCACGCCATGGCCCAGAACGTCCTCGCTATCTATCCCGGCACCTTCGATCCCATCACGCTGGGCCATGAAGATGTGGTGCGCCGTGCCACGCAGCTCTTCGGCCGGGTGATCGTCGCGGTCGCGGCAGGGCACCACAAGAAAACCCTGTTCAGCCTGGAAGAGCGCATCGAGATGGTCCGCGAGGCCGTGCGCGCCTATCCGCAGGTGCAGGTCGAGACCTTCTCCGGCTTGCTGCGCGACTTCGTGGTCGATCGCGGCGGCAAGGCGATGGTGCGCGGCCTGCGCGCCGTGACCGATTTCGACTACGAGTTCCAGCTGGCCGGCATGAACCGCAGCCTCATGCCCGAGGTGGAAACCGTCTTTCTCACGCCCAGCGACAAGTTCCAGTTCATCAGCAGCACCTTCGTGCGCGAGATCGCCCTGCTGGGTGGCGAGGTGGACAAGTTCGTGTCGCCCGAAGTGTCCGAGCGCCTGGCCGTCAAGGTGCGCGCTCAGTCGGCCTGACGCGCGTTGCCCGCGTGTTCAGGCGCCCGTGCGCCATTGACAACGCCGCGCGGGCGGACTGCACCAGTTCGTGCACGAAACGCAGCTTGGCGAGCGCTCCGGACGACAGGGCGAACGGGTAGGCGTCCTGCTGGCCCAGGCTGCGGTTCAGGCTGTTGAGCAGCAGCGTGAGCGGCACCCATTCGCTGACCATGGCATCGAAATCCGGGGACTGCGTGGCGAACGGGTCGTTCATCGTGAAGTGGCGTGCCGCGCCGGCCTTGGGTTTCGGGATCTGAAGTCCGGTGCGGTAGCTGGAGGCCGTCTCCAGCAGATCGACCATATGAAGGTAGTGCGCCCAGGTCTCGGCCCAGTCTTCCCAGGGGTGCGCGGCGGCATAGGCGCTCACGTGGTGGTCGCCCCAGTCCCGCAGGT
Organism: Acidovorax sp. NCPPB 3576; assembly: GCF_028473605.1. Taxonomy (NCBI): domain Bacteria; kingdom Pseudomonadati; phylum Pseudomonadota; class Betaproteobacteria; order Burkholderiales; family Comamonadaceae; genus Acidovorax; species Acidovorax sp. NCPPB 3576. The sequence goes on along the minus strand of NZ_CP097267.1, from coordinate 4,187,445 downwards.
GCGGGCTGCTGGCGTAGTAGTCCTGCAGTGCCGCGCCGTAGTCCTGCCGCTCATCGCCGAACACGGCGCGGAAGTTCTCCAGCTTGCCCTGGTCGCGCAGCAGGCGGTCCCAGTAGAAATGCCCCGACTCATGGCGCAAATGGCCGATCAGTGTGCGGTAAGGCTCGTGCAGCGCCAGCCTGCGGCGTGCCCGCTCGTCGTCATCGGCCTCTGCGATGTTGAGGGTGATGGTGCCGCTCGAATGCCCTGTGATCACGGGGTAGCCAGGCTGGTCGGCCAGAAATTCGAACGCGGGGCTGTCGCCTGCGGGCGCGGGCTCCAGTCCCAGCTTGGCCAGCGTGTAGTAAAGCTGCCGTTTGGCTTGCTCGATCTGCTTCCAGCGGCGCAGGTTGGCGGGTTCCGAAAGGTCGGGAAGGATGCGCGTTTGCCGGCACGAGACGCACAGGGCATGGGGGTCGTCGCCCTGCAGCGCGAAATTGCATGCGCGGTGCGCATTGCGATGGTGGCAAAGCCGATAAAGCGGTTGGGCACTGCCACGGCCTGCATCTGCAACCCGCTCCCAGAGGTCCGAATCGTCACGCAGGCCCGACACCGCCGGCACCAGCGCGGCCATCGTCAACTGGTCAGGAAGGAAGGCGAGCTTGGCGCCGCAATGCAGACATTGGACGCTGTCGAAGAAAACGAGATGACCGCATTGGTCGCAATTGAATACCTGCATGGTGCGAGCTTAGAGCCTGTGAGGAATCTTGCATTGCACTTGCGGCAAGCGTGTGGCAAACCAAGGGGAGGGCGAAACAAAAACAGGCTCCGAAGAGCCTGTTTTTTCATAGCATCTCACAGGCCGCTGGGGGCCTGCAGGGCCTCGATCAAGGACGCACGACGATGCTGTTGCGCACGTCACGCACGTGCTTGGTGTTGCGTGCGATGGATTCAGCCGTGTTCTTTTCGGTTTGCGACTTGGCGAAACCCGACAGTTGCACGGTGCCGTTCAGCGTTTCCACGCTGATGGACGTGGCCGACACGGACTTGTCTTCAGCCATCTTGGCCTTCACAGCGGTCGTGATGCCTGCGTCGTCCACGTAGGAGCCGACGGTCTGCTGATCGCGCGCCACCGAGCAGCCTGCGGAGATGATGGTTGCGCCAGCGAGGGCTGCAAAAGCGAGTGCACGTGCGTATTTCATGGTTATTTCCTTGGTTTGGTTTGTTAACACGGGTGCTTTGGGATTCTTCAGTTCACCGACCTGTTGCACCCCCCGCGGTCGATGAACTGTTTCTTGGGCTGGCTCCGTCGCCTTTCAGCGATGCAGCCAATCCTTGAGTTCGTCGGCGTGTTCTTCTTCGTCGGCCAGAATGCCTTCCAGCATGCGGCGCGTCGTCGGGTCCTTGTCGCCGATCAACGTGATCATCTGGCGGTACGCTTCCACGGCAATCCGTTCTGCCACCAGGTTGGCTCGCACCATGGCCTTGAGGTCGGACGAATCGTCGTAATCGGCATGGCTGCGCTCTTCGAGCGAGCTGGGCGAAAAGTCAGGCTCACCGCCGAGCTGCACGATGCGTTGCGCAATCTTGTCCGCATGGGCGGACTCTTCATTCGCATGCACCATGAATTCGGCTGCGATGGCTGGGGACTCCATGCCATCTGCAGTGAAATGGTGCCGCTTGTAACGCAGCACGCACACCAGTTCGGTGGCCAATGCGTCGTTCAGCAGCTTCACGATCGCTTCGCGGTGAGGACCATAGGCGGGCGTGACAGCCCCTTCATCCAGATCCTGCGTCGCTGCCTGGTGCAGGGCCTTCTCGTCGAGAACCAGGGTCTCGGAAGGGGCCGCCGGATTGCTGGCCGGGTTGATGGTGGTGACAGGGGTCATGGGACGCTCGCTCTTTGTTATTGGTGGTGTTTTAAGCAGTTGCCAATGGAATCAATATTCGTGGCGGCGCGAAGGGCGGCGGCTCAGCAGGCACAACGTCGCCACTGCGGCGCCCGCTGCTGCTGCCAGCAGCATCGACTTGCCAGGCTGCTCGACCACATAGCGCGTCGTGACATCGGCCGCCTGGTTCAATTGGCGGCGGGCACGTTCCGTGGTGTCGGCACAGTAGGAAATGCCGCGCGATGCCAGGTCTTGTGCACGGGCTGCGAGGTCGTCGATCAGCGGGTTCACTTCGCCATGCAGTTCGTCCACTTTGCGAGCGGCCTTGTCCAGGGTGTTGTTGGCTGCGTCACGGGTGGATTGCACCGCTTCCTTGGCAGAGTCGAGCACGTTGTCTGCGGCCGTGTGGGCGGAGTCAACGGCTTTTTTCGCGGCGTTCTGGGTGTCGATCATGGTTGGGTTCCTTTGGGGTTGCGGGGTGGAGGCGCTGGGGTCAGCGGGCTGTTAACCGCGCTTGAGCAGGCTCAGCACGAAAGTGACCACCGCCATGATCACGAACACGAAGAACAGAATCTTCGCGATGCCAACGGCGCCGGCAGCGATGCCGCCAAAGCCAAAAAGTGCGGCGATCAAAGCGATCACCAGGAAAACCACTGCGTAATGCAACATCTTCATCTCCTCTTGCACCAGAAGTTCCGGCGGGTTGGTTGGGGGCGCATCTGTTAGCGCCTGGGATTGAATGTAGTTTTCGCAGGGCGCAGAAGCTGCCGGTCCCTGACGCGCCCCCATGTAGGACGTCGCCCATCTGGAATGAGGCAGGCAAAAAACCGCGGGCAAACGCCAGCGGGTGTCATGGAGAAAAAGAAACAAATCCGCCCGGCGTCAGGGGACGCCGCGGGATCAATGCACGTGCGGCAGCACGGCAGAAACGAGGGTGCCTTCGCCAGGCTCGGAGGTCACGGTGAGCCGGCCGCCAGCGGCCTCCACCCGATGCCGCATCCCCATCAAACCGTGGGCGGAAGGGTTGGCCTTGCCCGTGTCGAAACCGCTGCCGTTGTCGCGGATCTGCACCGCTACATGCGTGGGGTAGTTGTGCACGGCAACCAGCACTTTTTCGGCGTTGGCGTACTTGCCGATGTTGGTCAGCGATTCCTGCACCATGCGGTAGATGGTCAGTTGAACGGACTCGGGCAACTCCACCGCTTCCAGATTCAGATCCACCTCCACATTGCTGCGCTCCGCGAATTCGCGGCCCAGAATTTCGAGCGATGCCGTCAGCCCCAGGTTGAACAGGGATGAGGGCCGCAGGTCTTCGATGATGCGGCGCTTGAGTGCAATACCGCTGTTGAGGGTGTCGGTCAGGTGCTTGAGGCGCTCCGCGATTTCAGGGGCCTGGGAGTCCACCTTGGATTTGAGGCGTGCTACATCGAGCTTGGCCGCGGTGAGCAGGGCGCCCAATTCGTCATGCAACTCGCGCGCCAGATGGCCGCGTTCGTCTTCGCGCACCTGCTGGAGGTGGTTCGCCAACTCGGTGAGCGACGCGGTGCGCTCCCGCACCAATTGCTCCAGCCGGTCGCGCTCGCGCTCCAGCGTTTCTTGCTCGCGTTGATTGAACGTTTGCAGCGCGCTTGCCTGCCGCAGGTACATGTAGAACGCCAGCAGGCCGATGGCTGCCATGGTGGCGATGCCGATGCGCGACAGCATGAGGGAATGCAGGATCTCCTGCGTGCTGTGGTTGGTGCGGTCGGTGCTGCGCTCGGTCAGCTTGCCCGCGAGCGAACGGATCGCGTCCATGTTCTCTTTGCCCACATCGGTAGAGAGCACGAACTTCCAGGCATCGTCGTTGTCCTGGCGCCGCAGCCGCAGGCTCAGGTCGAGCTCGGACATCTTCCGGGAAATCTGGCGCGACAGCTGAGTGAAATCTTCTTGGTCTTCGAGCGATGAGGCTGTGAAGATGGCGCGCAACTCGTCCAGATTGCTGTTGATCGTGGAGGCTGCTTTTTCATACGGCTCCAGATAGCGTTCGTCGCCCGTCAGCAGATAGCCCCGAAGGCCGGTCTCCGCGTCCAGCATGTTCTGCATCAGGCGGTCGAGCGCGGCGCGTGTGGTGTAGGTGCGCGACAAGGCGCTCACCGCATCGTGCGAGCGGTCGTAGCCGGCTTCATTGATGCCAACCAACGCCGATGCAGCCAGCAATGCCAGGGGCAAGCTGACAGCCATCTTGCGAAAATTGGACCAACGCATAAGTTTCTCCGAAAGACAAGCGGGTGATTTCTGGATAATGTCACCAGCCAGCGGTGTTCCGCTGCAGGCACGCCCGCAACGGGTGAATTGGCTACCAGAACGATAACGGGCAGCTTGGCTGCCCCTTGAAAGAACGCTCAATGATCAAGATCGGCATTGTGGATGACCATGCGATTGTCCGCTCGGGATTGCGACAATTTTTGTCAGAACATGTAGACCTTCGGGTGGTGGGTGAGGCGTCCAACGGGCGCGAGGCGATCGATCTGGTCCGGGCACAGGAGATCGATGTGCTGCTCATGGATTTGTCGATGCCCGGCCAAAGCGGACTCGATGCGCTGGCCATGCTGCGCGCCAAGGCGCCCGACATGGGCATCCTGATCCTCAGCGGCTACCCGGAAGAGCATTACGCCATCAACCTGATTCGTCAGGGCGCCAGCGGCTACCTCAACAAGGAATGCGACCCCAAGGAGATCGTCGAAGCCATTCGCACCATCTCGCTGGGCCGTCGTTACCTGACCCCCGCCGTGGCCGACCTGCTGGCCCAGCAGCTCAACCGCAAGGACGACGCACCGCCGCATGAGCAATTGTCGGAGCGCGAATTCCAGGTGTTCCTCAAGCTGGCCAAGGGTGAAACAGCGGGCGATATCGCGAAGTCGTTGTCGCTCAGTGTGAAGACCGTCAGCACCTATCGCACGCGCCTGATGGAGAAGATGGCGCTGTCTTCCAACAGCGACCTGACCTATTACGCGCTGAAGAACAAGCTGATCGACTGAACCAGCACCATGCGAAACGGCCACCGAGAAATCGGTGGCCGTTCAAAATGGACGAATAGAAAAAGACTTTCCGCTAGCCCGCGCGCCGCAACCCTGCGGCTTGAAGAAAACAGTCAGCCAGCAGCGGATTTGGGATTGGCTTGGCGTGTGGTGCTGTGTTCTACGCAGTACTCCACCAGCGCATCGATCTCGTTGGATTTGTCGAAGACGGCATCCACACCGAGTTGGGCGCAGCGCATGCGGACATCCGGTGTGGCGTAGTTGCTGAGTACCACCATCTTCTGGCCTGCCGTGCGATTTCGGCATGCTGCTAAAACCCCCAGACCGCTTCCCTGTCTCAAAAACAGATCGACGATGGCCAGATCCCATTGGCCTGCATTGTTGGCGAGCCATTCCTTGCCTTCGTCTTCGGTTTCGGCAATGCCTACGGCTTCCACCTCCGCCAGTTCCTCGAGCGTACCGATCAGATTTTCTCGGATGGTGGCGTTGTCTTCAACAATGTAGGTGCGCAGTTTCACTGTGGGGTCCAGTCCGGATCACGGCAGCAGAATGAGAATGTGATCACAGCTTCACTTTATGGGGATCCAATGTGTCATTCTGCCAGTAGCAACATGCGGAGCCGGTAGGATTCTTCCTACGGTTTGGCATCGCCGCACACGGTGCAGTGCATGTGGCGAGGGATTTTCATCACAGTCCAATCCATGGAACGCCCATCGAGCATCAAGAGGCGGCCTGCCAAGGATTCGCCAAAACCCGCGATGAGCTTGAGCGCTTCTGCTGCCTGCATGGCGCCGATGATGCCCACCATCGGCGCGAAGACACCCAGCGTGGCGCATTGGGTTTCCTCGAACGCTGTGTCCGGCGGAAAGATGCAGGCGTAGCACGGCGCTTGCGGGTTGCGAGGGTCGATGACCGTGATCTGCCCGTCGAAGCGGATGGCTGCTCCGGTGACCAATGGCGTGCGGTGGGCGACGCAGGCGCCATTCACCGCGTGGCGCGTTGCATAGTTATCGCTACAGTCCAGCACCACGGTGGCCTGGCCCACCCAGTCATCCAGCCACTCGTTGCCGGCCCTGGCATGGATCGCGTCGATCCGTATGCCCGGATTGATGGCCTGCAGCGCCTGGGCCGCGGAGTGCACCTTGGACTCGCCGACGCGCGCAGTGGTGTGGGCGATCTGGCGCTGCAGGTTGGTCAGGTCCACCACATCGTCGTCCACCAGAGTGATGCGTCCCACGCCTGCGGAGGCCAGGAACAGGGCGGCTGGCGAGCCCAGCCCGCCCGCTCCGATCACGAGCGCATGGGCAGCCAGGATGCGTTCCTGGCCCTCGATCCCGATCTCGTCGAGCATGATGTGGCGCGAATAGCGCAGTAGCTGATCGTCTGTCATGGGCTGGAAACTGGCGCGGGCGGTGTGCGGGAGGGGAGAGGGCCATGAAAAAGGCCGGGCGCCTGAAAGGTGCCCGGCCGTCGGTGAATCAAGAAGGGGTTTTAGTTTTCCTTCTTCTCTTCCTTGCGTTCGGTCTGCGTCTTGCTCACCAGCACGGCCTGGCCCTTCAACTGGTTGAGCGCCTGCGCCAATTGGAAGTCCTTGTCCGAACCGAACTCAGGCATTTTGCGGTCGGAGATGGGCTTCTTGGCTTCTTCCTCGAGGCGCTTGCGCGCTTCCTCGCGAGCCTTCTCGCGCGCTTCGTCCTTTTTCTCTTCGCCCTGGCCGCTGGTCAGGTGCTTTTCGAGATCGGCCTCGCGCATGCGCAGCGATGCGTACACATCGCCCTCGGCGCTTTCATCGACCATCACGTCGGGCACGATGCCCTTGGCCTGGATGGATTTGCCACTGGGGGTGTAGTAACGCGCGGTGGTCAGCTTGATGCCGGTGTCCGGACCCAGGGGGCGCACCGTCTGCACCGAGCCCTTGCCGAACGTCTGGCTGCCCATGATGGTGGCGCGCTTGTGGTCCTGCAAGGCGCCGGCCACGATTTCGCTGGCAGAGGCCGAACCTTCATTGACCAGCACCACCAGGGGCACGCTCTTGAGGGCGGCGGGCAGCCGCTTGAGCGGGTCGCCATTGCCGCGGCGCTGGTAGAACTCCGGTGCCGCCTTGAACGTGGCCTTGCTTTCCGCCAGTTGTCCGTCGGTGGTCACCACGGTGACGTTCTCGGGCAGGAAGGCGGCGGAGACGGCCACGGCTGCGTCCAGCAGGCCGCCCGGGTCGTTGCGCAGGTCGAGCACCAAGCCCTTGAGGTTGGGCTCCTGGCGATAGACCTCTTCGATCTTGCGAACGAAGTCGTCCACCGTGCGTTCCTGGAACTGCGACAGGCGGATCCAGCCATAACCGGGCTCGATCACCTTGCCCTTCACGGACTGCGTCTTGATCTCTTCGCGCGTGATCGTCACCGGGAACGTGCGGCTCTCGTCCTTGCGGAAGATGGTCAGCGTGACCTGGGTGCTCGGCTCGCCGCGCATTCTCTTGACCGCGTCGTTGAGGGCCAGGCCCTTGACGGCGGTGTCGTCGATCTTGGTGATCAGGTCGTTCGTCTTGAGGCCGGCACGGAAGGCCGGGGAGCCTTCGATGGGCGAGACGACCTTGATCAGCCCGTCTTCCTGCGTGATCTCGATCCCGACGCCCACGAAGCGGCCGGAAGTGCCTTCGCGGAATTCCTTGAAGGACTTCTTGTCGAAATACTGGGAGTGCGGGTCCAGGCTGGACACCATGCCCGAGATCGCGTCGGTGATGAGCTTCTTGTCATCGACCGGCTCGACGTAATCGGTCTTTACCAGACCGAACACGGCGGACAGCTGCTGGATTTCCTCGAGCGGCAGCGGCGTCATCGCGCCGCGCGCCACCGTCTGCAGTGAGACGGTGGTCAGTGCCCCGGCAACGACGCCGATCGACACCCAACCTGCGATTTTCAGTTTGTGGCCCATTAAAAACACCTTTGCCGCTTCAATATACACCTTGGAAAGATTGCCCCCATTGCAGTTCCGCGCTGGAAGCGACTTTTGCGCTGTGCGGGCCGCCTTTACACGGACTTTACGCCTTGCCTTGCGATGTCACCGCCGCTGCCGCCCTGGCCGCCGCTTCGGCATCGCCCAGGTAGTAGTGGCGCAGGGGTTTCAGGTCCGCATCGAGTTCGTAGACCAGGGGGATGCCGTTCGGAATGTTCACGCCGACGATGTCGTCGTCCGAGATGCCGTCCAGGTACTTGATGAGCGCGCGGATCGAGTTGCCGTGCGCGGCGACGACGATGCGCTTGCCGGCGCGGATGGCGGGTGCCATGGACTCGTTCCAGAACGGCAGTACGCGCTCGACGGTGTCCTTGAGGCATTCCGTCAGAGGGATCTGCTCGGGGGCCAGGCTGGCGTAGCGCAGGTCGCCCCGCTCGCTGCGCGGGTCGGTGGCTTCCAGCGCTGGCGGCGGCGTGTCGTAGCTGCGGCGCCACACCAGCACCTGCGCGTCGCCGTATTGCTTGGCCATGTCGGCCTTGTTCAGGCCCTGTAGGGCGCCGTAGTGGCGCTCGTTCAGGCGCCAGCTGTGGTGCACCGGCAGCCAAGTGCGGTCCATCTCATCGAGCGTGTGCCACAGCGTGCGCGTGGCGCGCTTGAGCATGCTGGTGTAGGCCAGGTCGAATTCGTAGCCTTCCGCCTTCAGCAGGCGGCCTGCGCTCTTGGCTTGTTCCACGCCCGTGGGCGTCAGATCGACGTCGGTCCAGCCGGTGAAGCGGTTCTCGAGGTTCCAGGTGGATTCTCCGTGGCGGATCAGGACGAGTTGGTGCATGGTTTCCCTAGAGCAGGCGGGTCAAAATCCAGCATTCTAAAATTGAGCGGTTTGCCAACCCTAGGACTGACGTGAAATTCATCATCGACAACTGGTATTTGTTCTTTATCGCGCTGGCCTCCGGCGGCATGCTTTTGGTGCCGCTCCTCAAGGATGCCACCGGCGGCTCGCTGACGGCGGCACGCGCCGTGCAGCTCATCAACCGCGAGAAGGGCGTGGTGATCGACGTGTGCGAGCCCGACGAGTTCGCTGCGGGCCACGTGGGCGGCGCCAAGAACATTCCCCTGAACCAGCTGGAAGAGCGGCTGCCCCAGGTGGTCAAGAACAAGGCCCTGCCGATCGTGCTGGTTTGCGCCAAGGGCCCGCGGGCCCAGCGCGCCGTGGGCATCGCCAAAAAGCTGGGCTACGACAATGCCCAGGCGCTGGCGGGCGGGCTGAAGGCGTGGAAAGACGCCAGCATGCCCGTTGAAAAGGCCTGAGTTGGCCGCAATGTGTGCCGTGTAGCCATTTTTTGAGCAGGAAGGCCCTCCCATGCAAGCCGTGAAGATGTACACCACCGCCGTCTGCCCCTACTGCGTTCGTGCCAAGCAGATCCTCAAGTCCAAGGGCGTGGAGGAGATCGAGGAAGTCCGCGTGGACCTCGATCCCGTGGCCCGCAGCCACATGATGGAAATCACCGGGCGCCGCACCGTGCCCCAGATCTTCATCGGCGACACGCACGTCGGCGGGCATGACGATCTGGTCGCGCTCGATGGCCGGGGCGGTCTGATGCCGCTGCTCGGCGGTGCCCAGGCCGATGCCTGAACTGCCTTTTTCCTGTCCCGACGGCGCTGCATAATGCAGCCCCAAGTGCCCGCTGCGGGAGTGTTTCCCAGCGGGCTTTGTTTTGTCGAATAGTGTTTTGACTGAAAGAACGACACCATGGCTACCGAAGAAAATCCCGTGTTCCAGATCCAGCGCGTGTACCTGAAGGACTTGTCCCTGGAGCAGCCCAACTCGCCCGCGATCTTGCTGGAGCAGGAGCAGCCCAGCGTGGACATCCAGCTGGGCGTGGAAGCCACGCCGGTGGCCGATGGCATTTTCGAAGTGGCCGTGACCGCCACGGTGCAGACCAAGATCAAGGACAAGACGGTGTTCCTGGTCGAGGCCAAGCAAGCCGGCATCTTCGAGATCCGCAACATCCCCGAAGACCAGATGGGTCCGATCATGGGCATCGCCTGCCCGCAGATCGTGTACCCCTACCTGCGCGGCAACGTGGCCGACACCATCACGCGCGCCGGCTTCCCGCCCGTGCACCTGGCCGAAATCAACTTCCAGGCCATGTACGAGCAGCAGCAGGCCCAGGTGGCCTCCGCCGCGCCGTCGCCCATCATCACGCAGTAAGCGTGCAGCGCCGGGAGGCCGTTGCGCCTCCCGCGTGAACCTCGGGCACACGACCGAATGAACATCGTCGTCTTGGGGGCCGGGGCCTGGGGCACGGCTATGGCCGTCAGCGCGGCAGCGCACCCTTGCGCGCATGCCGTGACCCTGTGGGCGCGCGACGCGCAGCAGGTGGCCGGCATGCAGGCCGCACGGCAGAACGCCCGGTATCTGCCGGACATCGAACTCCCTTCTTCCCTGGCGTTGAGCGCGGGCGACCCGTTGTCGCTGGCGTGCGGCGCCGATCTGGTCGTGGTCGCGACCCCCATGTCCGCGCTGCGCGGCATGCTCCAGGCGCTGAGCGCCCTGGACGTGCCGGTGGCCTGGCTGTGCAAAGGCTTCGAGGCCGCCCCGCCGGGCGGCAGCGCCGTGGGCCTGATGGGGCACGAGGTGTGCGCGCAGGTCGCCCCCGGCTTGCGCAGCGGGGCACTGAGCGGCCCCAGCTTTGCGCAGGAGGCCGCCCGCGGCCAGCCGACGGCCCTGGTGGCGGCCAGCCCGCACGCGGCCGTGCGCGATCTGCTGGTGGAGGCGTTCCATGGCCCCACGCTGCGGGTGTACGCCAATGACGACATTGTCGGCGTGGAGGTGGGCGGCGCGGTGAAGAACGTGCTGGCCATCGCGACGGGGCTGTGCGACGGGCTCGATCTGGGGCTGAACGCCCGTGCGGCCCTCATCACGCGCGGCCTGGCCGAGATGACGCGGCTGGGGCTGGCGCTGGGTGCGCGGCCCGATACCTTCATGGGTTTGTCCGGGTTGGGCGATCTGGTGCTGACCGCGACGGGCGACCTGTCGCGCAATCGGCGCGTGGGCCAGGCCCTGGCGCAGGGGCTGACGCTGGCCCAGGCGGTGGATTCGCTCGGCCATGTGGCCGAAGGCGTCTACAGCGCCAGGACGGTGCTGGCGCGTGCGCGCCATCTGCAGGTGGACATGCCGATCACCGAGGCGGTGGTGGCGTTGCTGGACGGGCAGAGAACGCCGCGCGATGCGGTGGCGCTGCTCATGGGCAGAAGCCCGGTGGCGGAACTCTCGCGGCCTTGAAGGGCCTTTGAAAGCTCTGCCACCGGGCTTCTTTGCCGGTTGCAGGGGGTGATGCTCAGAGCACGCCGAAGAGCATGAGCAGCAGCACGAGGGACAGTGGGACGCCGAGAAGCCAGAGGATGACAGGCATGGAAGTTCTCCTGAAAAGTGGTTGGTCGATGGATCAACCTTAAAGGCCACCCCTGGGCGCTCCTGTGCGGCGTGGGCACCTGCGCGCGTAGTCCCGAGCCTACCGGCGGTGCAGGAGAGGCCGGGCCGCCAGGCTTCGCGGCGAGGCCCCGCCCGGCGCCGCGCGCCCTTCAGAATTCCAGGTTGTCGATCAGCCGCGTGCTGCCCAGCCGCGCGGCGCCCAGGGCCACCAGCGTGCCCGCACCGGCCGGCCCGCCGGCCTCGGGCGGTTGCAGGTCGTGGCGGCGCCGCACCGTGAGGTAGTCCGGTGCCCAGCCCTGGCGGCGCAGCGCGTCCAGGGCCTGGCGCTCCCGCTCGCCGGCATCGCCCCCGCCCGCGAGACAGCCGTCCGCCAGCGCGCGCAGGGCCTGGGCCAGCTGCATGGCGCGTGATCGCTCCAGCGCCCCGAGATAGCCGTTGCGCGAGCTGAGGGCCAGGCCATCGTCCGCGCGCCGCGTCTCCCCTGCCACCACGTCCACCGGCAGCGCGAACTGCCGCACCATCTGCCGGATCACCATGAGCTGCTGGTAGTCCTTCTTGCCGAACACTGCCGTGCCGCCGCTCGCGCCCAGCACGCAGGCGAAGAGCTTCATCACCACCGTGCAGACGCCGATGAAGAACCCGGGGCGAAAGTGCCCCTCCAGGATGTCGGCCAGCGCCGGATCGGGATGCACCTTGAAGGTCTGCGGCTCGGGGTACAGGTCGGCCTCGCGCGGGGCGAAGAGCACGTCGCAGCCGGCCTCGCGCAACTGGGCGCAGTCGGCCTCCCAGGTGCGCGGGTAGCTGTCGAAGTCTTCGTGGGGCAGGAACTGCAGGCGGTTCACGAAGATGCTGGCCACGGTGACGTCGCCCAGCGGCCGGGCCTGCTCAACCAGCGAAATATGGCCGGCGTGCAGGTTGCCCATGGTGGGGACGAAAGCGGGCCGGCCCCGGCCCGCGAGGGCCTGGCGCAGGTCGGCCTGGGTGTGTGCGATGAGCATGGGTCATCCCCGATCGGAAAAAAGGAAAGGGCTGCAGGAAAGGAAGGTAAGGGCCGCCCTACCAGGCGTGCAGCGCGTTGTCCGGAAAGCGTCCGGCCTTGACCGCCTGAACATACGCCTGCATCGCGCCGCGCACGCTGCCCGCCTCCTGCATGAAGTCGTGCACGAAACGCGGCATCTTGGCCAGGTGGATGCCCAGCATGTCGTGCAGCACCAGCACCTGGCCGGCGGTGCCGCTGCCCGCCCCGATGCCGATGGTGTGGCAGTGGGCCAGCTCGGCCGTGAGTTCGCGCGCGAGCGCCGCGGGCACCATCTCCAGCACCAGCATGGCGGCGCCCGCGTTCTGCAGCTCGGACGCCTGCTGGCGCAAGGTGCGCGCGGCCATGTCGCCCTTGCCCTGCACGCGGTAGCCGCCCAGGGCGTGCACCGTCTGCGGCGTGAGACCCAGGTGGGCGCAGACCGGCACGCCGCGCTGCACCAGAAACTCCACCGTCGGCGCCGTCCAGCCTCCGCCTTCGAGCTTGACCATGTGCGCGCCGGCCTGCATCAGCGTGCAGGCGCTGCGCAGGGCCTGTTCGCGGCTTTCGGCGTAGGTGCCGAAGGGCAGGTCGGCGATCAGCCACGCCGTGCCCTGCACCCGGTGCAAGCCGCGCGCCACGCTGGCCGTGTGGTAGGCCATGGTGTCCAGCGATACGCCCACGGTGCTGGGCAGGCCCTGGCAGACCATGCCGAGCGAGTCGCCGACCAGGATGCATTCCACGCCCGCCGCGTCCGCCATGGCGGCGAAGGTGGCGTCGTAGGCGGTCAGCATGGTGATCTTTTCGCCGGCCTCGCGCATCTGCTGCAGGCGCGGCAGGCTCACGGGCCGGCGCTCGGGCAGGGGAGAGGCGGGCGGCAGCGTGCCGTAGGGCGTTGCGGACGAGGCGGAGGCGTTGGGGATGGCAGTGGTCATGGGAATGGGCAGGGCCGGGCCGAAAGTGCGGCGAGTCTATGCGATGCCGCTATGCTTGCCGCCCATGACGAAATCCCCCCTTTCCCTGGACGGCGGCATCGCATCGCTGGCCCAGGAAGACGTTGCCCGCGCGCTGCGCGAGGACGTGGGCGCCGGCGACCTCACCGCCGGCCTGATCGATCCGGCGCGCCGCGTGCGCGCCCGCGTGCTGGCCCGCGAGAGCGCAGTGATCTGCGGCGGCCCCTGGGCCGAGGCGGCCGTGCGGGCCCTGGACCCGGCCGCGCGCATCGTGTGGCACGTGCGGGAAGGCGAGCGCTGCGCGCCCGACCAGGTGGTGCTGGAGGTGGAGGGCAGCGCCCGCGCGCTGCTGAGCGCCGAGCGCACGGCGCTGAACTTCCTGCAGCTGCTGTCGGCCGTGGCGACCAAGACGGCGACCTACGTGGAGGCCGTGCGCGGCACGCAGGCGCAGATCGTCGATACGCGCAAGACCCTGCCGGGCCTGCGCCTGGCGCAGAAATACGCCGTGCGCACGGGCGGCGGCACCAACCACCGCATCGGCCTGCACGACGCGGTGCTCATCAAGGAAAACCACATCGCCGCTGCCGGTGGCGTGACGGCCGTGCTGCGCGCCGCGCACGCCGTGGCCGCACAGGCGGCCTTCGTGGAGATCGAGGTCGAGACGCTGGAGCAGCTGCAGGAGGCGCTTAATGCCGGCGCGAAGATGCTGCTGCTGGACAACATGCCGCTCCCGATGCTGCACGAGGCCGTGCGCCTGAACGCCGGCCGCGCCATCCTGGAAATTTCCGGCGGCGTGACGCTCGAAGGTCTGCGCGCCCTGGCCGAGACCGGCGTGGACCGCATCTCCATCGGCACGCTGACCAAGGACGTGAAGGCCATCGATTTCTCGATGCGGATGCAGGACATTGACTAGCCGGTACGGCCATCCTCCGGACCTGAGATAACGTGTTTGCGCCGCGCCCTGCCGCCGCGGCCGAAAGACCCACCCCATGACGACCCCCACCGCCACCAAGGAAGTGGAGTACGAGCAGCCCGAAGACGGCGCCGTCTGCTCCACGAAGTTCGCCTGGGCCCGCGTGCCCGCCGAGCCCTCGCCCACCGAACGCGCCGCGCTCAAGGACCGCATCCGGCGGCTGCTGCGGGAGAAGAACGCCGTCATGGTGTCGCACTATTACGTGCACCCGGACCTGCAGGACCTGGCCGAAGAGACGGGCGGGCTGGTCAGCGATTCGCTGGAGATGGCGCGCTTCGGCCGCGACCATGCCGCGCAGACGCTGGTGGTCTCGGGCGTGCGCTTCATGGGCGAGACGGCCAAGATCCTCTCGCCCGAGAAGACCGTGCTCATGCCCGACCTGGATGCCACCTGCTCGCTCGACCTGGGCTGTCCCGCCGATGCGTTCAGCGCGTTCTGCGATGCGCACCCCGACCGCACCGTGGTCGTCTATGCCAACACCAGCGCGGCGGTGAAGGCGCGCGCCGACTGGCTCGTCACCTCCAGTTGCGCGCTGGAGATCGTGGGCGCGCTCAAGGCGGCGGGCCACCAGATCCTGTGGGCGCCCGACCGCCACCTGGGCGCCTACATTCAGCAGCAGACGGGCGCCGACATGCTGTTCTGGAACGGCGCCTGCATCGTGCACGACGAGTTCAAGGCCGAGGAACTGCAGGCGCTGAAGGCGGCGCATCCGCAGGCGAAGGTGCTGGTGCATCCGGAGAGCCCCGCCGACGTGGTGGCGCTGGCCGATGCCGTGGGCTCGACCTCCGCCATCCTGAAGGCCGCGCGCGAGATGGATGCGCGCGAATTCATCGTGGCGACCGACAACGGCATGATGCACAAGCTGCGCGCGCTCAATCCGGCCAAGACCTTCCACGAAGCCCCCACGGCCGGCAACAGCGCCACCTGCAAGAGCTGCGCGCACTGCCCCTGGATGGCCATGAACGGCCTGGCCGACGTGGCCCGCGTGCTGGAGACCGGCGCCAACGCCATCCACGTGGACCCGGCGCTCATCCCCCGCGCGCGCCAGCCCATCGACCGCATGCTGGCCTTCACCGCCGCGCTCAAGGGCGGGCAGCCCCTGGGCGCGCTGGTGCCCCACATCGGCGCGGCATGACGCGCGCCGGCATGGCATCGATTTGCTATTAATTTAATAGCTATCCAGGCATGATTTTCTAGGGCATGGGCCTGTTTTGACGTGAATTTCAGGATCGACTTCTCCGACCCGCGCCACCCGGCCGGGCCGCGCCTGCGCCATGCGTTCGGCATGCCGCGCCGCACGCTGGTGGCGCAGGCCCCGCACGAGGTTCGCGCCGTGCTGGACGCGGCCGAGGCCGAGGCGCGTGGTGGGGCCTGGTGCCTGGGCTACCTGCGCTACGAGGCGGCCGGCGCGTTCGACGCCGCGCTGCGCACGCACCCGGCCGACGGGCCCCTGGCGTGGTTCGCCGTGTTCGACCGGGCCTTGCCCTGGCCCGACCCTTCGGCCGGCGATGGCGATGGCGATGGCGATGGCGGCGGTGCGGGAGCGCCCACGGTGGACTGGCACACCCGCCCGCAGCGCGCCGCGTTCGAGGCCGCCCTGGCGCATCTTCATCAGGCCATCGCGGCCGGCGAGTTCTACCAAGTGAATTACACCGCGCCGATCCAGGGCACCGTGTCGCCGGTGGGCGGGGCGCAGGCGGCGCTGCCGCTGTTCGCCGCGCTGCAGCGCGCCCAGCCGGGCGGCTATGCCGCGTGCATCGACGGCGGTGCCGAGCAGATCCTGTCCGTCTCGCCCGAGCTGTTCTTCGACTGGCGTGGCGGCAGCCTGCTGGCGCGGCCCATGAAAGGCACGGCACCGCGCGGTGCCACGGCCGAGGACGATGCCGCGCAGGCCGCCGCGCTGCGCGCCTCGCCCAAGGAGCGCGCCGAGAACGTGATGATCGTGGACCTGCTGCGCAACGACCTCTCGCGCATCGCCGAGCCGCACAGCGTGCGGGTGCCCGCGCTGTTCCACACCCAGGCGCTGCCGGCCGTGTGGCAGATGACGTCCGACGTCGAGGCCCGCACCCGCGCCGGCACCACCCTGGCCGACGTGTTCGCCGCGCTGTTCCCCTGTGGCTCCATCACCGGGGCGCCCAAGGTGCGGGCGATGCAGGCCATCCACGCGCTGGAACCCGCGCCCCGCGGCGTGTACTGCGGCGCGGTGGGCATCGTGCGGCCGGACGGCGAGGGCGCCGTGGCCGCCACCTTCAACGTGCCCATCCGCACCGTGACGCTGCGCGGCCGCGACGCGCGTTGCGGCATCGGCAGCGGCATCACCTCCGGCGCCCAGGCCGCGGCGGAGTGGCAGGAGTGGCAGCACAAGAGCGCCTTCCTGCAGCGCGCCAGCGCCCCGTTCGACTTGCTGGAAACCCTGGCGCTGGAGGAGGGCGTGCTGCGCCACCGCGCCGACCACGTGGCGCGGCTGGCCGCCTCGGCCGCGCACTTCGGCCACGCTTTCGACGCGGCGCGCGTGCAGGCTTGCCTGGATGCGCTGGCCGCAGCCCACCCCGCCGGGTTGTGGCGCGCGCGCCTGCTGCTCGATGCGGCAGGCCACCCGCGCGCCGAGGCCTGGGCGATGGCCCCCACCGCCGAGCCGGTGCGCCTGCAACTGGCCACGCGCCCGCTGGAGAACGCGCACGGCGAATTCGTGCGCCACAAGACCACGCGCCGGGCCCACTACGACGCCTTCACGCCCGAGGCCGAGGGCGTGTTCGACACGCTGCTGTGGAACGAGGCCGGCGAGATCACCGAATGCACCCGCGGCTGCATCGCGGCGCTGCGGGCCGACGGCCGGTGGGTCACGCCGCCGTTGTCCTGCGGCCTGCTGCCCGGCGTGGGCCGCGCGGTGGCCCTGCGCGAAGGCCGGGTGACCGAGGCCGTGCTGCGCGTGGAGGAGGTGCCACAGGTGCGGGCCTGGGCGTTCGTGAACAGCCTGCGGGGCTGGCTGGACGCCACGTTGCAGGCCTGAAGCCGGCGGGGCCGAAGGCCCCTGGTTCTGGCTTTTGCTACTGATTTTGTAGCGATATGCCCTAGTGCTTATTGCGCTGGAGCCCTGTCAGGCTTCAAGGCAATTCAGGGGCTGCAGTCCGGGCCATCCCTCGGAGAACCGGTTCAGCGCGGGGCCAGGCCTGCTTCCTGAAACGAGCGGTAGATCTTGACCAGAAAGACGTGGATCTGGCCGTTGGAGGCGCTGATCCCCGGCAGCAAAGAAGCGAAGTCGAATTCGGGATGCTCTGCCGCGAAACGCAGACTGGCAATGATGCCGGCAGTTTCGTCGGGCGTGTATTCCTCGGGCAGCGAGGCCAGCTGTTCGGCGGTCAGGCCCTGGAAGGCATCGAGGTCGCCGACGTAGTCGATCATGCTCAAGGGGATGCGAAGGAATTTGACGGTATCCATGTTTTTCTTTCCTGCTACTGAATCTTCTGGTCGACCACGAAATTGCTCAGGCCCTGGGAGCTGAGGTTGTGGGCCACTTGCTCCAGCTGGGCTGCGCTGGGGCGGTAGTGTCCGCTGTTGCGGGTCAGGGACTGGATCTCGCCGTTGTGCACGGTGATCTCTCCCGCACCCGCCACCGGTTGGCCGGCCAGGAAACTCGAATGGTGGAACTTGCCGGGCGCATGGTAATTGGACGCATACAGGTTGCCATCGTGATCCATGACGAAGATCGCCTTGCCCGCGCCTCCGCCGAAGCATGCCGTCTTGCCGTTGCGGGTATCGAACGGCTTGCCTTCCGCGTCAAAAATCTTTCCGTCTTTCACCGTCAGCTTGAATTGCTGACGCTGCTCTGCATTGAGATAGGTGACGGAAGTCGCCCACGTCTTGTTGCCCTGAAGGTGCTCGCCGTCGTACTCGGCAAAGAGGGCAACGTTGTGCTGGAACTTGGCCGTGGGCGGCACTGCGTTCAATGAAAGGCGCTTGTCCTCAAAGGGATCGACATGGGGCGTGGGCGGGTTGGCCGGATTCCAGATTTGCGGCGCTTCATGAACGGCCTGCGAGGGGGCAGGACCTGCCGTGGTGGCGCCTGGCAGCATGGAGGCCAGACCGACGGCGTGCTCGGCGGGAGGCCAGGGCGAATTCCCCGGTGCGCCCTGCAGGCCGTGCGGGGCTTGCTGAAGCACGGGGGCGAAAGCGGGCTGCGGACCGCCCGGGAACAGCGACGCGAAGCCGGTGAAAGGCTGGTTTTGTGGTGGATGCAGCGGGTGTGCCGGCTGGGGCGGTGTCTGAAAGCCTGGGTGAAACGCCATGGTCGGGGCGGCCTGAGGCGGTGGATGACCCATCCAGGGCATCGCCAGCACGGGTTCTTCATGGGGTGGCTGCGGCGATGGCGCGACCTGCGCTGGAAAGCCTCCTTGCGGTGCACTGGCGTGCGGCCGCGCCTGCGGCAACACCGTTGCGTTGGCCCCGCCGTTCGGGAGCTGCGAGGTCGGTTTCATTGACTGCAGGACCGATGCGGCGCTGATGCGCCCCGGCGCGGTGCCGGCTGGCGCGGCAATGCTCGGCTTCTGGGCGGCAGAGAGCAATTTCATCGCATCGTTCAGCGAGATCTTGGCCCCACTGCTGAGTTTGATCTGGATGCGCGGCTGCAGGGAGGACGCGGTTTCCAGTTTGGGCCGGGGCCTGAGCGGCCCTGGCAATGGCGACTCAGACGTGCCCGTACTGGGCTTCTCCGGTTTGACGGCTGCCAGTTGTGCAGCCTGCAGCGCCGAAGGGCGTACCTGAGTGAGCCGGGTGGCGATCGCATTGGGTAGAGGTCTCATGGCAGCCCTGTGGCTTGGGTTTTCGAATGATGCTCATCATCCGAGCAGCGCCATGGAATCTCTCGCAGGACCCGAATCTTCGATGGGGTTTGCGAAGCCGTCCTGACCCGGCAGACGGAATGCCTCACCGGTGCTACCCACTCTCGCGCTTTGGACGGATCGCCCGGCGCAAAGTGATTTGCTACTTATTTTGTAGCAATATGCCCTAGTTTTGATTGCGCTGGAGCCCGGTAGGGCTCAAAGCCGCTCTTTCACGTAGGACCCGCGGTCCATGTCCACGATCTCCACGCTGAGCTGCACCAGCACGCCCTCGGGCCGGGGCGTGAGGCGGCGCAGCACGTCGGCCACGCGGCCGGCGAGGTCCTGCTTGGCCTCGGGCGAGCGGCCGGACAGCAGGCGCAGTTGCGCATGCACGAACGCGCGGTCGGCGGGGGCGGTGCCGATCTCGAAGCGGTCGGTGCGCAGGAAGCGGGACTTGAGGTCCGCCTCGTTCTGGATCTCGCGGCTCGCGGTGAGGGACTGGTTCAGTTCCGCCAGCATTTGCGCTTCGGGCAGACCGGCCAGGTTCTGGCTGTATTCGATGACGAGGTGGGGCATGGCGGTTCTCCTGCGAGGTGGGATGAAAGGGATGGGGGGCGGATGGGTTCAGCCCGGCACCGGGCCGGGCGGCGCCAGGTCCAGCACGCAGCCGTCGCCCAGCGCCTCGCGCCACACGCGCACGCGGCTGGCGGGCGGCTGCATGCCATCGAGCGCCTGGGCGATGAAGCGGCACAGGTTTTCCAGCGTGGGCGTGCCCAGGCCGGGCACTTCGTCCAGCCAGTGGTGGTCGAGCTGCTCGCGCACGGCGGCCAGGCGCTGGCGCAGGTGGCCCAGGTCGATGACCATGCCGGTGGCGGGATCGCGCGGGCCGGTGACGGCCACCTCCGCGTGGTAGGTGTGGCCGTGGATGCGGCGGCTGCCCTCGGCCTCGATCTCGCGCTGCAAGGTGTGCGCGGCATCGAAGAAAAAGCGCTGGTGGACGGTGAACTGCATGGTCGGCGAACGGGCGGGAACGGGGGCGAAAAAACGATAGGGAAAACGGCTCAGCGGATGCCGGTGAGCTTGTGGGTCTGCAGGCTCAGGCGCCAGGCGGGGCGGTCGAGGCAGGCAGCGATGCAGCGCTCGGTGTTGGCGGCCTGCTCCGGGCCGTCCATGGGCTGCAGGAAGCGGTGCGTGAACTGCGTCTGCGACTCGAGCGCGGCCAGGTCGAAGCCGGGCTGGGGCCACACCAGCTTGAGTTCCTGCCCGCTGCGCTGCACCCAGGGCGCGCCGGCCTTGGGGCTGATGCACAGCCAGTCGATGCCGGGCGGCGCGGCGACGGTGCCGTTGCTCTCCACGGCGATGCGAAAGCGCCGCGCGTGCAGGGCGTCGATGAAGGCCGTGTCCACCTGCAGCAGCGGCTCGCCGCCCGTCAGCACGACCAGGCGGTGCGCGGCGTCGTGCGCGGGCCACTGCGCGGCGATCACGTCGGCCAGCGCGTCTGCGGTGGCGAACTTGCCGCCCAGGGTGCCGTCGGTGCCCACGAAGTCGGTGTCGCAGAAGCGGCAGACGGCGCTGGCGCGGTCTTCCTCGCGGCCGCTCCAGAGGTTGCAGCCCGCGAAGCGGCAGAACACGGCGGGCGTGCCGGCCTGGCCGCCTTCGCCCTGCAGGGTGTAGAAGATTTCCTTGACGCTGTAGGTCATGCCAGGGCCTCCACGGCGGCGGGCGCCAGCTCGGCCAGCGCCTGCAGCAAGCGGTCCACGTCGGCCTCGGTGTGCGCGGCCGACAGCGCGATGCGCAGGCGGGCCGTGCCCTCGGGCACGGTGGGCGGGCGGATGGCGGGCACCCACAGGCCGCGCTGGCGCAGGCCTTCCATGGCGGCCAGGGCCTCGTCGTTGGCGCCGATCACCACGGCCTGCACGGCGGTGCGCGACTCGCCCAGCTGCCAGTGCGTGCCCTGCAGCAGCGGCGCCAAGCCGCCCCGCAGGCGCTGGACGAGGCGCGCGAGGTGCTCGCGGCGCGAATCCTCCGCCTCGATGATCGCCAGGCTGGCCTGCAGCGCGCGCGCCAGCAGCGGCGGCGCGGCAGTGGCGAAGATGTAGCTGCGCGTCTTTTGCAGCAGCCATTCGATCAATGCGCCGTCGCCCGCGACGAAGGCGCCGGCCACGCCCGCGGCCTTGCCCAGCGTGGCCATGTACAGCACGCGCCGCGAGGCCTGCGCGCCGACCAGGCCCGCCTCGGCCAGCGCGCCGCGCCCCTGCGGCCCGAGCACGCCGAAGCCGTGCGCGTCGTCCAGCAGCAGCAGCGCGTCGTGGCGCTCGCACAGCGCCAGCAGCGCGGGAATGTCGGCCACGTCGCCGTCCATGCTGAACACGGCATCGGTGATGACCAGCTTGCGGCGCGCGGGGCTGCTGGCGAGCGCCGCTTCCAGCGCGGCCAGGTCGGCGTGCGGGTAGCGGTGGATGCGGGCACGCGACAGGCGGGCGCCGTCGATCAGGCAGGCGTGGTTGAGCGCATCGGAAAACAGCGCATCGCCTTCGCCCACGAGCGCGGGCACGATGCCGGCGTTGGTGGCGTAGCCCGCGTAGAAGTACAGCGCGCGCGGCAGGCCCACGAAGCGGGCGAGGTCGGCCTCCAGCGCCGCATTGGCCGCGCTGTGGCCGCTCACCAGCGGCGAGCCGCCCGAGCCCACGCCGAACTCGCGTGCGCCCGCGCAGGCGGCCTCGGCCAGCGCCGGGTGGCTGGCCAGGCCCAGGTAGTCGTTGCTGCAAAACGCCAGCATGGGCGCGCCATCGACCAGCAGGTGCGCGCCGCCGGCCGGCACCACGGCGCGGCGCTGGCGGCGAAGGTGGGCGGCGTCGAGCGCGGCGATTCGCGCCGGAAACTCGTCGATCCAGGAGGGGGCGTCGGTGCGGGGGCTCATCGGGTCGTCCATGCGGCGGGAAGGTCGAAGGGCAGCGCGCGGGCGTCCGGCACGGCCTGCTGGGGAATGTCGGCCAGCAGCGGGGCGCCCAGGCGCTGCGCGAGCCAGTCGAGGTTGTCTTGCGGCGCCCGCATGTGCGGGTCGATGCGGCTGGCGATCCAGCCGGCCAGCGGCAGGCCGCGCGCGCGCACCGCGTCGGCGGTGAGTGCGGCGTGGCTCAGGCAGCCCAGCCGCAGGCCCACCACCAGCACCACGGGCAGGCCCAGGGCCTGGGCGAGGTCGGCGCCGGTCTCGGTGTCCGACAGCGGCACGTGGAAGCCGCCTGCGCCTTCGACGACGACCGCATCGGCCTGCGCCGCCAGCGCTTCGTAGCTGCGCACGATGTGCGCGATGTCGATGCGCGTGCCCGCGCGCTCGGCGGCGATGTGGGGCGAGAGCGGGTCAGGCAGCAGCACGGGGTTGTCCAGCGCCGGGGGCACCGCGATGGTGGAGGCGGCGCGCAGGGCGATGGCGTCTTCGTTGGCGAGCTGGCCATGGTGCCATTCGGCGCCCGCGGCGATGGGCTTCATGCCCACGACGCGCGCGTGGTGGCGCGCCAGCGCGTGCAGCAGGCCGGCCGAGGCCAGCGTCTTGCCCACGCCGGTGTCGGTGCCGGTGACGAAGCAGGCGAATTTCGGGGTCGGGCTCATGGGGTGGTCTCTTCGGTCAGCGTGGCCTGCAGTGCGGCGAAGGCGGCATCGCCCAGGTGCTGCACGGCCTCATCGTCGAGCACGTAGGGCGGCATGGCGTAGAGCGTTTTGCCGATGGGGCGCAGCACCAGCCCGCGCGCCATGGCGTGGCGGTGGTAGCGGCGGGAAAAATCGGGCAGGGAGGTCTCCACGTCCCACGCCCACACCATGCCCAGCCGGCGCGCGTGGCGCACGCGCGGGTGGTGCGTGATGGGCGCGCAGGCGGCGTCGATGCGCCCGGCCAGCGCGGCATTGGCCGCCAGCGGGTCGAGCTGGTCGAACAGCTCCAGCGTGGCCAGCGCCGCGCGGCAGGCCAGCGGGTTGCCGGTGTAGGAGTGCGAATGCAGGAAGCCGCGGGCCACGTCGTCGTCGTAGAACGCGGCGTACATGGCCTCGGTGGTGAGCACGGCCGACAGCGGCAGCGTGCCGCCCGTGAGGCCCTTGGACAGGCAGATGAAGTCGGGCCGGATGCCGGCCTGCTGGTGCGCGAACATCGTGCCGGTGCGGCCGAAGCCGGTGGCGATCTCGTCCACCACCAGGTGCACGCCGTAGCGGTCGCACAGCGCGCGGGCCTGTCGCAGGTATTCGGCATCGTGCATGGCCATGCCGGCGGCGCACTGCACCAGGGGCTCGACGATCAGCGCGGCGGTGCTCTCGTGGTGCTCGGCCAGCCAGTCGTCCAGCGCCCGGGCGGCGCGCCGGGCCACATCCCATGCGCTCTCGCCGGGCTGCGCGCCGCGCGCATCGGGGCTGGGCACGGTGGCCGCCAGACGCACCAGCGGGGCGTAGGCCTCGCGGAACAGGGCGATGTCGGTCACGGCCAGCGCGCCCACGGTTTCGCCGTGGTAGCCGCCGGCCAGGCCCACGAAGCGGCTCTTGCCCGGCCGCCCGGCATTGCGCCAATAGTGCGCGCTCATCTTGAGGGCGATCTCGGTGGCCGCGGCGCCGTCGCTGCCGTAGAAGGCGTGGCCCAGCCCGGTGAGCGCGCCCAGCCGCTCGGACAGTTCCACCACCGGCGCGTGCGTGAAGCCCGCGAGCATCACGTGGTCCAGCCGCGCGAGCTGGTCGGCCAGCGCGGCCTGGATGTGCGGGTGGCTGTGGCCGAACAGGTTGACCCACCATGAGCTGATGCCGTCCAGGTAGCGCCGGCCGTCGGTGCCGTGCAGCCACGGGCCGCGGGCGCTGGCGATGGCCACGGGCGGGTCGGCCTCGTGGCGCTTCATCTGCGTGCACGGGTGCCAGACGCTGGCCAGGCTGCGGGCGACGAGGGTGTCCTGGTTCATCGTGGGTGGCCTTTCACAGGGCCTGCGTGGGCACGTGGTGGCGCAGTTCCACCTGGCGGTTGGCGGCGTCCACGAACACCAGCTGCGGCCGGTGCGCGGCCACCTCGGCCTCGTCGAACTGGGCGAAGGCGGCAATGATGAGCAGGTCGCCCACGGCGGCGCGGCGCGCGGCCGAGCCGTTGACCGACACCATGCCGCTGCCGCGCTGGCCCTTGATGGCGTAGGTGACGAAGCGCTCGCCGTTGTCGATGTTCCAGATGTGCACCTGCTCGTTCTCCACGATGTTCGCGGCGTCGAGCAGGTCTTCGTCGATCGCGCAGGAGCCTTCGTAGTGCAGTTCGCAGTGCGTGGCTCTGGCGCGGTGGATCTTGGATTTCAGCAGGGTGCGTTGCATGGCGGGATGGGCGAAAAAAACGGGTAAAGCTTGTGGTGAGGCGGTCAGCGGACCGGCGGGACCAGGATGGTCGGCGCGGCCGGGGCGGCCCGCTCGGGGTAGTCGCGGCTGTAGTGCAGGCCCCGGCTCTCGCGGCGCATCTGGGCCGAGCGAACGATCAGCTCGGCCACCTGCACCAGGTTGCGCAACTCCAGCAGGTCGCGCGTGACGTGGAAGTGGGCGTAGAACTCCTCGATCTCGGCCTGCAGCAGCGTGATGCGGTGCGCCGCGCGCTCCAGGCGCTTGTTGGTGCGCACGATGCCCACGTAGTCCCACATGAAGCGGCGCAGCTCGTCCCAGTTGTGGGAGATGACCACGCACTCGTCGGCATCGGTCACGCGGCTGTCGTCCCACGGCGGCACATCGGGCACGGCGTCAAAGCTGGCGGCGGCGATGGCCTGGGCGGCGGCGCGCGCGAAGACCATGCACTCCACCAGCGAGTTGCTGGCCAGCCGGTTGGCGCCGTGCAGGCCGGTGCAGGCGGTCTCGCCGATGGCGAACAGGCCGGGCAGGTCGGTGCGGCCGGCCAGGTCGGTGAGCACGCCGCCGCAGGTGTAGTGCGCGGCGGGCACCACGGGGATGGGCTCCTTCGTGATGTCCAGCCCCAGCTCGGCGCAGCGCGCGAGGATGTTGGGAAAGTGCTCCTGCAAGAAGGCCGGGCTCTGATGCGAGATGTCCAGGTGCACGCAGTCCAGGCCGTGGCGCTTCATCTCGTAGTCGATGGCGCGGGCCACCACGTCGCGCGGGGCCAGTTCGGCGCGCGGGTCGTGCTGCGGCATGAAGCGCGTGCCGCCGGCCGATGGGGGCAGCTTCAGCTGCCCGCCCTCGCCGCGCACCGCCTCGGTGATGAGGAACGACTTGGCGTGCGGGTGGTACAGGCAGGTCGGGTGGAACTGGATGAACTCCAGGTTGGACACCCGGCAGCCCGCGCGCCAGGCCGCGGCGATGCCGTCGCCCGTGGCCGTGTCGGGGTTGGTGGTGTACAGGTACACCTTGCCCGCGCCGCCCGTGGCCAGGATGGTCTGCGGCGCGCGGAAGGTGACGACCTCGTCGGTGCCTTCGTCCAGCGCATACAGCCCCAGGCAGCGCTGCGGCCCGCCCCGGCGCAGCTTGTGCGGGGTGATCAGGTCCACCAGCGTGTGCTGCTCGAACAGCGTGATGCCCGGCGTGGCGCGCACGGTGTCGATCAGGGTGCGCTGCACGGCGGCGCCGGTGGCATCGGTGGCGTGCACGATGCGGCGCGCGCCGTGGCCGCCCTCGCGCGTGAGGTGCAGGGCGCCGTCCTCCTGCGAGAACGGCACGCCCAGGCCCTGCAGCCAATGGACGGCCTCGGGCGCGTTCTCCACCACGAAGCGCGTGGCGGCCAGGTCGCACAGCCCAGCGCCGGCCACCAGGGTGTCCTGCACGTGGGCCTCGTAGGTGTCGCCCTCGGCCAGCACGGCGGCGATGCCGCCCTGTGCCCAGGCGCTGGCCCCGTCCTGCAGCGAGCGCTTGGTGATGACCGCCACGCGGTGCGTGGGTGCCAGGTGCAGCGCGGCCGACAGCCCGGCCAGCCCGCTGCCGATGATGAGAACGTCGAAATCGTGGGATGGCATGGTGTTGCGTATGGGCGTGTGGGCGTGTGGGGCGTTCGGGCCGGGGCGCCCGGCCGTGGCGGTGAAGGGCGGCGGCTCAGACCGGCGTGTACGCCAGCCGCACGTAGATGGGCGCGAAGGCCTCGGCCTGGGTGATCTCGATCAGGGTTTCCTTGGCCAGCTCCAGCAGCGCGATGAAGGTCACCACCAGCACGGTGCTGCCTTTTTCGGGCTCGAACAGTTCCTCGAACTCCACGAAGCGCCGGCCCTGCAGGGCTTTCAGCACGGCACTCATGTATTCGCGCACGCTCAGCTCCTCGCGCGTGATGCGGTGGTGTTGCACCAGCTTGGCGCGCCGCAGGATGTCGCGCCACGCCTCCTGCAGGTCGGCCACGTGCACGTCGGGAAAGCGCGGCTGCAGGCTCTGCTCGATGTGCACCTGCGCCCGCAGGAAATCGCGCCCGTACTGCGGCATGCGCGACAGGCCGGCCGCGGCCAGCTTGATCTGCTCGTATTCGAGCAGGCGGCGCACGAGTTCGGCGCGCGGGTCCTCGGGCTCGGCGCTGCCCTCCTGCTTCTTGGGCGGCAGCAGCATGCGCGACTTGATCTCGATGAGCATGGCCGCCATCAGCAGATACTCGGCCGCCAACTCCAGGTTGCGGCTGCGGATCTCGTCCACGTACACCAGGTACTGGCGCGTGACGCCCACCATGGGGATGTCGAGGATGTTGAAGTTCTGCTTGCGGATGAGGTACAGCAGCAGATCGAGCGGACCCTCGAACGCTTCGAGGAACACCTCCAGCGCATCGGGCGGGATGTACAGGTCGGTGGGCAGCGCGAACAGCGGCTCGCCATACAGGCGCGCCAGCGCCACCGAATCCACGACCTGGGGAGATGCGCCGTCGGCGCCCTCGATGCCCACGGCAGCCAGGGAGGCGGCGGAGGCCCGGTCCGCGGCGGTGCTCATGGATTGCTATTAAAAATATAGCTGCCTGCGCCACGTACTATTGCGCTGGAGGCCTTTTTGATGCGGATCAGCCTTGGGTCTGGTAAACGTAGGGCTTTTGCGACACGCTGGCTTCGTCGTATTCGCCCCAGATGCTGCGGTCCACGCGCTTGTCCCACAGCAGCGCGCGGCCGGCCTGCTGCTGCGCGTCCAGTTCGGGCTTCTCGACCTTGAGCTGGTTGATGAACTGGGTGATGTCGGACTGGTAGTCGGGGCGGCGAAAGAAGGACATGGCGTTGGTGCAGTCACTGTAGGGAGGCGGCGATTTTACCGGGCGCCGCCGCCCGGGCCGCCGCAGCGCCGGCGCGCTACAGTGCGGACCCCGACATCTGCCCGAGAAAGGCCCCTAATGAATACCCCCCGATGGAGCGCCCCGGCCGCCCGGGCGCTGCGCGCCGCCGGCCTGGCCTGCACGCTCGGCGTCCTCGCGGCCCTGCTCGCCGGCTGCGACCCGCAACGCATCAGCGAACTGGAGGAGGGCAGCTCCACCGAGGCCGACGTGCGCTCGCGCTTCGGCGAGCCCGAGCGCGTGTGGGACGAGCCCGGCGGCGCCCGCACCTTCGAATACAACCGCCAGCCGGCCGGCCACCAGAACTACATGATCACCATCGGCCCCGACGGCCGCATGAGCGCGCTGCGCCAGGTGCTGGCGCCGCACAACTTCGAGCAGATCGTGCCCGGCATGGCCATGGACGACGTGCGCCGGCGCCTGGGCAAGCCCATGAAGGCCATGACCTACGAGCGCAAGGGCGAAACCGCCTGGGACTGGCGCTGGAACGACGGCGGCAACCAGCCCATGATCTTCACCGTGTACTTCGACGGCCAGGGCCGGGTGCTGCGCAGCGGCAGCGCGCTGGAAATCCGCGAAGGAGGCCGGTAGCCCGGCCTGCAGCGGAGGGAACCGGTGGTGGCCGGTAGCGGAGACAGCAGGCTGGGTGCTGGCCTTTCATTCCGCGCCACCGCCGGGCTGGCGCATTGTTTGCATGCGCTCCCCGTGTTGGAGTAGCCTGTGACAACCATCCGCCCCGCCATGCCCGAAGCCCCCTTGCCACCCCCTGCGCCCCCGGCCCCGCCGCCGCCCTCACCGCCGCTGTACCCCATGGGATCGCTGCGCCATGGGCATTACGAAGACGTGCAGGCGCTCTTCGCCGGCACGCTGTTCGTGGCCATGGCGCTCATGCTGTTCGGCCAGGCGGGGCTGCTCATCGGCAGCACGGCGGGCATCGCCTTCCTGCTGCACTACGTGACCGACATCTCGTTCGGCAAGCTGTTTTTTGCCATCAACCTGCCGTTCTACTGGTTCGCCTGGACCCGCATGGGGCGGGAGTTCACCATCAAGACGTTCCTGTCGGTGGCGCTGCTGTCGGTGCTGACGGAGTTGTTTCCCCACGTCATGCACGTGGACTACCTGAACCCGCTCTTCGCCGCCGTGCTGGGCGGGCTGCTGCTGGGCACCGGCTGCCTGTTCCTCGCGCGCCACAAATCCAGCCTGGGCGGCGCCACCATCGTCTCGCTGTACCTGCAGCAGCGCTATGGCATGCGCGCCGGCAAGGTGCAGATGGCGATCGATTGCACCGTGGTGCTGCTGGCGCTGGTCATCGTGCCCATCGAGCGCGTGGCGTATTCGGTGCTGGCGGTGGTGGTGATGAGCGGGTTTTTGTGGATCAGCCACCGGCCGGGGCGGTACGTGGGGCATTGAGCGCCAGCCTGTCACGCTTGCGACCGAGAGAAGCCCCCCCCCCCTCTTGGCCCACTCCATCGGCGAAGCAAGTTTTTTCCAAGTTTCGTGTGGTCCTCGCCATGGAGGCATGGCGGTATCAAGCCGCGGTTCCCCCCTGGGCACATGACGGTGACCCAAGCCGTAAGAAAGCCAAGAAATCCCCCTCATGCCGCCGTGTCAATTGCCTTTGTTGCTATATTTTTAATAGCATTCGAACTGAGCCCGTTGCTCTGTACGGGGCCGTTCACGCCGTGATCGCCCACGCCGCAGGCGGATCAGATCCCGGAATGAACCCTCCGGTGCCATCCCTCGAAAAAAAAGCCTGGGGCTTGCCAGCTCCAGGCTTTCTGTTCATGGCGAGAGTCCGTTCACTGCCAATGCGCGGCAACGACCTTCCATGGCCCATCCTGCGCCGCTGCCACGCCCTTGGCGTCGATGGCGGCAGGTGGAGCGAACTGCGCCATTGCTTCCGTCAGCAGTTGGGCCTGGCTGTCCAGTGATGCGGATGCACCATCCATCTGCACCGATTGGAACAACGGTTTCCACTGAATCGCTTCGAAAGAGTCCAAGGGTGCGATGCTCCAGTCGGTCGGCGCCACCGCGTCGATCGATGTCTCTCTCTCCTGCGGCTTCAGGGCCACGAAGTCCGCATCGTCCAAGCCAGTGAACGCGTAGGGCTTGTTGACGCCGGACATGGAAACGCCATCGTCGAACACATCAGGTTTTTCGCTGTTCAACTCCATCGAATCGGTGGCAATGGCATCCTTGTTCGCTTGCGTCGCCGCTGAGGCTGACAGTTGGGTTTCAATCGCTGAAAGATCCCATGTCGTGCCATCGGCGAACTGGAACCGCTGCACCGAGCTGTAAGGCGCACCGGGATCGTCCCCATAGAAGAACCCCTGGATGGTCACCTTGTCGGCCGTGCCGGCAATCGACACCTCCAGCGAATAGCCGCCGCGCACGGGGTTATGGACCTGGCGCAGGGCCAGGTCAGCGGCGGTCACGCCGTCCTTGAACTGCAGCACGCCGGGCTGGCCGTCGCGGACGCCGCTCTTGAAGGCAATGGTGTCCTGGCCGTCGCCCCGGCCGAAGCGGTAGGTGTTGGAGCCCGTGCCGCCCTCCAGCCAGTCGCGGCCCGCGCCGCCGTCGATTACATCGTCGCCCGCATCGCCATACAGCCCGTCGTCGCCATCCCCGCCCAGCAGCGTGTCGTTGCCGGCGGCGCCCCACAGGTTGTCGTTGCCCGAACCGCCACGAAGAGTGTCGGCTGCGTTGGTGCCGAAGAGGGTGTCGGCCGAGGCCGTGCCCGCGAATAACTGGGCCGTGATGGTGGCAATGTCCAACGCCGAGCCATCGGCGAACTGGAACCGCTGCACCGAACTGTAGGGTGCGTCGGGATCGTCGCCATAGAAGAACCCCTGGATGGTCACCTTGTCGGCCGTGCCGTTGATCGACACCTCCAGCGAATAACCGCCGTGCACGGTGTCATGGACCTGGCGCAGGGCCAGGTCAGCGGCGGTCACGCCGTCCTTGAACTGCAGCACGCCGGGCTGGCCGTCGCGGACGCCGCTCTTGAACGCGATGGTGTCCTGACCATCACCCTTGCCGAAGCGGTAGGTGTTGGCGCCAGCGCCGCCCTCCAGCCAGTCCCGGCCCGCACCTCCGTCCAGGGTGTCGTCGCCCGCATCACCGTACAACCCGTCGTCGCCATCCCCACCCAGCAGCGTGTCGTTGCCGGCACCGCCCCACAGGTTGTCGTTGCCCGAGCCGCCGTGCAACTGATCGTCGCCCGCATCCCCATGCAGAGCGTCGGCGCCCTCGCGGCCCATCAACACATCGTTGCCGTCACCGCCGCGCAGCGTGTCATTGCCAGCGCCGCCATCCAGTTGGTCGTCACCCGCGCCCGCCGCGAAGGCATCGTCGCCCGCGCCGCCCAGATAGAGATCGCTGCGTGCCGATCCTTCGGCCGCACCGGACAGGATCACGCCCAGCCCGCTCAACTCCCCACGCAACGCATCACCGGCCGGCAGGACTTCGACCCACTGCGACAACGTGCCCAGCCCGTCGAAGCCCACGGCGTTGAGCAGCTTGCCCTGGTAGCGGTTCAGTTCCACCAGATCGATCAGCCCCTCGCGCTCGCTGCCGGCCTTGCGGGCATCGAGCATCGCTGACAGCCCACTCGTATCGAAGCCCACTCCGTTTTCATCGACGGTCAGTTGCACGCTGTCCAGGTAGGGCTTGAGGCGCGTTTGCACGACCAGCGCGCCATAGACGCTTTCGCGCAGTTCGTCATAGCTTTGGTTGAGCAGGGCCACCTGCGGGGCGGACAGGGTGGCTGTATAGCGGCTGACGGGGTCTGCCGCAGCGCCCACGCCACCGCCACTGCCTGGGGCCCCCAAGCCGCCGCCGCCACCGCCACCACCGGAGCTGTTCGTGCTTGAAATCTGAATGAACTTGGTGCCGTTGAAGACCTCCAGCACATTCAGTTTTCTGAGCACGGCCTGACTCTCTGCCGCCGAAAGCTGTGTGGCATCCATCGAGATGCTCAACGTAGCCTGCGACGACCCAAACATCGGGTCCCGAGGTCCCGTCACCAAGCCGCCTTCGCTATACACCAGGTAATAAAAACCAATGTCGGTCACCCGCTTGCCCGAGGTATCGGCCCATTGCGTCAGCAGATCGTCCACGAGCGCCAACTGGGCATCTCGGGTGGCTCCCGCTGCGAAGGCCGCCACCTGGGTTTGCAGGCCCTGCGCCGCCCCGCCGGCCAAGCTCATCGCCTCGCGCAAATCACGCACCCATCCGCTGCCGCCCATCTGGGGCAAGGCCCCGGCGGTGGCCGTGACGGCGGGGTCATCAGAGAACTCGCGGTAGAAATTATTGGAAGCCAGCAGCAGGCTGCCGGTGACCTCGGCCACGCCGCTGACCCCGGTGGTGCCGTTGGTGCGGGTGAAGCTGCCGCTCAAGGGCTGGGTGTTGCCGTTGCCCAGGTTGACGTTGCTGGCGGTGCCCGCCACGCCGATGCGGGCGATGCCCAGATCGGCCAGGGTCTGCAGTTCGCCCGCCTGGGACACCCCATCCTGGTTGGCGTCCTTCCAGATGCGCAACTGGCTGTACACCGCATCGTTGGCGTCGATCACCTTGTCGCCGTTGCCATCTTCCGCAGCCAGGGCCTCGTAGCCGTTGGCATAGGTCTGCGCCCGGCCATCGCTGCCCACGGGTTTCAAGGTCTGGTCGCCGAAGAGTTCGCGCCCGGAGTCGATCAGGCCGTTGCCGTTGCGGTCCTTGATCCAGCCGGGGGCTTTGGTGCCGTCGCCCTCATGGGCTGCAAAGGTTTGAGTTGGCTTCCGGTTTTTTCGGCGAGCCAGATGACGGAGCTGTCTCGGTCCGCTCAGCGCACCCGCATGCCGGGCGTCGCGCCGGCCCAAGGTTCCAGCACGTGGATGCCGGGGTGGGCTTTTTCATCGCCATGGCTGGCGGCCAGCACCATCCCCTCGCTGATGCCGAACTTCATCTTGCGCGGGGCGAGGTTGGCCACCATCACGGTGAGCTTGCCGATCAGGTCGGCGGGCTGGTAGGCGCTGGCGATGCCGCTGAACACATTCCGGTGGCGGCCTTCGCCCACGTCGAGCGTCAGGCGCAGCAGCTTGGTCGAGCCTTCGACCGGCTCGCAGTTCACGATCTTCGCGATGCGCAGGTCGATCCTGGCGAAGTCGTCGATGGTGATGGTGGGCGCGATCTCCTCGCCGCCGGGCACGGTCTTTTCGGGCTCGGGCGCTGCGGGGGGCTCGAACAGGGCGTCGAGCTGCTTCACGTCCACGCGCTGCATCAGGTGCTGGTAGGCGCCGATGGCGTGGCCGGAGCCCAGCAGCGTCTTCGCGTCGGCGAAGGCGAGCGGCGCGACGTTCAGGAAGGCTTCGACCTGCGCGGCCAGGGCGGGCAGCACGGGCTTGAGGTAGATGGCGAGCACGCGGAAGGCCTCGATGCAGGTCGTGCACACGTCCTGCAGGCGCGCGTCCATGCCGTCCTGCTTGGCCAGTTCCCAGGGCTTGTTGGCGTCCACGTATTCGTTCACGCGGTCGGCCAGCAGCATCACCTCGCGCAGGGCGCGGGCGGTGTCGCGCTTTTCCAGGGCCTCGGCGATGGTGCCGCCCTGGGCCGCCAGCGTGGCGAGCAGGGCCTGGCCGTCGCCGCTCATGGCGCCCAGCTGGCCGCCGAAGCGCTTGGCGATGAAGCCGGCCGCGCGCGAGGCGATGTTGACGAACTTGCCGATCAGGTCGCTGTTGACCCGGGCCATGAAATCTTCGGGGTTGAAGTCGATGTCCTCGTTGCGGCCATTGAGCTTGGCGGCGATGTAGTAGCGCAGCCACTCGGGGTTCATCGACAGGCCCAGGTACTTGAGCGGGTCCAGGCCCGTGCCGCGGCTCTTGCTCATCTTCTCGCCGTTGTTCACGGTGAGAAAGCCGTGCACGCAGATCTTGTCGGGCGTCTTGCGGCCGCTGAACTTCAGCATGGCGGGCCAGAACAGGGTGTGAAAGGTGACGATGTCCTTGCCGATGAAGTGGTACTGCTCCAGCAGCGGGTCGGCCATGTAGGCCTCGTAGTCTTCGCCGCGCTGGTCCAGCAGGTTCTTGAGCGAGGCGAGGTAGCCCACGGGCGCGTCGAGCCACACGTAGAAGTATTTGCCGGGCGCATCGGGGATCTCGATGCCGAAGTAGGGCGCGTCGCGGCTGATGTCCCAGTCGCCCAGGCCCTCGCTGGTGCTGCCGTCCGGGTTGGTGCGCACGGTGAACCATTCCTTGACCTTGTTGGCCACCTCGGGCTGCACGTGCACGCCGTTCTGCGTCCATTCCTGCAAAAACTCCACGCAGCGCGGGTCGGAGAGCTTGAAGAAGAAATGCTCCGAGCTTTTCAGCACCGGCTTGGCGCCCGACAGCGCCGAGAAGGGGTGGATGAGGTCGGTGGGCGCATAGACGGCGCCGCAGTTCTCGCAGTTGTCGCCGTACTGGTCCTTGGCGTGGCACCGGGGGCATTCGCCCTTGATGAAGCGGTCGGGCAGGAACATGTTCTTTTCGGGGTCGAAGAACTGCTCGATGGTGCGCGTCTCGATGAGGCCGTTGGCCTTGAGGTCGCGGTAGATCTGCTGGGCGAGCGCGTGGTTTTCGGGCGCGTCGGTGTTGTGCCAGTTGTCGAACGCGATGTGAAAGCCGTCCAGGTAGGGCTTGCGGCCCGCGGCGATGTCGGCCACGAACTGCTGGGGCGTCTTGCCGGCCTTCTCGGCCGCGATCATGATCGGCGCGCCGTGGGCGTCGTCCGCGCCCACGAAGTTCACCTGGGCGCCCTGCATTCTTTGATACCGCACCCAGATGTCGGCCTGGATGTATTCCATGATGTGGCCGATGTGGAAGTTGCCGTTGGCATACGGCAGGGCGGTGGTGACGAAGATCTTGCGTGCGGTCATCGGGTGCGGGCGTTCGGGGTGGGCCGCGAAAAACGCGGACGAGCCGCGGATTTTAGGCGCTCGCCCCGGCCCGTGCGGCCCCGATGGCCCCGATGGCCTGTATGGCCCGCTGGGGCCTCACGGCCGCTCGCGCAGCGGGACCCGGGGCGCCAGCGGCTGCGGCCGGTACGCGGGCAGGAACCGGCACTCGCCGCCGAACGCCGCCTGCGCGCGGGGCACCGGTGGTCTCCGATGGGGGTGGGCTCAACCGGCAGGCGCCCGCAACGCGTTGCCTGCATCGGTCCAGCCGAAGAATCGGCAGATCTCGCTGCGGCGCGCCAGGGCGTCCGCGCGGCCCAGGGCCATGAGTTCGCGCGTGTAGCCGGCCTCGAACAGCAGGTAGCTGGCCAGCGCCGCGCCGCGCACGTCCTGCATGTTGGAGGTCACGCCCAGGCCGCCCAGCAGCGTTCGGATGGGGCGGGGCAGCTCGCCCACGTAGCGGGCCGCCACGGCATCCAGGCGCTGCGAAGGGGCGATCACCAGCAGCTCCAGCGGGCGCAGCGCACTGTGCGCGCGCACCTCGGGCGGAATCAGCGAAAGCGTCTGGTTGATGCGCTGGGCGCGCTCCACATCCACCGACAGGGCGTCCAGGAAGATGTTGGACAGCGTGTGCCCGGCGATCTGCGCGAGCGACGGGTAGGCCGGTGCATCGCTGTGCAGCGCCTCGCCCGCCGGCTCGTGCATGCGGCCCGCGCCCACCACCAGGATGCGTTCGGCCCCCAGGTGGATGGCCGGCGCGATCGGGGCGGACTGCCGCATCGAGCCGTCGCCGAAGTATTCGGTATGGCCGTCGATCCCCAGCGCCGTGGCGGGAAAGACGAACGGAATGGCCGACGACGCCAGCAGGTGGTCGTGCGTGATGCGGTCGCGTGTGGCCTTGCGCTGCGAGCGCACCCAGGGCTGCTGCGACTGAGCGGCCTCGAAGAAGGTCACGTGCTCGCCGGAGCTGTAGCTGGAGGCGGTGATGGCCAGCGCCTGCAGGTGCCCCTGGCGGATCAGCCGCGGTAGCCGCACCAGCGGCACCAGTTGCGTGAGCAGGCCGGTGAGCGGCGTGTTGTCCAGCAGCGAGCGCGGCCGCATGCGCCGCCAGCGCGCCAGCAGCCAGCCCAGCGACATGAGCGTGAGCCAGCCCGCGCCGCTGCGCATCACGCTCAGCGAATCGGCCCGGTACACCTGTTGCGCATGGAAGTTGCGCCACACGCGGGCGATGCGGCGCACGGCCCGGTCGAACTGGTCGGCTCCGCAGGCGAGGGCGGCCGCGTTGATGGCTCCGGCCGAAGTGCCGGTGATGATCGGAAACGGGTTGGGTTCGCGCCCCGCGCCGCACGCCATGCGCAGGTCGGAGATCGCCTCCAGCACGCCCACCTGATAGGCCGCGCGGGCCCCGCCGCCGGTCAGCACCAGGCCGATGGGGCGGGGCGTTACGGGCTTGGCAGCGGGGGCGGGGGCGGAAGGGGGCATGGGGGGCCTCGGCGGATCGGTGGTGGGATCGGTCGGCGGATCACTTTCCGGGGCCGATGTGGGATGCCTTCAGCAGCAGGGCGGCCAGTGCCTCCCCTTCCATCAGCGTGATGCGATGCTCGCGGGCATAGCCGCGGGCGTTGTCGCTCACGGTGCCCTGCATGGCGATGTAGGTGCTGGCGGGCACGTCCTGCGCGTGGGCTGCCGCCTGCAGGTCGCGCAGCGGCTCGATGCCATGCGTGGCGGCCTTCCAGCGGCGGGCGCTCACCAAGGCCACCTGGCCCGC
The DNA here is from genome assembly GCF_028473605.1 of Acidovorax sp. NCPPB 3576. Taxonomy (NCBI): domain Bacteria; kingdom Pseudomonadati; phylum Pseudomonadota; class Betaproteobacteria; order Burkholderiales; family Comamonadaceae; genus Acidovorax; species Acidovorax sp. NCPPB 3576. The sequence continues at coordinate 4,151,503 of NZ_CP097267.1, read as the reverse complement.
TTTTTCCAGGCGGAAATCGGCCTGCAGTCCGGTGAGGCGGCGCACCGCGTAGCCCTCGGCCTGCCAGGCGCGCTCCAGGGCATCCGCAAAAGTACGCCAGGGCATCTGCGCCGCCTGGCCCAGCATGGCCTGCATCCGTGCGCTGCTGGGCGCGCGCCACTGGCGCCAGGCGGCCAGGCAGCCCACGCCGAAGATCGGCAGGGCGCCCACCGCGGCGTACGGGGCGATGTGCGAGGGCAGCAGGGCGCCGCACACCAGCGCGATCAAACCGGCCACCGACCAACTGATCCACCAGGGCGAACGCAGCAGGATCGCGAACAGGGAGTTGGGGGCCATCTTGAATTTCACGGGAATCCTTGTGCTGAGCGGGGTGCTTACGGTCGGGTGGGGCGGCAACGGCGCATTGTCCCCGCCCCCGCGGGGTTGGCGGATCAGGGAATAGACTACCGGCCCCCTCAAGGAGTTATTGGCATGGCAGTCACAGAACAGGCGCTGTTGGCGGCGCTCGCGAGCGTAAGCGATCCGCACACGGGCAAGGATTTCGTCAGTGCGCGGGCGGTGCGCAACGTGCGCATCGCCGGTGGCGACGTGGCGTTCGACGTCGAGCTGGGCTACCCGGCCAAAAGCCTGGTGCCCGAACTGGAGCGCCAGTTGACCGCCGCGGCGCAGTCCGTCGCCGGCGTGGAGCAGGTGGCGGTGCGCATCACCAGCCAGGTCGTCGCCCATGCGGTGCAGCGCGGCGTGCAGTTGCTGCCGCAGGTCAAGAACATCATCGCCGTGGCCTCGGGCAAGGGCGGCGTGGGCAAGAGCACCACCGCCGCCAACCTGGCCCTGGCGCTCGCGGCCGAAGGCGCCAGTGTCGGCGTGCTGGATGCCGACATCTACGGCCCCAGCCAGCCCATGATGCTCGGCATCGAGGGCAAGCCCGAAAGCGCCGACGGCAAGACCATGGAGCCGATGCGCAATCACGGCGTGCAGGTGATGTCGATCGGTTTCCTGATCGATGCCGACCAGGCCATGATCTGGCGCGGCCCCATGGCCACGCAGGCGCTGGAGCAACTGCTGCGGCAAACCAATTGGAAAGACCTGGACTACCTCATCGTGGACATGCCGCCCGGCACCGGCGACATCCAGCTCACGCTGAGCCAGCGCGTGCCCATCACCGGCGCGGTGATCGTCACCACGCCGCAGGACATCGCCCTGCTGGATGCCAAGAAGGGCATCAAGATGTTCGAGAAGGTGGGTGTGCCCATCCTCGGGATCGTCGAGAACATGGCGGTGCACGTGTGCAGCCAGTGCGGCCATGCCGAACACATCTTCGGCGAGGGCGGCGGCCAGCGCATGGCGGCCGAATACGGCATGGCCTACCTGGGCGCGCTGCCGCTGGACATGCAGATCCGCCTGCAGGCCGACACCGGCACCCCCACCGTGGTGGCCGATCCCGACGGCGAGGTGGCCCGCATCTACAAGAAGATGGCGCGCGACGTGGCGGTCAAGGTGGCGCAGCAGGCCAAGGATTTCTCGGCCAAATTCCCCACCATCTCCATCAGCAAGACCACCTGAACGCGCCGCCGCCGGGGCGCCGGCGACCCTCTCCTGCACCGCTGTCCTTGCTGTTGCCTGACAGCGCGAAAAAACATGACATATTGTGTGCCATGTGTCTTGACGTAGCTCAAGCATTGCGCTGAAACTGCTCATAGAACCCGCGCCAAGGGGGGCGCGAGGACGTCGAGAAGAGCACACCAGAGAGGAACGCATGTCATCCACGCAACCTGGTTTTCTGGACAAGGAACGCATCATTGCCGGCCCCGGCTTCAATCGCTGGCTCGTTCCTCCGGCGGCCTTGGCGATCCATCTGTGCATCGGCATGGCCTACGGGTTCTCGGTGTTCTGGCTGCCGCTGTCCAAGGCCCTTTCCACGGCCGGCACGGGCGCTGCCTGTCCCAAGGACATGAGCTTCTTCGCCGAGCTGTTCGCCTCCGGCTGCGACTGGCGCGTGGCCACCCTGGGCTGGATGTACACCCTGTTTTTCGTGTTCCTGGGCTGCTCGGCCGCCATCTGGGGCGGCTGGCTGGAGCGTGCCGGTCCGCGCAAGGCGGGTGTCGTGTCGGCTGTGTGCTGGTGCGGCGGCATGCTGCTGTCGGCGCTGGGCATCCACTTGCACCAGTTCTGGCTGATGATCCTGGGCTCGGGCGTCATCGGCGGCATCGGGCTGGGGCTGGGCTACATCTCGCCGGTGTCCACGCTCATCAAATGGTTTCCCGACCGGCGGGGCATGGCGACCGGCATGGCCATCATGGGCTTCGGCGGCGGCGCGATGATCGGCTCGCCCCTGGCGGTGGACCTGATGAAGCGGTTTTCCACCCCCACCGACGTGGGCGTGATGCAGACCTTCGTGGTGATGGCCCTCGTCTATTTCGTCTTCATGATGGCTGGCGCTCTCGGCTACCGCGTGCCCGCCACGGGCTGGAAGCCGGCCGGCTGGACGCCTCCTCCACCCAGCGCCAACACCATGATCACGCAGCGCCATGTGCACGTGAAGCGCGTGTGGGGCATTCCGCAGTTCTGGCTGGTGTGGGTCGTGCTGTGCATGAACGTGAGCGCGGGCATCGGCGTGATCGGCATGGCCTCGCCCATGCTGCAGGAGGTGTTTGGCGGCGCGCTCATCGGTGTGCCTCAGAAATTCGGCGAACTCGACAAGGCGCAGCTGGCGGCCATCGCGGCCGTGGCTGGCGGCTTCACCGCGCTGCTGTCGCTGTTCAACATCGGCGGCCGCTTCTTCTGGGCCAGCCTGTCGGACAAGCTGGGCCGCAAGATGACCTACGTGGTGTTCTTCGTGCTGGGTGGCCTGCTGTATGCCAGCATTCCCAGCTCGGCCGGGGCCGGCAGCAAGCTGCTGTTCGTGGGGGCGTTCTGCCTCATCCTCTCGATGTACGGCGGCGGCTTCGCCACGGTGCCGGCGTACCTCGCCGACCTGTTCGGCACGCAGTTCGTGGGCGCCATCCATGGCCGTCTGCTCACCGCCTGGGCCACGGCCGGCATCCTGGGCCCGGTGGTCGTCAACTACATGCGCGAGTACCAGCTCGGCCTGGGCCTGCCGCGCGAGCAGGTCTATAACCAGACCATGTACATCCTGGTGGGCATGCTGGTCATCGGCCTGATCGCCAACCTGTTGGTGCGCCCGCTGGCCGACAAATGGTTCATGAGCGATGAAGAACTGGCCCACGAGAAAAAGCTTGCGCACGAGAAATCGCTGGCGACCGAGGTGGGCTCTGGCACCGGGGCCGGCAGCACCACCAGCCTGGCGCTCGTGGCATTCGCCTGGGCCGCCGTGGGCCTTCCCCTGGCCTGGGGCATCTACAAGACCCTGGTGAGCGCGGCCAAGTTCTTCCAGTAAGGGCGGGGCGCCATGGTGCTGCCAGGCTCCCTTCACCGGCGGATCAATGCCGCCGCGGTCCGGTTCGCCGCCGAGCACGCAGGCAGTTTCACGCTGGAGCCACCGCAGGGCGGCGCGGCACAGGCGCCGCTACTGCGCTGCGCCGGGCGTCTGCTGAATGGCGACTTCTCGGTGGCTGACCGATTCACCGCGCACAGCGGCGTGCGTGCCACGGTGTTCGCCCGGCAGGGCAACGACTTCGTGCGCATCGCCACCTCGGTCCGCAAGCAGGACGGCGAGCGCGCGGTGGGCACGCTGCTCGACCGCTCCCACCCCGCTTATGCCAGCCTGCTGGCGGGGAGGGCCTATGCGGGCTACGCCACGGTATTCGGCCGCCAGAACATGACCCGCTACGACCCGGTGCGCGATGCGTCCGGCCAGGTCGTGGGCGTGCTTTACGTGGGCCTGGATGTGAGCGAGATTCCGGCCTTGAACCTGGCGGGCCGGCTGGCCCTGTCGGTGCTGGCGGTGCAATACGTCCTGTGGGCGCTGGCCTGGCTGGTGCTTCCGCCGCTGCCCGCTGCCTGGGTGGCGGTGGTGGCGGGGCTACCGCTGCTCGCGGCGGCGGTGGTCTACCGCACGGTGCATCGCGGCATTGCGCGGCCGGTGGCCCAGGGGCGCGCGGCGGCGCAGCGCATTGCGGCGGGCGACCTCACCACCCAGATGCACGTGGCCCGGCGCGACGAGGTGGGGCAGATGCTGCAGGCCATCAACGGCATCGGCGTGGGCTTGGCCGGGCTGGTGGGCAATGTGCGGCGGGGCGCGGACGGGTTGCGCCTGTCCACCAGCGAGATCGCGGCGGGCAACAGCGATCTGGCCACGCGCACCGAGCAGCAGGCCGGCGAGGTCAACAGCGCCGCCTCGGCGCTGGAGCAGCTCACGGCCACGGTGGGGCAGAATGCCGAGCACGCCCGGCGCGTCAACGGGCTCATGGGCTCGGTCTCGCAGGCCGCCGAGCAGAGCGGTGCGGCGGTGGACCGGGTCGTCGCCACCATGGGCGGCATCCGCGAGGGCGCGCACCGCATCCGCGACATCATCGGCATCATCGATGGCATCGCCTTCCAGACCAACATCCTGGCGCTGAATGCCGCGGTCGAGGCCGCCCGCGCGGGCGAGCAGGGCCGGGGCTTCGCGGTGGTGGCGGGCGAGGTGCGGGCGCTGGCCCAGCGCTCGGGCGATGCGGCGCGGGAGATCCGCGGCCTCATCGCCGCGTCGGTCGAGCGGGTGGACGCGGGCGGCGGCCTGGTGGACGATGCACGCCAGTCCATGCAGGGCATCGCCCACTCGATCGCCGAAGTCACGCGCCTGATCGAAGGCATTGCCGCAGCGAGCGGCCAGCAAAGCAGCGGCATCGACGGCATCCACCAGAGCGTCGCCCGCATCGAGCAGATGACCCAGCAGAATGCGGCGCTGGTGGAGGAGGCCGCGGCTGCCGCCCTGCGCATGCGCGAGCAGGCGGCGGCCCTGGCCGACGCGGCAGCCACCTTCAAAACGCCCTAGCATGGTGGCCGCTGCGGAACGCCGCGCGCGCGGCGGTGTCCAACCCGGTCGCGCTCTCGGGCGCCCACTCTGATCGCCGTTCGTTTCGCCTTGGAGCAGGAGACCACGATGACCGACAAGAAAATCGAGTTCTACAAAGGCCCGGCCGGTGGCTGGGGCGCGCTGCGCTCCGTCGGCCGCGCCCTTCAGTATCAGGACATTCCCCTCAAGGGGGCCAAGACCCTGCTGTCGGCCAACCAGCCCGACGGGTTCGACTGCCCCGGCTGCGCCTGGCCCGACCGCAACCATGCCTCCACCTTCGAGTTCTGCGAGAACGGCGCCAAGGCCGTGGCGGCCGAGGCCACGGCCCGCCGCGCGGGGCCGGAGCTTTTCGCCCAGCATTCGGTGGCGGCCCTGGCCGAGCAGAGCGACTTCTGGCTGGAAGACCAAGGCCGGCTCACCCACCCCATGGTGTACGACGCGGCCAGCGACCACTACGTGCCCATTGCCTGGGACGATGCCTTCGCGCTCATTGCCCGGCACCTGAACGCGCTGCCGAGCCCGAACGAGGCCATCTTCTACACCTCGGGCCGCGCCAGCAACGAGGCCGCCTTCCTGTACCAGCTGTTCGTGCGCGAATACGGCACCAACAATTTTCCCGACTGCTCCAACATGTGCCACGAGCCCAGCGGCAGCGCCATGCGCCCGCAGATCGGCGTGGGCAAGGGCACGGTCACGCTGCAGGACTTCGAGGAAGCCGACGCCATCTTCATCTTCGGGCAGAACCCCGGCACCAACCACCCGCGCATGCTGGGCGAGCTGCGTGCGGCCCACAAGCGCGGCGCGCAGATCGTGAGCTTCAACCCGCTGCGCGAACGCGGCCTGGAGCGCTTTCAAGACCCCCAGAACAAGATGGAAATGGCCACGCTGGGCTCCACGCCCATCAGCACGCACTACTTCCAGCTGCGTGTGGGGGGCGACCTGGCCCTGGTCAAGGGAATGATGAAGCACCTGATCGAGATCGAGGACCGCGACGGCGGCGTGCTCGACCATGCCTTCATCGCCGAGCACACCACCGGCATCGACGGCCTGCTGGCCGATCTGCGCGCCGAATCTTGGCCGCTGCTCGAAGAGGAGTCCGGCCTGCCCGAGGCGCAGATCCGCGCCGCGGCCGAGGTGTACCGCAACGCCCGGCGCGTGATTGCCTGCTGGGGCATGGGCATCACCCAGCACATGCACTCGGTCGCCACCATCCAGATGATCGTCAACTGGCTGCTGCTGCGAGGCAACATCGGCCGGCCCGGCGCGGGCCCGTGCCCCGTGCGCGGCCACAGCAACGTGCAGGGCGACCGCACCATGGGCATCTGGGAAAAGCCACCGGCCGCGCTGCTGGACAAGCTGCAGGAGGTGTTCGGCTTCGAGCCCCCGCGCGAGCCCGGCGTCGATACCGTGGAGGCCATCCAGGCCATGCTGGACGGCAAGGGGCGCGTGTTCTTCGCGCTGGGGGGCAACTTCGCCGCCGCCACGCCCGACACCTACGAGACCTGGAAGGCGCTGCGCCGCTGCGACCTGACGGTGCACGTGACCACCAAGCTCAACCGCAGCCACATCGTGCACGGGCGCGAGGCGCTCATCCTGCCGTGCCTGGGCCGCACCGAGATCGACATGCAGGCCGGCGGCCCGCAGGGCGTGACGGTGGAGGACTCGATGAGCATGGTGCACCTGTCCATGGGCATCAACCCGCCGGCCTCGGACCAGCTGCTGTCCGAGCCCGCCATCGTCGCGCGGCTGGCCGCGACGACGATCGGCGGGCGCAGCCGCACCCCGTGGCTGTGGCTCATCGAGGACTACGCCCGCATCCGCGACAAGATCGAAGCCGTGTTCGCCGACTTCAAGGACTTCAACCAGCGCGTGGCCGTGCCCGGCGGGTTCCGGCTGCGCAATACCGCCAGCGAGCGCGTCTGGGCCACGGCCGGCCGCAAGGCCAGCTTCGTCGCCCACCCGGTGCCGGTGGACACGCCCTCGCACCAGGCCCGCGCGCTGCGGCGCGACACCGTCGTGTTCACCCTGCTCACCACGCGCTCGCACGACCAGTACAACACCACCATCTACGGCCACGACGACCGCTACCGCGGCGTGTTCGGGCAGCGGCGCGTGGTGTTCATCCACGCAGAGGACATCCGCGCCCTGGGCCTGAAGGACGGCGACTGGGTGGACATCCAGACCGTGTGGAGCGACGGCCAGGAGCGCCGCGCCGACCGCTTCAAGCTCGTGGCCTACGACATTCCACGCGGCAACCTCGCCGCCTACTACCCCGAGACCAATCCGCTCGTGCCCCTGTCGTCGGTGGCGCTCAACGCGGGCACGCCCACCTCCAAGTCGATCCCCGTGGTGCTGGTGCCGCATGCGGCGGCGGATGCCAACGCGCTGGATGCCGCAGGCACCGCGGCCGCGCCGGAAACTGCGGCCGTGGCGGCCATTTGACGCCGCCCGTGCCGGTGGGCCATGACGGCGTTCTCTCGACCGCGCTGCTGTCGGCGCTGGCCGAACTGGACGACCCGCAGGGCGTCTCCATGCCGCGCCTGGCCAAGCACCTGGGCTTGCCCGGCAGCGCCGTGCTGCGCGGCCTGCACCTGCTGAGCGGCGCGGCCGTGGGCGGCCAGCCGGGCCCCGGCTGGGTGCGCGTGGCGCAGGACGACAGCCGCTGGCTGGCCTGGCTCACTGACGCCGGGCGCCAGCATCTGGCCGTCACGGAAAGGAAGGACGAAGCCGCCAGCACCGAGGGCCTGGACGACGAAGGCCGTTCCCTGCCCGCGCCGCTGGCGACCCGCAGCGTGCAGCGCCATCCCTCGGTGCCCGGCTCGGCCGCAGGCGCGTGGGAAGACGACGCCGTGGCCGCCGAAGTGCCGGTGGCCCTGGTGTTCAACGGCCTCTCGCATGCCGTGATGATGGCCACGCCCGCCGACCTGCACGCCTTCGCCCTCGGCTTCGCTTTGAGCGAGGGCCTCATCGATCAGCCCGCCGATTGCCACGGCATCGAGGTGCATGCGCTGCAGGCGCCCGCCGGGGTGCCGGCCGGCACGGCCACCGCGTGCGAGGTGCGGGTGGACATCACGGCACGCTGCTTCGCACGCCTGAAAGACAAGCGCCGCTCGCTCGCGGGCCGCACGGGTTGCGGCGTGTGCGGCATCGACAGCCTGCAGGCGCTGGATTTGGTGCCCGAACGCGTCACCGAACGCGCATGGGCCGGTGCGCTGCCGGCCGACGCGATATTGCGCGCTGTGGCTGCCATGCCCGCGCGGCAGTCGCTCAATGCCGCGGCCGGCGCCGTCCATGCCGCCGGCTGGGCCACGCCAGGCGGCGAGCTGACCGACCTGCTCGAAGACGTGGGGCGCCACAACGCCCTCGACAAGCTCATCGGCCAATTGGCCGCCCAGGGCCGGCTGGGGGAGGACGGCTTCGTCGTCATGTCCAGCCGGGCGAGCTACGAGCTGGTGCGCAAGTGCGCCCGGCTCGACATTCCCCTGCTGGCCGCCGTGTCGGCCCCGACCTCGCTGGCCATCGATCTGGCGCAGCAGGCCGGAATCACGCTGTGGGGGCTGTGCCGCCCGCCGCGGGCGGTGCGGTACGGGGGCGCGCAAGGGTCGGGCGAATGAGGGTCATGGGACCAGCCGACCGATCCGCTCGGCCGCCAGGGCGACATGCATTTGCAGGGCGGCAAGGCAAGGCCCGAATCCACCGCTGAAGCCTTCGGCCCCCCGCAGGCGTTGCACGAAATCCTGTGCCAGGGGCAGGGCCTGAAGCCAGGCCCGGGCGGAGACCTGTTGGCCCACGTTCAGCTCCAGCTTGCGCTGCGGAAGATCCCCGCCGGCCGTCGGTGCGAAGGCCATGGGCGTCATGTCGTAAGCGGGCGCCAGTTGATAAGGGCGGCCCTGCTCGGACATGAACGAAAGATTGCCGCTGTGCATGTCGGTATTGCCGATCAGGGTGCCGAAAGCCCAGAGCAGGCAGGCCCCCTCCAACGCTTCGGGCACGATGATCCGCTCGCGTGCCAAGGCCTGCGCGATCTCGGGCCATCGGCCACCATGGCCCACGAATTCCGCGTCCAGCGCCGCGAGAGTGTGCAGCGCGCGGCGACCGAGGCCCCCCACCCGGTCGAAGCGCTGCACTTCGAGAAACCGCTGCGTGCCATGATCGATGACACGGGTGAGCGATGCGGGGATTCCCGCGTCTCCCAGCACCTGCAGCGCGATGTGTTCCGCCAGCAGGAGGTCGCGCCAGCGCTCGCTCACCAAGGTCGGCAGCGAGGCGGAGAACTTGACGATGGTGTGCACGGCCGGCCCGGTTTCCGGTTGCACGTAGGCGGTGAATTTCGGTTGTTCGCCCGCTGCGGACGATCCCTGCAGTTCGCCGCGCGTTGCCGCTGCCGCAAGGTCCACGTAGGCCTGGGGTCTCCGGGCCGTTGGGATGGGCAACGGGGCTGGCGCATTGACGAACTGCTCGCGTGCCGCCGCACCCAAAAGAAGGTTACCCGGCAGGTCGTCTCCCTGAAGCAGCAGGGCGCGCAGCACATGGGTGTCTCCCCAGTCGCTCAATCGTTCAGGGAGCCCGAGACGTGCCCCGTGGCGCTGGTTGTAGGCACGCCCCAGATAACCCTGGGGGCGCATGTCGAAGATCCACCAGGGCAATCCATCGCTGTGGACGCGCTTGCCATCGGCTTGCACCATCACGAAGCCTTCGGGCGCCACCGGAATCAGTGTGCCCAGCGCTTGCAACTGGCCCTCGGCAGAGACGCGGTACACAGGGGCCTGCAGCTGTGCCCGGGCCGCATCCCGGAGTGCATATTGAATAGATCTTGCAGCCCCGATCTGCACCACTTCATCACCCAGCAACTTGAGGGCGCGCGATACCGTGGGCTGCCTGGCACCCAGGGATTCCATCAGGAAATGGGCTGTTTTTGGGCCCTGAAGAAGCCTCTTCTGGATTTGTGCGGAGTGACGCTCGGCTGCGGATGACATATCTCTCAGCGTATCCGGTTTGAATGGTTTTATGAATAGATAAATAAAACATTCCGCGCTGATACGACTTGATTTATCCCCCTCGACGCGCTGCCCCGAGTTTCACGCGATCCGTGTCGGTTCCCACAGTGACCGCAAGGCAATCGTCCGACCACTCCGGATCAAGATAAGCACCCTCCGGGAAATCTGACTGACCGAACACTTTGCCTTGTCTGTCCGTCAATTCGACATACCCCGCGCCACCGCTGTACTTGTAGATGCTGAGTCGATAGCTTCCATTGCCGCAGACATCGGTGTGCACCAGCCTTGCACTGTCGAAGGTTCTGGTAAACAAAAAAAGTGTTGCCGCCACGATAGCCGCGAGGACACCGAAGAGAACACCGAGTCGAGAAGCGCGTTGGCGCCAGCGCCGAGGCTGCGGACCGAGAGGTCCGTCGATAGGTGTGATGTCTTTCATCTCAGAGGCTTTGAAAAAAACTCCCTTTGATTTTGATGATCTGCCCGAAATTTGCGGATGAGTCACGTTCCGGCGGCCCGGATCATAAGGCGCCTTCAAGGCCCTGTTCCTCATCCATCCACTCTGGTTGCAGCGAAACTCCAAATCCCCTCGCCCTGAGCCCCTTCCCACCCGAAGCCCAACCCATTTGCGCTAACGTCGCCCCCCATGAACCTGTCCTTCTTCCGAATCGGCTGGCGCACGCTGTGGCGTGATCTGCGGGCTGGCGAATTGCGTCTTCTCATCGTGGCGGTCACGCTGGCCGTGGCGGCCCTCACCTCGGTGGGCTTCTTTGCCGACCGGCTGCAGGGCGGGTTGCAGCGCGATGCGCTGCAGTTGCTGGGCGGCGACGTGGTGGTGGCCAGCGACAACCCCACGCCGGCGGCGTTCGTCGAGCGGGCCAAGGCTGCGGGCCTGTCCGCGGTGACGACGCTGGGGTTTCCCACCATGGGCCGCGCGAGCGATGCGCAGGGCGGCGCCAGCCGGCTGGTGGCGCTCAAAAGCGTGGAGCCGGGCTATCCGCTGCGCGGCAGCCTGCAGGTGGCCGATGCGCCGGGTGCGCCCGCGCGGGCCACGCGCGACATTCCGGCGCCCGGCGAGGTGTGGGTGGATGCGCCGGTGCTGGGCTCGCTGGGCCTGCAGATGGGCGATTCGCTGCTGCTGGGCGACGCGCAGTTGCGCATCGCCCGCATCATCGCCATCGAGCCGGACCGGGGCGCGGGCTTCATGAGCTTTGCGCCGCGCGTCATGGTCAATGCGCTGGACCTGCCGGCCACCGGGCTGGTGCAGCCGGCCAGCCGGCTCACCTACCGCTTTGCCGTGGCGGGCGAGGCGCGGGCGGTCAAGCAGTTCGGCGACTGGGCTGCTGAAGCCGTGAAGGCGCCCGAGGTGCACGGCGTGCGCGTGGAGTCGCTGGACAGCGGCCGCCCCGAGATGCGCCAGACGCTGGACCGGGCGCAGAAATTCCTCAACTTGGTGGCGCTGCTCGCGGCGCTGCTGTCGGCGGTGGCGGTGGCGCTGGCGGCGCGCGGCTTTGCCAACGAGCACCTCGATGCGGCGGCGCTGCTGCGCGTGCTGGGTCAGAGCCAGCGCACCATTGCGGGCGGTTACGTGGTCGAGTTCGCGCTGATCGGGCTGTTCGCCAGCGCGCTGGGCGTGTTGCTGGGCTACGCGGTGCACCACGTGTTCGTGCTGCTGCTGGCGGGACTGGTGGAAACGGCGCTGCCCGCGCCCAGCCTGTGGCCGGTGGCGTTCGGCTTGGGGATGGGCCTCACGCTGATGTTCGCCTTCGGGCTGCCGCCGGTGCTGCAGCTGTCGCAGGTGCCGCCACTGCGCGTGATCCGGCGTGACCTGGGCGGTCTGAAACCCGCCTCGCTGGCGGTGCTGGGCGTGGGCGTGGCGGGGTTCGCCGCGCTGCTGCTGGCGGTCAGCAGCGACCTGAAGCTGGGCCTCATCGCCGTGGGCGGTTTCGCGGGGGCGGTGCTGCTTTTTGCGGGGCTGGCCTGGGGCGCGGTGAAGCTCTTGCGCCGCAGCGTGAACGAGGCCACGGCCCCGCGCTGGCTGGTGCTGGCCACGCGGCAGATCTCGGCGCGGCCGGTGTATGCGGTGGTGCAGGTCAGCAGCCTCGCGGTGGGGCTGCTCGCGCTGGTGCTGCTGGTGCTGTTGCGCACCGATCTGATCAGCAGCTGGCAGCGCTCCACGCCGGCCGATGCGCCCAACCGCTTCGTGATCAACGTCATGCCCGACCAGTCGGAGGCTTTTCAGAAGGCGCTGCGCGACGGCGGCGTGTCGCAGTACGACTGGTATCCCATGATCCGCGGCCGGCTCGTGGCCATCAACGGGCGCGAGGTGGGCCCGGCCGACTACACCGAAGACCGCGCCAAGCGCCTGGTGGACCGCGAGTTCAACCTGTCGAACGCCGAGCAGGCGCCCACCCACAACCCCGTGGTGGCCGGCCGCTGGACGCCGGGCGAGAAGGATTCGGTGAGCGTGGAGGACGGCATCGCCGAGACGCTGGGCCTCAAGCTCGGCGACACGCTGCGTTTTGACATCGGCGGGGTGGTCAGCGAGGCGCGCATCACCAGCCTGCGCAAGGTGGACTGGGGCTCGCTGCGCGCCAACTTCTTCGTGATGTACACGGTGGGCCAGCTGCCGCCGGAGCTGCCGGTGACCTACCTGGCGGCCTACCGCGCGCCTGCCACGCCGGGCTTCGACAACACGCTGGTGCGGGCGTTTCCCAACATTACCAACGTGGACATGAGCGCCACGCTGGCCCAGGTGCAGGGCGTGCTCGCGCAGGTGATCCGCGCGGTGGAGTTCCTCTTCGGCTTCACGCTGGCCGCGGGGCTGGTGGTGCTGTTCGCCGCCGTGACGGCCACGCGCGAGGAGCGGGCGCGCGAGTTCGCCATCATGCGGGCCGTGGGCGCGCGCGCCAGCCTGCTGCGCCAGGTGCAGCGGGCCGAGCTGGCCGGCGTGGGGCTGCTGGCGGGCTTTCTCGCCAGCGTGGTGGCGGTGGCGGTGGGCTGGGCGCTGGCGCGCTACGTGTTCGACTTCGCCTGGACGGCCACGCCCTGGGTGCCGATCATCGGCGCGCTGGCCGGGGCCGTGCTGGCGCTGGCCGCAGGCTGGTGGGGTTTGCGCGATGTGCTGCGCCGCCCGGTGGTGGAGACGCTGCGCCGCGCGGCGGAGTAGCGCAAAAGAGCAGGAGCAGGGCGGCGCTGCTATGCCGCCCGCGCGAACGGCGTGCGGATGTCCGACAGGAACTGCTGCGCGCGCGGGTGCTGCGGGCGGCCGAAGAAGTCGGCCGGCGTGGCGCGCTCCAGCACGCGGCCTTCGTCCATGAAGAGCACGCGGTCGGCCACTTCGCGGGCAAAGCCCATCTCGTGCGTCACGCAGACCATGGTCATGCCGCCCTGGGCCAGGTCGCGCATGGCCACCAGCACCTCGCCCACCATCTCGGGGTCCAGCGCGCTGGTGGGCTCGTCGAACAGCATCAGCGGCGGCTCCATGGCCAGGGCGCGGGCGATCGCCACGCGCTGCTGCTGGCCGCCCGAGAGCTCGCTCGGCCATGCCTGCGCCTTGTGCGCCAGGCCCACGCGCTCCAGCAGGGCCAGGGCCCGCTGCTCGGCCGCCTGGCGCGACAGGCCACGCAACTGGATGGGGGCCAGCGTGCAGTTGTGCAGCACCGACAGGTGCGGAAACAGGTTGAACTGCTGGAACACGAAGCCGATGCGCGAGCGCAGCGCGTTCACGTCCACGCCCGGCCCGTGGATGGGCTGCCCGTCGATCAGGATGCGCCCGCCCTGGACGGGTTCGAGCCGGTTGAGCGTGCGGATCAGCGTGGACTTGCCCGAGCCCGAAGGCCCGCACACCACGACCACCTCGCCCTGGGCGATGGTTTCGGTCACCTCCACCAGGGCGTGGTAGCTGCCGTACCACTTGTTCACACCGTGCAGTTCGATCATGTCGTTCGGAGTCCGGAAGAAGGGGAGGGGGCCGCGCGCCGCGCCAGCCGGCGCTCCAGCGCGTAGGCCAGGCGCGACAGGCCGAAGCACAGCACGAAATAGGTCAGGCCCAGGATGCCGAACACTTCCGCCGGCCGGATGAAGACCTGGGTGTTGATCTGCGTGGCGATGAAGGCCACCTCCGTGAGCCCGATGATGTAGCCCAGCGAGGTCTCCTTGATGGTGACGACGAACTGGTTCACCAGCGACGGCAGCATGTTGCGCAGCGCCTGCGGCAGCACCACCCGGCGCATGGCGCGGGGGTAGGACAGGCCCAGGGCGCGGGCGCACTCCATCTGCCCGCGCGGCAGGCCCCGGATGCCCGCGCGCACGATCTCGGCCAGGTAGGCCGCGTTGAACACCACGAGCGCCACCAGCATGGTGGTGAACTGGTCGGTCTTCACCCCCGTCACGCTGGGCAGGAAGAAATAGGCCCAGAACACCACCATCAAAAGCGGCGTGCCGCGCACCACGAAGACGATGGCCGTCACCGGCCAGCGCACCGAGCGCCACGGGCTCACGCGCGCCAGGCCGAACAGCACGCCCAGCGGCAGCGCCAGCAACAGGGCGCCCGCCGCCAGCAGCAGCGTGAGCGCCAGGCCGCCCAGCGGGCCATTGGGGTACTGGCCGACCAGGAAGTACAGCCAGTAGGTGTCAATCAGCTCCAGCATGTGTGCCTATCCATTGTTCACTGCGCTGCGCACTGCCTGCGGCGCATCAAACTGGCGCTGCCAAAGCCAGTGCCCCCGTGCAAGGGCCGCCCCGCCGCACTGGGGGCGTCCCCCTCCCGACTCGCGCAGCGAGACGAGAGAGGGGGAAGGCGCGAAGCGACTCAGGGGGTGTTTCATCCAACCGTCCGCACGGGGTAGCGGTGGTGGTACCAACTCGCCAGGCCCGTGATGAGCAGCGACACCGTGAGGTAGGCGGCGCTCGCGAAGGCGAACGCCTCGATGCTGCGGAACGTGGCGCTTTCCACCTTGGCCGCCTGGTACATGAGTTCGGCCACGCCGATCACGGTGGCGATGGAGGTGTTCTTCCAGAGGTTCAGTGCCTGCGAGATGAGGGGCGGCACGGTCACGCGCAGCGCCTGCGGCAGCACCACGCGCCGCATGGTGGCGAGGAACCCCAGGCCCAGGGCCCGCCCCGCCTCCGTCTGCACCGTGGGCACCGCGCGGATGCCGCTGCGGATGTCCTCGGCCATGAAGGCCGCGGTGTACAGCGAAAGCGCGACGACGGCCGCGGCCGCCTCGGCATGGCCGCTGTCGTACAGCCACTGCTTCGCGGCCTCGGGCAGCAGCTCGGGCGCGCCGAAGTACCAGAACAGCATGTGCGCCAACAGCGGCACGTTGCGCATGCCCTCCACGAAGGCGAAGCCGGCCCAGCGCAGGGGCGCCACCGGCGCCAGGCGCAGGAGCGCCACGACCAGGGCCAGGGTCAGGGCCAGCACCAGCGAGACGGCCAGCAGCTGCAGCGACAGCAGCAGACCGCCCACCATCATGAGGTGGTACTGGCCGCTCAGCAGCAAGGAGTAGTCAAACAAGGGCATGCACGCCAGTCATTCGGAAAACGCCGCACGCGGGGCATGCGGGCTCGGCGGCCCGCCACCGGGGTGCCTGCCACAGGGCGGCCCGCATGCGCCAATGGCATGCCTGCCGCCCGTGCGCTGCCCCCGGCGGCCCTGCCGCCATGGCTGCATCCATCAGCCGTCGATCTTGTCCGATTCGAACTTGAAGGGGCGGGTGGTGAATTGGATCTTGGTGCCGGGTCCGTACCACTTGAAGAAGATCTTCTCGGCCTCGCCGGATTTCTCCAGCTCGCGCAGCGTGTCGTCCACAATGGATTTCACGGCGGTCTCGCCCTTCTTGATGCCCAGCGCCAGCGGCTCCACGCTCAGGTTGGTGGGCAGGATGGCGTAGTCCTTGTTGCGCTCGCCCAGCTTGCCGAAGTCGTCGATCAGCGAGGACTCGTCGTTCACGTAGCCCACGCCCTTGCCCTGCTGCAGCGCGAGGAACGCCTGCTGCGTCGTCTCGAACGTCACCACGTCCACGGTGGGCACGGCCTTGCGCACGTTGGGCTCCTGCGTGCCGCCCTTGACCGTCACCACGCGCTTGCCGGCCAGGTCCGCCACGTCCTGGATGCCGCTGGCCTTCTTGACCAGCACCTTCTGGCCGGTGACGAAGGTGGTCAGCGAGAAATCGATCTGAGCCTCGCGCTCCTTGTTGTGGGTGAGCGATGCGGCCAGGATGTCCACGTGGCCCTGCTGCAGCTCGGGAATGCGCGCGGCCACGGCCAGTTGCTTGAACACGGGCTTGACGCCGATCTTCCTGGCGATCGCCTTGCCCAGGTCGATGTCATAGCCGATCAGCTCGCGCGTCTTGGGGTCGATGAAGCTGTTGGGTTCGTCGGTGCCCAGCACGCCGACGACCAGCTCGCCCTTCTTTTTGATGTCGGCCAGCTGGTCGGCGTGGGCCACGCCCGATACGGCGAACGCGGCGGCGACCAGGGATGCGATGAAGCGGATGCGCATGGTGTTCTTTCTCTCTCTCCGATGGATGAAGCCCGAAGGCTATGCCTGTGGCGGCCAGAGAGGAACGTCGCTTTTTTCATAATCAAACTCGCCGAATGCGCTTGGCACGGTGGCGGCTTCCGTGCGGCAGCCCGGCGCACCCGGGGCTGAGCGGCCCCCGGTGTCAATCCGGCGCGGGTGCGGGCGTTGCCTTGAACAGCCGCTCGCCGATGAAGTCCACGAACGCCCGCACCTTGGGCGACAGCTGCCGGCTCGACGGCCACAGGGCCGAGAACTGCCCGGTGTGCACCAGGTGCGTGGCCAGCACCTGCCGCAGCTCGCCCCGCTCGATGGCATCCCGCGCCAGGAAGTCGGGCATGTACGCCACGCCCATGCCGGCGATGGCTGCACCGCGCATGGCCTCCATGTTGTTGCACACCAGCTCGGTCGGCAGCGGCTGCGGCAGGCCGGGCAGCACCCAGTCGTGCAGCTTGCCGCCGCTGGGAAAGCGAAAGATCAGGCAGGCGTGCTGCGCCAGGTCGGCCGGCACCTGCGGCGTGCCGCGCCGGGCCAGGTACTGTGGCGAGGCCACCAGCACGAAGCGGAACGGCCCCAGCCGGCGCGCCACCAGGCCCGAGTCGGGCAGGTCGCCGCTGCGGATGACCACGTCCAGGCCTTCCTCCACCACGTCCACCAGGCGGTCGTTGAAGTCCAGCTCCAGTTCCACGTCGGGGTAGCGGGCCTTGAACTCGGGCAGCACCGGCAGCAGAAAGCGGTAGCCGATGACCGGCAGGCTCACCCGCAGGCGCCCGCGCGGGGCCTGCACGGCCGCCTGCATCATCGCGCGGGCGTCCTGCAGCTCATCCAGGATGCGGCGGCAGCGCTCGTGAAAGAGCGCGCCCTCCTGCGTGAGGCGCACCTGGCGCGTGGTGCGCTGGAACAGCCGCAGGCCGAGCTGCTGCTCCAGCCGCGCGATGTTCTTGCCCACGGCCGAGGCCGAGATGCCGAGCGCGCGCCCGGCCTGCGCGAAGCTCGACAGATCGGCTGCGCGCACAAACGATTCGAGGCCGCTGAAGCTGTCCATGGTGGTGGAAGTGAGGTGAATGGGTTCGGATTGCCAACCCAAGGTTGTTTGTCTGGGGATGCGGGGGCCTATTTTCATCGCATTGCATCGCTTTTATCGTTCATGGGCGTTGGTGGCCTGGAGTCGCCGGCGCCCTTGTCCACTGCCTGAAAGCCGCTGTCCTCGCCATGTCCCCGACCCCACCTCCTGCCCGCGCCCCGAAGCCGGCGTCCCCCGTGTCCCTTCAACTCCTGGCCGTGTGCCTGGCTGCGCTGGCCATGCCCTTGAGCTTCACCGGCCCGGCCGTGGCCCTGCCTGCGCTGCGCGATGCATTGGGCGGCAGCCCGGTGCAACTGGCCTGGGTCACCAACGCCTTCATGCTGAGCTTCGGCGCCACGCTGATGGCCTGCGGCGCGCTGGCCGATGCCTGGGGGCGCAAGCGGGTCTTTCTGTGCGGGGTGGGCGTGGTGGCGCTCAGCGCGGTGGGGCTGGCGTGTGCCGGCGGCATCGTGGCCTTCAACCTGTGGCGCGCGCTGCAGGGCGTGGGCGCGGCGGCCGCGCTGGCCGGGGGCACGTCGGCCCTGGCGCAGGCCGTGCAGGGCCCGGCGCGCACCCGGGCGTTCAGCTGGGTGGGCACCGCCTTCGGCGTGGGGCTGGCCTTCGGGCCGCTGCTGGCCGGGTGGCTGCTGGGGCACGGCGGCTGGCGGGCCGTGGCGCTCAGCGTGGCCGGGGTGGCGCTGGCCGCGGGCGCGGCTGGTGCGCAGTTCCTGCAGCATTCGCGCGACCCGGACGCGGCGGGCGTGGACTGGCCGGGCGCGGTCCGCTTCACGGCGGCGCTGGCCCTGCTGACGCTGGGCGTGCTGCAGGCCCCCGAGAGCGGCTGGGCCAGCCTGCCCGTGGTGGCGGCGCTGGCGGGCGCTGCGGCCATGGCGACGGCCTTCGTGCGCACCGAGCGCCGCGTGCGGCACCCCATGCTGGACCTGTCGCTGTTCCGCTACCCGCGCTTCGTGGGCGTACAACTGCTGGCGGCGGCGCCGGCTTATGCCTATGTGGTGCTGCTGGTGCTGCTGCCGGTGCGCTTCATCGGCATCGAGGGCTTGAGCGCGATGGCGGCGGGGCAGCTGATGCTGGCCCTGTCGGCGGCCATGCTGTGCGTGCCTTTGATGGCGGGGTGGCTCGCGCGATGGTGGTCGGCGGCGGCGCTGTCCTCCGGGGGCCTCGCCGTGTGCGCGGTGGGGCTGTGGTGGCTGAGCGATTGCGCGCCGGGCTCGCCGGCGGCGGTGCTGGCCGGGCCCCTGCTGCTGATCGGCGTGGGCATCGGCCTGCCGTGGGGGTTGATGGACGGGCTGGCCGTGAGCGTGGTGCCGCCCGAGCGCGCGGGCATGGCCACCGGCATCTTCAACACCGTGCGCGTGGCCGGCGAGGGGCTGGCGCTGGCCGTGGTGGGCGCGGGGCTGGTGGCGCTGCTGGCCCTGCAGTGGCCGCAGGTGCCGGGGGGCGATGCGGTGCGCGCCGCCCAATTCCTCGTGGCGGGGGACCTGTCCCGCGCCCGGGCGCTGCTGCCCCAGCTCTCGCAGGCCGAGCTGCTGCAGGGCTACGGCCAGGCCTTCGCCACCTTGCTGCGCGTGCTGGCCGGGGTGACCGTGTTCACGGCGGTGGCGGTGTTCGCCTGCCTGCGGGCGGGCGGCGCACGCGGGGCGGCGCTTTCTACAATCGAGGGCTAGCTTTTCTCCCCCCGCCCGCCGCCATGTCCACACCCGAATCCCCGCCCGCGCCCACGCCTGCCACCACGCCTTTCGAATGGATCGGCGGCGAAGAGAAAGTCCGCGCGCTGGTGGACCGGTTCTACGACCTCATGGACCTGGAGCCGGGCTATGCCGAACTGCGCGCCGCGCACGGCAGCACCCTGGCGGACGCGCGCGACAAGCTGTTCTGGTTCCTGTGCGGCTGGCTCGGCGGGCCGGATTATTACCAGAGCCGCTTCGGCCACCCGCGCCTGCGCGCGCGGCACATGCCGTTTTCGATCGGCATCAAGGAACGCGACCAGTGGGTCGCCTGCATGGATCAGGCCATGGGCGAGACCGGGGTGCCCGCCGAGCTGCGCACGCGCCTGCGCGATAGCTTCATGGGCACGGCCGACTGGATGCGCAACCGCGGCGGATAACGCGGCGCCTCCGCCTCTTTTTGCTATTTATTTGATAGCTATATTCCCTAGTAATCATTGCGCTGGAGGCACTTTTTTCTTCAACCCCCTCCACCGTTCCAACCCCGAGGAAATATTCCATGTCTTGCGATGCACGGTTCGATGAACAGGCGCTGGCCCTGGGCCACCGCTTCGATGGCGAGATCAAGATCGGCGGTAACTACGTGCCGCTGGTGCGCGACGGCCGGCAGATCTACCTGAGCGGCCAGATCCCGCGCGTGGGCGACACCGTGGTGGTCACCGGCGCAGTGGGCGCGCAGGTGCCCCTGGAGCGCGCGCAGCATGCCGCCCAGGTGTGCGTGATGCGCGCGCTGGCGCTGCTGCAGCGCAGCCTGGGCACGCTGGACGCAGTGCGTGCCGTGCCGCGCATCACGGTGTACGTGCAGTCCGCGCCCGGCTTCACGCAGCAAAGCGAGGTGGCCGATGCAGCCTCGCAGGTGCTCTTTCACGTGCTGGGCCCGGTGGCCGGGGCGCACACGCGCACCTCGGTCGGCGTGCTGCAGCTGCCCAAGAACGCTTCGGTGGAAGTGGACCTGATCGCGTCGGCGGACTGACAGCCGCAAGCGCGCAGGCCGGTGGGGCGGGGCGCCGGCGGGCCGGTGACTGCGGGCGGGCCACGGCCGCGTCACGCCAGTGTCAAACGGGTTCGTGACACTCTGGCCTTTACCCACCACCCGGGCCATTGCATGCTGGACACCCTCCCACGCCAAGACCTCTCGCCGGCCACCCGCCGGACCGCCCTCACCGCATTCACCGTGATCGCTGCCGCCAGCTTGCTGGCCGCCTGCGGCGGCAGCGACAACGACGGCAACAACAACGCCGGCGCCACCGCCACGCTGGCCGTGCTGGAGACGACCGACCTGCACTTCAACGTGCGCAGCTACGACTACTTCAAGCTCGCCGAAGACAAGAGCTACGGCTTCGAGCGCACCGCCACGCTGGTGCGCCAGGCGCGCAAGGAGTTCGCCAACACGCTGCTGGTCGATAACGGCGACACCATCCAGGGCACGGCGCTGGCCGACTACGAGGCCGTGGTCAAGGCCATTCCCTGCACGCAGCAGCTGTCCATGTACAAGGCCATGGGCGCACTGGGCTTCGATGCCGGCACGCTGGGCAACCACGAGTTCAACTACGGTCTGCCGTTCCTCAACCAGGTGCTGGGCGGCGGCATGGAAGTCGATGGCGTCGATGCCGCGCAAAAGTGCGCCGGCGCCGGCTACCCCGCCGTGCTGGCCAACGTGTACAGCAGCAAGACCAAGAAGCCGCTGGTGCAGCCCTACGCCATCCTGGAGCGCACGCTGGTCTCCAAGGGCGCGGACGGCAAGGAGGTCAAGCTGCCCATCAAGGTGGGCGTGATCGGCTTCACCACGCCCGGCATCATGAACTGGGACAAGCGCTACCTCGAAGGCAAGGTCTATACCGAAGGCGCCGTCGAAGCCGCGCAGAAATACGTGCCCGAGCTGCGCGCCAAGGGCGCCGACGTCGTCGTGGCCCTGCTGCACGGCGGGCTCGATGCGGGCGCCTACTCGGCCACCATGGAGAACCCGGGCCTGTACCTGTCCAAGGTCGCCGGCATCGACGCCATGGTCATGGGCCACCAGCACAGCGTGTTCCCCGACACCGCCGCCACGCCGGCCTATTCGCAAACCGGCGTGGACAACAAGGCCGGCACCATCAACGGCGTGCCTGCCGTCATGGCCAGCTCGTGGGGCAAGGCGCTGGGCGTGATCCAGCTCGCGCTGAAGTGGGACGGCAAGGCCTGGGCCGTGGACAAGACCGCCACTAGGAGCGAGCTGCGCAACATCCAGGGCAAGAACGCCTCGGGCGCCACGGTGTACGTGGATGCCGATCCCACCGTCGCGCCCCTGATCGAGACGCAGCACCAGGCCGCCATCGCCTACGTGAAGACGCCCATCGGCAGCACCGACTTCCGCATGAGCACGCTGTTCGCCGACGTGGGCGACCCCGGCGCGATCCAGATCGTGAACCAGGCCCAGCGCGACTACGTGGCCGCCTACGTGGCCGCCAACCTGCCGCAGTACGCGCAGTTGCCCGTGCTGTCGGTCAGCGCGCCGTTCAAGTCGGGCTTCCAGGGCGGGGCCGACTACACCGACGTGGCCACGGGGCCGCTGGCGATCTACAACGCCGCCGACCTGTACCTGTACCCCAACACCGTGTACGCGGTGAAGGTGAACGGCGCCGACATCCAGGGCTGGCTGGAGGCCGCTGCCAAGCGCTTCAACCAGATCGACCCGGCCAAGACCGCCGAGCAGCCGCTCATCAGCACCTTCCCCGGCTACAACTTCGACATGTTCACCACGGCCGACGTGCAGTACGAGATCGACGTGACGCAGCCCACCGGCCGCCGCATCAAGAACCTGACCTACAAGGGCCAGCCCATCAATGCGGCGCAGGAGTTCGTGATCGCCACCAACAACTACCGCGCCACCAGCGGCAAGAGCTTCATCGACAAGCTGGACGGCTCGGGCACCATCTGGGCCTCGCCGGACGCCAACCGCGACGTGGTGATCGACTACATCCGCAAGAACGCCAACGTGACCCGTGCGGCCAACGGCGCCGCCAAGAGCTGGCGCTTCACCAAGGTGGCCACGGCCGGCCCGGTGGTGTTCAGCTCCGGCGCCAACGCGCTGCCCGTGGCCCAGGCCGCGGGCCTGGCCAACGTCACGCTGATGGCGGCGGACGACGGCTCGGGCAAGGGCACGTCCAAGTACCGGCTGGACCTGTCGAAGTAACCGGCCGCCGGCCAGCGGCAACGGCTGGCCAGTAACGCCCAACCAAACGACCGGGCCCCGGCATGCATGTGCGTGCCGGGGCCCGGTGCTTTTTTCAGAGCCGGTGCGGGCGCCTTTAGTCGTCCAGCCGTTCGCTGATCACCTTGCCGGTGGTGGGCTCCACGCGCAGTTCCATGTTCAGACCGGCCATGTTGGTGGCTTCGGCTTCCCAGTAGCCGTCTTCGTACTCGATGCCGCGCACGCGGGTGTAGCCGACCTGCTCCAGGGCCTGGCGCACCTGGTCGGCGCTCAGCACCGGCTGGTTGTTGACCGTGCCGCCGCTGCGGCCCACCTGGCTCAGCACCTCCAGCGTCACGGGGTGCAGCACGAACTCCACCTTCTCGCTCTGCTGGGCGGACTGGCGGGCCTTCGCCTCCCAGAAGCCGTCGTCCAGTTCCACGTCGTACACGAAGGCGTAGCCCTTGGAGCGCAGGTGCTGTGCCACCTGTTCGACGCTGGGCAGCGTTTTGCCGATGTCGCTCTTGCGCACGGTGGTGAGGCTGCCGTCCGCGTCATTGACCAGCACATCGACCCGCAAGCCATCGAGGGCGACCGCGTCGGCAGACCAGTAGCCGTACTGCTTTTGCAGGTCTTGCGGCGCGACGTACTGGTGCTGGGTGATCACGTTGACGGCTTCCTGGGCGGTCAGCGCCCAGGCCATGGAAGGCAGGGTGGCTGCGGTGGCTGCTGCGGCGGCGATGGCCAGGGTGGCAATGGTCTTTTTCATGGTGCTTTTCCTTTCGGTGTTGCAGAAGTGGCGAGAACTGGGAGGCAGTGTGCGCAACCGTTGCTAAACCTTTCATGAAGCATTCGTTCATGCGCCGTTTAACGGCGCCAGCAATAATCCCGCGATGAAAAAATGGACCCGGAGCGGACGGACCTGTCGCGTGCTTTTGCGCGCCGTCTTTGCGGCGGCGGTGGCGGCGGTGGCGCTCGCGTGCGCGCAGGCGCCTGCGGCCGAGCAGGACGCGGCGCGGCGTGGCGTGCTCAATGGCCAGCTCAAGCCGCTCAACAGCATCGTTGCGGACATCAGCCGCCAGTACGCGGGCCGCGTCATCGAGGTGGAAAGCAAGCGCGGGCGCAAGGGCGAGCCGCGCTATGAAATCACCCTCATCGACGCGCGGGGCAACAAGCAGGAAGTGCTGGTGGATGCCGCCACCGGCTCCGTGGTGGCGCAAGAGCGCGACTGGCCCACGCAGCCCGTCACGCTGGCGCAGATGGCCCGGTACATCAAGCAACTGGAGCAGCGGTATGGCGCGCGCGTCGTGAACGCCGAGTTCGAGCGCGATTCGCAAGGCAAGGCGGTCTATGAAGTCAAGCTGTCCGACAAGCCCGCCGTGGAGATGAAGCTGCTGATGGACGTGAACACGGGCGAGGTCCTGCATCGGCCGGAGGCGGCTGCTGCAACGGCTCCCCCGAAATCCATGGACGTGGTGCTGGAATCGCTGCGTCCGCGCTTCTCGGGCCTGGTGCTGGAGGTGGAGCTGGAACGCGACCACCGCAACCGCGCGTACTACAGCGTCGAGCTGCAGCAGCCCAACGGCTTCAAGCTGGAGCTGGAGGTCGATGCCACCACCCTGGAAGTGACGCGGCGAAAGGGGGGTGACTGATGCGCATCCTGGTCGTGGAAGACGATGTGGCGCTCGCCCAGCAACTGCGCGGCGCACTGGAGGCTGCGGGCTTTGCCGTGGATGTGGAGCATGACGGAGAGGCCGCCTCCTTCGCCGGCAGCGCCGAGGCCTACAGCGCCGCCGTGCTGGACCTGGGCCTGCCGCTCAAAGACGGCCTGAGCGTGCTGCACGACTGGCGCGGCGCGGGCCGCAGCTGGCCCGTGCTGGTGCTCACCGCCCGCAATCGCTGGAGTGACAAGGTCGCGGGCTTCAACGCCGGAGCCGACGACTATCTCACCAAGCCGTTCCTGATGGACGAGGTGGTGCTGCGCCTGCGGGCCATGCTGCGCCGCACGGCCGGATCGGCCGCCGCCGTGCTGCAGGTCGGACCGCTGGAGTACGACGTGGTGCGGGGCCGCTTCTCGCTGCAGGGCCAGAGCCTGCAGCTCACCGCGCAGGAGCACAAGATCCTGGCGTACTTCATGCACCACCCGGGCAAGCTGCTCACGCGCAGCGACATCGGCGAACACGTGTATGCGCGCGACCTCGACCCGGACTCCAACACGATCGACGTGCTGATCGGCCGCATCCGCCGCAAGCTCGGCGGCGCGCCGCAACTGGTCACCGAACGCGGCCAGGGCTTTCGCCTGCTGCTCCCCGAGGTGCCAGGCTGATGCGTTGCCAGGGCAAGCGATGAAGCACGGCGGCTTCGACCCGCTGGCAGCGCCGCCCGCGCCGCCCCCGCAGGCCCTGCCGGCGCGTGGGCTTTCTGCATGGGCTCTGGCACTGGCCCAGTGGCCGATGGCGACCCGCATCGCGGTGCTGGCGCTCGTGCCCATGCTGCTGCTGGTGGCCACCGGAGGCCTGTGGCTGCGCGGGCAGATGCACCAGAGCCTGCTGGGGGGCTTCGAGCAGGTGCTGCGCGAAAAGGTCCAGCGCGTGGGCGCAAGGCTGCAGCAGGGCCCCAATGGCGAATTGCGCGAAGCCACCGGCAGTGCGGACGAATTCAGCGCCATCTACGCCGGGTGGTACTGGCGTGCCCAGTCGGGCGGCGAGGCGCTGCGCTCGCGCTCGCTGTGGGACATGGACCGCCTGCCCACCGACCCCCAGCCCCTGCACGGCTCGGCCGTGCTGCACCTGGCGACCGGGCCGCTGCAAGAGCCGCTGCTGTCGCTGACGCTGCCGATCCCCCTGGGCCAGCCGCCCGCCCAGCCATCTGCCCAGCCCGTTCAGGTGGCACTGACGGTCTATGGCCCCGCTGCCCAGTTGCAAACCAGCATGCGCCAGATCGACCGCACCCTGGTGCTGGCCGGGCTGGTGCTGATGCTGCTGGCCGGCGGCCTGGCCTGGCTGCAGGTGCGGGTGGGGCTGGCACCGCTGCGGCGCCTCGAAGCGCTGCTGGCCGCCCTGCGCGCGCCGCAGGGCGACGGACCCGATGTGGCCGCGCACCTGACCTCGCACCTGGCAGCGCCCACGGGGCGCGACCTGCAGCCCCTGCAAAACGAGCTGGCCGGCCTGCTGGCGCACAACGCGCACGTCGTGGCCCGCGCCCGCGCCCATGCGGTGGACCTGAACCACGCCCTCAAGAAACCCCTGGCCTTGCTGAGTGCCCAGGCCAGCGCGCACCCCCAGGTGCCCAGCAGCGAGGTGCGCCAGCAGGTCGATGCCATGGCCCAGCTCGTGGACCGCTACCAGGCCCGCACCCTGAGCGATGCTTTGCATGCCCATCCCGGCGCTGCGGGGCAGGCGGTGGACGTGCGCGAGTGCCTGTCGCAGGTGGTGCGAATGATGGAGCGCCTGCATGCCGCGCAGGAGCTGGACTGGGCGCTGGAAGACCGCACCTCGGGCCGCCTTTTGTGGCGCGGCGAGCAGGCCGACCTGCAGGAGGTGCTGGGCAACCTGCTGGACAACGCGGGCAAGTGGGCCGCGTCGCGGGTGCGGCTGACGCTATCGCGGCAGGAGGGTGCCGATCACCCGGGCCTGCGGCTGGACATCGAAGACGATGGCCCCGGCATGACCGCCGCGCAGCTGCAGGCCGCCGGGCAGCGCGGCGTGCGGTTCGATGAATCCGTGCAGGGCAGCGGGCTGGGCCTGGCCATCGCGAGCCAGATCGCCCAGGCCTACGGCGGGCAGTTGCAGCTGGACAAAAGCGAGGCCCTTCGGGGCCTGCGCGTGCGGCTGGAGATGCGTGGGCTGGTGAGGGGGGATCACCGCCCTGCGGGTTGACGGAGCCCGGGCGGTGCCACGCAGGGCGCCGTCCTTCCTCGGAAAAATCAATGCCGCTGCACCGGCTGCAGCAGCACCACCAGCGCCCCCGCGCCGCCCTCGGCCGGGCGGGCCTGCACGAAGGCCAGCACCTCTTTCTTTTGCACCAGCCAGCTTTGCACGCGGCCCTTCAACACGGGCGTCTTGCCGGGCGAGCCCAGGCCCTTGCCGTGCACCACGCGCACGCAGCGCAGGCCCGTGCGGTGCGCCAGGCGGATGAACTCGCCCAACGCTTCGCGGGCCTCGTCGGTGCGCAGGCCGTGCAGGTCCAGCTGCCGCTGGATGCTCCAGTGGCCCGCGCGCAGGCGGCGCGTCACCTCCGGGCCGATGCCGCTGCGGCGGTAGCTCATCTGGTCGTCCACGTCCAGCAGGGTCGTCACGTCGAACTCGTCGCTGATGGACTCCATCAGCACCCGCTCTTCGTCCAGCTCGCGCTGCACGGGCAGCGGCTCCACCGGCTCTGGCAAGTGCCAGCGCCGGTCGTGCTGCCCGCGCAGGGCCTGCACCGGGCCCACCGCCGTCTCGAACAGCATCAACTCGGCGCGCGCGCGGCGCGCGGCCTCCAGCCACTCGCGCTGCAGCCGCGCCTCGCGCTCGGCCGCCTCCGCCAGGGCCTGGCGCATCGGCTGGAGATCCTGGAAGGACTTCACTTTCATGCGCCGGTTGTACCCGAAGTGCGGCGGCTGCCCTGGCGCGCGCGGCAGTGCCCCGGGGTCGCCGCGGGCCATGCCCTGCCGCGCAGGGACAGGGCCGCACCCGTTGCACCCACCGATCGTTCGGTGCCGTGCGCTCGCCCCCGCTGTCGCCCGTGTTCGCCACGCCGCGCGTGCGGTCCTTTGGCGGTCAAGGCACCGATGGCCTCGCAGCCGGGCCCCGGTACTCCGCCGCGATGAACTGCGTGGCCTGCGCGGGGTTGAAGTTGTCGTCGCTCACGAACACGATCACCCGCCCGCCCCCGGGCAGCGGCGGGCCCCAGGCCATGCCCTCCAGGTTGTCCAGCGGGCCCGCGCCCAGCCGGTCCAGGTCGGCCACCAGCGTTTTCGGCACCGCGGTGTGGTTGCTGCCCGTGCCCTGGATTTGCAGCGCGTCCAGCGCCAGCGTGTCGCTGCCCGCGCGCGTGTCGATGCGGTACAGCCGCGCGGAAAAGCCCGCCCCTGCGCTGTAGCTGCGCTCCAGCACCAGCAGGTGGTGCGGCCCGTCCGCGAGCACCTCGCTCACCCCGTTCAGCTGCGGGCCCCACGGGATGCGCCGGGCGTGCGGCACCGCGTCCGGCACATAGGCGATCTGCCGCCAGGGCTGGCCGCTGGCCACATCCATCGCCGTGATGCGCAGCGGCCCGCCCGGGGCCTCGGGCGTGGGGCGCGGGCCGTCCTGAATCCAGGCCGTTTCCATCGCCAGCCAGGCTGTGCGGCCGTCCGGCGACAGCGCCAGGCCTTCCAGCGTGGCATTGGCGCGGGGCCCGCGCCGAAAGTCGGGCACAGGCCCGAACGCCGCCG